>NZ_JAXCWI010000006.1:0-267 GCF_034045055.1 Microbacterium sp. CFBP9023 | reverse complement strand
CCGAATCCACCGGCGGCACCACCACCACCGGCACCCCGTCCGGAGGCAGCAGCACCGGAGCGGAGACGTCCGGAGACGACGGAATCGCAAGCGGCACGCAGGTCACCGCACCCGTCACCGCACCGATCGACGTCACCGGCAACGCCATCTCCATCCTCGGAGACAGCGAATCCACCGGCGGCACCACCACCACCGGCACCCCGTCCGGAGGCAGCAGCACCGGAGCGGAGACGTCCGGAGACGACGGAATCGCAAGCGGCACCCAGG
>NZ_JAXCWI010000005.1:0-573 GCF_034045055.1 Microbacterium sp. CFBP9023 | reverse complement strand
CTGATGCCTCGGCTGCGGCCGACCCGTCGGCTGAGGTCGACACCAACGCCTCGGCATCCGCTGCAGCGTCGGCTCAGGCTGATGACGACAGCAACGCGGCGGCTCAGGCGGCGGCTGTCGCTGCGGCTCTGGCCAATGCGACGAGTTCCGCTTCGGCGGCGGCTGACGTGACGGCTGATGCGGCCGCGTCTGCGGCGGCGACGGACGACGCATCCACGGACGCGTCGACCACGGCCACGACGGATGCGGACGCGTCTGCTGCAGCGGCCGCTCAGGCGGCGGCGCAGAACGATGCGACCTCGACGAGTGCGGCTGACGCGTCCGCGGCGGCAGATGCCGATCCGAACGCGTCGGCGGCCGCGGCGGCCAACGCCTCGTCGTCGGCCACGGCGTCCGCGACGGCGGCGGCTGATGCTTCCGCTGAGGCAGAGGTCGAGGCATCCGCTGCGACCACGGCTGACGCTGCGGCTACGGCTGATGCCTCGGCTGCGGCCGACCCGTCGGCTGAGGTCGACACCAACGCCTCGGCATCCGCTGCAGCGTCGGCTCAGGCTGATGACGACAGCAACGCGG
>NZ_JAXCWI010000004.1:0-87702 GCF_034045055.1 Microbacterium sp. CFBP9023 | reverse complement strand
GAGGTCACGGGATCGACGCCCGTCGGAGCCACAGGGTGATCATTACAGTCACCTTAGGAACCCTCGCCTAGCTTCTACATGGCGGGGGTTTCCGCTTTTTCCGGTGAGAGTCGGTGTCTGCTCCGCTCCCCTGGGCTGCTGGTTCTGTGCTTGTCGTCACGCGCACCAGCCACGAGACGACACGTCTCGGGACGACCGTCTCGATGCGTCGAGCAGGTGCACGGGCCGCAGGTCAAACACGCATCTGCTCGGCGGACAGCCGCGCCATACCTATGCGCCGTAATATACCGATATGGGACCTGAACTGCCCGTTGTGCCTGGGGCGCAGCGGAACCTCGGAGCTGAAGAGCTCTTTCGTCGACTCGCGACGTCGATCGCCGACGGCACCTACGCGCCTGGCGCGAAACTGAGCGACAAGGCGATCGCGGACGATCTGGGAGTCACCCGCACCCCCGTCCGAGAGGCCGTGCAGCGACTGGCGCGCGCCGGGCTGATGGAGGTCCACGCGAACCGCTACTCGATGGTCACCGACATCACCGACGAGCGGTCCCGCATCACCCGCGAGTTCGCCGCCTCTCAGGGCGGGGAGATCATCCGTGAGGCCGCGCTTGCGCTGTCCGAGGCGGATCTCGCCATCGCGTGCGAACTGATCGCCGACGCCATCCGGTCCGTCGAGACGGGCGAGGGATGGATCGAAGCCCATGTGGAGCTCTTCGAGTTCCTCACCGACCGCGCGCTCAACGATCTCTATCGACTCATGCTGAGCGACTTCTGGTATCTCGTGTTCCGCGACCTTTACCTCGGCGAGCCCCGGGTGGACACGAAGGAATCGCTCGAGGAGCTCGAGTTCGCGATGCGCGCCCGCAGCGCGAACGCCGGCGTGAAGGCCGTGCAGAGGATGCTCCGCCTGAAGTAGCGGCCACTCCCGAGGGAGTTGGTTCCGGTCCCCCGCGCCCGAACGGGGGGACCGGAGCAGTCGATGAGAAGGTCCGCAAGCGCACCCACCCCCATGTGGGCGCTCAAGACCGAGAGAACTCGAGGGCACCGTCTGGTTCGACCGACGGAAAGCGGCAGATGCTGCTCGTCGTGTTCTCAGCGTATGGCCGCACCCCGTCTTGACGCTGATCGGAGCTCATCCATTGACGCGGGCCCACTCCGACTGCTACGGCGGGACTCCCGCGCGCGGACCGTGCCGGTGGCGACGACGTGCTTCCGGGCTGGATACGCTCGAACCATGCTCGAGACGCTCACCGGATTCGCCGTCGTGGGAGTCGCGATCGCACTCGGCTATGTGCTCGGCCGGATCGACCTGCTCGGACCGCACGCCCGGCACGTGCTCGGGCGTCTGATCTTCTTCGTGCTGTCGCCGTTCCTGCTCTTCACCGTGCTCGCCCACGCCGATGCGAAGATGCTCTTCTCCTCGCTGCTCCCCGTGTCGGCGATCGCGGCCGTCGCGATCATCGGGATCTACACACTCATCGCGCGGCTCTGGTGGAAGCGTCCGGTCGGAGAGACCCTGATCGGAGCGCTGTCGGCGGGGCAGGTCAACTCGAACAACATCGGCATCCCGTTGTCGCTCTACCTTCTCGGCAGCGCCGCGTACCCCGCACCGGTGGTGCTGATGCAGTTGCTGGTGTTCACCCCGATCTCGCTGACGATCCTCGACGCCGTCACGAGCGATCGCGTCTCGCTGCGCAAGACGCTCGTGCGCACGGCGACGAATCCCATCATCATCGCGTCACTCCTCGGCACGCTCATCTCGGTGCTGGGCCTCACAGTGCCGCCCATCATCATGGAGCCGGCTCAGCTGATCGCCGATGCCGCCGTGCCGGTTCTGCTGATCAGCTACGGCATCTCCCTGCACGGCCAGCGCGTGCTCGGGGCTCCCGGCCACCGGCGGGACATCATCCTCGCCACCTCGCTCAAGCTCCTCGCGATGCCGCTGATCGCGTGGGTGGTGGCCGAGTTCGTCTTCGGGCTCTCGCCGGCCGAGGTGCTGATCGTCGTGATCCTCGCCGCGCTCCCCACCGCACAGAACGTCTTCAATTACTCGCAGCGCTACGACATCGGCGAGACGATCTCGCGCGACACCGTATTCCTGACCACTCTCGGCTGCCTGCCCGTGCTGATCCTCATCATGTTCCTGCTGGGCTGAGCACCGCGTCGATCCGGGACTCGCGCACGTCCGACAGCGTCAGCGGAAGATCGCGCATCACGACGACACTGTCGAACACCACTGAGCCGGCGGGAAGAGCGTCGAAGAACGACGAGCTCACGCTGTGCAGGTGTGCGTTCTCGACCCTCCACGCGTCGGTGGTGAGCGCGACCGATTCGACGCTGCGCCCTCCCCGCGCCGCCGACCAGCCGAGCCGACCGGCGCGATAGAAGTCCGAGGCCTCGTCGATCGAGGCGAAGAGAGAGCTCGACCATGCGCCTCCCACCTCGACATCCGCGCAGAGACTGTGCTCGCCGGCATCCATTGTGACCGCGTAGCGATCATCCCCCTCCTCGATCTCGAACCTCGCTCGGCGATGCACCCCCGGGAACAACCGTCCGCCGAAGATGACCGGATGCCACGCCGAGCTGTGCCGACCGACGATGAAGACGCCTTTCTGCACGCCATCCTCGGTGTCCCACTCGACGGCGACCCGGTGGGCGGCGTTCTCGGAGCGCAGACCCCACCGGCCCCGCGCCCAGCTCGGTCGGATCGACTCCAGCCCCAGCACGCACACGCCGGCCACCGCAGACCCGTCGACGATCTGCGGGCGGAATCCCGTGGGCAGCAAGGAGGAGGCGACCTCCGGCTCGACCCGATAGGTGATCAGGAGTCGCCGACGGAGCTGAGCACGGACACCGCGGATGATCGTCATGCTCCGAATGTAGCACTGGAGCTAAATTCCTCCAAGGCCTCGGGGACGAGGTGCACGTAGGTTGTATCCGTGGACAATCCGCTCATCTACATCGCCGCGATCGGCGCGATCATCGTGCTCGCGATCCTCCTGCCCCGCTGGGTCCGTCGCTCCACCGGCGCCGCCGGCGGCAGAGCAGGGCAGCGTCACGTGGCCGACCGCCTCACCGGGATACTCGAGGAACTGGGCACGACGCTCGTGCTGCAGACGTCTGAGGCCACGGCGAGGGAGATCGTCGACGGGGTCGTGCGTCAGCAGCCACGCAAGTTCACCCCGCTCGCGAGCGGAGGCTACGGTATCCGATTCGTCGAACCGGATGACGCGATCGTGCGGGTGGTCGACGATGAGAACGGGACCCGTCTGCAGGTGGAGAGGATCCGCGAGCATCTGGGCGTTCCCAACACTTCCGAGTTCTGGTCAGACCTGCGCTCCGCCGTCTCCGCCGCAGCACGCGCTGAGGGCGTCCAGGTCTCGCCCGGGCCGCCCTTGCGGCACCGGCGCGACGATGCGACCGAGTCGTGGATCGCGGAGTAGAGAAGCCCAGTGCGTACCGGAACATCGGGTGCATCTCACAGCCGTCGCAACTAGGCTGTGTTACTGCTGATCACGCACCGGCCAGCCCACAGCCGGCCTCGCGACGGCACCATTTCTCATCACAGCTCTCAGTCCCTGTGACCTGCGCCGGAAAGGCCGACCCATGAGTGAATCCCCCGACAACGACCGGACCCCCGACTTCTTCGACAAGCTGATCGAAGAGACGCCGCGCGAGCAGTCCGGCTTCACGGCCTCGTTCCGCGGCTACGACAAGGCGGAGGTCGACTCGGCCCTCAGCACTCTGCGCAATCAGCTGAAGCAGGCGAAGGCCGACCTCGCCGCCACCGAGGCACGCCACGAGGACGCAGTCGAGGCGCTTCGCGAAGAAGAGCGCATCGCCCGCGAAGAGCTCGAGGCGGAGCTCCTCGCCACCAAGGCGAAGGCTGCCGAGACCGAGCAGCAGGTCGCCACCCTCACCAACGAGCTCGTCGACACCCCGCGCGCGGATGGCCAGGAGGCACCGTCGCGGGAACAGTTCGAGGCGATCCTCCGGGTGGCCGAGGAGCAGGCCAACGTCCTCATCCAGAACGCCGCCGTGCAGGCCGACCGTCTGATGGCGGCCGCGCGCGAAGAGGTCACCGCACAGCGGGCCGAGGCGGATGCCGACGTCACCCGCATCATCGCGCACGCTCAGCACGACGCCGACCAGGTGCGCCTGAAGATCGACACCGAGTACACCGCCCACCAGGCGACGCTCGAGCGCGAGGCCGCGCACGCCGCAGAGCGGGTGCATCAGGCGACGCAGGAGGCCACGGCCATCCGCACCGAGGCGGAGAAGGGCGCTGCGGCGCTCCGCTCGCTCGTCACCCGCGAGACCACCCAGCTGCGCGCCGAGGCCGAGCGCGAGGTGCGCGAGATGAACGCCCGCGTCCTCGAGTTCGAGGAGACGCTCACCCGTCGGCAGGACGACGCTCAGCAGGAGTTCCTGGTGCTGCACAACCAGGCCGTCGCCCACGCCGAGCGCATCACCACCGATGCCAACGAGCAGGTGGCCGCTTCGCTCGATCACGCGCAGCGCATCTCGGCGAAGGCTGACGACTACGAGCGCCTGATGCGGTCGCAGGCGCAGACCATCGAAGCGGATGCTCAGGTGCGCGCCCGCGACACCCTGGACCGTGCCCGCGTGAAGTCGCAGAAGATCGTCGACTCGGTGACGGGTCACACGTCCGCCGTGCTGCGGGATGCCGAGGACCACGCGCGCCAGCTGCGCTGGCAGCAGCAGCAGCTCGCCAGCTTCATGGCCGAGGTGCGCGAGCTGATCCGCCCGGAGGGCATCTTCAGCGACGAGGCATCATCCGTCGGCTCTGCAGCGGCCGCGTCGCAGGTCGATGACGACACCGACGCCGAGACCGTCGAGGTCGAGGAAGCCGAGCTGATCGACGACTCCGACGACGCGGTCGACGAGGTCACCGGCGACGAGGAGTTCCGCGGTGACGAGGCGCTGGAGGACGAGCTCCTCGACGAGAACGCCGAGACGATCGACGGCAAGATCACCATCGAGGTCGTCGAGTCCGATCAGAAGGCCTCCCGCTGAGCGACTTCTCCTGACTGACCGAGCGGGGGCGTGGGCGGATATCCGTCCACGCCCCCGCTTCGTTCACCCGTCCTGCTATCGCTCGGAGCCGTCAGCGTGCACGCTGTACCTATGACAGACAGCGTGATCGAGGTGCGGGATCTCCGCAAGGAGTACGGGGGTGCCGTCGCAGTCGACGGCATCAGCTTCGACATCCGCCGGGGAGAGACCTTCGCTCTTCTGGGCCCGAACGGCGCGGGCAAGTCGACGACCATCGAGATCCTCGAGGGCTATCGTCACCGCACGTCCGGCGACGTGCGCGTGCTCGGTGTCGATCCCCAGCGCGGCGGTCTGGCGTGGAAGGCGCGACTGGGGATCGTCCTGCAGTCCACCGGAGAGGCCGGCAACTTCACCGTGCGGGAGCTGCTCACCGAGTTCGCCGGTTATTACCCCCACCCTCGTCCTGTGGACGAGGTGATCGCCGCCGTGGGGCTCGAGCACAAGCAGCGATCCAGAGCGGGCAAGCTGTCCGGTGGTCAGCAGCGCCGTCTCGATGTCGCCCTCGGGATCATCGGACGCCCCGAACTCCTGTTCCTCGATGAGCCGACGACCGGCTTCGATCCCGAGGCCCGACAGCAGTTCTGGCAGCTCATCCGCACCCTGAAGTCCGAGGGCACCAGCATCCTGCTGACCACTCACTATCTCGATGAGGCCGCCCGGCTGGGCGATCGCGCGGCGGTGATCACAGACGGGCGCATCGTGGCGATCGGCAAGATCGACGAGATCGGCGGGCCCGAGGCGAGGACGCCGATGGTGCGCTGGAGGGATGCCGCCGGCGTGCGCCACGAGCAGCGCACGACCGCTCCCGGTGCGGTCGTCTCCGAGCTTCAGCGAGCGGGCGGCGAGCCGGACGGCCTCGAGGTCGTGCGTCCCACTCTCGAGGACATCTACCTCGGCCTCATCCGTGAGCACGGAGCCGCATCCGATTCCGATCCGACCGCAGAGGCCCTGCGGGCAGATGTGGCGGAGTCCGCATGAGCACCACGACTGCCACGCCGAACTTCGGGCTCGCTCGCACGGTTCGCCTCGGGGTCCGCCGCATCCCGTTCGAACTGCGTCAGTACTTCCGCGCCAGCGACCAGGTCTTCTTCACGTTCCTGTTCCCCACCCTCATGTACCTCATCTTCGCGACGATCTTCACGGGCGACATCGGCGAAGGGCCCGACAAGATCAGCATGGCGACGTACTACCTTCCCGGTCTCGTCGCAGGAGGCATCTTCCTCTCCGGGATGCAGGGCCTGTCGATCGAGATCGCAGTGGAGAAGAGCGACGGAACCCTCAAGCGGCTGGGCAGCACGCCGATCTCACCGGCGACGTACTTCATCGGCAAGATCGGTGAGGTCTTCGTCACCGCGATCCTGCAGATCACTCTGCTGCTGGTCGTCGCGGTCGTCCTCTATCAGGTCGAGCTGCCCTCGGATGCTGAGGCCTGGGGTCGCTTCGCCTGGGTCTTCGTGCTCGGCCTGCTCTCGTGCACGCTTCTCGGCATCGCACTGTCTGCCGTGCCGCGGTCGGGCAAGACGGCGTCCGCCGTGGTGATCCCGGTCGTGCTGCTGCTGCAGTTCATCTCCGGCGTCTACATCGCCTTCACCGCGCTGCCGGAATGGCTGCAGAACGTCGCTGCGGTCTTTCCCCTCAAGTGGATGGCTCAGGGTATGCGCGCGGCGATCCTGCCCGAGTCGTTCTCCTCGGCAGAGCCGAGCGGATCATGGGATCTCGGGCTCGTGGCGGTCGCCCTCGCCGCATGGCTCGTGGTCGGCTTCATCCTCAGCCGCGCGACGTTCCGCTGGATCCGGCGGAACTGACCGTCTGGCATGCGAACGGCCCCATCCCGAAGGATGGGGCCGTTCGATGTGCGGGTCGGCTGCGATGCCGCGAGAGTGTTTACGCCCGGACGAACTGGGCCGCTGCGGGGCAGTCGAACGGATCAGCACCGGCGGCGAGACCGACGCGGTTGAGGTACTCGATCACGATCGCGTACGACCGGCCGAGGCTGGTCTCGGTGTAGGGCACGTTGTTGGCGGCGCAGTAGTCGCGCACGACCTCGCGAGCCTTCGAGAGGTGCGGGCGGGGCATGTTCGGGAACAGGTGGTGCTCGACCTGGTAGTTGAGTCCGCCCATGAGCCAGGTGGCCCACCATCCGCCGCGGATGTTGCGAGAGGTGCGCACCTGCTTCGAGAAGAAGTCGAGACGGGCGTTGGGATCGATGATCGGCATGCCCTTGTGGTTCGGCGCGAAGGACGCGCCCATGTAGACGCCGAAGACGGCGAGCTGCACACCCATGAAGGCGAATGCCATGCCGAG
Source organism: Microbacterium sp. CFBP9023 (assembly GCF_034045055.1). Lineage (NCBI taxonomy): Bacteria > Bacillati > Actinomycetota > Actinomycetes > Micrococcales > Microbacteriaceae > Microbacterium > Microbacterium sp. CFBP9023. The sequence continues at coordinate 80,322 of NZ_JAXCWI010000004.1, read as the reverse complement.
CGGCAGCATCAGGAACACAGGCACGAGGACGATCGCGAACCGGAGGGCGATGAGGCCCAGCTCGATCCAGCGGCCCTTGGCCTTCTTGCTGGTCACCAGGTGCTTCACGCCCAGGTAGTGGAGGTTCAGGCCCTCGAGCGTCAGCAGCGGGAAGAACAGCCACCCCTGCTTGCGCGTGATCAGACGGACGATACCGCGGGACTGCGCGGCGTCGGTCTCGAGGAACGAAATCGTGTCGACCTCGATGTCGGGGTCCTTGCCGACCTGGTTCGGGTTGCCGTGGTGCTTGGTGTGCTTGGAGTCCCACCAGGAATAGCTGATTCCCACCACGCCGGCGGCGAGGATGCGGGCGAGGCGGAAGTTCGCCGGGCCCGTGGAGAGGATCTGACGATGCGCGGCCTCATGGGCGAGGAACGCCACCTGCGTGAGGATGATGCCGAGAGCCCCGGCCATCAGGAGCTGGAGCCAGCTGTCGCCGAGAAGGATGAAGCCGGTGATGACTCCGCCCAGAGCCACGGCGATGCCGGCGGCCACGAAGATGTAGAACCATCCGGCGCGCTGGAGGAGGCCGGTTTCGCGGATGACCTGCGAGACCTGCTTGTAGGCGTGGGTCATCGGAGGAATGTCCGCATTGCCCGAATACGTCTGACGTACCGGTCCGAGAACTGCGTCGGTCTTTTCGACCTGTGAAATGGAGATGTTGCTCTCCCGTCGATCGGAGCCCTTGAGCTGATGTGAAGCCCAAGGCAGATCGCCGAACGCTTAACTCAGGCTAACCCTGCCCTCATGCGATTTGGGGAATACATCAGCATCCCTTGACGATTCACAGTTCCCCCGCATGGAACGGTCAGGCGCGTGCGCGACGCGGTCGGCTGCGGAGGGCGCGGCGAAAGGGAGAGCTGAGGCTGCGCGGGCGAGATCTCGGCGCATTCGCGCTCTCGAGGGCGTCACGGGCGGCATCCAGCGACTCGAACGAGCCGAGGTCGTCACCGCGCTGGTCGCGGGCGACATGCGCGGTGCCGTCGAATTCGACGAACCCGGCGAACTCGCCGCCGCGGGTCGCGACGTGCACATCTGTGTCGGCCTGTTTCCAGGTCAACGGATCGGAAGGATGAAAAGTGGTCGTGCTCATGGTGATACTCATTGCTGTGTGACGGGCACGCGTTGTCGCGACCCGCAAGATGTGAGATCGAAGGCGGATGCCGCGCGCATCGATGCGCTTGGTCCGTAATGGCCCTGATCAGTGGCTCCGTGGTGGCCTAGAGGGCGGCCAGAACTCACGTTGCTCCATCAGTCTAGCAGGTCGGCGCCGCGCACGCGGGCCTCCGCCTCAGCGGGCTCCCACACGCGCCGTGGATGACCGGACGATCCAGCCACGATCCAGCGCCCCTCGGGCTCCGGCTGCGGGGCCTCAGCGGCTTTCGAGCCGTCCGGCTCCTCCCCCGCACCCCACGCCTCGCGGATGATCTGCCTCGGGTCGTACTGCCGAGGATCCACGGCGGTCCATTCCTGGCGGATGCTCGCCACTCCGGCCTCCTGCTCGGCTCGCCGCGCCGCCTCGCCGACGGTGAGCGTCACCCGGCGGACGAGGGCGCCGAGACGGCCCGCATACTCCGGCAGTCGCCGAGGACCGATGATCACGGTTGCGATCAGCGCGACGAGGAACAGCTTCTCGATCGTGAGTCCGAACATCGTCATGCCTCCGTTGTGCCGACGGCCGACTCCCCGACCCTGCGATCATGCAGCCATGCGAGCAGCAGGGCGATCAGGAACAGCAGGGTCATGGGAATCGCGATCAGGAACATCGACAGCACGTCGGCCGCGGGGGTCACGACCGCACTGAAGAGGACGATCGCGACGACGACGAGACGCCAGCTCCGCGCGATCGCCGCCGCCGACACGACACCGAGCAGGTTGAGCATCACGACGAACACCGGGAGCACGAAGGCGACCCCGGTCGCGAGCACGATCTTGAGGATGAAGTCGACGTAGTACGACGCCTGCAGCAGCGTGCTGTCCTCGGTCGAGGCGAAGCTCGCGAGCAGCTCGACCATGTGGGGGAAGAGAAGGAAGCCCATCAGGCATCCGCCGACGAACAGGGGAACGGATGCCGCCAGGAAGCCGAACGTGTACCTCTTCTCTCTGGTGGTCAGACCCGGAGCGAGGAACGCGAGCAGCTCGTGCATCCAGACGGGACTCGACAGCGCGACACCGGCGAAGAGCGCGATCTTGAGCCGAAGGTCGAAAGCCCCGGTGATGCTGTCGTAGTTGAGGCTCGCATCGCGCGATTCGGCGAGCGCACTGATCGGTGCTCGCACGACCTCGAGGATCTGGTCCGAGAGGAGATACCCGGCGACCACCCCGGTCAGGAGCGCCGCCGTCGCACGGAACGAGCGCGTGCGCGCCTCCCGCAGGTGCGAGGACAGCGGCATCCGGGCCAGGGCGGGCGCGGTGCTCGCCTCGACGGCATCAGCGGCGAGCGAGGACACGGTTTACTCCGCGGGCCGCAGGACGGGCTGCGGGAGGTCTGCGGACTCCCGAGCGTCGACACGGTCCCGGCCCCTCGGCGTCGGCTCGACCCGTGCCTCGTTCGAAGGCTCGGCGACCTCCGATCTGAGGATGCGCATCGACTGGCCGACGCTCTTGGCGAGGGCGGGGAGCTTCGCGGCGCCGAAGACGAGGACGACGATCGCGAGGATGATCAGGGCGTGCCACCCTGTGAGGTTCTGGAGCATGGTCTCTGTTCTTTCGCGTGGAGGGGTTGTCGGGGTTCGGGTTCAGTCGGACGGCGGCTCGCCGCCACCGGGGCCGCCCGCGCCGCCCGACGGCGCGGAGCCTGCGCTGGGCGTCGTGGCCGTGTCGACGCCGACCATGAGCGTCGCGGTGTATCCGCTGCCGCCGCCGGTGACAGTGGCCAGCTGAAGGGCGCCGGAGTCGTCGCCGAAGACGTTGTCGCCGGAGAGGCTCGTCTGCGACAGGTTCTGCGTCGAGCCCGGGTAGCGGGAATCGGCGTAGACGGTGGCGCAGACCTCTTCGGGCAGTGCCAGCTGGGACGTGGCGATGGCGTTGGCCGAGTCGGTGATCGAGGCGAGGTCGGGGTAGACCTCGAAGTGGATGTGCGGCCAGCGGCCCGAGTAGCAGCCGGGGAAGATCGACGTGAACGAGACCTTCCCCTCGGCATCCGCCACCTGCACTCCTCGGAGGTAGGTGACATCCTCGAGCCCCGACGAGTACATCGAGTACTCCCCCTCAGCTGTGCAGTGCCATGCGTACACCGCGACGCCCTCGAAGGGGACGCTGCCGTTCGCGAGGTCGACCACCTGGAACTCGAAGGTCAGCGGGATGCCGTCGGCTGTCGCCGACCCGTCGATCGACGTCGTGATGTCCTGTCGCACGATGCCCGAATCCTCGAGGACGTCCGGTCCGTTCGATCCGTCTCCGGGGTAGGGACCTGCGGTCTCGTCGGGTATCTCGCCGGCCGCTGTCGCGGTCGACGATCCGGACGTCGTCCCCGTATCGCTCGTCGATGTCGACTCGCTCGTGCTGCCACTGCCCGACGGGGCGCACGCGGCGAGCACCATCGCGCCCACCCCGAGTCCGGCGAGTCCGAGAATGCCGCGGCGCGTCACCAGGGTGCGGATGTCGAAGGCGGCGCCCTGATCCACGACCTCCTCATCGGTACGGTCGAGCAGCCGCCCCTCGTAGGTCGGGCCCTCAGGGGTCTGTACGGGTTCGGGAATGCGGCTCATCATCGTGCTCCTCTCGATGTGGATGGGTGTCGATGTACCCATGGTCACGGAGGAGCCGATCAGCGAGCTATGCCGCGTCTATGCAGAATCTATGGCTCTCGACGCACCGGCGGATGGAGGACGAGGACGACCACGATCACCACGAGAACGAGGGCGCTGACCGCGACGGGGATGGGCAGCACGGCGTCGAGGAGGACGACAGCCGCACCGACCGGCACGACGGTGTTCACCACCCTGTCGGCGTTCTCGCGGATCGCGATCCACCAGACGCCGAGCAGGAAGATCGCGATCGGGATGGTCACGGTGAACGACGCCTGGATGGTGGAGAGATGGCTCTCCCCTATCAGGACGTCGAGTTCGACCTCGATGCCCGCCGAGAAGGCGGCGGCCGCGGCGAAGACGAGATAGTGCGTGTACCCGTAGCGGAGCGAGCGGCCGAACGTCGTGATCGCCCTGTGGTGCGGCGCCCAGAAGTAGATCCACCAGAGAGACGCGGTCACGACCAGGGTCAGCACGGAGATCGAGATGAGAGGGACGAAGGAGTCGAGTTCGTTCTTCGCGTCGATGATCGCATTGGCGGAGGCGAGGAGGCTCTCGCCGAGCACGATCAGGGTGAACAGCCCGTAGCGCTCGGTGATGTGATGCGGATGCCAGGGCGTCTGTCTGCGGTGCTCGGCGAACACGGGCACGCTGACCTCGACGAGAGCGAAGATCACGAAGGCCACGAGCTGGAGGGGGCCCGACGGGATGAGCAGGAAGAGCACCCAGAGCACCTGCACACCGGCGATCCCGATGGCGTACCGACGCGCGGCGGCCTTGAGATCTCCCGCACCGCGGGACGCCCGGAGCCACTGCGCGATCATGGCCACACGCATGACGATGTAGCCGATCACCGGGACGGTGAAGTCCCCCTCCTCGAACGCCGCAGGGATGCCGGCAGCGAGCACGAGCACCCCGCCCATCTGGATGATGGTGGTGACGCGATACAACCAGTCGTCTGTGTCGAAGGAGGTGGCGAACCAGGTGAAGTTCATCCACGCCCACCAGACCGCGAAGAACACCATCGCGTAGGAGGTGATTCCGTGCACGAAGTCGCCGTGGCTCAGCGCGTGGTGCAGCTGGGCGGAGGCGATGCTCACCGCGACGACGAAGACGAGATCGAAGAACAGCTCGAGCGTGCTGGCCGTGCGATGAGGCTGAGCCGGATCCCTCGGCAGCATGCGGCTGAGATGGAATCGAGGCGCTGAAGTGGTGGTCACGCGGTCAGAATATCGGGGCGGGGCTCCGACTTGGCATACCAAAATCGATTCCTCCAGTCGCCAGATTTACCTATCGCTCGACGCTCCCTTCCGCTAGAGTGATCGAAGTCTGCAGCGCCTGCTGCCAGCACCACCGTGTGGGACGGTGACCGCAACCCGTGATGTGGGATCACGGATGCAGCAGGACCCGAGGGGTCGGGAACGCAGACGATGCCATGGACGTGGGGTCCGTGGTCTGGGGAATATCTGGGGAAAAATATGGCGCACTGGGGAATTCTGCGTACATTCACGGCTCAAGGAGCCTCGGCATGACGTCCGTCGAGGATGCTGTGAGCATCACTCGCGCGGGTTCGGTCTTCACGCCGGTCTCTGCTCCGCGAGCCGCGAAGTCGGTCACGCGCACGGTGGTCACACCGCGCGTGTCCGCGACGCTGGAGCGACGCCGGCAGTGGGAGCGGCGCTATCGGATGCGACTGCGGATCACGGATGCTGGGGTCATCCTGTTCGCGGTCGGAATCACAGCAGGGCTCCAGGTGATGAGCGGTGTCGCAGGGGAAGAGGCCCTGCGCAACGGCATTCTGCTGGCCACGCTCTGGTATCTGATGCTCGGCGCGCTGCACACCCGTGACGCAGCGCTGTTCCGCGCCAGCGCCACCGAGTACCGCGGTGTGGCACACGCGAGTGGTTTGGCGTTCGGGATCATCGCCATGCTCAGCGTCGTGCTCGGCTGGCAGACGATGCAGCTCGTGCTGCTCGTCGGCCTGCCGCTCGGTGTCCTCACGCTGCTCGTCACGCGCTGGGCGTGGCGGCACTGGCTGACGGCGCAGCGTGCGCGAGGTCGTTTCGCCTCGCGCACGCTCGTCGTCGGCAACCGCGACGACGTCGAGTACGTCATCCGCACCCTGCACCCGATCGGCGCCTCCGGGTACCAGGTGGTGGGCGCGACGCTGCTCGACGGTAACGCGCGAGATGTCGAAGCCCGCGGCGAGCAGTACCCGGTGCTCGGCAACGTCAACTCCGTCTCCACCGTGGCTGCCGAGCTGGGTGCCGACACGATCATCGTCGCGAGCCGTCCCGACGGCGAGCCCGATTTCGTGAAGCACCTCAGCTGGCAGCTCGAGGGCACCGCCGCTCAGCTCGTGCTCTCGAGCCGTCTCACCGATGTCGCCGGCCCGCGCATTTCCTTCTCGCCGGTCGAAGGCCTTCCGCTCATCCAGGTGCAGATCCCCTCATACGAGGGCGGTCAGCACGTGCTGAAGCGCGCACTCGACATCGCTGTCGCATCCATCGCGCTCGTCCCGATCGCGCTCATCACGCCGATCCTCGCGCTCCTCGTCAAGCTGGACTCGCCCGGACCGCTGTTCTTCTCGCAGGAGCGCGTCGGTCGCGACGGTCGCACCTTCAAGATCATGAAGTTCCGCTCGATGAAGACCGACGCCGAGCAGCAGCTCGCGACGCTCAAGGAGCAGAACCAGGGTGCGGGCCTGCTGTTCAAGATGAAGGACGACCCCCGCGTCACGCGGGTGGGCAGGATCCTGCGCAAGCTGTCTCTCGACGAGCTGCCGCAGTTCTGGAACGTCCTCATCGGCGACATGAGCGTCGTGGGTCCGCGCCCGCCGCTGCCCACCGAGGTCACTGCCTACGACGGCACCGTGTTCCGTCGGCTCTACATCAAGCCGGGCATCACGGGCCTGTGGCAGGTCTCCGGGCGCAGCGATCTCTCGTGGGACGAGAGCGTTCGCCTCGACCTGCGGTACGTCGAGAACTGGTCGGTCATGAACGACCTGCAGATCATGTGGCGCACCGCCAAGGTCATGGTCCAGCCCAGCGGAGCATACTGAGTACATGATCAAGGGAAATGCCCTCACCATTGCGATGGTGGGGACACGGGGGGTGCCCGCGGCCTACGGCGGATTCGAGACGGCTGTCGAAGAGGTCGGTCGACGGCTCGCAGACCGAGGTCACGACGTCGTGGTGTACACCCGGGGTTCGCAGAGCCGCGAGAAGGAGTACCTCGGAATGCGCGTGGTCCACCTTCCCGCCATCCCGGTGAAGCAGGTCGAGACTTTGAGCCACACCGGTTTCTCGGCGCTCCACTTGATCTTCCGGAGGCGTCCCGACGCGGCGTTCGTGTTCAATGCCGCCAACTCACCGTTCGTCCCCCTGTTCCGCCTGCGGCGCGTACCCACCGCCCTCCACATGGACGGCCTCGAGTGGCGGCGATCCAAGTGGGGCCCGCGCGGCAAGGCGTACTACCGATGGGCGGAGCAGTTCGGCGTGCGCACGAGCGATGCGCTGATCGCGGATGCCCCGGGGATCGCCGACTACTACACGCATCAGTTCGACGTGCCGACCGAGATGATCCGCTACGGCGCTCCCATCCTCGACTCGGTAGCCGATGCCCGCCTCGACGAGCTCGACCTCCGCCCCGGCGGATACCACCTGGTCGTCGCACGCTTCGAACCCGAGAACCACGTGCTCGAGATCGTCGAGGGATTCCGCCGGAGCAACGCGACCCTCCCGCTCGTCGTCGTCGGATCAGCCCCGTACAGCAACGAGTACACCGAGCAGATCCAGCAGGCAGCTCACGGCGACGACCGCATCCGTCTGGTCGGCGGCGTGTACGACCAGGAACTCCTCGACGCCCTGTACTTCCATGCCCTCACGTACGACCACGGTCATTCTGTCGGCGGCACGAATCCTTCACTCCTGCGGGCCATGGGCGCAGGCACGGCGACGATCGCGTTTGATGTCGGCTTCAACCGCGAGGTGCTGGACAACCAGGGTTGGTTCTTCTCCTCCCCCGCCGAGGCCGCACGAGCATTCGAGGAGGCCGAAGCGAACTCTGAGACAACCACCCGTCGCGGCGATGCCGCGCGGAACCGCGCTCGCGCCTCGTTCAAGTGGGACGACGTCACTGACGCGTACGAGGCCCTGGCCCGCTCGATCGCTGACGGGACGTCGATCCATCGTCTCGCTCGCAACGCGCGCCGTCAGGTGGATGAGTGGGAATCGCCGTCGAGCATCGAGCAGACTCATCGATGAGCGCCGAGATCCCCACACGACGTACAGTCCTGCTGGTTCATCCCGGTGCCGAGATGTTCGGGTCCGATCGGATGCTGCTCGAGAGCGCGCGGGCGCTTCTCGCCGCCGACCGTCGCGTAGTCGTGGCGCTGCCGAGCCGCGGCCTCCTCGATGACGAGCTCCGGAAGGCAGGAGCGGAGGTTGTCGTCATTCCGATGCTCGTGCTGCGGAAGACCCTGCTATCGCCGCGTGGACTCCCAACTCTCGTTCGCGATTCGATCAAGGGCTTCATCGCGGCCTGGCGCCTCATCGGACGCCTCCGCCCGAACGTCGTATACGTATCTACAATCGTCGCCCCGCAATGGCCGGTCGTTGCTCGTCTGCGTGGGACGAAGGCCGTGAGCCACGTGCACGAGGCCGAGGCATCGGGCAAGCGACTCATTAACCGCGCGCTCTACCTTCCGCATCTGGCGTCAACGCGGACCCTCGTCAACAGCCAATTCAGCCTAGAGACCATCCGAGCGTCGCTGCCGGCTCTCGCGAAGCGAGCGACCGTGGTGTACAACGGCGTCACGTCTCCCCCCGACCCCACTCCACCTCGCGTGAGCGTCGACGGTGCGCTGCGTGTGCTCTATATCGGCAGGCTGTCCCCACGAAAGGGACCGGACCTTCTGGTCGACGCTGCCGCGCTGCTCCGTGCGCGCGGTCGAAAGGTGACCTTGACGCTCCTCGGAGCGGTCTTCACCGGCTACGAATGGTACGAGCGGGAGCTGCGCACGAAGGCGGCGACCGCGGGGCTCGACGTCGAGTTCGCCGGTTTTCACAGCGAGATCTGGCCGTTCCTGGCCTTAGCGGACGTCTTGGTCGTTCCGTCGCGGGTCGACGAGCCCTTCGGGAACACCGCGGTCGAGGGGGTGCTCGCAAGGCGTCCCGTCGTAGCAAGCAACAGCAGCGGCCTCCGCGAAGCCGCAGGCGGCTACTCGACCTCTCGACTGGTCCCCGCAGACAGCGCCGACGCCATCGCGTCAGCACTGGAGGACCTAGCAACACAGTGGGATGCCGTGGTTGCGGGAGTGGAAGAGAGCCGCCTCGAGGCACTGCGCCGTCACGCTCCGGACGCTTACCGTGTCGAGATAGCAGCTGCAGTCATCGGTGTCGAACGGCGCACCTCCAGCCGCCGCTGACTCCCCACCGTCGAACGGAGTCTGTCAGTCGGAGGTCTCGACGTGACGCGCACCGGCCCAGGCGCCAGCGAACATCATCACTGCCTCGGTCACGGCGCGGTAGACCTCGTCGTGCTTCCGCGTTTCGCCGATGTGCGCGTCAGGGATCGCGATGCCGTAGCTCGAGCGCAACGGCGAAAACCGGTGACGGCGCCGCGCCTCCGGAAGGTCCACCAGTCCGCGCTGCGCGTGCATACGAACGGCGAGCTCGCCGAATGACGTATCGACAGCGAGCGGAGAGACAGAACGTGCTCCGTGAGCCGCCTCCACCAACGTAAAGGTCTTCGGCCGCGCCTCTGGTGCGAGCATCGCGACCGCGGACCGCTCCGCCTCGGATGCGGTGAGGATCAAATCAGCCCGGTCGACACTGTTCACATCGAGTCGGGTGGCAACGTGCTCCTTCAAGAGATCCGCGTTGCCCGCGAAGGCCGCGATCCGTTCTTCCGTGAAACGGCACAGCGGATCACCAGCACGCGCGGTGACGCCAGCGCTCGAGACGTCCGCACCGGGGAGCTCCCGCCCAAGCAGGAACGCGGCGAAGGGTGAGCGGCAGACATTGGCCGCGCACACGACAAGCAGGCTGCCCCGCACTCCTTCAGACACAGCGACAACTCCGACTCGGCTAGACTCTCGACAGGGGACCAGGGGTAATCTTAGTTGCCCCGCTTGGAGGGGACATGACGATCGGTGACTACGCGCGAGCCATCCTTCGCAGTTGGCTTGTCATCGTTGTCCTGGCGGCCTTGGGCGCCGCGGGCGGCTACGGCCTGGCGAAGCTCACTCCCGACACCTACCGATCGACGGGAGCCCTCCTTGTCACAAGCGATCGCGGCGACAGCACGTCGGAGCTCGTCCAGGGAAGCGCATACGTTCAGAACCTCGTTGCCACCTACGTGCTTCTAGCTCGCTCCGAGCTCGTGCTGCAGCCGGTTATCGACGAACTCGATCTCGACACGACCCCTCGCGCACTCGCGTCCACGATTACGGCGGCGTCGCCTCTCAACTCGGTAGTCATCGAGGTCAGCGCCACCAGTCGTTCAGCCCAACTTGCCGAGAAGATCACCGAGGCGGTGATGGAGAGCCTGGCAACAGTAGTGTCGAGGGACGTCGCGCCGCAGGCAGACGGCCAACCTACCGTCCGACTCACGGTGATCCAGAACTCCGACGAGCCGCGCTTCCCCTTCGCGCCCAGCACTCGGAACTACGTCCTACTCGGATTCTTGGGGGGGCTCGCGGTCGGGATCGCCTTCAGCGTCCTCCGTGCTTTCGCGTGGCAGACAGTCCGCAGCCGCGCCGATATAAAGAGGCTTACCGGCATCCCCGTCCTCGGCGAGGTCGTAGAGACACGACGGGGCACCCGACTGTCCGCCGCTGTCTTGAAAGACCGCTTAGGCATCGAGGCCGAATCCGTGCGGGCCGTGGCGGCCAATCTCAATTTCCTGAAGGTGGACGGCGGACTTAAATCGGTTGTCATCACCTCCGCTGCGTCGGGTGAGGCCAAGAGTTCACTCGTGATCGCTCTCGGGGTCATGATCGCCGAGTCATCGCGACGCGTGCTCCTCATCGATGCCGACCTCAGGAGCCCCTCGCTCGCCGACTACACCCAGCTTGACGGCGGCGTAGGGCTCACGAATGTGCTGATTGGCGAAGCGACGCTCGCCGAAGCCGCGCAGGAGTGGGGCGCGGAAGGACTCAGCGTCCTGACTAGCGGCGCGGATGCCCCCAATCCGAGCCAGCTGCTCACTAGCCAGCGCATGACCGACCTACTAGAAGAGGCTCGCGCCGAGTTCGACTTCATCCTCATCGACTGCGCGCCCCTACTCGCCGTGACGGACGCCACGTGGCTGGGGAACCAGGCCGATGGCGCGCTTCTGGCGGTGCTTTATGACAAGACAAGGGTGCACAACCTGGAGAAGGTCGTCAACGCCGCCGCAGTCGGTGGGTTGAACGTGCTCGGCGCTGTTCTGACGCGCGTCCCCCGACGCGGCGTGAGCCGATACGGAGTCGGGAGCTACGGCGCTCGGACGCCCGCGGACAGCGGTCGGCAGCGCCGTAGATATCGGTCGACCGCGACGTAGATAACGGACGATCACGGGGCCTGACATCCTCGACGGGGTGTTCGAGCGCGCTGCCTCGAATAAGGTCGCTTCCAGCTTGCGCACAGGCTCTGCTGAGGTTACATTCAGGCAACGGTCCTGCAGAAGGTGCTACCTTCGGCGATGGCAGGGGGACCCCGATACGGAACTGCTCAGGATATCTATGACTTTCGCGACCCATGCGACACCCCACACCCGACGCTTTACCCGAATTCCCACAATCGCTACCGTGGCCTTCGCCGTCATGATCGCCGGAATGGCGGCCCCCGCTGCTGCATCCGGCGCGGAGACCGGCACGTACGCCGAAGATCACTTCGAGCGGACGAACGCCGCCGGCTGGGGCACCGCGCCCAGCGGCGGAGCTTGGTCGAGTATCAACCCGCCGGTGCTCGCATCGGCGGCTGGCGCAGGCGTCTTCCGGCTCAAGCCCTCGACCTTCGCTGTCAACACGCTCGCGACGGCACTCGAGCTCGACTCTTCGGTTAAGTTCTCATTCTGGTTATCCGAGCTGCCGAAGAGCGGGAATGGTGCGACGGCGTCCGCGGTACTTCGCGCCGCCGACGGACACTCGTACCAGGCCCGAGCACGAATCACGTCGTCCAATCGCGTCGCAGTGACGATAAGCCGCTACGACGGAAGCACGTCGCGGGAGTCCGTGCTCGTCACCGACACGATACTGCTGCGCGACATCACTGCGGCCGACCGATTCACAATCGAGTTCTCCGCGACAGGCGACGCCGAAGTGTCCCTCGCCGCGCGCGTCTGGAAGGCTGGCACGACCGCGCCCGCCTGGCAGCTGACGCACAAGGACCGCTCACCGGAGCGTATCGGCCGGGCTGGCGCTGCAGGAGTCGGCGCATACCTGTCCTCGAGCACTCAGGCCCTCGATCTGATGGTGGATGACTTCAGTGCGAGTCACGCAGCCCCGGCGCAGCCGACTCCGCCGCCCACCGAGCCCACGGTACCAACAGCACCCACAGCACCCACAGCACCCACAGCACCCACAGCACCCACAGCACCCGCAACGACCCCCGCTCCATCCGGCGTGGCCGGCTCGGCCGCCGTCGGATCCACCAAGTACGCCGTGCCGTCGGGAGCACTCTTTGTCTCCGCCAAGGGCACGAACTCAGGTAGCGGTACATCCCAGTCGCCGTACGGCAGCCTGGCCTATGCAGTCTCGAAGGCGCCGGCCGGGGCGACACTCGTGCTGCGCGCTGGCTCCTATCACGAGACCGTGACCATCCCCATCGGCAAGAAACTCACGGTTCAGTCGTATCCAGGCGAAGCCGTCTGGCTCGACGGCACCTCGAAGGTCACCGGCTGGCAGCAGTCGGGCTCCACCTGGGCCGTGAACGGTTGGAACCACAACTTCGACCGTCGCGTGTCGTTCAGCAAGGGCTCCGACGAGACCTCCCGCTGGACGGACTCCACCAACCCCTACGCCGGCTACCCCGACCAGGTCTGGATCAACGGTGTGGCGCAGCGCCAGGTGGGCAGCGCGTCGCAGGTGAAGGCTGGCACTTTCTACGTAGATACCGCGCAAAAGAAGCTCATCCTCGGTTCGAATCCGAGCGGGAAGACGGTGCAAGCGAGCACGCTACAGAAAGCGCTCACTATCGGCGGTGCGGGATCGACGGTGCGCGGTCTCGGCGTAAGAGGGTATGCAACAACCGTGAGCCAGATGGGCGCGATCACGGCTGAGATGCCGAGGATCACCCTCGAGAACCTGGTCATCACCCAGAACGCGAGCATCGGCCTGTACGCCTGGGCTGCGGATCATCAGTTTCGCAATTTGACGGTCACTCAGAACGGCCTCATGGGCATCGGTGCGAATAAGGCCGACCGCCTGTCGCTCAAGAACTCAAAGATCGACGGCAACAACGTCGAGCGCTTCAAGCCCGCCCCGGTATCCGGAGGAATGAAGATCACCGCTTCTAGCGATGTCGTGATCAATAACAACTCGTTCTCGGACAACGTGTCCTCGGGCCTCTGGTTTGACATGTCCGCCTACAACGCCACCATCGTCGGCAACACGATCTCCGGCAACGGGCGCTACGGACTGCTATACGAGGCGAGCGAAAAGGCTCTAATCGCTGACAACATCTTCACCAATGCGGGTCACACGGCGCTGATGATTTACAACGCCGGAAGTGTTCAAGTTTGGAACAACTCGTTCGCCGCCAACAGCCGATCTCTGTGGTTCATGCAGGACGAGCGTCGGCAGACAGACCCTACCCTGGCAACCAGGATCCCGTGGGTGGTCAAGAACATCACGGTAAAGAACAATGTCATCTCCTACGGGACAGGATCGTGCCCGATCCTGACGCAGGACATCACCGAGCGCTGGTATGGGAACGACTTCAAGATCACGATGGATTCGAACCTCTACCACCGCGCGACCACGTCGGCGCCCGCGAACTTCGCTTGCTGGGCGAACGGACCCGCCGGAACCCGCAGCTTCAAGACGCTCGCGGACTTCCAGGCACACACCGGCGGCGACAAGCGGTCGAAGCTGATCGAGGGCGCCTCACCTCTAACCGGGACGCAGACCCTCACCGCGTCTGCGCTCAGCCTTGTCTCAAGCATCGCCTCGCCGTTGCCGACGACTATCGCATCGCAGATCGAGGTGACTGGAGCGCCACTCGGGCAGATCGTGCGCTGACCGCGAGCAATGCAAGACGCAGCGCGGGCATACACGCAATTTGGTATGCCCGCGCTGCGTGCTTCCGACCTCCGTTGGTAGGCTTCAGTAGTCACGCAGGCCGCGTGGGACTGCTGGGGCGGTGGGAGGTGGTGTCTATGACCTCTGCGCCTGTCTCCGCACTCCCGCTCACAGTGGCCCCTCGCAACGAGGCCCGCTCCCCCGCAGCGCAGGCTATCGCACTCGGTGTCACCGCCCTCATCGCGATGCGCGTCGATGTACAGTTCTCGCTGACGGCTGGTGGAGCTGTCGCTCTCGTACTCGCACCGCTGTGGTTCGGCACTGCGGTGAGAACGCCGTGGGCACGGGTGCTCGGCCTTCTGTCCATACTCGCGGTGACTTCCGGCGCCATCCTCACCATGGTGAACTCGATCGATCACACGCAACTGAGCTACGATCTCGCATCGCGGACGGTGGCCCTGCTCCAGCTGACAGCCGTTGTCGGCTTCCTCGTCTGGTCCCACCGGGTCACCTCGCTCGCGAAGACCTCTGTGGCCTTTGCCGCAGGGCTCGCGGCATCGATCCCTCTCAATGTGAGCGACGACCCGAACATCTGGCGGTTCACCCTCTCCGTGCCGCTAGGGGTGTTTGTCCTCGCACTGTGTTCTCTGACCGATCGACTGATGCTGACGCTGGCTGCCATCGGTGGACTCGCGATCATCGGACTCCTCAACGACTCACGATCAAATTCCGCCTTTCTGCTGCTGACCGGTGTGGTGCTCATCTGGCAGCGTCTCTCCGTCGCAGGCTCACGGCGATCCCGCGGTTGGGGGGGTGTGCTGTCTCTCGCCGCCGCGGGCATCCTTATAGCGATGCTTCTCCAAGGAGCTATCCTCGAGGGTTACTTCGGCGAGGTTACTCAGACACGCACAGCGGAGCAGATCGCCCGTGGTGGCAGCGTGGTCGTCGGCGGGCGCCCTGAGGTCGCCGCGAGCGTCGCGCTCATCGAGCGGTATCCTTGGGGACTCGGCTCAGGAATCAAGGCGACGTACGACGATATCCTGGCCGCGAAGTCTGGGATGGCGGGTATCGGTTACGATCCGAACAACGGATACGTCGAGCGCTTCATGTTCGGAACCGGGATCGAAGTCCACTCGGTGGCGGGCGATTTCTGGATATGGTTCGGACTGGCAGGCGTAGCGATGATCCTGGCGGTTCTCGTGCTGCTGATCACTGCGATCAAGCGCGGATACGTCGCTGGCGCGCTAACGCCACTTCTCGTGTACCTCGTCATCCGGGCCTTCTGGGACATCCCATTCAGTCCTTTCGATTCCGCGCTCCGCCTTTGGCCACTAACGCTGTCGCTCGCCATCGGATACGCCTGCTACCTCTTCGCGCGGCCGCGAGCGGATCTGAACGTCCTCTCGCCGCGGCCCGCGGGCCGAGCCGTCCCTCGACCGAAAGCAGACTTATGAACGCCCCCGCGAAGCAACGGATCGACTGGGTCGATGCCGGCCGCGGCTTGGCGATCGCACTGGTCGTCCTGTTCCACTCCACGAACTGGCTCGGCGAGGCGGGCTTCGGAATCGCCGGATGGGATTTTTTCAACGAGACGGTCGCATCGATCCGACTTCCGCTGTTCTTCACGATGTCCGGCCTGTTCGCCGTCAAATGGATGCGAGCCAGTTGGCGCAACCTGTGGGTGTCCAAGGTCTCGTTGTTTGTATGGGTATTCGCTGTGTGGAGCGTCATCGCGACCTTTTCCTTCATGCTGGGCCTGAACCTCCAGGGCCAAGAGGGCAACTACCTCGGGCAGCTCAAGGACCTGCTCTGGGCTCCACTGCTGCCGCGATTCGAGCTGTGGTTCATCTGGGCACTCGCCGTCTTCTTCGTGGTCGCCAAGCTGATCCGACGGCTCCCCGTCGGCGTCCAGCTCGTCACAACCGGCCTCCTGTCGATCGTGGCGCTGTCCGACTTCTTGGTCGGCAACGTGGGGTGGATCGGCAGTGCCAAGTACTTCTTCTTCTTCCTGAGTGGAATTCTGCTGCGCGACGGGATCATCCGCTGGAGCAGCTCCACACGACCCGTCGCCCTCACATCTGTCTTCGTTCTCTGGATTGGTGCCGCGCTCGGAGGGAGCGCACTCGGACTGCGGTCCTTCCCCGGCTACTATTTCCTGTGTTGCGTGATCGGGGTCTTCGCCGGGGTTGCGGTCAGCCGAGTACTGGCCGGCGTGCCGGGACCAAGATTTCTCGGCACGCGCACTCTGCCGGTGTACCTCACACACACGACAATCATCCTCGTGGTCGTCTGGGTGCTCGGACGCACAGTACCTCTTCCCGACCTGGCGGCGCTCGGCGCTGTGCTTCCGCCCGTGCTCGCGGCGGTCGCCATCGCGGTGTCGCTGCTTCTCAGTCGAGCTGCCGCACGGAACCGCGTGCTGCGATACGCGTACGAGCAGCCGCGCTGGTTTGCTCGACGTTGAGTCGCTCCTAGTTTGCCGGATGCCTCACGAGACCCGAGCCGGCTGCGGAGCGACTATCGCCCGGCGACGACGCACGTCCAAGCGCACGTAAATCAGGTTCGGAATGACCTGGCACACAGCCACCGCAAACGAGACTGCAATGAGATTGCCTGCGGCGCCGAGCGTCGGGATTAGGAGCCAGGACCCACCCAGCGCGATCGGGATCATGATGATCGTCGGCAGCACCTGGAAGCGCAGGCCCGCGAGATCGGTCATGTACATTCCGACCGGGTACTTTGCCGACTGAAGCGTCACGAATACGACGAAGGTGATGATCAGCGGCCATGTCAGCTCAAGCGCACCATCGGAGATCGTCGACGCCAACCAGGGCGAGATCGCGGCCATCGATCCCGCGATCGCGAGACCTCCGCCGAGGAACCAGATGGTGGGAACCCACGGGCTCTCGACGCGACCCGCCGCGCGCGCTCGAGCGAATATCGGCCACAGCGCCACACCTGCTGCAGAGATAGTCTGCAGCGCGATTCCGAAGATCTGATATCCAAGGTTGTATTCGGCCAGCTCGGAGACGCCGCCAAGGTGACTGACCATGATGCGCCCTGTCTGCATCGCGATCGGCAGAGCGAGAAGCTGCACGAGCATCGGCCAGGCCATGTTGATCACCGAGACGCCCGGCGCTTTGCGCACGTGCAGCACCTCCCGGGCGAGGGTGCCCATCTGCGGCGATATCAGCCGCGCAGCGATCACGAGTGCGATTATCGCCACCACTGTGGAAGCAAGGTAGGCCGCAACGGCGAGGTACTGATCGGCCTGCACTCCGAAGATAACGCAGGCGCCGATCAGAACGAAGATGAGCGGAGCGGTGATCACCTGCGTAGCAATCTGGGTTGTGTTGCGCCCCAGCCCGATGAGGATGCGTGGCCCGAGCGTCAGCGGGAGGCTGATGCCGAAGAGCGCGAGGCAAGCGCCCGCCACGAGGTTGCCCTCGGGCATGAGTCCCTCTCCGAGGATGACCGGCCACGCGTCGAGAAGGGTGAGCAGGAAGGCGACGGTCACGACAACCGCGGCCGCGACGAGCAGCAGCCGGACGGTGCTGAGCAGCGCACGGCGCATCTTCGGATCACTGCGAGGGTCATCTGTTGCCGCGACGGCGTTGATGACGACTGCGGCCAGTCCGAGGTCGGCGAAAGGCAGCAGAGTCGGGAGACTCGCCAGCAGACCATACTGCGCGTACGCCTCGATTCCGAAGTTCTGGATGATCATCCGGCTCGTTATGAGCCCGACAAGGCCGGTGATCCCCATGACCGCGACCTTCACGACCGCAGCAGATCCGACGTTGCGCCACATGCTCATGCGTCCACCTTCGCGGTGACGATCCAGCGCTCGGCCTCGGCGCGTCCATCCTTCGTTGGAAGGTCCGCGATCACCTCGGCCGGCGTGCGGCCGCTTGTCAGCGATGCGATGAGCGCAACACTGAAGCGCTCGACATCGGCCGGTTCCTCGACGACCTCATGTCCGTGTTCCTCAAGCCAAGGCGCGAGGCCGGACTCCGACGACGTGACCACGAGGCATCCGCTTCCGAGAGCCTCCACGATCGGCAGGCCGACCTGCTCGCGCCACCGGGGCCGAGGCTGAGAGAGCAGGGCTAACACCTTTGTCGCACGCAGCGACTCGAAGATCAGTGTTCGCGGCGGATTGATCTCCACACGCACGGCAGGATCACGAGCGGCCAGCTCCTTTGCCTCGGCGGTGCCCTCGCCTTTGCCGATGAGAACCAAACGTGCCTCCGGGCACGCCTTCTTAACCGACGGCCACGCCCTGAGCAGGTGAGGGAAGCCCTTACGTTCGGAGAACTCACCGAGGAAGGTCACCACCGGTTCGCGCACCTGCACATCGGCGGCGCCGTCCTCGGCCACCGGTAGAGCCGGGAAGAGACGCTGATCTGCACGCTGGCCGCCGAGAAGGCGCGAATAGAGCTCCTGTGCCTGAGATGTTCCGAAGGCCACACGATCGAGCGACGCCCACAGCGGCCGAACCAAGAGATGCTGCGCCCGCAGCTTGAGCCGGGCCCGAAGCGGGAGAGTCCGAATCCCGTCCCGTGGGTCCTTGTTTTCGATCGCGTATGTGACTACGGCGAGTTCCGTCTGACGAATACCGGACCGAAGCCGGGCTCCCCAGATTGCAGCGAGCGATCGTGGCGCCGCTCTCACCAAGAGCGGCTCGGCCACTTCGAGCACTCCTATGTCGTGACGCAGGGTGAACCAGAAGGCTCCCATGACACCCGCTCGACGGGCTCCGACCCGCGCCGCCAGGGCTGAGTCGAAGTCGTAGCGACGTTCAGCATAGAGGACGATGGTCGCTGCATCTGACCGCACGATCCGCTCGAAGTGGGCCGTGCGAGCCACGTCATACAGTTGCACATGTGTGACAGGTCGCATGGCCTGCTTCTCGAGCCCTTCGGTCGTCACTGCGCTGCGGTTGGGTCCTTGACGGTGATCGCATCGAACGATACTCCACCGCCGGTCGGCGTGCTGGGGAGGTAGGTGAACACCGACACCGCTCCGGGCACCTGCAGTGCGGCGAGAGCGTTGGTGCCCTCGCGCTGCCACGCTGCCGGTTCGGCCTCGGACTGCTTCCACACCTTCGCCTTGATGGTTGTCGGGTTAGTGCCCGTGACCTCCATGCTCAGGACATACTTCTCGCCGGGCACGATGGTGATCGGTACCTGGAGCGTCGGAGCGATCGCGGTCGCGCCGTCCTGGAGGAGATACAGTTTGACCCCGCCGTCCGCCTGCAGCCTCAGTCGGGCGATGTAGTTCGTCGTGCCAACCCGTCGTCCAGTGACCGCGACGTACTGTCCCTCTACCAACGAGTCCACGCTGAACACAGCGTCGACCCTGGTGTTCGCGCTGCTGACTCCATTGAGATCGGCATACAGGGTGTTCGCCGCGGATGCGGGAAGAGCGATCTTGCCGAGCCCGCCCGTGACAGAGAACCGGCTGGCGGTTCCGCGAAGCGTCCACGCCCCGCCAAGATCCGCCGTGCCCCAGGCGTTCGCCACGGTCCGGTCGAAGGTGTCGGAGGCGATGAGTCCAACGACTGCCTTCGCCACTGTGACCTGAGCCGTCTTCTCCGCCGTCGCTCCGTCGTCGTCCGTCACCGTCAGGGTCACGGTGTAGGTGCCGGCCGCCGCATACGTGTGTGCGGCCGTCGCCGTCGAGGCGGTTGCGCCGTCACCGAAGTTCCAGGCGTAGCCCGCGATCGTCCCGTCGGGATCCGTCGAAGTGCTGCCGTCTACCGCGATGGACAGCGAGTCGATCGCGGGCGACGAGAACTGCGCCGTCGGCGCCTGATTCGGGATGGGTGCGACGGTCACCTCGGAGGTGGCCTGCGCCGTGGCCCCGTCGTCGTCTGTCACCGTGAGCTTCACTGTGTACGTTCCGGCGGTGGTGTACGTCTTCGAGACGGCGGCTCCGGTCCCGGACGTGCCGTCGCCGAAGTCCCAGCTGTACGACGCGATAGTGCCGTCGCTGTCCGTGCCTCCGCCGTTGAACGCTACGTCGAGACCGGTCACCACGGGTGCATCGATCGCCGCCGTCGGAGCAGAGTTCGGCAGCGAACCGGTCGTACCCACGCTGTAGTGCGAGGAGACCCGCGCCGCCGACAGCACCTCGTTGTAGACGGCCACCTCATCAAGAGAGCCTTCAAACTGCACGCTCGACGGAGCGCCCGGCCATCCACCCAAGTTATCGTTTCCGACCCTCCAGTAGCCCTGATAGGACTGCCCGGAAGTCGTATCTGCCCGCTGGTCCTTCAGATCGCCATCGACGTAGAGCTTCATGCCGTCCGAACCGAGACTCGCGACAACGTGGTGCCACTCCCCGTCCCGGTATGACTGAGAGGTGTTGACGGTGCGCGTGTCACCCGGATACACGCCGAAGTAGATCTGGCCCGAGTTGTTCATGTACACCTGACGGTCGTACGAACCCGAGTTACCGGTCTGCGAGTTGCCGAAGCCGATGATCTTTCCGCCGCTCGTCGACGTCGTGCGGAACCAGGCCTCGACGGTGAACGTGTTCGAGCCCTGTTCCGCCACCGTCGAGTATGCGTTGCCATTGTTCTGGCCGGCGAAATTGCTCGTGTTGAAGGCGATCGCTTTGTCCGTGTCGCCCGAGATCGCACCGGTCTCGCCGCGCGTCATCCGCCCAGCGAGATTCAGATTCGATCCGCCGACGAGGTCAACAGAGACGCCGGTGTCCTCACCGAGACGCCAGAGATGTGCGATGTCATCGCCCGCCACATTCTGCAGGTACGGCGAGGCGGTACCGGCCGCAACGGTCGCGCCTACCCAGTCGGACTTGAACGTGTTGCCGTATGGGTCGCTCACCACACTTCGCAGCTGGTGTGCGGAGCCGGGGGCGAGACCGGTGATGCTGGCGGTGAGGTTCTGGTACTGCCAGAACGGGGTATCAAGTTTGAACTCCCTCACGAGCCCTGCCGCGTTCTCCGAATCGATGTATAGGCGGTACGTCAGATCCGTGTCGTCACGGTCGAAAATCGTCGGGAACGAAGCCCGGAGGACACCGGGGATTGAGGAGTTCACCTTCGGGGCCCACCATGCGCTAAACGTCTGGCCGTTATCGTGTGCCTGACGTTCCTGCTCCTGTGACGGGCGGGGGCCCTGCTTGTTCGGCGCGTTCGACTTCACCGTGTAGCGGACCAAGCCCTGCTGGGACCCGCCGTTCACGGAGGTGAACTCGCCGCCGTAGACAACGTACTGCTCGTTGCCGTCGACCGACCAGACCGCCTGGTTCTTACCGGTGTACGTACCCGAGGGCGTGTACGGGAACCAGTACGTCAGCTGCGGGTGCGCGGTACCGGGGTGGTCCGGGTAGCCGTACGGGTCGGCAGTGTTGGTGCCCGCGATCTCCTTGCTCCACGCCGTGGAGTGGTAGAACGTCCAGCCACCCTGGTCGACCTGCGAGAATCCGCCCGAGTTACCGCAGTAGTGGCTGTGTGACGCAGTGTAGACGAGTTCGCCCACTGAGGCGATGTCATAGCTGTCGCCGTGGCAGTCCTCGATCCAGTTGAGGTCGCCGTTCGCCCAGTCGATGGAGAACGCACCCTCGATGGTGCCAGCAGAGCCCCAGTGGCCGCCGGTGCCGTACGCGTAGTCGCTGTCGGACGTGAGAGAGAAGATCCACGCGTTGCCGCCAGCGTTTCGCACCGCGCTGTTCGCATTGAGGGTGAGCGCCTTCGAACCGTCCGCGGTGTCAAACATCGCGATGCCGTAGCCCTGCGAGTTGCCGTCACGCCCGTTCGAGGTCGTGTAGGACGTGCCTCCCGCGCCGTTCGCGAAGGCGGCTCGCGTGAAGTTTCCGGCCGCCATGAGTTTCGTGCCTTCGTTGTTCACGGTCAGCGCGAGCACCTGGTTGTCAGGGATCGTTGGCTGGCGAACTCCGTTTGCGTCATTGAAGCGAGTCCGGAAGCCGGCGACGATGTTGCCGTTGGTGAGTCGGATCGCGCCGAGCCGCGCGCTGCTCTCGCCGTTGACGGCGCTAAAGTACCCACCGACGTAGGCGATTGTATTCGTCAAGGCGACCGACGAGGCCGGCCCGTTCAAATCGGGCGTTTTCGACAGCGGGGCGAGTTGACCGGTGGCCAAGTCGAAGACCGCGATGCGGTTGCGCGTCTGCCCACTCACCTGAGTGAAGTTTCCGACCACGACGAGCTTGGAGCCGTCGGGCGTGACGGCCACGTCCTTGACGGCCGCGTTGAAGGTGGGCGCGAAGGGGAGCAGCTCGCCCGTGGCGACGTTGAAGGCCAGGAAGTTGCCGCGGGGCTGCTCACTGACACCGGGGGCCGCGCCTGCGGGCCGCGCCGTGGTGAACTCGCCGACCGCAAAGCCGGTGTTGCCCGAGACCTCGACGCTCCAGATGACGCCGTTGCCGATCTGCACGGTTGGCAGCGCGTCGGCGGACACGGGCTCCGGCCAGTCCTCTCTGGGAAGCTGATCCTCCCATGAGGCGGCGTTCGCGGCGACCGGGACCACTGCGAGCAGCGTCCCGATGAAGGTCGCGACGACCACAGCTGCCAATGATTTCCAGAACGGCGTGTTCGCACGCATGGACATATCCCCAATTGCCATGAGGCCGCTCAGCGGCCAATCCCCAGTAAGAAGCTCACCGTTCCCCAACGGTGTAGCTCCTTGATACTAAGGCCAGGGGATCCTCTTGTAAAGGGCAAATATATCGGCGGATGCGCGATGCCTCGCCGAGACCTCGACGGGGCAACGATCGCAGTTCAGGCGACGGCGCCTTCGAAGAGCACGACCGGCAGGTCGACGGAAAGATCTACTTCGACAACCACCTGGCCGCGCGCAGCCTCGGGCACGCTGAAGGCGTATACCCCTTCCGCCGTCTCACCCGCTGGGATCTGCAGCGGGAGGTCCTTCCGCGGGCGGACGAGGATGTTCGCTGGCGTGCGCTCGGGGCCGTAGTAAACATTGACGATCATCGTGTCGGTGAGCGCCTCATCGTCGGACAGATTCGCGACGTCGACTGTGACCTGGAGCGCGGGCCCTTCCACCTCACCCGGCACGGATGCCTGTCCCGAAATGGCGATGATGGAAGCGAGCGAGACGCGCACCCCCTCCGCGGGCTGCGCAGGCTGGTCCAGGCCGACGGGAGGCGCGGTGACGCGAGGCTCCACTGCCGGAGGAACGTCGTCGCCCTCCTCCTCGGGCGAAGCCGTGGGCGACTCCCCCGGCGACGGCGACCCCGAAGGCGCGGGGGAAGGCGATCCGCTCACCGTGGGGTTCTGGTGGCTGTCCCCTTCGGTCGTGGGCGCCCCACTGCCCCATCCGTTCGCGATGCCGACGGCGCTAATTACGACGATCGCCAGGGCCGCAGCGCCGCCGATCCACCACCAACGACGGCTCCCGGGCAGCCCCGGGGAACTTTCTTCGTCTGTCACGATTCTCCCTGCCCGTCATCCACCGCGGTTACGTCGCTGTTCGAACTGTACCGGCGGCCGTCGTGTTCCGGCCCGAGCGGATGCAGGCTGCGCCGATTCGTTACGGACAGTCGGCGTCCGTCTCTCACCCCGCGATAAGCCGCGCGCAGCGGTTTCCACGGCCAAAGGAACTGGCGGCGACCGCCACGGAGGAGAACCTCCCGGGCCGACGCCCAGGCACCACGCCGCCACCGCTTCACGCTCTCGTCGTCCAGGTGCTTGACCGCGAACATCAACCGGTTCCGAATGTTGTAGTAGTAATAGGTTTCGGACTTCGCGCGCTCCAACGGCCCTCGGCCCTGTGTGCCGCCCTCGTCGTGCACGGCGGATGCCTCACCCACGACCTGAAGCGTTCCGCCAGCGGCGACGACCCGACGCGAGTAGTCGACGTCCTCCCAGTACAGGAAATAGTCCTCGTCGAAACCCTTTGTCGTGCGCCAGAGCTCGTCGGGCACGAGCAGGCAGGCCCCGGACAGCCATTCCCAGCGCTGTTCACCGGGGCGCGCGCCGCGACGTCGCACTCCCATCGTCCTCCCGTCCGAAAGGTAGAGGTCCGCTCCGTCGAACCACACCTTCCCCGACCCGTCGAGCACACGGGGTGCGAGCGCAGCCATCCGCGAGTCTTCGGCGCGCTCCTGCAGAGCACGGACCGCATCCGCGGTGATGGTGGCGTCGGGATTGAGCAGCAGGAGGTCCTTGGCACCCAGCTCCAGTGCACGCGCCGCTCCCAGGTTCATCCCGCCCCCGAAGCCGAGGTTCGCCTCCGTCTCCACCACGGTCCATCCCGCCGCGTCTGCGAGGGCCCGGACCGTGGCTCGTTCGGCTGCGGACGACATGTTGTCGACGACGATGACGTGCGCCGGCCTCACGTCGTCGACAGTGCGTGCCAGGTTCTGCGCCAACAGAGCCGATGAGGCGTAGTTGACGACGACTATCGCCAGGGGCACGGCCATGTCAGAGGGTCTTCATCTCTCTAAACCAGCGGACGGAGGCAAGGGCGAGAAACGCCAGGGCGGCTGCGGTGAGGAGCGCATAGACGACGATGAATCCTGTGGTCCAGCCCCAGAGCACGAACACCAGACAAACGATGCCGAAGTCCGTGGGCAGCAGAATTGTCGAGCGCAGAAGCGTGCCTCCGCCGCGCGAGTGCGTGGATGCCGCGTTGCGCGATGTCTTGAGCAGATCGTTCAACAGCATGCCGAAGAACGTGACCGTGGAGATCGCCGAGAACGCGAGCGGCACAAGCAGCCAGGCGGTGTCGCGCAGCGGGGTGTGCATCCACAGCCCGACGAGCACACCGAGGTGGAGCACGGAGAGCTTGGTCGCATCGACGAAGTGGTCGAGCCACTCCCCCGCGGCGCTGCCTCCGCCGCGCAGGCGGGCAACCTGGCCGTCGGCAGAGTCCCACGCGTATCCGCAGAGCAGAAGTGCCGCGATCAAGAGGCCGGACCACCAGGACGGCGGCAGGGCGACAATCAAAGCGATCCCGGCGAACGTGTGCACGGCGCTGATTGCGGTCACCCGGTTCGGCGTCCACCCACGTATGTACGCGAAGGCGGCGAAGACGCGGCCGATGCGGCGATTGACGTACACGGAGTACGCCGGCGCGCCCCTCGCGTGGCCCTTCTGCGCTGACTTCAGAGTCGCGAAAGCCTCGCGATAACTCACCGTCTGCCACTGCATCCGCCCCACGCTCCCTGTGTCCGCGGTATCTCTCGATCTCCGCATCCGTGCCGAACCCCGGCTCTATCGGATCCCGCCCCCACCGTATAGGTCTCGAGTGCGATTCCACGCACCCGAGAATCCGCCCCGTCCGCGCGCGCGCTCCCTCGCACCGGTGGCACCGAGTGCATCAGACCTCGTGACGGCGCCCATGGCGCCGCGCGCGACTCCCCCGATCCACCGCAGCGAGCCCGCGCTGATGGCCCTCGCTCTGACCACGGCCCTCTCTGTAGGGGAGCCTGCCAGCGCGAGCGCCACCCGCACCCCCGCGTTGGCCATTCCCCGCGCGCGTTCGAGCGCGTGCGCGCGGGTTCGGCGCTCGACCGGAAGGTGGTCGAGCACGACCGCCTCTGCGCACCAGACCATTTGCGCCCCCGCGGCGTGGAGCTGCGAGGTGAAGAGCGAGTCCTCTCCGCCGGTGCGACCGAACCGCGGATCGAACCGGATGCCGGTTCTTTCGACGAACCGGAGATCGAGGAGCAGGTTATTCGTGGCCGCTCGGGCGATGCGGTGTCCGGTGATGAGGCCGGTCCGGTGAGTCCTTGCGAAGAATCCACCGGCGACGATCCAGGGATCGAGCGATTCCTCCGCGACGGTGCGCACAGGACCCGCCACTACGGTCGCGTCGAATTCCCTGCGCGCGGCGAGGAGGTGGGCGAGCCAGTGCGCGTCGGCAGGGGTCTCATCGTCGTCGATGAAGACGACGATGTCGTGTCCCTTCGCCTCGTCGAGCGCGCGATTGCGCACGGCGACCACTCCACGCTCGGGTTCGACGACGTAGCGCACAGCCATTGTCGACGATCGCGCCGTCTGCTGGGCGCTCGCCGTCGAGTCGTTGTCCACCACGATCACCGCGATTTCGCCGAGCCGTCCGTCCGTCCTGGCCACGTCGACGACCGCCGGAAGCGCGTCGAGGAGTCGGGCGAGATCGCGTTGCCTCCGAAAGGTAGGGATGCAGAGAGCGAGAGACACCTCGTCTTCGTCGCGTGCGGCGCCGTTCCCCATCCGATTCCTCCCCATCCGGTGCCGCGCGCGAGCGAGCGGCTCTCGCAGACAATCCTGTATGACTTAGTATTCAACAGGTTCGTACGCCTGGGGAGTCGGTGAGCCCAGAGCACAGACGTAGGGGAGCGGGATGGATTCGGAAGTTCGTTCGGATGCGCCGCGGCGCCCCCGCGTTGTCATCGGCGGCTACGCCTGCGGCCCCGTGTCCGAGCCTGAGGCCCGCGCCGGCTGGGAGCTCGCTCGCGCTGCGACCCGTGACCACGACGTGTGGGTGATTACCCGGCACCGATTCCGCGACGCCATCGAGACCGCCTTTGCGGATGACCCCGCTCTCGCCGAGCGGCTGCAGGTGACCTACCTCGACCTGTCTCCGAAGGTCATGCGGTTCAAGCGGCACTCGTGGGACCTCTACTGGTATTACGCCGCGTGGCAGCGCGCTCTGGGGCGCACGGCTCAACGGTTGCATCGGGAGATCCGCTTCGATGTCGCCCACCACGTGTCCTTTGCGAACGACTGGATGCCGTGCGGTCTCACGACGCTCACCGGCGTTCCGCTAGTCTGGGGTCCGGTAGGTGGTGCGAGCACTCCCCCCGCGCTGAGGCTCTCCCGCTGGCTGGGATTGCGCGGGACGGCGACGGAGGTCGTGCGCGGATCGTTCACGGCGGTCGTGCGACGCTTCGTCGGCGATCGGGTCGCGCGTCACGCAGCACTCGTGATCGCCCAGAATCAGCAAGGCGCTGACCACTTCGCTCGGCTGTCGACCGCCGTCGTCGAACCGAACGCAACCCTCGACGAGCTGCCCCCGCGGGCCGACGACATCACACCGCGGCGGGCGGTCTTCGCCGGCCGCCTCATCGCCCTCAAGGGTGCGGCGATGGCGATAGATGCGATAGGACGCACCGATGACTGGACGCTCGACCTGTACGGTGACGGCTACGAAGAGAAGCGGCTCCGCGCCCGCGTGCACCGTCTCGGCCTCGACGACCGCGTCCGCTTTCTCGGTCATCGGCCACGCGACGAGGTGTTAGACGCCATCGCTCGCGCAGAGGTCTTCCTCTTCCCGTCGATGCGCGATCAGGCGGGGTGGGTCGTCGCCGAGGCCAGCACCATCGGCTGCCCCGTGGTGTGCCTCCCTCTCGGCGGTCCGCCAGCGTTGGCCGGCACCAACGGACACGTCGCGTCGCTTGAAGGCGATGTTGTGGGCAACATCGCCGCGAAACTCCGCGAGGCGGCCGCGGAGGGCGGCAAGCCGACCGATCGCTGGTCGATCTCCCGTCTTCCCAGCCTCGTCTCGGAGTGGTACGGGCGCGCTATCGCGTCTCAGAAATTCCCGCCGATGTCCCCTCGTGACAGCCGTCGGATGCGCATCCTCGCGTCGTATCGACGCCCCAAGAGCACGACGAACCCCTACATCACGCAGCTGTTCAACTCACTAAACGAGCGGGCGGACGTCATCCCGTACAGCCCCCGATCCGCGCTGTTTGGTCGATACGACGTCGTGCACCTACACTGGCCCGAACTGCTCGTCGGTGGCCACAATTGGCGCGGTCGGACCGTGCGACGCACGGTGACCTCGCTGCTCCTGCTGCGCTGGCAACTCACCCGCGTGCCCCTCGTCCGCACGGTGCACAACCTCGAGCGGCCGTCGAATATCAACGCCTTCGACCATCGCGTCCTGGATCGGATCGATCGCCTGACGACGTTGGATATCCGGCTGAATGAGCAGACTCCACCTCGCGAGGGCATCCCAGGGACAACGATCGAGCATGGTCACTATCGTGACTGGTTCGCCCCGTTTGCCGGCGGCGCGGCGATCCCAGGGCGCATCGGGTACGTCGGCCTGATCCGTCGTTACAAAGGTGTCGAGGACCTGGTTAGTGCCTTCAGGCGCATCGACGATCCGAGCGCGTCTCTTCATGTCGCCGGCAAGCCTTCGACCGACGACCTCGTCGAGGCTCTGCAGGAGGCCGCAGCGGGAGACCCCCGGGTGACAATGGATCCTCGATTCCTCGATGAGGAGGAACTCGTCCGCGCGATGACCGATGCGGAGCTCATCGTCCTGCCGTACCGCCACATGCACAACAGCGGGACCGCACTCGCTGCGCTCTCCGTAGACCGCCCCGTGCTTGTGCCGGACAACGAGGTCAACCGGGCGCTGGCCGCAGAGGTAGGTCCCGGATGGGTGCTGGTGTTCGACGGCGCTCTGACCACACAGACCTTGAGCAACGCGTCCCGGTCTGCCGTGGCACGCACATCGCGACCCGATCTCTCCGCACGCGAATGGTCTGTCTCCCGCGACAAACACCTCGCTGCCTTCCGCCGCGCCATCACCCTCGCCCACGGCTCGACCCAGTAGGACGACGCGACGGATCAGAGCTCGCCGGGCTTCATCGCCTCGGCATCGATCGCCCGTATGATGCGCAGCGTCGCCGTGTCCGGCTTCGGCTCCCCGTCCTCCGTCGCCTCCTTCGCCCGCCGCTGCGGCGCGTAGACCACGAGGGAGTGGAAGAGGAATCGCGCGAAGAAGGCGACGATGAGCGACAGCCCCGTCGCGAGCACGCTGGAGATATGCCAGGTCTCGACCATGAGCGCCATCACGGGGATCCGCAGTGCGGCTTCGACGTTGTTGAAGGTGAACGACGCGGCGAATCGGCCGCCCAGTCCGCGTGCGTCCGTGCGCATGTCTGCGAAGACGAACCGCTCCTGCAGGAGGAAGTTGCCGATGATCGTGACCTCGGCGCCGATGATCGCGGCCCATATATAAGGAACACCTGCGGCGGTGAGCAGCCACATGATCCCCAGGTTCGCGGCCGCGCCGATCACTCCGATGATCGCGAAGAGCGACATCTTGCCGAATCGGAGTCTGGCCAGGTGCGCGACGAAAGTCGCCCCCTGACGCAGGCTCGCTTTGGAGGTCCCGTGACGACGCTCGCCGAACTCCATCGGCACCTCGGCGATGCGGAGGTCCGTGCGAGCGAGGATCTCGAGGAGGATCTTGAATCCCTGCGGCTTGAGGGCTGCCAGGTCCAGACGCGACCGGTCGACGAGGAAGAACCCGGTCATCGGATCGGTGCTGCGGGCGAGACGGATCGGGAACATCGCCCGTGTCAGCCAGGTGGCCGCCCTGGAGACACCGAAGCGGACCGCCGTTCCCAAGCCGCTCGTGTCGCCGCCGCCGATGTATCTCGAGGCGGCCACGAGATCGGCGTCGCCTTCGCCGTGCCTTCCCAGGAGAACGGGAAGCAGCTCGGGCGGATGCTGCAGGTCGCCGTCCATGACGATGCAGAGATCGTGCTGTGCGGCCTCCAGCCCGACGACGACCGCTCCCCCGAGCCCGCCGGTGTTGTCGGCCCGGTGGATCACGCGCACGGGCAGCGGAGCATCGGCTGCCACCCGCTCGACCTCGGCGGCCGTGCTGTCTGTGCTGTCGTCGACGAACAGGATCTCGGCATCGTACGCGGCGAGCGCGAGCGCGGTGCGGGCCACCAGTTCAGCGACGTTGTCGCGTTCGTTGAAGGTCGGCACGATGACGGTGACCGCTGTCCCCACTGTCCGCCCCCTTCGCCTGTGCCGGCATCACTGCGGACTCCATAGTTCCATGTGTTCCTATGCGTCGGGAAACCGCGACCTGCTAGAGTGACGGGATGCGGCTGTGGGAGTCGCTGGGCGGATGGGGATCCGCCTCTGGGGAAATACTGATCTGGGGAGATCATGGGGACGCGCATCGGCTATGCCGTGGGTGCTTTCGACCTGTTTCACGTCGGGCATCTCAACCTTCTTCGTCACGCCAAGCAGCACTGCGACATTCTCGTCGCCGGTGTCGTCAGCGATGAGATGCTGCGGCAGGTGAAGGGCATCGAGCCCGTCATCCCGACCGTTGAGCGGGCGGAGATCGTCCGTCACATCTCGTTCGTCGATGATGTGTACGTCGAGACCACGCCGTCGAAGATGGATTCGTGGCGAGACGTGCAGTTCACGCACTTCTTCAAGGGCGACGACTGGCGGGGCACCGAGAAGGGCCTGCGGCTCGAGAGGGAGTTCGGGGAGGTCGGCGTCGAGGTCGTGTACTTCCCGTACACCGCGCACACGTCGAGCTCGTCGCTGCGTCGTGCGCTCGATGCGATCAGCGCAGGCGCGACCGTCGGCGGCGCTCCTGCGCTCGCGACGCGCTGACTGCCCCTGACTGACGGCGGGGCGGGCCCGGGCCGGACCCTGCCGTCAGTCAGTTCGCGACGCCGAGCAGGCTGCGCGCCATCCGTGCGACGTGCGGCGGCGTGTGCGCACCGAGCCAGACCGTCCATTGCAGCGCCGGCTCCGCGCACGTCCACTCGACGCACCAGGAGTGCACCGCGTTCGCGAGGCGCTCGCCTTTCGCATGCTGACGGGCACCGTCACCGCGCAGCAGCCACCGCACGGACACTCCCTCGGGCACGTCGATGTGGCGGAACTGGATGCGAGCGGCCGCCTCGATGAGGATGACCCCCTCGGCATCCCACGGCATGCGAGCGGCGATGGCGGCGATGGCCCCAGCATCGGTCGAATCACCCGCGATCAGCACGACTCCCTCGATGTTCTCCCAGTCCGGATCCTCGAGGTGCTCGCATGCGCTGTTCATACGCCCGAGTATAGGTAAGGGTACCCTTATCTATCAATGGCGGATCAGTCGCATCGCCGCATCCGCCGTCTCGGCGCCTGCCCAGCCGAGCGGCTCTACGCTGGATACATGACTTCTCCTGCAGACTCCGCCATCACGATGTTCGGTGCCGATTGGTGCCGCGACTGCATCCGCACCAAGAAGCAGCTCGACTCCCTCGGCGTGGAGTACACCTATGTCGACCTCGTCGCCGACCCCTCCGCGGCCGACGTCGCGAAGGAGATCTCCGGTCGCACGAACATCCCCGTCGTGGTCTACCCCGACTCCTCGCACCACGTCGAGCCGTCGAACGCGGACGTCGAGTCGAAGCTCCGCGAACTCTCCCTGATCTGACCTGAAGCGGCCTCGTCGCGCACCGATACACTGGCGCGATGAGCACCGCGGCTCGGCCCGAACGGGCGTCCGTCCGCCTGCCCGTTCGCACGGTCGCCCTGTACGCGATCGGCTCGCTCGGCACAGGCGGCTATGCCACGCTGCCCGGGCTCGTGCTGACGTACTTCCTGACCGACAATCTCGGCGTCGCCGCACTCGCGGCCGGTCTCATCGTGACCGCGGCGAAGATCTGGGACGTCATCATCGACCCCCTGATCGGCGCAGCCTCGGACCGCCAGTACGCGAAGACCGGTTCGCGTCGCGGACTCATGGTCGTCGGCGCTCTGACACTCCCCGTGTTCTTCGCGTTGACTTTCGCGGTGCCGCCGTCGTGGGGGCCCCTCGCCGGCGCGGTGTGCGTGCTGCTCGCGTTCCTCGCCACCGCGACGTCATTCAGCCTGTTCCAGGTGCCCTACGTCGCGCTGCCCGCCGAGTTGACGTCGGGGTACGACGAGCGCACCCGCCTGCTCGGGTGGCGCGTGGTCGTGCTCACCGCATCCATCCTGCTCTTCGGCGCCGGTGGACCCGAGTTGAGACGGGCGACCGCCGACCCCGTCACGGGATACCTGCTGATGGGCGTGGTCGCCGGTGTGGTCATCAGCATCGGCATGCTCATCGCATCGCGGACAGCCGATGCGGCCGCGCGGAGCATGGCCGCGGCTGACCGACCGAAGGCCCTCGCCCCCGTGGGCCTGCGTGAGCAGTACGCTGCGGGCCTGCGCACGTTGCGTCGCAGCCAGCCCTTCCGCGCACTGCTCGGCACGTTCCTCCTGCAGGCGCTCGCCACCGGCACGATGCTCGCCGGCGCGCAGTACGTGGCCACTTGGGTGCTGCGCTCGGAGGACGCCGTCACGCTGGTCTTCCTGGCACTCGTCGGTCCCGCCCTGGTGGCGACGCCCGGCTGGACGATCGTGGCGCGACGCCTGGGCAAGGAGCGGGCGTTCGCGATCGCGAGCGGGGTCTTCCTGACCGCCGCCGCATCGCTCGTCGTCGCGGTCTGGACGCCGGGAGCATGGATGTACGGCTCGATCGCGGTGGCGGGCATCGCCTACGCCGGACTGCAGTCGCTGCCCATGGCGATGCTCCCCGACGTGATCTCGCACGATGAGCGGCACAGCGGGCGCGGGCAGGCGGGCACCTTCACGGGAGTGTGGACGGCGGGAGAGACCATCGGGTTCGCGCTCGGAGCGAGCGCTGTGTCCCTCACCCTCGCCGCGACGGGCTACGTGTCGAGCGTCGCAGGTGCCACAGCCTCACAACCGGATGCCGCGATCACGGGCATCGTGCTCGCGTTCAGCATCCTCCCCTCGTTCCTGATGGCAGCGAGCCTGCTGACGCTCCGCCGCTACCGTCTGCGTCGCGCCGACATCGACACCCGACCGGAGTACGCGACATAAGCTGGGATCCCGTCCGAAGGAGACGCCGATGACTTCTGCGACAACGCCCGCCGCTTCGACGGCGAGCCCCGAGCTGGGTGAGGCCGAGCGCACTCGCCTCGACACCGCGATCGAGGACCTGCACGCCGGCACCCGAACCTGGGCAGCGCTGACGCTGGCTCAGCGGGTCACGCTCCTGCGGGCCGTCCGCTCGAGCGTCGCCGCCGCTGCTGAGGACTGGGCGCACACCGCAGCCGCCTCGAAGGGCCTCGACGCCCGGCATCCGCTGCGTGGCGAGGAATGGCTCAGCGGTCCCTACAGCGTTCTCGGCGCCCTCGACGCCTACATCGAGACCCTCGCGCGCCTCGCGCACGGCACCAATCCGCTCGACGGGATCACGATCGACCGCGCCCCCGGTGGACGCACCCGCGTGCATGCCTTCCCTCTCACGGGCCTCGATCGGTTCCTGCTCTCGGGCTACACGGGCGAGGTCTGGCTCGAACCCGGGGTGACCCCGAACGGCGCACGCGCCGCGGCCGGACTGGCCCAGCGCACACCCTCGGAATCGGGAGGCGTGGGGCTCGTGCTCGGCGCCGGCAACATCACCTCGATCCCCGTGCTCGACGTGCTCTACGAACTGCTCGCGCACAATCGCACGGCGCTGCTCAAGGTCAATCCGACCCAGGATGCGCTGGTGCCCGTCTACAAGCGGGCGCTCGCACCGCTCATCGGCCCAGGACTGCTGCGCATCACCCGTGGCGGGCCCGAGGTCGGCACCTACCTCACCGGCCATTCCGGCCTCGCGCACGTGCACATCACCGGATCGGCCGCGACCTTCGACACGATCGTGTGGGGCACCGGAGCTGCCGCCACCCGGCGACGCCGTGAGGACCGCCCGCTGCTGAAGAAGCCCATCACCGCCGAGCTCGGCGGAGTATCGCCCATCATCATCGTGCCGGGCGAGTGGACCGACGCCGATCTCACGTACCAGGCCGAGCACGTCGCCACCATGCGCCTGCAGAACAGCGGCCACAACTGCATCGCCGGGCAGGTGGTCATCATGTCCTCCGACTGGGCGCAGGCCGATGACTTCCGGGCGGCCCTCCGCCGCGCCTATGCGAACGCTCCGGAACGACCGATCTGGTACCCGGGCTCCCCCTCGCGGATGCACCTCGCGACCGACGCGTACCCCGATGCCCTCGTGCTCGGCGACAGAGTGCTGGTCGAGGTCTCCGACGGCGACGACGCCACGGCGCTGCAGAGCACCGAGTACTTCGCCCCGGTGCTGGGCGTCGTCTCGCTCACCGGAACCGGTCAGGAGTTCCTCGACTCGGCGGTGGCCTATGCGAATGACCGGCTGCAGGGGACCCTCGGGGCGAACCTGCTCATCGAGCCGTCGACCGAGAAGGCCCTCGGCGCCGGATTCGACCGTGCCATCGCCGCCCTGCGCTACGGGTCTATCGCGATCAACGGCTGGACCGCCTTCGGCTTCATCACCCCGACGATGACCTGGGGAGCATTCCCCGGCAGCACGATCGCCGACGTCGGCAGCGGCATCGGAGTGGTCCACAACGCGCTCCTGCTCGACCGCGTCGAGCGCTCGGTGATCCGCGGACCGTTCCGTCCCTTCCCCCGGTCGCTCCCGGTGGCGAATGGCGGCGGACGCCTCAGCATCCTCCCGAAGCCGCCGTGGTTCGTCTCCGCGCGCACGGGGGCGACGGTCAGCGAAGGGCTCACGCGATTCCGCGCCGACGGCGGTCTGATCCGGCTGGTGAAGACGCTGACTGCGGCTCTGCGCGCCTGACGCACTCCCTGCGGCCGCGAGCCGTCAGGCCGAGAAGCGGTCGGTCGCTGCACGCAGCGCTCGCTGGATGCCGGGCTCCGTCGCCGAGTGACCCGCGTCGTCGACCACGACGAACTCCGCCTCCGGCCAGGCCACGTGCAGATCCCACGCCGTCATCATCGGCGTGCACACGTCGTGGCGTCCCTGCACGATGACCGTCGGGATATGGCGGATGCCGTCGACACCGTCGATCAGCTGACCCTCGCTCCACCATCCGCGATTCACGAAGAAGTGATTCTCGATCCGGGCGAAGGCGATAGCCGTGTCCGGGTCTGACATCGCCTCGATCTGCGCGGCGTCCGGGCGAAGGGTCACGGTCGACGCCTCCCACCGTGACCAGGCCACCGCCGCCGGACCATGCACCGCAGGGTCGGCGTCGAACAGACGCCGGTGGTAGGCCTCGATCATGTGCGAGCGCTCGAGCACCGGAATCGGAGCGATGAACTCCTCCCACAGGTCGGGGAACAGCGCGGCGGCCCCGCCCTCGTAGAACCATTCGAGCTCTGCGCGCCGAAGGGTGAAGACGCCTCGCAGGATCAGCTCGCTGACGGCATCCGGATGAGCCTGCGCATAGGCGAGTGCGAGCGCGCTACCCCACGATCCCCCGAACACCTGCCACTGCTCGACGCCGAGGTTCTTGCGCAGCAGCTCGATGTCGGCGATCAGGTGCGCGGTGGTGACGAAGCGGAGGTCGGCGTCCGGCGCACTCGCGTGCGGGGTGCTGCGCCCGCAGCCCCTCTGGTCGAGCAGCACGATGCGGTAGACCTCCGGGTCGAAGAATCGTCGCTGCCAGGGCGAGGTGCCACTGCCCGGTCCGCCGTGGAGGAAGACCACGGGCTTGCCCTCGGGGTTCCCGCTGACCTCCCAGTACATGCGGTGTCCGTCACCGACGAGCAGCTCGCCCGTCTCATGGGGCTCGATGGGCGGGTACAGCGCGTCCAGGTCCATCGCGCCTGCCTACAGCTCTCCGCCGGACACGGTCAGCGGCTGCTCACAGACGTCCAGACCGTTGGTGTATCCCTGGGCGAACCAGGCCTTGCGCTGCACACTCGTGCCGTGCGTGAAGCTCTCGGGATTGACGGTGCCGGACGACTGCTGCTGGATGTTGTCGTCGCCGACGGTGTTCGCGGCGTTAAGGGCGTCCTCGAGCTCCGCCTCGGTCGGCGGCAGGAGGTAGGGAACCCCGTCGGGGTCCTTCTCCTTCGTCATCTGCCCGATCCACGCACCCGCATAGCAGTCGGCCTGCAGCTCGACGCGCACGCCGTTGCTGTCCGGCCCCGTGCCGTTGTTCGGGTACCTGTCCATGACGCCGGTGATGTACTGGATGTGGTGTCCCCACTCGTGCCCGACGATGTACAGCTGGGCGAGGTTGCCGGCGGATGCTCCGAACTGCTGCTCCATCAGATCGAAGAACGTGGGGTCGATGTAGACCGTCTCATCCGGCGGGCAGTAGAAGGGACCGACCGCGTTCGACGCGGTGCCGCAGGCGGTCGAGGTCGCTCCATCGACCACGATCAGCTGCGGCGGCCGATACGGATCGATGTAGTCCTCCCAGTAGCCGTCGAGCGCGAGCTGGGATGCGGCGACACGGCAGTCGACGTTCTCGTTGGCATCCTCGCCGGTCTGGCAGTTCTCGATCACACTGCCACCCTGCGGCTCCGTCCCGCCACCCGTCGTGCCGCCGCCCAGGAGGCCGGTCAGATCGATGCCGAGCAGGGGTCCGGCGATCAGGGCGATGATGCCGAGCAGGCCGACGCCGCCCGCTCCGGCTACGACGGCACCACGGCCACGTCGGCGGGCCGTGTTGCCGGAGACGTCTGCGTCAGGGTTGAAGGTCATGCCACGAGGGTACTCTGCACCACGGGCTCGCACCGTCGTAGGCTCGAGGCATGACGACCACCATCACGCTCACGGGTGCGGGCGGACAGATCGGCTACGCACTGCTCTTCAGGATCGCCGCGGGAGACCTGCTGGGCCCCGACGAGAAGGTACGGCTGCGGCTGCTCGAGATCCCTCAGGGACTCGGCGCCGCCGAGGGTGCGGCCCTCGAACTGCAGGACGGCGCCTTCGGACTGCTCGAGCACGTCGAGGTCACGGACGACCCGGCCGTCGGCTTCGACGGGTGCGATCTCGCTCTGCTCGTCGGCGCGAGACCGCGCGGGCCGGGCATGGAGCGCGGAGACCTGCTCGCGGCCAACGCCGGCATCTTCGGCCCCCAGGGTGCCGCGATCGCCGCCCATGCCGCGGATGGCGTGCGGGTCACGGTGGTCGGCAACCCGGCGAACACGAACGCGCTGATCGCGTCGGCCTCCGCGGACGGCGTTCCGGCCGAGCGATTCGCGGCGCTCACCCGGCTCGACGAGAATCGCGCCAGAGCCCAGCTGGCACAGACGCTCGCCGTGCCGGTCGACACCGTGCGACGTGTGCCGATCTGGGGCAATCACTCCGCGACGCAGTTCCCCGACGTCTCGCACGCGACCGTCGGCGGCAGGCCCGTCGCGGATGCGCTCGAGGCCATCGTCGGCGATGTGCCCACGTGGCTCGAGCAGACCTTCATCCCCCGGGTCGCGAAGCGA
This sequence comes from Microbacterium sp. CFBP9023, assembly GCF_034045055.1. Taxonomy (NCBI): domain Bacteria; kingdom Bacillati; phylum Actinomycetota; class Actinomycetes; order Micrococcales; family Microbacteriaceae; genus Microbacterium; species Microbacterium sp. CFBP9023. The sequence continues at coordinate 43,286 of NZ_JAXCWI010000004.1, read as the reverse complement.
GGTGCCGAGATCATCGAGGTGCGCGGCTCATCGTCCGTCGCCTCCGCCGCGAACGCCACGATCGAGCATGTGCGCGACTGGGTGCGCGGCACCGACGACTGGACCTCGGCCGGCGTGGTCTCGCATGGCGAGTACGGCGTGCCCGCCGGCCTGATCTCGTCGTTCCCCGTGCGGTCGGTCGACGGAGAATGGCAGATCGTCGAGGGGCTCGAGGTCAGCGAGTGGGCCCGCACGCGCATCGACGCCTCGGTGGCCGAGCTCGTCGAGGAACGGGACGCGGTCACAGCCCTCGGGATGCTCTGAAAGGTCACCGCTCCGGCTCCGCGCAGGGCAGAATGGATGCCGGAGGTGCGCGATGAGCGAGACGATCGATCCCATGAAGGCGACGGCATCCGTCGACGAGGCCCTGACGAGCCCGCTGCATCTGCCGCACGCGGCTGCGGAGTGCCCCAAGTGCTTCACCGAACTGCAGCAGAATCGCGACTTCTGGCTCGCACGCCCGGACGGTTCACGTCTGGTCGGGCTCGTGGTCTCCCGCGAGGGCATGCCCTCGGTGGTCGAGCAGCGCGACGATCTCACGCGTTTCGGGGTGCCGATCGAAGGATTCCGGCACCCCGCTCCCGACATCCTCGAGAGCTGGAGCGATCGGCTGTCGCGATTGATCAGCACACTGAAGCCCGGTGACGTCCTGGTCGTGGCGAACATCAACGCTCTCGGCCGCGACTCCGAAGAGGGCGCGCGTACCGCCAAGGAGCTGCGTCGCCACGGCATCATCGTCAAGGTGCTGAGTCACGACGCGCGTCATCTGGCCGACGCCACGCGCTGAGCTCGCGGGTTCACATGTCTCGCGCTCAGAAGTCTCCCGAGCGAAGTCGAGCGAGAGTTCCCGCTCCGATCTCGGCGCGGGCCTCGGGGCGTTTCCCGTAGAAGGAGACGAGTTCCGCGAGGATCACCGGATCACTCGCGAGATCGCGCGTCGCCCACGAGGATGGTCGCGTCGTCGTCGTCCGGACGACCACGCGATCGCCCTCCAATGATGCAGCCGAGATCTCATCCCAGGCCGCATTCACGCGGTTGCGTGGAATCCGCAGCTCGACCCCGTCACGACGCAGGGTGAGGCGATGGCCGTCGAGAGGACGGAACCACGAGCGCACGCCGACGGTGAGCAGGATCAGCCCGATCACCGGCACGCCCAGCAGAGTCAGTATCGTCATCCGTTCGGCAGGAACGGTGAAGATGCTCCACGCCCATCCGGCGAGGAGCAGCGCTCCGGCTGCGACGAACGCGCGCAGCGGCCAGACGACCTCCGCCGCACCGCCGAACACGACCGTCGATCCGTCGACCGCAACCCGTACGACCCTCACCCGTTCGATCCGGAGATGAGCGGTCAACAGCCACGCCGCGACGCCGACCGCCAGCACGACCCCCGATCCGAGGACCTTCATGGCCGGGGCGGGGTCAGCCAGCAGTGTGACCGCATAGAAGACGACTGCTGCCGTGAGCACGACGCCGAGCACCACCAGCCCCGTCGTCGACCCCTTCTGGCCCTGCCATCCGGCATGGCCGGGAACCCAGACGGTCTCCGCGGTCTTCTCCTGCCCCATCACCCGAACAGACCCTTCCACGCCTTCCCGACGCCGTCACCGACGTCGCCGACGAAATCGGTGGTGTTCTCCCACGCGTCCTCGGCGAAGTCCGTGGTCGCGTCCCATGCGTTCTCCATCCCTGCATCGATGGACTCCCGCACGTCCTGCGGCACCCAGCTCTCGTACGCCCAGACAGCGCCGGCGCCCACTGCCACCGCAGCCCCGCCGACGACGACCGCAGTGCCCCAGACCGGCAGGGTGATCACGCCCGCCGCGGCGAGAGCCGCAACGCCGGCGGTGGCAGCGATGCCGCCGACGACACCGCCGCCGATCTCCACAGCAGTGGAGGAGGGGTCGTCACCTGTGGACATGTCGGAACCCAGGTTCCAGATGTCGATGCCCCAGCCCACGACCGGCAGCGCCTTGCCCGCTCGGGAGAGTCGCCGAGCGAGGTCTTCCGCCTCGTCCGCCGCCCAGCGCATTCCGCCGGGGTTGGCCGCCTCCGCAGCCGCCTTCACAGCCGGGTTCCCGGACCGCAGCTCGCGCACGAAGTCGGAGGCCCCGAGGCGGAGATCCTCCGCATGGGAGACAAGGTCGGTCGCCGTCGTCTTCCACGCGAGCGCCTGCCCTTCGAGGTAGATCTTCGGAGCCTCACCGCCCGCCTCGTGGAGCCCGGCGAGGATCTTCTGTGCGGTGGACTGCGTCGGGAGCCCATCGAGGAAGCCGTCGAGATTCTCGCTGATCCAGACTTCGAGCTCGCCCCACCACGAACCGACGTCCTCGGCGATCTTGTTGTACAGGTCGATGCGGTCGAGGTGCTGCTGCCACTCATCCCAGTACGGATCGTCGCGCGTCGCAGGACACACGGGAATCAGGGAGACCGGCCGCCCGATCACCATTCCGTTCACGGGGAGCCCCTCGCCGCGGGCCTTCTCCCGATGCGCGGCGAAGTCCTCCTTCATCCGCTCCAACTGGCCGGCGTACGAGCGCAGCTTCTCCGCCGCGTCGCGCGCCAACCCTGCGATCTCGTCCGCCGCGTCCGTGGTTCGCGACAGGATGGTGACGTAGTCGTCAGCCGATTCGCCGTACCAGTGCGATCGCACGCCCGTCGGGATGAAGCTCGTCGTGCGGGACGACCCGTCGGCCGCGTCTTTCAGACCGGGATCGAGCCACTCCGCAGCCGCCCGCACCTGGGCGGCGTCACCATGGGTGGTCGTGTCGATCGTCATCAGAGGTCCTCGACGATCGTCGCGACCGGGGTGAGCTGATCGATCACGTCCTGCTCGTTCGTCGCGGAATCCTGTGCGATGGCACGGACGATCTCTCCGAGCGTGCCGTTGATCCGGTACAGCGCGTCGACGCCGTCACCGACCCGCATCATGATCGCCGCCACCGCATCGGAAGCGAGGCCACCGTCGACGGCGGTCGGAATGGCGGCGAGCTTGCCTTCGATCGCCTCCACGGCCTCCTCATGCATGCTCGCGTGGACGGCCATGACCTCCGGGTCCATCGCGATGCGAGTCATGCGATCGCCCCGTCCCGTCGATACGACGCGGGCACATCGAGATCGAAGATCACGACGTCGTACGGCTGCGCGCGCTTGATCTCCGCGAGGTCCTCAGTGCGCACCAGGATCCACGGCTGCCGTTCGCCCGCAAGCGTCAGCAGCCGGTCGAGCGCCGTGTATGCAAGGAGAGCGAGCCGCCCGTCCTTCAACTCCCTGATCTCGACGAGCTGCGCCTCCGGAGTCGACGTCACGCTCAACGGCAGATACAGCACGGGCGGCACCATCGGCTGAGACGGCGTTAGGGGTTCGAAGGTCATGACGGCCTCTCTCTCGGTCCTACTGGTAGCTCGGCGGCACCCACAGCAGCTGGGCGGCGACCAGCCCGCGGTCTCGGCTGACGATCTGGGCACGCCCCGGAATGGCCGGGATCGCCTTGACCTTGCCGATCAGCTGACCCTCCTCGGGGTTTCCCGAGAGCAGGATGCCGGTGGCACCCAGGTCGGTCATCCGCTGGATGATCGGATCGTAGGCCGCGCGGCTGGCTCCGCCGGTGCGACGCGTGAGGATCACGTGGAGCCCGAGGTCGGCGGCCTGCGCGAGCAGAGGTGCGAGCACAGCGACCGGATTGCCCTGCGACGTCGCCACGAGGTCGTAGTCGTCGATCAGCACGAAACCTTCGGCGCCCTTCCACCACGACCGGGAGCGCAGCTGGTCGGGCGTGACATCGGCGCCGGGGATGCGGCTCTGGAAGAACTGCGCGAGCTCGCTCATCCCGCCCTCGGTCATCTCGTGCGACGTGAGGTAGGCGCCGAGATACTCCTGCGGTATCTCGCCCAGCAGCGCTCGGCGATAGTCGACGACGAAGATCTTCGCCTCCGTCGGGCCGTAGAGACGCGTGATCTCATGCACGACACCACGGAGCATCGACGACTTGCCCGAGTCGGCGTCGCCGTAGAGGTAGAGCAGAGGCTCTTCGAGCGGATCGATCGAGAACGGGGCGAGGTTGGCCTCGTCGATTCCCAGCAGGATCTCGCGGGGTTCCGAGCCGTCGGTCGAAGCGGCGGCGGCGACCGCTCGCAGATCGGCGTGGCTGATGCGCGACGGCAGCAGACGAAGCTTCGGACCCGCGGGGCCGTGCCACGCTGATGCCACCCGGGTGACCAGGTCATCGATGCCGTCGGCCAGCGAGGAGGCGTCATCGACACCGTCGATGCGCGGCAGTGCGGTCAGCATCTGCAGGCCGTTCTCGTTGAGTCCGCGGCCCGGGATCGACGTGACGTTCTCGGCGGCCTTGCGGTTGACCTCGGAGTCGGTCGGATCGCCGAGGCGCAGCTCGATGCGGGTGCCGATGAGGTCCTTGATGTTGGCTCGGACCTCCATCCAGCGCGACGCCGTGATGACGATGTGCACACCGTAGGTGAGACCGCGCGCGGCGATCGCCTGGATCTGCGGTTCGAGCATCTCGAACTCGGCACGCAGGGTTCCCCAGCCGTCGACCAGGAGGAAGATGTCGCCGTAGCCGTCGTCGGCGAGGCCCTGGGCGCGGCGCTGGCGATAGGTGTCGATCGAGTCGATGCCGTTCTGACGGAAGTACACCTCGCGGGCGTTGAGCAGGCCCGTGACCTCGGCCACCGTGCGACGCACGATGTCGGGTTCCGAACGCGTGGCCACCCCGCTGATGTGCGTGAACCGCTGCAGGCCGGTGAAGCTGCCGCCGCCGAAGTCGATGACGAAGAACTGCACCTCCTGCGGAGTGTGCGTGAGCGCCAGCGCGACCAACGTGGTGCGGGCGAGGGTGCTCTTGCCGCTGAGCGGAGCGCCCACGATCGCCATGTGACCGGCCGCCCCTCCGAGCGAGATCGCGAGGTTCTCGCGTCGCTGTTCGAGCGGCACGTCGACGATTCCCAGCGGCACGGTGAGTGCGCCGGCGCCCCGCCAGCGCGGGGAGATGAGACCGAGGGCGGGGTCTTCGACGAGGTCGCCGAAAAGCTGGTCGAGCGTCGCGGGCGTCTCGAGCGGCGGGAGCCACACCTGATGGGCGGCCGGTCCTCGGCCACTCATCGTCTCGACGGCGATCTCGAACGTGTTGCGCTTCTCTTCGGGCTCGGCGTCGACGACGACCTCAGGCTCGTCGACGGGCGTCTCGGCCCGCCACACGGGTGCTGCGGTGAAGAGCTCGACCGCTGTCGACCCGGTGCTCTGCGCAGAGCCCGATGTCGCGCGGCGCCGACGGCGGGGCGGGGGCCCGGACACATAGGCTGCGCGGAACTGCGTCATCGTCTCGGTGTCGGACTTCAGGATTCCGGCACCGGGCTGAGTGGGCAGGTGGTACGCGTCAGGAACTCCGAGCACGGTGCGCGACTCGGCGGCTGAGAACGTGCGGAGGCCGATCCGGTACGACAGGTGCGTGTCGAGACCGCGCAGCTTGCCCTCCTCCAGGCGCTGCGAGGAGAGCAGCAGGTGCACCTGGAGCGAACGTCCGAGGCGACCGATGTTGACGAACGTGTCGACGAACTCCGGCTTCGCCGACAGCAGCTCCGAGAACTCGTCGGCGACGATGAGCAGAGCGGGAAGCGGAGCGAGGTCCGTGCGTCCGCCACGGCGGGCCTTCTCGTAGTCTGCGACGTTGGCGAAGGGCCCCGTCGCCCGCAGCAGCTCCTGACGGCGGACCATCTCGCCTTGCAGCGCATCCTGCATACGGTCGACGAGCGAGATCTCCTCGCCGAGGTTCGTGATGATCGCCGAGACGTGGGGCATGTCCGCCATACCGGCGAAGGTGGCACCACCCTTGAAGTCGACCAGCACGAAGTTGAGCTGCTCGGGAGAATGCGTCATCGCCAGCGCGAGCACGAGCGTGCGGAGGACCTCGGACTTGCCCGAACCCGTCGCACCGATGATGAGGCCGTGCGGGCCCATGCCCTGCTGGGCCGATTCCTTGATGTCGAGGATCAGAGGGCTGCCGTCTTCGGTCTGCCCGATGGGCACCCGGAGACGGTCGCGCTCGAGACGCGGGGCCCACGCGGCATCGAGATCGAGATCGCGGACGTCGGGAAGGCCGAGCAGCTCGACGAGCTCCGCCTGATCCGTCGCGCTCTTCTTCTTCGCGATGGTCGTGCCACCCGCGTAGAGGGCGATGAGTCGACGCGCTGTCGCCTCGGCCTCGACGATGCTGATCGAGTCGGCTTCGAACGGACGCGCGGGAACCTGCAGGCTGACCAGCTCGGCTCGGCGACCCTTGTCCCCCGGCTCGAACGCGATGCGCAGGGCGTTCGGATCGTCGAGATCGCCCCACCGCGAGGGGAGGTCGATCACGGTCACACCCTGCACGCCGTCGCCGCTGACGAGCGCGTCGTTGAAGGAGGTGCTGACCCCATCGGTCAGGATGACGATGTGCGGCACCTTGGCACCGGATCCGTCGCGCGCGAAACGCGACCGCTCCCTGACCTCGGCCGGAAGCATCTCCTCGAGCTCCGACAGCTGAGAGCCGATCATGCGCGCAGCGCCGAGTCCGTCCCTGACCGTGCGCGAGTGCGTGTGCGGCATCCACTTCGCCCACTCCCACTGCGGGAGCACCGCCGCGTCCGCCGCGATGACGACCTGCACCGTGTCGGGGTCGTGCATCGTCGCGAGGTGCAGCAGGATGGCGCGCGCGAGGCCGCGGGACTCGGTCTCGTCTCCCGTGATCTCGACACGGGCGTAGTCGCGCAGCGTGATGCCGAGCGAGAGGTTCTTCTGGATCTCGTGCGTCAGCATGAAGCGGTGCGCGGCAGAGGCGGCGACCGGGTCGAGCTGGGCGAGCGGCGGCAGCTCCGGCGCCTCAAGCGAGATGCACAGCGGCTGGTCGCTCGTGCCGACACGCACCGTGAGGAAGTCGGGGTCGTTCATCCCGCGTTCCCACACCCTGGTGCGCTCTTCGGCGATGTACGGCAGCGCCGACGGTGCGGGGAGGTGCCAGTTCGCGGCACGGCGCTGCTGGCGAGCCGCGACCCGCACGGTCTGACGCAGCTCGGTCAGGTAGGCGAGATACTCACGGCGCGAGCCGAGCGTCGCGGCCTGCCGCTGGGATCGCTGACGCCATCCGTTCACCGCCACGAAGCCGAGCGACGACAGCAGGAACATCCCGCCGGTGAGCAGTCCGGTCACCGACTGGTTCGACATCGTGACCATGACGATCGCGCCCACGCTGCCCAGCATCGGCAGGAGGGATCCGAGGATTCCCATACCGCCGTCATTGGGCTGCAGCTCGGGCGGCGCCTGGACGGGGAGCTTTCCGGAGGGGACTCGGGGCGGCGCGAGACGGGGTCCTGTCATGCTCTCTCTCCGGCGCTGCTGTCGGTGGCCAGCAGGAGGCTGATGGTGAAGCTGCGATTGCCGATGCGCACCCGGTCGGCGTCGTCGAGCAGAACGCGCTCGCCGGCGACGAGCTCGGTCGTCTGCCCGTCGTCGGATCGGATGTCGGACCCGTTGGTGGAGCCGAAATCGGTCACCCAGGTTCTGCCGCGCGAGTGCTCGAGCCGGAGGTGCGTCTTCGACACCGAGGAGTCGGGGTCGGTCACGGTCACCAGCCGATCGTCGTGCACACTCGCCACCGGCGCGCGACCGATGTTCGCCGCCAGAGGGAGCCCCAGCTGCACGCGCTGGCCGGTGTCGAAGATCAGGAGCAGCGCCCCGGACTCGGATGCCGGAGTCGGAGCATCGGAATGCTGCGCAGCCGCCGGGGCGACCGTGAAGAGCGGCTTGTCGTCACCCTGGGCCGCGGGGGCGGGCTTCTCGGTGCGGTGCGAGGCCGCGCGGGCGTCGGTGGGCTCGGAGTCCTCGTCGACGACGGACGGATGGGCACCGAGAGGCACGACCTGCGGAGGAGCGAGCGGAGTGGCGACCTCGGCGACCGTCGCCTCCTGCGGCGCATCGGCGGGCGCCCGAGGCGGGACGGCGACGACGACCGTGCCGGCCACGCGATCGGCCCACGATTGACGACGTCCGCCACGGTCCCATGCGCTCGAGGCGACGACGACCCAGCTGCCGACCGCGACGAGGAAGCCGGCGCCGGTGATGATCCCCCGCACGAACTGGCGCCCCACGCCGGGCGAGTACGGCCGGTCGCCGCGAGACGCGCGCAGACGCAGCACGGCGTTGCCCAGGGTGAGTCCTGTGCGCGCTTCGAGCACGCACAGGAAGATCGCGAGCTCGGCGACCGTGAGGCCGGCCAGCAGCATGCTGCGAGTGGTGATGAGGACGATGGACGCGGCGAGGATGACGGCGGCGCTGTCGAGCGTGAAGGCGGCGATCCGCGCCCCGGTCCCCGCGGGCGAGCCGACGAAAGCCGGACCGAGCCCGTCTTCGGGTCGTCTCGTCCTGGCGCGTGTCGAGACGATCGGAGTGGGGCTGGGAGGCGCGGATGCGGACCGGAGGGGCGCGCCGTCGACACCGGGTGCCGCGGCGATCAGTGCCGGTGGCAGCGCCGGGACCTCCCCGAGCTGGCCGGGTCCGGGCTGGACGGGTGGGATCGCTCCACCGCCCGGCCAGGACTGTGGTTCACCGTTCCCGCTCATCCGGCCATCATTCCACGAACGAGGGACAGCACATTCGCGTAGAGCAGCGCCGCGGGAAGGGCGAGGGCGACGGCGAGCCATTCGAAGGCGTCACCGAAGCGCGACCAGATGAGTGAGCTCGCGCCGCGGGAGACGGGGATGATCACGGCGACCGCCGCGAGGCCCACCGCGAACAGCACGGCGGCGCCGAGCACCTGGAAGCCGGAGCCCAGCGCTGCGGCCGCCTGCAGCCCGGCGACCACGGACACCACCGCCGCCGCCGCACGCGGGAGCCAGCGGAGGATGCGCGACGTCGTGTGCCGAGGGGTGAGGAGGAGTGCGAGCGCGACGCAGACGAGGAGTGCGATGCCACCCGAGATCACGAAGGGGTCGTCCGGCCACGGGCGCAGGAAGGCGAGAGGAGCCATGAGCGCGGCGACGACGCTGAGCACCGCTGTTCCGGCGATGAGCCGGGCCGAGGAGTCATCGACGACGGCGATGATGCGCTCGGGCCGCAGCAGCCCGACCGACTCCGGGATCGCCCCTCGGACCGTCCACCGGCTGGTCATGAAGTGCTTGTAGTCGATGAAGTACCCCTCCGGGAGGTTCACCAGGCTGCTGGGCAGTGCGCGCAGCCCGAGCGGCACGAGTCCGAGAGAGATGGCTGCGGCCTCGGCGGGGCCCCATCGCAGCAGCAGCGAGAGCCCCCAGACCGCCGCGAGACCCACGAGGAGCACGGTCGCCGTTCCGGCGGCCGCGCGCATCGGACGGGCTCGCGCAGAGACGGCGATGACCGAAGTGGTGATGCCCGCGGCGAGGAACCCGGATGCGGCAGAGAGGTGCGCACTCGCGTCGAGCTGAGCCGGGATCAGGAGCGCTCCGGCCGAGAACGACAGGAGGACAGGCGCGAGGACGCCGAGGATGCCGCGCACCCCCGCTGCGGAGTCCCGGCGCGACCATGCGACGGCACCGCTCACGGCGCCGACCACGAGGAGGAGACCGATCAGGAGCCTGAGCAGCGGATCTCCGGCCCCCTGGGCGAAGACCGCGACGAGCAGCAGTCCGCTGACGCCGAGCATCCACCATCGGGCGCCGTGGTCCGCGCGCGAAGGCCGCTCCGGCGCGCCCGTGGCTCGCGCCTGCGGCGCGAGTGCCGTGCGGTCGATCAGCGCGTAGAGGCCTCCGTCGATGAGGTCCTCGCATTCGGTGTCGCCGGGGATCTCGAATCCGCCGGGACCGATCGTCGCGAAGCGATCGGCCGTCGACAGTCCGCTGAGGACGAGCGCGTCATCGAGGGTCTCGTCGAAGGGAAGCGAGAGGTCGAAACGACGGTCCTCGCTCTGAAGAACGATCCGACGCCGTTCTACCGTTTCGACTGACATACCTGAACCCTATCGACCGTGTGCGGCTGCTCACTCCGCGGCGTGACCGACCACCGACCATGCACGCGTGCGGGGCGTGGACGGCATCCGCCGTCCACGCCCGCCGCGGTGATCCTGATCAGTCCGCGTGCTCGTCGCGGGAGCCCGCCTGGGCGCCCTTGGCACGCGGACCGCGCTCCTCGTCGTCTTCGAGCTTGGGAGCGATCGGACCACCGAGACCGGAGCGCTTGGCCTTCTCCTCCTCGTCGGCGCCTCCCGCGCCGCCCATCATTCCCATACCCGGACGCATGCCGGAGCCTGCTGCGCCGGACGAGCCCGCCGCACCGCCTGCTCCGCCGACACCGCCAACACCGCCAGCGCCACCGACGCCGCCAGCGCCACCGACACCTGAGCCGAATCCACCCGCGCCGCGCGCACCCACTCCGCCGACGGCGGACTTGCCCAGCAGGCCGCCACTGCCTCTCTGGCCGGCGCCGGACGAGCCTCCGAGTGCGGATCCGCCGAGGGTGCCCATGCTGCCGATACCGGCGATCTTGGATCCCGCAGCGATGGCCGCGGCTCCCGCGCCGCCGCCCACGATGCCGCCGATGCCGCTGCCCCCACCGATGACTCCGCCGGGGAGCGTCGAACCGGGGTGCAACGGATACCCGCCTCCGGTTCCTGAACCGCCGCCACCGGTGCCTCCCGGCAGCACGCCGCCGCCGGGGAAGTCGACCGTCGGGTCATCGCCGCCGGTATCACCGGGGCCTCCCGGTCCGTCGGGGTCGTACTCCCAGTCTCCGGGACCATCGGGAATCGTCGGATAGGTGGGGTCAGGCAGGTACTCGGGGACGGTCGGGTCCGTCGGCGTCGGCGGGACATACTCGCCGACCCCGCCTCCACCGCCACCGGTCTGGTATCCACCGCCACCGGGCGTGTACCCGGACGGGCCGCCGCCGATCCCCGGGGATCCGATCCTCGGGGCGTCGATCTGCGTGCCCGGGATCGGCTCGTCAGAACCGGACGGGGCCTTCGACGACCGGTAGTCGACCTCGTTCATCGCGCGGGCCGCCTGAGCCAGCTTGTTCGTCGGCTCCGTCAGCGACGCCTCGACCTTCTGAACGACCTCGCGCGCGGCATCCTCCCGCTGGTTGCCGAGGAAGTCGCCGATGGCGTCCAGAGCCTTGTCCGCCGCGAGCGGACCGAGGACCGGGTGCACCACCAAGGACGCGCCCTTGGCAGCGTTCGCCCAGAAGGGGTCGATCGATGCCGACGGGAGTTCGGCGGCCGCGATCTCGCGTCGAGCCGAGTTGCCTTCGACGACCGCGGAGTCCACGGCCTCGACGAGTCTGAGAATGGCCGATACCTTCGACCGGATCTCGTCGATGTCAGCGGTCGCCCCCTTGGCGGACTCGCCCTCCCAGAACTCGGAGAGGCGCACGGCCGAGAGCGCTCGCTCCAGTGAGGTGAACGCATTCGTCACGGCGGAGAGCCGCGGGATGATCGAGTCGTCGAGCTGCCGGATGCGGTTCAGTTCCGCCTCGTACCCGCCCGGGCCCATCTGCTTACCGGCCATGGTTTCCCCCTTGTTCGGTGGTGTCTCGTCGTGAGGAGCGTGTCAGTACGATCGCGAGGATGATCCCGCCGATCACCAGCAGCAGGAGGACGATCCCTCCGCCGATGAGCCAGGGCGTGATCGGCGATGCCTGCTGATCGGGTTGCTCGGCGACCGGCGCGTCTGTCGGGACGGGTGTCTGCGCGCCGCCTCCGAGCGCCGCCTTCGCCTCGTTCACGTCGCCGAGAGACGGCTGCGCGTACGTGTCCTCGGTGTCGAAGAGCGGGTTCACGTCAGGATATTTCGACGGGTCGACCGCGAGCATCCCCGTGAGGGAGGCCGCTCCATACCCGGTGCTGTCGTTCCACTCCGGCTCGTGCTCGCCCTTGGTTCCCGTGTTGTGGATCAGGCTCTGGATCAGCTGCCCTGCTGTCGCATCCGGGTACTTCTGCTTGACCATCGCGAGGAAGCCCGCGACGATCGGCGTCGAGAACGACGTTCCCGACCCGATCTGCTGGGCGTCCCAGGAATCCGGGGTCCCCTGCAGGAGGAGCCCGACCCCGGGTGCGGCGACGACGACGTCCTCCGCCAGGTTCGGCTTGCCGTTCGTTCCGGTCTGGATCTTGCCGTCCTCACCGAAGGCCTGCACCGCGACGACTCCGTTGAGCCCCGCGGGCCACAGGCTGATCCCGTCCTCGTTCGACATGCCGGCGACGACGACCGCGTCGGAGGCATAGGCGTCGGCGAGACCCTGCCGCATGTTGATGCTGCTTCCGGAGGAGATCGAGATGATGTCGGCGCCATCTGCCGCGGCGTCCGAGATCGCGCGGTCGAGAGCGAAACGACCGTCGTCGCCCAGCTCCTCGCCGTTCTCCTGGAGGCACTCCGCATCGCCGCCGTCTTCGCCGATGACGCCGTCGAGGACGCCGGTGCTGTAGAAGACCACCTCTGCCCCCGGCGCCACACCCTTGACCGGGGCACCCCCGGCCGGAGCCTCGCCGGTTCCGGCGATCATCGAGACCACCTGGGTGCCGTGAGAGGACTTGCCGTACTCGGCAGAGACCGCCGGATACGGCTGGCCGGTCGCGTCGAAGCAGTACGAGGAGTCATCGACGGTGACGTTCGCCCCGCGGAGCCCGACCACGTCGGGGTTGATCTGACTGTCGATCACGGCGATCTTGATTCCCGCCCCGTCGAAGCCCGCATCGTGCGCCTCTTGGACCTTGCCGCGATCGAACCACCACAGACCCGATGCGGCGGCCGCTGTCGCGCTCGAGGGCACCGCGATCGCGGCGGCCAGCGCCATAGCGCCGACCGCCGCGATCACTCCGCGGCGAGTGCGTCTCATCAGTAGTCGGCCTCTTCGGGCTCATCGGCACCCGTAGACGTCGGTGCAGATGCCTGGACTCCGGCTGAGCCCCCACCCGTCGCGCCGGTCCCAGCGCCTGTCGATGTCGCGGTGTCGCCGTCGCCCTGGGCAACGGCCGAGTCCAGCAGCGATACGATCAGCTTCGTCTCGTCGGCGAGCGACGCGTCCTGCTCGGCGATCTGCATCACGGCGGCGCGAATCACGTCGTGAGTGTCCTGGATCTTGGCGATGGTCCGCGCCGTGGCGTCTCCCATCGACTGCGCGGCATCGGCCACGGCCCGCCGGAAGTCGACGGTGGCCTTCGACGACCCTCCCTCGGAGACCGCCACCTCAGACGGGCTGGGGAACTCCTGCAGCTCACGCAGGATCCGCTTCAGCTCAGCGAACACTCCATCGAAGTCGATTGCGATGCTCATCGACGACCCTCCCCTTCACAACGGCAGATGATTCCGAAACATCTGCTGCGCCCTCCGACTCGATCGCCGAACAGCACAGCAGACGGCGCGGGCCCGGCGCATCGCTGCGTCGGGCCCGCGCCACGGATCAGGCCCCGAAACGCCCAGCGGCCGACTTGTCGGTCTGGACGTACTGGCCCGAGATCTCCTCGGTCTTGCCCGCGATCTGCGTGAGAAGCTGCTGCATCTCGCTCAGCGAACGGTTCCACTTGGCCTGAGCCTGGTCATACGCCTGCTGCGCGGAACCATCCCACGCCGCACGGAGCTTGCTGACCTCGGACTCGAGACGGTCCAGCTCGGAACGAATACCCTGCGACCCGCTGCGGATCTGCGCTGCCAGAGCGTTGACCTGCTCCGGGCGAACTGACATCGACTGCATCATGTTCTCCTTGAAATCTCTGTGGTCTACGCTCAGGCGCCCATCATCGAGCCGAGGCCCGAGATGGTCTGCTGGTGAGCTTCTTCGGTCGCAGCCTGGTCACGCTCGGTGCCCGCAAGAGCATCCTCGAGCGTCACGAGGACCTCGTTCAGCTGACGCGCCTGCTCGTCCCAGCGCGACATCAGCGTCGTGAACGACACAGCAGCCGCACCGGTCCAGAAACCACGCAGCTGCTCGATCTCACCGCGGACCTTCTTGGTCTGCTGGTCGATCCCGGACTTGGTCTCCCGCACCGCCTGGGCTCCGCGACGCAGAGCCCCTTCTTCTGCGGAGATGACATCAGCCATAACTCACTCCCTCCGGTCCACATGGGACACACGTGCGGGGGAGCGCATCCCAGTCTTGGGACGACAACGAAACAACCCCCCACGAATCTGTTTCACGACACAGGCTAGAACACATCGGAACGAATCGCCAGATTTCATGATGCATCCGAGCGGAGATCCTGCAGTCGATGGAGAAAATCGAAGATGCTCAGTTCCGCGCCCTGTCACGGGCACACGATCAGCGCACTGGTTCCCCCGCGCTTCGAGTATCGCGTAGAGGCTCGAGAGGTCCTGCCTCCGATCACCAGAACGCACAGCGCATCCTCCGGGAGATCGTGCAGTCGATGGAGAAACGTCGCATCCTGCGACTGTGCGTTGTCGCACGCCTCAACTAGGGTGAAAGGCGGAATGCGCAGCCACGGGTCTCCTCCCGCCCGGCTGCACACCATGGAGGGGGCATCGTTCCATGACTCAGAGCAGCGCAACGGCAGGCACCGTGCTGCGGCTTTCCGTCGTCAGCGACGACCGTCGGCTCGACGTCGGCGTGCCGTCGCAGGTCCCGCTGGTCGAGATCATCCCCGGGTTCGCCCGTAGTCTCGGCGTGCTCGACCCGACTCTCACCCACGGCGGCTACTCGTTGCAGCGAGCCGATGGCACGCCCCTGGACCCGGCACGCGGCGCGGCGGCGCAGGGTGTGCACGACGGAGAGCTGCTCACTCTCGTCCGCGGCGGCCTCATGCAGGAGCCGCGCGTCTACGACGACGTCGTCGAAGCGGTGATCGACGCGACGGCAGAGCAGCACGGCTCCTGGACGCCCGCGGACAGCTCGCGCACGGCGCTCTTCGTCAGCCTCACCTTCCTCGCCCTCTGCGCGCTGCTGCTCGTCGCCACACCGCCGACGTCCCTCCTGCCCGCGATCATCGCGGGCTCGGGAGCCATCGTCCTCAGCGTCGCGGCCGCCGTGCTCATGCGCCTCCGTCAGCCGGAAGCCGGACACGCCCTGGGACTCACCGCCGCGGCATACGGAGGGCTCGCGGGTTTCCTCGCCGTTCCCGTGCAGAGCATCTGGGGCTGGCCGCTCGCGGCCATGGGACTGGGTCTCGTCATCGTCGGCGGCCTCGGCCTCGCCGTCACCCAGGAGAAGCCCGAGATCCATCTCGTGCCGATCGCGCTCGGCGCCTCGATCGGCATCACCGCGACGACCGCCGCGATCTTCGGCGATGCGCTCGCTCCCTACGCGATCATGCTCGCCACGACCGCACTGCTCGCGAACGGCATCCCGTGGCTCGCTCTCAGCTCGACGCGTATCAGAGTCATCTCCCCTCAGAGCGACGCCGACATGTTCGCCGCACCCGAGCCCATCGATGCCGACGAGGTCAAGCGCCGCGCCGCCGCGGGGACGCGCACTCTCATCGCACTGCGCGCTGCGCTGGGCCTCGCGGCGCTGATCGCGACCCCTCTGGTCGCCGGGAGCGGCGTCTTCGGCGCTCTGCTCTGCGTGCTCGCGTTCGTGGGCATGATGTTCCAGTCGCGTCAGATCCACGCGCGCCTCGGCGTGCTCGTCCTCATGGCCATCGGCGCGATCGGGCTCGCCGTCACCGGTGTGACGGTGGCACTCGCTCTGCCCGACGTCCGCACCTGGATGCTTCTCATCCTCGTCGTGGCCACCGTGATCCTGGTCGGTCTCACGCTGCTCACGCCGAAAGCGCGTCTGCGGCTCACGAGGCTGGGCGACACGGTCGAGGTCATCGCACTCGCTCTGCTGCTGCCGCTCGGCGTCACGACGGCCGGACTCATCTGACCCATGGCGACCAAGAAGGATCTGATCGAGGCCCAGGGCTTCAGCAGGCGCCGCCTCCTCTCGGCGTTCACCGGCGGAGCCCCCGGGGGCAAAGAGCTCGATCCCGCCAAGCCCCTGCGCGCGGTCGTCGCCGGAGTCGCACTCACGGTCGGCGTGATCCTCGTCGGGGTGTTCTGGGGAATCATGCAGCCCGGGCTCCCCGGCGACTGGCAGAACAACCGCCTGATCGTCGCGACCGACACCGGTGCCCGCTACGTCTCCGTCGAGGGCACGCTGTACCCGGTGATCAACACGGCCAGCGCGCGGCTTCTGATCCCCGCCGGAGAGTTCAAGGTGGTGCGCACGGATCAGGCGGCGCTCGACGGGATCCCGGTCGGCCCCTCGATCGGCATCCTCGGTGCGCCCGATGATCTGCCCGCGCCCGCGGCACTGATCAACTCCTCCTGGACAGCGTGCATCGACGACACGGCCGGCGCCGCCGTGTCACTGTCGAGCGCGCCGATCGCCGAGGTGTCGACGGGAACCGGTGCCGTCGTCCAGCGCGGCGACGAGCTGTTCGTGATCGCAGACGGCAAACGCCACGCAGTGCCCGCCGACGATGCCAACGCCGTGCTCCGCGCCGTCGGACTCGGCACCAGCGACGTCCTCGAGGTCGACGGACGATGGCTCAACCTCTTCGAGTCCGGTGACGAGCTCGAGCCGATCCGCATCAACGGCGTCGGCGCATCGGTGCCCGGAACGGATCTGAGAGCCGGCACGATCGTGCACACCCAGGGCAGCCCTGCCGACGAGCGCTACGTGGCGCTCGGCACCGGCGAGCTCGCCAGGCTCAGTCCCCTCGCATATCAGCTCTACCTCCTCGGCAGCGGCCAGGAGGTCGGTGCTCAGCAGGAGGTCTCCCCCGCCGAGGTCGCCGACGTGGAGACCCGCCCGTACATCGGGGGCGAGGACTGGCCGACGCTGCCGTTGACCACGCTCGCCGCCGGCGAGACGCCCTGCGCGATGCTCACCGATGACGCGCATACGGTGCTCGCGGCGACGACCACCGAGTTGCCCGACCAGCGCTCCGGCGTCGATGTGAAGGTCGGTGGCGGCGCCCTCGTCGAGGTCACGGGTTGGTCCGAGGACGCGGCGGGTCTGGCCGTGCTCATCGACGAATCCGGCACCGCGTTCGCGATCCCCGGTGCTGCAGCAGCGCAGAGCGCCGAGGAGTCTGCAAGCGGCCCCATCGCTCAGCTCGGGTACTCCCCCGATGACGTCGGACAGGTGTCGGACGCGTGGATCGAGTTCTTCGCCGCCGGCCCCGCGCTGACCTCCGATGCTGCGAGAGAGTCGCCCGGCTCGGGGACCGACTGATGCGCGGCCGCACAGCCGCTCTCACGGCGGTCATCCTCGGCGCCACGCTGCTGGGCGCACCGGCATCCGCTCTGGCATCGCCTGCCGTCCCGACGTCGATCGCATCGATGGCGACGTCCGGCGATGCCTGCACACCCGGCAACGTGGTGTTCACGCCCGAGGTCCCACCCGCCCTCGCACTGCTCGGTGCTGACGAGGCCCACCGCGTCGCCACGGGCCGAGGGGTCGTCGTCGCCGTCGTCGACTCGGGCATCGATGCGGGCAATCCGCATCTCGCCGGAGCCGTGATCGGCGGTGTCGATCTCGTCGGAGACGGCGAGCGGGCTGACGGTCTGACCGACACGACCGGGCATGGCACGGCGATCGCCGGGCAGATCGCCGCACAGCCGGTCGCGGACTCCGGCGTCGTCGGACTCGCGCCCGACGCCCGGCTGCTCTCCGTGCGAGTGTTCCGCAGCGAGCAGCAGCAGGACAAGGACAAGGGGTACGGGCCCACCTCGCAGCGCATCGCGGACGGCATCCACTGGGCGGCCGACAACGGCGCGGACATCATCAACGTCTCGATCTCGCAGACAGCCGACTCCCCCGATCTCCGGGCGGCGGTCGAACACGCGTCCGCCGTCGGCGCCCTGGTCGTGGCGAGCGCCGGGAACAGGGCGTCAGATCCGGACGCGGAAGACGGCGCTCGCTACCCCGCGGCCTATGAGCAGGTTCTCGGGGTCAGCGCGGCCGACGCCACCGGACGCGCGACCGATGACTCGATCCACGGACCCCAGGTCGGTGTGACAGCCCCCGGAAGCACGGTGCTGAGCGCAGCGGTGGGCGGGGGCGACTGCGTCTTCGCCGCCGATGCCCCTGCCTCGAGCTTCGCGACCGGATACGCGAGCGCGGCTGCCGCACTGGTGGCGCAAGCGCACCCCGAGGATCCGCCCGCCGGCTGGGCGTATCGGCTCACCGCCACCGCGCTGCGAACCGACGCCGACAATCGGGACGACATCGACGGCTGGGGCTTCATCCAGCCGCTCGCCGCCATCGAGCTGCTCCCGGATGAGACGACGCGCGGGCCCGTGAGCCCATACTTCGACACCTCGGAGAGCGCCGTGCGACCGCCCGCAGCCACCGCCGACCCCGACCATGGAGCGTCGCCGTTCCTGCTCACACGGGAGGCCGCGCTGTTCACCGCGATCGGCGGAGCGACTCTGCTCGGTGTGCTCGGCATCCTCATCGTGCTGCGTCGCCGCAGAGAGCAGCCGGTCGTGGATCCGGTCGAGGTCGAACGCGAAGGCGGACTGCTCAACATCCCTGGTCCGGCATCGGGTGACCCGAGCACGTTTCACTGAGACGCGCGGCGCGATGGTCCGCAGCGACACGGCGCGGCCGCTTCAGGGCACCCAGGCGGCCCGACGGCCGGTGGGAGTGCGCGGACGCTGAGCACGGCTCCGTCAGGGTGAGGGCGTCACCCGAAGACGAAGAAGCCCAGACCCACCAGACCCGCGACGGAGACGACGCAGGCTGCTGCGAACGTGGTGAGGGCCGCCCGGCTCCAGCGCAGTCCCTGCTTCGCGACCGACGGGAGATCCGGGTCCACCGTGCGCGTGGGCGCCGCGGCGCCGATCACGACGGGCGGGGCTGAAGGGCCGAGCGGGGCCGGACGCGGCCGGTAGATCTCCGGTGCCGGCGCATCCGTCGGCGCCTCGAACGAGGCGGGTACGTCAGCCTCTGCGCGGTCGGCAGAGTCGTCGCTGTCGGCGGGCTGTTCCGATCTCTTGCGTCGCACACGACGCGGCGTCCGGGAGACGAGCACCGTCGACTCGTCGACAGGGTCGTCCTCCCGATCGGCACCTGGCTCCTCAGCCTCCGCGGGTCTCCGGTCGACGACGACCGTCGCCTCGTCCACGTCATCCGCTGGCTCAGCGGGTTCGGCGACTTCGGCGGGCTCGGCAGGCTCGGCGGGCTCAGCGGACTCGGCAGGCTCGACGGGCTCAGCAGACTCGGCGACTTCGCCGGACTCGGCGACCGGTCTCCCCCGGCGCCGATCGCGTCTGGTCAGCATGACGGTCTCTTCGACCTCGGTCTCGTCGTCCGTCATCTGGCTCGAACCGGGATCGTCGTGCCCTCGAGCATCGAATCGGTCAGCGAGGCGGATGCGGCATCGCGGCCCGCAGTGAGGTCGTCCGAGTGCCCGTTCGCGCCTCCCGAGATCACGTCGATCACGACGACCGACACGTTGTCGCGACCACCCGCTTTGAGCGCCCGGCTCACGAGAGCCGCTGCCGCGGTCTCCGGTCGCCCGTTCATCGTCATGGTCGCTCGGATCGCCTCGTCGCTCACCTCGCCGCTCAGGCCGTCGGAGCAGATCAGCAGTCGCTCGCCGTCGACCACGGGCAGCAGCCAGCTGTCCGCGGTGCTGTCGGGAGCACCGATCGCCCTCGTGATGACGTTGCGCTGCGAGAACGTCGAGAGATCCTCGGCGCGGAGCTCACCGGCATCCACCAGTTCCTGCCCCAGCGAATGATCGATCGTCAGCTGCGTCAGCTCGTTGCCGTGGTGCCGGTAGACGCGGGAATCGCCGACATTGAAGACGAGCCAGTGCGGCACGCCGTCGTGATCGACGAGAGCGACACCGGTCACGGTGCTTCCTGCCCCGCGCTTGTGCTCGGCGGAGATGTCATCGACCACAGCCGAAGCGCGACTCAATGCCTGTCCGATGTCGGCGACGTCGACCGTCGCCCCGCGAAGCGGCTCGAACGCCTCCACCACCGCAGCGCTCGCACGATCCCCCGCCTCATGCCCGCCCATGCCGTCCGCGACGAGGAAGACCGGGGACGCCACCAGCACCGAGTCCTCATTCGCCGAGCGCGTGAGACCGGTGTCGGTGAGTGACGCGACGCTGAGGACGACCGAGGAGAGCGTCATGAATCGCGCTCCGCGATCACATGCATCCCCACTTCACCGAGGATGAAGCGGCCGTTGCCGGTGACGCTCTCTCCGGGATCGAGCAGGGTCTCGGTGCCGTTCTCCTCGACCACGACGACGCCGTTCGTGGCGTGCAGATCGGTGAGACGCCACTCGTCGTCGTGCACGACGAGACGAGCGTGCGTCTTCGACAGCGTGCGGGTCGTATCGGAGATGGCGAGTCGCTGCTCGCCCGGCTCGCCGATCGGATTGCGGCCGATCACGACGCTGGCGCCGGACAGCGAGAACTTCCGTCCGTCATCGAGCACGAGCGATCGGCGGACTCCGCGCTTGCGGGCGACGACGACGGTGGCGTCGAGGTCCTCGTCGACATCGTGCGTCGGACGCGGCGTGACGACCGTCTTGTCGACGTCGGCCGCGAGGCCTCCGAACGGCATCGCGAGGGGCGCCGGGACGGGTTCCTCGACCGCGGGTGCGGGCGCTGCATCGGCCGGGGGCACCACGGCGGTCGCAGGCACATCCGCGGTGGTCCCCGCAGCTACGGGGGACGACGGGACAGGACGGATCACCGGCGCCTGCGGCTGTTCATCCGAAAGGCCACCATCTCGGAACGAGGGCGGAGCGGGCCGCACCATCCGCTGCGCCTCTTCGGCGGGCGCCGCGGGAGGCGGGTTCTCCGCCGGCCGCTCGAACTCGGGCACGGGAGCGGATGCCGGGGCCGCCGCCGGTGTCGGCGCCGGTGTCTGTGCCGGTTGCTGAGGCACGACGTCGTCGGATACCGGCACCGGCGGCGCGGGTGGCTGCGGCGCCGCCGGAGCCACAGGCGCGCCACCCATTGCGGCCATGATGCCGGTGGTCGGGTGCGCCTCGGTCGGAGCCGGCGGGTTCGCGGCGGGTGCCCGCTCCGCTGCAGGGGGCTCAGGTGCGCGCACCGGCGCGGGCGGCGCAGGAGGCTGCAAAGCCGGCGCCTGAGGAGCAGGAGGCTGAGGCGCAGGAGGCTGAGGAGCAGGAGGCTGAGGCGCAGGAGGCTGAGGAGCAGGAGGCTGCTGCGCGAAGGACGAGGCGGGCGGCTGCGGCGGAGCGAATGATGCCGCCGGCGCACCCTGCACCGGGGGCTGTCCGGCGACGGGAACCGGCGGGGCGCCCGGGACGGGAGGCGCGCCCCACCCTGAACCCGCGGGACCACCGCTCGCCGCGGCTGCGGTCGCAGTCCGGTCGGGCTGCACGGCCGGACGGCTCGGTGCGGCGTAGTCGGGGAACACGGGCGCGGGGGCGTCAGGCTGGCTCTGGGTATGCGGAGCCAGGGACGGGATCGTGTATCCCGATGCGTCCCTCGCCGGGGTGGCCGTGGGCTGCGAGCTTCGGCGCGGGCCGGGCTGCAGAGCGGCCAGCCGTTCGCCCTCGGGATACGGCGGGGCGCCCCAGGCGAGAACCGTCGCCCAGACAGGAGGTAGAAGGATCGCGAGCACCGTCATTCCCGCACCGCGACCGAACCTCCGATTGATGCGGTGGGTCGCGACGACCTTGAGGTAGATGCCGTACAGCTGCACGATCGGGATGAAGTAGAACACCACCGACCACGCCGGCACTCCGCCGCGCGCCAGGATCTCCGCCTCGTTGAGGATGGGGACCCAGCCCTTCCACCCCTCTCCGTCGATGCGCGGGAAGAGGCGCGACAGCGCCAGCGCGTACCAGACGTAGACGGCGAGGCCGATGAGCACGCCGACGCCGCCGACGATGGCGAGCATCGTGACGTAGCCGGTATCCACGGGCGCGATCATGAGTTCCCCTTCTTCCGGTCGCCGGGCGACCAGGTCAATCCGAGCGTAGCGAGCACAGGCACGGCGGCCGTGAATCCACGACCGTTCGCGCCCCGTATGCGACCGACGAACGACGTCGGTCGCACGCGCATGACAATGCGATGCCACCATCTGCCTGCCGCTGCGAGCTCCGTCCGCTCGGCGTCGACGATCTCCCAGGCGGCGCGCGCATCCTCGTCCGTCGGAGGATGCTCGGCGAACACGGCGCGATCGACGATCTCTGCCAGGCGGTCCGCTGCCTCTCGGTCGGTCGAGAGCGCGCGCTGGATGCGGGTGCCTTCGGCATCCATCGGCACATCGTGGTCGGCGTACACGTCGACCAGCTCCTCCCACGCCCCGGCGAGACGCACCTCGGGATCTTCGGCGGTTCGGCGGGCCCTGGCTCGCTGCCGTTTGGCCAGCAGCAGCACGAGGAAGGGCAGCGCGAGCAATGCCAGCGCGAGCATGCCGAGCCCCACAGCGCGGAGGATCGGCAGCAGGACGGCGAGCACCTCTGACTGCGGCGACTCGAGCGGAGGCGCGTCATTGTTGGAATCGCTCTGCGCCTGAGGCGGATCCAACGCCTCCGACCGGGGCTGCTCGGGCACCGTGGGATGCTCGGGCAGCTGCTCGCCCTCGGTGATGGAACTCGGAAGCATCGCGTACTGCGGTGTGGTGTCGACCGGCATCCACTCGCCGCCCGATCCTCTCACCTCGACCCAGGCGCTCATGTTCGCGCCCGTGCAGGTCTCCGTGCAGGCGGGAATGCCGGGCACCTCTTCTGCGGCCGCAAGGCGCGCACCGATCACGACTCGGGACTCGAGCCCCCAGTGCTCGGCGAGAAGCGCCGCTGCCACTGAGAACTGCTCATCGTCGCCGACCGCCGACACGAGCAGCTCGGGCGCGGCATCCGAGCCTGCCCTGCGCTCCTGTTCGAGCAGGTCGGTGAACAGCTCCTCGATGCGGGCCGCGGAGTGTCCCGCATAGCTGGGTGCGAACGCGTACCCCTCGGACTCCTTCAACGAGGCGATCCATCCCGCCGCCGCCTCATCGTCGATCAGCGCGTGGCTGAGGTAACCGCGAGAGCGCAGGCGGTCGATGATCTCGAGATAGCCGGCCCCGGTGCGGGGCTGCTCCTGCATCTCGGCCCACTCGGTGAGCGCGGGATACAGGTCGGTGTCGAGGTTCGAGGCACCGCCCTGCACGGCGGTGATGTCGCCGGGGCTCGCCGGGGCGTCCACAAGCACTCTGTAGCGATCGCCCGGAACGAGCCCTTCCCCCCCGCCGGGCGCCTCTGCCACGGTGATCGCCGTGTCGCCGCCCGAGTTGACGTGGAACCCGTCGGCGAGCGCTTCGGCGCGCGCACCCGAGAAGTCCGGCGCCTCGGCGAGACCGGCCGGTGAGGGGACCCAGATGCCCCGGTAGGCGTCGCCGATCGTGATCCCGAGCGACACGCGGCCCTCGCCGGGCATCGCACTGCGGGGCAGCCGGCTGAACCGGTCGTCCGGCGCGATGTGGAAGTCCTCGCCGTCGTACGAGTCGAGGGTGACGAGCCGGAGGCGCTCCAGCGCTCCAGAATCGCCCTCCACCTGCACGACCGTGTCATCGAGAGTGCTGCCGGCGAACCACGACCGGTAGGCGCTGAGGGGGCTCGCCTGCTGCTGCACGACGATCATCGGCTCGACCTCGTCGCGCAGAACGGAGCGGTCGCTCCACCCTGCCGCGGCGGGAGCCACCGCGAAACCGGCGACGAGGGCGATCACCGCGAGACCGGCCGACAGGAGATGCCGACGGATCGTGAGCCACACCGGGGTCGCCCGGCGCGAGATGTTCGCCGCCGCGACGGTGCGCAGCGCCTGTGCCCGCTGAAGCCGCGAGCGTCCGACCAACCAGACGAGAGAGACCACGAAGAGCGCGACGCCGATCAGCCATTCCCGAGGAGCGGGAAGCGCGACGCCGAGCACCGAGACCGGAGCCGTCGTGCCGCTCACACCGAAGGCGATGCCGAAGACGCTCATCGCGGTCACGACGGGAACCGCTATGGTCGCCCGACGTCCGCCTTCGAGCACGAGCAGAGTGGCGATGAAGGAACCGAACAGCATGACCACGAGGAGCGGGATGAGCACCGCCTGGTACTCACCGAGGGGCGGGTTCAGCGTCAGCATCTGCTTCCAGCCGAGCACCACCCCCAGCACCGCGTCGCGGATTCCGCCCAGGAACGCGGGAAGCGACGAGAGCGCCGATGGGATGGCGAGCGGAACCGAGACGACCAGATAGGCGCCGGTCACCGCGAGCGCACCGATCAGCAGCCCCCACCGCAGCAGCCGGGTCAACACGGCGACGACCATGCCCAGCAGGCCGCCGATCAGGCCGACCGCCAGCGCCCGGGGGGACTCGTACACCGGCCATGCAGCCGCCGTGGCGAGACCGATGCCGACCAGCACATATCCGAGAGACCAGAGGGTCAGAGCCGAGAGCGCGAACGTCCGGCGCGACCTCGCGACGCCGCGCCGCGGACCCGCGGCGCTCATCGCAGTGCTCCGCGGGCGAGCATCTGCGGAAGGTCGCCGAGTGCGCCCAGCGTCATCACGGCGAGTTCGCGCGCCGTGCGCAGGGTGGGCTGCTCGCCGAGTTCGCTGCGCACCGCGACCGCCTCGACCGCCGCTGGCAGAGTGATGGCGGCGTGGCGCAGACGCTCGAGCGGCATGCGCGAGCCCGTCATCAGGAATCCGATCGACAGGTCGGGGTAGGACTGGGCGGTGAGCGCGGCGACCGCCTCGAGCCGCATCACGCGGTCAGCCGGATCGATGGTCGAGGTGGCATCGAGGAGGGCCTTGGGAGTCACCGTGGGAAGAGTGCGTATCGACAGCAACTCGGCACGGCTGTGCTCGGGGATCTCGTTGCTCACCGAGAAGAGCACGTCACGACCGTCGCGCACACCCTGCAGGGCGAGGGATGCGGCGGCGCTGACCGTGTTCTCGAACTCGTCGTCGCTCTCGTACGACTCGCTGTCGAGGTCGAGGATGATGGCGATGCGAGCGTGCCGCGACTCCTCGTACTGACGCACCATGAGCTTGCCGGTCTTGGCGGTCGACTTCCAGTGAACGTGCCGCTGCGAATCGCCCACGACGTACTCGCGCACCGCGTGGAACGAGAGGTCGGCATCGACGAGGGTCGAACTCGGCGTGCCCTCGAGATCGCGGATGAGACCGGCGCTGGTGCTGGGCAGGCGCACCGTGACCGGATGCACGTGGATGCGCTGGACATCGGGCCAGCGCAGCTCACGGCGGAGGATGCCGATCGGATCACCGCGGGTGATGGTCATGGGGCCGACGTCGATGACACCGCGGCGGTGGGCGGCGATCGTCAGCTGCTCGCGATGGTGGGCGGCGGGGCGCAACAGGGGGACGTGCGCTTCGACGAGCCCCTCCCCCACGGGAACGTCGACGATGCCGGGCAGCGACAGACGCTCGCTGTTGTTGCGCACGTCGAGCGTCGCACCGATCTCGGCACCGGCGACCACGCGGTCGCGGTCGAGGGTCAGCTCGATGCGATAGTCGTGGGTGCCGAGGATGAAGGGGATGCAGGCGATCAGCAGCACGAGCGCGATCGCCGCCACCGCCCACGCCTCGACCCAGCCGAACAGCAGCCCGGCGGTGACGCACAGGACCAGCGCCGCGACGACCAGCATCCCGGCGGATGTGACCGTCTCACGCACCCACGCGACAGCCGCTCGGGTTGCGCGCTCCGTGCTGCGAGCGGCCCGACGCACGCCGAAGACGGCGCCGCGGACGGGGCCGCGGCGCGTGCGGTCGTAGCGCGTGACCGTCGACGTGCGCGTCGACGTGCTGGTGCCCGCCGTGGTGCGCGTCAGACGGGACTCGGTGCTGAAGCTCACGCAGTGCCGTTCTCGCGCGGCGGCTCGACGTCGAGCAGGATCTGCCCCACCACGGCGACCGCGGTGACGCCGTCGAACTCGGCCTCCGGCTCGAGCACCAGGCGGTGCGCGAGGGCGACGACGGCGAGCTCTCGGACGTCGTCGGGGGTGACGAAGGTGCGACCGTTCTTGGCAGCCCACGTCATCACGAGACGTGACAGGGCGAGGGCTCCTCGCACACTGGCACCGAGGCGGACCTCGGACGCTCGACGCGTCGCATCGACGATGCGCATGATGTAGTCGGAGACCAGCGGGTTCACGTACACGCCGCGGGTCATCTCGGCCATCGTGAGGATGGTGTCGACGCCGACGATGCCGTCGAGCACGTGCTTCGGCTGGGCTGCTCCCTGGAGGATGCGCATGGTCGCGGCTTCGTCGGGGTATCCGATCGACGTCTTGATCATGAAGCGGTCGAGCTGCGCCTCGGGCAGACGGTAGGTGCCGCCCTGCTCGATCGGGTTCTGCGTCGCCATCACGAGGAACGGCGATCCGACCGGCCGCGTGACGCCGTCGACCGTGACCGTGCCCTCTTCCATGACCTCCAGCAGCGCCGACTGCGTCTTCGGGCTCGCCCGGTTGATCTCGTCGGCGAGCACGATGTTCGCGAAGACGGGACCGGCGTGGAACTCGAAGGCGCCCTCCTTCTGGTCGTAGACGGTGATGCCCGTGACATCGCCGGGGAGCAGGTCGGGCGTGAACTGGATCCGGGTGCTCGTTCCCGTCACGGTCTGCGCGATCGCCCGCGCGAGAGCCGTCTTGCCTGTGCCGGGGAAGTCCTCGAGCAGCACGTGGCCGCCGCTGACCGCCGCGGCGAGCACGAGCTCGATCACGTGCCGCTTGCCGAGGATCGCCTGTTCGACGTTGGCGGTGAGGATCGAGAACGTCTCGGCGAACCAGGCGGCCTGTTCGGCGGCGATGGTCACGGGAGCAGCGGAGGGAGCAGGCATAGGGCAACCGTATTCGTCTCTGGCACCTGCGGTGTGCAGGGCGGTGGGGAGGAGGGAGTCGTCATCGCGGCGGGTTCATCCGGCAGGATCGGCGGGGTCGGCGGGCTTGTCGGAGTCCTTCGGATCCTCCGGCTCCGGCTCCGGTTGCGTGCACAGCGTCACGCGGTGCGTGATCGGCTTGAGCGAACTGAAAGCGCCCGTCCACGTGATCTTCATGTCGACCATGGAGATGCCGTCGACGATCCTCGGAGTCACGGCGAGGGAGTACGACCCGCGGGCGGCAGGGCTGACGACGAACGCGTCATCCGGGTTGGCGGGCACGCACTCGCGGAACTGCACGGCCACCGTCGTCGGCGCCGTCCGGGGCGAGATCTCGACCGAATCGGAGCAGTACTCCCGCAGCACCGCGTGGCAGGAGCGCGCCCCGACCGGCAACGGTGATGAGTCGGTGCTCAGCTGGAAGTCCGACCGCCACGACCCGTACATGTAGTACTGCGGAACGAAGCCGTCTCGCACGGCGATGTCGGGCGCCGACTCGAGCCGGTAGGAATAGCGGTTGTCCTGGACCGACGGCTGAGTGGCGATCGTGTAGCTCGTGTTGCCCTTCGGGCCTTCCACGAAGGTGAACGTGAAGACCTGGGTGGTCGCCGACTCGGCGACGCCGAAGCCGTTCGATGCGCACGCCTTCACGTTGTAGGTCGAGTACTCGGCGAGCTTGGTGAGGGTGGGTGACGACGACTGCGCCTCCGCACCCGAGACCTGCAGACGACCGTCGCCGTCAGCGGTGCAGCTCGCATTGCCCGATCGCCAGGCGAGGTACACGACGTCGATGCCGAGGGCGCTGCCGTTCGGCTGCGCTGCCACTCCCGAGACGTCGATCGAGGTGTTCGACGTCGCGGTCGCGCGTGCTCCCGAGGGGTCGAAGTAGACGGTTCCCGCAGCGGTGACGGACGTGCGGAAGGCTCCGCCCTCGTTTCCACCGTCACCCGTCGGCGGCTGGAACTGGCTGATCGGGACGATCGTGATGTTCTGCGGGCCCGGCGCCAGCGCGATGTCGGCCGTCGTCGTCGCGCCGGTGCGGTTGATGACCTGCCCGGTCTCCTCGATGCGGAACGCGAGGGAGTCGTCCGACGCGTCGACCGCGAGAGCGACGATGCCGCGCCCGCGCTCCGTGCTGCCGGGGCGATAGACGGGTGTGGCGTTCGCCTTCGACACCACAGGGGCGGCGTACGCCCAGCTGGTGTGCGGTGACGTCGCCGCCGATGTGCCGACCGCGTTGACGGCCGCCGCGGTGAAGACGTGCGGCGCTCCGTTGACGAGTCCGTTCACCGTGCACCGGTAGGCACCTGCCGCCGGGCTGCACGACGCGTTCGCCGGCGCTCCGTCCTGCAGGATCTCGACCCCCGTGACGCCGGGGTGCGCGCGACCGGCCTCACCGAGGGGCACGTCGAGCACCACGGTCGAGCGGGTGAATCCGACCGTCGTGACGCTGGCGGGTGCCTGCGGGAAGCCCTGCAGATCGAGGGTCAGGGTTCCGGTGCCGGTGCGCCCCTGCGCATCCTGCACGACGAAGGGGATGATGCACTGTCCACCCGGCGCCTGCCCTCCGCCGGGCCAGCTCGCCGTGATCGCCTTGCTTCCCGAAGTCGAGATCGACGCGACATCGCATCGTGTGCCCCCGCCGAGGGACATCAGTCGGAGGCCCGATCCGGGCTTCCCGGCGAACGGGTCGTACTCCCCGGCGACGTCGACGACGTCGATGGTGCAGCTGGGGTTCGTCACGATGCACTGCTTCGTGAAGGTCGCGCCGCGCGGCGCATCCGGCGGCGCGGCTCCGACGACGAGGCGGACGGATGCCGACGGCTCGCCGTACTGGGGCACCGTGACGCTGACGTTCTCGGCGTTGCCGGGTCGCGCGTCTGCGCGTGCCTCGATGGTCAGCTGAGGCCCGTTTCGGGTGACGATGAAGGCCGAGCCCGAATAGACGATCCGGTACTCGAGGGATCCCGCGTCACCCTCACGTCCGCCCTCCCACGCGGCCATGTTCGCGTACATGTCGACCGTCTCGGTGGTTCCGGGGGCGATCGTGTGCGAGATCGACGACAGCAGCAGCTGCGGCTCGGCAGGACGGATGCTGATCGGCACGTCTATGAACGACCAGCGCTCCTGCCCCTGCAACCGCACCTGGACCAGGCAGGTGTCCGACCATGGCGCTTCACGGCCGGCGCGATACGTCACGCTGCCTGCACCCTCGGCGGAGCACGACGCGGCTGCCCGCTGCGCGGTGAACTGCCCGGATCCCACTTCGAGGGCATCTGAGGAGGTCAGGTCGACGTAGTCGGCCGCATCGAACGAGACCGAGGCGTCCTCGTCGACCACGACAGGAGTCGAGGCGGGCTTGAGCTGGACCTGCATGTCGTCGAAGGCGGGTATGCGCAGGAACCCGTAGGCGACCACCGCTCTGCCGCCCGATCCCTCGCCCTTCAGCTGGAACGGAACGAGCGCACCGTCTTCGGGGGCAGCGCCCACGATGCGGTTCCCCTGAACAGTGAACCCGGGCTGGTCGCCCCACAGGCTCAAGGTGAGGGAGGAGGCGTCACCCGAGGGCCAACTGACACGATCGGTCACGACGTCGATGCCGCGATCCGGGAGCTCCTCCCGATCGCGCGCAGTGAGCACCGTGTCGGCGACGCTCGGCTGGTCGGCGACCGCACCGTCGGTCACGGTCACGACGATGAGACCCTGCGCCGTGCTGGATGTGCGAGTGGACCTGACCGTATAGAAGTAGGAGTTCGTGCCGGCGGTGTCTCCCGCGCGCAGCACGACACGGCCGTCTTCGAGAGAGGTGTCGGGATCGATCAGCGCGTTCAGGCGGTCGTAGAGCGGATTCCCCTTGACCGGTGGCGCGTTCGGGACGAGTTCGGTGATCTCGAGCTCGCTCTGCGCCGGATCGAGGTCGTTGAGACGCGGGTCGAGGACGATCGGTGTCGTCGACCCGGCCTCGACGCGCACGTAGTCGCTGAAGGTCACGGGCGCCGCGTCATCGATGTCCGCGTCGAGCACGCCGACGCGGACGGTGCCCGTCCCCTGCTCGCCCTGCGGGTCGCGCACCGTGTAACCGAAGCTCACCTGACCGCCGTCGACACCGCCCGCGGGCGCCCGGTAGACGATCGCGTCGCCGTCGGCCGAGATCGTCGCCGTGCCCGCACCCTTCTGGGGCTGGTCGACGCCCGCGAGCACGACTCGATCACCATCGCTGTCCATGCCGGTCGAAGGCACAGGCAGCGACACGGTCTGACCGCTGAGGACTCGGCCGGTCAGGGTCGACGGCGTCGGGGCACGGTTGGTGCCCGGAGGCACGACCGTGACCGTCACGACACCGTTGTCGGCGAGGGCGGGGTTGCGCTCGAGTGACACCGAGTACGACAGACGGTAGGTGCCGGGCGTCGTGGGTGCGAGGTAGCGCAGCGCGTTGCGGTCGGCGAAGACGAGCTCACCCGATTCGCCCGAGCCGGTCACCTCGGGGAGAACGACCAGAGGCTCCCCTCGCGGCGCCACGTCGTTGGCCGTGACAGCGATACGCGTGAGCGAACCTGCGCGCACGGTGATCGCATCGGGGAAGACGATCGGACGCGTCACCGTCGACGGCGGCGTGAGGAAGACCGTGACGGTTCCCTGCACTGCGGCGCCGGTGCCGTCGGCGATCGTCACGGTGGCCTTGCCGATCACCCCGGGCTCGCCGTCCTCCGTGGTGCCGTTCACCCGGATGCTCTCGTTGCCGACCACACGCACGCCGAGCTGCGGCGTCGAGCTCACCGCATCGGCCAGCATCAGCACCCGACCACTGGTGTTCTGCACGGCGCGGATGACGTCGACCGTCGTGTCCTCGCCCTCGCGGACGAACGCGGTCAGCGGTGCCATCGCGAGGCCCGCGGATCCGTCGACCGCGGTGATGCGGATGACGGCCGACTGCTCGGCCTGGGTGGTGACGTCCTGAGCCGTGTAGGTGACGACGTACTGCCCCGGTTCGGCCACCGTCATCTCGACGGTGCCGGATGCCGCGTTCGGGTTGACCTCGAGTCCCTGCGCGGTCGCCGCAGTCTGCACGGCGTCGACGAGACGATACGAACCGGAGCCGCCGGACAGATGATCCGAGATGCGCACCGATTGGAGCTCCCCGACACGCGCGGTCAGCGCGACCGGCGAGGCGACGAGAGCCGGGCTCCCTGTGACCTGCACATCGAGGGTCTTCTCCGCGGTCGCACCGTGCACGTCCTCGACCACCACGGTGACCGAGATCACGGCATCCGCGGCATTCGGGTCGGTGTGGCGGATGGCCACCCGTCCGTCGGCCATCGGCACGACCATGACGGGCGACGAGGAATCGGTCTCGTAGGCATCGCTGAGCACGAACGGATCGCCCTCGGGATCGACCCAGCCCGACAACGCCGAGACGACCGTGCTGCCGCCCGGAAGGAGCTGGGGCGTCGGCCACTCCTGCTGGCAGGCGTCGACTCCGCACCACACGGGCGCGGAGTTCGCTCCCGGATCGACGACGGTCAGGGTCACGGTCGCCGGAGCCGACACCGCGGCGCCGTCGGCGACCGCATATGTGAAGCTCGCCTGCCCCGAGCCCGCCTTGACGTCGACCACCAGCGACTGCCCGTTCGCGACGAGGGTCAGGTCACCGAACGCCGGGTCGCCGAGCCCGCCCGAGACCGATTCGGGATCGATCGACAGCACGTCCTTCTTGTTCGGATCGTGGTCGTTGAGGAGCACCGGCAGGATCACCTGCTCGCCCGCACGGACACCGAATGCGTCGTCGACGGCGACGGGCGGCATCTGCTCGGCCACGTCCTCGACGATGATCGTGCCCTCCTGCTGCTCGGTGTCGTCTTCGATCGCCCACTGCTCGAGCGGGATGAGCACGCCGTCGGGGGCCGTCCAGATGAGTCCGGTGCCGATCTCGCTCAGCACCGCTCGATCGCCGTTCTCCTGGAAGACCGGTTCGATCGTCGAAGAGTCGAGGGCCTCGTCCGGAACACGCAGCGGAACGGTCTCGCCACCTGCCCACAGAGTGCCCGCACCCGTGTCGAGCCAGGCGGCATAGACCTCGCCGTCGACGACGACCGGCATCGCCGGCACGCCCGACGCGTCAGCGACCCGCTCCGACTCTCCGGAATCCAGATCGACCGACACGAGTCCGTCGGAGTCGGCGATCGACACGTTCTCGCCCGACTCAGCGCCCTCCTGGAGACGCGCGTCCTCAGCGACGTCCAGCTCCACGGGTTCGTCGCGCCCCTGCAGCCACAGCTCGCCGGTGCCCGCCTGGAGCATCGCCCAGCGGTCGCCCACGACCGTGACGAGGAGGCCCTCTGCGGCATCCGGAGCCTGCGAGACGGACTCGGGATCGCCGAGGAAGCGGTGCTCGTCGATGTCGAACCGGCGGATCGCGCCCTCGTCTGCGGAGAAGAGCACCAGCAGGCCCGCGGGCGACAGCCCGATCGCATCCGCCGTGTACGTCGGAGGGTCCTCGCCCTCCTCGACCTCGACGCCCGCGAACGGGTCGACGAGAGCAGTGGCGGCACCCGCCTCGAGAGTGGTGACCGATACCTGGCCGGTGTCGGTGCGATACGCCACATAGGCACCGGCCGACAGGATCTCCCGCGTGCCCGCCGGCGTCGGCTCGGAAGCGATCGGCGTGCCTTCATCCGACGCGTCGGAGAGCAGGTCGGCGGGATTCGCGGGGTCGAGATCCCACCGCTGCCTGTTGCCCTGGGCGTAGATGACGGCCGCCGAGCCGCTCTGCCAGACGGCCTCGGGATCGTCGACGTTGCGCACGGTGTCGATCTCGGCGAGCTCGGTGTTCACGCGGGCGTACTGGCCGCTGTCGCGCATGACCCAGACGGACGACTCGAGGCGGGGCACCTCCTGCGACTGGTATCCCTGGGCCGTGATGGCGAGCGTGAGCACCACCGCCAGGGCGGCGACACCCGAGATGGCCGCGATCAGGCGTCCGCGCGATCGGGGGTTCGCCTCCGCGCGAGCGCGGTCGCCGATGGCCATCACAGGACCCCGGTCAGGTAGAGCACGCCGACGCCGACGCCACCGAGGACCGCCGCTCCGATCAACGCGCCGATCACGCCGGCGACGAGGGGCGAGCGG
Organism: Microbacterium sp. CFBP9023; assembly: GCF_034045055.1. Lineage (NCBI taxonomy): Bacteria > Bacillati > Actinomycetota > Actinomycetes > Micrococcales > Microbacteriaceae > Microbacterium > Microbacterium sp. CFBP9023. Next base: position 10,296 of record NZ_JAXCWI010000004.1, on the reverse strand, counting down.
GTCTTCGCACGCGCGGCGGGCAGTTCGTCGCGGTCGCGCGGCATCGCCTGCTGCTTCGCGGCGCGCACTGCACGTCGCGAGTCGGGGGCGACGGTGGTGATCACCGGGCCGCGGGCGCTGGAGTCGGAGAAGCTGACGGGCGCTGCTGCGGCCCATTCAGCGGACGCCGCCTCGAAGGCCGTCGGGTGCAGACCCAGCTCGAACTGCGCCCAGCGCAGGCGTTCCGCGAAGTCGGCCATGCTTGCGAACCGTCTGGCCGGATCACGGTGCATCGCGGTCGCGAAGATCTCGTCGATGATCGGCGGGATGCCGGGTATCGGCACCGCGGTATAGCGCGCCTTGATGATGCGCTCGGTGAGCTGGTCGCGGGAGTTGGAGCCTCGGTCGGCGCGTTCGAACGGGCTTCTTCCCGCGAGGAGCGTGTACAGGGTGGCTCCGAGGCTCCAGATCTCGCTCGGGACGGATCCGGAGACGCGCTCCTGCAGCACCTCCGGCGAGCTCCACGGCACCGACATCGCGATGGTCTCTCCGTCGCCCTCGTCGATCACGGCGGCCGCGATGCCGAAGTCGGCCAGCACGGGGGCGCCGAGGGAGTTGATGAGCACGTTGGACGGCTTGATGTCGCGATGCAGGAGTCCGGCCCTGTGCACGGTCTCGAGGGCCCCTGCCATGCGCACGCCCGTGTCGAGCACCTCGGCGAGCGCCAGCGGCGCCTTCTTGTACCGGGCGCTCATGGTGTCGGGGCAGTACTCCATCGCGAAGTACGGCCGACCGTCTGCAGAGATGGACGCCTGATAGATGGTGACGATCGAGGGGTGGGCGCTGAGCCGCGCGGAGATGTCGGCCTCGACGTTGAAGGTGCGGAGAACCTCGCGGTTCACGGCATCCGCCAGCAGCACCTTCACAGCGGCGACGCGTCGCGGCATGTCCTGTTCGTAGAGGAAGACATCTGCGAACCCGCCGGATCCGAGCGGACGCACATAGCTGTACCCCGCCAGCGTCGGCGGTGTCGATGCCATGCGCGTGGCCACCCATGCTCCTCACGGTCGGTCGGGAGACCGCGCTCTGCATGATCCCTGCGCGCCGCGCTGGGCGATCCCCCCGACCACGAGTATATCGAGGGTGTGGACGATCCCGAAGGCGGGCGATCGCCCCTGCACTCGCCCCGACACGGCGGGCGCGCCCAGCACGCCTCGGTGGTCAGGCGCGCCAGCACCCGACCACATGATCGTCGACCATGCCCGCGGACTGCATGAGCGCGTACAACGTCGTCGGACCCACGAATCGGAAGCCGCGACGACGCAGTTCCTTGCTCATCGCCGTAGACTCCGGCGTCACCGCCGGAACATCCGCGAACGATGCGGGCCGCGGTCCCGATGCCGGCGCGAACGACCACATCAGCTCATCCAGCTCGCCGTCTGCCATCGAGCGCACGATTCGGGCGTTGCCGATGGTGGCCTCGATCTTCGCCCGGTTGCGGATGATCCCCGCGTCCGCCATGAGCCGCTCGACGTCGGATCGGTCGAACTCGGCGACCCGCTCGGGCTCGAAGCCGGCGAAGACCTCGCGGAACCGGGGGCGCTTGCGCAGGATGGTGATCCACGAGAGCCCCGCCTGAAACCCCTCGAGGGCCATCTTCTCGAACAGCGCCCGGTCGCCGTGGAGCGGGGTGCCCCATTCCTCGTCGTGATACCGGCGGTATTCGGCGTCGTCGCCCACCCACCCGCATCGGTCGCGGAGGTCGGGGCCGGCGATCAGAGACGTCATGAGCCCACGCTAGCCGCCGCCACCGACACGGCGGGTGATCCCGGCTCTCCTGCCGGGACTACGCAGCGGCCTCTGCGGGGCCGGATCCGAGCGCGTCGATGAACGACGTCGAGAACCCGTCGAGGGCTTCGCGCGCCGCGGCAGCATCCTGTCGTTCGATGGCGGCGAGGGCGGCGGAGAGGAGACGGCGGCGGGAGGCCCGATCCGTGTCGAGATCGATGCCGTGGTGGCGGGCCGTCTGCGGATCCACGAACAGCCGCAGCGGGTCGATGTGGTCGCGGGCGAGGCGGGGGCCCAGACGGCCGAGCTCCCGCGAGATGAGGATCTCGGAGAGCTCGAGGTAGCCGAGCAGCTCGCAGGTCTCGTCCGCCAGTCGCGTCGACTGCTGGTGCGTGCGCACGGGCGGGCCGATGCAGCTCTTCTCGACGATCAGGCGACCGACGACGTGAGCGCGCTCGATCATGTCAGCGCGCGACCACTCCGCCACACGAGTTCCGGCGCTCGGAGACACCTGGACGAACCGCATCTCGACAAGCCGTTGCAGCGCCTCGCGCACCGGCGTCCGGGAGACGGCCCACGCGTGGGCGAGCAGATCGAGCCGCAGTCGCTGGCCGGGCGGGATGCGGCCGCTCACGATCTCGGCGAGCAGGCGCTCGTAAGCGAGACCGCTGAGAAGCTGCGGGCGCAGTTGGTCCTCAAGGGAGCCCATGGGCATGATCACATCGCTCTCATCAACTAACATATTGGATGATTAGAGGATGACATAAGTTAGCCGCGGACACAAATCATCTGATATTTCAATGCTCGGGCACCCTGCCTGAAGTCGTCGCCTCATCCACCGAGAGCCAGGGCATGGGTATATATTGCGGGCGATTGATATATCAGGTACCCAGATGATTCCGACTAGCATTGACCCATGCCTGTGCCCAAGACCCCGGCGCAAATGCCCCGAAAGCTGCTGCGCGACCAGATCTTCGACACGCTTCTGGATGCCATCGTCGCCGGTGACCTGGCCGCAGGAGAGCCGATCTCCGATAAGCAGCTCGAGAGCTGGTTGGGCGCCTCGCGCACGCCGATCCGGGAGGCGGTGAACCGGCTCGCCGGCATGGGGCTGATCGAAGTGCTTCCTCAGAGGGGCACCCGCATCGCACCTCTCGATCCCACGAGGTTCGCAGAGGAGATGGAGATGCTCGGCGTCGTGTACTCGGCGACGGTGCGCGAGGCTGTCCCGCTCCTCACCGACGCGGACCGGACGCAGATCGCCGACCTGCACACGACGGTGAGCCGGACCTCGAACGCCCTCGAACGCGCACGGATCGTGAACAACCTGATGAACGTGTTCGTCGACCGCTACCGCAACACCCTCGTTCAGCGCATCCGCGAGAAGTCGGTGCCCCACGTCACCCGGATGATCACCGCTCGACCCGGCGCACTCGACGCGACCGACACATCGGCCGCGCTCGACGCACTTGCCTCCGCCGCCGCCACAGGGAACGCGGATGCCGCAGCCCTGGCCGCACAGGCGTACTTCACTGCAGGGGCCGCAAGCGTGCAGGCACGAGATGCGGCCGAATCGAGCCCGCAGGTCGCTGCTGGCGCCGATACAGCTGAGCGGCGCGGAAGCGAGGACGCGTGATGCCCACGAGGGACACACCTCCGCCGCGGCGGCTGCTTCGCGACGAGGTCTACGACACGATCCTCGGGGCGATCCTCGACGGGACGTTGGAACCCGGGGAAGTTCTCCACGACGAGGAGCTCATGACGTGGCTCGGGTCGTCCAGAACCCCGATCCGCGAGGCGCTCAATCGACTCGCCGAGGAGGACGTCGTCGAGTTGGTGCCGCACCGTCACACCCGGGTGGCCCCGGTGAACGTCGCGGCGATCAACGAGAGCCTGTTCGTGATCGGAGTGATCCACGAGCACCTTGCCCGCACCACCACCGCCGACCTCGCGGATGCGCATATCGCCGACCTGCGTCGCGAGCTGGCGCATGTCGAGGATGCGGTGGATGCAGATGACGCGGCCGCTCTCGGACGAGCGATCCGCCGGTATTTCCTCGTCGTCGTCCGCGCCGCGACGAACTCCGTGCTGCGAGCGAAGGCCGAGACCCTGTCGCTGCAGCTGGTGCGCTTCCTCACGCCTCGCGAGAACCTCGTCACGCCTCTCCAGGCGCGCGATTTCATCCGCGCGATCACTGCAGCGGCCGAAGCCCGTGACGGCGAACGAGCCGGAGATCTGATCCACGAGCTGCACGCCGCGACGCGCAGCAACTTCCTCGAGTACTACCGCGAGCCGGATCCCGCGAACTGAGCGCGGCTACGGCTACGGCTACCGCGCCGCCCCGCCGCACAGGCCCAGCACCACCCCGACCCACACCGCCGCACCCACTGCGCGAACGGTCCCAGGGGAGCAACCGACGGGGGTCCCCTGGGGCGTACCCCGAGGACCCCCTCCGGAACTCAGTCGGCGATGGTCGCGGCGTCGATCACGAAGCGATAGCGCACGTCAGAGGCGAGCACGCGCTCGTACGCCTCGTTGATCTGCGATGCGCTGATGATCTCGATCTCGGCTGCGATGCCGTGTTCGGCGCAGAAATCGAGCATCTCCTGGGTCTCCTGGATGCCGCCGATGTTGGACCCCGCGAGCGATCGACGCCCGCCGATCAGAGACGAGACGTTCACTGAGAGCGGTTCTGCGGGGGCTCCCACGCAGACCATCGACCCGCCCACGTCGAGCAGACCGAGGTAGGCGCGGAGGTCGACGACCGCGCTGACCGTGTTGAGGATGACGTCGAACGACCCGCGCAGCGAGCGGAACGTCTCGGGATCGCTCGTCGCATAGTAGTGATCGGCACCGAGACGGAGGCCGTCATCCTTCTTGCTGAGCGTCTGCGACAGCACGGTGACCTCTGCTCCGAGAGCGTGCGCGATCTGCACGCCCATGTGGCCGAGTCCGCCGAGGCCGACGACTGCCACGCGCGTGCCGGGTCCGACGTTCCAGTGCCGCAGCGGGGAGTACGTGGTGATTCCTGCGCAGAGCAGGGGTGCCGCGACGTCGAGCCCGAGCGCGTCGGGGATGCGCACGGCGAAGGACTCGGTCACCACGACCTGCTCGGAGTATCCGCCCTGAGTGACGCTGCCGTCACGGTCGGTGCTGCCGTAGGTGAAGATCGCACCGTTGGAGCAGAACTGCTCGTCGCCGCGCAGGCAGTTGCGGCATTCTCCGCACGAGTTCACGAGACAGCCGACGCCGACCCGATCGCCGACGGCGTGCTTGGTGACATCCGATCCGATGGCCGCGACGGTTCCGGCGATCTCGTGTCCGGGTGCGAGCGGGTACTGCTGCGGCCCCCAGTCTCCGCGCACCGTGTGGATGTCGGAGTGGCAGATGCCGGCGAACGCGATGTCGATCAGGATGTCGTTCGGGCCGAGCTCGCGGCGCTCGATGACGGTCTTCTCGAGCGGTGCGGCCTCGTTGGGTGCGGCATAGGCGGTGACACGGGTCATCTCGGACTCCTCTGATCGGTGCGGATGGGCCAGATCGACACTACTCGCGCCCTCCTCTGCGGCACCTGACCACCGACGACGAAGGCCGGGACCACTGATCCCGGCCTTCGTCAGCGGAGCGAGGAGGAAACCTCAGCGCTTCGCGTTCTTCTTGAGCGCCTTCTCCAGCACAGGGGCGTCACCGGATGCCGCGAGCGCCGCGTAGTACTCCCGAGCCTCGTCCTGCCGCACGCGCTCGGCGCCGGAGGCGATGGGCGCCCGGACGTGCTCCGGCTCGTAGCCGAACGCGTCGACCAGGTCGAGTGCGTACGGACGGAGCCTGGCGCACAGACGGTCGATGTATCGCGAGACCGCGGCGGCGCGCTGCGTCGAGAGACGCCCGTGGATGAGGTGCCAGGCGAGGTGCTTCTCGATGAGCTGCAGACCGAAGAGGTCGCGCAGCCACGTGAGCACCTTCTTGGTGTCGGCGTCGTCGACGCGGTGGACGGCATCCGTGAACGCCTCCCACTGCAGCAGCTCACCGTGCGCACGGGCCGCCTCGATCAGCTCGGCCTGATTCTCGTTGAACAGCTTCGCGCCGAGGGCCTTGTCCTTGCCCGCCGGACGCAGCCGGCCGGCGATGTCGGCGACCATCTGCTGCACGCGCTCGGCGAGCAGCTGGTGCTGCTGCTCCTCACGCAGACCGTTCTCGACCGAACGCGAGACCTGACCGAGGTCGACGACCGACTGGCCGAACTGACGAAGGCCTGCGCCGTGGAACAGCTTGCCGGCGGTCATGCCTACGGCGAACTTGGCCAGGGCCGCAGCATCCTTGCCGGTGAACTGCTTGGCGTAGTCGGTGAGCAGCCGCTTGCCGACCAGCTGAAGGAGCACATTGTTGTCGCCCTCGAAAGTGACATAGATGTCGAGGTCGGCGCGAAGTCCCACGAGACGGTTCTCGAACATGAAGCCCGCTCCGCCGCAGGCCTCGCGAGCCTCCTGGAGGGTGTCGAGCGCGTGCCAGGTCGAGAGCGGCTTGAGGGCTGCTGCCAGGGTCTCGAGGTCCTCACGGTCATCAGGGGTGTCGATGCGGCCGGAGAACACGCCGTCGAACTTCTGCAGGAACTCGTCGTGCGCGAAGATCTGCGCGTAGGTCGTCGCCAGGCGCGGCAGCAGGCGGCGCTGGTGCTTGCCGTAGTCCATGAGCACGACCTCCTGGCCGTCTGCTCCGTCGAACTGGCGGCGCTGCGTCGCGTAGGTGATCGCGATCTTCAGCCCGAGAGCCGAAGCCCACGACGCGGCGCCGTCGAGCGAGACCCGTCCCTGCACCAGCGTGCCGAGCATCGTGAAGAAGCGGCGACCGGGGCTGTCGATCGCGCTCGAGTACGTGCCGTCGGCCGCCACATCGCCGTACTTGTTCAGCAGGTTCGTGCGGGGGATGCGGATGTGGTCGAAGCTGAGGCGGCCGTTGTCGATGCCGTTGAGTCCGCCCTTGAGTCCGTCATCCTCACGACCGATGCCGGGAAGATCGACGCCGTCTTCGCCGCGCAGCGGCACGTAGAAGCAGTGCACCCCGTGGTTCACGCCGTTCGTGATCAGCTGAGCGAACACCGTCGCCGCCACGCCGTGCAGCGCCGCGTTGCCGAGGTACTCCTTCGTCGCGCCGCGGAACGGCGTGTTGATCACGAACTCCTCGGTGCTCGGGTCGTACGTAGCGGTGGTGCCGACCGCTGCCACGTCGGAGCCGTGCCCGATCTCGGTCATCGCGAAGGCGCCGGGGATCGAGAGATCCATGACACCGGGCAGCCACTTCTCGTGGTGCTCGGCGGTGCCGAGCTGCAGGATGGCGGAGCCGAACAGCCCCCACTGCACTCCCGACTTGATCTGCAGACTCGGATCGGCGACGACGAGCTCCTCGAAGCCGGCGATGTTGCCGCCGTTGTTGTCTTCTCCGCCGAGTGCGGTCGGGAACGCCCGGTGCACTGCCTTGTTCTCGACGAGCAGGTGCAGCTGGCTGAGCACGCGCTCGCGGTGCTCGTCCTTGCTCAGCGCGTCATCGCGCCAGAACGCCGAATCCTTGATCAGTTCGCGCGCCTCGCGGCGCGTGTCAGCCCAGGTGCCCATCAGCAGATCGGTGACCCGGGCGACATCGAACCGCAGGTTCGCATCTGCGCTGTCGGTGTGCGGGCGAGTCGTCTTCGGACGGACGGCGGCGTCGACCATGAGCGTTCCTCTCAGAGGGAAGTAGGGATACTCCAATGGTAGGTCTGCCACAACCAGGAGCGAACTGCTGTGTGCGCATCCTCCAACAAGCTCCCGGGACGGCGCCCGGTCGGATTGTCGTCAGACCACAGTCTCAGCCCAGCCGCAGCCTCAGGCCTCGACGCGTGCGGGCGCGGGAGGCGCGGTCTGCGCCTGCTCCCACCGCCGTCTCGTCCCTTCGCTCAACCGCGCCCACGTCCGATCGCGGATGAAGATCGAGTCGATCGCGATCATCGTCAGCGAGAACCACGGCAGCCCCATCAGCACGCCGATGCCGATGTGGAAGGAGAGGATGCCGATGAGGCCGATCAGCCGAGTGGGCCGTGTGAGCAGCATCAGCGGGAACGCCACCTGCAGGATGATCGAACCCCAGGTCGCCGCGACGACCATCGGGCCCCAGGTCGTGACCAGGTCGCTCAGCACCGGCCACGTGCCGAACCGAGCGGTCTGCAGAGGGTTGTACACCGCGTAGCCCTCTTCCCAGGGCGCACCTCCCGCCTTGTAGAGAGCACCCGATGCGTACACGAAGCACACCTGCGCGGTCAGCGCCACGAGGGCCAGATTGTGGAAGACCGTTCCCAGGAGGGCGGGCTGGCTTCCCGGAGCGAACCACTCCCCCTTCTTGGCACGACGTCTGGCATCGATCGACCAGCGAGCGGCCGGGTCGGCGAAGAACAGCAGGAGCAGCGCGATGCGGAACATGTTGTCGCCCTGATCGCCCACCATGTCGTTCGCCTCGATGAACCCGACCCAGAGGCAGAAGAACACCGGGAGGACGATCCGGAAACGCCAGCCGAGGACGAACAGCATCGCCAGCACGCCGAGCAGCAGATAGAGGGCGGTGTAGAGCGCGTCATTGCCCATCGCGGCATGGAACGCGCTGAAGATCCAGATCTTCGGGAACTCGCTGACGGGTTCGGCAAGTTCGCCGTTCCACGCCGACCCCGAGCCGAACGTATAGAGACGAGTGCTGAAGTTCGACGCGAGCAGGCCGATCGCCGTGATGCCGAAGAGGATGCGGGTGACCGCGAGACCGTAGAGGGCCTTCTTGCCGTTGAAGAGCCAGTCCCCCACGAACGCGGAGATCCGGTCGATCGCCGAGAGGACCATCGACCACAGTCCGCCGATCATCGACGAGGCGAAGCTCAGCAGGCGGGTCACGAAAGACCGGGGAGGCGGGGCGGCAGGCGCAGGCATGCGCGGCGGCGAAGGCTCGGGGGCAGAGGCGGGTGGAGCGGATGCCGGAGCGGGCGCCGTCACGGTCGACCGCCCGGCAGCATCCTTCTTCCGGTCCCGGTTCGCGGCGCCGTTCGTCTGGGGCGCGGTCTTGGTGGGCGCGCTCACGGCTGGATCCTCTCGAACTGGGCGCGGAAGGTGTTCGCGAAGTTCTCGCGACTCTGCCCTTCCTCTTCTATAGGCAGGCGCCACCCGGTGGTCGAGAACGTGGGGTCGGGGCGCTGCGCGCTCGGATCGTTGCGATCCGCATAGGGCACCACGTTCTGGCGGCTCACGCGGTACTGGACCTTGATGACGGAGTCGGCGCCCCAGATCGCATAGGCCACCTGGGTGGCGTAGGCGGTGGAGAGGTGCTCTTCCGCCATGTACGCGTCGGTCGACGGGTTGTCGCCCTCGAGTTCGTCGAAGGAGCGCACCATCCACTCCTCCCAGCCATCCTCGGCGAAGTCGAGCCCGACGACGGCCTTCTGGTCGTCGTCCAGCTTGTTGTAGGCGTTCATCTGGCCGCTCGCGACCTCGCTCGACTGGATCCCTGCTCGGGGCGGGAAGAGGTTGTAGCGGATCATCGAGAGCTCGACGTCGGTGGCGCTCACCCACCCGGTCTCGATCTCCTCGCCGTCCTTCTCGATGACGGCACGCACGTTGAAGTGGTAGTCGCCGTTGATGGGCTCGGGCGCGAAGACGCTCCACGACTGCCCGAACATCGGCAGCATGTACCCGGCGAGGACTTCTTGCGTGGGGATCTCGCGGAGCGCCGAGTACGGAGCGATCCACAGGAACGACGCCCCCACGTGCCACAGGGTGAGCAGACACGCGGCGAACGCGATGAGCTTCACCCACCAGGTCGGGCGCGGTCGAGGGGCGGTCGCGGCGACCGCCGCATCCTGCACTTCGGGTGAGGTCTCAGTCATCGTGCCCATCCACATCCTTCTCACCGCTGAAGGTCGGGGCCGCCGCAGCGACGGCCCCGACCTCTCAGCGTTCCTGCACTGCGTTACTCCGTCTGGACGAGCGGCCGTCTGGAACGCGCGACCCTTGTCATCCCGAGTCCGAGCATCAGCAGCAGAGCCGCCAGCGCGATCCACCCGCCCTGGATCTCACCACCGGTGGTGGCGAGGCCCGTGGCCACGACCTGGAACGAGGCCGACACGCTGCCGGAGGTCGCTCCGGTCAGTGTCACGGCGTGGGTTCCGAGGTCGGTGCCGGAGGGGATCGTCCAGGTGAAGGTGACCGTGCCCTGCGCATCGGCGACCTGGGTGCCCAGTGCGATCGGCTCGGACGTCATCACACCGGTGACGGACTCGCCGGGCTGGAACCCGGTGCCGACCGCCGTCTGCTTCTCACCGCGCTCCAGAACCGGGACCTTGATCGTGATGGCGATCGGTCCGGTCGGGTCGGCTGCCGCGTCTGCAGACGCCGAGGCCTCAGCAGTCGCCGAGGCGGATGCCTCGGCAGCAGCCTCAGCGGAAGCATCAGCCGCCGCCGTCGCGGACGCCGTGGCCGACGACGAGGCGTTGGCCGCCGCGGCCGCCGACGCGTTCGGATC
>NZ_JAXCWI010000003.1:0-608816 GCF_034045055.1 Microbacterium sp. CFBP9023 | reverse complement strand
TTCGTAGTAGATCGCCTCGACGGGGCAGACGGGTTCGCACGCGCCGCAGTCGACGCATTCGTCGGGGTGGATGTACAGCGAGCGTTCGCCCTCATAGATACAGTCAACGGGGCACTCGTCGATGCAGGCGCGATCCTTGACATCGACGCACGGGAGGGCGATCACATACGTCACCCCTCCAGTCTACGACTCGCCGCCGGTCCGATCGCCCAGGACGGGGGCACGAGGGGCGGTCGCCTCGTCTGCGCCGGGCGCCGTGCCGGATGCCGCGGCCGTCGACGCCTGCGCCTCGGTGCGAGTCGGAAGCCGCGAGAACGAGGGCCATGCGACAGCGAGGAGCACGAGCCCCGCGACGAGATAGGTCCAGATGCGACCGCTGAGCGTGTCTTCGACGACCACCGATCCCCCGGGCCCGACGCCGGAGATGAGCACCAGCATGCCGAGCATGCCGAGCCCCGCGGCGAGAGTCGCGCCTCGGTCGTGGGTGAGCGCGCGGATCGCGACGAGGATCGCGCCGCACGCGATCGCTCCGACGATGAGTCCGACGGGCACGGGACCCCACATGAGGCTGTGACCGATCGTCCCTGCGACGCCGAACACGCCGCCGACGAGAGCCGCGGCGATCCAGGAGAGCACCCGGGAGATCCATCCGATACGCACGAGTCGATCCTACGCGCGCCGCCGCGAAGGGGCGCTCAGACAGCGAGCCCGAACAGGCGCAGGAGAGCCGCGACGAGGGCGGCCGCGACCACCACGACGAGGAACGACTGACGCAGCCAGAGAAGCCCGGCCGCGACGAGCAGAGCGGGAACCCGTGCATCGACGACGACGGCCTGCCCGGCTCCGAGGGTCTGCACGGCCACGAGCGCGGCGAGCAGGGCCACGGTGAGCAGATCGGAGATGCGCGCCGGTCGCGGTGCCTCGAGCACCGAGGGCGGCACGAGGTACCCCGCGGCCTTCAGAGCGAGGCAGATCACCGCAGCGAGAAGGATCGCACTCCAGATGCTCACGCGGCGGCCTCCCCACCGTCGGGTGCGGAGGCATCGACTCGACCGAGCCAGTTGAACCAGCCCACGATGATCGCGACGACGGCTGCCACGAGCACGGGCAGCCCGGGCATGATGAACGGCGTGAGGGCGGCCGCCACCACCGCCGCAGCCACCCCGACCGCTATGGCCTGACATTCCTTCAGGCGCGGCCAGAGCAGAGCCAGGAACGCCGCGGCCGCCGCAGCATCCAGCCCCCAGGTCTTGGGGTCACCGAGCACGTCGCCGACGAGTGCCCCGATCAGGGTCGTGATGTTCCAGCCGATGAAGATGCCGATCCCGGTGACCCAGAAGCCGACCTGCCTCAGCCGCGGATCAGTCTGCGAGATGGCCACGGCGGTCGACTCGTCGATCGTGAAGTGCGCCGCCGCTATCCGCCGTCCGGTGGTCGTGCCGACGACGGGTGACATCCGCATGCCGTATGCGACATTGCGCACTCCCAGCAGCGCGGCCGACGCGATCGCCGACGGCAGTGCGGACACTCCTCCGGCGGCGAAGACTCCGACGAAGGCGAACTGCGACCCGCCCGTGAACATCAGCAGGCTCAGCACGCACGCCTGCCAGACGTCGAGTCCGGATGCCACGGCCAGCGCGCCGAACGAGATGCCATAGGCGCTGGTGGCGAGCACGACTCCCAGCGCTTCACGCCAGACCTCGCGGTCGGCGCTCATCGCACGATCGTTCGCTGCGGTGAACACATGACCATCATTCTGAACGCGGTGTCCGGGATAGTCAAGCGAACGATCGTTTGACATGATGAACACATGGAGGAACTCCGAACGCGCATCGCCCGCACTCTGCGCAGAGAGAGGGAGAGAGCCGGACTATCCGTGTCGGAGTTGGCGCGTCGAGCGGGAATCTCGAAGGCGACCGTCTCCCAACTGGAGTCCGGTGCCGGCAACCCCAGCGTCGAGACGCTCTGGGCGCTCGGCGTCGCGCTCGGGGTGCCGTTCGCCGTCCTCGTCGATCAGCAGAGCAACGCGCCGACGCTCATCCGCGCCGATGACCTCACGGGCGTCCCGTCGTCGGTCGCCGCGTACAGCGCGACCCTGCTCTCAGCGAGCCCGCCGGGTGCGAGGCGGGATGTGTACCTGATCCACGCGGATCCCGGGGACCCACGCCGCTCCGATCCGCATCACGTAGGAACGACCGAACACGTGATCCTCATCTCCGGCCAGGCTCGGATCGGTCCGTCGGACGCCCCCGTGCTGCTGAACCCGGGCGACTATCTCTCGTACGCCGGAGACGCGCCCCACGTGTTCGAGGCGACCGTCGCCTCGACCAGTGCGGTGCTCATCTCGGAGCTGCGCTGAGCATCACTTCGGCGCGGAGCCCGAGACCGGTGACGGGTCCGGGATCTCGTCCGGCTTGTACTTCGGCAGCCGGGATGCAGGCAGGATCGCCACGGCACTGAGTCCCGCGAGCAGCAGCAGGCCGAGTCGCAGCGTCCCCAGACGCGACTCCTCGTTGACGGCCACCGCCGCGTCGACCTGCTCGGGCGTCGCATCCGTCTGCTCGAGTGCTGCGCGCAGGTCGTCGTTGCTGACGAAGTTCAGGTTGTCCATGTCGACCTGCGCGACGAGCGACGGCGGCAGCTCGGGGTGCTCGACGACCGCGCGGCCGATGCTCACCCCGAGGAGCGAGACGAGGAGTGCGCCGGCCAGAGCGGTCCCGACCGCCGAGGCGAGATTCTGCGTGGTGCCGCGCAACGAGCCGACATCACCCGCGAGCTCAGCCGGCGCCGCGGTGACGAGCACGTTGAAGACGAGGGTCACGAGCGCACCCTGACCGATGCCGAACACGACCAGCCCGAGGATCGTCGGAAGCGTCTCCCAGTTGTTGTTCACCACGAAGGACAGCCAGACGAGCGCGACCGTGGTGAGGATGAAGCCGAAGACGCCGATGACCCGCGGCGGGTAGCGCTTGTAGAACCGGACGACGAGTGTGGCGGTGATGAACACGGTCAGGTTGAAAGGCATCATCGCGAGCGACGTGTCGAAGGGCGTCCTTCCCTGCACGATCTGGATGTACAGGGGGATGGTGAAGTTCACGCACGCCTCGAGCGCCACGACGATGAACATCGCGTACACGGCAGCGCGCTCCTTCGACGAGTCGAGGATGCTGAGGTCGATCAGCGGCACCTTGCCCTCGGCCATCCGACGGCGAGTCCAGACGAAGAAGCATTGACCGAGCACGATCCCGACGACGACGAAGGCGGGCGCAGGCGAGAGCCCGAGGATGTTGAAGGGTGCGGCCTCGGTCGCGGCGACGGCACCCCACCCGTTGAGGTTGTTGAAACCCAGGGTCAGAAGCACGATGGCCGCGCCGATGAGGAGCGACGCCACGAGGTCGATGCGGATCGACGCGTCTCCCCCATCACCTCGCAGCGTGAAGCTGAACGCGAAGACGACCACGGCGATGCCGAACACGATGAAGAACATCGGCCGCCATCCGACCAGGGTGCCGAGCGTGCCGCCGATGAGGAACGCGGTGACTCCCGAAATGGCTCGGGCGGACCCGATCGCACCGATCGCCGTCGCCTGCTGCGCGCCCCGATAGTTCTCGGCGATCAGCGCCACGATCGAGGGGACGATGATCGCTGCGGCGGCGCCGGCGACCGCCTGACCCGCGATGGCCCAGCCCACGCTCGGGGACACGATCATCAGCACCGACGACGCGGCGAACAGGCCGATCACGATCCGGAAGATGAGGACCCAGCCGACCCGCTGCCCGAGCTTCGCGCCGGTCATCACGAGGGCGGCCACGGCGAGGCCGTACATCACGATGGTGGTGCTGGCGACCGTCGGCGGCACGCCGAACTCACTGACCATGCCACCGAGGGATATCGGCAGGGCTGCCACGTTGAACGACATGAGCACCTGGGCGAGGAAGAGACTGACGAGCGGCATCCAGGAGGTCTTCGTGGATGCCGGAGCAGTGAGTGTCATGGCAGGGTCCTCTGAGCGGGGAAGGAGGTCAGTCCGTCGACCGAGCGGTCGGCGCGGGCGCGGAGGCGAACAGGTTCAGTCCGAGAGCGCGGGAGAGGTGACCGATGGCGAGCTGCGATCGCACGGAGTTTCCCGCCGCGTCGAGGCGCGGTGAGAATCCGGCGACGGCACCCTTGCCCGGCGCGACGGCGACGATCCCTCCTGCCACACCCGACTTGGCGGGCAGCCCGATCTCGAACAGCCACTCACCCGAGGCCTCGTAGAGGCCCGTGGATGCCACCACTGCGAGAGTGTCGCGGCAGACGTCCGCAGAGACCACCCGCTCGCCCGTGATCGGATTCACGCCGCCGTCGGCGAGCGTCGCCCCCATCACCGCGAGGTCGTGGGCCGTGACGCTGAGAGCGCACTGACGCGTGTAGACGTCGACGACCTCGTCGGGGTCGCCGACCAGCCGTCCGTAGCTGCGGAGCAGCCAGCCCATCGCCCGGTTGCGCTCGTTGGTCGCGGCTTCCGAGGCGTACACCACGCCGTCGAGGCTCAGCGCGCGGCCGGCGAAAGCAGAGAGCCCCTCGCGCACGCGCTCCCACTGCTCGACAGCCGTCTGCCCCGGCATCAGTGCCGTCGTCGCGATCGCACCGGCGTTGACCATCGGATTCATGGGGTGTCCGCCGTTGAGCTCGAGCGCCATCAGGGAGTTGAAGGCGAGGCCGGTGTTGTTGACGCCGACGATGTCGCGCACCCGCTCATGGCCGTGCTCCTGGATCGCCAGGGCGTAGACGAACATCTTCGAGATCGACTGGATCGAGAACGGATGCTGCGCATCCCCGGCGTCATGCAGGCCGCCGTCGACCTCGATGACCGCGAGACCGAACAGCTCGGGGTCGGCCTCGGCGAGCACCGGGATGTAGTCGGCGACCGCGCCGCCGTGGTCCTGCGCATACAGGCGATGAGCCTCACGCACGAGCTGGTCGACCCTGTCCCACCCGGGCAGCCCACCCGTCGAGACCTGCTGCGGGATGCCTGCCAGCGCCGCGACGTCCATGCGTTCTCCTTCGAGTCCACGACCCCCCAGCCGTCATCGCTCACCGTAGTGCCAATGCGTCGCGCTGCCTAGGGCAGGCAGTGCCCTGTTGCGACACATGTCCGGAGACACCGAGACCCACCGCCGCACGCAGGCGGGGTGGGTCTCGGAGGGAGGGTGTGCGGAGCTGCGACTCAGTACCAGTTCACCGACTGGGAGTGGCCCCACGCACTGCAGGGGGTGCCGTAGACCGACGAGATGTATCCGAGGCCCCAGCGGATCTGAGTGGCCGCGTTGGTCTGCCAGTCGGAACCGGCTGACGCCATCTTGCTTCCGGGCAGAGCCTGCGGGATCCCCGTCGCGCCACCCGAGGCGTTGTACGCCTTGTAGTTCCAGCCGGACTCCTTGGTCCACAGCGAGTTCAGGCAGGAGAACTGGTCCTCACCCCAGCCGTACTCACTCGACGCGATGTCGCGAGCCGCGGCCTTCGCGCCGTCGACGGTGTTCGTCTGAGCGAGCGCCGCGGCTTCAGCCGCCGCCTGGGCCGCAGCCGCGTCCGCAGCGGCCTTCGCCTCCTGGGCCGCGACATAGGACGCCTGCAGCGCAGCGGTCTCCGCGACGATCTCGTCGGTTCCGGTGACTGCGTACGCGGTCAGGCTCGAGAGCTCCCTGTTCGAGAAGTCATCACGGTCCGCCAGCTGATCGACCCACGTGGTCACGTCAGCGGTGTCGACGCTCGAGGGTGCGGCGCCCAGATCGAGGCCCGATGCCGCGACCTCTGCGTTCAGCGCCTCAGCTGCCGCGACGGCATCCTGAGCGGCGACCATCGTGAGCGCCGAGTCATCCGCGCTCTTGGCCGGGGCGTCCGGCTCGCCGGTGACGAACGAGGTGACGCCTGCGACGGCGTCCGGCAGCTCGGCGCCGGCCGCGGGGGCGGACACGATGCCGACCGTCAGAGCGAGGCCGAGCACGCCGCCGGTGATCGTTCCGAGAATCAGTTTCGGGCGACGCGCCGTGATGGCGTTACGAGCTGTCGCCGCCGCGTGGGCGCGCCGAAGCGCACGGGTGGTGTGAAGCATTGGGTTCGACTTTCGGGTCGTCGTACGCCCGTCACAGGACACTCATCGGGAGATCGCCCCAGGCGCAAGGTAACGATTCTGCAACGGCACTCCTGGACGTTTCGTGAGAAAGGGGCCCTGTACCGCCGTTTCCGGCGGTACAGGGCCCCTTCTCTCAGACGATTCTCAGACGTTCGCGTCCTGGCGCTTCAGGCGAGCGGTCTCACGCGCACGAGTGTTCGCGTCGAGATTCACCTTGCGGATGCGGACGACCTCGGGCGTGACCTCGACGCATTCGTCGTCACGGGCGAACTCGAGGCTCTCCTCGAGCGTCAGCTGGCGCGGGGGCGTCATCGACTCGAAGGTGTCGGAGCTCGCCGCACGCATGTTGGTGAGCTTCTTCTCCTTCGTGATGTTGACGTCCATGTCGTCGGCGCGGGAGTTCTCGCCGATGACCATGCCCTCGTAGACCTCCTGCGTGGGCTGCACGAAGAACGACATGCGCTCCTGCAGGGCGATCATCGCGAACGGAGTCACGACGCCCTGACGGTCGGCCACGATCGAGCCGTTCTGACGGGTCGTGATGGAACCGGCCCACGGCTCGTAGCCGTGCGAGATCGCGTTCGCGATGCCGGTGCCTCGGGTCGTCGTGAGGAACTCGCTGCGGAACCCGATGAGACCGCGCGACGGGACGATGAACTCCATGCGGACCCAGCCGGTGCCGTGGTTCGTCATGTTCTCCATGCGGCCCTTGCGGTTCGCCAGAAGCTGAGTGATCGCGCCGAGGTGCTCCTCCGGCGTGTCGATCGTGAGGTGCTCGAACGGCTCGTACGTCTTGCCGTCGATCTTCTTCGTGACCACCTGCGGCTTGCCGACGGTGAGCTCGAAGCCCTCACGGCGCATGTTCTCGACGAGGATGGCCAGCGCCAGCTCTCCGCGGCCCTGCACCTCCCAGGCGTCCGGGCGCCCGATGTCGACGACCTTGAGCGAGACGTTGCCGATCAGCTCCTTGTCGAGACGGTCCTTGACCATGCGAGCGGTGAGCTTGTGACCCTTGACCTTGCCCATGAGCGGCGAGGTGTTGGTGCCGATCGTCATCGAGATGGCCGGGTCGTCGACGGTGATCGCGGGAAGCGGCCGGACATCCTCGGGGTCGGCGATCGTCTCGCCGATCGTGATGTTCTCGAAGCCGGCGATGGCGACGATGTCGCCCGGGCCCGCCGAATCGGCCGGGTAGCGCTCGAGCGCCCGCGTCTTGAGCAGCTCGGTGATGCGTGCGTTCTGGTGCGTGCCGTCAGCGCGGACCCAGGCGACCGTCTGGCCCTTCTTCAGCGTGCCGTTGAAGACGCGCAGCAGAGCGAGACGACCGAGGAAGGGGCTGGAGTCGAGGTTGGTGACCCAGGCCTGCAGCGGGTGCTCGTCGTCGTAGGCGGGAGCGGGGACGTGCTCGAGGATCGCCTCGAACAGCGGCTCGAGGTCGTCGTTGTCGGGCAGCGATCCGTCGGCGGGGCGGTTCTGCGAGGCCGCGCCGGCACGGCCGGACGCGTAGACGACGGGAACGTCGAGCAGGGCGTCGACATCGAGGTCGGGCACGTCGTCGACGAGGTCGGACGCGAGGCCGAGCAGCAGGTCGTGGGCCTCTTCCTCGACCTCGGCGATACGAGCGTCGGGACGGTCGGTCTTGTTGACCAGGAGGATGACGGGCAGCTTGGCCTCGAGAGCCTTGCGCAGCACGAAACGGGTCTGCGGGAGCGGGCCCTCGCTGGCGTCGACGAGCAGCACGACGCCGTCGACCATCGACAGGCCGCGCTCGACCTCACCACCGAAGTCGGCGTGGCCGGGGGTGTCGATCACGTTGATCGTGATCTCCTTGCCCTGAGCATGCTTGCCCTTGTAGGTGATCGCCGTGTTCTTGGCGAGGATCGTGATGCCCTTCTCGCGCTCGAGGTCGTTCGAGTCCATCGCGCGCTCATCGACGTGGGCGTGTTCGCCGAACGAGCCGGTCTGACGCAGCATGGCGTCGACGAGAGTGGTCTTGCCGTGGTCGACGTGCGCGACGATTGCGACGTTGCGGAGGTCAGAGCGAAGGGCGTGCGCCATGCAGATGTCCTAAAGAGTGTGGGGTTTTGCCGAGAAGCCGACGTTCCAGACTATCGTATTCGGGCGAGTCGTTCCTGAACGGCGAAGTACGACCTCGACCGTCGCGCCGATGCGAGGGCTGTGCGATACCGTGGCCGCATGAGCGGCCACATGCACGACACCGACCTGGCCGCCGTGCAGAATCCTGCGACGCCACCCGCTCTGCTCGCAGAGATAGCCGCACGCCGGGGAGATCTGCATTCGCTCCTACTGCATCACCCCGCCTGCTACCCGCAGCTGCGCGAGTGGATACTCGCAGTCAATCCCGCGATCCGAGCGGCGATGGCTGCTCCAGCTCCAGCCCCTGTTCCGCGGCGAGGAAGGGGCGGGCTGTGCGCGCTCCTCGGTTGCGGTGGAATCGCTCTGCTGGGCTTCGCCCTCGTCGTGGTGCTCGTCGTCGCAGGGCTGTTTGCGTCCTCTTCGTCGCCGGAGCAGCCGGCAGCACAGGGAACCGGCTCCCGCTCCGAGTCGCTGGCGGCGTTCGATGCGGAGCGGAGCAGGTTCTATGAGCTCTATGCACAGATCGAGGCGAACCCGGTGGCTCCCCTGGTCGCGGACCTCATGACGTTCCGACGCCTGGAGGCGTCGATCTCGCAGCCCCCTGTCACCGACGCGTCGGTCGCTGACCATGCGAGCGAAGCCAAGGCCATCCGGCAGAGCCTCGAGCAGCGGATCGCCGACGCCGCCGCGCGACGAGCGAACGTCTCCGGTTCGGTCAGCGAGGCGATCGTCGACGAAGCCGGCCAGGGATTCATCGACATCGCATGGAACGCGGACACCGAGTGCGGGACCCCCGGAGAACCGGATGACGGAAGTGTGACGATCGGCTGCATCTCCGAGGAAACGCTGACGGTTCACCTTCTGCCTGAAGACCAGCTCGGCGGCGACACCGCCATCCGTCTGGTCGTTCTGCACGAGCTCTCGCACCTCTACATGCGAGCCGACAGCGATGCGAACGGGGCCGAGCTGGGGTCATCTGGCGTCCTCGTCGAGCAGGGGCACTTTCAGGGGAACAGCGAGGTGTTCGCCGACTGCTACGCACTGACCTATCTGGATCTGTGGACCCTGACCTTCGACGGTCGCGACTACGGCTACGACTACATCTGCACAGCCGAAGAGCGACAGCTCATGCGCACGTGGGCTGTCGAAGTGCACGCGCCCATGCCATAGCAGTGCCAGCCGCGCGAGTACGATCGGTGATGCCATGAGCCTCCCCTCGAACGCCCCATCCCCGAGAGCACGCCTGTGGTGGGAGATCGCGATCGTCCTCGCGCTCGGCCTCGGTCAGTCCGCGGTGTACGCGATCGTGCAGCTGGCCTACCGACTCACCGACGAGACGCCTCTCGCCGATCAGACGGCCGCGCTCAATCCGTCCCGCAGCGATCGGGAGATCTTCGACCTGATCTATCAGGTCCTCTCGATCGGATTCTCGATCGTCCCGGTGCTGCTCGTCTGCTTCCTGCTCTGGCAGTCGTCGAGGCCGCACCTCGGCAGGCTCGGCCTCGACGGGACCCGCGTGGGTGCCGACATCGGGCGGGGCGCACTGCTCGTCGCGGCGATCGGCATCCCGGGGATCGGGCTCTACCTGGCCGGAAGAGCCATGGGGATCTTCGTCGCGGTCGACCCCTCGGGCCAGGGCGCCCACTGGTGGACCGTGCCGATCCTCCTTCTCGCGGCAGCCCGTGCATCGCTCCAGGAGGAGTTCGTGGTGCTGGGATATCTGTTCGCCCGTCTGAAGCAGCTCGGGTGGGGCCCGTGGACCATCATCCTGACGACGTCACTGCTGCGCGCGAGCTACCACCTCTACCAGGGGCCCGGCGCCTTCATCGGCAACTTCGCGATGGGCCTGCTGTTCGGCTGGCTGTTCCAGCGCAGTGGCCGGCTGATGCCGTTCCTGGTGGCGCACTTCCTGATCGACGCGACCGTGTTCGTCGGCTACCCCTGGGCCGCGGCGACCTGGCCGGCGCTGTTCGGGTTGCCCGGCTGAGAGCCGAGGCGAGGTCAGCCGTTCGCGATCAGGATCGACGCCACGGCCCAGAGCACGATGACACCGAGGGCGATGAGCGCCCGATAGTCCCACGTGCGGCGGATCGGCGCGTCCGCACCGGAGAGAGCCGCCTGCCAGCGGTCACGGACGTCGGTGAGGTCGCGGAGCGCGACGGGGGCCTTGGCCTCGTCGTCGCCGGTCGCGCGTCGCACCGGCCGCGCTCGAGCCGGCCCTCCGTAGCTCGACAGGTCGGTGCCGTCGTCGAGCGAGAAGACGAGCTGCCAGCGCAGGTCGACGTCGCGCACGCGGCTCCAGCCGAACGAGGTGCGACGCAGCATGTTCTGCACCATCGCTCCCTGGTCGTCGATGCGGACGACCGAGACGAAAGCGATCTCGTAGACCACCCAGAGTCCGAGCAGCACCCAGGGCGCGAGCAGGAGCATCTGGCCCCAGCCGGCGCGTACGACGGCGTCGCCGAGCAGGAAGATCGCGAGCAGCGAGCACAGCACGAGGGAGACAGGCCCGGAGGCCGCACGGAAAGTCCGTGCGGCCTCCGGTCGAGGGTCGATGCTCACTCTCAGTGACCGCCGAGGGTGATGGTCGCCCCGGGGATCGCTTTGAGCAGACGATCGGTGTACTCCTGCTGGGGATTCGCGAAGATCTCGTCGACAGTGCCCTGCTCGACGATCTTGCCCTTCTCCATGACGCACACCAGATCGCTCGACACTCGGACGACCGCGAGGTCGTGAGTGATGAACAGGTAGGTGAGCCCGAGCTCCGACTGGAGCTCGGCCAGCAGCTGCAGCACCTGATCCTGCACCAGCACGTCGAGCGCCGACACCGCCTCGTCGAGGACGATGATGTCGGGCTTGAGCGCGAGAGCGCGTGCGATCGCGACACGCTGACGCTGACCGCCCGAGAGCTCGTTCGGATACCGGGTCGCGAGGACGCGCGGAAGCGAGACCTGGTCGAGCAGCTCCTCGACCCGCTCGCGCTGCGAGGCGCGATCGCCGACGCCGTGGATCTGCATCGGCTCGGCGATCGTGTTGCCGATGTTGCGCAGTGGATCGAGCGAGCCGTACGGGTCCTGGAAGACCGGCTGCATGCGCCGACGCAGACCGAACGCCTGCGCATTCGACAGCCTCGACACATCCTGCCCGTCGATCTCGATGGTTCCGCTGGTCGGCTCTTCGAGCTTCAGCACCATCTTGGCGACCGTGGACTTGCCAGAGCCCGACTCGCCCACGAGCGCGAGCGTCTTGCCGCGAGGGATCTCGAAGGACACGTCGTCGACAGCGCGGAACGCTTCACTGCGGAAGTTCCCCTGGCGGATCCGGTAGTCCTTCGTGAGTCCGGCGACGCGCACCGTCGGCGGGATGTCGGCGAGGTCGTCGAGCGTCTCGATCCCCCGGTCCTCCACCACCGCCTGGATGCGCTGCGATGCGACGCTGGGCGCCGCGGCGACCAGTCGCTTCGTGTACGGGTGCTGCGGGTTCTCGAGGATCTCGCGGCTGGGACCGGACTCGACGATGTTGCCGCCGTTCATCACGATGATCTTGTCCGCACGCTCGGCTGCGAGACCGAGATCGTGCGTGATCAGGAGCACCGAGGTGCCCTTGTCACGGGTGAGCGACGCCATGTGGTCGAGGATCACGCGCTGCACAGTGACGTCGAGAGCCGAGGTCGGCTCGTCGGCGATGAGCAGCTTGGGGTCGGCCGCGAGGCCCATCCCGATCAGCGCGCGCTGGCGCATGCCTCCCGAGAACTGGTGCGGGAACTGGTGCAGACGCTTCTCGGCGTCGGCGAGTCCGGCCTGCTGCAGCACCTCGACGGTGCGCGCCTTGGCCGCGTCGCGCCCCTGGGCGATGCCGTTCGCACGGATCGCCTCCTTCACCTGGAAGCCGATGCTCCAGACGGGGTTGAGATTCGACATCGGGTCCTGCGGCACGAAGCCGATGTCCCGGCCTCGGACGGCCTCGATCTCGCGACGGTTGAGCGTCGTGAGCTCGCGCCCCTCGAGGGTGATCGATCCCGCGGTGACCTGGCCGGTGCCGGGCAGCAGGTTCACGATGGCCGTGGCCGTCGTGGACTTGCCCGAGCCCGACTCGCCCACGATCGCGACGGTCTCTCCGGGCATGACGTCGAAGCTCACTCCGTGGAGCACTTCGCGCAGACCCTCCTGCGTGCGGAACGCGACGCTCA
The DNA here is from genome assembly GCF_034045055.1 of Microbacterium sp. CFBP9023. Lineage (NCBI taxonomy): Bacteria > Bacillati > Actinomycetota > Actinomycetes > Micrococcales > Microbacteriaceae > Microbacterium > Microbacterium sp. CFBP9023. The sequence continues at coordinate 596,415 of NZ_JAXCWI010000003.1, read as the reverse complement.
GGTCGCGGATGCTCAGCAGCGGGACCTGTTCGGTGATTCGCTCGCTCATCGGCGTGCCCTCGCCTTCGGGTCGAGGGCGTCTCGGATGAGCTCGCCCAGGGTGACGAACGCCAGCACCGCGAGGGTGAGGGCGATCGACGGATAGATGAGCGCCATCGGCGCGACACGCAGCGATGCCTGAGCCTTCGCGATGTCATTTCCCCACGACATCACGTCGCTGCCGAGCCCCACCCCGAGGAACGAGAGCGTCGCTTCCGCGACGATCGCGGCGGCGAGGCCGAGCGTCGAGACGACGAGCAGCGGAGCGATGGCGTTCGGGACCACGTGGTTCAGGAGGATCTTGAACTTCGACTGACCGAGCGCCTGCGACGCCATCACGAAGTCCGCCTGACGCACACGGAGCACCTCGGCCCGCACGACGCGAGCCGTGGACGCCCAGGCGAACGCTCCGATGGCGAACGCGAGCGTCCACACCGAACGGGAATCCCGGAACACGGTCATCACGACGACGGCCGCGAGGATGTACGGGATGGCGAAGAAGATGTCGCCGATGCGCGAGAGCACCGAGTCGAGCCATCCGCCGTAGAAGCCCGCGAGAGCTCCCATGATCAGGCCGAGAACGGACGAGATCAGCGTCGCGATGAGGCCGACGGCCAGCGACGTCTGAGCACCCCAGACGATGCGCGCATAGATGTCGCAGCCCTGGAACGTGAACCCGAGCGGGTGTCCGTCCGTCGGACCGCCGTTGCTGTTCGACAGCTGGCAGTCGTTGTTCGGCGGCGTCGCGGTGAACAGAGTCGGCCACAGCGCCATCACGAGGAAGAACAGCGCGAGGACGACCGAGAACCAGAACAGCGGACGACGACGCAGGTCGAACCAGGCGTCACGCCAGAGGTTGCTGGGCTTGTCCGAGATCCGAACGGCGTCGACCGCGATCGACTCCGTCTCGATCGGAGCGACGTAGTGCTTCTGAGATGTGGGATCAGGCATAGCGAATCCTCGGGTCGAGCAGACCGTAGAGCAGGTCGATGAGAAGGTTCACCAACACGTACAGGATGACGAACACGGTCACGAACGAGACGACCGTGGGTCCCTCGCCGCGCTGGATCGCCTGGAAGAGCGTGTTTCCCACACCGGGGACGTTGAAGATGCCCTCGGTGACGGTGGCGCCCACGAGCAGCACGCCGAAGTTCGTGGCGGAGTTCGTGATCACCGGGATCAGGGAGTTGCGCAGCACGTGCACGGGCAGCACGCGGTTGCGCGAGAGGCCCTTGCTGTACGCCGTGCGCACCCAGTCCTGGTTCAGGGTCTCGATGACCGAGCTGCGCATGAGACGCATGCTCACCGCATAGAGGCTGAAACCGAGCACGATCGCCGGCAGCCACAGCCCGCCCCAGTCGTTGTCCGCACCCACCGTGGGCTTGAACCAGCCGAGCTGGATCGCGAGGAAGTACTGCGCGAGGAACGCCACCACGAAGATCGGGATCGCGATCGCGACCAGCGCCACGACGAGCGAGACGTTGTCGAACAGCTTGCCCTTGCGCAGCGCCGAGATGGTGCCGATGACGATGGCGAGCACGAACTCGATGGCGATGGCCATCACTGCGAGTCGGCCGGTGACAGGAAGCGTGGCGGCGAGCACAGCCGAGACCGGGCGGCCCGAGTAGGTCGTGCCCAGGTCGCCCTGGAAGACGCCGGTGATGTAGTACCAGTACTGCACGATGAACGGCTGGTCCAGGTGGTACTGCGCGCGCAGCTGCTCGACGACCGCCGGGTTGGGCGTCTTGTCGCCGAACAGGGCGAGGATCGGGTCGCCGGGCATGGCGAACACGAGGAAGTAAATGAGCAGGGTGGCTCCGAAGAAGACCGGGATCACCTGCAGGAGACGTCTCAGAATGTAACCGAGCATCCGCTTGTCCCTTCTTGAGGGGAAAGAAAGCTACGTGAACACAAGCCTGTGAGGCGGTGACGAAGAATCGTCACCGCCTCACAGGTGAAGTGCCGTCAGACTTACTCGCCGGCCTTCGTGATCTCGTAGTACAGCGGAACCGAGTTCCAGCCGAACGTGACGTTGTCGACGTTCTCGCTGAAGCCACCGGTCACGTTCGAGTACCACAGTGGGATCGCGGGAAGATCCTGGAACAGGACCTCCTGCGCCTTGGTGAAGTCCTCGATCTGAGCCTCGGCGTCGGGGTTGCTGATGCCGGCGGAGATGAGCTCGTCGAACTCGGGGTTCGTGTAGTCACCGTCGTTGGAGCCTGCGCCGGTGGCGTAGAGCGGTCCGAGGAAGTTGTACAGACCCGGGTAGTCGGCCTGCCAGCCCGAGCGCGCAGCCGTGGTGATGGTGCGGTCGTTGATCTTCGTGCGAAGGTCCTGGAAGGTCGGGTACGGGTCACCCGATGCCTCGATGCCGAGCGTGTTCTTGATGCTGTTGCTCACCGCGTCGACCCAGGCGTCGTGGCCGCCGTCGGAGTTGTACGCGATCTTGAACTCGCCGTCCCACGGTGCGATGGCGTCGGCCTCAGCCCACAGCTCCTTCGCCTTCTCGGGGTCGAAGTCGAGGACCTCGCTGCCGGGAACCGAGTCGGACCAGCCGTCGATGACCGGAGAGGTGAAGTCGGATGCCGGGGTGCGGGTGCCCGAGAAGATCGTCTCGGTGATCTCCTCGCGGTTGATCGCCATCGACAGCGCCTGACGACGCAGCTGGCCCTCTTCGCCGCTGAAGTGCGGGAGGAACTGGCCGATGGTGAAGGACTGGAACACAGCGGAGGGCTGGTTCACAGCACGGTCGCCGAGCTCGTCGGTGAAGACCGGGAGCGAGTTCGTCGGGATCGCGTCGATGACGTCGACCTCGTTCGACAGCAGGTCGGCGTATGCGGCCTCCTGGGTGGCGTAGAACTTGATGGTCAGACCGCCGTTGGCGGCCTGACGGCCACCGTCGTAGTCGTCGTTGCGGACGAGGTCGATCTGGACGTCGTGCTGCCACGCGTCTTCGCCGTCGATCATGTACGGACCGTTGCCGATCGGGTTCTGACCGAACGCTTCCATGTCCTCGAACGCGACGTCGGGGAGCGGGTAGAAGGCCGAGTAGCCGAGACGCAGAGCGAAGTCGGATGCCGGCTTGTTCAGCGCGATCGTGAAGGTGTAGTCATCGACCTGCTTGAGACCCGTGAGCTCGGAGTCGGTGTCGTAGCTGAAGCCCTCGATGTCCTCGAAGAAGTAGCTGGAGAGGTGAGCGTTCGACGCCTTGGCGCCCTCGTTCCACGCCTTGATGAAGTTGTCGGCGGTGACTTCTTCACCGTCGGTGAAGGTCAGGCCTTCCTTGATCTTGACGGTGAGGTTCTGCGGGTCCTCCGTGGTGATCTCCTCAGCCACGTCGTTGACGGGCTTGCCGTCGGCGTCGTAGTAGATCAGACCGGCGAAGATCTCGTCGAGGATCTTTCCGCCGCCCACCTCGTTGGTGTTGGTGGGGATCAGCGGGTTCTCGGGCTCCGAGCCGTTCGTGGTGATGATGGCGTCGGCGTCGGTGTTCGCACCGGAGCCGCCGTCGCCTTCATTGCCGCTTCCACCGCTCGCGCAGCCCGCGAGCGCCAGGGCGCCGATCGCGAACAGCGCAGTGCCCGCAAGGGCGATCTTGTTGCGCTTCACTTTGTGTCCTCCTGTGGACGGGTATTCATCAGACTGCGCGCTCATCGTCGAACGCGTAGGGATAGTTGACTGTAACCCGCGGTTTCGTGGACGCCGCTCTCGGCTAATGAACCGTTACTGAGTGGTGACCAACTGAAACATCCCCGAAACACGCGGAAATGCACGGAAACGAGTGACGGCGTCGTGTCCGCATGGACACGACGCCGTCACCCCTCAGGATTCGGTTCAGGCGAACGCCTCGATCGGCGGGCAGGCGCACACGAGGTTGCGGTCACCGTACGCCTGGTCGATGCGGCGCACGGGCGGCCAGTACTTGCCTGCCACCAGGGCGTGCACCGGATAGGCGGCGTCTTCACGGCTGTAGGCGTGCTCCCACTCCCCCGCGATCAGCGAGACGGCGGTGTGCGGAGCGTTGACGAGAGGGTTGTCGTCCGCGGGCCAGCGCCCGGCGGCGACGGCATCCGCTTCGGCCTTGATCATGATCATGGCCTCGATGAACCGCTCGATCTCGCCGAGGTCCTCGGACTCGGTGGGTTCGACCATCAGAGTCCCCGCGACCGGGAACGACATGGTCGGTGCGTGGAAGCCGAAGTCGATCAGTCGCTTGGCGACGTCGTCGACGGTGATCCCGGTCTCCTCGCGAAGCGGACGCAGGTCGAGGATGCACTCGTGCGCCACCCGGCCGTCCTCCCCCGCGTACAGCACGGGGAAGTGCTCGCCCAGGCGCGCGGCGATGTAGTTCGCCGACAGCACGGCGGCCGCGGTCGCGTGACGGAGGCCGTCGGCGCCCATCATCCGCACATAGGACCAGGAGATCGGCAGGATGCCCGCAGATCCGTACGGTGCCGCCGACACCGCGCCGCCTTCGAAGACGAATCCGCCCGCATGCTCCGCCCGCTGCGCGAGCGGGTGCGACGGCAGGTGGGCCGCGAGGTGCGCCTTGGCCGCGACGGGGCCCACACCGGGGCCGCCGCCGCCGTGCGGGATCGCGAACGTCTTGTGCAGGTTGAGGTGCGAGACGTCGCCGCCGAGATCGCCGAACCGGGCGTAGCCGAGCAGCGCGTTGAGGTTCGCACCGTCCACGTACACCTGGCCGCCGGCGTCGTGCACCGCGGTCGTGATCTCGACCACGTCCTGCTCGTAGACGCCATGCGTCGACGGGTAGGTGATCATCAGCGCCGAGAGCTCGTCGGCGTGCGCCGCGATCTTCGCCCGCAGGTCGTCGAGGTCGACGTTCCCGAGCTCATCGCACGCCACGACGACGACCTTCATTCCGGCGAGCACCGCGGAGGCCGCGTTGGTGCCGTGCGCGGACGACGGGATGAGGCACACCGTGCGCTGCGTGTCGCCGTTCGCGAGGTGGTATCCGCGGATGGCGAGGAGGCCGGCCAGCTCGCCCTGCGACCCGGCGTTCGGCTGCAGCGAGACGGCGTCGTACCCCGTGACCTCGGCGAGCCACGCTTCGAGCTGCGTGATCATGTCGAGATACCCCGCGACATCGGATGCCGGCGCGAACGGGTGGATGCCCGCGAACTCCGGCCACGTGATCGATGCCATCTCGGTCGCCGCGTTGAGCTTCATCGTGCAGGACCCGAGCGGGATCATGCCGCGGTCGAGCGCATAGTCACGATCGGCGAGGCTCTTGAGATAGCGCATCATCGCCGTCTCGCTGCGGTGCGCGTGGAAGACGGGGTGCGTGAGGTACTCGTCCTGACGGAGCAGATCGCCGGGGAGGCCGCCCTGCGAACCGGAGCCGAAGAATCCGAATGCGCGCTCCCGGGCACCGCCGAAGACCTGAGCGACCTGATGGAGCTCGGCGACCGTCGTGGTCTCGTCGATCGAGATGCCGATCGTGTCGGCATCCGCGGCGTGCAGCAGGATGCCGAAACCGTGATGGGCCTGCTCCACGAACTCGGCAGCGCGCCCCGGCACCCGCACCTGGAGGGTGTCGAAGAACGAGTCGTGCACGACGTCCGCACCCGCATCGGCGAGCCAGTCGCGCAGCATCGCGGTCTTGGCCGCGACCTCCCGGGCGATCGCCTTCAGTCCATCGGGACCGTGGTAGACGGCGTACATCGACGCCATCACGGCGAGCAGCACCTGAGCGGTGCAGATGTTGCTCGTCGCCTTCTCGCGGCGGATGTGCTGCTCGCGGGTCTGCAGCGACAGCCGATACGCCGGCTTGCCGTCGGCATCGACAGAGACGCCGACGAGACGGCCGGGCAGCTGACGTTCGAGCCCTGCGCGCACAGCCATGTAGCCCGCGTGCGGGCCTCCGAAGCCGATCGGCACGCCGAAGCGCTGCGTCGTCCCGACCGCGACATCGGCCCCGAGCGAGCCGGGCGACGCGACGAGGGTGAGCGCGAGAAGGTCGGCCGCGACGACGGCGAGCCCGCCCGCGAGGTGCGCCGCATCGATCACGGCCGCCGGGTTCCAGACTCGCCCGGAGGCCCCCGGGTACTGCACGAAGACGCCGAACAGCTCGGCGGGCAGCTCCTCGCCCGCCGCGAAGTCGACGGACACCAGTTCGATGCCCACGGCCTCGGCACGGGTCTCGAGCAGTGCCTTCGTCTGCGGGAACGCGTCGGCGTCGACGGCGAAGACGTTCGACGCCTTCTTCGACGCGCGGCGTGCCAGCAGCATCCCCTCGACCACAGCGGTCGATTCGTCGAGCATCGACGCGTTCGCGGTGGTCAGGCCGGTCAGTTCGGCGACCATCGTCTGGAAGTTGATGAGTGCTTCGAGGCGGCCCTGCGAGATCTCGGGCTGGTACGGCGTGTACGCGGTGTACCACGACGGATTCTCGAGCACGTTGCGCTGGATCACCTGAGGGGTGATCGTGCCGTAGTACCCGAGCCCGATCATCGGCCGGTTCACCGTGTTGCGGGACGCGAGCGCGCGCAGCTCGGCGAGCGCCTCGGTCTCGCTCGCTGCGCGCGGGATCACGGACTCCGTGGAGGCGGGGGTGAAGATCGAAGCGGGCACGGCCTGACGCATCAGCGCCTCGACCGGGCTCCAGTCCTCGAGCTTCGACTCGACGCCCAGGGTGTCGAGCATCTGGCGCTGGGCGGCGGCGGTGGTTCCGATATGACGATCGGCGAAAGAGACCACTGGACGATCAGCCCTCCGTGAGAGCGACGTACGCGTCGCGGTCCATCAGGCCCTCGAGCGCACCGGCGGCGACGGAGACCTTGATGAGCCAGCCTCCGTCGAACGGCTCGGCGTTCACGAGCGACGGGTCGTCGACGACGGCGTCGTTGATCTCGACGACTGTGCCGGTGACCGGGGCGTAGAGCTCGCCGACCGACTTGGTCGACTCGATCTCACCGACGACCGAGCCTGCGGCGATCTCGGTGCCGACGGCGGGGAGTTCGACGAACACGACGTCTCCCAGCTTGTCGGCCGCGTAGTCGGTGATCCCGATGGTGACGGTGTCACCGCCAGCGGCGATCCACTCGTGCTCGTCGGTATAGCTGAGTGCGTTGAGATCGGTCATTTGGTCCTCCGGTAGAAAGGCAGGGCGGTCACGGTCGCGGGGATCCTGGTCCCCCGCACATCAAGGAATACTGCGGTTCCCGCGGCAGCGGAAGAAGGTGCCACGTAGGCCATCGCGATCGGGTGGCCGAGCGTCGGGCTCAGTGCACCGCTGGTGACCTCGCCCAGAACGATGCCGTCCGCGTCGACCACCGAGTAGCCCGCGCGTCCGGCTCGCTTGCCCTCGGCGACCAGGCCGACGAGCACCGGAGCGTCGGATGCGGCATCCACCGCTCCCTTGCCGATGAAGTCATCTTTGTCGGACACCACCACTCGCCCGAGACCGGCCTGAGACGGCTTCGTCTCGCGCGAGAGCTCGTGACCGTAGAGAGGCATCCCCGCTTCGAGCCGGAGGGTGTCGCGCGCGGCGAGGCCCGCGGGGACGAGCCCGTGCGGCTCACCCGCCTCGACGAGGGCGTCCCACAGGGCGGGTGCGTCGGCGGCTCTCACCAGAAGCTCGAATCCGTCCTCACCCGTGTAGCCCGTGCGGGCGAGCAGCAGCGGTGCACCCTGGAACAGCGCATCGGCCCAGGCGTAGTACTTCTGCTCCGCCCATGGGGTGCCGAGATCGGTGATGCCCGGCGTCGACGAGACGATCGCCTCGGAGGCGGGGCCCTGGACCGCGAGCAGGGCATAGTCGTCGGAGACGTCTTCGACGTCCACGCCCCTGTCGCCGATGAACCCCGCGAAGCTGCGGTCCTCTCCCTCGGCCCTGGCGGGCATCTCGCGTTCGATCCGCGATGGGAACGAACGGACGCGCGATGCGAACGCCTGGTCGACGAATCCGCGGTTTCCCGCGTTCGCGATCACCAGGAAGCGGTCGTCTGCGAGCCGGTAGACGATGACGTCGTCGATGATCCCGCCGTCGTCGGCGAGCATCAGGGAGTACTTCGCCTTGCCGACCGCCATCGCCGACAGCCGGCCCGCGAGCGAGTAGTCGAGGAACTCCCCGGCGAAGTCGCCGGTGACGAGGAACTCCGCCATATGGGAGATGTCGAAGATGCCGGCCGCCTGCCGCACGGCGTGGTGCTCGGCGAGGTCGGACGTGTATCGCACCGGCATCTGCCAACCGCCGAATTCGGTGAACGATGCACCGAGCGCCTCGTGGCGCTCACGCAGCGGGGTGTAGCGGGGGTCGGACATGGAGTTCTCCCGGGCTGGATCGGGCGGAACAGCGACGCTGCTCCTGGGAACTCCCCCTCTGTCATGAGCCTGAGAGCTTCGCCCAGAGACTGGGCTTTCACCGTCGGCGGATCCGAGCTGACGCGGCGTCGCTCGAGATCGCTTTTCAGAGTGGCCGGAACCGCGCGGTACGCGTACCTGAGAGATTGGCGGGGAGGCTTGCTCCTTCGGTGCCCGGCTGCATTCGCCGGGGCTCTCCCGCGTGGGTCATTCGGCCTGTCTTCACTTGTGGCCTCAGTCTAGCGGGTCGACGTCGTCGGCACAGGCCGCAGAAAGCCGCGCTCCCCCGACGCCCCGAAGGAGGGGCGCCAGGCGAGCGCGGCGTCATCCACTGGAGGTCAGCGACCCGCCAGCTCGGCTCTGACCTCGTCTCGCAGACGCCCGAGGTTCTCGGGCTCGGGCGCGGCGCCCAGCAATGTCCTGGTGTACTCGTGCTGCGGATTGAGGATGACCTCGTCGGCGGGGCCGCGCTCGACGACATCACCCTTGTAGAGCACCATGATCTCGTCGCTGAAGTGACGTGCCGTCGCGAGATCGTGCGTGATGTAGAGCACGCCGAGGTTCTCCTCCCGCTGCAGGTCTGCCAGCAGGTTGAGCACTCCCAGTCGGATCGAGACATCGAGCATCGAGACCGGCTCATCCGCGACGATGAACCGCGCGCCCGGGGCGAGCGCACGAGCGATCGCCACCCGCTGCCGCTGACCACCGGACAGCTCATGCGGGCGACGTTCCGCGAAGCTCTCGCCGGGCGACAGCCGCACGCGCTCGAGCAGCTCGATCGCCCGCGCCCGCACCTGGGAGCCAGACAGCTTGGGGTGGTGGAGCCGGATCGGCCGCTCCAGGTGATGGATGATCGTGTGGAACGGGTTGAGTGACGCGAAGGGGTCCTGGAAGACCATCTGCACCTGGGAGCGGTAGTCCTCCACGGCGCGGCCGCGCATGCCCGAGTCCTTGCCGTCGAGCAGGATCTGCCCGCCCGTCGGCGTCTCGAGCTTCATCAGCATCCGGGCGATCGTCGACTTGCCCGACCCGGATTCGCCGACGAGAGCGACCGTCTTCCCCGCTTCGATGGTGAACGAGACGTCCTTCACCGCGTGCAGGACCGACGTCTTGAGGCCGGATCGCAGCGTGAAGTCCTTCACCAGGTTGCGGGCTTCGAGGGTGGGAGCACTCATCGGACCTCCTCCTGACTGGGCTGGTTGCCGGTGCGGACGAAATCTCCGCGCTCGCCGGTCAGACTCGGGAAGCTCGACAGGAGCTTCTTGGTGTATTCGTGCTGGGGCGTGCGGTAGATCTCCTCCGCGGTGCCCTCCTCGACGATCTGCCCCTGCAGCATCACGGCGATGCGGTCGCTGATCTCGATCAGCATGGGCAGGTCATGCGTGATGAAGATCACCGCGAAGCCCAGCCGCTCACGCAGCCGCATGATCTCGCGGATGATCCCGCGCTGCACGACCACGTCGAGCGCCGTGGTCGGCTCGTCCATGATCATCACCTGAGGGTCCAGCGCGAGCGCCATCGCGATCATCATGCGCTGACGCATGCCACCGGACAGCTCATGGGGGAAGCTCGTCAGTCTCGACGGGTCGACCCCGACCAGGGTCAGCAGCTCTTCGGCCCGCGCCTGCTTGTCCTTCTTGGACATGCCGGGGCGATGGGTCTCGAAGATGTCGAAGATCTGCGCCTTGACGCTGATGACCGGATTGAGCGAGTTCATCGCACCCTGGAACACCATCGAGATCTTGTCCCAGCGGAAGGCCCGCAGCCCATCGCCGTCGAGAGCGACGATGTCGATGTCGTGGCCGTCGCGGTCATGGAACACGATCTCGCCGCTGGTCATGAGCGCAGGAGCCTTGAGCAGCCGATTCATGCCGTAGGCGAGCGTCGTCTTGCCGCAGCCGGACTCACCGGCGAGGCCGAGGATCTCGCCTCGGTTGAGTGTGAGAGAGACGTTGCGGACCGCCTTCACGGGCGGATCCACCTCGTACTCGATCGACACGTCGCGTGCGGTCAGCACGGCATCCGGAGCGCTCATGCGGCGACCCCCTTCGTCTTGGCGGCCTTGCGCACGCGCCGAGCGGCGTCGGGTGCATTGCGGAGCTTGGGGTTGATGACCTCGTCGATCGCGAAGTTGATGAGCGAGAGTCCCGCGCCGAGCATGGCGATCATGATTCCCGGTGGGACGAACCACCACCAGGCGCCTCGTCCGAGCGCCTGACCTGACTGCGCGTCGTTGAGGATCGTCCCCCAGGTGATGGAGGAGTTCGGGCCGAGACCGAGGTACGAGAGACCGGCCTCGCCGAGGATCGCGAAGATGATCGCGAACAGGAACTGCGCGGTGAGCAACGGCAGCAGGTTCGGCATGATCTCGACCAGGATGACGCGGAAGGATCGCTCTCCCGCGACCTTGGACGCGTAGACGTAGTCACGGGTGCGCAGAGATCGGGTCTGCAGCCTGAGCACGTAGGCGGCACCGGCCCAGGACGTGATGCCGAGCACGAACGCGACGAGCTGCCAGCTGCGCTGCGGGACGAAGGAGGAGATGACCATCACCAGCGGCAGGCCGGGGATCACGATCATCACGTTGGTCAGCAGCGCCAGGGTGTCCTCGCGCCATCCGCCGAGGTACCCCGCGAGGACTCCGAAGACAAGCGACAGGATGATGGCGATTCCGCCCGCTACCACGCCCACGAGGAGCGAGCCCTGGGCGCCGATGGCGAGCTGGGCGAACATGTCGTTGCCGAGCTTGGTGGTGCCCAACCAGTGCTCCGGCGAGGGCGGGAGCAGTGCGGGGTTGTCGGTGCTTCGAGGGTCCTGCGAGAAGATCGGCGCGATGATCGCGAACAGCACGATCGCGATCACGATGCTCGCGCCGATGATGAACTTCGTCGATGAGGTGGGAAGGACGCGGCGGCGTCTGCGGCCCCGCTGGGTGGCGAGAGAGATCGTGCTCGCAGGCTGGGTCATGGGCTGATCCTTCGTGATCAGCACTGTGTTCTCGGTGTCAGACATTCTGGCGAGCCCTCGGGTCGATGAAGCCATAGACGAGGTCCATGATGAAGTTGGCGGCGAGCACCGTGATCGTGATGACGAGGAAGAGTCCCTGCATCAGCGCGTAGTCGTTGTTCGTGACCGCCTGGAACATCAGCTTCCCGATGCCCGGGTAGGTGAAGACCTGCTCCATGACGATGGAGCCGGCGACAACGAATCCCAGGGTGATCGAGAAGCCGGCGATCGACGGGATCGCGGCATTGCGGGCGGCGTACGTCGTCATGATGCGACGCGGACGGAGCCCCTTGGCCTCGGCCGTGAGCACGTAGTCCTCGGCCATGGTCTGCACCATCATGTTGCGCATCCCGAACATCCAGCCGCCCACCGACGAGATCACGATCGTCAGTGCGGGCAGGATGGCGTGCGAGAGCGCATCCATGAAGAACGCCCAGGTCGGCTCGGGACCGTCCGGGAAGTCGAACACGTCGTAGCCGCCGAAGATCGGGAACCAGCCGAGCCCGACCGCGAACACCGAGACGAGCAGCAGCGCCATCCAGAAGTACGGGATGGACTGCAGCACGGTGGTCGCCGGGATGAGGTGGTCGACCCACGTTCCGCGCTTCCATCCCGCCCAGGCGCCGAGGACGACGCCGAGGATGAAGGAGATCACGGTCACCGTGCCGACGAGGATGAGCGTCCAGGGCAGCGCCTGCCCGATCAGCTCGCTCACCGGCGCGGGGAACTTGGTGACGGAGATGCCCAGGTCGCCCTGGAACATGCGCCCCCAGTACGCGATGTACTGATCCCAGAGGGACGAGTCATCACCGCCGAGAAGCAGCTTGATGTTGCGGATCGTGGTCTCGGAGACCTCGCCGCCCGCTCGCTGCATCTTGGCGATCATGATGTCCGCCGGGTTCCCCGGCATGAGCCGGGGAAGCAGGAAGTTGAGTGAGATCGCGGCCCATAGCGTGAACGCGTAGAACCCGATTCTTCGTGCATAGAACTTCATGTCACTGACCGTGCTTCCTGCTCCCCCGACTCCATGTGCTTAGTTCGCCGGCTCGAGCTGCGTCAGGACGTAGCCCGCCGCGATCGCACCCCAGGACGGCGGGAAGGCGTAGAGGTCCTCCTCCGTCGGCCATCCCGTGAAGTCCTTCGTGTTGTAGAAGGTCTGCGTCGCGTTGATCACGAGCGGGATGTAGGGCAGATCACGGACGATCTCGGTCTGGATCGTGCCGTACAGCTCCTTCTTCTCTGCCTCGTCGTTCGTGCTGATCGCGGCCTGGACGGCCGTGTCGACGACGGGGTTGCTGTATCGGCTGAAGTTCCAACGCCCCGCGGGCACCTCCGAGCCCACCGCTGCGGTCGAACCGACGGTCGTGCCGCCGAACCAGTCGCGGTAGATCTGGAACGGGTCGGCCACCGAGGTTCCGACCACACCGCCGACGATCAGCTGGAACTCACCGCCCTGACGGGCGTCCGAGAATTCCTGCCACTGCACCGTGGATGCCGTGATCTTGATGCCGGCAGCCTCTGCCTGCTCGGCGATCAGCTTCGCCGCATCGTTGTAGTCGGTCCAGCCGTCGACCGAGATCAGGCTGAGCTCGAGCGGCACGCCGTCCTTCGCGTAGAAGTCGCCGTCCTTCGTGTAGCCGGCGGCCTCGAGGATCTCGCCAGCCTCGTCGGCGTTCGCCTCCTGGGGGCTGATCTCGTTGGCGGAGTCCGCGACCCACTTCTCGTCACGGGGCAGCAGCGCGAAGGTCGGCGAGATGTCGCCGGTCAGACCGACGAACGCCTTGTCCTTGATGGCCGCGCGGTCGATCGCGACGTTGAGCGCCTGTCGAACCGCGACGTCGGTCTGGGGACCCGTGCAGCCGAGCTCGGCGTTCGAGCACGTGTACAGGACAGTCGGGTCCTGCGGCGTGTTGATCCAATCGATCGCTCCGTTGCCCGTGACGTCGTCCGGGTTCGGGATGAACATGCCCGTCCAGTCGAGCTTGCCGGCGGCGAGCAGGTCCTGTGCGGTCTGGTTGTTGTCGACCGCGATGTACTGGACCTTCTTGACTCCGAGCTCGTCGGCGTCGCGGAAGTTCTCGTTCGCGACGAGCGTGTACGACTCGCTCGTCGTCTTGTCGACCACGTAGGCGCCGGAGCCGACCGGCTCTTCGTTGGCGAAGTTCGCGAAGTCGGTGACCTCCGCCCACACGTGCTCGGGGAGGATGTAGGTCGAACCGAGGCGCTGGAACTCGGTCGTGTACTGCGCGGTCGTGTACGTGAGGACGACCGTGGTGTCGTCGGTCGCCTCCGCCGAGACGAGACCGTTGCCCTCAGGGTTGTTGGCCTCGTAGGTGAAGGAGAACGCGACGTCGGCGGCGGTCAGCGGCTCTCCGTCGCTCCACTTGAGATCGGGCTTGATGGCGATCGTGATCACCGTGCCGTCCTCGTTGTATTCGTACGAGTCTCCGATCAGACCGACGGGCTCGGAATCCGCCGTCTTGTTGAAGAAGAACAGCGGCTCGTAGATCGGCCCGAGTGCACCGTGGAGCACGGTCGGGGCGAACGGGTTGTAGTTCGCGGTGATGGGGGTCTGGCTGCCGGCCCAGACACGAAGAGCACGGTCGCCATCGCCACCGCTCCCCTCGTTGCCTCCGCCTGCGCCACAGGCCGTCAGGCCCAGGGCGAGGACGGATGCCCCCGCCACAGCGGTGAGCGCGATCTTGCGCCTTCCGTTACGGATCATTCTGTATTTCCTCTCGGTGCTGCACTGCAGGAGGGATTTCTCCGGGTGGAGTCGAACTCCGGACGGAGTTCGCAACAGATCCCGAAAGGGATTTGTTAGGACAGTAACCTAACAAATCCCTTTCATAGCGACAAGAGTCCAGAACGCTGGTATATAACGTTTCGGCCTCAGGGGCGGTGGCGTCATGAAGATGCACTAACAGTCGAGATGACACTAAGATCGGAGCAGGAGGTTAAGGTACATATGACCCAAAGCAGAGGCATCGACGTCGCCGTGTCGACCGTGATCCTCACCCTTCGACGCACCGAGGACGGCTCGGCGGTGCTCGCGCTGCCACTCGTGCTGCGCACGCGCGAGCCGTTCGCCGGCCAGTGGGCCCTCCCCGGCGGCTGGCTCACCGAGACCGAATCGGCTGTCGACGCCGCAGCCAGGACTCTGGCCGAGACGACGGGACTGACGCCGAGCTATCTCGAGCAGCTCTACGCCTTCGGGGCCGTCGACCGCTCCCCCACCCGCGTCGTGTCGATCGTGTACTGGGCACTGCTCCGCCAGGATGACGTCGACGCGCAGAGCGCGGCGCATCGGGCATCCGGCAAGGCTCCGGAGAACGTGCGCTGGGTCGACCTCGATGAGCTCCCGGCGCTGGCCTTCGATCACACGAAGATCGTCGAGTACGCCCTGTGGCGACTGCGGAACAAGGTCGGCTACAGCCGCGTCGCCCACGGCTTCCTTCCTGCCGAGTTCACCCTGGCGGATCTCCGCGAGGCGTACGAGGCCATTCTCGGCAAGCACCTGGATCCGGCCAACTTCCGCCGCCAGGTCGAATCCGCCGGCAACCTCCTTCCCACCGACCGGTTCCGCACCGGCAACCACCGACCCGCCCGCCTGTACCGCTACAACACCGACGTCGAGCTGGCCGATCACGGCCCCCTCGGCCCCGAGGAGACGAGCACCCGATGAGCATCACCTTCGTTCCCACACCGGTCGTCCAGCCGATCGACGCCTCTGTCGATCACGCGATCCAGTCGATCGTGTCCGGCGCCTCGACCGACGCGACGTGCGCGACCGACCTCGCCGCCGGCCCCTGGGACTTCGACTCCCGCCCCGGATACGGTCCCGGGTCGTCGATGGGCGACGTCATCCCCACCGGCGCTCCGCGGCAGGGAGAGCTCCCCGCCGAGTACCGAGAGGCCGGCGAGGCCGACCTCGACGAGCGCATCCGCATCGCGAAGGCCACCCTCGGTGACCGCGCCGTCGTGCTCGGGCACTTCTACCAGCGCGAAGAGGTCGTGCGGCACGCCGACTACGTGGGCGACTCGTTCCAGCTCGCGACCGCGGCGAAGGAGCGTCCGAACGCCGAGGCGATCGTGTTCTGCGGAGTGCACTTCATGGCCGAGACAGCTGACCTGCTCTCGGGACCCGACCAGGCCGTGATCCTGCCCAATCTGGCGGCCGGATGCTCGATGGCCGATATGGCGGACATCGATCAGGTCGAGGACTGCTGGGAGCAGCTCGCAGACGTGCTGGGCGACCTCGACACACCCGATGCGGGTGGACGAGTGCCGGTGATCCCCGTCACGTATATGAACTCGTCGGCCGCGATCAAGGGCTTCGTGGGGCGCCACGGAGGAATCGTGTGCACCTCCTCGAATGCGCAGACCGTACTCGAGTGGGCATTCGAGCGCGGTCAGCGCGTGCTCTTCTTCCCCGACCAGCACCTCGGCCGCAACACCGCGAAGGCGATGGGCGTACCGCTCGAGCGGATGCCGATGTGGAACCCGCGCCAGGCGCTCGGCGGATCCTCCGCGGCACAGCTCGTCGACTCGCAGGTGATCCTCTGGCACGGGTTCTGCTCGGTGCACCGCCGTTTCACCGTGGATCAGATCGACCAGGCGCGGGCCGAGCACCCCGGGGTCCGGGTGATCGTGCACCCCGAGTGCCCGATGGCCGTCGTGGACGCGGCGGACGAGGCAGGATCGACCGACTACATCCGTCGGGCGATCGCCGCGGCGACCACGCCGACCACCTTCGCGATCGGCACCGAGATCAACCTCGTCCGTCGCCTCGCGGCGCAGTTCCCCCAGCACGAGATCTTCTGCCTGGACCCGGTGGTGTGCCCCTGCTCGACGATGTACCGCATCCACCCCGGGTATCTCGCCTGGGTGCTCGAAGAGCTCGTCGCGGGCCGCACGCCGAATCGGATCACGGTGACGGCGGACGTGGCCGACCCCGCCCGCATCGCCCTCGAACGGATGCTGGCGGCGAAGCCGCCCGTGGCGGCGAGCGCCCGATGAACGTCGTCGTCGTCGGCTCGGGCATCGCCGGACTCACGACGGCCCTGCACGCGCACGAGACCGGCCACTCGGTCACGATCGTGACGAAGGGTGCGCTGGGCGACGGCTGCACAGGGTACGCGCAGGGCGGCGTCGCCGGAATCTACGGCGTCGGCGACTCGGCGGCACAACACGCCGCAGACACCATCGATGCCGGAGCAGGACTCTCGGATCCCGCCGCGGTCGATGTTCTCGTGTACGAGGGCGCGACCAGGATCGCGGAGCTGATCGCCCGAGGCGTCGCGTTCGACCGCTCACCCGACGGGCGGGTGCTGCTCGGGCGGGAGGCCGCGCACCGTCACGCACGCATCGTGCACGCCGGAGGGGATGCCACGGGAGCAGCGATCACCCGGGCGTTGGTGGCCTCGGTCCGCGACGCGGATGTCACCGTCGTGGAGGGCGCCTTCCTGGCCGACGTGATCGCCGAGGACGGCGTCGTGCGCGGCGTGCGTGTCCAGGTCGGCGGGGCGGTCTCGGAGCTCTCCGCCGACGCGGTCGTGCTCGCCACGGGCGGCGCAGGGCACCTGTATGCGCACACCACGAATCCCCTCGGCACCACGGGTGACGGCATCGCCGCCGCCGTGCGGATCGGGGCCGCGGTGGCCGACCTCGAGTTCGTGCAGTTCCATCCGACGATCCTGGCCGAGGGTCCCGCCTTCCTCGTCTCGGAAGCGGTCCGCGGCGAAGGGGCGACGCTGGTGGACGCCGACGGTCGGCGATTCGTCTTCGACAGCCACCCGGACGGCGAGCTCGCCCCGCGCGACGTCGTCGCGCGGGCGATCGCCCGCCAGTCCACCCGACAGAGCTCCCCCGTGCGTCTCGACGCGACCATGATCGGCGGACTCAGGCTCGCGCAGCGGTTCCCGACGATCGATCGCGTGACGCGGGAACGCGGTCTCGACTGGGCCTCCACTCCGATCCCGGTGACACCCGCCGCCCACTATCTGATGGGAGGCGTCGTCACCGACCTCGACGGGCGCACCTCCGTCCCCGGGCTCTTCGCCGTGGGCGAGGTCGCGCGCACCGGTGTGCACGGTGCGAATCGCCTCGCCTCGAACTCGCTGCTCGAAGGCGCGGTCTTCGGAGCCCGCGCGGCGGCCGCGCTCGGCACGCCCCGGCAGCATCCTCCCGTCGGCTCGCAGCGCGGCTCGGCGCCTCGCGCACCTCTGTCCGAGGAGTCGGAATCCACCGGCGAGGCCGCTGTCGGCGACGACTTCGGCCGCGCCGCCCTGCAGCGCCTGATGTGGGACCACGTCGGCCTGCTGCGCTCGGAAGAGGGTCTGCGACACGCCGCAACCATCGTCGGCCGCTGGCTCGCCGCGATTCCCGAGCCGGCCACCGTCCGCGAGCGCGAGGATGCGAACCTCCTCCTGCTCGCCCGCGCGACCGCGTCTGCCGCGCTCGCTCGCACCGATTCCGTCGGTGCGCACTTCCGCGAACCCCTCGCCTCACCTCTCCTGGAGACAGTCTGATGCTCACCGCCGCCCACATCACCCGCGTCGTCAGCGCAGCCCTCGAGGAAGACGCCCCCTGGGGCGACCTGACGAGCGCGACCCTGCTTCCCGCGGATGCCACCGCCACTGCCGACCTCGTCGCGCGCGAAGCGGGCACCTTCAGCGGCGGCGAGGTGTTCGCGGCCGCGTTCCACCTCACCGATCCGGCGATCGCGGTCGACGTGCATGTGGGCGACGGAGACGCCTTCGATGCGGGCGACGTGCTCGCCTCGGTATCCGGCTCGGCCCGCGGCATCCTCACCGCCGAGCGCATCGCTCTGAACTTCACCCAGCGGATGAGCGGTGTCGCGACAGCCACCGCCGCCTACGTGCGCGCGGTCGAGGGGACATCGGCGCGGATCGCCGACACGCGGAAGACGACCCCGGGCATGCGAGCGTTCGAACGGCATGCGGTGCTCTCGGGCGGTGGTCACAACCACCGGTTCTCGCTGTCCGATGCGGTGATGGCCAAGGACAACCATCTCGCGGTGCTGAAGCGCTCGGGCGTCGACCTCGCCTCGGCTCTGCGGGATGCGCTCTCCCGACTGCCTCACACGACGCACGTAGTCGTCGAGGTCGACCGGCTCGATCAGATCCCCGCCGTGCTCGACGGGGGTGCGCACACGGTGCTGCTCGACAACTTCTCTCTCGACGACCTGCGCGCCGGGGTCTCGATGATCGGCGATCGCGCGCAGGTCGAAGCCTCGGGCGGGGTCGCTCTCGACACGGTCGGGGCGATCGCGGCGACCGGGGTCGACGTCATCTCGGTCGGCGCCCTGACGCACTCCGCCCGGGCGCTCGATCTCGGTCTCGACGTGCGGATCGACTGACGGGGATGCTCTATCTCGATCACGCCGCAACGGCTCCGGTGCGACCGGAGGTCGTCGAGGCCATGCGCCCGTTTCTGACCGGGGTCTTCGGCAATCCGTCGAGCCACCACACGTACGGTGAGGCCGCGGCGAGCGCACTCGACGACGCGCGGTCGCGGGTGGCCCGAGTGCTCGGCATGCGCGCGGGCGATGTGATCTTCACATCCGGTGGAACGGAATCGAACAATCTCGCGGTGAAGGGCATCGTGCTGGCAGCCCTCGCACGCGGTCGCCGGCATCTGGTCGTCTCGCCGATCGAGCACGAGTCGATCCTCGAATCCGCCGACCACCTGCGGCGCTTCCACGACGTCGAGGTGACGCCGATCCCCGTCGACGGCCTCGGCAGGATCTCCGTCGCCGCTCTGACGCAGGCCCTGCGCGATGACACCGCACTGGTCGCCCTCGGACACGCCAACAACGAGATCGGCACGGTCCAGGACGTGGCCTCCCTCGCAACAGCCGCGAGGGAGGCAGGCGTCCCGGTGCATGTCGACGCCGTGCAGTCTGCGGGGTGGCTGCCGCTCAGCGCCCTCGGAGCGGATGCCGTCGCCATCGCCGGGCACAAGCTCGGAGCTCCGAAGGGGATCGGAGCGCTCGCCGTGCGAGGGCGCGTCGCGCTCGAGCCGCTCATGCACGGGGGCGGCCAGGAACGAGGACGCCGTTCGGGCACCGAGAACGTCGCGGGCGCGGTGGCCCTCGCGACAGCGCTGGAGCTCGCCGACGCGGAGCGCGAGGAGGCGAGCGCCCGGGTCGCTGAGTCGACGGGGCGCTTCATCGCCGCGGTGCACGCACTCGTGCCGCAGGCGGCCCTCACCGGCGACCCCGTGGCACGGCTGCCCGGCACGGCGAGCTTCACGTTCGCCGGAGTCAGCGGGGAGGCTGTCTTGCTCGAGCTCGAGCGTCGGGGAGTGGTGTCGTCGAGCGGCTCTGCCTGCGCCGCCGGAAGCGACGAGCCCTCGCATGTGCTTCTCGCATGCGGGATCTCCCCCGCGGTCGCGCAGACCTCTGTGCGGTTCACCTTCGGACGCGAGGCGCTCCCGCACGACCTGGCCGAACGGCTCGCCGGGCTGGTCGCCGAATCGGTGCGCGCGGTCACCCACCCCTGAACGACGAGCCCGACCGGCCGGCCATAGACTCGGCTCGTGACCGCCTCCGCCCCGATCGTGACCCTGATCGTCCCCGGCCGCGACATCGGCGCCTTCGCTCCTGCCGCACTCGAGTCGCTGCGCTCGCAGACCGAGACGCGGTGGAACGCGATCCTCATCGACGACGGATCCAGAGACGACACGGCGGAGATCTTCGCCGCGGCCGCCGCATCGGATCCACGGTTCCGGGCGGTGCAGCACGAGGCGTCCCGAGGCCTGGGTGCCGCGCGGAACGTCGGCATCGACCTCGTCGACACTCCCCTGATCGGCTTCCTCGACGCAGACGACGAACTCACGCCCTCGGCCCTCGAACGACTCGTCGGGACGCTCGCCGAGACCGGCAGCGATTTCGTCGCCGGCGCCTACGTGCGGTCGCGCTTCGACGGCGAGCGCTACGTCGCGGGGCGCGTGCAGCCGTGGGTGTCGGCAGCGACGTCGCCCGAACGACTCGCCACCACGATCGCGGAGCACCCTCGAGCGAGCGCGAACATCGTGGCTTGGTCGAAGGTCAGCCGCACCGAGTTCTGGAACGACTTGAGGTTCCCCGAGGGCGTCGCCTACGAGGATCAGGTGGTCGCCCAGCTGATGTACACACGGGCGCGCAGCTTCGATGTCATCCCCGACACCGTGGTGCGCTGGCGCCTGCGCGCGGACGGCACCTCGATCACGCAGGGGCGTGCGAAGCTCCCCGTGCTGCGCGACTATCTCACGGCTCTGCGCGGAGGAATCCGCGTGCTGCACGAGGCGGGGGCACAGGCCGCCGTCACTGCCCGTCTCGAGCTGATCCTGGCCATGGACATTCCGCCGCTGCTCGAGATCGCGCGCACGCACACCGAACCGGACTACTCAGACGAGGTCGACGCGTTCGTCGCCGAGATCGAGGCACTCCCCGAGCACGCCGCCGCCCGCCCCGATCCCGCCCTCACCGCCGCGCTGGCGTGGTGAGACCCGCACTCTGGAGACCGATGAACCAGTACCTCGCCGACCTCTTCTCGCTCGAGGGGCGCACCGCCGTCGTCACCGGTGGCAGCTCGGGCATCGGACGCGGCATCGCGACGGCACTCGCGAGCGCAGGCGCCTCGACCGTGATCGTGGCGCGCGGTGAAGCGCGGATTGCTGAGACCGTGGCGGAGCTCACCCGCGCCGGATGCCGGGCGGCAGGAGTCGCCGGAGACCTCGGCACGCGGGAGGGAATCCGAGCCCTCGCTGAAGCGGCCGTCGAGCCGTTCGGCGAGCCGGACATCCTGGTGAACTCCGCAGGGATCAACATCCGCCCGCCGTTCGCAGAGATCACCGAGGACGACTGGGACGCGACGATGACGGTGAATGCGCTCGCCCCTTTCCTGCTCGGCCAGCGCTATGCCACCGGCATGGCCGAGCGGGGCTACGGGCGGCTGATCCACATCAGCTCCCAGCAGGCGCATCGCGCGTTCGTCGGCAGCGGCGTCTACGGCGCCTCGAAGGGAGCCGTGGAGTCGCTGATGCGCTCGGAGGCCGAGGCATGGGGAGGCACCGGAGTCACGAGCAACAGTCTCGTCCCCGGGTTCGTGCTCACCCCGCTCAACGCCCGGCTGCAGGAGGACCCCGAGCAGATCGCCGCCCTCGCCGCACGGACCATGATCGGACGCAACGGACTGCCGTCGGATTTCGCGGCCGCGGCCGTGTTCCTCGCCGGCGCCGGCTCGAGCTACGTCACCGGGCAGTCGCTGTTCATCGACGGCGGCCTGTCGGTGCACTGAGCACGTCTCACCCCTCGGCCGGGTAGACCCGCTCGTCGGCACGGGACACGTCGAGCAGCGGAACCGGAGCGGTGAGCGCGTCGACCGCATCCGCCCCGGCGGAATCCTCCGGAGCCCGGTCGGCCCGACGGTGAGCGAGGGCGGCGCGCACGCCTCCCGAGACGGCCGTCTCGACGGCCCTCTCCGTATCGAGCACTCGCGAAGCGGCCACCTGCTGTGCGGCGAGCTCGGCATAGAGGCCGCCCCGCGCGAGGAGCTCGGCGTGAGTGCCCGACTCCACGATCAGGCCGGCTTCGACGACATGGATGACGTCGGCACCCATGATCGTCGAGAGTCGATGCGCGATCGTCAGCGTCGTGCGCCCCTTGGCCGCTTCGTCCAACGCCTCCTGCACGACGCGCTCCGACACCGTGTCGAGAGCGGACGTCGCTTCGTCGAGCAGCAGCACGGGCGGATCCTTCAACAGCACTCGGGCGATCGCGATGCGCTGCTTCTCACCGCCCGAGAGACGGTATCCCCGTTCTCCGACCACGGTGTCATAGCCGTTTTCGAACCCGCTGATGATGTGATGGATGTTCGCTGCGGTGCAGGCGGCGATCATCTCCTCGTCCGTCGCGTCGGGTCTGGCGTACAGCAGGTTCTCGCGGATCGTCGCGTGGAACAGGTACGTCTCCTGCGAGACGATGCCGACCTGGTCGATGATCGACTCCTGCGTGAGGGTCTTCACGTCCGCTCCCGCGAACAGCACCGCGCCGCCATGCGCCTCGTACAGTCTCGGCGCCAGATACAGCACCGTCGTCTTGCCCGCACCCGAGGGACCGACGAATGCGACGTGCTGACCGGGCTCGGCCACGAAGGAGACGCCCTGCAGGGTGGGGCGAGCATCGGGTGCCGCGTCCGGATAGCGGAAGACGACGTCGGCGAACTCGATCCGTCCCCGTGGCCCCGGCGCTTCAGCGACCGTGATCGCATCCGGGGCGTCCTGGATCTCGGGCACCAGGTCGAGGTACTCGAAGATGCGCGCGAACAGCGCAGACGACGTCTGGAGGTCGAGCGACACCCGCATGAGGCCCATCAGCGGCTGCAGCAGACGGGCCTGGACGGTCGTGAAGGCGACGACGGTTCCCGCGGTGATCGCGCCGGTGCCACCGGCGATCAGGTAGCCCGAGACGAGGTAGATGACCGCGGGGACGCTCGCCATCAGCACCTGGACGACCGCGAAGAAGCCCTGCCCGCTCATCGCCCGCCGTACCTGCAGCCTCACCTGGTTGCGGTTCTCGGCCTGGTATCGCTGCGATTCGGTGCGCTGTCGGTTGAACGCCTTCGACAGGAGCATCCCCGACACGCTCAGAGTCTCCTGCGTGATGGAGGTGAGCTCGGACAGCGACTCCTGGGTCTCGCCGGCGATGCGCGCACGGACCTGCCCCACGCGTCGCTGCACGATGATGAGGAACGGCATGAGCACGACAGCGATCAGCGTGAGTCGCCAATCGATCAGGATCATCGCGACGAGGGAGGCGATGACCGTCACGACATTGCCGAGGATGCTGGTAACGGTGTTGGTCAGGACGCCCGAGACGCCGCCGACGTCGTTCTGCAGACGCGACTGGATGACGCCGGTCTTCGTCCGGGTGAAGAATCCGAGCTCCATGGCCTGCAGATGCTCGAACAGCCGGACCCGCAGATCGCCCGTGACGCTGTTGCCGACGGTCGAGGTGAGCCAGGTCTGCGCGACGCCGAGGACGGCGGAGAGGAGGAAGAGCCCGACCATCGCCGAGACCAGCCAGATCAGGAGCTGCAGCTGGGGGCCACCGCCGTCGACGGGGAAGAGCGCGTCGTCGAAGATGCGCTGCACGATCAGCGGCGGGATCACGGCGATGGCGGCGCCGATCACAACCAATACGCCGGTCCAGAAGATGCGCCAGCGGTACGGACGGAACAGCGCGATCACCCTGGATCCGAGCCCGCTGATGCGCGGTGCCTCGGCGTTGAGCCGACGCTGTGCGCTCTCGTCCACACCGCGGAATCCCCCGCGTCCACCACCCATGCTCATGTCGCCAGCGTAGTCAGCACGCATGACCCCGGGACGCGCTCAGCGCGGGCGTCCGTCCGCTGAGAGCGGATTCAGAGGGATCCGGAATGAAATGTCCGAACCTGTGGTTACGCTGAGTGGTCCCCGCGCACTCGCGCGATCTCCCCCTCTCTTCAGTGCCTTGGAGGCCGTATGTCTGCCGTCGACACCGGGTCGATCACCACGCCCCCTCCCGCGCGCAGCGGCGAGATCGCCCGCAGCGACATGCGCGTGATCTGGCTCCTGCTCGTCGCCGCGTTCGTCGCGATCCTCAACGAGACCACGATGGGCATCGCGATCCCCCATCTGAACGTCGATCTGGGCATCCCGCCCGAGCTCGGCCAGTGGCTGACGAGCGCATTCATGCTCACCATGGCGGTCGTCATCCCGACGACCGGGTTCATCCTGCAGCGCTTCACGACCCGTCAGGTCTTCATCGCCGCGATGATCTCGTTCTCGCTCGGAACCCTGGTCGCCCTCGTGGCGCCCGGCTTCGAGATCCTCCTCGCCGGCCGCGTCATCCAGGCCGCCGGCACGGGCATCATGATGCCGCTCCTTATGACCACCATCATGAACGTCGTCCCCGCCCAGTCGCGCGGACGCATGATGGGGCGCGTCGGACTCGTCATCTCGCTCGCTCCCGCGATCGGACCGACGCTCGCCGGTGCGGTCCTCGAGACGCTCCACTGGCGTGCGCTGTTCGCGATCATCCTGCCCATCGCGCTCGTCTCGCTGCTCATCGGCGTCAAGTGGATGACCAACCTGGGTGAGACCCGCGTGGTCCCCCTCGATGTCGTCTCCATCCCGCTCGCCGCTCTCGGATTCGGCGGCATCGTCTTCGGTCTCAGCCAGTTCGGCGGGGAAGGCGGATCCGGCGAGACCGCCGGTGTCGTCGCTCTCGTCGTGGGTGCCGTCGCACTCGCGCTGTTCGTGTGGCGCCAGCTGGTGCTGCAGCGGGTCGACGACGCACTGCTCGACCTGCGCGTGTTCCGTTCGGCGAACTTCACATTCTCGGTCGTCATCATGACGATCCTCGCGCTGTCGATGTTCGGGACGCTGACCCTTCTGCCGCAGTACCTGCAGAACGTCGCCGGCCTCAACGCCCTCGAGTCCGGTCTCATCCTGCTTCCCGGTTCGGTGCTGATGGGTCTGCTCGGCCCCATCATGGGTCGGGTGTACGACGCACGCGGCACTCGCCCGCTGCTGATCCCCGGAACGATCCTGGTGTCGGCCGCGCTGTTCTACTACTCGACCGTCGGCGAGCACACCGTGTGGTGGGTCCTCATCATCGTGCAGGCGGCCATGTCGGTCGGACTCGCGATGTCGTTCACGCCGTTGTTCTCCGCGTCGCTCGGGTCGCTGCAGCGTTCGCTGTACTCACACGGCTCCGCTGTGCTGAACACCCTCCAGCAGGTCGGTGGCGCGGCGGGCGTGGCGGTGCTGACGGTGACGTACTCCGCCATCCTGCACGCCGGAGAAGCCGAAGGGCTCCCCACGGCGGTCGCCGGTGCGCCGGGTGCCCGCATGGCATTCCTCATCGCCGCGATCATCTCGCTGGCTGCGGTGGCGCTGAGCCCCTTCGTCCGCAAGCCGGCTGACGACGTCTCCGGCGGAGCGCACGGCGGGCACTGATCGTCCCGCTGCGGCGGCGTCTCCTGCTACTGCGTCTTCGGCGCAGGGAAGTGGCAGACGCCGCCGCTGCAGTACCCGGCGGCGTCGTCATCAAGCAGGTTCGGAGTTCCGGTCAGCGGCTGAAGCACGGTCGGTGCGTCCTGCTCGGCGGAGTCCTGTGTCTTGGCCATCATTCGATCGTACGCCTGTGGCGACGGCATGGCGCGGAAATGCGGCGGCGGCCGGGGGGCGGCTGATCATCAGACGTTCTGCCCTACGGTGGACGAGTGCTCAAACGACTCCTCGCCCGCTTCTTCTGGGCAGTCAGCCGCTGGACCCTCACCGCCGAGGCCACTCCTCAGAGACCCACCATCCTCATCGGTGCGCCGCACACGTCCAACTGGGACTTCGTGCTCATGCTGGCGATCGCGTGGAGACTGGGCATCGAGGTGCACTGGCTCGGCAAGAACAGCCTGTTCCGCGGGTGGCGGGGTCCGATCATGCGTCGTCTCGGCGGCATCGCCGTCGACCGCGCCGACCCGGCGCGGGTCGTCAACGACGTCGTGGAGCAGGTCCATTCCGGCGGCGTCTTCGGCCTCGTGATCACGCCCGACGGCACTCGCGGGGGCAACGAGTACTGGAAGTCCGGCTTCTATCGGATCGCACGAGAGACCGGGATGCCGGTGACTCTCGGTTTCGTCGACCGCAGCACGATGACCACCGGACTCGGCCCCACGATCGAGCTGACGGGGGACGTCGCCGCTGACATGGACAGGATCCGGGCGTTCTACGCAGACAAGGCCGGTCTCCGTCCCGAACGCCGCACCGTGCCGCGGCTGCGCGAGGAGCACGCGAACGGCGACAGCTGACAACGCCGTCTCAGGCCGAGTCCTCCTGCTCGATCTCCGACCGGGCCTCGGAACGGGCGTACTCCAGATCGTCGTCGGACAGCGTCTCGGCCATGCCGACCACAGCCCCGGTGATCGTCCTGATCTCATCCCGCGTTCGCTCGCCGAGGTGCGGCGCGGTATCTCCGAGCACCTCGACTCGCGCCTCGAGCGACAGCCCGGGCCACCACTCGCGGATCGGTGGAAGCGTCATCCCCTGCTCCTCGAGTGCATCTGCGCAAGAGTCTGGACAGACTCCGAGCGGTGCCGCAAAACTGACTGCATGGAACCCGACCACCGATCTGCACCGTCGAGCGAGCTCGACGACCGACGAGACGGACGCGACGAGACTCGGAACGAGCGCGCCGACCGCAACTGGGAGGAGCTCCTGCAGGAGCTGCGAGTGATGCAGACCGGTACGCAGATCCTCACCGGATTCCTGCTGGCCGTCGCCTTCACTCCCCGCTTCGAGGACATGGACGAGGTCCAGAGGGATCTGTACGTGGTGCTAGTGGCACTCGCCGCGCTGGCGACGATCCTGGCGCTCGCGCCGGTGGGCATGCACCGGGCGCTGTTCGGTCGCCGCCGCAAACCCGAACTCGTCCGGGTGGCCGCTCGGATCGTGAAGATCGACCTCGTGGCGATCTCCGCACTGACGATCGGTGTGACCACCCTCATCATCGACTTCACCGTCGATCGCGCCGCCGGGCTCATCGCGCTCGTCTCCTCACTGGTCGCCGTCCTCCTCCTCTGGCTCGTCCTCCCGCGCCTGGTCCGGCGAGAGGCCGAACGTACGCGGGAGGACGAACGAGAGTGAGACGTCAGCTCAGCTGGTCGCGGGAGTGCGGTTCTCGGCACTCACCATCCACGCGAACTGCTCCAGGCTCTCGAGCACCGCGTGCAGGATGTCGGCCGACGTGGGGTCTTCCTCGTCGACGGCATCGTGCACGTCGCGGATCGTCCCGATCGTCGCCTCGAGGCGCGCGGTGATGAGGTCGATCGTGTCGGTCGTCGAGACCTCGCCCATCGGGAACGCGGGAAGAGAGGTCGATTCCGCGATCGTGTCCGTGCGTCCGTCGGGCACCGCGTGCAGTGCCCGCATCCGCTCGGCGACCGTGTCGCTGAACGTGCGCGCGGCGTGGATGATCTCGTCGAGCTGACGGTGGGTGTCCCGGAAGTTGCGTCCGACGACGTTCCAGTGTGCCTGCTTGCCCTGTAGTGAGAGCTCGATCAGGTCGACCAGCACGAGCTGCAGGTTCGCGGCGAGGGTGGGCGACGCCGTGAATCCCTTCTCGGCGTTCTGCCTTCTCGTCGTCTTCGCTCCGCGCTTGGATGCGGTGCCGGTCTTGGACGCGCTCTTGGACGTGCTCTTCTCAGCCATGAGTCCTCCTGGGGTTGGAAACTGCGAGATTAGCTCCGCTCGCGGCCCGTATCGAGGGGGTTGACAGTCCCCCCGGTCTCATCAGATCGTGGCGCAGTGACGAAATCAGAGAGAGCACAGACCGAGATCGACGACCACGCATCGGATGTGGTGATCGGCCCGACCTCGGAGTCGGATGCGGGTGAGGTGCTCACCCTGCAACGCGCGGCGTTCGTGTCGGAGGCGCAGATCTACGGCAGCGCCGATATGCCCCCGCTGACCCAGACGCTCCCCGAAGTGGAGGCCGAGCTGCGTTCCAGCAGCGGCCTCGCGGCGCGGAAGGACGGACGGCTGGTCGGGGTCATCCGGTTCGTCGAGGACGACGGCGTGCTACTGATCGGCAGGATCGCGATCGCGCCCGACATGCAGGGAGAGGGCATCGGGCGCACGCTGCTCGACGCGGCCGAACGCGCGTCGAGCGCGGATGTGGCCGAGCTCTTCACCGGCAGTCTGAGCGAGGCCAACATCCGCCTGTACGAGTCATGCGGATACGAGGAGGCCGAGCGCGTGCCGCAGGGCGACGGAACCGAGCAGGTGTTCCTGAGAAAACCTCTGCATCAGGTGTGAGACCCCTCTGAACGGGCGCGTCGGGTTGAATCGTCCCGCCGAGTGCGGAATCGTGGCCCGTCACGCCGCACCCGCGTCGTGACCGCAACCGGAAGGAGAGTCTTGTGCTCACCCTCACCGATAACGCCACCGCAATCGTGAACACCCTCGTCAGCCGTCAGACCGACGCTGACGACGCCGGGCTTCGCATCCACTCCACGCCCGCCCCTGGACCGGATGGGGGTGCGCGCCTCGCCGTCCTCGTGACGCCGGACCCGGAACCCGACGACCAGGTCGTCGAGGTGTCGGGCACCCGACTCTTCCTCGATGAGACCGCCGCAGCCGCGCTCGATGACAAGGTGCTCGACGCCGGCGTCGATGACGAGGGATCCGTGTCCTTCGCCGTGCTTCCGCAGGTCTCCTGAGGAGATCCGCCACCGGATGCCGCGGCTCATCGAGCCGCGGCATCCGTGCGTCTGGGACTGCCGCGCATCCGCCTCGCGTAGGTTAGACGGAGACCCGTGATCGTCGCGGATCCAGAAGGACCGTTCCCCCGCATGAAGCTGGCATTGCTCCGTCGCTACGTCGTCCTCGCTGAGACGCTGCACTTCCCCCGAGCCGCCTCCCAGCTGGGCATTCCCCTGGCCTCCCTGTACACCTCTCTCGACAAGCTCGAGGACGAGGTCGGACACACGTTGATCAATCGCGAGGGGACGCCGCGACTCACGAACGTGGGAGAGCTGTTCCTCGCCGAAGCGCAGGCGACCGTGGCCGCCGCTCCCCCGCCCGCGCCGAAGACGGCGGGCCCGGCGGGCGGCAAGGCCAAGGCGTCCAAGGGCAAAGGTCGCGCGCCCATCGTGAAGGGTCAGCCGAAGCCCTACAAGAAGCGTCAGGGTCGCTGAGCCTCAGCGTTCGGTGACCTGGCCGCTCTCGACGGACCACCGCCGATCGGTCTGGACAGCCTCCAGCATCCGTCGGTCGTGCGTGACCAGCAGCAGAGTTCCGGTGTACGACTGGAGCGCCTGCTCGAGCTGTTCGATCGCCGGCAGGTCGAGGTGGTTGGTCGGCTCGTCGAGGACGAGCAGATTGACTCCCCGCGCCTGCAGCAGCGCCAGTGCCGCCCGCGTGCGTTCACCGGGTGACAGGGCTTCGACGGAACGCGTGACGTGGTCTGCCCTCAGACCGAACTTCGCCAGCAGAGTGCGCACCTCGGCCGACGACGTTTCGGGCACGAGAGCCTCGAACGCATCGGCGAGCGCAGAATCGCCGATCAGCAGCGACCGAGCCTGGTCGATCTCGCCGATCTGCACGCTGCTCCCGAGCGCCGCGGTCCCCTCGACGGGTTGCTGTCGTCCGAGGAGCCCACGGAGCAGAGTCGACTTGCCGGCGCCGTTGGGACCGGTGATTCCGATGCGGTCGCCGACGTCCACCTGCAGAGACAGCGGCCCCAGCGTGAACGCGCCCTGCTGGAAGACCGCCCCGTTGAGTGTCGAGACCACGCTGCTCGATCGGGGCGCAGAGCCGATCGTGAACTCCAGCTGCCATTCCTTGCGCGGCTCCTCGACCTCGTCCAGTCGTGCGATCCGGCTTTCCATCTGACGCACCTTCTGCGCCTGCTTCTCACTCGACTCCGTCGACGCCTTGCGCCTGATCTTGTCGTTGTCCGGAGCCTTCTTCATCGCGTTCCGGACGCCCTGGCTCGACCATTCTCGCTGGGTGCGCGCCCGCGCGACGAGGTCCGCCTTCTTGTCGGCGAACTCGTCGTACTTCTCCCGCAGGTGCCGACGCACGACGGCGCGTTCCTCGATGTAGGCGTCGTAGCCGCCCCCGTAGAGACGATTCGATCCCTGGGCGAGATCGAGTTCGAGCACGCGGGTGACGCTGCGAGCCAGGAACTCACGGTCGTGGCTGACGAGAACGACGCCGCCGCGGAGACCGCGTACGAACGCCTCGAGGCGCTCCAGCCCATCGAGGTCGAGGTCGTTGGTCGGCTCGTCGAGGAAGACGATGTCGAACCGCGACAGCAGCAGTGCGGCGAGTCCGACGCGAGCCGCCTGGCCGCCGGACAGGCCGGTCATGAGCGCGTCCTCCGCGACGCCGCTCGTGCTCGGGAGTCCGAGGTCGGCGAGCACCGCAGGGATGCGCTCCTCGAGATCGGCGGCACCGCTCGCGAGCCACCGATCGAGCGCCTGAGAATAGGTGTCGGCGGGGTCCGTGCCCGCCGGGGCGAGCGTGGGATCGCCGAGCGCCGCTGCAGCGGCATCCATCTCACTCGTCGCCGTCGCGCAGCCCGTGCGGCGCGCGATGTATCCCGCCACCGTCTCGCCGTCGACGCGCTCATGCTCCTGAGGCAGCCAGCCGACGAAAGCGTCGGTGGGCGCGAGCGAGATCGACCCACCCATCGGCGCATCCACACCGGCGAGCAGGCGGAGCAGAGTCGATTTCCCCGCGCCGTTCGCGCCTACCACGCCGATGACGTCGCCGGGAGCGACGGTCAGGTCGAGGCCCTCGAAGAGGATGCGGTGGCCGTAGCCGCCTGCCAGGTTCTGGGCGACGAGGGTGGCGGTCATCAGACCAGTCTGTCAGGCTCACGGCTGGTCCACGCCCGCCCCGGCCCGGTGACCGTCAGGCCACGGCGCGGAAGAAGAGCGAGAACCAGAGGATGAAGAAGGCGACCTGAGCGAGCGTGCCGAGGATGCCGATCACCATCGCCCACCGAGCGAGGCCCCGGCCGGACTCGGTGTTCTCGGGAGCGTCCAGCTGTCGGCGCGCGAAGATCGACAGGATCACGCCCGCAAGAGGGATCACGAACGCGGCGATGAAGCCCACCAGGGCGAGCAGGTTCGTCTTGGCCTGAGCTGCATACTGGGTCACGAGATCAATATAGGGCGCGGCTCTCGTCAGACCGTCGTGTGCGCGTCACTCACGAGGGTCACGTCATAGCCTTCCGCCGCCGCGCGCTGCATCGTGGTGCGTACGCAGAAGTCGGACTGCGCGCCGGTGATCAGTCAGTCCCAGTCCAGGTATTCCTCGATGATCACGCCGGTCTCGATCGGGTGGTGCATCGGGAACAGGTGGTCGCCGGCGATCGTCTTGATGCTGGAACGGTCAGGCATCGTGGCCTGCAACGCCTCGGCAGTGGCGGCCGGGGTGTCGGTGTCTTCGGTTCCCTGAACGATCAGCACGGGGATCGCCGGTGCGACGGCGATGTCGACGTCCTCGACGCCGAGCAGCAGCAGACCGTTGGCCCGGTCGCTGTGCGCTGCCACGAGGGCGCGTGCGATCGTCCCACCGAAGCCATGACCGCCGACCCAGGTGTCCTCGATTCCGACGTGATCGATCACGTCGATGACGTCGTCGACACGCTCGTCGAGCGAGGCATCGGATGCCGCGCGGTGGCCGATCCGCAGCACATGGAAACCCGCCTCTTCGGCGAGATAGTGCGCGGCGACGCCCAGCACGTCGGCGGCGAGTCCCTGCTCCTGGATCAGAACCAGCTTGACCGGACCGTCTCCCTCATCCACGAAGGGGATCGCGCGGCCCTCTGGCTCGAAGATCTGGGTATCGGTCATGGGCGCGCGGCTCCTCGTTCGGATGTCAGGGATCGCTTTCCAGCGTAGTCGAGCCCGTCGGCGGAGATCGGCCCCGCCCCACCTCAGGCGCGCAGGGGCGTAGAGTCAGGCCAGGAGCTGACTCTGGTTCCCCGAAGATGGGAACCCGTTGTCAGACACGACACGCTCGTCCGTCCATACCCAGACCTCCGGCCCGGAGCTTCTGACCCTCGGCCTGCTGGCGAACTCCTCGATGGAGAACGAACGGCGCCTCCCGATCCATCCCCGCCATCTCGACCGCATCGACGCGGATGTGCGCGCTCGCATGATCGTCGAGCACGGGTACGGCGCCGACTTCCAGCTGGAGCCCGGCTATGTGGAGTCCCGCGTGGGCCGGGTCGCCGCGCGGTCTGACGTGCTCGCCTCCGCTGACGTGCTGCTGCTGCCCAAGCCGCAGCTCGCGGATGTCGCCGAGATCAGCGCTGGCGGCATCCTGTGGGGCTGGCCGCACTGCGTGCAGGACGTCGCTCTCACGCAGACCGCGATCGACAGCCGTCTCACGCTGATCGCCTTCGAGGCCATGAACCACTGGACGCCGCAGGGAGACATGAGCCTGCACGTCTTCCACAAGAACAACGAGCTGGCCGGCTACTGCTCGGTCATCCATGCGATGAGCCTCGTCGGCTCGACCGGGGACTACGGCCCGCGCCTGCGCGCAGTCGTCATCGGCTTCGGGGCGACGGCACGCGGCGCGGTGACGGCATTGAATGCTCACGGGGTGCACGACATCGAAGTCCTCACTCAGCGCGGGGCCGCCGCCGTGGGCTCCCCCATCCACAATTCGCACCTCACTCAGCTGAACACCGACGACGGACCCACGCACCTCAGCGAGGTCGAGACGGAGGACGGCTCCGTGCTGCTCCCCGACTTCCTGGCGACGTACGACATCGTCGTGAACTGCACCCTGCAGGATGTCGCGGCGCCGTTGACGTATCTGCGCACCGAGGACCTGTCCCGTTTCGCCTCGGGCAGCCTGATCATCGATGTGTCGTGCGACGAGGGCATGGGCTTCGAGTGGGCGACCCCGACGACCTTCGACGAGCCGATGTTCACGGTGGGTCAGGGCGTGAACTACTACGCCGTCGACCACAGCCCGTCGTATCTCTGGAACTCGGCCACGTGGGACATCAGCGAAGCTCTCCTGCCTTTCCTCCGCACTGTGCTCGAAGGCCCCGACGCGTGGGCCGAGAGCTCGACGCTCACACGCGCGATCGAGATCCGCGACGGAATGATCCAGAACCCGAGCATCCTGAGCTTCCAGGGACGATCGACGGATTACCCGTACGCCCTGGCGGTGTGACGCGCGCTAGATGTTCCGTTTGATCCCGACGTGGGCCGTCTGGTAGCCGAGCCGGGTGTAGAACGCACGGGTGCGATCCCGAGCCTCGTCGGTGGTGATCTGTGACAGCGTCGCCCCCCGCACACGACCGAACTCGTGCGCCCACTCCAGCATCGCCGCGCCCAGGCCCCGTGATCGCTCCGCCGTCGCGACACGCAGTCCCTCGATCTGCAGTCGGGTCGACCCGCCGCGAGAGAGCCCCGGGATGACGGTCAACTGCATGGTGGCGACGATGCGGTCGGCGCTGTCCCGGACGACCCCCAGGTAGTTGGATGCGTCGCGGATGACGGCGCGGAAGCCCGCCTCGTATCGGTCGAGTTCGACACTCTCACGGTCTGCACCGAATCGATCGTCCGACAGCAGCGCTGCGATCGCTTCGATGTCATCCCGGCTGGCCCGCTCGACACGGAAGGTTCGGCCGGCCACCTGCAGTCGTCCCCGCACCGAGGACCGCGCGTCGGCCTGCATCCTGGCTACGAGCAGGTCGAGCCATCCGCCGACATTGGTGCGCGCCTCTGCGGTGTCGGGATAGCGGCATCTCAGGTGCAGACCGGACTCGTCCAGGATGAACCACAGCATGACGCCGTCGGTGTCGGTTGCCGCGCTGACGTACTGGGCGTCGAGCCCCACGGAGTCGATCCGCACGGGCAGCCTGCGCAGATCCAGCCACGAGATCGCGAACATCCCTGGAGCCACCGGCATCCCACCCCACGGTGCGAGCACATCTGCGAGCGGCCACGCACCGAGCTGTACTGCTTCCTTGACGGCCGCTGCTGCAGCGTGCGGTTCGGCGAGCTCCGATTCGAGGACGGAATTCGTGATGAACCAGCCGACCGAATCATGCCAGTCGTCCTCGAAGCGACTGTGCACGGGGAACACGGCTCGCAGCGCAGTACCCGCGACTTCGCGCGTCACCGCAGTCATCGCGACCACCGCAGATGCGAGCGTGGAGACGCCATCGTCACGGGCCTGCGCGGCGAATGCCGCGGCGTCGTCGACATCGAACACATCGCGCACTTCCACGCGCTCGCGATGCGGCTCGGGTGCGCCCAGCGACAGGGGGAACTGCGGCATCACACCGCCGCTGTCCGCGATGATCGCTTCCCATCGCCGCCGCACCTGGTCCGGTGCAGGGTCCTTGTCCAGCAGCGCCTGCGTGTGTTCGACGAATGCCGGCGTCGACCTCGGCGTCGACATCGGCTTCGCGCCCGTCTTGCCCGCGTCCAGCGCGGACAGCAGATCGCGCACGATCACGAGCATCGACCACATGTCGACGTGCGCGTGGTCCGCCGCGATCACGACCGTGAGCCCCGCAGCGGTCTCCAGCACGCACAGCCGATGGGACGGACGTCCGTACGGGGAGCACTCCGCGTCGAGGATGTCACGCAGCGCGTCATTGACCGCCTGACCAGGGCCCACCTGATGCTCGACCCAGCTTCCCTGGCTGATCTCGATCTCGTGAAGCGTCGGATCGCCATCCGCACCACGTGCGAAGGCCGATCGCAGCGTGCCATGTCGAGCGACGACAGCCAGCCACGCATCCGCGATCGACTCACGATCGGTCTGTGCGGGCAACCGGAACGACAGAGCCATCCAGGAGCCGGGTCGGTCACCCGCCCCCACATGCAGTAGCTGGTCGAACGACACGGGCAGGCGTCGTCCGAGCGCAGACGCGCTCACGTCGTACCCCCAGAGCCGTCCGAAGGGGAGGCGGAGGTGCGTGACGTTGGTCAGTCGCATGGGTAGCACCATATCGTCCGGATAACCTGATCACTCAACACGACTGCCCGAGCAGACTCGCTCAGTCATCGATCGAGGAGCCTGATGCCCACCTTCGAGGTACCCGGAGCCGAACTGGCTGTCGCCCTGAGCGATGAAGGCGGGCACCCCGTCGTCCAGCTGCATGGCCTCACGTCGAGCCGGGCCCGAGACCGGGTGCTCAATCTCGACCTCGGTCGCGGACTGAGCGGAACTCGACTCCTGCGGTACGACGCACGCGGCCATGGCCGTTCGACCGGGCGGAAGGTTGCCGACGACTATCGCTGGCCGAACCTCGCGGATGATCTTCTGCGGTTGCTCGATCATTGGTTCCCCGGCGAGCGCGTCCACGGGGTCGGCCCCTCGATGGGTGCCGCAACCCTTCTGCACGCTGCGTCGCTCGAGCCGGACCGCTTCACGGGACTCACACTCATGGTGCCGCCCACCGGGTGGAAGACCAGACCCGCTCAAGCGGATATCTACCGAGCCGCGGCTGCGCTGATCGAAGCCGATGGTGTGGAGGCGTTCCTCGCCGGCACGCGCGGATCGACGCCACCCCCGGCCACCGTCTCGGCACCGGAGACGTGGCCCGACGTCGCCGATGCCTTTCTGCCGTCGTTGCTTCGCGGTGCAGCGCTCAGCGACTTGCCCGCCCCTGAGGCGGTCGCAGGGATCGATGTGCCGACGATGATATTGGCCTGGGTGGACGACCCCGGCCACCCGCTGTCGACCGCAGAATCCCTTGCCGAGCTGCTCCCGCACGCGACCCTGAGGGTCGCCCGCACTCCGGGAGACGTTC
This sequence comes from Microbacterium sp. CFBP9023, assembly GCF_034045055.1. Classification (NCBI taxonomy): domain Bacteria; kingdom Bacillati; phylum Actinomycetota; class Actinomycetes; order Micrococcales; family Microbacteriaceae; genus Microbacterium; species Microbacterium sp. CFBP9023. The sequence goes on along the minus strand of NZ_JAXCWI010000003.1, from coordinate 560,699 downwards.
AAGTCTGGCCCGAGCTCTTGAGTCAGGATGTCGAGCGTCGCAGCTAGACCGGCTGTGCGCGCCGAGTTCGCTCGCGGCTCCACGGCATGGCGATCATCGCCCGTCGCTGTCACGCTCGGATCCGCACCGACCGCGCAGTGATATCTTCATGCGGTGAGGCCAGAATTCGGGGATACTGCAGGCGCGATTTTCGCCGTCACCCTCGTGGTGGACATGCCGATCACCAAGCTCCATGCGCTGGACGTCATCGCTTTCGCGGCGGACAGCGCCATCCGAGACGCACGCACCGCGTCCCCTCGTGTACCGCTGTCGCCCGACGCCTGGGCCGAGGTGCAGATCCCACGCTTCGCCGATCCGCCGCCGATCGCCATCGACGTCTGCTCTGACGCAAGCGTCGACGTCGCGAGCGCTGCCGCCGACCGCCTCACGGAGGCACTGATGCAGGTCGGCTGGACCGTGCGTGCTCGACGTAGCGACGAGATCTGATTCACACCCCGCGGCTTCGTACGCGCCGGTGGCGATCTCCTCAGCACTCCGGCGGAACCTCGCTCAGTTGTTGAAACGGAACTCCACGACGTCGCCGCGGAACAAGCCGCGGTGCCGACGATCTCGAACACCGCGTCGGAGGGTTAGGTGCTCGTGGCGTCAACTAGCGTCCCCGGCGCGCGTGATTCTTCGCCGGGTTGCCGGTCTTCGTTCGGCAGACCGCGCCGACCTCGGCTCCGCACGACGGGCACTCGTGACGCAGGTCTTGGGTGACCTGGAATTGCCGTTCTAGATCGCGGTAGAACTCGTCGGTGTCGAGGGCGTGGCCCTCAGCGAGTAATTCCTTTACCTCCACCGGGTTCCCCTTGACGACCTCGTACCACTCGGCGGGCATGATTGGCGAGACGCCGAACGCTTCGAACATCGAGCGGAGGAACTGAGAGTGAGCGCGCGGGCCGCCCGGACTGCCGTTTAGAAGCCAGACACCTGCCGCTTGTAGTTCGGCGATCAACAAGACCTCGGCGTAGTCCAGTTCGGACGAATCGTCGTAGTAGCCAAGAATCTGCTTCGTGAATCGCTCGACGCCCAGCCCTTCGATCATGGGTTTCAGGTAGTCGCCGCTGCCGAGATAGTTCTCAACGCTGTATCGGTCCAGTCGTCGCGACTGCCCCGCGTAGGTGTATTCGTTGACGTCGTTGGTCGTGACGTACAGGTACCCAATCGGCATGATGTTCCCCCGGCGACACGTTAGCCGGTCGCACCTGCCCGTTTGGCTACTTCGATCCGCCAGATGTGTTTCCGATGCGGAACTCCACGACGCACTGTTCGTGCAGATAGATGTTCGACGCTGTCCGGCGGTGCAAGATCTGGGTCCGCCACCTACCAGGGGCGGAAAGGAATACCCGGCATCCCGACGCCAACGTGGTGGCCCATCTGGTTGATGTACTTCAGGAGTGCCGAGCTCGCGAGCTCACCGTTCGGACCCGGACCGACCCCGAACCCCACGATGACGCCGGAGTCTGCTTGCGGCAACGGGAACTCAAGATATGGCACTAGGAAACTCGCACCAGAGCGCCACTTGATGGCCGTCGGGTCAACGGCGGGAGGTGAGATCAAGCGCCACTCTTGCTCGGCATCGAATGCATGGTGCTTCAGAGTAGGAGCCACCTCGAACAGCACATCCTGGAATCCACGGAAGGCAGACTCGGCGTCAGCGTATGTGCCGTCGTCTAGCTTTCGAAAGGTGGCTTCAACCACGGCTGCTACCGCGCCGCTGCCCTCGTACTGGACCGGAACGAGGCGCCAGCCCAGAGCGTTTGCGTGGCCCCACAGCTTCTCAGCGTCAAACAGAACCGTGTACCCGTCGCCGGCGCTTGTGTATCCCCGCCACTGACTGAGATCTTCTGTCTTCGTCGTCAGAGATGTCACGAAGACGTCCGGGAGATTTCCCCGCTCAAGGTGCGTGCTTTCGTGAGTGATGAGTTCGGCGAGCTTAGGATACCGCGGGGCCCAGTCTTCACGGAGCGAGTTGATTCTCTCGATGATCTCGCGAGCGAGAGTGAACGCGTACTCAAACTCCGAGGCATCATTGAGGAACGCGACGTGGCTAGCCCACAGCGATTTCCCTTCGACGATGCCACGGACGCCAGTACCGCTGGTGTAGTGCGCAAGGACTGAGAACACAGCAACTCCTGTCTACCTGATGCCTAACGTGGGCGGAACTCCACGACTTCGCCGTTCTGCATCACTACTGCTGATCCAGGCCAGCGAGCGACTGCGCCTGCTGCAGGGCTTCTACTCCCACGTAACGTTGCCGTTGCACCCATGCGCTCCCCCGACCAACGCGCTGGTTCGACAGCGAGCTGTTCAGAGTCACATGGCCGTCGCGATACCCGTCCGAATCGGGGCGAGTGAGTATGAACAACTGATACTCATTGCCATCCCACCCGAGCTCTCGGCTTCGCCTGATGATAGTCCCGATCCGTCTGTCGTGATCAGAACCCGAACTCATCCTTCTGCTGATCTCCTCCGGCACCCAAGAGACGTGATCGACACGTTCGAGAACTTTCGCGACTTCGCGCTGCACTGCACCCTCGACATAAAAGCCAATGTGGCTGATCTGCCGGAAAAAACGGTCTGGTTGGCACACATACGCCCCCAGTTCGAGATAAAAGGGCCATGCGCTTCTCGCCGGGACCACTACAGCCATGGACTCCGCTGCATCTGGTCGGTGATCGAGTATCTGCGGCACCCGGCACAGTCCAGCAACCCAGCTTTCGAGGTTCGGGTCGATCCACCGCAGAAGATCCATTGCCTGCTCGAAGCGTTCTTCTAGCGGCAGGTCGAAGATTGCCTGGTGATGAGCGATCCGGTTGCGTAGATTTCTTAGCGCAAGGACGTTTGTTTGAACTGTCTTGCGCTTGAACCCCTGGCTTCGGTGGGGGAACGCGTAAACAAGATGACGCCGGAAGAGCTCATCGTATGAAGGTCCGAATACTGCATCCCAAATGCCGAACGTCGTAGACGCGAACACCTTGTCCCGTGTTGCACGTTCGGCTTTTGTGCCGAGATGATTCCAAGCGGTTCTGTAATAGTTGAGATCATGCTCTGTCATGAACGTTGGGCTACCGAACCACCACCCGTGCTTGAAGGAGACTCGTGCGCTCTCAGCCACTTCGAGCGGTCGGAGCACTGCGTCCACCGCGTTCCTCAGCGCTACTTCCACATGCGAGATCAGTTCAAAGAACGCTGCTGAAACTGAGATGTTCCACTCGTAGAGTTCGCGGGCAGCCTTCGGATCGTGGTTGGCGGCGACAAGGTACTCGTCGAAGCGTGGCTGGGTGATCCACCCGGTCAAGTCAGTCATTGTCCCCCCAAAATAGCCAGTGCATGGGCTAGACTAGCTTCGCGCGCCCCAGATCGGCCTCTGGTCCATTGCAGATTACGCCGCTGGGGCGCCCTTGCTACCTTGGTGCCAGTACAGCACATTACCGTGTCGGGCAACGCAAGGAGGCGACGACCGGAAGCGAATCAATCACATGGTCGTAAGCATGTCGAGCCGCAGCACAGGGCAGAGCGAGTAGGAACTATCACCGCGCTGAGACGGCGCAGGCGACTGCGGCGGAGCGAGGGCTCCACATCCGACTTCACCGTCATGGAGAAGCGGAGGATCGTCGCTCCATTTTGGACGCTGCTCTTCCAGGTCACTGTGGATGTGGAAGATCTTCGCAAAACTGTGGCTCCCCTTGCCGGGCCAGAGATCGCTCCGTTGGACCCTCGCACCGGCTGCGGCCTGTAAGTCGCCTGTGGGAGCGCTACGACCGCGCGTGCGACGTGTCCCCATGGATCGCCTACTTCGAACCGCCAGATGTGTTTCCGATGCGGAACTCCACGACGTCGCCGTCCTGCATGACGTAGTCCTTGCCCTCGAGGCGCGCCTTGCCCTTGGAGCGGGCTTCGACGACGGACCCGGTCTCGACGAGGTCGTCGAACGAGACGATCTCAGCCTTGATGAAGCCCTTCTCGAAGTCGGTGTGGATGACTCCGGCGGCCTGCGGCGCCTTGGATCCCTTGGGGATCGTCCACGCGCGCGCCTCTTTCGGGCCAGCCGTGAGGTAGGTCTGCAGTCCCAGAGTGTCGAACCCGATGCGGGCGAGCTGGTCGAGACCGGACTCGTCCTGCCCGGTCGACGCGAGCAGCTCTGCGGCATCCTCGGGGTCGAGGTCGATCAGCTCGGACTCGATCTTGGCGTCGAGGAAGATGGCCTTCGCCGGGGCGACCAGCGCGGCGAGCTCCGCCTTGCGGGCGTCGTCGGTGAGCACGCCCTCGTCGACGTTGAAGACGAAGATGACCGGCTTGGCGGTGAGGAGCCCGAGCTCGCGGATCGGCGTCAGATCGATGCCTGCGACGGACAGCAGTACACCGCGCTCGAGCGCATCCTTCGCCGCGTTGGCGGTCTCGAGGACGACGGGCTCGATCTTCTTGCCGCGGACCTCCTTCTCGTACCGCGTGATCGCCTTGTCGACGGTCTCGAGGTCGGCCAGCATGAGCTCGGCGTTGATGGTCTCCATGTCGGATGCCGGATTGACCGCACCGTCCACGTGCACGACATCGTCATCTGCGAACCCGCGCACGACCTGGGCGATGGCATCCGCCTCACGGATGTTCGCGAGGAACTTGTTGCCGAGTCCCTCGCCCTCGCTCGCGCCGCGCACGATGCCGGCGATGTCGACGAACGACACCGCGGCGGGCAGGATGCGCTCGCTGCCGAAGATCTCGGCGAGCTTGTCGAGACGAGGATCGGGCAGGTTCACCACCCCGACGTTCGGCTCGATCGTCGCGAACGGATAGTTCGCCGCGAGCACGTCGTTCTTGGTCAGAGCGTTGAAGAGGGTGGACTTGCCGACATTGGGCAGGCCGACGATTCCGATAGTGAGAGCCACGGGGGTCGAGTCTACCGGTCGCAGATGCGCAGCCCCTGCGGGTGTCGGCGTCAGGCTCGCACGGCGCGAAATGCGTGCGTCACGTAGGGCAGGTCGATCGTCCCCTCTTCACCGTCGAGTCCGAGCTCGTCGAACAGCACGTCCATCTGGCGTGTGATCTCTGAGCGTTCGTCGTCCGACGCCGCGATCAGGTAGCTGCGCGAGCGCGCCATCTGATGCAGCTGCGTCCGGTTCATCGCCCGGGTCCACTCCCACTGCTGCTTCTCGATCCCTGTGAAGGGCGCCTCGATGCGCGGGCCGTCGGAGCCGGGTCCGTTGACCATGTCCTCCGCCGGACTGCTGTGCATGATGTCAGTGAGACGGCGCACCCAGTCCGCGCGTTCGTCGCGGATGTTCCAGATCAGCCCCAGCACTCCCCCGGTGCGGACGACTCGCCCGAGTTCGAGGGACGCCGCAGACGGCTCGACCCAGTGCCAGGCCTGACCCAGCACGGCGGCGTCGAGGCTGGCGTCGGGCAGCGGCATCCGTTCGGCTGTTCCCTGGAATGTCGGAACACCGGGAACGCTCCGCCGCAGTGTCGCGAGCATGGCGGCGTCCGGGTCCACGGCGACGACCTCGGCATCCGGGGCCTGCGCGAGCACACGTGTGAGCTTTCCGGTGCCCGCGCCCACGTCGGCGATGCGACGGGAGCCGTGAGGCATCGGATCGAGCATCCACGACACGGCCTCGAAGGGATACTCGGGTCTTCCCGCCTCGTAGTTCGCGGCCTCGGCGCCGAAGGATGTCGCTCGGTCGGTACTCATGTCGCCAGCCTACGGCGCGTCATCCTGGAGCGTCTCGGATGCCGGGAGAGAGTGGGGATGTGCCACTGGATTTCACCGCAATCGACTTCGAGACGGCGAACTCCAGCCCCGCCTCGGCCTGCTCCGTCGGCCTCGTACGGGTGCGCGACGGCAGGATCGTCGCCACCGCCGGATGGTTGATCCGCCCGCCCGCCGGTCACGACGAGTTCCAGGAGTGGAACACCAAGATCCACGGCATCCGCGCCCACGACGTGATCGACGCGGCCGCCTGGGCCGATCAGTTCGACCGCCTGTGCGCCTTCGCCGGCGCCGACGTGCTCGTGGCGCACAACGCGGGCTTCGACCTCAATGTGCTCCGCCGGGCGTCCGAGGCCACCGGCGGCGACTGCCCGCCGTATCGCTCGCTGTGCAGCCTGCAGGTGGCTCGCAAGACCTACGACCTCGAGTCGTACCGACTCCCGAAGGCCGCAGAGGCTGCGGGCTTCACCGGCTTCTCGCACCATGACGCGCTTGCGGACGCGCTCGCGTGCGCCCACATCATCATCGACGCCGCTCGCCGACACGGCGCGTCCGACGTCTTCTCCCTGGCGGATGCATTGTCGCTGCGAGTGACCGAGCCGGTCCTCGCCACCCCGGAGCGCGCGGTCGCCTGAGTCGCACCGGACGAATGTCCGTGGCCGAGCGCATCATGGAGCACATGGATGCTCTCACGCTCGTTCTTCTCCTGGTCGCGCTCGCGGCCGGCGCCGCCGTGGGGTGGTTCCTCCGCGGATCGCGCGGAGCAGCAGACCTCGCTCGCGCCGAGGCCGAGCTCGCCGCAGCTCGAGACGATCGCGACCGACAGTACGACCTGTATCGGGATGCCGTCGAGCACGCGAGGCTCGAGCAGCGCGCCGAGGCGCAGCGGGTGCAGCAGCAGAATGCGGTGCTCACCGCTCTCGCTCCCGTGCGCGAGAGTCTCCAGCAGATGCAGCAGAAGGTCTCGGCGATCGAGCAGGAGCGTCATGCGCAGTTCGGATCGCTCGCGGAGCAGCTCAGGCGCGCGCAGGAGTCCGACGAGGCGTTGCGCTCGACGACCGAGTCGCTCGCCGGAGCACTGCGCTCGACTGCCACACGAGGGGTCTGGGGTGAGACGCAGCTGCGACGGGTCGTCGAGGCCGCAGGGCTGATCCGACACGTCGACTTCGATCTGCAGTCCAGCATCTCGTCGGACCGGGGTCAGGGACGACCCGACATGGTGATCCGTCTCGCCGGCGGCACATCGATCGCGGTCGACGCCAAGGTTCCGCTCGATGCCTACCTCGAGGCATCGGCACTGCCGATCGGGGACGCGCATGAGACCCAGCGTCGCTCCCACATGCAGAAGCACGTGAAGGCCGTTCGCGCGCACGTGGACGCGCTCGCGAAGAAGGCGTACTGGACGGGCCTCGACGCCAGTCCTGAGTTCGTCATCTGCTTCCTGCCGAGCGAGTCGCTGCTCGCCGCAGCCATCGACGAAGATCCGACGCTGCTGGACTACGCATTCACGAAGAAGGTGGCGCTCGCGTCCCCGGTGAATCTGTGGGCCGTGCTCAAGACCGTGGCCTACAGCTGGACGCAGCAAGAGGTGTCGACCGAGGCGCGCGCACTGCTGAATCTCGGCACCCAGCTCTACGACCGACTAGGCGTCCTCGCGGGGCACGCCGACGATCTGCGCCGCGCACTCGAACGCACGGTCGACAGCTACAACAGATTCGCGGGTTCGCTCGAGAGCCGTGTGCTCGTGACGGCCAGGCAGTTCCCCGGAATCAGCGCGTCGACGCTCGACTCCGCCCCACCGGCGATCACCGCGCAGACGCGACGCTTCACCTCGGCAGAGCTCATGAGCGGCTCCGGTGCGGAGATCGGCTCCGAGCTCCGCATCCCCCATGCTGCTGACGATGCGTCCGCTGCGCCGGGTACGTCGATCCAGGCCGATGTCGGAGACGTTCGCGGCCGGGTCAGCGACGACGAATCGGCGAACGCGGATTCGGCATCCCGACAGGTCGAGGCGGAAGAGCCCCGCCGCTGAGATCAGGCGACGCCCGGTACGCCGCTGAGCAGCAGGATCACGAGGCCGCTGGTCACGACGAAAGCTCCGACCATCCACCAGGAGCTGATTTCGTGCCCCTCGTCGAGGCGCTTGCGGAACAGCACGTCCGCACGTCGAGCGGGATCTGAGACAGCCGTCTTGACGACAGGCGCCGCCGGAGTCGCGATCGGCAGAGGCACTCCGGCCTCGTCGACGTTGATCCGCATGATACGGCCGGTCGGCGTCGTCACGATCTTGGTCGGCGTGCCCTGGGAACCATTCGTGTGCTGCGTTGTCATCGGTCTGCCCTCCTGTGCCTGCGGTGCCTGGCGGCTCCGTCGACGGCGACAAATCCAGTGTCAATTGTCACACGAACGCACGAGAAAGCTCGGCTCAGCACCGCACAGGCGGTACCGGGTCGGTAACGATGAGGGGCCCGTTCCCGACTCGCGCTCTCAGGTCACGGCAGTCAGAGCCACTTCGAGACGAGGTGCTCCGAGGCGATCCGGCGAAGGGTTCCCGAGGCACCGCGCAGCACGACGCTCTCGGTGTAGATGTAGCCGCCCTCGCGTCGGACGCCAGCCACCAGCTGGCCGTCCGTGACGCCGGTGGCGACGAAGATCGTGTTGTCCCCGCGCACGAGATCGTCGGCCTCGTAGACCTTGTCCATGTCGAGGCCGGCGTCGATTCCGCGCTGGCGCTCATCGTCGTCGCGAGGCCAGAGACGCCCCTGGATGTGACCGCCGAGAGCCTTGATCGCACACGCCGTCACGATTCCCTCGGGGCTGCCGCCCACCCCGACGCACATGTCGGTTCGGGCCGCGTGACGCGCCGCGTTGATCCCGCCGGCGACGTCGCCGTCGCTCATGAGTCGCGTCCCGGCACCGGCATCCCGGATCTCCTGGATCAGCTGCTCGTGACGCGGACGGTTCAGCACCGAGACGACGATCTCGTCCACCGGCTTGCCGAGAGCCCCCGCGAGCTTGCGGATGTTCTCGCCGATCGGCAGGCGGATGTCGACCACTCCGACACCGGCAGGGCCCGTGACGAGCTTGTCCATATAGAAGACGCTGGACGCGTCGAGCATCGATCCGCGATCGGAGACGGCGATGACGGAGAGCGCATTCTGACGTCCTGCTGCGGTCAGCGAGGTGCCATCGATCGGGTCGACCGCGATGTCGCACTCCGGGCCGCTGCCGGTGCCGACCTCTTCGCCGTTGAAGAGCATCGGAGCATTGTCCTTCTCGCCCTCACCGATGACCACTCGCCCCTGAAAGGCCACTGTCCCGAGGAAGGCACGCATCGCATCGACGGCGGCGCCGTCCGCCGCCTCCTTCGCGCCACGACCGATGAACGGAACGGCGCGGATGGCGGCTGCTTCAGTGGCCCGCACCAGCTCCATCGCGAGGTTTCGATCGGGACGAAGGGGGCTGAGATCCGCTGTAAGACTAACCATGCGGTCAGCCTAACCAGCGTGAACGTCTGAAACGGCAGTTTTCGGTCGAGTGACGACGAAGGAATCCAGATTCTTAACACACGGGTAGGAGGGCGTGCTCGCCCCGTCGCCGCCGACAGCATCCGGCAGTCAGCCCCGATAGAGTGACTGCTGTCCCGGCTTCCCCAAATCGCAGGAGTTCTCATGCCCGTCGCCACCCCGGATCAGTACGCCGAAATGCTCGACCGCGCGAAGGCCGGCGGCTTCGCGTACCCGGCTTTCAACGTCTCGAGCTCGCAGACCATCAACTCGGTCCTCCAGGGCCTGACCGAGGCAGGTTCCGACGGAATCATCCAGGTCACCACCGGCGGCGCCGACTACTTCGCCGGCCACACGGTCAAGGCCCGCGCGACCGGCGCACTCGCCTTCGCGCGCTTCGCGACCGAGGTCGCGAAGAACTACCCGATCACCGTCGCGCTGCACACCGACCACTGCCCGAAGGATGCTCTCGCCGGCTTCGTCGAGCCGCTGATCTCCGCCTCCGAAGACGAGGTCAAGGCGGGACGCAACCCGATCTTCCAGTCCCACATGTGGGACGGCTCGGCCGTGCCGCTCGCGGAGAACATCGAGATCGCCAAGGATCTCCTGCCCCGCATGAAGAACATCAACGCCATCCTCGAGGTCGAGATCGGCGTCGTCGGCGGCGAGGAAGACGGTGTGGCGCACGAGGGATCCAACGATGCCCTCTACACGACATTCGCGGACGTCGACCAGGCCGTACAGGCGCTCGGTCTCGGCGAGCAGGGTCGCTACATCGCAGCCCTGACGTTCGGCAACGTCCACGGCGTCTACAAGCCGGGCGGAGTGAAGCTGCGTCCCGAGCTCCTCGGAGAGATCCAGCAGCAGGTCGCCGCGAAGTACAACACCGGCGCGAAGCCGCTCGACCTCGTCTTCCACGGCGGTTCTGGTTCGACCGATGAGGAGATCGCCCTCGCGGTGGCCAACGGCGTCATCAAGATGAACATCGACACCGACACGCAGTACGCCTACACGCGTGCCATCGCGGACTACATGTTCAAGAACTACGACGGTGTGCTCAAGGTCGACGGCGAGGTCGGCAACAAGAAGCAGTACGACCCGCGCGCCTGGGGCAAGATCGCGGAGACGGCCATGGCCGCTCGCGTCGTCGAGTCCACGCGCCAGCTCGGCTCGTACGGCCAGTCCCAGAGCTGATCCAGCCTGACAACACAGATGCCCCCGGCCGAACGGCCGGGGGCATCTCTTGTTTCACGCGGTCATCGACCCGCCGTCTTGGCGACGAAGTCGATAAAGGCCGGGTCGTTCATCAGCGGAATCGCGGCGCACACCGACGCCACGAGCAGAGTCACCGCCGCTCCGACCAGCGGAACCCACCACGAGAGCTTGCCGGCGCGCAGGCGGCGGATCGACAGGAAAGCGGTGAGCGACCAGCCCACGGCGAGCACGATCGCCGCGACGGTGCCCCAGATCCGGCCCTCAGCGAAGTTGGTGAACTCGCCGTCCACGCCGAGCACCGTCATCATCTGGTTCATCGCGGTGGAGAAGTCGAGGTATGACAGTCCTGTCATCACGACATTGATCAGCCCGTAGGCGAGCAGTGCGATGGTCACGAAGCGATCGACGGGACGCGGACGAGCCGCTGCCGATGCGGACGGGACTCGGTCACCGGGAGCGGGCGCGTTCTCGGTCCCGCTCACCTCCACAGCCGGCACCTCGCCCAGCGGCGGCAGCCCTGCTGCCCTCCGCTGCTCTTCGAGGGTCGCGATTTCGCCGTACTGGGGACGCTGATCGGTCATTCGGCCATGGTATCCGCCCGGTCTCTGCACGACTCACAGACTGCGGGCGTCAAAAGAATGGCGGCCCCGGAGGAGTGGGGACTCCTCGGGGCCGCGGACTCGGAACGCTGGGGACGCTCGTCATCCAAGTGGGGTGAGGAACGCTGGGGACATTCCTCCACCTGTAGCGCCGATTGCACAGACGACTACACCTCACATGTTAGGAAAGCGCGTGCCCGAGCACCAGAGGCACTTCTTCAGATAGTGAAGAGCATCACACGGGCGACGCGTGCTGCGTCAGATCGGCGTCGCCAGACGGGCTGCGCCGCCGCCCAGAGCGTCCGCCCCCAACTGCATGGACAACCGCCTCGCCACGAGCTTGAGCTTCCCGACCAGGCCGCGATCGAAGCGCGGGTGTCCCACCGGAAGCGAGACGGCGAGTGAGGCTCTGACGCTCGGGGCGATCACGGGAACGGCGATGCAGGTATTGCCGATGGCATACTCCTCGCGGTCCACGGCGAACCCCGGAGAGCGGTCGAGCTCCGCGATCAGCGCACGCCGGTCACTGATCGTGCGAGACGTGAGTTCCTCCAGCGGATGCCGCGAGAGATAGTCGTCACGCTCCTCTCCGCTCAGATCGCTGAGGATCTGCTTGCCGAGCGCCGTGGCATGCGCGCTCGAATCCAGACCCACCCACAGATCGAGCCGAGGACTGCGCGGGGCATCCACGATGTCGATGAGGTGCACTTCGCCGTCCTGATAGCGGGACAGGTATGCGGAAGCACCCACCTCGTCGGCGGTCTGACGCAGGGCCATGCGGACGTGCGCGAAGAACACGCCCCCGGCGTCGGACTGCAGCCGGAAGGCGGGGAAGTTCTCGCCGAGGACCAGACCGTCGGGCTCGCTCACGAGATACCCCTCATGCACCAGTGTGCGCACGAGGTTGTAGGTCGTGCCCGGGGTGAGGCCGGTTCGCATGGCGAGAGTCTTGACCGGCACCGGGCGCGGAGAGTTCGCGACCATGTCGACGAGTCGGAGCGCGCGCTGCACCGAGCCGATCAGCGTCGGCGCCGCCTCTGTGGCGGCCACCGTCAGGCGTTCCCGCTGGAGGAACGGCCTCCCAGCGCACGCGCGTCTCGCTGACCCGCGGCATCCTGTCGCAGCTCCTTGGGCAGGGAGAACATGAGGTCCTCCTCCGCCGTCTTGACCTCTTCGACGTCGCGGTAACCCGCTCCGTCGAGTGCGTCGAGGACCTCGCGAACCAGCACCTCGGGCACGGAGGCGCCGGAGGTGACACCGACCGTCGCAACGCCGTCGAGCCACTCCTGCTTGACCTCTTCGGCGTAGTCCACGCGATAGGCGGCCTTCGCGCCGTATTCGAGCGCGACCTCGACGAGGCGCACCGAATTCGACGAGTTCGAGGAACCGACGACGATCACGAGGTCGGCGTTCGCCGCGACCTTCTTGATGGCGACCTGGCGGTTCTGCGTGGCGTAGCAGATGTCATCGGACGGCGGATTGTGCATCTCGGGGAACCGGGCCCGCAGTCGGTTCACGGTCTCCATGGTCTCGTCGACCGAGAGCGTGGTCTGCGAGAGCCAGACCACCTTCGAGGGGTCCTTCACCTGCACGGTGTCGGCTTCGGCGGGCGAGTTCACGATGGTCACATGCTCGGGAGCCTCTCCCGCGGTGCCCTCGACCTCTTCGTGCCCCTCGTGACCGATGAGCAGGATCTCGAAATCGTCGCGGGCGAAACGCACTGCCTCGCGGTGAACCTTGGTGACCAGCGGGCAGGTCGCGTCGATGGCGTGCAGGCCGCGGTCCGACGCCGCCTCGACGACCGCGGGTGAGACTCCGTGCGCACTGAAGACGACGTGAGCGCCCTCGGGAACCTCGTCGACCTCCTCGACGAAGATCGCGCCCTTCTCCTCGAGCTCGGTGACGACGTGGATGTTGTGCACGATCTGCTTGCGCACGTAGACCGGCGCGCCGTAGCGCTCGAGCGCCTTCTCGACGGCGACCACAGCCCGGTCGACGCCGGCGCAGTATCCGCGCGGAGCGGCGAGCAGAACACGCTTGTTCCCGACGACCGGGTTATCCTGAAGCCGCCCGGCCGCCCCACGTACTCGGGGGATGCGCGGCAGAGGCAGATGAACGGCAGTCGAGGTCACCCTTGAATTCTACCGCCGAGAACCTGAGCAGGAGCGGGAAGGGGCACCGAGCGCATGACGGTCTTCGAAGCATCGAAGCGTCCTGGCGAGACTCCGCCGGCGGATGCGGTCGCCCCGCGCGACTCCTCGGCCGACGCACCGACCTCGGTCGCACGCCTGAACGCGACGATCCGCGACTTCGTGGCGCGCTGGAACACGGTGTGGGTCGAAGGCGAGATCACCTCCTGGAACGTGCGCGGGGGCAACATCTTCGCCCGGCTCAAGGACACCCGCTCCGACGCGCAGATCTCCATCAGGATCTGGTCGAGTGTGCGCCCGCGGATCCCCGGCGATCTGGCTGTCGGCGACCATGTCGTCGCCGCCGTCAAGGCCGACTACTTCGTCAAGGCCGGCGATTTCAGCTTCGCCGTCTCGGCGATGAAGCACGTGGGCCTCGGCGATCAGCTGGAGAAGCTGGAGAAGCTGCGACTGCAGCTGCGCCAGGAGGGCCTGTTCGACGCCTCGCGCAAGAAGCGCCTCCCGTTCCTCCCCCATGTGATCGGCCTGATCACGGGAGAGAAGTCGGATGCCGAGAAGGACGTGCACCGCAACGCCGAGTTGCGCTGGCCCCAGGTGCGCTTCCGCACGGAGTATGCGGCTGTTCAGGGCGACCGGTGCGTCCCCGAGACCCTCGCCGCTCTGGCACGACTGGATGCCGACCCGGATGTCGACGTGATCGTCATCGCCCGCGGCGGCGGCGATCCGCAGACGCTGCTCGGATTCAGTGACGAACGGCTCGTCCGGGCTGTGGCCGCGGCAACGACTCCGATCGTCAGCGCGATCGGACATGAGAACGATCATCCGCTTCTGGACGACGTGGCCGACCTGCGCGCATCGACTCCGACGGATGCCGCGAAGCGCGTCGTACCCGACGTCAGCGAGCAGCGGGCGCTGATCGCGCAGCTGCGATCCCGAGCCACGACCCGACTGACGCAGCGGCTGTCGCACGACATCGCGCAGCTCGAGCAGCTGCGGTCCCGTCCCTCGCTGCGCTCCCCCGACCCGATCATCGAGTCGCGTTCTCAGGACGTGTGGCTGCTGCTCTCGCGGGGACGCGACACGATCACCCGTCAGCACGATGCGGCCGGCCGTGCGACGAGCGAGCTGCGAGCCTCACTGCGGGCGCTCTCGCCCGCGGCCACGCTGTCGCGCGGCTATGCGATCGCCCATCTCGAGGGCGGAGTGATCCTCCGCGACGCCGCCGACGCTCCGGCCGGCAGCAGCCTGACGATCACGGTCGACCGCGGCTCCGTCGCGGCCCGTTCCGAGGGCGAGATCCCGGAAGCACCGGTGCCCCGCTCCGGATGAGCGGGTCCCGCGCACCGCGTAGGATGGAGGCGTGAGTGCGCCGAACGACACCCCTGTGGACACGCTGTCATTCGAGGCCGCTCGCGATGAGCTCGTGAAGGTCGTCTCCGAACTCGAACAGGGCGCTCCGACCCTCGAGCAGTCGCTCGCTCTCTGGGAGCGCGGCGAGGCCCTGGCGGCCCGCTGCGAGGAATGGCTGCTCGGCGCCAAGCGTCGCCTCGAGGCCGCCCGTGCGACGTCGACCGGTGCCGCCGACGGAGACGACTCATGAGCAAGCCCGCTCCCATCGTCGCCGAACTGGGCCGGCCGGAGACCCCCGAAGAGACGGCGGCCCGCAAGGCCGCGTCGAGCAAGGCCTATCGCTCGAGCCAGACGGTGCGCAGCCTGGTGGCCGCTCTGATCGTCACGCTGGCCATCGTCACGGTGATCGTGCTCGCAGTTCCCCGTGGCGAACCCGCGACCGCCCAGAAGATCGACGTGGTCGGCGTAGCCGCGGACGTGGAGTCCACCATGGATCGCCCGGTGATCGTGCCCGACCTGGCCGACTTCTGGAGAGTCAACACGGCCGAGCTCACGAGCGGCGCGACGACGGTCTGGGATGTCACCCTCGCCCCGTCGGCCGAGGATGAGCGCGGATTCATCAAGCTGGCACAGGCCTTCGACGCCGACGCAGCCTGGGCCCCGCAGCGCCTCAACGGAACCGCGCCGACGGACACGACGTCGATCGGCGGGCTGGAGTGGGACGTCTACGACCTCGGCGATGCCGGTGCGAAGCAGAACATCACCTATGCGATCGGCACCCAGGCGGGTGACGACTACCTGCTGCTCTACGGCTCACGCTCCGCCGACTCCACCGCCGAGCTCGCCGAGTCCCTCGTCCCCCAGATCCGCGACCTCTCGGAGTAGCCCTCATGACAGACACGCTCACGCCCGCCGCCGCCTGGAAGCAGATGCAGGAGGGCAACCAGCGATTCGTCGATGACGCCCCGCGGCACCCGAATCAGGATGTCGCCCGACGCAAGCACCTGGCTGCGGCGCAGCATCCTGTCGCCACCCTGTTCGGATGCTCCGACTCCCGGCTGGCCGCGGAGATCATCTTCGACCTGGGGCTCGGCGACCTGTTCGTCGTCCGCAATGCCGGTCAGGTGATCGGCGAGTCGATCGTCGCGAGCCTCGAGTACGCGGTCGCGGTGCTGAACGTCCCCCTGATCGTCGTGCTCGCACACGACTCGTGCGGTGCTGTGCGCGCCGCCATCGACGGCACCGCGATCGACGCGGCGCCGCTGCCGCCGCACATCTGGAAGCTCATCGCACCGATCGTGCCTGCGGCCCGGAAGGTGCTCGTCGAGAGCGGCGGGACCACGGTCGCCGAGATCGACGCCGACCTGGTCGGCCAGGAGCACCTGCGCAACACGGTCCGCGACCTGCTGCAGTCGTCCGAGGTGATCTCCCACGCCGTCGCCGAGGGTCGTCTGGGCATCGTCGGCGCCAACTACCGTCTGGCCGAGGGAACCGCGATTCCCGTCATCACGGTCGGACTCGACACAGACGGAAACGACACCGAGGGGCACAGCCCCGCAACCAAGGAGGGTTCGGAATGACCGACCAGCACAGCGGCGCAGACGCGCAGGGCTACCGCATCGAGCACGACACGATGGGCGAGGTGCGGGTTCCCGTGAACGCGCTCTACGGCGCACAGACGCAGCGCGCCGTCGAGAACTTCCCGATCTCGGGCAAGGGCCTCGAATCCACGCAGATCGCCGCCCTCGCGCGCATCAAGAAGGCCGCCGCGCTCGCGAACAAGGAGCTGGGCACGCTCGATGGGGCCATCGCGGACGCGATCGCCCAGGCCGCCGACGAGGTCGCATCCGGTGCACATGACGGCGAGTTCCCCGTCGACACCTACCAGACGGGCTCCGGCACGTCGTCGAACATGAACATGAACGAGGTGCTCGCGACGCTCGCGACGCGCATCCTCGGTGCGGATGTGCACCCGAACGACCATGTGAACGCCTCGCAGTCGTCGAACGACGTGTTCCCGACCTCGGTGCACATCGCGGTCACGCAGGCGCTCATCGACACCCTCATCCCCGCGCTCGACCACCTCGCCGTCGCCTTCGAGGCGAAGGCCGAGCTGTGGAAGGACGCGGTGAAGTCGGGTCGCACGCACCTCATGGACGCCACTCCCGTCACCCTGGGCCAGGAGTTCGGCGGCTACGCCCGTCAGATGCGCCTCGGCATCGAGCGCGTGCAGTCGGCGCTCCCCCGCGTCGCCGAGGTCCCGCTCGGCGGCACCGCCACCGGCACCGGCATCAACACGCCGCTCGGGTTCCCGCAGAAGGTCATCGAGCTGCTCGCAGCCGAGACCGAGCTTCCGATCACCGAGGCCAAGGATCACTTCGAGGCACAGGCCAACCGCGACGGTCTCGTCGAGGCGTCCGGAGCGCTGCGCACGATCGCCGTCTCGCTGACCAAGATCAACAACGACCTGCGCTGGATGGGCTCCGGCCCCAACACCGGACTCGGCGAACTGCACATCCCCGACCTGCAGCCGGGTTCCTCGATCATGCCCGGAAAGGTGAACCCGGTCGTCCCCGAGGCCGTGCTGATGGTGTGCGCACGAGTGATCGGCAACGACGCGACCGTCGCCTGGGCCGGAGCATCCGGCTCGTTCGAGCTCAACGTCGCGATCCCGGTCATGGGCACCGCCGTTCTCGAGTCGATCCGTCTGCTCGCCAACGCCTCGCGCGTGCTCGCCGACAAGACCGTCGACGGACTGCAGGCGAACCTCGACCGCGCGGCGGCTTTCGCCGGAATGAGCCCGTCGATCGTCACCCCGCTCAACAAGCTCATCGGCTACGAGGCTGCGGCGAAGATCGCCAAGCACTCGGTCGCGAAGGGCATCACGGTGCGCGACGCCGTGATCGACCTCGGCTATGTCGAGCGCGGAGACCTGACGCTCGAGCAGCTCGACGAGAAGCTCGACCTGCTGTCGATGACCCACCCGGGTTGATCACCGGATACTGACACGACGGATGCCGCAGGGACTCGTTCCCTGCGGCATCCGTCGTCTCTGTCCCCTCAGCAGCAGCGGGCTCCGGGGTCGGCATCCTGCTGGGCGTAGTGCGCCCGCCAGAACTCGCGTTCGGTGAGCGGCTCTCGCTCGGGATGCCGCTCCCGTTCGTGCGCGACGTAGGCCGTGTACCGCGACTGCCCTGTTACGCCGTTCATGTACCAGGCGACGGAGTGCCAGATCCTGCGCGCCGCCTCGGTCACCGCCACAGACATCAGTGCCCCCTCGTCGGCTGGGCGGACGAGGGCAGCGCGTTCCACTCCTTCTCGACCGCGCGCTCCTCCGGTGAGGCGATGAGGCCTGCCGGAGCGAACCGACGCGACGGCACCTCCGGGTCTTCGTGATCGATGATCGGCCCGGGTCGCACCGCCTGGATGACCTTGACGATCGAGATCGTGATGACGATCACAGACAGCACCAGGAAAGTCACCGACAGGATGCCCTGGATCATCGTGTTGCGCACCACCGCCTCCATCGCGGCGACGCTGGTCGCCGTGCCGAACGACGTCTCGCCCGCAGCGAGCGCGTCGCGGAAGGCGACGTGATTGGCGAAGTACCCGACCTGCGGCACGCTCGAGAAGATCTTCTGCAGCGACGCCGTGACGGTGACGACCGTCACGAATGCCAACGGCAGAGCGACCACCCAGAGAACCGTGAACGTGCGCCTGCGGGCGACGATGGTGAGCACCACGGCGAGCGCGATGGCCGCCAGCAGCTGATTGGCGATGCCGAACAACGGGAACAGGGTGTTGATGCCGCCGAGAGGGTCCGTGACGCCCATGATCAGCACCGCGCCCCAGCCCGCGACCATCACCGCCGTGCAGATCCAGGCCCCGGCCCGCCACGACGTGTCCTTGAAACGGGGGATGACGTTGCCGACCGAGTCCTGCAGCATGAATCGCGCGACACGGGTGCCGGCATCCACTGCGGTCAGGATGAACAGCGCCTCGAACATGATCGCGAAGTGATACCAGAACGCCATCATCCCGGTGCCGCCGATCCACTGCTGCATGATGTGCGCGAGGCCGAGAGCGAGGGTCGGCGCACCGCCGGTCCGGGAGACGATCGACTCCTCCCCCACAGCCTCGGCCGTGCTCGTGAGCATCTCGGGGGTCAGGTTCACACCCGTCAGCCCGAGGCTGTTGACGAACTGCACGGCGCCTTCGACGGTGCCGAGGGTCGCGGCCGGCGAGGAGTTCATCGCGAAGTACAGACCACGGTCGATCGAGATCGCGGCGACGAGCGCCATGATCGCGACGAACGACTCCATGAGCATGCCGCCGTAGCCGATGAAGCGGGTCTGCTTCTCCTTCTCGATCATCTTCGGCGTGGTGCCCGACGCGATGAGCGCATGGAATCCGCTCAGCGCCCCGCAGGCGATCGTCACGAACAGGAACGGGAAGAGGGAACCCGCCCAGACCGGCCCCGTCTCCCCCGCAGCGAATTCACTGAAGGCCGGGACGGTGATCTCGGGCCGCACGAAGAGAATCGCGACGGCGAGTGCCACGATCACGCCGATCTTCATGAAGGTCGAGAGGTAGTCGCGCGGAGCGAGCAGCATCCACACCGGCAGCACCGCGGCGATGAAGCCGTAGATGATGATCCCCCACGCGATCGTCGTGCGGTCGAGGGTGAAGACCGCCTGACCCCAGTCGGTCTCGGCGACCATCCCGCCGCCGATGATCGCCGCCATCAGGAGCACGAACCCGATGAGCGACACCTCGGTGATCTTGCCTGGTCGGATCCACCGGAGGTACGCGCCCATGAACAGGGCGATCGGGATCGTCATGGCCACGGAGAACACGCCCCAGGGGCTCTCGCCGAGGGCATTCACCACGACGAGAGCGAGGATCGCCGTGATGATGATCATGATGAGGAGTGTGGCGACGATGGCCGCCGTGCCGCCGAATCGACCGAGCTCGTCGCGGGCCATCTGGCCGAGAGAGCGCCCGCCCCGGCGCATCGAGAAGAACATCACGAGGTAGTCCTGCACGGCACCCGCCAGGACGACTCCGACGATGATCCAGATCGTGCCCGGCAGGTAGCCCATCTGCGCGGCGAGCACGGGTCCCACGAGAGGGCCGGCACCCGCGATCGCGGCGAAGTGGTGACCGAACAGCACTCGACGGTCGGTCGCGACGTAGTCCTTGCCGTCCGCCTTGTACTCGGCGGGTGTCGCGCGCCGGTCGTTCGGCTTGACGAGGTTGCGCTCGATGAACTTCGAGTAGAAACGGTAGAAGACGAGATAGGTGCAGACCGCCGCGAACACGAACCAGATCGCGTTCACCGTCTCGCCTCTGACGATGGCGAGCATCGTCCAGGCGACACCGCCCAGCAGCGCGATCGCCGCCCAGAGGACGATCTTCAGCGGTGTCCAGCGCGGCTTCTCATCGACAGCCACCGGGGGAAGCGAGTGGTCTTCGACAGTCTTCGTTGTGTCACTCATGGCGCATCACTCCATCGTCTGCGTTCGGTGCCACGAGCGTAATCCGACGACCACGCCGACGGAAGCGAATCGCCGACGCATCCGCCGGAACATGCGACAGCGGATGCCGTGACATCACGGCATCCGCTGTCGGACCACTCAGGTCAGCTGAGTTCGCCCCCTTCGAGAAGCTCGGTCACCAGGGCGGCGATCGCGGAGCGCTCGGACCGCATCAGCGTCACGTGGGCGAACAGGTCATGCCCCTTGAGCGTCTCGATCACGCTGGCGATGCCGTCATGACGGCCGACACGGAGGTTGTCGCGCTGGCCGACGTCGTGGGTCAGGATCACGCGCGAGTTCTGCCCCATGCGGCTGAGGACGGTCAGCAGCACGTTGCGCTCGAGCGACTGCGCCTCGTCGACGATCACGAACGCGTCGTGCAGCGACCGACCGCGGATGTGCGTGAGCGGGAGCACCTCGAGAATGCCCCGTTCGACGACCTCCTCCATGACGTTGCCTGACACGACCGAACCGAGCGTGTCGAACACCGCCTGCCCCCACGGGCCCATCTTCTCGCCCTGATCGCCGGGCAGGTAGCCGAGCTCCTGGCCTCCGACGGCGAACAGCGGGCGGAAGACGATGATCTTCTTCTGCTGCTGTCGTTCGAGCACCGCCTCGAGGCCGGCGCAGAGAGCCAGGGCGGACTTTCCGGTGCCCGCGCGCCCGCCCAGCGAGACGATGCCGATGTCCGGGTCGGTGAGCAGGTCGATCGCGATCCGCTGCTCGGCGGACCGCCCGTGCATGCCGAAGATGTCGCGGTCGCCGCGGACGAGCTTGTACTCGCCGTCTCCCGTGATCCTGCCGAGTGCGGAACCGCGCTCGGAGTGGATGATGAGCCCGGTGTTCACCGGCAGGCCCCTCGCATCTTCGCTGATGCCCACCTCGCTCTCGTAGAGATCGCTGATCTCGTCACCGGACAGGTCGAGGGTGGTGATTCCGGTCCATCCCGAATCGACGGCCTGCTCGGCGAGGTACTCCTCGGCACGCAGACCGAGCGAGGCCGCCTTGACGCGCATCGGGAGGTCCTTCGAGACGATCGTGACGTCCTGACCGTCCTGCGCGAGGTTCATCGCGACCGAGAGGATGCGGGTGTCGTTGTCGCTCAGCCGGATGCCGGCCGGGAGCACCGAGGAGTCCGTGTTGGCCAGCTCGACCCGAAGCGTGCCGCCCTCGCCGACCTCGACGGGGAAGTCCAGCCGTCCGTGCTCGACACGAAGGTCATCGAGGTGGCGAAGCGCCTGACGGGCGAAGTATCCGATCTCCGGGTCGTGCCGCTTGCCTTCGAGTTCGGTGATGACCACCACCGGAAGGACGACCGAGTGCTCGGCGAACCGGAAGAACGCCTGCGGATCGCTCAGCAGGACGGACGTGTCGAGCACATAGGTCCGAAGATCCTGATCAGGACCCTCCGCCCCCGCTCGCATCGTCGTCTTACGGGTGGACTGCTGCGCGGTGCTGGTGGACTGCTGCGCTGTACGTGAGGTCACGACCCACTCCCGACCCGGGGAACTCCCGGTTATTCGAACGAGTCGACCAGGGGGTCACGAGTCGTCATCCTGAGGCCGACCCGACGGGCACCTTGCCCGATGCCTAGAAGCTACGACCAGCCGCCGACATTTGACGAACTCGACACGCCACGAGTTCGTTACGTGTTGGTTAACGCGGGGTGGCGTCGTCGGCGAGGTCAGCGGCCGAAGCGCCGGTCGCGGTCGGCGAAGTCGCGGATCGCGCGGAGGAAGTCGACCTGTCGCAGGTCCGGCCCGAGCGCCTCCACGAAGTAGAACTCGCTGTGGGCGCTCTGCCAGAGCAGGAAGTCGCTCAGACGCTGCTCGCCGCTCGTGCGGATGACGAGATCGGGGTCCGGCTGGCCGCCGGTGTACAGATGCTCCCCGATCATCTCGGGGGTCAGATGAGCGGCGAGGTCCTCGATCGTGCCGCCGGACGCCTGATGCGCCGTGACGATGCTGCGCACCGCATCGACGATCTCGTTGCGTCCGCCGTAGCCGACCGCGAGGTTGACGTGGAGGCCGGTGTGGTCGCGCGTGCGCTCCTGTGCGTCGTCCAGCACCTTCGCGAGCTCCGCGGGAAGGATGTCGGAGCGTCCGACGTGCTTCACACGCCAATTGCCCTCGCGCGACAGTGCCTCTGCGAGCTCGGCGATGATCTCGATCAGATCGGCGAGCTCGGCGGAGTCGCGCTTTCGCAGGTTGTCGCTCGACAGGAGATACAGCGACACGACCCGAACCCCGAGTTCATCGCACCAGCCGAGGAACTCGCGCATCTTGGCGGCACCCGCCCTGTGTCCCTCCGCGGGAGTCTCGTAGCCGAGCTGCCTGGCCCAGCGCCGATTGCCGTCGATCATCATGGCGACGTGATGGGGAACGGTCTCCGGATCGAGATGGCGGCGCAGCCGGCTGGTGTAGAGGCGGTACAGCGGCCCCCGCCCCTGACCATCGCGTGTCATCACCTCCCTACGCTATCGTGTCGGCGTCGGCGGACCCAGGGCCGACGCTCAGGATATGTACGCTCGCCTGCATGGGCGCCCGCATAGAGTGAAGGCGTGAGCACTCCCGACTCCTCGGTACCTGACGTCCCCCAGCTGCCCCTCCTGGAGGAGGCGGCGCACGACGCCGCCGTCGAGATCAAGCCGACCTGGCGCGGCTGGATCCACGCGGCCACGTTCCCCGTCGCGATCGTCGCCGGGGTGGTGCTGATCACCGTCGCGCAGGGCGGCGCGGCCAAGTGGGCCGCCGCCGTGTTCATGGCCACCTCGCTGCTGCTCTTCGGCAACTCCGCTCTCTATCACCGGATCGACTGGAGCCCGAAGGTCAAGGTGATCCTCAAGCGGATCGACCACGCGAACATCCTGCTGCTGATCGCCGGCACCTATACGCCGCTCGCCGTGCTCGCGCTGCCCCCTCAGAAGGGCGCCCTGCTGCTCGTGTTCGTGTGGAGCGGGGCGCTTCTCGGCATCCTGTTCCGGGTGTTCTGGATCAATGCTCCGCGGTGGCTGTACGTCGCCCTCTACCTGCTTCTGGGCTGGGCTGCGGTGATGTACCTCGCCGACCTCTTCGTCGCGAACGCCACGATGATGGTGCTCGTCATCGTCGGAGGGCTCCTCTACACGGGCGGCGCGGTCGTCTACGCGATCAAGAAGCCCAACCCGTGGCCCGGCCATTTCGGGTTCCACGAGATCTTCCACGTATGCACGGTGCTCGCTTTCCTGTGCCACTGGATCGCGTGTCTGCTCATCGCCCTCGCACCGCTGTCCCCGTCACTCGGGGCCTGACCCGCCGAAGGCTCGGTCAGCGCTTCTCGGGGTCGTCGTCGCCCTCGCGCACGATCGGCAGGTCGGCATCCGTCTCGGTCGCCTCGTCAGCCGCCCGCGCGGCCTCTTCGGCGTCGAGCTCATCCCTGACCTCTTCGCGGTAGCGGACCCGACGGATGCGACGGTTCATGTCGAGGATCAGCAGGATCACCGCGATCAGGATGATCACGACGGCGGCGAAGCCGACGAATCCGGGCGTGACCAGCTCCGGTGCCACCGTCATCGTGGGCGTCGGCATCGGTGTCTCGGTCAGAGCGAGCATGGAGTCTGCCTTTCATGCGCAGGTCGCATAACCTGGAGTTACCAGCCTAACGACCGGAAGACCCACCCCGTGACGACCGCACAACAGCTCGACGACCGCTACGGTCGCACCCGCTCCCGCCGGGGGCCATGGATCGTCCTGATCGCCATCGCGGCACTTCTCGTCGGCGCGTTCGGCTGGATGATCGTCGCGGCGCAGATGAACGCGGTCGACTCGGACGATCTCGGCTTCGATCTGGTGGATGAGCACAGCGTCACCGTGCGCTTCCAGATCACCGGGGTGCAGGGCAAGGACGTGGCCTGCATCGTCGAGGCGCTGGACGAGGAGTTCGGGGTCGTCGGCTGGAAGGTCGTCGAGATCCCCGCCGGAGATGCCCATTCGCAGGCGCTCTCTGCCACGGTTCCCACCGTCTCGAGCGCCACGACAGGTTTGGTGAACAGCTGCTGGGTCGCTTAGACTCGAGCCAGACAGATGACGCCCTGGCACCGTGCCGGGGCGTCTTGGCATATCCCCCGCGGAACGTCGCCGGGTACCTAACGAAGGAGCTTCGTCATGTCTACTGACGCTCAGGTTCCCTTCCTCACGCAGGAAGCGTATGACCGGCTCGTCGCCGAGCTCGAGCACCTCTCCACCACCGGTCGCGAAGAGATCGCCAAGCGCATCGAAGCGGCACGCGAAGAGGGCGACCTCAAGGAGAACGGCGGGTACCACGCCGCCAAGGACGAGCAGGGCAAGCAGGAGGCGCGGATCCGCACCCTCGAGAACCTTCTCAAGACCGCCAAGGTCGGCGAGGCGCCCGCGAGCCGCGGCATCGTCGAGCCCGGCACGGTCGTGACCGCCGTGGTCGCCGGTGGCGAAGAGGTCTTCCTCCTCGGCAGCCGTGAGATCGCCGTGGGCAGCGACCTCGACGTGTACAGCGAGGCCAGCCCGCTCGGACAGGCGATCCTCGGACTCAAGGTCGGCGAGAAGTCCTCGTACGAGGCGCCGAACGGCCGCGCGATCTCGGTCGAGATCGTGAACGTCGAGACCTACACCGGCTGACGCGCTCCGATCACGCGCGCGTTCCGCGACGACAGAAGGCCCCGTCCGAATGGACGGGGCCTTCTGTCGTCGCGGGTCAGTCCGGAACGATCATCGGCTGGAAGCCGGCACGACGGAGGGTGTCGAGGGTGTGCTCGGAATGCTCGGTGCCCCGCGTCTCGACGCTGAGCTCGAGGAAGACCTCGCTGATCTGCAGCCCGTGCCCGTGACGGGTGTGCATCGCCTCGATCACGTTGGCGCCGGCCTCCGCGATCAGCTCGGACACCCGCGCCAGCTGACCGGGACGGTCGGGCAGCGGGATGCGGATCGTCAGGTACCGGCCGGATGCCGCCAGACCGTGAGAGACCACGCGCTGCAGCAGCAGCGGGTCGATGTTGCCACCGGAGACCACGGCCATGGTCTTGCCGCTGGCCTTCACCTTGCCGGCGAGGATCGCGGCGACTCCGACGGCACCCGCCGGCTCCGCGATCACCTTGGACTGCTCGAGCAGCACGAGGATGGCGCGTGCGAGGTCGTCGTCCGTCACCGTGACGACCTCGTCGACGAGGTCCTTGATGATCTCGAACGGGACGGCGCCGGGGCGCGCGACCAGGATGCCGTCGGCGATCGTGGGCTTCGTCTCGATGTCGACCGGGTATCCCGCTTCGAGCGAGGGAAGCATCGCCGCGGCGTTCTCGGCCTGGACGCCGATGATGCGGACGGTGCGGCCCATCTCGGCGGCCTTCGCCTTCACCGCGGCGGCGACACCGGCGATCAGGCCTCCCCCGCCGATCCCCAGCACGATCGTGTCGACGTCCGGAGCATCCTCGAGCAGCTCGAGTCCTAGCGTGCCCTGGCCGATGACGACATCGCGGTGGTCGAACGGATGGATGATCACCGCTCCCGTGCGCTCGGCGAACTCGGCGGCGAGCCGCAGCGACGTCGCGACCGTCTCTCCCTCGAGCACGACCTCGGCGCCGTAGCTCCTGGTCGCCAGCAGCTTGGGCACCGGGATGCCGATCGGCACGAAGATGGTCGCCGGGATTCCGAGGGTCTGCGCCGCGAGGGCGACGCCCTGCGCGTGATTGCCGGCGGAGGCCGCGACCACGCCGCGCGCGCGCTCTTCGGCACTCAGCTGGGAGAGGCGATATGCGGATCCCCGGATCTTGAATGACCCCGTTCGCTGCAGGTTCTCCATCTTGAGCACGACCGGCGCTCCGAGGACATCCGACAGAGCGCGCGAAGGCAACGTCGGCGTCCGCGTGATCACCTCAGCCAGACTCTGAGCTGCCTTCTCGAACTCGTCCAGGCTGGGGACTGCGCTCATCGATTCCTCCGTCTCCGCTCGCGCGGAACTGTGCTCCAGATTAGGTCTGCGTTCGGGACGTCGCCGGTCTTCCACGACCCCGTGCTGACGGTCACCGCTGCGACGTTGACGAACGCTGCGAGAGGCACCGCGAACAGCGCTCCGGGGATGCCGCCGACCATCGAGCCGCCGGCGACGACGAGCACGACCGCGAGCGGGTGCACCTTCACCGCGGAGCCCATCAGGATCGGCTGCAGGATGTGCCCCTCGAGCTGCTGCACGCCGAGCACGACGGCCAGCATCGCCAGAGCGATCCACGGCCCGTTGTAGACGAGGGCCAGCAGGACCGCGATCGCGCCGGTCACGACCGCACCGACGATCGGCACGAAGGATCCGAGGAAGACGAGCACGGCGACCGGTATCGCCAGCGGGACGCCGAGCAGAGCGGCACCCACGCCGATGCCGACCGCGTCGATCGCGGCCACCAGCAGCTGCGTGCGGGCGTAGTTGACGATCGTCGCGAAGCCGTTGCTCGCGGCCGCGTCGGCGGCCGGTCGCGCCGCGCGCGGGAACAGGCGCAGCGTCCAGCGCCAGATCCCCCGACCGTCGGCGAGCAGGCAGATCAGGATGAACAGTGAGAGGACCGCTCCGGTCACCACATGCGCGGCGGTCGTACCGACCGCGAGAGCCCCGTTGAGGAGCGTCTGCGTCTGCTCGTTGATGATGCCGAGGCCCTGATCGATGTAGTCCTGGATCTGCGTCTCACTCAGGTGCAGCGGTCCGTTGAGAAGGAACTGCCGGAATTCCTCGATCGCCTGGGAACTCCGCGCCTGCACGTCGGGCAGCTGGGCGCGGACCTGCCAGATGACGAGCCAGAGCAGCAGGGAGACGATCGCGAGCGTGCCGATGATCGACAGCGCCACTGCCAGCCAGCGCGGGAACCGGTGGCGCAGCATCCACTGGAATCCCGGCCACAGCAGAGCCGTGATGAGGATGCCGACCATGAGCGGGATCACGAGGAGCTTCAGCTCGATCACGAGCCAGATGAATCCGGCCACCACCGCTGCGATCAGCAGGATGCGCCAGGAATATGCGGCCGTGATGCGGAGTCCTCGCGGGACGGCTTCATCGGCCTCGGTGGTCACCGTGCGATCCGGCGAGACCGGGCGCGGACGGAAGAGGTCTCTCAGCCGTGGACGCAGCTCTTCGCTCATCGCCCAAGTCTACGGCGCGGGCGCCGCGCGTCCGGACGTACGAGGCCCGGATGTCGGCGCTCGGAGATACCCTGACGAGGTGACCGAGACCCTCAGCTCCGCCCAGGCCCGTCGCATCGCGCTGGCCGCGCAGGGTTTCTCCCGCGCACGCCCCGCATCGGTGTCGGCCCGGCACATCCACCGGGTGATGGATCGGCTGGGCGTGCTGCAGATCGACTCGGTCAACGTGTTCGCGAGGTCGCACTACATGCCGCTGTTCTCGCGTCTGGGAGCCTACGATCCGGCGCTGTTCGATCGGGTGTTCCACTCCCGGACCACCCACTACGTCGAGTACATGGCTCATGAGGCGACGTTCATCCCCATCGAGGATTGGCCGCTGTGGCGATTCCGGATGGATCACTTCCGCGCCCGATGGGCGGCGGTCGACTCGTGGATGAGCCTGAACACCAGGACGCTGCGCTGGGTGCAGGACGAGCTCCGGGCGCGGGGCCCACTGCGACCGGCGGATCTCCGAGAAGATGCGCCCCGCGAGCGCGGCACATGGTGGGACTGGGATGACGTCAAGCTCGCGCTCGAGCATCTGTGGCGCACCGGGGACGTCGCGATCAGCGGTCGGAAGGGTTTCGAGCGCAGCTACGCTCTCGCCGAGCAGGTGATCCCCGACGCCATCCTGTCGCGCCACGTGCCGCGGGACGATGCGATCCGCGAGCTCACACGTCGGGCGGCGCGCTCGTCGGGAGTCGCGACGCAGTCGGATCTCGCCGACTACCACCGCATCCGCGATCGCGCGGCGGTCTCGCAGTCGATCGCCGATCTGGTCGACACGGGCGAGCTGCTCCCGGTGTCGGTGCGGGGCTGGGACCGCGGTGGGCGCCCGCTCCCGAGCTGGCGACATCGGGATGCCGTGCTGCCGCGCCGCATCGACGCGTCAGCGCTGCTGACACCGTTCGATCCCGTCGTCTGGTTCCGCGACAGAGCGCTGCGCGCCTTCGAGCTCGACTACAGGATCGAGATCTACGTCCCCGCCGACAAGCGGCGATACGGCTACTACTCGCTGCCCGTGCTCGTCGGCGACCGGATCGTGGCCCGCGTCGATCTGAAGGCCGACCGCGCGACGTCGACGCTTCAGGTGCAGTCGGCCTGGTGGGAACCTCAGGCCAGGCCTGACGCCGACGCTGAGCGGATCGCCGCAGAGCTGGCGCTCGCAGCGGAATGGCAGGGCCTCGCGCATGTCTCGGTCTCGCGGTGGGGCACCGCGGCAGAGGCTCTTCACGCCGCACTCTCGGTTCGCCCGGACACGTCCGTGCGTCGCCATGTGCACGCGAGAGAGGTGCCCTCGTGAATCGCCGCAGGGCATGGGCGATCGGCGGCGTCGGTGCCGCTCTCGTCGTCGTGGTGGCGGCATCATGGCTGTGGCTGTCATCCGGCGATGTGTCCCCTGCTGCCGGTCCCCCGGCGACGAGCAGCGCACCGACGCCTGAGATCGATGTGCGCACGACCGCACAGCAGGCGCTGGACGACCACCTCGAGGAGTGCACGTCTGCGGAGGTCTCCGATGACGCCGTTCCCGACGGATGCGGGATCAGGATCCCCTGGGGCACCGAGTTCGCCTCGGTCGACGACGTCCGGTTCCGCATAGAGCAGCTGCCGGTCCTGGAGCTCACGGACGGTGGATTCGTCGCCGACGGGGGCGTCCTCGTCGCCACCGTGTCGGGCACAGGTCAGGACGGCAGTCCGAGGACCGAGACGTATCGCACGGACTCCTGGACGCTCCGCGGTGGCGTGACCGTCGAGGGTGACGTTGTGGAGCTCGACGTCTGGTGAGCGTCGCTCAGGCCCCGCGATCGACTCGCCACGGGCGGCCGGACATGCAGAAGGCCCGATGCGCTGGTGCGCATCGGGCCTTCTGACACATCAGAACTGCACGCGTGGCGGCTCGGAGATCGCGCCGCTGTCGGCGACCTCGAAGAACTCGCGCTCGGTGAATCCGAGTCCCTTGGCGAAGAGATTGTTGGGGAAGACCTTGATCTTGGTGTTCAGCTCGCGGACCCCGCCGTTGTAGAAGCGGCGCGCAGCCTGGATCTTGTCCTCGGTGTCGACGAGGGCCTGCTGCACCTGAAGGAAGTTCTGGCTCGCCTGCAGCTGCGGATAGGCCTCGGCGACCGCGAACAGGCTGCGGAGCGCCTGCTGCAGATGACCTTCGGCGATGCCCGCCTCGCCGGGGCTGCCGGCAGACAGCGTCTCCGCTCGCGCACGCGTGACGTTCTCGAACACCGCCTTCTCGTGCGAGGCGTAGCCCTTCACCGTCTCGATGAGGTTGGGTATCAGATCCGCTCTGCGCTTCAGCTGAACCGTGATGCCGCTCCAGGCCTCGTCGACGCGGACGTTGAGCTGCACCAGCGAGTTGTAGGTCGCCCAGAGGTAGATTCCGATGAGCAGAATCACACCGACGACGATCAGTACCGGCACGAGCCATTCCATCAGAGGCCCACCCTTCCTCGTGTTTGTCTCATCCTATCGGCGCAGCCTGCGCGTCGACTGGGTGTGCGACGGTCAGCTGCAGCCCCGTCATGCGCCGAGAACGCGATCCAGGTATCGGTTCGTGAATCGGCGATCCGGGTCGAGCCGGTCGCGCACGGCGGTGAAGTCGTCGAACCGCGGATAGCGCTCTCGCAGCTGCTCGGCGGTCAGCGTGTGCAGCTTGCCCCAGTGGGGGCGTCCGCCGTGCTCGAGCATGATCTGCTCCACGGCCTCGAAGTACACCGAAGGATCGGCGCGCCAGTAGCGGTGGACCGCGATGTACCCCGTGGCCCTGCCGTACGCCGTCGACAGCCACCTGTCGTCGCCCGCCGCGAAGCGCACCTCGATCGGGAATTCGATGCGCCATCCTCGTCGCTCGATGAGCTCGCGCACAGCGCGGAAGGCCGGCACGACGTTCTCGACGGGCAGCGCGTACTCCATCTCGCGGAACCGCACCGTGCGGCTCTGTGTCAGGACGCGGTGCGACAGCTCGGTGTAGCGCCGGTCGCCCGTGAGCTTCACCGCGAGCCTGTTGAACGGCGGAGTGATGATGGGTGCCACCTGCCCGGCGGCGCATACCGCCCGGTACACGCCGTTCGAGAGCAGGGTCTCATCGATCCAGCGCCCTACGACCGGGAGAGGCTGCCGCCGAGTCGACTCCGGCAGTCTGGTCTGTCTCTTGGTCAGCGCGATGTCCGTGTGCGGGAACCAGTAGAACTCGAAGTGGTCCGATTCCTCGACCCGACTGTGCAGGGTCTCGAGAACGTCGTCGAGAGGCGCTGGCTCGTCGACTGCCTCCATGAGGAGGTTCGGCACGCACTGCAGCGTGATGTCGACCAGGATCCCGAGCGCGCCGAGCCCCAGTGTGACCGCGGGCAGCAGATCGGTGTTCTGCCTCTCGTCCACTCTCAGGAACTCGCCGGCTGCGGTCACCATGGTCGCCGCGACGACCTGTGTGGCGAGTCCCCCGAACCCGGACCCGGTGCCATGCGTCCCTGTCGAGATCGCGCCGGAGATGGACTGACGGTCGATGTCGCCGAGGTTCTCCATGGCGAGACCGAACGGCGCAAGCAGTGAGGGGATGCGGTGCAGCCGGGTTCCCGCGAGCAGGGTCGCGCGGCCGGTGGACGCGTCGGCCGATACGAGTCCTTGCATGTCGTCGAGTTCCAGGAGCACCCCGGGGGCGACGGCGATGCCCGTGAAGCTGTGCCCCGCTCCGACCGCCTTCACGGTGAGCCCTTGCGTCACAGCCGCCCGAACGGCGCGCTGCACGCCTTCCGGCGTGCGCGGGCGCTCGACGCGGAGCGGCTTCACCTGCGCCGACCGCCCCCAGTTCTGCCAGGTTCCGCCGATCCGGGTCACAGGAACGCCTTCCCCTCGCCGCGATACGTGGGAAGCTCGTCGACGATCTCGTCGCCGGAGACGAGCTGGTAGCTGTCGATGCGCTCGGCAGGCTCGCCGCTCTTCGCGTGGCGGAACCAGACCCGATCGCCCACTCCGAGGTGCTGGGCCTCTCGCCCCTGCAGCGGTGTCTGCACCTCGCCCGCGGCCTCGCGCGACAGAGTGCGCAGTCCCTGCGGCCAGACGGGCGACGGCTGTCGCGACGTCACGGCGGGGCCCGAGGCGATCCATCCGCCACCGAGCACGGTCGCGATGTCGGCGGCCGGCCGCCGCACCACGTCGAACGCGAACGCGGACGCCGGTGCCGGGCGGAAGGATCGATACCCGTCGAAGAGGTGCCCTCCGAGCAGTCCGCTGCCGGCACTCGCCTCGGTCAGCGATTCGTCGCTGCCGGTGAACTCGAGGGAGCCGGTCCCTCCGCCGTTGAGGAACTCGAGAGGGGCGATCTCCGAGAGTGCGCCGACGATCGCGGCTCGTCGGTCTCGCAGCTCTGACCGGGAGCGCGCCTGCATCAGACGGATCACCGGCGCGTCCGGTCCCGCGTTGTCGCCCTGCCCGGCGATCTGGGCCTCGTACATCTGCAGGCCGACGAGCGTGAAGCCGGGGCGGCGGACGATCGTGCGAGCGAAGGCCGCCACCTCTCCCGGAGTGAACAGCGCGGACCTGCGGACGCCGATATGACCGAGCGCCGCCGATCGCAGTGAGGCGTCCGCGTCGATCGCGATACGGATGTCGGGGCGATGGCCGGCAGGCGCGACGCTGTCGACGATGTCGAGATGCGCCGGGTCGTCGACCATGAGCGTGATGCGCCGCGCCATCTCTTCGGATTCGAAGAGCTGCGCGAGTCCCGCGCGATCGACCGTCGGGTAGCCGATCACGATGTCGTCATGGGTCTCGGCGAGCCAGAGCCCTTCGGCGAGGGTGAACGCGAGAATCCCCCGGTAGCCGGGAAGCTGCAGCACCGCATCGAGCACCGAGCGCACGCGCACCGACTTCGAGGCGACGCGGATCGGCAGTCCGCCCGCACGGACCAGCAGATCCAGGGCGTTGTGCCGGAGCGCTTCTCTGTCGATCACCGCCACGGGAGCAGAGAGGTGGCCGGTCGCCGCAGACAGGCGCGGCCAGTACCGTGACGGGTCGTGCCACTCGGGGGAGACTGCGTTTCGTCCCTGATCGGGGCTCATATCGGCGATGAGGTCGAGCACTCCCCCACCCTATGTCCAGCGCGGACGCGGATTCATGCTTTCTGAGATCGAGTCGCAGCGCAGTCGTACGGCCACGTCCGGAATCCCGGTACTTTAGCCGCAATGCTCGTAATGAACATCCACGGTCGCCGTCTCTATCACTGAGGCCGTCATTCGTGGCGGCTCACCGGCCGTGCCCGGCCGGTTGCCGGGGGGTAGCGATGCTGTCTCAGCAGCATCACAGGGAGACGGGCGCTGGGACGCCCGTCTCCCTTCGCCCTGTCCGTGCGGGATGCGGCGCCGGAGCGGCCGATATACCCGTGTAATCTGAGCCAGTCACATGGAGCCCCCGTAGCCCAATGGCAGAGGCAGGCGACTTAAAATCGCTTCAGTCTGGGTTCGAGTCCCAGCGGGGGCACAGCGCGCTTCTCAGCCATCCGCGCGTCCATCTGCCGCGCCGCGGGTCTGTCCGTTCGCGGATGCCGACCCGCGCGCCTCACTGATTCGGCGCAGGACCAGCACACCGACGGCGATCGCCAGCGCTGAATACACGGCGTAGTCGAGATACCCGAGCAGGTGCTCGAGCTGCTCGTGCTGGGTTCCCAGCAGGGCACCCACCCCGATGAGCAGAGTGTTCCAGAGGCCGCTGCCCACGATGGTGTAGACGCTGAATCGCGCCAGGTTCATCCGCGTGGCACCCGCAGGGATCGAGATCAGGCTGCGGACTCCGGGGACCATCCGCCCCACGAGCACCGTCCACCCTCCGCTTCGCTGGAACCAGGCCACTCCCCGGTCCAGATCGCCGCGGCTGACCAGCTTGGTGGCCGCGAGAAGCCGCACGGCCCGCTCGATGCCGATGGCCGCCCCGAGCCAGTAGAGCAGGAGCGCTCCGATCCATGAGGCGAGGGTGCTCCACACGATCAGCCAGCCGAGCGTGAGGTCGCCGCTCTGACTCAGGTACCCGGCGAACGGCAGGATCACCTCGCTCGGAATGGGCGGGACGAGCACCTCGAGAAACACCAGCACGCCCACCCCGATGTCGCCGAGCTGGGTGAGGACGTCGGCGGCGAACCCGGTGAGGCCGGAGAATCCGTGATCCGACGGCGATGACTCGGCGGCCGCCATGATCGCGCCGCTCATCGGCCGAACAGATCGCCGATTCCGGGGATGCCGAGGTCGCCGAGCCGCTGACCCCATTCGCTCGCGGTGTCGCCGAGGCCCGAGACGGTCTCACCGGCCGATCCGAGAACACCCTCAGCGGCTCCCGCGAGCTCCTCGCCGCCGAGTCCGCTCGCGATCGCCTCGACGTCGACCCCCTGCGCGAGCGCGTCGAAGTCGACACCGAGCCCGGCCGCCTGCTCGAGAACGGGGGCGGCGACGGCGCTCCCGACGGCGCCGACCGCCACGATGCCCAACGCGCCCACGGCGGCGCCGCCGACGGCACCGGCAGCGCCGAACCCGCGCACCCGCGACAGGATGCCGCGCATGCGTCCGGGGTGCGCCGCCTCGGAGCGCCCGGCCGCGCGTGCGAGATCCTCCGGCGAGGACGAGGTCGGGCGTTCGCCGGGCGCGAGCTCCGTGTTCATGCGCTCCTGCACCTGCGCGCGCTGCGCCGGCGTCAGCCGCGCGAACGCCTCGCGATGGATCTGCTCGACGCGGTGCGGATCGGCGGTCTCGAGCAGGTAGTCGTATCGTGCGATCGCGGCCCGGTCGGCGTCCGACCCCGATCCGGCTGCACGGGAGGCGGAGGCGGCACCGGAAGGAGGCGGAGAGTACGGGTCACGCGACGTCCGGTGCACCGGCGAAGGAGAGTATCGATCATTCTCCGGGTGACGCCGTCCGGGCGCGGGAGGCGTCTGCCCCCGCGAGCCGTCGCGATCCGTGCGGGATCCGCTCTCGTCGAGATCGAGGGCGCGAGCGGCCATCCCGAGCAGTCGGTTGAGTTTTCCCATGGTGACGATTCCTTCGTGGTGTGGACGACCACGGGTCTCGACAGCGGTGCGGTGAGGGGTCCTTGGCCGTCCGCGGATACGGACGCCAGGTCTCCTCCACCCTCACGGGCCGGTGGGCCGGGACACGACCTCGTATCCGTAATGACGACACCACCGCAGACGGGAGTACTCCCCTTGCGCTGCCGACGGTAGCAAGCGCGCCTATGAACGGGGTGCGAGACACGCCCCGTCGCCGCAGACGACGAACGCCCCGACTCCGGAGGAATCGGGGCGTTCGAGGAGAGGACTACTTGGCGGCAGCCGTCTCGGCGGTCTTCTTGGCGGCCGGCTTCTTGGCACCGGTCTTCTGGCCGGCGGGCTTCTCGTCAGCAGCCTTGTCGACGGCGGTCGCCTGCGCGGCCGGAGCCGTGACGGCGGGAGCCGGCGCATCGGCGGCCGGACGCGGGCGAGCGGCGAACTCCTCGAAGACATAGCGCGGGTTCTGGACCGTCTCGAGGTTCACCAGGTCGCGACCGAGCCACAGGTTGTTCCACCAGCCCCACACCACGCGGAACTTGCGCTCCCACGTGGGCATCGCGAGGCCGTGGTATCCACGGTGGGCGACCCAGGCGACGAACCCCTTGAGGGCGATCTTGCCGGACTGGAAGACACCGTTGTAGAGCCCGAGGCCCGCGACGGCGCCGAGGTTCTTGTGGAAGTACTCCTTCGGGTCCTCGCCACGCAGCACGGCGACGATGTTCTTCGCGAGGAGCTTCGCCTGACGGACGGCGTGCTGGGCGTTCGGCACGCAGAAGCCGCCGACGCCACCACCGGACAGGTCGGGGACGGCAGAGACGTCACCGGCGGCCCAGGCCCCGGGAACGAAGGCCTCGGGGGTGCCGACACGGAGGTCTGCACGGGTCTGGATGCGGCCGCGCTCCTCGATCGGGAGGTCGCCACCGCGCACCACCGTCGGGTTCGCCATGACACCGGCGGTCCAGACGATCAGATCGGTGGGGATGACCTCACCCGTCGACAGCTCGACGTTGCCGTCGACCGCGCTGGTGAGCTGCGTGTCGAGGTGCACGTTGGCGCCGCGCTTCGCGAGGTCCTTGAGCACCCACTCGCTCGTCTGCAGCGAGACCTCGGGCATGATGCGCCCCATCGCCTCGATCAGGTGGAAGTGGGTGTCGTCGAAGGTCAGCTGCGGGTACTTGCTGACCAGCGACGAGGCGAGCGAGCGCAGCTCGGCGAACACCTCGATGCCGGCGAAGCCACCGCCGACGACGACGACGGAGAGCAGGCGATCACGCGCGGGGCCCGCAGGCAGCGACGCCGCCTTGTCGAAGTTCGACATCAGGCGGTCACGGATCGCGACGGCCTCCTCGATCGTCTTCAGGCCGATCGCGTTGTCTGCGATGCCCGGGATCGGGAAGGTGCGCGAGACGGCACCCGCGGTCACCACGATCTGGTCGTACGCGAACTCGCACGGCTCGCCCACGGGAGGCGTGATCGTCGCGACCTTCTCGGCGTGGTTGATTCCGGTCACCTTGGCGGTGAGCACGTTCGTGCGCTTGAGGTGACGACGGTGGGCGACCACCGAGTGTCGGGCTTCGATCGAGCCGGCGGCCACCTCGGGGAGGAACGGCTGGTACGTCATGTACGGCAGCGGGTCGACCATGGTGACGTCTGCTTCACCCTTGCGAAGGTGCTTCTCCAGCTTCCACGCCGTGTAGAAGCCTGCATAGCCTCCACCGACGATCAGAATCTTGGGCACAGTGCTGTTCTGAGGCACAGGGGGACAACTCCTCGGGAGTCAGGAATGTGGCGTGCGTGCGCGCGCCGATCGGATGCGCCGGGCAGCTGCGGTGACGCCAAGCGCTATCAGGATACCAGGGACTGTGAGCGCGATGAGCGGCAGGGTACCGTAGCGCAGCGATTCAGCGCTGGGAAGCAGCGGTGAACCGGCTTCCGTCGGCGCGTCCGCATCCGGCAGAGGCGGCACCTCGACCGGCGCGGCGGTGGGTTCCGGCTGCGGGACCGTCTCCGCCCGACGGAACAGGCGGACCCACTCGGCGAGGTCTCCCATGGGGTTCTCGGAGACCTTGGGCACGTCCCCGCTGATCGCCGCCTCGGCATCCACCAGACCGTAGCCGTAGAGGGGGTCGGGAGGATCCGCCATGCCGGGGACCTCGATCGCCGTCTTGATGATGCGGTTGATGACGTTGGCGGCATCGAGCTCGGGATGCGCGGACCGGACGAGGGCCGCGATGCCCGCGACGATGGGCGCCGCACCGCTGGTGCCGCTCCAGGGCACGACCGTGCCGTCCGCCGAGACACCGCGCAGGCCCTCGCTGGGTGCCGCGATGCCGATGGTGATCCCCTGCGTCGAGGCCTCGATGCTCGCCGTGCCCGTCTGATCGACTCCGCCGACCGTGAGCACGCCGGGGATCGTCGCGGGGGCGCCGATGATGTCGGTGCCGCTCCCCCGATTGCCCGCCGCGACCACGACCACGACGTCGTTCTCGAAGGCGTAGAGGAACGCGTCGTCCCAACTCTTGTCCCAGTCCAGCGTGTTCGTGGTGAACGAGAGGTTGATGATGTCCGCCCCGTGATCGACCGCCCAGCGCATCGCCTTCGCCACCTGCTCGGTGAACGGCACGGCGGCAGCTGCGCCGAACCCCACGGAGATCGAGAGCAGATCGGCTTCGGGGGCGACGCCGATCATGCCCTTGCCGTCGGCCGCGCCGCGCCCGGCGGCGAGGGACGCGACCCACGAGCCGTGATTGCCGTCGATGGCACCCACCGGGGTGCGCCCGTCGGGTGTCCCGGTGCCTGACACGTCCGTGCCGCCGACGACGGCCCCGTCGAACACTCCCGGGACCTTGGCGATCCCGGTGTCGATGACGGCGATGGTCACTCCGTCGCCGCGGGTGGTCTGCCAGGCGTCTCGGATCCCGGCGCCATCGAGCCAGTATTCGGCGGCGCGCACCGGATCGGCAGGATCATCGGGCACCGGCGGCGGCGTCGCCGCTGCGCCGAGTAGCAGGACGGATGCCACGATCGTCGCCACCGCGACGCCGTTGCGCAGCATCCGCGGCGGCCTCATTCGGTCGACGCCTCGACGTCGCACAGCGCCGCGCCCGGGGCGTCGCACCGGCACTTCTCGGGAGACCACGTCGAACGCTCGAGCGCCACGTCGCCGATCGGGTTCACGCCGGGGCCGGCCGCGAGAGCGTGACCGGCCAGAGCGTGCAGGCACTTGACGCGCGTGGGCATGCCGCCGGCCGAGATGCCGTCGATCTCGGTGACCTCGCCGAACTGCGCACGGTCGGCGAGGTAGGCCTCGTGCGCCGCGAGGTAGGCCGCCGCGACCCCGTCGTCCTCGGCGAGGAGCGCCGCGAGCTCCGGCATGACCTGAGTGGCCTCGAGAGTCGACATGGCCGCAGTCGCGGCAGGGTGGGTGAGGTAGTAGAAGGTGGGGAACGGCGTTCCGTCCGGCAGCCTCGGCGTGGTGGCGACGACCGTGGGGTTGCCGCAGACGCAACGGGCTGCGATGCCGACGACGCCGCGAGCGGTTCTCCCCAACTGGGCCGACACCACGGCGAGTTCGGCGGTCGTGGGGGCGGGGAATGGCGGCGTGGTCACCCGACCAGCGTACGGGAGCCGACCGGGAGGATGCTCGGAGCACACGCCCCGTGCGGCGGCGGCGCAGGTCAGCGGGCGACTGCGGCCGTGTCGCTGAGTCCGGCGGACGTCAGAGTGCGCAAGAGCTGCGGCATCCAGTCGGAGGGCGTCTCCTCGAGCGTGTCGCTGACCGGGCCCTGCTGCTGCGGAAGCGCGGCGGGGTCGAGGTCGTTGTCGATCAGGTACACGACCTCGCCGGGCTTGACGTAATACAGGCGCTCACGCGCCTGGGTGGTGATGTACGCCGGGTCGTTCCAGCGTTCACGCTCTTTCTCGAGCGCGGCGATCTGGTCTTCGGAGACCTGGATCGACTGCTCCAGAGCCGAGATCTTCTGCCTCTGATCGATGAAGGTGCCGAGCGTCGGCACCAGCACCCATGCGCCGAGGACCACGAGAGACAGCATGATGACCGAGAAGGCCGACAGGCGGATGCCGGAGGCCCACTCGCGCACATCGACCCTGCGGTCCTGCGCGCCTCTGCTCGCCGCACCCCGGGGCGTCCGACCCGCGGTGCGCTGTGCGGGCGACGGCGGCGCTGAGGCGGGCCGGGTCGCCCCCGGAGACGCCGAAGGAGGAGCCGGTCGTCGTGCCACGGCTCCTCCTTCGTTCGAGCCGCTCAGGCGGCTCCTGTCTGTCTCAGCTGTGTTCAGCCCTGGTAGCGCGGGAACGCGGAGCGGCCGGCGAAGACAGCCGCGTCGCCCAGCTCTTCCTCGATGCGCAGAAGCTGATTGTACTTCGCGACGCGCTCGCTGCGAGCAGGCGCACCCGCCTTGATCTGACCCGCGTTCGTCGCGACCACGAGGTCGGCGATCGTCGTGTCCTCGGTCTCACCCGAGCGGTGCGACAGCATGGCGGTGTAACCCGAGCGCTGCGCCAGGCTGACCGCGTCGAACGTCTCGGTGAGCGTTCCGATCTGGTTGACCTTCACGAGCAGCGAGTTGGCGACGCCGCGCTTGATGCCGTCAGCCAGACGCGTCGGGTTCGTGACGAACAGGTCGTCTCCGACGAGCTGGACCTTCGAGCCGAGAGCGTCGGTGAGGAGCTTCCAGTTGTCCCAGTCGTCCTCGGCGAGGGCATCCTCGATCGTGACGATCGGGAAGTCGTTGACCAGACCCTGGTAGTACTCGATCAGCTCGGGGCCGGTCCAGTCCTTGTTGTCGAGGCGGTACACGCCGTCGCTGAAGAACTCGGTCGCTGCGACGTCGAGGCCGAGCGCGATCTCGGTGCCCGGCTTGAAGCCGGCCTTCTCGATCGCCTTGACGAGGAAGTCGAGACCCTCGCGGTTGCTGGGCAGGTCGGGGGCGAAGCCGCCCTCGTCGCCGAGGCCCGTCGCGTAGCCGGCGGCCTTCAGCTCGCCGCGCAGCACGTGGTAGGTCTCGACACCCCAGCGAAGCGCCTCGGAGTACGTCTCGGCGCCGATCGGCGCGAGGAAGAACTCCTGCATGTCGATGCCGTTGTCGGCGTGCTCGCCGCCGTTGATCACGTTGAAGAGCGGCACGGGCAGCACGTGCGCGTTGGGGCCGCCCAGGTAGCGGAACAGGGGCAGATCGGCCGAGTCGGCCGCGGCCTTCGCGACGGCGAGGCTGACGCCGAGGATCGCGTTGGCGCCGGTGCGCTGCTTGTTCTCGGTGCCGTCGGTCTCGATCAGGATCTCGTCGACGATGCGCTGCTCGCTCGCCTCGATGCCCTCGAGCGCCGGTCCGAGCTCGTCGATGATGGCGTCGACGGCCTTGAGCACGCCCTTGCCGCCATAACGGCTCTTGTCGCCGTCGCGCAGCTCGTACGCCTCGAATGCACCGGTGGATGCACCCGACGGGACGGCTGCCCGCTGGACTACGCCGTCGTCGAGGAGCACCTCCACCTCAACGGTCGGGTTTCCGCGCGAGTCGAGAATCTCGCGTGCGCCTACAGCCTCGATCAGTGCCACTGATGTGCTCCTTGCTCAGAGAAAAGGTGTGTGGAGCGTCGTCGATCCGCGCCCAGTCTAGCCCGCCCGGCCCTCAGCACCCGGGTCGGGGCCGGAGGTTCACACGACGACAGCGAGCGCGACGCCGTCCCAGCCTTTGACACCGACCGTCTGCAGCGCGGTGGCGTCGAAGCGCGGGTCCTCGCCCAGCATCCGCAGTGCATCCCTGGTGCCGACGACCTTGGGGTCGGTCGCATCGTCGCGCACGATCTCACCCTCCCGTCCGATGTTGTCGAGCACGATCACGGTTCCGGGACGGCCCAGCTTCGCGGCCCAGTCGAGGTAGACCGTGTTCGACTCCTTGTCGGCGTCGATGAAGACCAGGTCGAAGCCGCCGACCAGCGTGGGGAGCACGTCGGCACCTCGGCCGATCCGGATGTCGACGCGGTCTCCGACGCCGGCGGCATCGATGCTCGCGCGGGCCACGGCGGCGTTGTCCGCTTCGGCCTCGACGGTGATCACACGCCCCTCGGGACCCACCGCCCGTGCGAGCCAGATCGTCGAGTAGCCGCCGAGCGTCCCGATCTCCAGCACGCGGCGAGCGCCGCTGATGCGGGCGAGGAGGTTGAGGAGCTTGCCGCCGACCGGCGCGACCTCGATCTCGGGAAGACCGGCATCGTGCTGAGCGGCCAGCGCCGCCTCCAGCTGCGGATCATGACCGACGAGGAGATCAGCGAGATAGGCGTCGGCATTCGACCAGGCGGCGGGAGTGGATTCCATGCCCTCAGCAAACCGTGAGCCCCGAAGAGCGTCAAGAGGGTTGCGGACCCCTCCCGGCTCGGGGAGCGGACAGCAGCCGCCCGGGCGCGCCCGCGAGCTCGGGCTGACGACGGAACTGGCCCGTGAGTGCCAATGCGGCGATCACCGCCGCCGCGACGATCCATCCCGCGACGCCGAGAGGTCCGGCGAGTGCGAGATCGGGCTGCGATGCGGCGAAGATGAGGACGAGTCCGGCGGCCGCGTTCAGCGAGCCGTGCGCGAGGACGGCGGGCCAGACCGATGCGGAGCGCAGACGCAGCCAGCCCAGCAGCACACCCCAGGCCATGCAGCCGCCGATCATGAACAGCACGCCGGTGATGTCGGTGCGCCCGAAGTTGTAGCCGAGCAAGATCACCGGGCTGTGCCAGAAGCCCCAGATCGCTCCGCTGATGAGGAGTGCCGGCCACGTGCCGAGCGGTCGTAGGGCCGGGACGAGCCACCCGCGCCAGCCGAGTTCTTCGCCGAACGCCAGCACACTGTTGATCAGGGCGCCGACAGGGATCATCACGATCTGCGAGATCACGATGAGCTCGATCGGGGGCATCGGCGCACCGGCGGGCAGCGACCTCGCGATCTCAGCGGAGAACGCCGAGAACGTCGGGTCGAGCTGCACCCATCCGAAGGCCGCCGCGACCACGATGCCGAGCGCGACGAGAACCGGAGGGACGAGCCAGCCCGCCACCATCAGCCAGACGACCCGCCTGGCCGGGCGCAGGGGCCAGATGCCCAGGAAGCGGAGCCGCTCCCCCGGTGCCGGCACACGCAGGGCGAGGGTGACCACGAGCGCGGCGAGCGCGGGGGTCAGCATCATCACGGGCAGCAGGAACCAGGCGCTGGGCTCGGCGAGGCCGTCGCCCAGCCACAGCGGCAGGGCGACGAGCCAGGCGAGCCCGCACGCGAGCGCGACGAAGAGGACGACGGATGCGGCTCTGATGCGGGTCATGGATTGACTCCCGGTTCGGTGTCGATGTGCTGTTCGGTGTCGATGTGCGGTGCGATCATCGGGATGCTGCGGAAGCGAGGACGGATGCCGCTGTGGAGGCGTCATCGACGGTGACGACGAACACGCGACCGTCTGTGCGGGTGATCTCGAGGGCCTCGCCGGTGCGCAGCACGAATCCGCGCCGCCCGTCGGTGCCGATTCGGTAGCCCCAGCCGCCGAACTCGGCGAACGGGTCGACCTGCACCGCGCGAGCGCTGGCGATGTCGGCCGCGGCGATCTCGAGACGCGGCCATCCGGCGACGGAGCGCACCCGAAGGCCAGCGGTGCTCGCCCGCACCCGGAACGACAGACCGGTCGCCACGACGATGACGAGGACCACAGTGATGCCCGCCACGATCCACCCGGCGGCGATGCCCCGGGCGAGCAGCAGCACGCTCACGGCGACCGTGAAGAAGACGCTGATCCCGAGGACGACCTGGCCACTGCGGGCCACGTTCACGGTCTTCATCCACACGGCGCGCTCGTGGTCGGCGAGAGGGAGAGGTGCCGCCGGATCCGCGGACGCGACGGACGCGACGGGCACCTTCGGCTGCGCGAACCATCCGATCACCCCGAGGCCGGCGGCGATCGCGACGATGACCGGGACCCAGAGGGTGATGTCGGGCGCCTCGTTCGCATCGGAGAGCCCTCGCTGGGAGCCGGTCGTCGTGATCGCGAGCATGGACATCAGGCCCGCCATCGCGAGGCCGGCCGCTCCGAGCAGACGGGCGGTCGTCGACCACTGCGACTGAGGAAGCGGCCCGCCCGAGCCCCGTGGGGGCAGCCTGTGCGAGACCAGGACGATGATCGCGAACATCGCCACGATCCCTCCGCCCAGGCCGATCAGCATGACCAGTGGCGTCCACCGCGGCGCGAAGCCATCGGCTCCGTCGAGGCCCCAGTGGATCGCCGCAGGATCGGGGATGTCGGGCAGCCACGCCAGGACGATGACGGCGGCGAGCACGATCAGAGCGCCGGGGACGATGACCCCGACCCACCAGAAGGCGGTGCGGGCGCGGCGGATCTCGGGGGTCATGCGTCGGTCTCCTTGATGAGCGCGGCCAGTGTCGAGGAAGAGAGTCCGAGGGATGCGGCGCGGGCGACGAGCGCGGCGATGTCCTGTGAGAGCTCGGCGAGCGGAGATGCAGCAGCGGACACCACCGCTCCCCTGCCACG
Source organism: Microbacterium sp. CFBP9023 (assembly GCF_034045055.1). NCBI lineage: Bacteria > Bacillati > Actinomycetota > Actinomycetes > Micrococcales > Microbacteriaceae > Microbacterium > Microbacterium sp. CFBP9023. The sequence goes on along the minus strand of NZ_JAXCWI010000003.1, from coordinate 517,857 downwards.
GCGCAGATCGATCAGCCCCTCGTCGCGCAGCTGCTGATAGGCACGGAGCACGGTGTGCAGGTTGATCTCGAGCGCCTCGGCGAGTTCACGGGCGGCAGGCAACCGGTCACCCGGCACGAGACGTCCGGCGAGGACATCGGCGCGAACGGATGCCGCGACCTGATCGAAGAGCGGCCGAGCGCTGTCGGCGTCGATGCGGATCAGCATCCCGTCCTCCAATCTTCTAGTAGTTCTACATAAACTATAACAACTGTCGCAACCCTCCAGCGAGCTTTGTCCGGATCCGGCCGTCGGCCACACTGACCTCATGCGCATCACTCCCCGTTGTCTCGCCACGGGCATGAGCCTGTGGGTCCCCAATCTGTTCAGCGGCATCCGCATCCGCCGCTTCAGCGAGGACTGGACGCACGCCACGGTCGAGCTGCACGTCAACGTGTTCACCCGCAATTACGTGAAGACGGCATTCGGCGGCTCGATGTCCGCGATGACGGACCCGCACTTCTTCATGCTCGTGATGCATCAGCTCGGCCGGGACTATGTCGTCTGGGACACCCGGGGCGAGATCGAGTTCGTCAAGCCCGGGCGCGGGGTGCTGACGGCCGAGTTCGAGGTCAGCCGCGAGCGGGCCGAGGAGATCCGCGAGCGGGCGCACGGCGGTGCGAAGGTGCTCGAGTGGTTCGAGACCGTCATCACCGACCGCGACGGAGACGTCGTCGCCAGAGTCCGCCGACAGGTCTACATCCGCGAGAAGCAGCGCGTCACCACCGCTCGGAGCTGACGGCGACGGCGATACCGGACGTTCACCCGGACGTGACACGATGACGGGATGCCCCTCGCCCGCCGCCTGACACCTCTCGACGCCGTCGCGATCGGTCTCGGTTCGATGATCGGCGCCGGCGTGTTCTCCGTGTGGGCACCGGCCATGGGAGTCGCCGGAAGCGGCATCCTGATCGCCCTGGCGATCGCCGCGATCGTCGCCTACTGCAACGCGACCGCCTCGGCGCAGCTCGCCGCGGCGCATCCCGTCGCCGGCGGCACCTACGCGTACGCCCGCGCCGAGATCGGCCCGTGGTGGGGCTTCGTCGCCGGATGGAGCTTCGTGATCGGCAAGATCGCCAGCTGCGCGGCGATGGCCATGACCTTCGCCGCCTACGCGGCACCGGACGGCTGGGAGGTGCCGGTCGCCGTCGCTGCCGTCGTCGCTCTCGCGGCGGTCAACTGCTTCGGCGTGACGCGAACCGCCCTCGTCACGCGCATCCTCGTCGTGTGCTCGCTGCTCGGACTCGCCGTGGTGGTCGCGGTGGGCCTCGGCGGTTCCTCGTCTACCGCCCCGGCTCCCCTTCCGGATGCCTCCGCGTACGGGGTGCTGCAGGGCGCAGGCCTGCTCTTCTTCGCGTTCGCGGGATACGCGCGCATCGCGACGATGGGCGAAGAGGTCGTCGACCCCGCCCGGACGATCCCCCGGGCGATCGCCCTGGCCCTCGGCGGCACGGTCGTCGTCTACACGCTCGTCGCGATCACGGTCGTCGTCGTGCTCGGCGGCGACGCGGTCACGAGCACCACCCCTCTCGCCGATGTCGTCACGGCCTCGGGGTGGACGGCTCTCACTCCTGTCGTCCGCGTGGCCGCGGCCGCCGCCTCGCTCGGAGCTCTGCTCGCCCTCCTGACCGGCATCGGTCGCACCACACTGGCGATGGCCCGCGAAGAGGATCTGCCGCGCTTCCTCGCGAAGGTCGACGAGCGTTGGCACGTACCCCGTCGGGCCGAGATCACGATCGCGGTCATCATCGTGATGATCGTGCTCGTCGCCGATCTGCGCGACGCGATCGGCTTCTCCTCGTTCGGTGTGCTGCTGTACTACCTCATCGCCAATGCGGCGGCATTCCGCCAGCGCACTGCGGCTCGCCGCTATCCGCGGGTGCTGCAGGTCGTCGGTGCGCTCGGGTGCCTCGTGCTCGTGAACACGCTGCCGGTGGTGGCTTCGGTGGTGGGTACCGCGGTCGTGCTGGTCGGGGTGCTCTATCGGACGATCCGGCTGCGGCTCGCGCGCTGATCAGGATGATGCGGCAGCACTCCGAACGTCCTGCGCGGAGGACGTTCGGTACGCGCGGGGCGCGATTCCGAGCACGTTCCGGAAGTCGCGGGTGAGATGGGCATGATCCGCGTACCCCAGGTCGGCGGCGAGATCCGCCAGATCGACCGTTGGGTGCAGACGCAGGTGCTCCGCGGCCTCCTGCAGCCTGCGGCGCCGGATCATGGCGGCCGGCGACACTCCGACGTGACGATGGGCGAGGCGCTGCAGCGTGCGCAGCGAGACCGCGAGTCGGGTCGCGGCCTCCTCGACCGAGTCGGCCGCGCCCTCCTCCATGAGCACCTCGACCAGCGCGTTCGCATGCCTCGCACTGTCGTCGAGGGGTCCGACCCGACGAGCGAGCCACTCCGAGAACACCGCGACGGCGCGTTCGCGATGTCCCTCCCCCGACGCCATCGCAGCACTGACCCCGTCCGCGAGCTCGGGAGCGACGACCGGCTGCTCGGAATCGACGAGTGCGGCAGGGTCGTCGATGAGGGCCGCGACAGCTGCGGGTCGCAGCAGGGCGCCCACTGCCCAGCCCGTGCCGGTCAGCTCGCGATGCGAAGCCCGTGTCGTCGCCCCGGACAGACTCACGTCACCGTTCTCGACGACGAGGTTCAGCGCCGGATAGCCGACGATCTCCTGGCGAGACGATCGAGCGGGCTCGATGCTCCACTCGGGGATCCAGAACCACACCGCGAGGTCCCGCGCGGCGGTCGCAGGCGGCAGACGATGGAAGTCCGGCAGCCGGGCCGGATACAGCACACCGCGGGTCGCACGCATCGCTAGCCGCCCGCGAGGATCGTCACGGTGACCCGCATGGCGGACACGGTCGGTCCGAGGTCGTCGACGTCCATGCCTCGACCCTATGACCCGGCGCACGATCGTGTCGCGCAAGTTCAAGCGCGCGTCTGCGACTGCTCCCTACTGTGGCTGCATGAGCACCGAGAACAGGACCGGCGTGACCGGCGAGCACACGACGGACGGCCGACCGAACAGCGCGACCTCCCTCACTCCCTTCCTCGCGGTCCCCCGGGCACGGGAGGCGATCGAGTTCTACCGGGACGTCTTCGGCGCTCGCGTCATCGATGTCACGGAGTTCGGCGGTGTCGTCGCCCATGCGGACCTCGACTTCGGGTTCGGCCACCTGCAGCTGGGCGAGCCCAGCCCCGACTATCATCTGGTTCCCGCGCCGTCGGGAGACGACGACTGCTACTCGATGGGACTCTATGTCTCGGACGTCGACGCCGTCGTCGAGCGTGCCGTCGCCGCGGGCGCAACCGTGCGCGAGGCTCCGTCGGCGTTCGTGTCGGGAGACCGATTCGCCAGCATCCGGGATCCGTTCGGCGTGCGATGGTCGGTGATGACCCGGGTCGAAGACCTCTCGGACGAGGAGAGCGCACGGCGGGTCGCCGACTGGGCGGCGTCCTTCAGTGCTGCCCCGTCTGACGGCGCGAGCTGAGCGCGGTCTCGGCAGCCCGACACGCGGCCGGGAGCAGTGCCTCCGCCGTGCGCCGATAGCCGAGCGGACTCGGGTGGAAGCGATCGAGGCTGAACATCGCCTCCGGATCGTCGAAGAACATCGGGCCGACGGCGCGGCGGAGGTCGACGGGGTGCGCGCCCTCGGCACGAGCGGTCTCGGCCTGTACCCTGGCGAGTCGACGGGACATGCTCGACATCAGGCGCCGCAGAGGCTGCGGAACCGGGCGGAGGGCTCCGAGATCGGGACAGGTGCCGACCACGACCTCCGCACCCCGAGCACGCAGCCGTCGGACGGCCTCGCGCAGGTGCTGCGTCGAGACGGCGACGGGGATGCGGTGCGTCACGTCGTTGCCCCCGACCACGATCACGGCGACATGCGGGGCGTAGTCCTCGGGCAGCGCGTCGAGCTGGGCGGCGAGGTCGGGCGATTCGGACCCGACGACGGCGGCCGTGCGCAGATGGACCGGTCGTCGCATCCGTCGCGCCAGACCCTTGGCGAGTCGTCCGCCCAGTGTCTCCTTGCGCCGCTCGGCGCCGAGGCCCGCCGCCAGCGAGTCTCCGAGCACGAGCAGATCGATCGGCATGCCGTCGAGCGAACGACGCCAGACGCGGTCGGCGTCGATCGACTCCTCACCGAGCGGCTTGCCGATGCGTCGACGCGCGATCGCGGCCTGTCGGGTGAGGACGACCCGGATTCCGGCGGCGGCCACCGCGGTGGCGACACCCACCGCCGCGACGGCGACGAACGGCGGTCGGCTCATGTCCCGATTCGACCGGAACGGCGTGAACGCCGAGTGAACGGCATCCGCCGAACTCAGGAGAGGGGCTTGAGCTCCAGCTCCGAGGTTCCCGCCGAGACGGTCGCGAACTCCGTGTATCCGTCGGCGGCCGAGCGCTCGAGCAGGGCTTTCACGTTCTTCGTGCGCCGTTCCAGCCGCACTCGCGCCCCGGAGCCCACGAGACCCACCTTGTGCATGACGAGCTCGGCGACCGGCACGTCGGCGTCGTGGATGAGCACGACGGCGCGCTCGCCGGCATCCGCGCCCGCCGTCACGAGGTCGACGAGGCGCTCGAAGCCCAGCGAGAACCCGACGGCAGGGACCTGCTGGCCGAGGAAGCGGCCGATCATGCCGTCATAGCGACCGCCGCCGCCGAGCGAGTACGACACCGAAGGGTGGGCCAGCTCGAAGATCGTGCCCGTGTAGTAGCCCATGCCGCGCACGAGGAACGGGTCGAAGACCAGCGGGATGTCGGTCGCGCCTCGGCCGGCGGCGACGGCCTCGCCGATCGCGACGAGGTGTCCGACGATCTCGTCCGGGGCACCGTCGGGAAGCGCCTTGCGGATCTGACGTTCGCCGAAGGGGTTGTACTCCATGGTCTGCGGGCGCAGGAGGAAGGCTTCGAACGCGTCGACGGCCGATGGCGCCGAACCGCGCTCGCGCAGCTCGGCGGCGACGCCGTCGGGCCCGATCTTGTCGAGCTTGTCGATCGTGATGAGGACCCCGGGACGTTCGTCGCCCGTGAAGCCGAAGCTGCCGAGCATCCAGTCCAGCGCACGGCGGTCGTTGATGCGCACGGTGGCGCCCTCGAGACCCAGTGCGTCGACCGCATCGAGCGAGGCGACCATGAGCTCGGCCTCCGCGCGCGACGAGTCGTCGCCGATGATGTCGATGTCGCACTGCACGAACTGGCGGTAGCGCCCCTTCTGCGGTCGCTCAGCACGCCAGACCGGACCGATCTGGATCGCGCGGAACACACCGGGGAGCTGAGCGCGATTGCTCGCGTAGAAGCGCGCGAGCGGAACCGTGAGGTCGTATCGCAGACCGAGGTCGGCCAGGGCGCCCTGGTCGTCGGCGGCGTCGCGGATGGCATCCGCATCGAGGCCGCGGCGCAGCACGTTGTAGGCGAGCTTCTCGTTGTCGCCGCCGATGCCGGCGTGCAGTCGCGAGTACTCCTCGAGCGCCGGGGTCTCGATCTCGTCGAACCCGTGCGAGCGGTAACGATCACGGATCACGGAGAGGACGCGCTCGCGGCGAGCCTTGTCGGCGGGGAGGATGTCGCGCATTCCGCGCGGCGGGTTCACAGTAGCCACGCCTCCATCTTTCCAGGTCGGCGGGCCAGGCCGTGGACTCAGGCTTCGGATTCCGCCTCGCGGACCTCGGCCTCGACCGCTCGGAGCCGTTCGCGCAGCGCTCGTTCGGCATCCCAGCCCTCGGCGCGCGCGACCGCCACGAGGCGGAGAAGTGCGTCGCCGAGCTCTGCTTCCGAGGAGGGCGCCGGTCCAGCCCCGTCCGCATCGGTCCGGGCGACGACGACGCCGGCCCCCTCGGCTCGACCGGCGACCTTCTGTGCCAGCGCGAGCGCCGGCATACCGCGCGGGATCCCGTCGAGGACGCTGCGTCTCGCGCGTTTCTCCGCCGCCTTCGCGGCGTTCCAGTGCACCAGGACCTCTTCAGGGGTCGTCGCGACCTCGTCCGCGAAGACGTGAGGATGCCGCCGCACCATCTTCTCGGTGAGCGTGGCCGCGACATCGTCGATGTCGAACGGGTCGTCGGGGTCCTGCGCGGCGATCGCGGCGTGGAACAGCACCTGCCAGAGCAGGTCGCCGAGCTCCTCACGCAGGTCGGCCCGTGAGCCGTCCTCGACGGCGTCGATCACCTCGTGCGACTCCTCGATGAGATACGGCACGAGATCACGATGGGTGATCTGCTGCGACCAGACGCAGCGATCCCGGACCTCGCGCATCGTCTCGGCTGCGGCGCGCAGCGGGTCGCGGGCGGGCTCTGCACTCACCGGTCCTCCTTCGAACGCCACTCGGGTCGCCCCGCGGTCACGAGGTCACGGCGCCCCGTCGTCGGTACGTACGGGCGCGGAGTGACACGATCACACCCGAGAGCACGAGAGCCACGAGCGAGCCGACGAGCACACCGAGGATGGCCTGATCGCGGGTGCCGGCGTCGGCCGCGAAGGCGAGGTTGGCGAGCAGAAGCGAGACGGTGAAGCCGATGCCGCCCAGCGCGCCGGCGGCGAAGATGTCGGCGAACGGCAGGGCCGGCGCCGCGCCTCGGGGCCGGATCCGCATCGCGAGCCACCCGAACAGGGAGATGCCGATGATCTTTCCGACGGGCAGCGCCACGACGATCCCCCAGAAGGCGGGAGAGAGCTCCGACGGTGCGAGGGCGGGGATCACCACGAAGGCGGCGACGAACGCGAAGATCGGCAGGATCGCGCCGTTCACCGTCGGTTCGAGCACGTGCCTGGTGCGCGCGGCAGGAACGGGCGACATCACGAGCCCGAGCATCACGCCGGCGATGGTGGCGTGGATGCCCGACGAGGCCACCAGGCCCCAGGCGACGACGCCGACGATGATCATCGCGACGGCCACCGCCGGATGCCCCTTGGCGTGGAGCAGTCTGCTGAGCAGCCAGAACGCGACGACGGCGGCGACGGCGAGCGCGAGGAACAGCCACTGCACGTCGTGCGCGAAGAGGACCGCGATGAAGATGATGCCGATGATGTCGTCGAGGATCGCGAGCGCGAGCAGGAAGACGCGGACGTTCGACGGAAGCCCCCGTCCGAACATCGCGAGCACGCCGAGCGCGAAGGCGATGTCGGTCGCCGTCGGGATGGGCCAGCCGGTGGCGGTCGCGGAGTCGCCCGCGATGAGCAGATAGACAGCGATCGGCACCAGCACACCGCCGGCGGCGGCGATGGCCGGCTGCACGGCCTTGCTGGGCGAATCGAGCTCGCCGTGGGTGAGCTCGTGCCGCAGCTCGATCGCCACCACGAGGAAGAACACGGCGAGAAGACCGTCGGACACCCAGTGCTCGATCGAGAGGTCGAGCACTGTGCCGGGCACGGCGATGTGGAAGTCGAGCACCGCGGCGAGCGCATCATGCGAGGGAAGATTCGCCAGCAGGATGCCGAGCCCTGCCGCGACGAGGAGCAGGACAGCAGGGAACTGCTGGCCACGGAGAGGGTTCGCGGAGATGCGCATCGCCCCCATGGTAGTTGCGAGCGCCCCGCACGTCTCACATCGTCATGCGTTCAGAGCACGACCCCGACCCGGGATACTCTCGAACGGTGACCCCCGAACACGCCTTCCCCGAGCCCACTGACACCTCGGCCATCCGCATCATCGGCCGTTTCGAAGCGGGCCGCGGCATTCCGGATGCCATGCGCACCGACGTCAGAATGCTCGGCGCCCTTCTCGGCCAGGTACTGCGCGAAGCAGGCGGCGACGACCTCTTCGAGGACGTCGAGCGGCTGCGGCTGGCGACGATCCAGGCCTATGACGAAGAGACCTCCGACGCCTTCGATCGGGCGGCCGCGATCGCCGAGTCGTTCAGCATCGCGCGCGCCGACGAGGTCGCACGGGCGTTCACCTGCTACTTCCACCTCGTCAATCTCGCCGAGGAGCACCAGCGCGTGCGGGTGCTCCGTGAGCGCGCTGGCCAGCCGGGCCGCGAGGATGCGGCCGACACCGTCGCCACCGCCTATGCGCGTCTGAAGACGGAGGTCGGTGACGACGAGGCGCTCCGCCGTCTCGAGGGCCTGCGCTTCCACCCGGTGTTCACCGCCCACCCGACCGAGGCACGCCGTCGCGCGGTGTCGTCGAGCATCCGCCGCCTCTCCGAGCTGCTCACCCAGCACGACGCCGCGAGCGAGGGCGGGTCGGAGGAGCACCGCGCGCGCCGGAGGATGCTGGAGGAGATCGACACCCTCTGGCGCACCGCGCCGCTCCGCGCCGAGAAGCCCTCGCCGACCGACGAGGTGCGCACGGTCATGGGCGTGTTCGACGAGACCCTGTTCACCACCGTGCCGCACGTGTACCGGCGCATCGACGACGCACTCCGCGGCGACGACTCCGGCTCGAGCGCTCCGGTCGTGCCCGCGTTCGTGCGCATCGGGTCCTGGGTCGGCGGCGACCGCGACGGCAACCCGTTCGTGACCGCATCCGTCACCCGTGAGGCGTCGCAGATCGCCTCCGACCACGTGCTGCGCGGGCTGGAGCGCGCACTCGAGCGCATCGGCCGCGCCCTCACGCTGGACGCCGAGGACACCCCTGCGAGCGCAGGAGTCACGGCGCTGTGGGAGGCCTTCGCCGGCGCTGAGCCGCGCGTCGCCGAGGAGCTGGGCGCCCGCTCCCCCGGTGAGCCGCACCGCCGCGTGCTGCTCGCCCTCGCCCACCGTGTCGCGGCCACCCGCCGTGGCGAGGAGCAGCGCTACTCGCGCCCCGAGGAGCTGCTCGACGACCTGCGCACGGTGCAGTCGTCGCTGGCGGATGCGGGCGCGAAGCGCCATGCGTTCGGCGGCGTGCAGCACCTCATCTGGCAGGTGGAGACCTACGGCTTCCATCTGACCGAGCTCGAGGTGCGTCAGCACTCGCAGGTGCACCGCAAGGCGCTCTCGGAGCTCTCCAGCGGCGACGCGATCAGCGCGCAGACCGAGGAGGTGCTCGAGGTCTTCCGCGTGATCGCCGAGATCCAGCGCGACCGCGGCCTGCGGGCTGCCGGCCGCTATGTCGTGTCGTTCACTCAGTCGGCGTCCGACCTCGCGAACGTGTATGCGCTCGCGAGGCACGCGCTGGGCGACGACGCCCCCGTGCTCGACGTCGTTCCCCTGTTCGAGACCTTCGCCGACCTGCAGGCGGCGCCCGCCATCCTCGCAGAGGCCGTGACGTTCCCGGAGTTCCAGGAACGCCTCGCCGCGACGGGCAACCGGCTCGAGGTCATGCTCGGCTACTCCGACTCGTCGAAGGACGTCGGCCCGGTCGCCGCGAACCTCGCCCTGTACGAGGCGCAGGAGAAGATCGCGCAGTGGGCCAAAGACTCCGACATCGAACTGACCCTGTTCCATGGTCGCGGCGGTGCTCTGGGCCGAGGCGGCGGACCCGCCAACTCGGCCATCCTCGCTCAGCCACCGCACTCGGTCGACGGTCGCTTCAAGCTCACCGAGCAGGGCGAGGTCATCTTCGCGCGCTACGGCGAGCCGGCCATCGCGATGCGCCACATCGATCAGGTCGCCGCGGCGACGCTGCTCGCCTCGTCTCCGTCCGTCGAGAAGCACACGAGCGACGCCGCCGCACGCTTCGCCGACATCGCCGCCGTCATGGACACCTCGTCGCGCGAGCGCTTCTTCTCGCTCGTCAAGGCGGAGGGCTTCGCCCCCTGGTTCGCCACGGTCACCCCTCTCGAGGAGATCGGCCTGCTCGCCCTGGGCTCCCGCCCGGCTCGACGCGGGCTGTCGGTCGAGTCGCTGGAAGACCTGCGCGCGATCCCGTGGGTCTTCGCCTGGACCCAGGCCCGCATCAACCTCGCCGGCTGGTTCGGACTCGGAACCGCTCTCGCCGCCGTCGGCGACGAGGCCCGTCTCGCCGAGGCCTATCGCGACTGGCCGCTGCTGCGCACCATGATCGACAACGTCGCCATGAGCCTCGCGAAGACCGATGAGCGCATCGCCCGCCAGTACCTCGCCCTCGGCGATCGGGACGATCTCGCGCAGCTCGTGCTCGACGAGCTGTCGCTGACGCGCGAGTGGGTCATCCGTCTCACCGGCGGTGTGGGCCTGCTCGAGAACAAGCCGATCCTGCAGCGCGCCGTGCAGCTGCGCACTCCGTACGTCGACGCCCTGTCGCTGCTGCAGCTGCGCGCCCTCCGCGCACTGCGCGACCCGGCCGAGGCGACCGGCTCGGGTGCCGACGACGAGCAGCGGCGACTGCTGCTGCTCTCGGTGAGCGGCGTCGCGGCGGGCCTCCAGAACACCGGGTGACCCCCGCGTCGTCGTCCCCGAACAAGCGCATGCCGGTGTGAAGGTGCTCACCTCGGCGTGCCCGCTAGAGTGAAAACTTCGCCGTATCCGGCGCACCCTCACGCGACACGATCGCACGCAGCACCATCCCCCGATCAGAAAGCTCTTTCGCGTGACCTCTCCGTCTTCCGTCGACTTCCATCCGCTCGCCGACGACGTGCAGCCCGTCTTCGACACGGTGCTCGCCCGCAGCCCGCACGAGCCCGAGTTCCAGCAGGCCGTGCACGAGGTGCTGAACTCGATCGCACCGGTGCTCGCGCGCAACCCGCAGTACGTCGACGGCGGCATCCTCGAGCGTCTGGTGGAGCCGGAGCGGCAGATCCTGTTCCGCGTGCCGTGGGTCGACGATGCCGGGCGTCTGCAGGTCAACCGCGGCTACCGGATCCAGTTCTCCTCGGTGCTCGGACCGTACAAGGGCGGCCTTCGCTTCCACCCGTCGGTCAACCTGTCGATCATCAAATTCCTCGGGTTCGAGCAGATCTTCAAGAACGCGCTGACCGGCCAGGGCATCGGCGGCGGCAAGGGCGGATCCGACTTCGACCCGCACGGCAGGTCGGATGCCGAGATCATGCGCTTCTGCCAGTCGTTCATGAACGAGCTCTACCGTCACCTCGGCGAGCACACCGACGTCCCCGCCGGCGACATCGGCGTCGGCGGTCGCGAGATCGGCTACCTGTTCGGCCAGTACCGCAAGATCACCAACCGCCACGAGTCCGGCATGTTCACCGGCAAGGGCACCGGCTGGGGTGGCGCAGAGGTGCGCACCGAGGCGACCGGCTACGGCGCGGTGTTCTTCGCACAGGAGATGCTCGGCGTGCACAGCGACTCGCTCGACGGCAAGCGCGTCGGCGTCTCGGGCTCGGGCAACGTCGCGATCTACGCGATCCAGAAGGCATCCCAGCTCGGCGCGACCGCCGTCACGGCATCCGACTCGTCGGGGTACGTCGTCGACGACGCCGGCATCGACGTCGACCTGCTGCGCCAGATCAAGGAGGTCGAGCGCGCGCGCATCGTCGAGTACGCCCACCGTCGCCCCGGCGCCCGATTCATCGAAGGCGGCAGCGTCTGGGAGGTCCCGGTCGACATCGCCGTGCCGTCGGCGACCCAGAACGAACTCGATCTCCACGCCGCCGAGACCCTGATCGCCAACGGCGTGCGAGCGGTCTCGGAGGGCGCGAACATGCCCTGCGTCCCCGCTGCCGTCGATGCGTTCCAGAGCGCCGGAGTCCTCTTCGCGCCGGGCAAGGCGGCGAACGCGGGAGGCGTCGCCACCTCCGCTCTCGAGATGAGCCAGAACGCGTCTCGCCAGCGGTGGAGCTTCGACGCGAGCGAGAACAAGCTGCGCGAGATCATGGCGGACATCCACCGCGCCGCGTTCGACGCCGCGGAGCGCTACGACGTGTCCGGCGACTATGTCGCCGGGGCGAACATCGCTGGCTTCGAGCGCGTCGCGGGCGCGATGCTCGCCCAGGGCGTGATCTGACCGGAGTCACACCCACTGCGCACGACACAAGAGCCGCCTCCCTCCCGGGCAGGCGGCTCTTGCGCGTCTCTACGCCTGAGGTGCTCAGTTCTCGTCGACCGGCACCTTCACGACCTTGTTGAACCCGGTCACCGCCTGGTTCTCATCGAACGCGACCACCTTCTTGCGGAACCCCTTCGTGATCACGGCGAGGTAGATCAGGCCGAGAGCGGTCCAGATGAGTCCCCCTGTCAGGGCGTCGGCGTGCAGGTTCACCCACAGCAGACCCGTGAGGAGCATGCCGATGCCCGGCATCACGATGTACGAGAAGATGTCGCGCGGTGTGTGGCGCCGCCCCTTGCGCACGGCGAACCAGGCGATCACCGAGATGTTGACGAAGGTGAACGCGATCAGGGCGCCGTAGTTGATCCACGCCGCGATCAGCTCGAGGGTGAACGGGATCGCGAGCAGCGAGATCGCGCCGACCAGCACGATGTTGAAGGTGGGCGTGTGGGTGCGCGGGTTGATGTAGCCGAAGGCCTTCTGCGGAAGGACGTTGTTGCGACCCATGACGAGCAGCATCCGCGAGACCGATGCGTGCGAGGCGAGACCCGAGGCGAGCGTGGCGCAGAAGCCGGCGGCGGTCAGCACGGCCATGAGCACGTTGCCCCCGACGAGGTTTCCGATGATCGGCAGCGTCGAATCCTCGACGTACTGCATGTCGCCACCGGGGGCGAACTCGTTCCAGTCGGGGAAGCGCAGCTGCGTGACGTACGCGGCGACGAGGAAGATCGCGCCGCCGAGCAGCACGGTCAGCAGGATCGCCTTGGGCATCGTCTTCGGATCCTTCGCCTCCTCGGCGTACATCGTCACGGCGTCGAACCCGATGAACGAGAAGCAGACGATCGTCGCCCCCATGAGCACCGCGCCGATCGTCGCACCGTCGTGGATGAAGGGCGCGGCCGATGCGATCGTGCCCGCTCCTTCGCCGCGCATCAGCTGCGCGACGACCATGACGACGAACACGACCATCACGACGATCGAGAACACGAGCAGGATCATGTTCATGTTCGAGGTGCCGCGCATCGTCATGTAGATGATGCTCGTGACGAGGATGCAGTACAGCACGACCCAGATCCAGCCGGGGATGTCGGGGAAGAGCGCTTCGAGGTAGCTGCGGATGATGAGGCAGTTGACCATCGGGAGCAGCACATAGTCGATGAGCGAGGTCCAGCCGACCATGAACCCGAGGTTCGGGTGGATCGACTCGCGGACGTACGTGTACGCAGACCCGGCGCTCGGGATGGCGCGGGAGATCTTGCCGTAGCTGATGGCGGTGAACACCATCACGACGAGGGCGACGAGGTAGGCCGCGGGGACGACGTTGTCGGTGTCGCGAGCCACCATGCCGAACGTGTCGAAGACGACGGTCGGCGTCATATAGCCGAGTCCGAGACCGACGATCGCCCAGAGGCCGAGATTGCGGCGGAGGGTTCCTCCGCCCTGCGCGAGCGGCTTCGTCTTGATGGGCGTGACCATGAGTACTCCTTCGGGAACAGCGCATGGGCCGGACTTCGGGCGGTCCGACACTGACGCTCAGTATGTACCCCGGAGATTCGTCAGCGGAAGAGCGGATCTGATTCGAAATACGCATTTAACATGCCGAGAACCGACTCGATTCGAAGACCCCGCTCGATCACCAGCCCTCGGTGAGCACGCGGTCGAGCATCGCGACGACATGGTCGGCGCTCCCGACCGACAGACAGAGCGGGGGTTTGATCTTCAGCACGTTCGAGCGCTCCGAGGTGGTGAGCACGATCACGCCGAGCTCGCGAAGCCTCTCGCAGATCGCGGCCGCCTCGGCCGCCGCCGGGTGCAGGGTCTCGGGGTCGCGCACGAGCTCGACCCCGAGATACAGCCCCTGCCCGTGCACGGGCCCGACGATCGGATGCCGTTGCGCGAGTGCACGGAGCGACTCCGCCAGATGCCGACCGACGTCGAGCGCGTTGCGTTGCAGGTCGTCCTCGACCATGGCATCGAGGACCGCGAGGCCGACGCTGCTGCTGAGCGTGCTGCCACCGCCCGAGGAGAAGAACTGGCCCTGCTCGCTCAGCGCGTCGGCGATCCTCTTCGAGGTGATCACGCCGCCGATCGGGAAGCCGTTGCCCATCGGCTTCGCGATCGTGACGATGTCGGGGATCACTCCGGACTGCTCGAATCCCCAGAACGTGGATCCCATGCGCCCGAAGCCCACCTGCACCTCGTCGGCGATGCACAGGCCACCGTGTGAACGCACGAGGTCGTACGCACCGGTCAGATATCCGTCGGGAAGGACCACCCCGCCCGCGTTGCCGAGCACGGACTCGCACACGAACCCGGCCGGATCCCGGCCCTCGACGCTGAGGCGGTCGAGGTCGGCGGCGAGGTCGGCGAGGTACCGGTCCGCCGAGTCCTGGCCGCGGTGCGTGCCGCGGAACGAGTTGGGCACATCGGCGACGTGCACCCAATCGGGACGCGTCGCGAGCGCATCAGGATTGTCATAGGCGCTGGTGGTGACCGCATCGCTCGCCATCGTCCACCCGTGATAGGCCTCTCGCAGCGCGACGACGGTTCGTCGGCCTGTGGCCGCCTGCGCGAGACGGATGCCGAGGTCCACCGCCTCCGATCCGCTGTTCACGAGCAGCACGGTGTCGAGGCCGCTCCCCTCGGGCATCAGCGCGATCAGTCGCTCGCTGTACTCGGCGAGGCCGCGGAACAGGAACCTGGAGTTCGTGGCGAGCGTCTTCAGCTGGCGGTTCGCCGCCGCCGCGACTCGCGGGTGCCCGTGGCCGAGCCCGGCGACGTTGTTCACCATGTCGATGTAGCTGCGACCGGTCGTGTCGACGAGGTGGTGCCGCCAGCCTCGCTCGATCTGCGGCGGGTGCTCGTAATAGCGCTCCTGTGCGGCCGCGAAGATGCGCTCGCGGCGCTCGAGCTCCTGACCGGCCTCGTCGCGCTGCGCGGCGGACCGGAGGCCCAGCAGCGGAGCGGGGTCCGCGGTGAAGCGACGCCAGGCCGCGACGCGTTCCGGGGTGACGAGCCGCGCGGCGATCGGCGGATTCGGCAGCGGGGAGCGGAGCGGCGGAGCATCCCCTCGCGTCAGCCCGATGACCATCGTGCGGTTCTCGAAGGATGCGGCGAGCCTGCCGATGCTCTCGCCCCTCTCGACTCTCCCGCTGCGATTCGGCTCGATGTCGGTGCCACGGAGCGCGAGCCTCCACCCGCCGTCGAGCTCGATGCGCACCCCGTCGTCGGTGATCTTCAGCTCCCCCGCGGTCGGCGCGACCAGTCGCGACGACGGACCGGGGGCGACATGCACCTCCGTCTCCACCGGCCAGGTGGCGGCCGCGCTCACGGCGTCGACGGTCGTCCGGGTGAGCCGGAAGACGCCGTAGGGAACCACGGCAGCGCGAGCACCCGCCGCGTGGGCCTCGGCCACGAGAATCGCCTCGGCATCCGGATGCGACCAGCGCCCTGCATCGAGCCCCTCGGCTTCGATGCCCGGATCGACCAGGAGGACTCGGCCGTCGAGATCGGGAAGCAGCATCGACAGTTCCCGGCGGGAAGCGTCGGGTACGTCGGGAGCGTCAGGCACGTCGGGAGCGTCCCCCGGAATCTCGGCATCCGGAGTCCCAGCATCCGGAGTCCCTGCATCCGGAGTCCCCGCATCAGGAGTCTCATCCGGAGTCTCGGCATCCGACATCTCGAACTCCGGAGACGCGAACCCGAGCCGCGCGAGCACGTGCTCGGACATCTCGGCGAGCGGAACGGCGGTCGCCGCGTCGAAGATGGCCTGCTCCCCCTCGATCCTCTCGCGGGCGTAGTCGTTGTCCCCGTCGATCGCGAGCTGACGCCAGCCGCTCGCGACGAGCAGCGCTGCTCTCAGCACGACGAGGGGCCACACCGCGACCGCCTCGTCGCGAGTGAGCGGGGCATCGGCGTGGAACGCCGCGACGGTGTCGAGTGCGCGAAGCGGGCGCTCCGGCTCATGGTGCAGCATCGACGACACGCAGACAGCCAGTTCCGCGACGCGCCAACCGAGACCCAGGTCTCCCAGATCGAGCACCGTGTGCGGATGCAGCCGCGAGTCGGCACCGCGCATTCCGGTGACGTTGTCGTCGGTCAGGTCGCCATGGATCGGCTGCACAGGCAGGCCGGCAGCGACGGTCGAGACAGCGGCGTGAGCCTCATCGGCTGCCGTGCGCACGCGCACGCGCAGTTCGGCCTCGGTCACTGCCGGGGCCAGCGCGATGATCTGCTCGTACGCGACGCGCATGTCCCACATCTGCTCACGGTCGAGCCCCGGATGCACGAGACCTGCGAGCGCGTTCACGGATGCCGCAGCCAGCGTGCCGAACTCCCCCAGGACGACGGGAGCGAGATAGCCCGCGTCGACCATCGGCTCGCCCTCGGCGAACTCGCTGCGCCGCACCGCGAATCCTCGCCAGCGCTGGGTGAGCTCACCGTCGAGCCCGGGGAGCACGGTGGGAACACGAACGCCGGCTGCGCGGTAGGCGTCGAGCGCCGCATGCTGCGCGGCTCTCGCGTCGTCGCCGAACACCGGGTTGTCGACGCGCAGCACGCTGCGTGATCCGTCCGGCTCGATCAGGACGAAGTTCCGGTCCTGGTTGCTCCCGAGCTCGCTCGCCTGGGCGTCGACCCCGTAGCAGTCGCGAGCGATCAGCGCGGCGTCCTCCGTGCTGATGTCCGGTCGGACGAGCCCTGCCCCGTCACTCACCCTCGGCCCGCCGCGTGGCCGTCGGCATCGAGACGCACGTCGTCGGCATGCCGGGCCAGGGAACTGCCGTACCGCTCGGTCAGCTGAACCATCAGGTCGGGGGTGTCGCGGTCCACGCCGAAGACGTGCCCCGGGAAGTCGAGCTCGGGCTGGGCCGCGGAGATCTCCTCCTCGCGGTCGGGAGAGAGGAGCTGGACGGGATCCCCGACCGCGACCCAGCCGATCGGCACGACGGTGCCGGACGGCAGCACCGCCCGCCGGTGCACGATGGCGTTCACGCGCACCTCGCACCGGTCCCCGACCAGCGCGCCGTTGAAGATCCGGGCGCCCGACGCGAGGAAGACCTCTTCGCCGACGGTCGCACCCGCGATGCTCGCGAGGGTTCCGACGAGCGTGTGCGAGCCGATGTGCACGGCGTTCGCGGCCGTCGCCCTGATGAGCGCGTTCTCCATCACGATCACGTGCTCGCCGAGCGTGATGGGCCCGCCCTCGGCGGTGATCACGGCGCCGTGCAGCACTTGGCAGTCCGGTCCGATCGTCACGTCTCCGGAGATCACGGCGGTGGGAGCGACGACGGCGGTGTCATGGATCCGGGGCCGAGCCCCGAGGTGCTCGTACAACATGACGCCAGCGTAGTGGTGCAGCGCACGGGACGAGAAGGCCGACGGCGGCGTCCTGCTACGCTGACGCCCATGCAATGCAGGTGACTCGATCTCTCCCCCGCCTCCGGCCGCCCCTCGGCATGCCGCGGCATCCTCGATCGAAAGGCATCCTCATGCACTCCGCCGACCTTCCCCTGCTCGGACGCACCGCGCTCGTGACCGGCGTCTCGCGCAGGCGCGGCATCGGATTCGCGACCGCCACGACGCTCGCCTCCCTCGGCGCGAACGTGTTCGTCCACCACTTCCGCCCGCATGATCTCGACCACCCCTGGGGCGGCGACGATCTCGACGCCGTCCGCACCGGCATCCGGGACTCGCTCGCATCCGGAGCGGTGATGGGCGACGCCGAGGCGGATCTCCGTGACCCCGGCAGCATCGAACCGCTGCTCGATGCGGCGTCCTCGCTGTCAGGACGGCTCGACATCGTCGTCTGCAATCAGGCGATGAGCGGAGGCGACGGGACGATCTTCGACATGACCGCCGACCGGCTGGACGCGCACTGGCAGGCGAACGCGCGCGCATCGCTGCTGCTCACCGCGGGCCTGGCGCGTCGAGTCCGGGTCGAGCTCGGCGGCGCGGACACCCCCGTCGCCCGCCCGGGCGACAGCATCCCCTCACTCGGCCCGTTCGAGAAGCCGACGGCGCACGTCATCTGGATGACCTCCGGTCAGGGCCACGGAGCGATGCGCGGAGAGATCTCCTATGCGACGAGCAAGGCCGCGCTCGCGGGCATCACGCGGTCGACGGCGGCGGAGCTGCTCGACGTCGGGATCGTGCTGAACACCGTCAACCCGGGCCCCGTGAACACGGGCTACCTCGATGCGGACACCACGGATCGCGATCTCTCCGGCGTCGACGAATGGATCGCCGGCACGCCGTTCGGCCGAGTCGGTCGACCGGACGACCCGGCGCGGCTGATCGGCTGGCTGTGCACCGACGCCGGCTCCTGGGTGGTGGGTCAGGTGCTGACCACGGACGGCGGGTTCTCGCTGTGACGCACGCGAGGTCGCTGCGCCGCGCCTAGGCGTCGACGGTCTTCTCGGCCGAGACGGGCTCGGGGAAGATCGCGGTGAACAGCTGCCCGACCCACTCGAGCAGCTCGGCAGCCTGCAGCGGTTCGAGGCCGACTCCCACGGCGGCCGGCACGGTGGGCATGGGCACGACGAGGGCCTCACCCCCGGCGACCAGCTTCGCCTTGGGATACAGCCGCTGCAGACGCACCTTGATCGAGTCCTCGAGCCGCGCCGGCGCGATGCGCAGGTTCGATCCCATGACCACCACGTCGGAGAGTCCTGCTCTGGCCGCGCGCCGACGCAGACGTGCGACGGCGATCAGACCCTCGACCTCGTCGGGCGGGGTGCCGTAGCGGTCGGTGAGCTCGTCGATGACGAGGTCGATCGCGTCGTCCTTCGCCGTGGCCGCCGAGGCGGCGGAGAGCTTCTGGTAAGCCTCGAGACGGAGTCGCTCGCTGTCGATGTAGTGCTCGGGAATACGCGCGTCCAGAGGCAGCTCGAGTCGCAGCTCCTGTCCCGACTCGACATCCTCGCCCCGGAACGTCGCGACGGCCTCGCCGATCATCCGAAGATAGAGATCGAATCCGACGCCGGCGATATGCCCGGCCTGCTCGCCGCCGAGCAGGTTGCCCGCACCGCGCAGTTCGAGGTCCTTGAGCGCGACCTGCATGCCGGAGCCGAGGTCGTTGTTCACGGCGATCGTCTGGAGTCGGTCAGCCGCCGTCTCGCTCAGCGGCTTCATCTCGTCGTAGAGGAAGTAGGCGTACGCACGCTCGCGACCTCGCCCGACACGTCCGCGCAGCTGATGCAGCTGGCTGAGTCCGTACTTGTCGGCGCGGTCGATGATGATCGTGTTCGCGTTCGAGATGTCGAGGCCGGTCTCGATGATCGTCGTCGAGACGAGCACGTCGAACTTGCGCTCCCAGAAGTCGTCGACGACCTGCTCGAGCGCGTGCTCGCCCATCTGACCGTGTGCGACCGCGATGCGCGCCTCGGGCACGAGCTCGGCGAGCTGTGCCGCGACCCGCTGGATCGACTGCACACGGTTGTGCACGAAGAACACCTGTCCCTCGCGCAGGATCTCGCGCCGGATCGCCGCCGCGATCTGCTTGTCGCTGCGGGGGCCGACGAACGAGAGGATCGGATGCCGGTCCTCCGGCGGGGTGGCGAGCGTCGACATCTCGCGGATGCCGGTGACCGCCATCTCGAGCGTGCGCGGGATCGGCGTCGCACTCATCGCGAGGATGTCGACGTTGGTCTTCATCTTCTTGAGGGTGTCCTTGTGCTCGACGCCGAAGCGCTGCTCCTCGTCGATGATCATCAGACCGAGGTCCTTGAACATGACCTGGTCGGTGAGGATGCGATGCGTGCCGATCACCATGTCGACCGTGCCGTCGAGCAGGCCGTCGAGCGTGAGACGAGCCTCCTTGTCGGTCTGGAAGCGGGACAGCGGCCGCACCTTGACCGGGAATCCGGCGAAGCGCTCGGTGAAGGTCTCGAGATGCTGCTTCACGAGAAGCGTGGTCGGCACCAGCATCGCGACCTGTTTGCCGTCCTGGATCGCCTTGAACGCCGCACGCACGGCGACCTCGGTCTTGCCGAACCCGACATCGCCCGAGAGCAGGCGGTCCATCGGGATCGGCCGCTCCATGTCGGCCTTGATCTCGTCGATGGTCTGCAGCTGATCGAGGGTCTCCGCGAACGGGAACGCCTCTTCGAGCTCGCGCTGCCAGGGCGTGTCCGGACCGAAGGCATGCCCCTTGGCGCTCATCCGCGCCGAATACAGCTTGACGAGCTCGACGGCGATGTCGCGCACGGCCTTGCGCGCCTTGCCCTTCGCCTGCGACCAATCACTGCCGCCCATCTTCGAGAGCGTGGGGCCCTCGCCGCCGACGTACTTCGAGAGCAGGTCGAGCTGGTCGGTCGGCACGTAGAGCTTGTCGCCCGGGTAGCCGCGCTTCGACGGCGCGTACTCGAGCACGAGGTAGTCGCGCACCGACTTGGTCGCATTGCGGCCGCCCGTGGAGACCTCGCGCTGCGTCATCTCGACGAAGCGGCCGATGCCGTGGGTGTTGTGCACGACGAAGTCGCCCTGTTTGAGCTGCAACGGGTCGACGACGTTCTTGCGACGCGAGGCGAGCTTCTTGACGACCCGCTGGTCGCCGCCGATGGTGCGGCCGTAGAACTCGTTGTCGGTGAGGACGGCGAGCTTCGCCTCGCCGATCTGGAAGCCGGCCTCGACGGACCCTGTGACGAGCGTCGCGACGCCGGTGTCGGGCGCCTCGATGAGCTCGGAGACGATGCGCGCGGCGATGCCACGGTCGGAGAGCACGTCGCGGGCGCGGTCGACGAGTCCGGCACCGGCGGCGATGACCACCACGCGCCACCCCTCGGCCACCTTGGCGTCGACGAACGAGATCGCGCCGTCGACGTTGCCGTGGAACGACGGGATGACCTGGGCGTCGATGGTCTCGGCGTCCTCGCCGCCCATCGCGAACGGGCTCAGCCGCCACCACACGCCGCCACGGTCGCGGACGACCTCGCGCAGTCGGGCGATGGTGAGGAAGTCGCCGGCGCCGAGGTCGATGGGAGCCGATGCGCCGGACGTCGCCGCGCTCCAGGCCGCATCGAGGAACTCGCGGTTCGTCTCGCCCAGCGTGATGGCCCGCGCGCTGGAGCGCTCGGGATCGACGACCGCGGTCGCGCTGCCCTCGGGCAGATACTCGGCCAGGGACTTGAGCGGACCGGACACCGCCGGGAGCAGCGACTCCATTCCCTCGACCGGAATGCCCTCTGCCATCTTCTCGAGCATGCCGGCGATCGCCGGGAAGCCGCCGATCAGCGCCCGCGCACGATCGCGCACATCGGGGGTCAGCAGCAGCTCGCGGCTCGGAGGCAGATCGACGCCGTCGACGTCGCCCGGAAGCGAGCGCTGGTCGGCGACGGAGAAGGCGCGGATCTGGTCGACCTCGTCGCCGAAGAACTCGACGCGGAAGGGGTGTTCCGAGATCGCGGGGAAGACGTCGAGGATGCCGCCGCGCACGGCGAACTCGCCGCGACGCGACACCATGTCGACGCGCGAGTAGGCGCGCTCGACCAGCTGCTCGACGACGCGGTCGAGCTCATGACCGCGCGTGCCGGCTCGCAGCTCGAGCGGAGCGATCTCGCCGAGGTTGCCGGCGATGGGCTGGAGCGCTGCTCGTACCGAGGCGACGACGACGAGGGGGTGATCACCCGACCACTCGGCGACGCGACGGAGGGTCTGCAGTCGCTGACCGACGGTGTCGGGGCTGGGACTCAGTCGCTCATGCGGCAGTGTCTCCCACGCGGGGAAGGTCACGACCTCGGCGTCGGGGATGTAGGCGCCGAGCGCCGCGGCGAGGCTCTCGGCGCGCCGCCCCGTGGGGACGACGGTCAACAGCGCTGCGGGATGACCTGCGGCGCGGCGCTTCTCGAGCAGGCCGGCGAGCGCCGGCGCGTCGAGGCCGTCGACGAGGCCGAGATCGGCATCGGTCTGCGCCCAGCCGAGGGCGTCACGAAAAAGAGACGCCTCTTCCAAGGCGCGCAGAATCCCCGGAACAGTCACCGGACAAGCCTAGTCGCGGCCGCCGACACCGGGACCGGGAGCCGCCCGCACACGCGTTCTCCGACCCGTAGGATTCCGGAATGGAACCGGTCACCCTCACCACGGACCGCCTCACGCTGCATGTGCCGGACGAGTCGGACATCGACGCGATCGTCGCAGCATGCCAGGATCCGGAGATCCCGCGGTGGACGACCGTGCCGAGCCCCTACACGCGAGAGCACGCCGCGGACTATGTGCGCCTGATCGGCGAGTGGTGGGCCGACGGGAGCCAGACGATCTGGTGCGCGTATCGCGACGAGGAGCTCGTCGCCTCGATCGGGTTGCACCACATCACGCCGCACCACACCGGCGGGGACGCGGAGCTCGGATACTGGGTCACCGCTGCCGCGCGCGGCAACGGCTACCTCGTCGAGGCCGCGCGCGCCGTCGTCGACTGGGGCTTCGACGAGCTCGGTCTCGCACGGCTGGGCTGGCGGGCGGTCGCGGGCAACATCGCGTCGGCACGGTCGGCGAGGGCGCTCGGGTTCCGCTACGAGGGATTCGCACGCCAGGCGCTCACGAGCGAGCGCGGCCGCGACGACGGCTGGTTCGGCGGACTCCTCGCGTCCGACGACCGCACACCGGTCGACTGGCCGGTGCTCTAGTCGCG
Organism: Microbacterium sp. CFBP9023; assembly: GCF_034045055.1. NCBI lineage: Bacteria > Bacillati > Actinomycetota > Actinomycetes > Micrococcales > Microbacteriaceae > Microbacterium > Microbacterium sp. CFBP9023. The sequence goes on along the minus strand of NZ_JAXCWI010000003.1, from coordinate 495,342 downwards.
TGTCCGACCCCGATGGCAGGATGAACGCATGCCGGAGATGCCGGAAGTACAGGGCCTGACCACATTCCTCACCCAGCGCGCGGTGGGGCGGACGATCGTGCGAACCAGCGTGGGCGCGATCGCCGCGCTCAAGACATACGACCCGCCGAACTCCGCACTGCACGGTCAGCAGATCACTGCGGCCTCTCGACGGGGAAAGTTCGTCGTGCTCTCGTGCGGCGACGACCTGCATCTCGTCTTCCACCTGGCCAAGGCGGGCTGGCTGCGCTGGTACGAGACGCTGCCCACGACGCCGATCAAACCCGGCAAGTCACCCATCGCCGTCCGTGTCGGCCTCGACGACGAGAGCGGATTCGACCTCACCGAGGCCGGCACCAAGAAGTCGCTCGCCGTGTATGTCGTGCGCGACCCGCAGGACGTCCCGGGGATCGCCCGGCTCGGGCCCGACCCTCTCGACGAGTCGTTCACCCGGGAGGTCTTCCGCGGTCTGCTCCAGGGTCGGCGCACGCAGATCAAGGGCTTGCTCCGCGATCAGGGCGTGATCGCCGGAATCGGGAATGCCTACTCCGACGAGATCCTGCACGCCGCGCGGATGTCGCCGTACGCGATCGCCGACAAGCTCGACGACGACGAGGTCGATCGCCTGTATGCCGCCATGCAGACGACTCTCGCGGATGCGGTCGCCGAGGCCTCGGGCAAGCCGCCGGCCGACCTCAAAGACGCCAAGCGCCGTGGGATGCAGGTGCATGCCCGTCGTGGCGAGGCCTGCCCCGTGTGCGGCGACACGGTGCGCAGCGTCTTCTTCGCAGATCGCTCGATGGAGTACTGCCCGACGTGCCAGACCGGTGGCAAACCGCTCGCCGATCGCCGGTTGTCACGGCTGCTCAAGTAGCACTTCGACGCGGAATGAAATGCATCCGGATGTGTTGAGTACACTCAGAGCATCAACGTGCTCCGGGGTCGGTGAGAATCCGAACCGGCGGTGACAGTCCGCGAGCGTCTCGGTTCTCCGAGATGCCGATCCGGTGGAATTCCGGGACCGACGGTGGTGCGAGGCCCAGCCTCGCTAGTCCGGAAGGGAGGCAGCACGGTGCGCCGCCGCGCGCGCGTTCTGCCGACGTCTCCCTCGAGGAGATCCCCCGGAGCCTCAGAGAGGACCACGGATGGCAGTGAACGAGGCGGAACGCCGGGCGATGACCCGTGCGCTCGAGCTCGCGACGCTCGGCCCTCGCGGAGTGAACCCGCAGGTCGGCGCCGTCATCCTCTCCCCCGACGGCGAGATCATCGCCGAAGGCTGGCACCACGGCGCCGGAACGCCCCACGCCGAGGTCGATGCCCTCTCGCGACTCTCCGCCGGCGCCGCCGAGGGGGCGACCGCTGTCGTCACCCTCGAACCGTGCAACCACACCGGTCGCACCGGCCCCTGCGCCGTCGCGCTGATCGAGGCCGGCGTCTCGCGTGTCGTCTATGCCCTCGATGATCCGGGAGCCGTCTCGGGCGGCGGTGCCGACCGCCTCCGCTCGGCGGGCGTCAGCGTCGATGCGGGCGAACAGAGCGATGTCGCACACCGCATCATCGACGGCTGGCTCACCGCTCAGCGCCTGGGCCGCCCCCACGTCACCGTGAAGTGGGCGCAGTCCCTCGACGGCCGCGCGGCGGCATCCGACGGCAGCAGCCAGTGGATCACCGGACCTGAAGCCCGCGCAGACGTCCATCGACGTCGCGCTGCGGCCGATGCGATCGTCGTCGGCACAGGAACTCTGCTCTCCGACGATCCCTCGCTGACGGCTCGCGACGGCGAGGCGCTCCATGAACACCAGCCCGTCCCGGTCGTGATCGGCTCGCGCATCACCCCCGACGATGCGGCGATCCGCCGGCATCCGCAGACTCCGCTCTTCTACGACACCCATGATCTGCATGCCGTGCTCGCCGACCTGCACGCTCGCGGCATCCAGAGCGTGTTCATCGAGGGGGGCCCGACGCTCGCGAGCGCCTTCGTCGCCGCGGGGCTCGCCGATCGCGTGCTCGTCTACATCGCGCCGGTGCTGCTCGGCGGCGACCGGCTGGCGCTGACCGACATCGGCGTCGGATCCATCGACGCCGCCCGACGACTGACGATCGACCAGTGGCAGCCCCTCGGGTCCGACCTGCTCGCGATCGCTCATCCCGCGCTCACCACCGAAGAAGGAGCCGCCTGATGTTCACCGGAATCATCGAGGAGATCGGCGAGATCACCGCGATCGCGCCCGCCGGAGACGGCTGGCGGCTGACGGTTCGCGCCCCCAAGGCGGTCTCCGACGCCGTGCACGGCGAGTCCATCGCGGTCTCGGGAGTCTGCCTCACCGTCGTCGACTCGACCGGCGACACCTTCGACGCCGACGTCATGAGGCAGACCCTCGACGTGGCCGCTCTGGGCGGCGCATCCGTCGGCACCCGCGTGAACATCGAGAAGGCGATGCCGGTCGGCGCGCGGCTCGGCGGTCACATCGTGCAGGGACATGTCGACGGTGTCGGCGATGTCCTCGAGGTGCGACCCGGCGAGCAGTGGAGCGTGCTGCGCATCTCGCTGCCCGACGACCTCGCGCCGCTCGTGGTCGACAAGGGCTCCATCTCGGTCGACGGCACCTCCCTCACCGTGAGCGCGGTCAGCGCTGTCGACGCGGACGCTCACTGGTTCGAGATCTCGCTCATCCCCGAGACTCTCGCCGCCACCACCCTCGGCTCCCGCGCGGTCGGCGACCGCGTCAACCTCGAGACCGACATCCTCGCCCGTCACGTCGAGCGCCTGCTGGCGTTCCGGGCAGCACCGGAAGGAGGCTCGCGATGAGCCTTTCCACCATCACCGAAGCCCTCGAGGCCCTTCGCGCGGGGCGCCCCGTGCTCGTCGCAGACGACGAGAACCGCGAGAACGAGGGCGACGTCATCATGTCGGCCGAGCTCGCCACGCCCGAATGGGTCGCATGGACGGTCCGCTGGTCGTCCGGGTTCATCTGCGCGCCGATGCCCGCCGATCTCGCCGACAACCTCAACCTGCAGCCCATGGTGGCCGCCTCCGAGGACGCCCGTTCGACCGCCTACACCGTGAGTGTCGACGCCGCCGAAGGCGTGACCACCGGAATCAGCGCGCACGACCGCGCGCACACGCTGAACGTCCTGGCGAATCCCGATTCGACCGCGACGAGCATCATCCGCCCCGGTCACGTCCTGCCGCTGCGCGCCGTCGACGGCGGAGTGCGCGAGCGCAGCGGCCACACCGAGGCCGCGGTCGATCTGATGAAGCTCGCGGGTCTGCGGCCCGTGGGCGCGATCGCCGAGGTCGTGGCAGAGGACGGCAGCATGATGCGACTGCCCGGACTCATCGAGCTGGGTGCACGCGACGGAGTGCCGGTCATCACGATCGAGCAGCTCATCGCCCACCTCAACGAGGTCGACCCCACCGGCTGGTCGCCCGAACGCGCCAGTCGCCGTGTCAGCCTGCGGGCCGACGCGACCGTGCCGACCACGCACGGGACCTTCCGGTTCCTCGCCTACAAGGACCGGGTGACCGGCACCGATCACATCGCCGTCGTGTCCGGCGAGCCCGGCGAGACCGCCCTCGTGCGCGTGCACTCCGAGTGCCTGACCGGAGAGGCCTTCGGGTCGCTCAAATGCGAATGCGGCCCGCAGCTCGACGCCGCCCTCGACGCGATCGAGCAGGACGGCGGCATCGTCATCTACATGCGCGGCCATGAAGGTCGCGGAATCGGCCTGATCAACAAGCTCCGTGCCTACAGCCTGCAGGAGGAGGGGCTCGACACGGTCGATGCGAATCTCGCACTCGGGCTTCCCGCGGATGCACGGGACTACGCGGCTGCGGCCGGCATCCTCGCCGATCTCGGCGTCTCGAAGGTTCGCCTGTTGACCAACAACACGGACAAGGTGAATCAGCTGCGCACCCTCGGACTCGATGTCGTCGAGCAGGTGCCGCTGATCGTCGGCGTCGGACCGAACAACCATCAATACCTCGAGACCAAGCGTGACCGCATGGGTCACATCATCGGTGAGGCGGAGCTCGCAGAAGCTCTCGCCGACGGACGGAAGGACGACGCATGAGCGGCGCAGGAGCACCCAAGACCGAGAAGATCGACGGACGAGGCCTGAAGGTCGTCATCGTCGCCGGCACCTGGCACGACGTCATCACGAACGGCCTCATCGCCGGCGCCCAGCGTGTGCTCGATGACGCGGACGCCGACTACCGCCTCGTCCGCGTGCCGGGGTCGTTCGAACTCGCCCTCGCCGCCCAAGCCGCCTTCGCAGGTGGAGCGGATGCCGTCGTCGCACTCGGCGTGATCATCCGCGGAGGCACCCCGCACTTCGAATACGTCTCGGCAGCCACGACCGACGGACTGACGCGGGTCTCGCTCGACGCGGGCAAGCCCGTCGGATTCGGCGTGCTGACGCTCGACGACGAGAAGCAGGGTCTCGACCGCGCCGGACTCGAGGGCTCGAAGGAGGACAAGGGCGCGGAGGCTGCGGATGCCGCGCTGCGCACGGCGCTCCTGGTGCGCTCGCTGCGCGGCTGAGGCCGGCCCTCGCGTGGGCTGAGGTCAGCCTGGCCCGGTAGGTCAGCCTCCCCTTGGTGGCGCGCACGTCCCGCGTGCTCGTACCGTGAGGGCATGGAGACTCTGCGCCACGTCGTTCTGTTCGTCCATCTCATCGGCTTCGCCGTGCTGTTCGGCGCCTGGGCGGTGCAGGCGTTCGGCGGCAAGCGCGAGTTCACGCGCCTGATGAGCATCGGCATGACCATCGCAGCGATCGCGGGTCTCGCCCTCGCCGCTCCGTGGGGTCTGCCGGAGGGCGTCGAGATGAACTACGCCAAGATCGGCACGAAGCTCGTGGTGCTGCTCGCGATCGGTGCGCTCCTCGGCATCGGCACGTCGAAGCAGCGCAAGTCCGGCAGCGTGCCGCCCGCGATGTTCTGGCTCGTCGGCATCCTGACCGCCCTCAACGCGGGCATCGCCGCCATCTGGCGCTGACTCTCCTTCCCTTCCGCCGGATCAGCGGATCCTGACCTCGGACGCATCGATCTCGCGCCGGCGCCCTCGATCGGGAGGGGATCTGCGCACGGGAGGGCGGTGCGAATCCTGCGAACCTCCGAATCGACGATCTCCTCCGTATCGCCGCCACACCGGCGACCGAGAGAGCCGGCTCACCCACGACGGTGGAGGCCCTGAGCGACGGCCCGAAGGATCACGTCCTGCACTTCGGCCCACCGGTTCATGACCTGGTCGTACCCCACCCGGATGACGTGGTACCCCAGGAGCATCACCCGCGCGTCGTGCTCGATGTCGCGAGTTCGCTGCATCCCGACGTGGTGGCCGCCATCGATCTGCAGCACCAGGCACTCCCCGATGAGGAGATCGACGCGATGCCCGGCGATCCAGGTCTGGCGCCGCAGGGGCAGGTCGAGCCACCGGAGCCGCGGCACGACGACCGATTCGAGGCCGGAATCCGAGAACGGCGTCGCCTCGTCGATCAGAGCGCGACCGGATTCCGTCAGCGGGAGACGTCGAAGCATGTCGAGATCGACGAGTCCACGATGCAACGCGGAATTCCAGATCGACAGAGCGGTGTCCCGTGACTGACACCGCGCCACGATGGCGAGGACGTTCTCGATCGGATCCTCGAGGGTTCCAGGGACTCGTGGCACTGCCGGCTTCTCCCAGTGCACATGTCCTGAAGCGGCGATGTGTCCGGCGTGCGGTGGTGCCGCGACGTGGGGATCGGCGAGGCCGACATCCCACAGCCCCCTTCTCGTCGCCTGAGTGACGCAGGTGAGCATGACGCCGTCCCGCGCGGCCGCGATGAGCAGCGGGTCGGCACCGCGCGCCGCGACCCAGCCCTTGCGAACTCGGATCAGCTCGCCACGGTCGACGGCGACGCCGATCGCATGCCGTGAGACGCCGGTGACGAGCAGATCGCGCACCCGCGCGGCGCCCCGCGCGGCATCCACCATCGGTTTCTTCATCCTCTCCAGAGTGGATGAAAGGCGCACTCTCACCTCGAGAATGACGGCCCTGAGCCGCGATTCGGGGAAAGACTCGCGCGTCCGCCAACGGTGCAGAAGCGTCCTCGTGGCGTGCGTCGATTCGGAGGAGATCTGCACAGGGGAGGTCGATGTGCGTCGTGTCACCCTCCGAATCGAGGATCCCCTCCCCATCGTCGGGGAGCTGGGCCGAGGTGGGAAGCTGGGCCGAGGTGGGAAGCTGGGCCGAGCGGGGCGAGCTGGGCCGAGGAGGCGCGCCGAAGTGAGGGGGCGCGCGCGAGAGGATGCCGGAGTCAGCGCGCGGCGCGCGGCGGGGCCGAGCTCTCGCGCACGATGAGCTCGGTGCCGACGAGCGGCGTCTGACTGCGCTCTCCCCCATCGAGCTCGGCGAGGAGGGCGTCGACCGCGAGAGCGCCGACCTTCTCGGGATGCTGCTGCACCGTGGTCAGCGGCGGCCACAGTTGGGCGGCATCCGGCAGGCCGTCGAACCCGACCACGCTGACGTCGCCGGGAATGTCTCGACCGGCCTCGCGGAATGCCCGCACGACGCCGATCGCCATCTGGTCGTTCGCCGCGAACACGGCGGTGACACCGTCGTCGTCACGCAGGCGGAGCCCGGCGCGATAGCCGGATTCGGCTGACCAGTCGCCCTGCAGCGGATCGGGTGCCTCGATGCCGCGCTCCACGAGAGTCGAGCGCCAGGACTCGCGTCGACGCTCTGCGGAGTAGGACTTCGCCGGTCCTGCGACGTGCCAGACGGTCTCATGGCCGAGGTCGAGCAGGTGCTCGGTCGCGAGGCGCGCCCCCTGAGCCTGATCCGTGTCGACGAACGGGTGAGTCGTGCCGCGGTTCGAGTCGACGAGCACGACGGGCAGACCGTCGGGGATCTCGACCTCGGCCTCGTCGAGCTGATGCGCCTCGATCACGATGATGATCCCGTCGACGGCGTGCTCCTCCAGGCGGCGGAAGGCTCCCGCGACGGTGTCGCGGGCACTCGACTCGACGGGGATGAGGGTGAGGGCGTATCCCATCTGCGAGGCGCGCACCGCGATCGCATCGAGTGTGCGCTGGTTGCCGTACGAGCTGAAGGAGAACATGATGACGCCGATCGCCCGGAATCGGCCGGATCGCAGCGCACGAGCCGCGCTGTTGGGCCGGTAGCCGAGCCGCTGCATGGCGTCTTCGACGCGCTCCCTGGTGGCGGCGCCGACGTAGCCGCGCGCGTTCACGACGCGCGACACGGTCTGTCCGGAGACGCCGGCCTCGCGGGCCACGTCCTCCATGGAGGGGTCTCGCCGCCGCTGCGGCGGCTCTGCCGACTGTACCGAGGTCACGAGCACTCATCCATTCATGTGTTGACGTTGACACACTAGCAGTGCATCGAATATGTTGACGTTGACACACGGCGCCGTGAGCGCCCGATCTCTAAGAAGGTTCTCGTCAATGACGACTCAAGATTCCGCAGCCCTGGCGGACCACGGCATCCGCCGGCGCGAGAAGCGCGACTGGAAGGGATGGGCCTTCGTCGGCCCGTTCATGGTCGTCTTCGCCCTGGTCTTCCTGACCCCGCTCGCCTACGCGCTCTACCTCAGCTTCTTCCAGGAGAAGCTGATCGGCGGCACGGCGTTCGTCGGGTTCGACAACTACGTCCGCGCGCTCACCGACCCGCAGTTCTGGGAGGCGTTCGGCCGCGTGGTGCTGTTCCTCGTGGTGCAGGTGCCGATCATGCTCGTCCTGGCGCTGGCCGCGGCGCTCGCCCTCGACAGCGCACGTCTGCGCGGCGCATCGTTCTTCCGCATCCTGATCTTCCTGCCGTACGCGGTGCCCGCGGTCGTCGCGGTGCTCATGTGGGGGTACATCTACGGCGACCAGTTCGGTCTGACGTCGAACTTCAACGACTTCCTCGGCAGCGACCTCATCACGCCCTTCGCCCGGGAGTGGATCCTGGTCTCGATCGGCAACATCGTGACCTGGCAGTTCGTCGGCTACAACATGCTGATCTTCTACTCGTCGCTGAAGACCATCCCCACCGACATGTACGAGGCGGCGTCGCTCGACGGCGCGGGTGCCTGGCGCACGATCTTCTCGATCAAGATCCCCTCGGTGCGCGGTGCTCTCGTGATCGCCACGATCTTCTCGATCATCGGCAGCTTCCAGCTCTTCAACGAACCCAACATCCTGCGGCCCCTGGCTCCGAACGTGATCACGACGTACTTCACCCCCAACATGTACGCGTACAACCTCTCGTTCGCCGGACAGCAGTTCAACTACGCCGCGACGATCGCCATCATCATGGGCGTCATCACCGCAGTGATCGCCTACGTCGTGCAGCTGCGCGGCTCGAAGTCGGAGGTGCGCTGACATGGCACTCCCCCTCGCCCGTCCCTCGCAGAAGCGCCACGATCTGATGAATCCGCGCAAGTCGAAGATCCTGCTGATCGTCATGGTGATGTACGCCCTGTACACACTGGTGCCGCTCGTCTGGCTGCTGTTCAGCTCGACCAAGACGCAGTCCGGGCTGTTCAGCTCGTTCGGGCTCTGGTTCTCCGACGACTTCGCATTCGTCGACAATCTGGTGGCGACCTTCTCGTATCAGGACGGCATCTTCCTGCGCTGGCTCGGCAACACGCTGCTCTACGTCGTGGTCGGCGCCGGAGGCGCGACGCTGCTCGCCACCATGGCCGGCTACGGCCTGGCGAAGTACCGCTTCCCCGGCCGCCGCGCGGTGTTCGCCGTCGTGCTCGGCGCGGTCGCCGTGCCGGGCACCGCCCTCGCCGTGCCGACCTTCCTGCTCTTCAGCGAGCTCGGGCTCACGAACACCCCGTGGGCGGTGATCATCCCCTCGCTGATCAGCCCGTTCGGTCTGTACCTGATCTGGGTGTTCGCGTCGGAGTCCGTGCCGACCGAGCTGCTGGAAGCGGCCCGCATCGACGGCGCCGGAGAGTTCCGCACCTTCTTCACGATCTCGATGCGACTGCTCGCACCGGGCATCGTGACGGTGACCCTGTTCACCGTGGTCGCGACGTGGAACAACTACTTCCTGCCGCTGATCATGCTCTCCGACCCGGCCTGGTACCCGCTCACCGTCGGCCTGAACCAGTGGAGCGCTCAGGCGATCGGCGCCGGATCTCAGCCGATCTACAACCTGGTGATCATGGGCTCCCTCCTCACCATCATCCCGATCGTCATCGCCTTCCTGCTGCTGCAGAGGTTCTGGCAGTCAGGTCTCACCGCCGGAAGCGTCAAGCAGTAGCCTCCGGCACCCTCCGCACCGCCCCCTGTCGGTCCGACGCTGGACCGCACCCCCGAAAGGACACAGCAATGAAGCACCTTCCCTCACCCGCCGCACGGCGCACCCTCACGGTGCTCGCGGCCGGAACCGTGGCAGCGCTGGCGCTGGCCGGCTGCAGCACCGGCGACTCCGGCTCCGGCGGCAGCGCTGCCGGCGACGGCTCGTTCGACTCCGTCGAGGCCGCTCTCGAGAAGGGCGGCGAGATCACGTACTGGTCGTGGACCCCCTCCGCCGAGGCTCAGGTCGAGGCGTTCGAGAAGGAGTACCCGAACGTCAAGGTGAACGTGGTCAACGCGGGCACCAACAACGAGGAGTACACCAAGCTGCAGAACGCCATCAAGGCGGGCTCCGGCGCCCCCGACGTCGTGCAGATGGAGTACTACGCCTTCCCGCAGTTCGCGCTGACGGATGCCTTCGTCGACCTCTCGCAGTACGGCTTCGCCGACTTCGAGGACGACTACACCGCCTCGACCTGGAACTCCGTCACCGACGGCGACGCGATCTACGGCCTCCCGCAGGACTCCGGCCCCATGGCGCTCTTCTACAACAAGGCCGTGTTCGACGCCGCCGGCGTCACCGTACCCACCACGTGGGACGAGTACTACGAGGCGGCGAAGGCGATCCACGCCGCGAACCCCGACGCCTACATCACGAACGACACCGGCGACGCCGGCTTCGCGACCTCGATGATCTGGCAGGCCGGCGGCAAGCCGTTCGAGACGTCGGGCACCGACGTCACGATCGACCTGCAGGACGACGGATCGAAGAAGTGGACCGAGAACTGGAACCGCCTCGTCGAGGAGGACCTGCTCGCGCCCTACGGCAGCTGGAGCGACGAGTGGTTCCGCGCTCTCGGCGACGGCAGCCTCGCGACCCTCGTGATCGGCGCCTGGATGCCGGGCAACCTGATCACGGGCGCCCCCGACGGTGCCGGTGACTGGCGCGTCGCTCCGATGCCGACCTACGACGGCACCCCGGCGACCGCGGAGAACGGCGGCGGCGGCCAGGCCGTGACCACGCAGAGCAAGAACCCGGCACTCGCCGCCGGATTCCTGTGGTGGCTGAACAACTCGGAGGAGAGCATCTCGACGTTCCTCGAGTCCGGCGGATTCCCGTCGACGACCGCCGAGCTGTCGAGCGAGGAGTTCCTCGCCGACGCGCCCGAGTACTTCGGCGGCCAGAAGATCAACGAGGTCCTCGCCGCAGCGGCCGACGACGTGGTCGAGGGCTGGAGCTACCTGCCCTACCAGGTCTACGGCAACAGCATCTTCGGAGACACCGTGGGCCAGTCGTACCAGAACGGCACCGACCTGAACGAGGGCCTCATGACCTGGCAGGACGCGCTGGTCGAGTACGGCAACTCGCAGGGCTTCGCCGTCAACAAGTAATCGCACGTCCGGGCCGGACGGGGACTCGCTCTCCGTCCGGCCCTCCCCATCGAAAGCACCTCATCGTGACCTCCTTCTCCATCGGCGAGACAGACTTCCTCCGCGCCGGGCTCCCCCACCAGGTGATCTCCGGTGCCATCCACTACTTCCGGGTGCACCCCGACCAGTGGCAGGACCGCATCCGCAAGGCCCGCCTGATGGGACTCAACACGATCGAGACCTACGTCGCATGGAACGCTCACGAGCCTCGGCGCGGCGAGTGGGATGCCACGGGTTGGAACGACCTGGGCCGGTTCCTCGACCTGATCCAGGCGGAGGGCATGGATGCGATCGTGCGGCCCGGCCCCTACATCTGCGCCGAGTGGCACAACGGCGGGCTGCCGAACTGGCTCACCGCGGGCGAGCGCGAGCTGCGCTCCTCCGAGCCGACGTTCCTCGCCGATGTCAGCGACTACCTCCGCCGGGTCTACGACATCGTCGCGCCCCGGCAGATCGACCGTGGCGGCTCGGTCGTGCTCGTGCAGATCGAGAACGAGTACGGCGCGTACGGCTCGGACAAGGACTACCTCGAGGCGCTCGTCGCCCTCACCCGAGAAGCCGGTATCACCGTGCCCCTCACCACGGTCGACCAGCCGACCGATCGGATGCTGGCAGACGGCAGCCTCCCCGAGCTGCACAAGACCGGATCCTTCGGATCGCGCAGCGCCGAGCGCCTCGCCACCCTGCGCGCCCACCAGCCCACCGGCCCCCTGATGTGCTCCGAGTTCTGGGACGGCTGGTTCGACTGGTGGGGCGGCGTGCATCACACGACCGACGTGGACACCGCCGCCGCCGATCTCGACGAACTGCTGGCCGCGGGGGCCTCGGTGAACATCTACATGTTCCACGGCGGCACGAACTTCGGTCTCACGAACGGTGCCAACCACAAGGGCCGTTACCTGCCGATCGTCACGTCATATGACTACGACGCGCCTCTCGACGAGGCCGGCAACCCGACCGCGAAGTTCTTCGCCTTCCGCGACGTCATCGCGAAGTACGCGCCCGTCCCCGACGAGCTGCCCGCCGCGGCCACCGCGGCACCGGTCTTCTCCGTGCCGCTGAAGCCGGCGGGATCATGGACGGATGCCGCGGCATCGACGCCCGCATCCGCAGTTCCGCGGACATTCGACGAGCTGGAGCACCTGAGCGCTCTGATCCGGTACGACGTCGAGCTTCCCGAAGGTCGCGGCGGTCAGCTCGTGCTCGACGAGGTGCGCGACCTCGCCTGGGTGAGCGTCGACGGCCAGCCCGTCGGCACGCTCTCCCGCACGCGTCACGACCGTTCCCTGCGGATTCCCGCGGGACGGACGCTCAGCATCCTCGTCGAGGAGGGGGGCCGCGTGAACTACGACCACCGACTCGGCGAGCAGAAGGGTCTGATCGGCGCTCCTGCCCTCGACGGCACGCCGCTGACCGGCTGGCACTCGACCGCGCTGGACGTCGCAGGGATCGCGGCGGAGATCGGCTCCAGCGGCGGGAACACGTCGAGCGGCCCGGGAAGCGCACCCTCTGCGTGGGTCGCAGACTTCGCGCTCGACTCCGCCGCCGACCTGTTCCTCGACACCGTTGCCTGGAGCAAGGGCTATGCGTTCGTCAACGGGTTCTTCCTCGGACGGTACTGGCGCAACGGGCCGCAGCGCACCCTCTTCGTGCCGGCCCCGGCGACGCGAGCGGGAGACAACCGGCTCATCGTGCTCGAGTTGGAGCAGCTGCTCGCGCCCACGGCCGACTTCGTGCCGGCGCTCGCTCTCGGCGACACCGAGGAATAGATCACAGGCACGGGCATCCGCCCAGTACCGTGTGTCTGTGCCGCGCCGAAGATTCTCCACCCCCACGCCCGCTGCGCGCGCCCGTCATGCGAAGCGGCGCCGGGGCCGGGTGGCCAGAGCGGACAACGACCTCACCGCCGAGCAGTGGGCCTCACTGCAGGAGGCCTGGGGCGGATGCGCGTACTGCGGAGCGGGCGACATCGCGCTCCAACGCGACTGCGTGATGCCGATCTCCCGCGGCGGTCGCTACACCGTCGAGAACGTGGTGCCCGCGTGCGGGTCCTGCAACGCGAGCAAGCGCAACGACGAGGTCACGTCGTGGCTCCGACGCAAGCGACTCGACGAGCGCGCTTTCCTCAGCCGGTATGACGCCATTCTCCGCGACCTGCGCCCGACCGACTGATCGGGCCCGTCACCCGCTGCGGCGGGACTTCCAGACGGCCGCGGTGAGGTGCGCGGCGTCGGCCCGGGTGATGCTCTGCCAGTTGCGACCGCCCCGCGCGAACGACTCGTGCACGCCGGACGGCACCGCGGCCGGCTCCACCGGACGATCGAGCCAGTCGCACGCGCGCACGTGCACGAGGTCAACTGCACGGGCTTCGCCCGACGCGTCGTAGCGCCAGGGCCCGGCGATCCGGCCGAGCCACAGCAGTCCGTCGACGTCGCGCGTCCAGACGAACGACCCCTCGGCGACCGAGGAGAACCTCTCGAGCCTGCGCGCCGCCCGCTCACCGAAGGCGGCATCGACTGCGGCGAGCGCCTCGGCCGGCGACTCCGGGATGCGGTCGAGGCGACCTCCCACTCCGCAGACCCCGATCCGCAGCGCTCGCTCGACCGCGAGCCCCTCGCGCACCCCGTCGTCGCGCGACCTCATCGGGGCGCGGTACGCCGCGGGAACCTCGATGTCGTCGCCCGCGCGAGGTGCGGTGGTCATGCGAGCGGCATCAGCGTGGCGTCGAACCGTGCGCCGTCGATCGCGACCGACATCATCGTGCAGACGGGCTGCCTGCGGCGGTCGGTCGGCGACCCTGGGTTCAGCAGGCGCATCCCGGATGGGGCGACGGTGTCCCACGGGATGTGGGAGTGACCGAACACGAGCAGGTCGACGCCCGGGAACGCCGCATCCATCCGCTCCCCGCGCCGCTGCTTCGGCCCGGTCTCGTGCACCACGGCGACCTCGACGTCCTCGACCGTCAGTCGTGCGATCTCGGGCAGTCGCTCTCGCAGCGCGGGGCCGTCGTTGTTCCCGTGGACGCCGACGAGCAGCCGCGACCGGGACTCGATCAGATCCAACGTCGCGAGGTCGATCCAGTCCCCCGCGTGCACGACGATGTCGGCGTCGTCGACCGCTCGCAGCACCGCGTCGGGCAGTCGCTTCGCACGGGCGGGCACATGCGTATCGGCGATCAGCAGCAGTCTCGTCGTCACGGTTCTCCGCCTCGGGTGGGCACGGGCATCCGCCTCCGACTCTACGCACGCGGTCCAGCGGGATGTCACACGCACCCAGCAAACGTTCAGGAAGGCGTAGGATCTCTCGGTGCCTTGGTATACCGGGCCATGGATCTAAGGAGCTGTATGAGTACGTCCACCGCCCCCGCGAACCCGCGTTCGCGTGTCATCACGGCGAGCCTGGTCGGCACCACGATCGAGTTCTACGACTTCTACGCCTATGCGACAGCGGCCGTGCTCGTGTTCCCCGTGCTGTTCTTCCCCACCGGCAACGACACCACGTCGCTGCTGTCATCGTTCGCCGTGTTCGGCGCCGCCATGGTCGCCCGGCCCATCGGCGCGGTCGTCTTCGGCCACTTCGGCGACAAGTTCGGACGCAAGGCGACGCTCGTCGCCTCGCTGCTCACGATGGGCATCGCGACCTTCATCATCGGCCTCCTTCCCACGTTCCAGCAGATCGGCTGGTGGGCGGCACTGCTGCTGCTGATCCTGCGCCTCGCTCAGGGCTTCGCCCTCGGCGGCGAGTGGTCGGGTGCCGCGCTGGTCGCCACCGAGAATGCTCCGGCCGGCAAGCGCGCCTGGTACGGCACGTTCCCGCAGCTGGGCGCGCCGCTCGGCTTCATCATCGCCAACTTCCTCTTCCTCGGCATCAACTGGCTGCTTCCCCACGCCGACAACCCCGCGCTGAAGTCCGAGGCCTTCCTGTCGTGGGGCTGGCGCATCCCGTTCCTGTTCTCGGCCGTCATGGTCATCATCGGCCTGTGGGTGCGTCTGAAGCTCGTCGAGTCCGACACCTTCAAGAAGGCCGAGAAGAAGGGCGCGATCCGCAAGCTGCCCCTCGCGACGGTGTTCCGCCACCACTGGAAGCAGCTGATCCTCGGCACATTCATCATGCTGGCGACCTACGTGCTGTTCTACCTGATGACCAACTTCACCCTGGCGTACGGCACCAAGCCGGCCACGCTCGAGACGGCGTCCGCCGCCGCTCAGGCCGCTGCCGAGGCGACGGGCAAGGACTTCGACGCCTCGGCCTTCGCCGCGCAGTTCTATCCGGGACTCGGGTTCGCCTACACGGACTTCGTGCTCATGCAGATCGTCGGCGTCGTGTTCTTCGGCATCTTCACCCTGCTCTCCGGTCCCATCGCCGACACGATCGGGCGTCGCAAGCTGCTGCTGTGGGTCACCGGGCTCATCATCGTGTTCGGCTTCACGTTCAATGCGTTCCTGCTCCCCGCGATGGACCCGAAGTTCACGGGCGCCCTCGCGCAGGCGTTCCTCGTGTTCGGGTTCATGCTCATGGGCGCGACGTTCGGTCCGATGGGAGCGCTGCTGCCCGAGCTCTTCCCGACGAACGTCCGCTACACGGGATCCGCGATCTCCTACAACGTCTCGTCGATCCTCGGCGCAGCCGTCGCTCCGCTCATCGCGCTCTGGCTCTGGGAGCTCGGCGACGGCGCTCCGTGGCTGGTGGGACTGTACCTGTCGGCGATGGGCGTGCTGACCTTCATCGCGCTCCTGCTGTCGAAGGAGACCAAGGACAACGACTACGAATCGGATCTCGGAGTCGCGGCCGCCGTCGAACTCTGACGCGCTCGTCCACGCGAAGGGCGGCATCTCCTCGGGAGGTGCCGCCCTTCGTCGTCCGGCGGTCAGTAGGCGGCGTGGATGGTGCGCGTCGAGCCGTCGAGCACCATCGTCCCGCCGAACGGCACGATCCACTGCGGCCGCGTGTGGCCGAAAGGCACCCCGACGCAGACCACCGCGTCGGGGTTGTACCGCGAGACCGTCTCGATCACCGCATCCCGTTGCGCGGCGCGCAGCGCGTCTGCCTCGGTCGACGAGGGGAGGAACTCGAAATCGCTCACGGGCGGACGCGCGACGACCACTCCCGCGACCACATCGAGGATGCCGCGCTCACCCAGCCCGCGCAGCCATCGCGCCACCCAGCTCGCCGGCGGACGCTCCTCGCTGGTCTCGAGCAGCAGGATCCCGCCGCGCAGGTCGTACGCCGAGGGCAGCCTGTCGGCCAGCGCGAGCTGATCGACGACCTCGAGGCAGCCGCCCCAGGTGCGACCTTCGACGCGGACAGCCGGACCCGACCAGGTCCAGTCCTCGGTCGCGACCCGATCGCCGTATTCGCTGAGAGCGCGCGGGTCCGTCCAGCGCCTCCCCACATCTTCCGACTCTCCGGGCTCCGTGATCTCGACCGTGCCGCCGTCGAGCAGCGCCGCGCGCAGCGACCGCAGATGCACGTCGTCGACCGCGGGCCCCGGACCGAGATGCACGGCCGTGGATCCGCCGTAGTAGCCGCGGATCCCGAGGCTCCACAGCCAGTTGAGGATGTTGGTGTTGTCGCTGTAGCCGAGGAACGGCTTCGGGTCGGCCTGGGCGAGCGCGGCGTCGAGGTGCGGCACCACCAGGATCTGGTCGTCACCGCCGATCGTCGCCAGGATCGCCCGGATGCTCGGGTCGGCGAAGGCCGCGTTCACGTCGGCGGCCCGGGCTTCAGGACTCGCATCGAGCTGCCGCGTGGTCGGATACTCGACAGGGATCAGTCCGGTCAGCTGCTCGAGTCGGCTGAGCGCCTGCTCGTGGAGCTCGGGCGCGACCGCGGGCGCGGCGAAGGCGGGCGACAGGACGGCGACTCGGTCGCCGGGCACGGGTTTCGATGCGGACAGCATCGGCCCAGTCTCGCATCCTGAGCACGGAGATGAACGTCAATGCATGTTGACAAGGGGTCGATCGTCAACAAGTATTGACGCAGGAGGTTCCCCATGACCATGAAGACCGCCATCGCACAGGATGACGCCGGCGAGCCGCTCTCGGAGCTCCACCGCCTCGCCGCTCTGCGCAGCGAGCTGGCCAGGGCCGAGGAGACACAGGTGCGACGGGCGCGCAATCTCGGCTATTCCTGGCAGGCGATCGCGAGCTCCCTCGGCGTCTCGAAGCAGGCGGCGCACCGCCGTTTCGGCAGGCACTGACACTCATACAGCCCATCCACAGGATCCGCCCGCACACGAAGTACGGTCGAACTACCCCCCTTTCAGAACGAGGTCCCGCATGTCCAGCACGGCGACATCACGCCGACGCGGACGCGGCGCGCACTACGACGGCCCGCGCGCCACTTTCCGCCAGCTCCTCCCCTTCCTCTTCGAGCACAGGCGCACGCTCATCGTCGTCGCTGTGCTCAGCGTCTTCGGGGCGGCCACCTCGCTCGCGCAACCGCTGCTGGTCGGGCAGCTCATCGAAGCCGTGCAGTCCGATCAGGGCCTCGGAATCCTGGTGTGGGTCCTCGTCGGTCTCGTGATCGTGTCATCGATCATCTCCGGCTACCAGCACTATCTGCTGCAGCGCACCGGCACCGCGGTCGTGTACTCGAGCCGTCGCAAGCTGATCTCGCGCATCCTTCACCTGCCCATCAGCGAGTTCGACGCCCGCCGGACCGGAGACCTCGTCTCGCGCGTGGGCACCGACACGACACTGCTCTACGCCGTGCTCACCCAGGGACTGGCGGATGCCGTCGGCAGCGCGATCCTCTTCCTCGGCGCGCTGATCGCCATGCTCGTGATCGACCCGGTCCTGCTGCTGCTCATCGTCGTCGTGATCGGAGCCTCGGTCGTCGTCGTCACCGCGCTCAGCGGCCGCATCCGCACCGCGTCCACCGCTCAGCAGGAGAAGGTCGGCGAACTCGCCTCCGGGGTCGAGCGCGCCGTCGGCTCGATCCGCACCGTGCGCGCCTCGGGAGCCACCGAGCGCGAGACCGAGACCGTGTCGGCGCTCGCCTCGGAGGCCTACGGCATCGGGGTGCGGATCGCCAAGATCTCGTCGCTCGTGGTCCCCATCGCCGGAGTCGCACTGCAGGTGTCGCTCCTGGTGGTGCTGGGCGTCGGCGGCTTCCGGGTCGCGGCCGGCACGATCACGATCGCCTCGCTGATCACGTTCATCCTGTTCCTGTTCATGCTCGTGATGCCGCTCGCCACCACCTTCGGGGCGATCACCTCGGTGAACCAGGCACTCGGCGCCCTCGGCCGCATCCAGGAGGTGCTGAACCTGCCGACGGAGACCCAGCACGACGCCGAGATCGCCGCGTCCGTCCCCCGTGATGCGGCAGACCCCCTCGCTCCGGCGATCGAGTTCCGTGACGTGCGCTTCCGCTATCCCGAGAACGTGGTCGCCGCTCGCCTCGCCGCCGCGAAGGAGGCGCAGACGCTTCTGGCCGACGCGCACCTCGAACCGACCGACGACTCGGCCGCCGTGGCGGAGCGCGAGGTGCTGCGCGGCGTCTCGTTCGCGGTGCCCCGAGGTGCGCGCGTCGCGCTCGTCGGGCCCAGCGGTGCCGGCAAGAGCACGATCCTCTCGCTCGTGGAGCGCTTCTACGACCCGACGGGCGGTTCGATCCGCCTCTACGGCCACGACTCGCGCACCTACCCGCGCGACGAGCTGCGCGCGCAGTTCGGCTACGTCGAGCAGGACGCCCCCACCCTCGCCGGCACGCTCGGCGACAACCTGCGTCTCGCCTCGCCGGATGCCTCGGATGCGGCCTGCGAACAGGTGCTGCGCGCGGTGAACCTGGGCGACGTGCTCGATCGCGATCCGCTGCGTCTCGATGCCCCCGTCGGCGAAGACGGCGTGATGCTCTCGGGAGGAGAACGCCAGCGTCTCGCGATCGCCCGCGCGCTGCTCACCGACGCACCGATCCTGCTGCTCGACGAGTCGACCTCGTCGCTCGACGGCGTGAACGAGCAGCGCATGCGCGAGGCCATCGACGCGGTCTCGACCGATCGCACGCTCATCGTGATCGCTCATCGACTGTCGACCGTCGTCGACAGCGATCTCATCGTCGTGCTGCAGGACGGCGCAGTGGTCGGTCAGGGCACTCACGCCGAGCTGATCGAGTCGACGCCGCTCTATCGCGACCTGGCTCGGCACCAGCTGCTCGCCTGAGCGTCGCGGCAGGGGCACACGGGGGCAGCGCGGGAGAAGTACGCGAAGGCGGGATGCCGGAGACCACTCAGCCATGGGTTCGTCTCTGACGTCCCGCCTTCGCGGGTCTGGGGCCACGGGGGCCGTCGAGCGCCGGCTCCCCCGAACCGGCGCCCGGTCTGTCACGCCTTGTCGAGGCGGTAGCGCAGCGAGGCGAGCTCGGCCCGGAGGGCGGCGGGGACCTTGTCGCCGAAGGTGTCGTAGAACTCCTCGGTGAGGTCGGCCTCGGTCTTCCAGGCGTCGGTGTCGATCGAGAAGAGCTCCTCGAGGTCGGCCTCGGGCACGTCGATGCCGTCGAGATTGAGGTCCTCGATCAGCGGCAGGCGACCGATCGGGCTGTCGACCGTCGAGACCTCGCCGGAGACGCGACGGATGATCCAGTCGACGACTCGCGAGTTGTCGCCGAATCCGGGCCACAGGAAGCGGCCGTCCGCGCCACGACGGAACCAGTTCACCTGGAAGATGCGCGGTGCGCGGTCGAACCGGAGACCACGGCCGACCTTCAGCCAGTGACCGAAGTAGTCGGCCATGTTGTAGCCGCAGAACGGGAGCATGGCGAACGGATCGCGACGCAGCTCGCCGACCTTGCCCTCCGCAGCCGCGGTGCGCTCGGACGAGATGTTGGAGCCGAGGAACACGCCGTGGGTCCAGTCGGTGGCCTCGACGACGAGCGGCACATTGGTCGCCCGACGTCCGCCGAAGAGGATCACGTCGAGCGGCACCGCCTCCTCCCAGTCCTCCGAGATCTGCGGGCACTGCGCGGCCGAGACCGTGAAGCGCGAGTTCGGATGCGCGGCGGGGCGGCCGGAGTCCGGCGTCCAGTCGTTGCCCTCCCAGTCCGTGAGGTGGGCGGGCGCCTGATCGGTCAGCCCCTCCCACCAGACGTCTCCGTCGGGGCGGAGTGCGACGTTCGTGAAGATCGTGTTGCCCCAGAGGGTCTCGACCGCCGTGACGTTCGTCGACTCGCCCGTGCCCGGCGCGACGCCGAAGAACCCGGCTTCCGGGTTGATCGCCCAGAGGCGGCCGTCTTCACCGGGGCGGATCCACGCGATGTCGTCGCCGAGCGTCTCGACGCGCCATCCCGGGATGGTCGGGCGCAGCATCGCGAGGTTCGTCTTGCCGCACGCGGAGGGGAACGCCGCAGCCACGTGGTACGCCTTGCCCGTGGGATCGATCACCCGGATGAGCAGCATGTGCTCGGCGAGCCAGCCCTCGTCGCGGGCGATGACCGAGGCGATGCGCAGGGCGAAGCACTTCTTCGCGAGGATCGCGTTGCCGCCGTAGCCCGAGCCGAAGGAGTAGACCTCGAGCGTCTCGGGGAAGTGCACGATGTACTTGTCGTCGTTGCAGGGCCACTCGACGTCGGGCTCTCCCGCAGCGAGCGGCGCGCCGACGGAGTGCACGGTCTTGACCCACGGAGCGCCGTCGGCGATCTGGCGGGTGACCGCATCGCCGACGCGCGTCATGATGCCGATCGACGCGACAGCGTAGGCGCTGTCGGTGACCTGGACGCCGATGTGCGAGAGCGGTCCCCCGACGGGCCCCATCGAGAAGGGCACGACGAACATCGTGCGGCCTCGCATGGATCCCTCGAAGATCTCGGTCATCTTCTCGCGCATCTGCGCAGGAGGAGCCCAGTTGTTGGTCGGGCCGGCATCCTCTTCACTCTCGGACGAGATGTAGGTGCGGCCCTCTGTGCGTGCGACGTCGCTGGGGTGCGAGCGGGCGAGGTACGAGCCGGGACGCCACTCGGGGTTCAGCTTGATCAGCTTGCCCTCGTCGACGAGCCCGCGCAGCAGCCAGTCGTTCTCGGCACGCGAGCCGTCGACCCAGTGGATCGAGGCCGGCTGCGTGAGCGCCGCGATCTCATCGACCCAGGCGGCGAGCTCTGCCATCGCAGGGGTGTCATACGTCGGAGCCGTCCCGAAGGTGCGCACAGGTGCGACAGATGATGCTCGGGGGGTGAAGACTTCGGCGATCGCCATGACTACTCCTTTGAAGTGAGGGGCGTTTGTTCCATCTTCTTCCGGTTCGTGCACGACTTTCTGCCATTCCGGGCGATAAGAATCGCGCTTCTTTCGCTAGTATCAAGGAATGGCTCCTTCCGGCATCCACCTCGCGACCCTCGGCCACCGCATCAGACACCACCGCCTCGAGAAGGGCTTCACGCTCGATGAGCTGGGCGCACTCGTCGGCGTCGCCGGTTCGCAGCTGAGCCTGATCGAGAACGGCAAGCGCGAACCGAAGCTCTCGCTGCTGCAGGCCATCGCGCTGGCGACGGGCACCGAGGTCACCGACCTCATCTCTGGCGAGCCGCCGAACCGTCGCGCCGCTCTCGAGATC
Organism: Microbacterium sp. CFBP9023; assembly: GCF_034045055.1. NCBI lineage: Bacteria > Bacillati > Actinomycetota > Actinomycetes > Micrococcales > Microbacteriaceae > Microbacterium > Microbacterium sp. CFBP9023. The sequence continues at coordinate 474,054 of NZ_JAXCWI010000003.1, read as the reverse complement.
GAACTCGAACGCGCCCAGGAGAGCCCGGTGTTCCGGCAGCTCGGCATCGCCCCCGTGCGCGTCACGAAGGGGATGAGCGACGAGACGATCGAGTCGCTTCTGGGCCTTCATCGCGAACTCCAGCGACGCGAACGAGAGGCGATCGCCACGCCCGAAGAAGCCAGACGAGCGAACACCGAGCTGCGTCTGCGGATGCGCGAGCAGAACAACTACCTCGCGGACATCGAGAGACTCGCTGAGAAGCAGCTGCGGTCCGCCGGGCACGTGCAGGGCGCGCTGACGCACCGCACCGTGAGCATCATGGCCGACAAGCTCGGCTTCGAACTGATCTACGTCAACGATCTGCCGCACTCGACCCGCTCGGTCACCGACCTCGAGAACGGGCGCATCTACCTGCCGCCCGCATCGATCCCCGGGGGTCACGGCCTGCGGTCCATGGCACTGCAGGCGATGGCGCACCGACTGCTCGGCCACACCCCGCCCACCGACTACGCCGACTTCCTGCAGCAGCGGCTCGAGATCAACTACTTCGCCGCCGCGTGCCTGATGCCCGAGACGGCGTCCGTCGCCTTCCTGCAGCAGGCGAAGAAGGATCGCAACCTCGCGGTCGAAGACTTCCGCGACGCATTCGGCGTGACCCACGAAGCGGCCGGGATGCGCATGACGAACCTCCTCACCCAGCACCTGGGCATGTCACTGCACTTCCTCCGTGTCGACGCCACCGGTGCGATCACGAGGGTCTACGAGAACGACGACCTCCCCCTGCCGATGGACGTCACGGGCGCTGTCGAGGGCCAGCGGGTGTGCCGGAAGTTCCAGGCGCGCGCGGCGTTCACGCAGCAGAACCGCACGAACGAACACCACCAGTACACCGACACACCCTCCGGCACCTTCTGGTGCTCGACGCAGACGGGCGCCTCGACCGACGGCGAGTTCTCGATCACGGTGGGCGTTCCCTTCGACGACGCGCGCTGGTGGCGTGGACGCGAGACCGCCGACCGCGCGGTCTCGACCTGCCCGGATGAGGCGTGCTGCCGCCGCCCCTCGGCCGACCTCACCGAACGGTGGAACGGGAAGGCCTGGCCGAGCGCCCGCGTGCACACCCACATGTTCTCGCCGCTCCCCCGTGGCGCGTTCCCCGGCGTCGACGACAACGAGGTCTACAACTTCCTCGGGCGTCACGCGAGCGAGTGATCCGCGCCGACTCGGCGACTCAGCCGTCGAGGAAGCGGGTGAACCGCGCGAGCGCCGCCCGCACCGCCTCGTCGTCGACCGGCCGCGAATCCGGCACTGACTCGAAGAGCTCCGGCGGAGACCCGAGCGAGGCGCTCGCGTGCGTCCAGCATCCGATCACCCGGCCGTCGGCGACGAGCGTCGCCCGCACCATGCCGTTCTTGCCCGGTCCGACGAGAGCGAGATGCTCAGGGGCGCAGACATCCGTGCGGTCGGCGTAGGAGATGTAGTACTCGTCGAAGGCTCCGAGCGCCAGCACCGCCGGGGCACTCGATGACCGCCGCGGACGAGCGACGCCGATGAACATACCCTCGTCGACCTCGGCCACGCGCGCCGCCGCGCGATCCCGCGCCTCGCGCGCCTGCCCCAGCGTGAGGCCGGACCACCAGGCGAAGTCCGCGACGCCGGCCGGACCGTGCCCGTCGATGTAGCGCACGAAGAGCTCGGCGAGCGGATCGTCGGGCGCCGCATGCTCGCTGATGTGCTGCTCGACGAGCACGAAGCGCTGCTCCCGGCTCACACCATCGCGCGCGACGACCGGACCCTGGCAGATCAGCCCGTCGAGGGTGAGCTCGCTCAGCAGATGGATGCCGCGCTGCCCGGCGGGATCGATGCCGATACCGGCGAACACCTCGAACATCTCGGCCCGCGTGAGTCCTCCGTCGCGCAGACGCGGCACCGCCGCCGCCACGACCGCGGCGACCATCGACGCATCGATCCCGAGATCGCGACGCCTGCCCGCCGCCTGCTGACGCTGCCGCGCGGCGGTCACCGAGAGCACCCAGCGCAGGTCACGCGCCGGGATGATGTGCAGCGTGCCGCGCATGGTCCACGCGCGCACCAGGTCGCCCCGGGCGAAGGCCCGGTCGACCGCGCGGAGCGGCGGCTCGCCACGGGTGCGCGAAGCCAGGACCCACCGCCCGGCGGTGAAGTCCTGGCTCTGCACCGCGAGCATGTGCGACGCGGCATCCGTCACCGTGCGCGCCGGAGCGCTGAGACGATGCGAGCGGAGCCGCTCGGCGCGCAGAGTCGCGGTCTTCATGCCCTCATCATGCCGGGCACGACCGACATCGCGCACTCACCCGTGCAGCGTCACCTCACGGCGCTCGGGGAGCACGATCGGATGCGAACCGGCCATGACCTCGAGCACGCGGATCACCTGGCACGAGTACCCGTACTCGTTGTCGTACCAGACGTACAGCACGACATCCCGGTCGTTCGCGATGGTGGCGAGGCCGTCGACGATGCCCGCGCGATGCGAGCCGACGAAGTCCGTCGAGACGACCTCGGGGCTCTCGACGTAGTCGATCTGCTGGCGCAACTTCGAGTGCAGCGAGACGCGGCGCAGGTAGTCGTTGAGCTCGTCCTTGACCGCCGGACGCTCGAGGCCGAGGTGCAGCACGGCCAGCGACACATCGGGCGTCGGCACGCGGATCGCAGAGCCGGTGAGCTTGCCCTCGAGCTCGGGCAGCGCCCGCGCCACGGCCTTCGCCGCGCCCGTCTCGGTGATCACCATGTTGAGCACGGCAGACCGGCCACGACGGTCACCGCTGTGGAAGTTGTCGATCAGGTTCTGGTCGTTGGTGAACGAGTGCACCGTCTCGACGTGACCCCGCACGATGCCGTAGGCCTCGTCGATCGCCTTGAGCACCGGGGTGATGGCGTTCGTGGTGCACGAGGCCGCCGTGATGATCCGGTCGTCGGGCTCGATCGTGCTGTCGTTGATGCCGTGCACGATGTTCTTGAGTGCGCCCTTGCCAGGCGCCGTTAGCAGCACGCGAGCGACCCCCGCCGACTCCAGGTGGCGGCTGAGACCCGCCTCGTCGCGCCATCGTCCGGTGTTGTCGACGACGATCGCGTCGTCGATGCCGTACGCCGTGTAGTCGATCGTCGAGGGGTCATCGGAGTAGATCACCTGGATGCGGGTGCCGTTCGCGATGATCTGATCGGCGTCCTCGTCGACCGTGACGGAGCCGGCGAAGCGGCCGTGCACCGAGTCGCGCAGCAGCAGCGACGCGCGCTTCACGAGGTCGTTCTCGGATCCTCGACGCACCACGATCGCGCGCAGTCGCAGACCGCTGCCACCCCCGTTGTGCGCGACGAGGATGCGGGCGAGCAGCCGCCCGATGCGACCGAAGCCGTACAGCACGACGTCGGTGGGCGCTGCCGCGACCGCACCCATCGCCGGCGCGAGCACCTCGGCCAGGTACGCGTCGAGGGGCAGGTCACTGTCGGCGTGGCCCGCGGCGAGGCGCGCGAGGTCGAGCGACGACGCACCGGGTGCGAGTTCGTGTACCGCCTCGAGCACCCCGAGGGTCTCGTCGAGCGGGAGCTGTTCATGCCCGAGCTGCGCCACCCTGTCGTGCACCTCGACGATGCCGGTGGCCGAGAGGCCGAGAAGTCGGTGGCCGTGGAGGGAGGTGACCACGTCGCGTTCGCGCTTGAGAGCGCCGATGAGCGGGATCATCCGCTCGGCCAGCTCTTCTCTCGCCGTCCAGTCGTCGTAGGGTGCGGCGGTTACGTTCATCTGCGTCCTTGCATGTGTGAGCGCGCCGAGGTCGCCGGCGCGCGAGATTGCCGGGTGAGCTTCGGGGGATGCGTCCAGGGTACGCGCCGGGCGCGAGGGTTCTGAAATCAGAGGCCACGCGCTGCCCCGACCGGCCTCGGTGGCCGATCCGACTGGCCGGCCGTCAGAACCCGAGGCACATGACGGAGACTCCCGCCGCCATCGCCCACGACTCGACCGCGAGCAGGCGGGCGGTACGCCCCTGATGCACGGGGACGAGCACCCACTCGGCGACGACCGTCCAGAGCACGACGCCGATGACGCCGACGATCACGAGCGCCGAGAGGAGCCCGCCGAGCCCATGCCCACCGTGGGCCCCGACCTCGGCCGCCCCCGCCATCGCCTGGCCCGTCGACAGGCTCTCGAACGAGCAGATCGCCATGACGAGCGACACCAGTGCACGGTGACAGCAGGTGGCGGCCGCGGGCGTTCCGCGCACGCCCGCCGTGCCGAGCATCGCGGAGACGAGGAGCACGAGTGCGGTCACCAAGCTGATCAGCGGATCGCCACCGCTCACCGCGATAACGATCATCGCCGCTGCCATGATCAGGGCGCTCTGCCTCCCCTGCCACGGCACAGCCCGCCAGACGGCGATGCACGCAGCGGCGGAGACGACGGCGGCGAGCGCCATCAGCCACGGTGCTGCGGGGAGGAGGTGATCCACACACGCATCATATTGATCAATCGCTCAAAATAGCGAGACCCATGGCTCATGCACCAGGATGGGGCATGTGCCCCGCGTCGTAGACCACGATGAGCGCCGCCGGCAGATCGCCGAGGCGCTGCTCGCCGTCGCCGCTCGCGACGGACACGAAGCGGTGTCGTCTCGTGCGGTCGCCAAAGAGCTCGGTGTCGCCACCGGCTCTCTCTGGCACTACTTCGACGGATTCGACGACGTCGTGCGTGCAGCCGCTGTGGAGATCACCCGACGCACCGACGAGCGCATCCGGTCGGTGACGACAGGGCTCCGCGGGCTGAGCAGACTCGACGCCCTCATGCGGGAGGTCCTCCCCGTCGACGCGGAGACGCGCACGGAAGCGTATGTCGTCGTCGGATTCTGGGGCCGCCTCGCGACCCTCGCCTCAGACCCGGACGCCGGCTCCCCCACTCGCGCGACCTGGCAGAACGGCATCAGCGAAGCCATCGACGAAGCGGTCGCCGACGGCGAGCTGTCCCCCACCACGCCGAAGCACGCGGTGATGTCGCTGCTCCGTTCGATCACCTACGGACAGCAGGTGCTGGAGGTCACCGAGCCCCGTGGCGCGGACGCTCACCTCGCGGTACTCGACAGCATCCTCGCGCCCTGGCGCGCCTGAGTCACTGCCACACCCCGCACGCTCGCGCCACCTGCCAGCCGCGCACGCTCACTCGGCCTACTGACGATGTGCTCTTGTGCGCCCCGCCGCGCCGTCGTACCATCGATCCAATCCGTTTATTGAGCGATCGCTCGAAATAGTGAGGTACGCCGATGTCCCACCCCCAGCCCGTCTCCATCGACCGGATCCCGACCCCGCATCCGCTCGACCCGCTCACCGGCGGCGAGATCGCCGCGGCGCGCGCCGTGCTCGACTCCGCAGGACTTCTCGGCGAGTCCGTGCGCGTGCCGATGCTGCTGCCCGACGAGCCCACGAAGCAGGAGCTCGCGGCATGGTCACCAGGCTCCCCCATCGACCGGCGGGTGGACGCGACCCTCCTCGACACCGCGACGGGTGTCGCCAGCGAGGTCGTCGTCTCGATCACCCGAGGCGAGGTCCTGCGCAACGAGCGGGTTCCCAACGATGCGCCGCCCTACGGCCAGCCCCAGTACCTCTTCGAGGAGTACGAGCGCGCTGAGGCGATCGCGAAGGCGTCACCAGAATGGCAGGCGGCGATGACGCGCCGCGGACTCGCCGCGCACATGGCTCTCGCGTTCTGCGGACCGCTCGCACCCGGGTACACCGGCCGCGCCGATGAGGTGGGCCGCCGGGTCATCCGCTCTCTCACCTTCCTCAAATACGACGAGCACGACTCCCCCTGGGCGCATCCCGTCGAAGGGCTGGTCGTGCACATCGACCTCACGACGAACAGCGTGATCCGCATCGACGACGAGGGCGACGTGCCGGTGCCGGCGGGCCACGGAAACTACTACCCCGAGGTGCAGGGCGCCGCGCGCACCTCGCTCAAGCCGATCGAGATCACGCAGCCGGAAGGCCCCAGTTTCGCCGTCAGCGGCTCGCTCGTCGAGTGGGAGAACTGGTCGATGCGGGTGAGCTTCAACGCCCGCGAGGGTCTCGTGCTGCACGACGTCAGGTTCGACGGACGGTCGGTTCTCAGTCGGGCGAGCGTGCCCGAGATGGTCGTGCCCTACGGCGACACCGCACCCGGACGCTTCTGGATCAGCTACTTCGACGCCGGCGAATACCTTCTCGGCAAGAACGCGAACCACCTCGAGCTCGGCTGCGACTGCCTGGGGGTGATCCGCTACCTCGACGGCTATGTCGCCGACGACCACGGCCATCCGGTGCGCATCCCGAACGTGGTGTGCATGCACGAGGAGGACTACGGCATCCTCTGGAAGCACACCGACCTCGCCGGCCGCTCGGACGTGCGCCGCTCGCGCCGCTTCGTGGTGTCGTACTTCTCGACGATCGGCAACTACGACTACGGGTTCTACTGGCACTTCTCCCTCGACGGCTCGATCGAGGTCGTCGCCAAGGCCACCGGGATCGTGTTCGCCGGCGCCGGCGAACCGGGGGTGCGGCAGAAGCATGCCACCGAGCTCGCGCCGGGCGTCTTCGCGCCGGTGCACCAGCACCTGTTCTGCGCACGGCTCGATGTCGCCGTCGACGGCGAGGAGAACCGTCTGGTCGAGATCGACGCGCAGCGTATCCCGATGGGGCCGGACAACCCGTTCGGCAATGCCTTCACGTGGTCGGAGACTCCGTTGCTCTCCGAGGGCGGGGCGCAGCGGGAGGCGGACACCTCGGTCGCGCGCGCGTGGGAGGTGCAGAGCACCACTCGGACGAACCACGTCGGCCGCCCCACGGCCTATCACCTGATCCCGGAGCCCACCGCTCTGCTGATGGCCGACCCGGCGTCATCCGTCGCCGCGCGTGCGGCGTTCGCGACCAAGCATCTCTGGGCCACCCGCCATGAACACGGGCAGATCTGGCCGGCCGGCCGGTATCCGAACGCGCACCAGGGAGGCGCCGGCCTGCCGGAGTACTCGGCGGGCGACCGTTCGCTCGACGGCGAGGACATCGTGCTGTGGCACACCTTCGGACTCACGCACTTCCCGCGCCCCGAGGACTGGCCGATCATGCCGGTCGACTATGCCGGATTCTGGTTCAAGCCGAACGGCTTCCTCGATCAGAACCCCGCGATGGATGTTCCCGAGTCGTCTCAGGCGCACGTCACCGAGGACGCCGGATGCTGCGGAGGTGGCGAGGGCTGCACCTGCTCCCACTGAGCCGCGGCGTCGGCCTCGGCGGTCGACGCGGCGTCGTCATCGGGAACGCCCTGGCGGAAGCACGCGGCGAAGGTACCCCTCACGACAGTGCGGCGATCGCGACACGGAGGATGCCGTCGGCGCTGTCGAGCGCGTGGGCCGAGGCTTCTGCGGACGCCCCCGTGGCGACCATCAGGATCGCGAGCTTGACCGATCCCCCCGCCGCATCCAGGGCGGCGGAAGCCTGGTCGACCTCTGCGCCGGTGAGCTCCGTCACGGTGCGGATCGAGCGCGCGCGCAGCTTCTCGTTCGTCGCCTGAAGATCGACCATCACGCCGTGATATGTCTTGCCGAGCTTGATCATCGACAGCGTGGTGAGCATGTTCACGACGAGCTTCTGGGCTGTTCCCGACTTCAGACGCGTCGATCCCGAGATGAACTCGGGCCCCGTGACCACCTCGATCGCGATCTCGGCGACCGCGCCGATCTCGGATGCCGGATTCGAGGCGATCGCCACGGTGAGCGCGCCGACTCCCCGAGCGAACTCCAGACCGCCGACGACGTACGGGGTGCGACCCGACGCCGAGATCCCGACGACGGCGTCGCGCTCGGTGAGGCCGAGCTCGCGCAGCGAGGCCGCTGCCGCCGCGTCGTCGTCCTCGGCATTCTCGACCGCCGACCGAATGGCCGTCTCGCCTCCGGCGATCAGCCCCACCACCATCGAGGGGTCGGTGCCGAAGGTCGGCGGGCATTCGCTCGCGTCGAGAACTCCGACGCGGCCTGCGGTGCCCGCCCCGAGATAGATGAGTCGTCCGCCGGCGCGGAAGCGGGCGGTGATGCCGTCGACCGCCGCGGCGATCTCCGCACTCCGCTCGCCGACGGCCGCCGGCACACGATGATCTTCCGCGTTCATGCGCCGCACGAGCTCATCGGTGTCGAGCAGATCGAGGTCGCCGCGATCGGTCGTCGACGCCTCGGTGCCGAGCGTCGAGAGGACGTCGAGGAGCGCGGTCAGTCTGGCGTGTTCATTCGGCACGATGCACGAACCTTTCGTGGGGAAGATCGGTGCGCTCCGCGAGCAGGAGCGCACCGTCGAGGGCGTCGCCGGAGGAGACGACGACCGTGCGGTCAGCGGCGCGGAGCGCCTGGGCGAGCGACGAGCGGAACCAGACATGGTCGGTGAGCCCTCCGTGCAGGGCGACCTCGCGACTGCTCGAGGACGCCGCGATCGCCGACGCGACGAGCAGGCGGATGCCCTCGGCGGCGATGTCCGCGGAGACGGCGTCGCCGCTCTGCGCCGCATCGAGAAGCAGCGGCGCCAGAGTCGCGAGACGGCGAGGCACCGGCCCGTCCATGGAGATCCAGGCGGGAACCGCGGCGGGCTCGCCGATCGTCGCCGCGACCGCATCGGTGAGCACGGTCTCGACCGCGAGCCCGACCGAGGCGCGCAGGACGGCACGCAGCGCCTCGCGCCCGAACCAGGATCCGCTGCCGAGGTCTCCCAGCTCGGGACCCCACCCGTCGACCAGCGTCGCCACCTCGCCGTCGATGCCGAGGGCCGCAGCGCCCGTTCCGGCGATCAGCAGTACGCCCGCACCGCCCCCGAGCGCTCCGGCATGAGCGGACACCACGTCGGAGGTCACCGCGACGGGCACGTGAAAGGCATCGGCGAGGACGGCGGCGAGCTCTGATGCGGCCTCGGGGGCGGCCCAGGCTCCGGCCGCACCCACCGAGACCGCGGAGATCTGTGCATCGAGATGATCTCTCATCGGCAGAATCGCGGCGAGAGCTGCGTCGACGCCCCCTGCGACCGCGAGCCCGGGAGCCCCGATCCCGTCGTACACGGGACGCCGGGGCACTCGACGCTCATCCGCGGCAGAGACGACGCCGGATGATTCGGCGATCACGGCCCGGCAGCGCGACTTGCCGAGGTCGACGGCGACGAGAGCATGCGAAGAGGGCATGGAAATAGTCTACGCACGAGCATCCGATCATGAAAGAATTGTTCACACGCCCGAAATCCGCCTCTGACGCAGGAGAGCCATGAGCATCCAGACGACGATCGCCTCGGCCGCCGAGAAGCTGCCGCCGTCGCTGGCCCGCATCGCTCGGACGATCGCCGACGATCCCACCATCGTCGTCGACAGCACGATCACCGAGATCGCGGCGAGGTGCGACACGTCGGTCGCCTCTGTCGTCCGCTTCTGCCGCACCATCGGCGTGAACGGCTACGCCGCGCTGCGGATGGCGCTGGCCACAGAGCTCGGTCGCGAATCCGTGCAGTTCCCCGCGGCATCCGGTTTCGGATCCGAGATCTCCGCGGCCGACACCCTGCGGGAGGCGACCGCGAAGGTCGCCGCACTCGAGCTGCTGGCCATCGAGGAGACCGTCGCGAACCTCGACTACGACGAGCTCGCGGCCGCGGTCGAGGCGATCGACGACGCCGACCGCGTCCTGCTCTTCGGGATCGGCGCGAGCGGACAGGCGGCTGCGGATCTCGGCCGCAAGCTGCTCCGCATCGGACATGCGGCGATCGTCCTGACGGACGCGCACGAGGCGAGCGCCGCCGCATCGCTCGGAGCGAGGAAGACCGTGGCGATCGGGTTCTCCCACTCGGGAACGACCCGCGAGACCGTGCACTTCCTCCAGACGGCACGGGCTGCATCCGGCACCACGATCGGCGTCACGGGTGGGCCGGCCTCGCCGCTCGCCGAGAACTGCGACCACGCCCTGCTCACGCGGGCGCGTGAGCCTCGCCTCCGCGCGGGCGCGATGGTGAGCCGCATCGCGCAGCTCGCCCTGGTGGACTGCCTGTTCGTCGGCGTCGCCCAGCGCCGGCACGCGCACACCATCCATGCGCTGCAGCGCACGGCGGATGCCACGCAGCCGCTGCGCTGAGGACCGACGCTCAGGCCGGGGTCGGACCGGGCCGCTGCCCCGCGTGCACGGACCCGGCGGGGTGCGCTGATGCGGCGAGGTGCACCGATCCTGCGGTCCGGAGGAACACGATGATCCAGCTGAAGATCAGCACCGCCGCGATCAGCTCGACCGCCGTGAGGTTGTAGTAGCCGACGGCGAAGAACACGCCGAGCAGCACGATCACGAGCACGTAGATCCACCCGAGCACCACGAACACCCGTGGGATCGTGCGCACGAACCAGGGCAGCCCCACGACGATCACGGCGAACGCGACGGTCATCCCGGTGGCGACGGTGTTGTGCACGAGGAAGAACTCGTCGACCGGGAAGATCCCGACGCACGCGAGGAAGATCCCGATCAGGATCAGCCCGCCTCGCACCACGCGCCGTCCGCGACGATCGACGTGGTCGTCGACCGGCAGTCCCGCCGTGGCATAGCGGGCGATCGTCGTCACCAGGACCCCGGCGATGATCAACGTCGCGTTGAAGGCCAGAGACGCGCTGTTGCTGCTCATCCCCAGCGCCGACAGGTTGTCCTGCCACCAGTGCACATCGCTGGAGGCGAGCATCGCCGCGAAGGCGCCGACCACGAGGAAGACCGCCAGGACGAGGGAGAGCACCATCGGCGTGAGCGCCACCGCGCTCAGGAACGTCACATAGGCGGTGAGAGCGAACGCGACGGCCACCAGGATCGCCCCGGGGAAGGCGAACACCGGGGCGTCGGTGAAGCTGCGATCGAGCAGTTCGGCGATTCCGAGCCATCCGAGGTACGCGATCGCGGCGTGCGCGAAGGCGATGGCGGCCAGGTCGTACCAGCGCAGCCGATCCCCGGGGACGCTGAATCCATCGCGGGTGCCGTCCGGCGCGACCGCCGCCGGTCGCACGACGAGACGCCCGAGCGCGAACGCCAGGACGGCGGTGATCGCGCCGCCGTAGGCGGCGAACGCGCCGATCGAGCCGGTGCCGCTGATCGCCATCTCCTGGCCCCAGAAGACCGGCCACCCGATGGCGAAGCCGAGCACGAAGAACACCGCCCCGACTATGAGCGCGGTGGCCTCGAAGACCGCATCCGCTGTGTCGGGTCCGCGCAGCTGACGCAGGACCTGCATGACCTTCTCGCCGAGATATCGCATCACTGGCCTCCGCCCACATCATAGAAGCCTCGCCCTCCGGACCGCGCCGGTGATAGCATCACGGCACGGATCGTATACAACGTCGTCGTTCCACCACCCGAGGTGATCAGTCATGAACGGTGCACTCGCCGCCCCCGCCGAATCGGTGTCGACGCTCGTCGCGCGCAACATCAGCGAGTTCCGGGCCGCCGTCTCGGAGTCCTTCGTGCCGCTCCAGGTGTCGACGGCCGGGCCCGACCACTTCCGCGGGATCATCCGCGGCGCCTCAGTCGACGAGGTGCACGTCAACGAGGTGCGCGCCACCTCGCACGTCGTCGAGCGGACACCCGAGCTCATCGCACGCAGCGACCGGTCGTACTTCAAGCTGAGCCTCATGCTCGCCGGCACCGGGATGCTGATCCAGGACGACCGGGAGGCCGTGCTCCAGGCCGGCGATCTCGCCGTCTACGACACCGACCGCCCGTACTCGCTGGTCTTCGACGACGACTTCCGCACGATGGTCGTGATGTTCCCCAAGCACCTGATCAGCCTGCCCTCCGACATGATCGGCCAGCTCACAGCAGTGCGCATCTCGGGTCAGGGCGGTCTCGGCGGAATGGTCGTGCCGTATCTGACGCAGCTCGCCGGCAACCTCGACCAGCTCGCCGGCACGACAGGGGCACGACTGGCGCACAGCGCGCTCGACCTCGTCACGACGGTGTTCACCCGCGAGCTGGGCCTCGACGAGGTGTCGGCCGACCCTCATCGCGCGCTCGTGCAGCGCATCCGCTCGTACATCGACCGCAACCTCGCCTCGACGGATCTCGGACCCGCGACCATCGCATCGGCGCACTTCATCTCGACCCGTCACCTGCACGGCCTGTTCCAGGAGCAGGGCGTGACGGTGTCGACCTGGATCCGCACCCGCCGCCTCGAGCAGTGCCGTCGCGATCTGCTCGACCCGATGCTCGCCGACCGGCCCGTCGCCGCGATCGCGGCCCGATGGGGCTTCGTGGATGCGGCGCACTTCAGCCGCGCGTTCAAGTCGGCGTTCGGCATCTCCCCCAGCGAGTACCGCGCGGCGCACTGAGCGCAGCGCAGCGGGAGAACGTCCGTCAGGGGACGTAGACCGGCGGCGCGAACATCGTGCCGCCGTACAGCATCTGCACGGCGACGAAGCCCGGCAGCGACACGGCGGCCACGAGCGCGAGCGCCAGCATCGCACTGAGAAGCACCCGGCGGCGTCCTCCGTCCCGGACGGCGAAGAAGGCGCCGATCGCGATCAGGGCGTGGAGCACCAGCACGGGCACGAGGCCGATGGTGAACCCCCAGCCCTCCATCGTCGACCCTGCGGAGACGGCCTTCGACTGCTCGCTGAACTCCTCCTCGTACGACATCCCGCACCAGACCCACGCGACGGCGAAGAACAGGAGAGCGAAGAAGATGGATGCCGTCCAGGCGACCGCCTTGACCGCCGGCGAGAGGGCGGCCCGGGGTTCTGTTCGCATGACTCATCCTGACACCCGCCCGGAGCCGCGCCGCTGACGCCACGGCGGATTCCCAGGCCCGTCCTTGCTCTGCAGGGCACGCCGGTTGACTGTCGGCGCGCGATGGCGACGCTTCTCTTGAGCGGATGCCAGGGCGAGCCGGAGCATGAGGCAAGCACACCGCGAGGATGCGGTGCCCGGAGCGAGGACGCTCCGCCGCATGCGACGTCAGGACTCCCATGACCGCTCCCGTCACGACCGATCCCGCACTCGACGAATGGCGCACGTACGACGAGTTCGCCGCCGGGATCGACACCTTCCGACTGCCGAACACCTCGCTGTCGGGCACCGCGCTGACGCTCACGCTCGACGATGGATCCGCGCTGGCGCTGACGTTCGATGCGGTCGCTGTCACCTGGTCAGGACTCGGCGAGTCGGGCACCGACCCGTACGACGCCGTCGCGGTGCGCGACGACGTCATCTTCGTGAACATCCCGCTCGAGAGCCGTGAACGCGAAGCAATCACCGTCGTCTATTCGACCTCCACCCACCGGGCCACCGTCGTGCGATCACGCATCGCGGCCGAGGCTGTCGAGGGCACACCACAGGTCGGTCAGGACTTCTGGGCGGCGACGACCGATGCCGGTCCCGCGACGGGCGAGGTGCCGGGGCCGAGCCGAGACCTCATCGGCAAGCGCAACATCTATCGGTACAGCCCGCACCACCTCTACGAGCACGTCTACATCTCGAGCCGGCGCTACGCCTGGCAGTGCCTCGAGGGCGTGCAGCGGGGCCACGGCGACATGGACCTGTCGACCGTCTGGAAGTTCGCCGACGGCCTCTACCTCTTCTGCTTCCGGGAGTTCCGCATCGCGGTCGCGAGCGTCTGGCTGCACGACCTCGGCTACCAGCTCATGACGACGGGGATCTTCCTCGGCCTCACCGGCGACGGCGCCGCGGAGCACTCCCGCGGCGGCGGTCACATCTATCCGCTCGGGTCCGTCGACTACCCCGACGCCCAGCCCGTCTGACCCCGCGACGAGATCCAGGAGAGGACCTCCCATGAGCAACGCCGACATCATCGCCGCGCACTACGCGGCCAGCGACCGCGGCGACCTCGACGGCATGCTGGCGCCGCTCGCCGACGACGTGAGCTGGACCGAGGCCGCCGGTTTCCCGTACGCCGGCACGTACATCGGGCCGGATGCGGTCGCGGCAGGCGTCTTCCAGCGCATCCAGGACGAGTGGGACGACTACACGGTCGCGATCGACGAGGTCATCGACGGCGGGGACGTGGTCGTCGGCATCGGCACCTACTCGGGCACGTACCGCGCGACCGGCCGATTCTTCGCGGCACGTGTCGCGCATGTCTGGCGCCTGGCCGATCACCGGGTCGTCGCGTTCGAGCAGTTCACCGACACCGAACTGGTCAACCGCGCGCTGCGCGACTGACCGCAGCACGACAAGCACACGAGAGGCAGGAATCACATGAACAAGCGAGTATCCGGCACTGCGGCGCTCATCGCCGTGGCAGCCCTCACTCTGGCAGGTTGCGCCGGCGGAGACGGCAGCGGAGGTGGCGGCGACGCCCCGATCGTCGTCGGCTCCGTGAACACGATCAGCGGTCCGGCGACGTTCCCCGAGGCGTCGCAGGCGGCGGCCGCGGTGTTCGACGCCTTCAACGAGGCCGGAGGCCTCGACGGACGCACCATCGAGTACAAGACCCTCGACGACAAGGGCGACCCGGCCACAGCCACCGCGTCAGCCCGAGAGCTCGTCGGCAGCGACGGGGCCGTCGCGCTGGTCGGATCAGCGAGCCTGATCGAGTGCGAGATCAACGCGAAGTACTACGAGCAGGAGGAGATCCTCTCGCTGCCCGGCATCGGAGTCGATACCGGCTGCTTCGCGAGCGACAACATCTCCCCCGCCAACGTCGGTCCGTTCAACGACATGACCCTCACGCTGCAGTACGGCTCGGAGGTGCTCGGACTCGACGACATCTGCATCCTGCTGGAGATCGCAGGATCCACCCGACCCACCTACCAGGCGGCGATCGACAAGTGGACCGAGATCACGGGCAAGGAGCCGAAGTACGTCGACGACACCGTGCCGTACGGCGCCTCGGACTATACGCCCTACATCGTGAAGGCCCGCGAACAGGGCTGCAAGGCGCTCGCGATCAACCCTGTCGAGCCCGACGCGATCGGCCAGGTCAAGGCCGCGAACGCGCAGGGCTGGGACGACGTGACCTGGCTCTATCTGACGAGCGTCTACAGCGAGAACTTCGCGGATGCGATCGATGACGCCGGGGCCGGCATCTACGTGCCCGCCGAGTTCTACCCGTTCACGGACGACGACGAGATCAACACCGACTGGCGGGAGCTGATGGAGGCCAACGACATCCCCCTCACCTCATTCAGCCAGGGCGGATACCTCGCCGCGACCTACTTCATCGAGGTGCTCGAGGGCATGGACGGCGACATCACCCGCGAGACGGTCACCGAGGCGCTGCGCGGAATGGATCCCATCGAGAACCCCATGGTCGGAACGCCCTACGCCTTCGGCACGCAGAACACCGCGGGATGGCCGATCATCCTCGAATCCGGCACGAACGCCTGGGAGAAGGTCGCCGACGACTGGCTCCGCATCGGCGAGTAGCCGCCCTTCACCTGCCGCCGAGCGCATTCTCGGCGGCAGGTCCTCTCCCCCTCACACCAGAAAGGACGCCTCATGCTGCAAGGCGCCATCGCCGGTCTCGCCGCCGGCGGTCTCTATGCGGTCCTCGGAGTGTGCCTGACCCTGATGTCGCGCCTCGTGCGGGTCGTCAACTTCGCCCAGGCCGCGACCGGGATGTTCGGTGCCTTCAGCGCCGTGTGGTTCGTCAGCGAACTGGGGGTACCGATCTGGCTCGGCTCCGTGCTCGGCGTCGTCGTCGGCGGGGCGCTCTCCGCCACCATCGGGTGGATCGCCGCGACCTGGCTCTCCGAAGCCTCCACCACCACTCGCTCGGCGATGACCGTCGGTCCGCTTCTCCTGCTCATCTCGATGTCGTTCATCCTGTTCGGCAACAAACCGCAGCCGTTCACCCCGATCATCGCGGGCCCCGCCTTCTCGTTCGGGGGCGTGGTGATCAGTCAGGTCACCGTCGCCACCGTCGCCATGGCGGTCGTCACGGCCGTCGTGGTGCGGATCGTGCTGCGCCGGACGAGAGTGGGCACGCAGCTGCGCGCGCTCTCCGAGCGCCCCACCACCGCCGAGCTGCTCGGCATCCGTTCCCGTCCGCTCTCCATCGCGGTGTGGTTCGTGACCGGTGTGATCAGCGCGATCGCCATCATGATCGTGGCGCCGTCGCAGTCGAACGACGCGACCAGCCTCGCGATGCTCATCGTCCCCGCCGCAGCCGCTGCGCTGCTCGGCGGCTTCCGCCGTCTCGACCTCGCCGTCGTCGGCGGAGTCGTGCTGGGCGTTCTGGGAGGGCTCGTCGCGCAGATCGACGAGGTCGCGCTCGTGCGCAACTTCCTCCCGTTCCTGTTCATCGTCGTCCTGCTCCTGTGGACGCAGCGCAAGGAGGTGTGGGATGCCGCTCGCTGACCGTCCCTGGTTCCGACTGTCCTGGCCCCTCGCCGTCGCCGCCGCGGCGGTCGGACTGGGTGCCATCCTGAGCGCGGCGCTTCCGGGGTACTTCGTGTTCCTCGCGATCAGCGCAGTCGTCGCGGCCATCGCGATCCTGGGACTGGGCATCGTCACGGGCTCCGCAGGCATGATCGCGCTGTGCCAACTCACGTTCGCCGCCGTGGGCGCCTGGATCGTCTCGCTGCTCAACGTCATGCAGGCGCCGGGCGGCTTCGTCGTCTGGCTCCTCCTCGGCGGCATTGCCGCCGGTCTTGTGGGCATCCTCGTCGGGCTCCCCGCGCTGCGGCTACGCGGCGTCAACCTCGCGGTCGTCACCCTCGGCTTCGCTGCCGCGGCGGATGTCACCCTCGTGCAGATCCAGTTCCCCGGGTCCGCCGACGGCACGGCTGTCGAGCGCCCGACGCTGTTCTCGAACGATCGCGAATTCTTCTTCCTCTCGGTCGTGGTGCTCGCCATCTGCGCGCTGGGAGTCTTCTTCCTGCAGCGCGGACGGTGGGGCTCGAGCTGGAAGGCGGTCGCCTTCTCGGAACGCGGCACCGCGGCTGCCGGGCAGAGCGTGCAGAGCGCCAAGCTCACCGCGTTCGCCGTCTCGGCTGCGCTGGGAGGCATCGCCGGAGGACTCCTCGCCGGCCAGGTGCAGCTTCCGTTCGCATCGAGCTTCACCCCGCTTCAGTCGCTGGCGCTCTACGTCCTCGCCGTCATGTCCGGGGCCCATCTGATCGACATGGCGATCCTCGGCGGCATCCTCTGGGTGCTCGTGCCCGAGCTGCTGAAGCGCTGGGGCGTGCCCCAGGACTGGGCGTTCGTGGTCTTCGGCGTACTCGGCGTGCAGGCGCTCACCAGCGGGACCAACCTCGGTCAGGGCATCCGCAATCTCATCTGGAAGCGCGCGGATCGCAGGACCGCCTCGGCGAAGCTGACCGCGCTGCCTCCCGATGCGGATGCCGAGGATCGGGCGATCACGACAACGACCACCGCGACGGTCGATGAGCGCGCGCTCGACGGTGCACCGGTGCTCACTGTCGACGGACTCACGGTGCAGTTCGGTGCTCTCACAGCGTTGGACGATGTGTCGTTCCAGGTGCCGGCGGCGTCGATCATGGGCCTGATCGGTCCGAACGGCGCAGGCAAGTCGACGTTCGTCGATGCGATCAGCGGGTTCCTGCCGAAGCACGGCGGTCGAGTACTGCTCGGAGATCGTGATCTCGCCGGCCTGTCTCCGACGCGTCGCGCCCGGCTCGGGCTGCGCAGGACCTTCCAGCAGGACAGGGTCCCGCCGTCGCTCACGGTCGGCGCGTACGTGAGGTTCGTCGCTCGACGTCGACTCGCCGCATCCGACATCGATGAGGTTCTCGAGTTCTTCGGATGCCCGCCGGCCGGTGCGCGCCTGTCGAGCGTCGACGTCGGCACCCGGCGACTCGTCGAGGTCGCGGCGAACGTGGCCTCTCGTCCGCGGCTGCTGATCCTCGACGAGCCCGCGGCCGGCCTGTCGCACGATGAGCACCTGGCTCTCGCCGCGCGTCTGCGCGAGCTGCCGGCCCGGTTCGGCGTGGCATTGATCATCATCGAGCACGACCTCGATCTCGTGCGCTCGGTGTGCCCGACGCTGACTGTGCTCGACTTCGGTCGAGTGCTCGCGAGCGGTCCGCAGGCCGAGGTGCTCGCCAACCCGGAGGTCGTGAAGGCGTATATGGGAGAGACGGAGCTGCTGAAGTGAGCGAACTGGTGCTGAACGGGGTGACGGTCAGCCGCGGCGCGGGGCCGGTGATCTCGGATGTGTCGCTGACCGTGCGCGGTGGCGAGGTGCTCGCGCTTGTCGGACCGAACGGGGCCGGCAAGACCAGTCTGATCGAATCGGTGTCGGGCGTGACCCCGCACTCCGCGGGATCGATGATGCTCGACGGCGAGCCGCTCGACAAGCTGTCCCGGGTGACGAGAGCGCGGCGCGGCATCGTGCACATCGAGCAGGGGCGAGCGGTGTTCCCATCGCTGACCGTGCGCGAGAACATCTCGCTCACCGCGCGGACGCCTGCGGAACAGGATGCGGCGCTCGCGCAGTTCCCTGAGCTCGAGAAGCGCATCGACTCCCCCACCGCGCTGCTGTCGGGTGGCGAGCAGCAGATGGTGGTGCTGGCACGTGCCTTCGCCGCGAAGCCGCGGATCCTGTTGATCGATGAGATGTCGCTCGGTCTCGCGCCTGTCGTGTTCATGCGGCTCATGCCGATCGTGAAGTCGATCGCCGAGTCGGGCGTCGGGGTGCTGCTCGTGGAGCAGTTCACGCAGCTCGCGCTGGGCCTCGCTCGCGAGGCCGTGGTGGTGGCCGGCGGCCGCGTCTCCTTCCAGGGCACCGCCGAGGCGTTGAAGGAGGATTCGCAGCTGCTGCACCGCGCGTACCTCGGTGGGTAGCGCCGTCAGGTCGGGCTTCAGATGCTGCGGCAGTAGCCTGAGGGGATGACCGAGACCATCAGCGCCCGCGCCGTCCTGCTCGACATGGACGGCACTCTCGTCGATTCGACGGCTGTCGTGGAACGGCTCTGGCTGGCGTGGGCCGAGCCCCACGGAATCGCTCCCGAAACTGTCTTGAGCGTCGTGCACGGCCGGCAGGGGCACCAGAGCATGGCGATCATGCTGCCGGAGCGCGACCACGAGATCAACATCCGCGAGAACGCGGTGATGCTCGCGAACGAGAGCAAGGATGTCGATGGCGTCATCCCGATCGAGGGTGCGGATGCCCTGCTCGCCGCACTGCTCCCCTACCCCCACGCGATCGTCACCTCGGCCGACGTGACGCTGATGAACGCGCGGATGGGCCAGGCCGGCCTGACCGTGCCCGCACTGACGGTCACGGCCGAGAACGTGTCGGCCTCCAAGCCCGACCCCGAGGGCTTCCTGCTGGGTGCGGAGCTGCTCGGCGTCGACCCCGCCGACTGCGTGGTGTTCGAGGACTCGGGCGCCGGCATCCAGGCCGCGCATGCTGCGGGGATGCGGGTCATCGGCGTGGGCGCGCACGCGACGTCTCATCAGCCGACCTTCCATGTCGATGACCTCACCCAGGTGGCCGTCATTCCGACGGCGGACGGTTTCGAGCTCGCGATTCGCTGATGCGCTGATGCGCTGATGCGGTGCTGCGCTGGTGTGGTGCTGCGGTCGCATCGGTGACGCTCACCCGCGTCATCCGGTGCGGGCGAGCGGCGCGGAGAGTGTGACTCGGGCGGCGCTGAGCCTCGGTGTGCGCCATCGTTCGTCGGGATCCCACCATCTCGGTCCTCGTACCTGCGGGAGCCCCGCCTGCTTCCGGATCTCCCACCCCGAGGTCCCGAGGGATCGGTGGTGCCACCAGCACAAAGGCACACCGTTATCGGTATGAGTCGGACCACCCCTGGCATGCTCGACGACATGGTGGATCTCGCACCACGACGCGGGAACGTGGCACCCGGGAATGAGGCATTCTTTGTCGCGGGCGATGATCGCCCGGCGTTGGTGCACGGTGAACACCCGGTCGGTGGTCGTGATCCCGATGATCCTGCCCTCATCGACCAGCACCCGTTGAATCGTCCCCGCGCATCCGACGTGCGCGGCGACGGAGACCGGGACGTGGGCACCGGATCCGGCGACCGTCGCCCACCCACCGTTGCCGCCCGCTCCGCCCATTCCCCCCATTCCGCCCACGAGATCCTTCGCGTCGACGTTCACGACGAGGACCGGCGCCGCTCCACCGAGGGTGGGCATGTCGCTGTGTCGCGCGGCGATCCCGAACACCATCGCGAGAGCGTCGTGACGCTTCTGCGCCGCGGAGCGGTCATCAAGCACACACCGCGGATCCGAGTTGAACGGATCCGCATCGTCACCGTCCGCACCAGCACCCGCACCCGCACCCGCACCGGCACCCTCGCTCGGGGCGAAGTGCACTCCGGGCATGGGCGCGCCATCACCTTTGGGGTTGAGGATCGCGTCCAGGATCAGCTGCAACTGCGCCGCGACCTCTGGGGTCAGATACCCGCGGATCGCGTGCACGCCGTCCGTGAGACGTCCGATCGTGATGCCCCGCCGGCGCCGGGAGTCCTCATCCTTGGGTTCTTCCCCATCGGGGTCGAACATCGACGCGAGATCCTCGGCAAGAGCCTTCAAGTCCTGCGGGGTCGGCGCCGCCCCCGGCTCATCAGCCTCCAGGCCCTCACCATCAGCGTCGACCACGACGCCGTGGCCGCGAGCACACCCCGCCAACGCGACATCCGCCGCCAACCGCTGATCCACCGTCAGCCGATCCCACACCTTCTCGATCGGCCCCGTCGCCGCAAGAAACCCGGCCACCCCGACCACCCCATCCAGCAACGCGAGACGCAACTCCGACCACCGGCCCGGCATCCTCTCCCCCGCCAGACTCACCGGACGCCGCACCAGATCGACGACCCTGTCGACCCGGGACGCGCCCCGCACATCCACCGACACCGTCCGCTGCAACAGCTCATTCAGGCCCCGGCACCCCGCCGAATGCGGAAAGTCGGCCGCGTCGCCCGTCGCGATCGTCTCGACGATCACGGCCTCCGCGCGGCGGAAGACAGCACCCGCACCCTGCAGAACAGTCACCCGATCCGCATCGGACAACCCCGCGAGCGCGCCGTCGGACAGCACCGTGTCGAGGTCGGCGATGACCCGATCCAGAAGCTCCGCAGTGCTCTTCATACCCCCAGTCAACCCCGGGCCACCGACATTCGAGACCCGAAACCACCTCGAATTACCCCGGATCAGATCCGTATTCCAATCTCCCAGAATGGCACAGCGATAGCGTCCAGATCGCGCGCGAGATGCGGGGGAAACCCCAAGAGGCGCGACCCACCGGAGGAAGCGGGGAAGAGGCGAAAGACGGGATACGTGAGAACGGAGAACACAGCGGCGTCATCGGAGCGCGAACGACCGAACCGGGAACGAGAGCGCCCATGCCGGGGACGACCGACCATGCACCCGAGCGACCGCCTCCTACATCCCCGCCCGGTCGAAGGCGATCGTCGGCACATCAACGACGTGTGACCCGCCATCCGCCACGATCACGGCACCGGTGACGTACGACGACTCCCCCGATCCCAGGAACCGCACGACCGACGCGATCTCCGCCGGCCGAGCCGGGCGCCGCAGCGGCACATCCGCCGTGACGGTCGCATACGCCTCCTCCCGCGAGCCCAGCCCGGCATGGGTGGCGAACTCGTCCATCTCGTCGTCGGCCATCGGCGTCTGCACCCACCCTGGGCACACCGCGTTGACGCGCACACCCTGCCTTCCGTAGTCGCGGGCGAGGGTCCGCGTCAGCCCGATCAGCGCGTGCTTGCCCACGGTGTATCCCGCCACCGACGGACCCGCGAAGAGACCTGCGAGAGACGACACGATCACGATCTGCCCTTTCGCCTCGATCAGCGCAGGCAACGCCTCTCGCGCCATGACGAACGCCGTGGTGAGGTTCGCGCGGATCGCCGCATCCCAGCTGTCGTCGTCGGTGTCGGCGACCGGCGAGAAGCCGTGTCCGCCGGCATTCGCCACCAGCACGTCGAGGCGCCCGAATGTCGCGAGCACCTCCGCCACCGCTGCCTGCGCCGATGCGGCGTCCGCGGCATCCGCGATGATCGGATGCGCGCCGACGGCGTCGGCCACGGCGCGCAGCGGCTCGGGCCGACGCCCCACGACCACGACGTGCGCACCTTCAGCGGCATACCGTTCGGCGATCGCCGCCCCGATGCCGGTACCCCCGCCGGTGATCACGATGACCCGCCCGGAGACCGTCGATCCCACTGCACTACCCATGTTCGCTCCTGTTCTCGCCGCGCTCACGCGCTCTCGCCGCGCTCGTGCGCAGATCCGTCGTCCCTGTGACCATCAGGCCGGGAATCCTGATCGGGCCGAATACCCGAAATCACTGAGGATGGTCGTGCCGTTGATCGCTCTGCTCCGCGGCGACACCAGATACAGCACGTGTGAAGCGACGTCCTCGGGCGACTGCACCTCGAAAGTCGGGGAGACGAACGCGTGCTCCCCGAGGTCTCCACGGCTCATCGGGGTGTCGACGATCGACGGCGCCACCGTGTTCACCCGGACATCAGTGCCGGCGAGATCCACCGACAGCGATCGACCCAGCTGCACGAGCGCGGCCTTCGATGCGCAATAGGGCGCCATGCCGGGCGACGACACGAACGCCGAGTCGCTCGCGAGCAGCACGACGGATGCCGAAGCCGACGCCCGCAACGCGGGAAGGACCTGCGCGAGAACCAGGAACGCCCCCGTGACATTGACCGCGAACACGGCGTTCCAGTCGTGAAGCGAGATCTGCTCGATCGTCGATCCGACCGGACCCGAGATCCCCGCGCAGCACACGACCGCATCCACCCCGCCGAGCTCCTCGACGGACGTGGAGACCGCCAGCGCGACCTGTGTCTCGTCGGTGACATCGACCACCCGGACCACAGCGTCACCGCATCCGCGTGCCGTCTCTGCGAGCGCAACGGCATCCCGATCGAGGAGCGCCACGCGCACCCCCTCCGCGGCGAGCGCGCGGGCGGTCGCGCGGCCGATACCGCTCGCGGCGCCGGTGATCAGCGCGGTCGTGCCCGTCAGCTGCAGGTCCATGATCTCCTCGAGACATCGCCGCGGCGCCGGCGGCGCTCCGCGAGGACGGCGGTGTCATCACCGTCATCCTGCTCCGCCGGATCCGGGCCGGGAACACGACCAGGACGGCTGTGCGCGCTGGCACCATCGTCCTTCGCTCAGGGTCAACCGCCGCGCTCCCGGCACGAGCAGACTCGCTGTATCGACGAACCCCTCGTCGTCGATGCCGTGCCGACACGGCCGTCACCGAGCAAAGGAGCCGACGTGGCAGACCCGATATCTGCGTCCACGACGCAGCAGGACCACACCTCTCTTCGACCCGGCGCGCTGGGCGTCGCCGGGATCGTCTTCCTCGTGCTCGCCGCCGTCGCACCACTGACCGGCATCGTCGTGGTCGCCTCGCTGGCGATCGCCCTCGGAAACGGCGGCGGCACGCCGATGGCCTTCTTCATCGTGGCCGCGATCCTGCTGCTGTTCGCCGTGGGATACGCGCAGATGTCGAAGCAGCTGGTCAACGCCGGCGGCTTCTACGCCTTCGTCGTGAAGGGCCTCGGTCGCACCGGCGGTCTGGTCGCCGGCCTCATCGCCACGCTCGGCTACAACTTCTTCGTCGTCGGCACGATCGGCACCAGCGGCTTCTTCATGCAGAACATCATCCGCGACCTCACCGGCCTCGACGTGCACTGGCTCATCTGGGGTCTGCTGTCGATCGTCGTGTGCTTCGTGCTCGCACGGGTCGGGGTGGACTTCTCGTCGAAGATCCTCGGTGTGTGCCTCGTGCTCGAGGTGCTGATGCTCGTGGTGTTCGACGTGTCGGTGCTCGTGCAGACCGGATACGACGTGGCCGCGTTCAGCCCCGAAGCCGTGTTCTCGGGGTCGCTGCCGATCGGCCTCCTCCTGGCCGCGACGGGCTTCCTCGGCTTCGAGGCGACCGCCCTGTTCAGCGAAGAGGCGAAGCAGCCGCTGCGCACGATCCCGCGGGCGACGTACACCTCGATCATCGCGATCGGCGTGATCCTCGGCGTCACCACCTGGGCGGTGGTGAGCGCGACCGGCGTCGCGCAGGCGCAGGCAACCGCTCTCGAGCACCTGCCGACGGGCGACCTGATCTTCATGCTGTCGCAGCAGTACCTCGGGGGCCCGCTGACGACCGTGATGATGATCCTGCTGCTGGTCAGTCTGTTCGCGGCGATGCTCGCGTTCCACAACTCCGCGACGCGCTATCTCTACTCCCTGGGGCGCTCGCGCATCCTGCCGCACGCGCTGGCCCGCACCCGCCGCAACGGCGCCCCGCAGCTGGCCGGGATCGTGCAGGCATCGTTCGCGGCGCTCGTCGCGATCATCTTCGCGATCGCCGGTGCCGACCCCATCCTCACGCTCGTGCCGGCGATGCTCGGCTTCGGCACCCTGAGCGTGCTGATCCTGCAGGGGCTCGCCGCGATCTCGATCGTCGTGTACTTCCGCCGTGCCGGCGATCCGCGATGGTGGAGCACGTTCATCGCTCCGGGGATCGGATTCCTCGGCATCGCCGCGATCTCGGTGCTGGCGATCGTGAACTTCAACATCGTCGCCGGATCCGAGGAGCTCGCCATCCGTCTCATGCCGCTGCTGCTCGTGGTGGCGCTGATCGGCGGCATCGTCTACGGCGCCTATCTCAAGCGCTCCCGGCCCGCCGTGTACGAGGGCCTCGCATCCGACCTCGAGCGTTTCAGCGACCGCTGACGCTCCCGCAACCCCACTCACCTGAGGAGAGACATGACGACCCTGAACCCCGCAGACACCTCCACCTGGCTCCCGCTCGAGGGCCTGGCTCCCGGCTTCGACGCGAACAAGGCTCCGCATACGACCGCATTGAGCGGTCGGGAGATCACCGTCGTGGACGCCCGCGGAACCCGCATCTCGCACCGGTTCGCCGACACCACGGTCGCGTGGGACTACCAGCCCGGTGCCGACGACACGACAGCACCCGCCTCCGACACCGACGACTACGAGGCGTTCGAGGTCGACGACGACCTGTACTTCGTGCAGTTCCATCACGACTACCTGCCGAACGAAGCAGTGTCTCTGATCGTCGACCTGCGCCACGGCCGCGCCCTCGCCGTCATCTCGGTGATCCTGCCCGCGCCCGAGCAGGGACGCACCCGCGTGCAGCACGTCTTCGCGTCGAGCATCATCGACGGAGCGACCGTGACGGGCGCAGAGCCGGCGCCGACGACGACGCTCATCGGTCGCCGGGTCGAGTGGATCTACAGCGAGGAGCACGCCTACGAGCACGTGTACCTCTCGGAGCGCTGGTACTCATGGCAGTGCCTCGCCGGCCCCGAGCGCGGCCTCGCAGACACCGACGAGAACAGCGTGTGGGAGGTGCGCCCCGGGATCTACGTCTTCGCGTGGCGCGAGAAGGTCATCCCCTGCGCATCGGTCACGATCGCCGACCATCGGGACGTGAACGCGATCCGCTCGCACGGGGTTCTCTTCGGGCTCGACGAGTCGGGCGAGGTGCCCACGCACTTCACGTTCGGCGCTCACGGCCGACTGCTCTCGACGACCCATCACGCGAACGGCCTCGAGCCGGCGCTCTTCGGAACCCTCTGAGATGACGACGGCCGAGCTCATCGTGACGGGCTCGGTGATCCGCACGGCGGATCACCGAGCACCGATCGTCGAGGCGTTCGCGGTGCGCGACGGGCGGATCCTCGACGTCGGCACGCGGGCCGAGATGGACGCGTACCGCGGCCCGGACACGAGGATGCTGGATGTCGGCGATGCCGCGGTCTACCCCGGCTTCGTCGACGTGCACAACCACCACGCTCTCGCCGGGCGCACCGAGCTGTTCGAGCTCTCGCTGCCGCCCTCGCTGGGCCTCGACGACATCCTCGACCTCGTGCGCGAGAAGGCCAGCGCGCTGCCGCCCGACGCGTGGATCGTGGGCGGCCCGGTGTCGACCACTCTGCTGCCCAGCCTCGCGAACAGCGCGATCAGGCAGCGTCTCGATGAGGCGGCCAGCGGTCGCCCCGTCGTCCTGGTCGAGGACTCGCGGCACAACAGGTGGGCGAGCACGCGGGCGCTGCAGCTCGCCGGGATCACCGCCGACAGCATCCCCTCCGGCGGAGTCACCGTGCTCGATCCCGATGACGGCACGCCGACCGGGGTGCTGTTCGAGGCAGCGGGAATCCCGGTGCAGGAGGCCTACGATCGCAGCGGTGGGCTGACGGGCGAGCAGCACGTGGCCGCGTCGCGCCGCGGCGTCGAGATCCTCAACTCCTACGGCATCACGACCTTCCAGGATGCCGGAGTGTCGACCGACATCCTCGCCGCCCTCGCGACCCTCGACCGGTCGCACGAGCTCACCGCCTGGGTCGTCTCGTCGCTGCTGATCAACGATGAGATCTTCGGGTTCGATCCGATCGGCACCCCGCTCATCGACCTCGGTGAGCAGTTCCGCACCCCGCACCACCGGCCCGACTTCGTGAAGATCTTCCTCGACGGAGTGCCACCCGCGCGCACGGCGTCGTTCCTCGAGCCGTATATCGCGGATGCCGTGCACGGTGCGCACTTCCACGGCGAGACGACGATGGACTTCGACGAGCTGCACACCTGGCTGCGGTCGGTGGCCGAGCGCGGACTCGGCGCCAAGGTGCACTGCACGGGAGACGGATCGGCGCGTCTCGTGCTCGACGTCGCCGAGCGCATCCGGTCCGACGGCTTCACCACCCCGATCCAGATCGCGCACGGCCAGTTCCTCGCCGACGACGACATCCCGCGCTTGCGAGCGCTCGACGTCTCGGCCGACATCTCGCCGTTCATCTGGTTCCCGGGCGTGATCCCGCAGGCGTTGGCCGAGGTCCTCGGCGACCGCGCCGAGCATTCGCAGCCCAACCGTGCCCTGCTCGACGCCGGCGCGCTCGTCGCCGGCGGCTCGGACTGGCCGGTGAGCGAATCGCCGAACACTCTCGAGGGGCTGCAGGGTCTCGTCACGCGCGCCGATCCTCTCGGCCGAGCGCCCGGCGTCCTCTGGCCCGAGCAGGCGATCACAGCGGAGGAGGCCCTGCAGGTCTTCACGATCAATGCCGCGACCGCGATGGGCCTCGGCGCGGAGACCGGATCGCTGACGCCGGGCAAGTCCGCGGACTTCGTCGTGCTCGCGCGGGATGCGATCGCCGGCCCGGCCGACGAGATCGTGCACACTCCCGTGCGGTCGACGTGGTTCGCCGGTCGCGAGGTGTACTCCGCGGGCTGATCAGGTCGCATGCCGTGCGCGTCATTTCCCTGCGGGGTCGATGACGCACCGCTCAGCAGCGATTCGGATGCGTTGGTGACCCCGCATGCGGGACGACATGCAGGACCTCGCACGCCGGATGAGACGCTGATGCCCCCTTCCACCTACTCGGCAGGAGGGGGCATCGCGAGCGTCGACGTCAGCGTCCGAGCAGGAACCTCGCCCCCAGCTCGCCGATCATCGCCGCGGGGGCGTTGGTGTTGCCCGTCGGAACGGTGGGGATCACCGACGCGTCGATCACGCTCAGCCCCTCGAGACCGCGCACCCGCAGCAGCGGGTCGACCACCGCCTCGGCATCCGATCCCATCCGGCAGGTGCCGACCTGGTGGTGGTAGGTGATGGCCGTGCGACGCACCCAGTCGTCGATCCCGTCGTCCGACACGTCGGGGCCGGGGTACACCTCGGTCGCTCCCCATTCCTCGGCGAGCGCCGGCTGCGCGCCGATCCGGCGGCACTGACGAACCGATGCCGCGAGCGCTGCCACGTCCCTGTCGTCTTCGAGCGCGGCGAGGTCGATCAGAGGCGGGTCCGCGAGATCCGGACCGGACAGGGTGAGCCCACCGCGGCTGTACGGCGTCACGAGACCGGCCATGAGGGTGAATCCGTCATCCCCTCGAGGTTCGAGCTCGCCCCACATCGGCACCGAGAAGTGGATGGGCTGAGTGTCGGGCTCGGCGAGGTCGTCGCGGCTGCGCCAGAACAGGTGCGACTGCGTGACCGAGACGCCCGGCTGCGGCGGTCCGACCGGCCTCTCGGTCGTGAAGATGACCGGTGAGAGCAGATGGTCGTGCAGGTTCTTGCCGACGCCCGGTGCATCCAGCACGACGGGGATGCCGAGCGCGGCGAGCTCGTCGGCGGGGCCGATGCCCGAGCGCAGGAGGATCACGGGTGATCCGATCGCACCGGCCGACAGCACGACCTCGTCGGCGAAGACCTCCTCGGAGTCGGCGCCCGAGCCGAGTCGGACTCCGACGGCGCGGCCCTCCTCGACGATCACCGAATGCACCTCGCGCTCGGTGAGGATCGTGAGCCTGTCGACGACCGGCTGCGCGTAGGCCATCCACGTGTTCACCCGCCGGCCGTCGCGGATCGTCACCTGCTGCTGCGAGACGCCGTCGAGGGTGCAGCGGTTGTAGTCCGGGTTGCGGGGCAGCCCCTCTTCGACGGCTGCGTCGATGATCGAGGCCTGGATCGGCGAGAGCTCGTAGTCGTCGGTGACGGGCAGCACATCGTGCTCGAGCGCGGCGAAGACGGGTTCGACCGTGCTCCAGCCCCACCCCGTCGCGCCCGCGCGTTCCCAGGCGTCGTAGTCGGAGGCGGCGCCGCGCACCCAGATCATGGCGTTGAGCGCATGCGAGCCTCCGGTGACCTTCCCGCGCGGCAGGTGCAGTCGGCGTCCGCCGGCGTGCTTCTGCGGAACGGTGAAGAAGTCCCAGTCGTCGGCGGAGTGCCACAGCTCCCCCGCCCTCGACGGGTCGTGGATCGCCGGATTCGAGTCGTATCCTCCGGCTTCGATCAGCGTCACCTCGACGCCGGCGTCCACCAGGCGTCGCGCGACGATCGCGCCCGAGGTCCCGGCCCCGACGACGATCGCGGACCTCATGCCTGCGCCTTGCGGCCCGGCCCCGACACGACCTGCGTCACGGCGACGGACTTGAGCCCCTCGACACCGAACTCCAGGCCGTAGCCCGAGCTCTTCACGCCGCCGAACGGCACCATCGGGTGCAGCCCTCCGTGCGAGTTGATCCACACCGTGCCGGACTCCATGCGCGTCGCGGCCTCGCGGGCGGCGTCCGGATCGCTCGACCACACCGATGCGCCGAGACCGACGTCGACCGAGTTGGCGAACGCGAACGCCTCGTCGACGTCGCTGTACCGGATCACCGGCAGCGCCGGGCCGAACTGCTCCTCCTGCACGAGGGCCGCGTCGTTGTCGATGTCGGCGACGATCGTGGGGCGATAGAAGAGCTCGCCGAGCTCAGGAGCCGCCTCGCCGCCCGTGACGACACGGGCGCCGCGACCCTTCGCCTCGTCGACCAGGCGCGACACGATGTCGAACTGGGCGCGATTCTGCAGCGGACCCAGCACGTTGTCCTCATCGAGCCCGTTACCCATCGGGACGGATGCCGCGATCTCGGCGAGCGCGGTGACGACCTCGTCGTAGACGGAGTCGTGCACGTAGAGGCGCTTCATCGCGGCGCAGGTCTGACCGGTGTTGATGAAGGCGCCCCAGAAGAGGTCCTGCGCGATAGCCGACACATCGGTGCCCGGCAGCACGATCCCGGCGTCGTTCCCGCCGAGCTCGAGGGTGAGGCGGGCGAGGTTGCCGGCCGAGCTCTCGATGATGCGTCGCCCGGTGGCGGTCGATCCGGTGAACATGATCTTGTCGATGTCGGGGTGCGAGGCGAGGCGCGCACCCACCTCGCGATCGCCGGAGACACCGATCAGAACGTCGGCGGGCAGCACGTCGTTCATCACCGCCAGCATCGCGAGGACGCTCAGGGGCGTGTACTCGCTCGGCTTCGCGACGACGGTGTTGCCCATCCGCAGCGACGGACCGATCTGCCAGATAGTGATCATGAGCGGCCAGTTCCACGGACCGATCGCGCCGACCACTCCGGCGGCCTTGTAGACGAGCTCGGCGTGCAGGGTCTCGTCGTCGACGAGCACCTGCGACTCGAGCGGGATCGACGCATTGGTGCGCAGCCAGGCCGAGCACGCACCCAGTTCGAAGCGCGCGTTGGGGCCGTTCAACGGCTTGCCCTGCTCGCGCGAGAGCAGGTGCGCGAGCGCCTCGGCGTTCGCGTCGATCGCATCGGCCGCAGCGATCAGCAGCTCGCTGCGCTTCGCGTGGCCGAGGGACTCCCAGCCGGGCTGAGCGGCTCGCGCTCGCGCGATCGCATCGTCGAGGTCGCTGACCGAGTGCTCGGGCGCACGACCCATGACCTCGCGTGTGGCGGCATCCGGGATGTCTCGCCCCGCGCCCTCCGGCGCCTGGATGCGGTCGAGCAGCGCGGCGGCTGCGGATGCGGCGGATTCGGACATCGGGACTCTCCTTCGAGCGGGACGCATGCCAAGGATCTGGCGGGTCGTCTCATTGTCGAACGCGATGCGACAGCCCACTTGTCGCGGAGCGCGCCGCAGATGTCCGAGTGCGAAGGGATGACCTCCCCACCCGCTCAGATCAGGGTGAAGTCCTCGAAGATGAGGGTCGTGCGTGTGGAGCGGATCGAGGGGATCGCCTGGATGTCCTCCAAGACGATGCGGCGGAGGTCGCGCGCGTCGCTCGCCCGCACGAGCAGGATGACGTCGAAGTCACCGCCGACGAGCGCCATGTGCTCGATCTCGGGAATCATCCGCAGCCTGGCGCTGACCTCCTGCCAGGTGGCCTGCTCGATGGCGAGTGTCACGTAGGCGCTCGCATGGTGGCCGAGCAGCACGGGGTCGGTGCGCACCGAGTAGCCGGTGATGATGCCCGCATCGGTCAGCCGCTTGATCCGTGCGTGAGCGCCCGCTCTCGAGATGTGCACGGCCTCGGCGATGGCGGTCATCGACGCCCGGGCGTCGATCCGCAGCTGCTCGAGAATCGCGTGATCGGTGTCGTCCAGCGTGATCATGGAACCCCTTCGTCCTCTGCCTGAATTCTGACATTTCGTCACGGAGGTGAGCAAGTAGATCGCATTCGTCCACGATGCGCCGAATGTTCTTGGACGTCTGTCGCGAGGAGAGCATGCTGGCGTCATCGAGTTCGGCAAGGAGGGCGAACGGATGGAACACGCACACCTGCTCCCGCGCGACACGGCGGTGCAGCTCATCGACGCAGAGGGCCGTGTCGTCGACGACCCGCACTTCCCGCTGCCGGATACGGACACCCTGCTCGCCGCCTATCGCGGTCTCGTCGAGGGGCGCCGCATCAACGATCAGGCCAGCGCTCTCGTCCGCCAGGGCCGCCTCGCCGTCTACCCGTCGTCGCACGGTCAGGAGGCGTGCCAGATCGGAGCGGCCCTCGCCCTCGACGCCGGCGACTGGCTCTTCCCCAC
Source organism: Microbacterium sp. CFBP9023 (assembly GCF_034045055.1). NCBI lineage: Bacteria > Bacillati > Actinomycetota > Actinomycetes > Micrococcales > Microbacteriaceae > Microbacterium > Microbacterium sp. CFBP9023. The sequence continues at coordinate 442,768 of NZ_JAXCWI010000003.1, read as the reverse complement.
GTATCGGGACTCGGTCGCGGTCATCGCCCGGGGTGTCGCACCGGCCGAGGCGATGGTGCTGCTGAAGGGCGACTGGCATTCGGGCTACGACGTGCGAGCGCACCACGTCGCACCTCAGGCCACTCCGCTCGCCACCCAGCTGCTGCACGCGGTCGGCTTCGCGTATGCCGCGAAGAAGCGCGGAGAGCCGACGGCCGTCCTCGCACTGTGCGGCGACGGTGCGACCAGTGAGGGCGACTTCCACGAGGCGCTGAACTTCGCCGCCGTCTTCCGTGTACCGGTCGTCTTCCTCGTGCAGAACAACGAGTTCGCGATCTCGGTGCCGCTCAGCCGCCAGACCGCCGCGCCGTCGCTGGCCCACAAGGCGATCGGATACGGGATGCCGGGGCAGCGCGTCGACGGCAACGACGTGGCCGCCGTGCTGGCCGTTCTCGGCGAGGCCATCGCCCATGCCCGCTCGGGCGGCGGGCCGACGCTCATCGAGGCGCACACCTATCGGATGCAGGCGCACACGAACGCCGACGACGACACGCGCTATCGCGAGCGCGCCGAGGTCCAGGCGTGGGTCGAGCGCGACCCGCTGACGCGACTGCGAGCACACCTGACGAGCGCCGGCGTCCTCACGGCCGACCGCGAAGCCGAGTACGCGGCGGAGGCCGAGAAGACCGCCGCGGCGATGCGAGAGGCGCTCAACGTCGATGCCGAGATCGATCCCGAGGATCTGTTCCGCTTCGTCACAGAGACCCGCTCTCCGCAGCGCGAGGAGCAGTGGCAGATGCTGAGGGACGAGATCGCACGCAACCACGCAGCAGCCGGAGGTGCACGATGACCATCGCCCACGACGACATCCGGGTCGACACCCGCGCACTGTCCGTGTCGACCATGAGCATGGCCGCCGCACTGAACCTCGCCCTCGCGGATGCGATCGAGAGCGATCCCGAGGTCGTCGTCTTCGGCGAGGACGTCGGAGCGCTCGGCGGCGTGTTCCGCATCACCGACGGACTCACGGCGCGGTTCGGCGAGGACCGCTGCTTCGACACCCCGCTCGCCGAATCCGGCATCGTCGGCACAGCCGTCGGCATGGCCATGAACGGCATGCGTCCCGTCGTCGAGCTGCAGTTCGACGCCTTCGCACTGCCGGCATTCGAGCAGATCGTCAGTCACGTCGCGAAGCTCGGCAACCGGACGCGCGGTGCGGTGCGGATGCCGCTCGTGATCCGCATCCCGTTCGGCGGCGGCATCGGCGGGGTCGAGCACCACTGCGACTCCTCCGAGGCGTACTACGCGCACACCCCGGGCCTCACCGTCGTGAGCCCGTCGACTCCCCAGGACGCCTATTCGCTGCTCCGGGCGGCGATCACCTCGCCCGACCCGGTGATCTTCCTCGAGCCGAAGAAGCTGTACTGGACGAAGGGAGAGGTCGACACCTCGGCGACGGCGGACATCGGCTCCGCCCGCATCGCCCGCGAGGGCACCGACGTCACCCTGCTCGCCTACGGCGCCTCGGTGCCGCTCGCGCTCGAGGCCGCCGATGTGGCGGCATCCGAGGGGCGCAGCGTGCAGGTCGTCGACATCCGTTCGCTGTCCCCGTTCGACGACGCCACGGTCACCGCCGCCGTGCGCGCGACCGGACGAGCGGTCGTGATCGCCGAGGCTCCCGGATTCGCCAGCGTGGCCTCCGAGATCCAGGCGCGCGTCTTCGAGCGCTGCTTCGAGTACCTCGAGGCTCCGGTGCGCCGCGTCACCGGATTCGACACCCCCTACGCCCCGCCCAAGCTCGAGCACTGGTACCTGCCCGACGTCGACCGCGTGCTGGACGCCATCGACTCGCTGCACTGGGAGGACGAGTCATGACGGCGCTGACCACCCACGTCTTCCGGCTGCCGGACCTCGGCGAGGGACTCACCGAGGCCGGACTCGTGCAGTGGCTCGTCTCCGTCGGCGACACGATCGTCACCGACCAGGCGATCGCCGAGGTCGAGACGGCGAAGAGCGTGGTCGAGCTGCCCTCGCCCTTCGCCGGCGTCGTCACCGCCCTGCACGGAGAACCGGGCGAGACCATCGACGTCGGAGCGCCGGTGCTCGAGGTCGCCGACGGCGCTTCTTCTTCTGCGGATCCTTCCTCGGCGGACGCTCCGGACACCCATGCGGGAGGCGATCTCCGTGCGGATGCCGGCGATCCGGAGCAGGAGGCGTACCGCGAAGAGGAGCGCGCAGGGTCCGGCAACGTCCTGATCGGCTATGGGACCACGGAGCGCGGCGCGACCGGCCGACGGCGCCCGAAGGCGACGGCGGCATCCGAGATGCCACGCGAGAAGCCGGACGCGAACGCTTCGGAACGACGGCCCGTGGCCGTCCGCTCTCCCCTGGTGCGACGACTCGCCCGCGATCTGGGACTCGACGTCCACGCCATCACCCCGACCGGCCATGACGGCGCCGTCACGCGCGCCGACGTGCTGGCGGCCGCTGTCGACGACGCCGTCGACGGGGCAGCGGCGCAGCATCGCCGCGATGATCACCAGCCGCAGTCCGCGAACGCCGAACGTCTCGATGGCCTCGCCGTCGTCTCCCGTGAGCGGATGTCCCCGCTGCGCAAGGCGGTCAGCGCACGACTGACCCGCAGCCGCTCCGAGATCCCCGAGGCCACGGTCTGGGTCGACGTCGATGCCACCGAGCTCTGGAATCTGCGCTCCGAGATGGTTCCGGCCGGCGGCAGGGCACCGTCGATCACCGCCCTCGTGGCACGCTTCGTCGTGCTCGCGCTCGCGGAGCATCCGGTGCTCGCCTCCCGCCTGAGCGACGACGGGTCGGAGATCATCTCCTTCGACGGCCTCAACCTCGGCGTCGCCGCCGACACCGAGCGCGGCCTCCTGGTGCCCGTCATCCCGCGGGCGCACGAGCTCACCGTCGAACAGCTCGATGTCGCGCTGCGCGAGCTGTCGGCGACGGCGCGTTCGGGGGCGATGCCTCCGGAGCGGCTGCGGGGGTCGACGTTCACCCTCAACAACTACGGCGGGCTCGGGGTCGACGGCTCAGCCGCGATCATCAACCACCCCGACGTCGCGATCCTCGGCATCGGTCGCATCATCGAGCGCCCGTGGGTGATCGACGGTCAGATCGTCGCCCGCCGCGTCGCTCAACTGTCGCTGGTGTTCGATCACCGCGTGTGCGACGGCGGGTATGCGGCGAGCTTCCTCCGCCGCGTCACGGAGCTCATCGAGCATCCGCTGCGCGCGTTCGGCAAGGTGTGAGGACGTCTGAGTCGCGCGGTCGCAGATGTGGGGCTTGGGTCGCCCGGCCACCGTGCGCTACTCTCGTCAATTACTGACCGATCATTCGGTAAGTAGCTCGGGGTGACGCAGCGTCGCTCCTCCGCACCCGCAGAACAATGGAGTTCTTCATGACGTCAGCAGTATCCGCGCGCACCTCGACGGCGCGAATGCCCGCCGAGGAGCGGCGAGTCCTCGCCAGCACCCTGGTCGGCACCTCGATCGAGTGGTACGACTTCTTCATCTACGCGCAAGCAGCCGGCCTCGTGCTCGCGCCGCTCTTCCTCGCCCCGATCGCTGAGGAGAACAAGGGGTTCGCGCAGATCCTCTCCTTCGCCACGATCGGGATCTCCTTCCTCTTCCGCCCCCTGGGAGCCATCGTCGCCGGGCACCTGGGCGACAAGCTGGGCCGCAAGAAGATGCTCGTCTTCACGCTCGTGATGATGGGACTCTCCACCTCGCTGATCGGCGTGCTGCCGACGTACGCCGCGATCGGCGTCGCCGCTCCGATCCTTCTCATCGTGCTCCGCATCCTGCAGGGGTTCTCGGCGGGCGGCGAGTGGGGCGGAGCGGCACTGATGGCCGTCGAGCACGCCCCCACGGCCCGCCGGGGGCTCTTCGGCGCCTTCCCGCAGATCGGCGTCCCGATCGGCATGATCCTCGCCACAGCCACGCTCTGGGTGCTGACGAGCTCGATGTCCCCCGAGGCGTTCCTCGAGTGGGGCTGGCGGATCCCGTTCCTGATGTCGATCGTGCTGATCGCCGTCGGCTACGTGATCAGGCGCGCCGTCGACGAGAGCCCCGTCTTCGAGGATCTCCGTCGTCGTCGTCAGGAGGCCTCCGCGCCGCTGGGTCGCCTGTTCCGCAAGAACACCAAGCAGGTCGTGCTCACTGCCCTGATCTTCATCGGCAACAACGCCGCCGGGTACCTGCTCATCGCGTTCTTCGCGACCTACGCCGTCACCGCCCTCGGCATGGAGCGTCCTCCCGTGCTGCTGGCGACGACGCTCGCGTCGTTCGGCTGGCTCATCTTCACGCTCTGGGGCGGCCACCTCTCCGATCGTCTCGGACGCGTCCGCACCTTCCAGATCGGGTACATCGCGCTCGCGCTGTGGGCGGTGCCGATGTGGTTCCTGATCGACACGGCGAACATCTTCTGGTACTTCGTGGCGCTGTTCGTGATGACGTTCGCGCTCGGGCTCTCGTACGGCCCGCAGGCGGCTCTCTATGCCGAGATGTTCCCGGCCAACGTCCGCTACTCGGGCGTCTCGATCGGATACGCGCTGGGTGCCATCCTCGGCGGGGCGTTCGCACCGATGATCGCGGAGACTCTGATGAACCAGTTCCAGGCGGCCTGGACGATCGGCATCTACATCGCCATCACGGCGGTGATCTCCCTCATCGCCGTGTCGATGGTGAAGGAGACCAAGGGCGTGGATCTGCACGCCTGATCATCGTCTTCCCGGCATGCTGCGGGCCGGTCGGTCATCCGACCGGCCCGCAGTCAGCCGAAGACCAGCGGCGTACGTGCCGTCGCGTCCTCGACCGTGATGCCGACGATCGTCGCCCCCTCCTCGAGCACCTCGCGATCGGCTTGGAAACGGAAGACCTGCCCGTCGCGCGTCGTGACGGCGTAGAAGTGATCGCTCGACGACACGACCTCGACCACGGTGCCTCCGGGGTAAGCAGCCATCGCATCCGCGACGGGGGCGCCGAGGCGGATATCACCTCGCGACGGCAGCGCGGCTCCGTCACCGACGGTGTCGCCGAGGCTGCGGTCGCTCCCGACGGTGATCGCCCCGACGGCATCGCCGGCCTCGACGGGGCGCACCAGGATCGTCCCCGCCTCCGCGGGGGCGATGAGGGTCCACGGGCCGCCGTCGTACTCGGGTTCGACGACCTGCGCGTCCTCGCCGGCGGCGGCGACCGCGGACTCGACCGAGTCGCCGAGTCGGAGCGGACCCACGCCGCCGACTCCGACCTGCCAGTCACTCCACGCGGTTCCGGGATCGCCGGACGGGTCTGTCTCGGCGACGGGCGGGTTCTCAGTGAGCTCCTCGACCAGCCCGGACCGGGCCTCCTCGGCGCGTTCCCGAAGCAGCAGCGCCGCCGCCTCGGCGTCGAAGTCGCGATCGCCGCTGAAAGGCTGCCACAGCTGCACGATCACGTTCCCGGTCGAGGCGAACGCGCTGAACGACCGCCAGTCCAGCGCCGCATCGATCAGCGAGCCCGCGAAGGCCCGGGTGTTCTCGGACGCTTCGGGGATCACGGCATCGAAGGAGACGGTTCCCTCTTTGACGAACTCGGCGCACTGCTCGGCCGCCTGGAGCAGCTGATCCATGCGGCCCTCGGCGTGAGCCTCGTCGGCGAACTGCATGATCGTCATCCGGCCGAACCCGTTCGTGGGATCCGTCGGCACCTGCCACTCGATCGTCCTCGCCCCGACGCTGCCGAGTGACTGCTCGGCGTAGAGAGCGTCACAGATCGGCGGATCCGCAGGGAGGCTTCCTCCGTCCGATATCTGTTCGAGGACCGGCGACGGATCGCCGACGTCCGTGGCGTCCGGAACGATCCCCACGATCTCCTCGGGGGCGAGCGCGAATGCGTCGAGCTCGTCGCCGACGAACACGATCGGTCCGGCATACGGCTCGGGCGCGTCGGTCGTCCGGGACGGCGATGGCGACGGAGGCGATGACGTCTGGGGACTCGGGGCGCAGGCGCTCACGGCGGCCACGGCGCCGATCCCGATCAAGGCGAGCGTCACTCGCGCTCGACCCGTGATGAAGACAGCCATTGAATCCTCCGACCTCGTCATTCGCCGATGCAGACGTCCCCTCCTGGAGACTAGGCGCGCTGGGACGACCTCGACCAGGAGCCCGTGCATGTCGAGATCAGAATGATGCCGGAGAGCGCATATGTCGTCGACGGGACGACCGCGTCACTCTCCGTTGAGTACGGCGGCTACGGCGGCGCGGGCATCGACAGCCGTCGCTGCTCTCAGGACCGCTTGCGCAGCGGCATCGCACTGTTCGCCCGTGACGCCCGCGATCGCCGCCGCGACTCGACCCAGCGCACGGGGTGTCATCGACAGCGACGTGACACCGAGCCCCACGAGCACGGCGGCCAGAGCGGGATCGGCAGCGGCCTCGCCGCATACCCCCACCGGCAGGCCCCACCGGCGTCCGGCCGCACCCGCCTGCCCGATCAGTCGCAGCACGGCCGGCTGCCACGGATCGTTCAGATCGCCCAGCTCTCCGAGCAGTCGATCAGCCGCGAGCGCGTACTGGGCGAGGTCGTTGGTCCCGATGCTCACGAAGTCGACGACCTCGAGCATCTCCGACGCGAGGAGCGCGGCGGAGGGCGTCTCGATCATCACCCCCACAGTCTCCAGTCCGGCTTCTCGCGCACGCTCCGCGAAGTCGCGTGCCTCATCGACCGTGGCCACCATCGGAGCCATCACCTCGACGAGTGCCGACTCCGCCCCCGCGGCGAGCGCCAGTGCCCTGAGCTGATCGTCCAGCAGCTTCGGAGCCCGCCGCGCGATGCGGAGTCCCCGCACGCCGAGAGCCGGATTGTCCTCCGCGTCGGAGTTCGCGAACGGCAGCGGTTTGTCACTGCCGGCATCGAGCGTGCGCACCACGACCCTCTGCCCCGGAAACGCGGCGAGGACACCTCGATAGGCGTCGACCTGCTCGTCGATCGTCGGTGCGTCGGCGCGGTCGAGGAAGCAGAACTCGGTGCGGAAGAGACCGACGCCCTGGGCCTTCGAGGCAGCGGCCACGACGGCCTCGGCCGCTCCCCCGACATTGGCGAGGAGCGGGATGCGCCGTCCGTCGGCGAGCACCCCCTCGCCGTCGAACGGCACCACGAGCGACGCGGCCTTCGCCTCGGTGACTCGAGAGCTGCTCGGGTCGACCTCGACCGTGCCCCGATCGCCGTCGACGAGCACGACCGCACCGCGCGGAATTCCGATCGCGCCGATGACTCCGACCACTGCGGGGATTCCGAGCGACCGGGCGATGATCGCCGTATGCGAGGTGGGGCCACCCTGCTCCGTCACGAGAGCGACGCAGTTGCCGCCTTCCAAGGCTGCCGTGTCCGCGGGGGCGAGATCCGACGCGACCAGCACGAAAGGCTCATCACGCTCGGGAACGCCCGGCATCTCGACCTCGAGGATCTCCGCGATCATCCGATCACGGACGTCGCGGATGTCGGCCGCTCGCTCGGCCATCCGCCCACCGAGAGCCGCGAGTCCTCTCTCGTGCGCCGCCGATGTCTCCCAGATCGCCCGCGCGGCCGTTCGACCCCGCGACCGCACGAGGTCCGCCGCCTCGGCCACCAGTTCGGGGTCGGAGGCCAGCAGACGCGACGCGTCGAGGATCGCCCGAGCCTCGCCGGTCGCCTCCCTCGTGCTCGCCCGCAGCTGGTCTGCCACCGCCACTGCGGCCCACTCGATCGCAGATGCCTCGGCCTCCCGATCACCAGGCGCGACGACGGTGCTCTCGTCCGGCTCGCGCACGGGCGCGGCGAGGAGCACGGCCTCGGCGGCGACCCTGCCCGAGCTCACGCCGCGACCACGCAGCACGTCGCCTGCCCGGACGGGAGGGGACTCGGGGGCTGCCTCTGCAGCGTGCGCCCCGACCGACCCCGAGGCGACGGCGTCGACGTCCGTGCCTTCACCGAATCCGTCGTCGAACAGGGCCACCAGTCGGTCGAGCGCCCCCTCGGCGTCGCGCCCGAGTGCCGACAGCTCGATCCGGTCGCCCAGCCTGGCACCGAGGATCAGCAGTCGTGACAGGCTCGCACCCGACGCCTCAGCGCCGTCGGGCAGTCGACGCAGTCGCACATCGATGCCCGCCGATGCCTCGGCGATCAGAGCCGCCGGTCGCGCGTGGATACCGAGCGGATTGCGCACGACCACCGTCCGCGTCACGGCACCCGACCGGTCGGTCGATGCGGACTCGATCGGAGCGGCTTCCGTCGACGGGTCCTCGAGCTGGCCGCTCTTGGCGGCGAGCGCGATCGACGCCTCCCCCGCGACGACGTCCAGCGATGCGCCGGCAGCGGCCGACACGACGGCCGCCAGCAGCCCTTCCACGAACGGCGCGGGGGCGAGGCGCACCGGCACATCGCTCGTCCGCAGCTCCAGCGCGAGCTCGGCGCTCAGCACTGCGGAGCCGAGATCCATCAGCACGAGGACACCGTCGCAGTCGGCGGCCAGCTCGTCGATCGCCGCGGCGACAGCGACGGCATCCGTGCCGAGGACGGGTGCGCCGTCGGCATCCGTTCCGGCGCCTGCGGCGACTCTCACTCGCGCTCCCCCGCCCTGCACCATCTGCAGGGCGAGCTCCAGCGCCGCCTCCCCGAGTCGAGCACTGTGGGAGACGGCGACGATGCCGATCATCAGGAGGATTCCGCGGTCGCCTGGGCGAGGGACTCGAACAGCAGTGTCGTCGACGCCGCACCGGGGTCGAGATGGCCGGCGCTGCGTTCCCCGAGATAGCTCGCACGTCCCTTCCGGGCGACGAGCGGTTCGGTGGCATCCCGACCGGACGCGGCAGCCTCTGCGGCCGCCGCCGTCGCGGCAGACAGGTCTCCCCCTCCGGAGATCGCGGCGTCGAAGGCGTCCACCGCGGGCGCCATGGCGTCGAACATGGTCTTGTCGCCGGCCTCGGCCTTGCCGCGAGCGACGATGCCATCGAGGCCGGCACGCAGCGAGCCGCCGAGTCCGGCGCCATCGAGCTCGGTCACGGGCCCTGCAGCCATCCCCATCCGCAGGAACAGCGTGCCGTAGAGCGGCCCGCTGGCGCCTCCGACCGAGCTCACGAGAGTCATGCCGACGGTCTTGAGCAGCTCGTCGACCGTGTCGGGCACACCCGAGTCGAGCTTCGCCACGACCGCATCCATGCCACGGGCCATGTTCGCGCCGTGGTCGGCGTCTCCGATCGCCGAGTCCAGCTCGGTGAGCCATTCGCGCTTCTCGGCGATGACGTCGCGGAACCGCCGGATCCAGTCGGCCAGGGCCGCAGTGTCGATCGCCGCCATCATGCCCCCCATCGCAGTCCGGGGGTGTTGACGGGCGCGTCCCACAGCCTGAGCAGCTCGTCGTCGGCCTTCAGCACTGTGAGCGAGCAGCCGGCCATGTCGAGCGAGGTGATGTAGTCGCCGACCAGGTTGCGGGCGATCTGCACTCCCGCCTGCTCGAGCAGCGCGGCCACCTCGCCGTACATCAGATAGAGCTCGATCAGCGGGGATCCGCCCATGCCGTTGAGCATCACGATGGCGGGACCTGAGACGTCGAGATCGGCGAGGATCGGCTCCACGAGCTGCCGGGCGATCTCGGATGCCGGCGCCAGTGGCTCCCGGTGCCGACCGGGCTCGCCATGGATGCCGATCCCGATCTCCATCTGGTCCTCGGGCAGATCGAACGTCGGCTTGCCCGCTGCGGGAACCGTGCAGCTGGTGAGCGCCATGCCCATCGACCGCCCCTGTCCGTTGATGCGCTTCGCGAGGGCGACGACGGCATCGAGATCCTGCCCCTCCTCAGCCGCGGCGCCGACCAGCTTTTCGAGCAGCACCGTGAGTCCGACGCCACGACGCCCTGCCGTGTAGAGCGAGTCCTGCACGGCGACATCGTCATCGACGATCACGGTGCCGACCTCGATGCCCTCCATCGAGGCGAGCTCCGCCGCCATCTCGAAGTTGAGCACGTCTCCCGTGTAGTTCTTCACGATGTGCAGCACACCGGCCCCGCGATCGACGGCCTTCGTGGCGGCCTGCACTCGATCGGGGGTGGGCGAGGTGAAGACCTCGCCGGCGACGGCGGCGTCGAGCATGCCGAGGCCCACGTATCCCCCATGCAGCGGTTCGTGGCCGGACCCTCCACCCGAGACGATCGCGACCTTCCCCTCCGCCTTCGGCGTCGAGCGGGTGATCACGTGCGTCTCGAGGTCGACCGAGAGCTCCGGATGCGCGAGTGCGACGCCGCGCAGCGACTCGACCAGCACATCGGCGGGGTTGTTGATGAGCTTCTTCATCGTTCGATCTCCTTTGATCTCTACGGCGGCGCTCTTTCGCAATATTGGAAAGTTATTCGTCAATGTCGAATATGCTCGGGCGCAGTCGAGTTGTCAAGATCGACCTGACGATGTATGCGACCGCCCGGCTCGACGACGATCCGGAGAGAGGAGCCGCGATGATCCAAGCCATCGATCGCGCAGCGAAAGTGCTCGAGCTGCTGCAGGGTGCGCGCCATCTCGGCATCACGGATCTCGCGCTCGCCCTGGGCCTTCCCCCGTCGACCGTGCACGGGATCGTCAAGTCCCTGCGCGAGCACGGACTCGTCGCGAAGGAGCGCGGCGGGCAGCGCTACATGCTCGGTCCCACCCTGCTGCGGCTGAGCAACGTCTATCTCGACACCCTCGACGTCCGGGCCAGGGCCATGCGGTGGACGCAGGAGCTCGCACGCCGCACGAACCTGCCGGTGCGCCTCGGGGCGCCGCACTTCCACGAGGTGCTCGTGATCCACCACGACCTGCGTCCGGACGACAGCCAGCAGATGCTCGAGACCGGCGTGGCGATCCCCGCTCATGCCTCCGCGATGGGAAAGGTCCTGCTGGCGCACGACCTCGGCTTCCAGCGCACCGTCTTCGAGCGGCCGCTGCACAGCCTCACCGGGGACACGATCACCGACGTCGCCCGACTGCTGCTCGACCTGCCGGCCATCGCCGAGCGAGGCAGCGCCTCGGAGACCGATGAGGCCGTGCTCGGAGAGTCGTCCGTCGCCGCACCGGTCGCCGACGCGTCGAACGACATCGTCGCCGCGGTCGCCGTCGTGATGCCCACATCGCAGGCGCCCGCCTCGGACGCGGTGCTCAACGCGCTGCGCGAGACGGCGCGCAACATCTCCCGCGAGCTCGGAGCGACCAGCTGGCCTCCCCGCGTGGCGCCAGCCGACGACTGAGCCCGCTCAGCGGGACTGCAGCCCGTCGAGGCTCACCCGCAGGATGTCCTCCCCCAGCTCGTCGGGATCGACGGGACCCCCGGGTCGATACCACTCGACGACCGAGTTGATCATTCCGAAGATGAGCCTGGTGGCGACCGCCGCATCGACGTCGTCGCGGATCAGCCCCTCGGTCTGCGCTTCCGACACGATCGCGGTCACGCGCTGGTCGAACGCACGTCTGCGCACCAGCGCGGAGGTCTCGACATCGCCGTTCCCCCGCACGCGCAGCAGCAGCGTCACCGAGGGGAGCTTCTCGGTGAGCACCCGCACCGCGCCGCGGATGATCGCCCGCAGCCGGTCGGAGGCCAGCGAGTGCTGCGCGGTCGCATCATCGACGACGGCCTCGAGCGCATCGAGCGCATCGTTCAGCGCGAGCTCGAGGATCGCCGACTTCGATTCGAAGTGATGGTAGAGCGCCGACTTCGTCAGCCCCAGCGTCGCGCTGAGGTCGGCCACGCTCGTCGCGTCGTAGCCGTGCTCGTTGAAGACCTTGACGGCGACCGCGAGCACCTGCTCGCGGTCATAACCTGGCCGGCCGCGCTTGGGGGCCGGCGCCTGGATTCCGGGTTCTGCCATGGGCCCAGTCTGTCAGTCCGGATGAGTTGCCATTCGCGGACGGATCTGAGATCGTATTCCTGACCGATCGGTCTGAAATTATCGCCAGCGTGGGCGTTCGAGAGGATGACGATGTCCGAGGCCTATCTCGTCGACGGGGTCCGCACCCCCGTCGGTCGCTACGGAGGCGCACTCGCCGGCATCCGTCCGGACGATCTGGCGGCCCTCGTCGTCGCCGCCACAGTCTCGCGAGCCACCATCCCCGCGGACGACATCGACGAGGTGATCCTCGGCGCCGCGAATCAGGCGGGCGAGGACAACCGCAACGTCGCACGGATGGCCGTGCTGCTCGCGGGCCTCCCCGATTCGATCCCCGGATTGACCGTCAACCGCCTCTGCGCCTCAGGGATGTCAGCCATCGCACTCGCCGCGAACGCCGTACGCGCAGGGGACGCCGACCTCATCGTCGCCGGTGGCGTCGAGTCCATGACACGCGCGCCCTGGGTGCAGGCGAAGCCCGAGCGGGCATGGGCCAAGCCCGGCGCGGCCTTCGACACATCGATCGGCTGGCGCTTCACGAACCCGCGGCTGAGCGCCCGCGACAAAGCCACGTTCTCGATGCCCGAGACCGCCGAAGAGGTCGCACGCATCGACGGGATCACCAGAGCGGATGCCGACGCCTTCGCGCTCCTGAGCCATCAGCGCGCCATCTCGGCGATCGACGCGGGACGCCTCGCCCCGGAGATCGTGGGCGTCGAGACGGGCCGCGGACTCGTCGACACCGACGAAGGCCCGCGCCGGGACAGCACGCTCGACGCGCTGGCCGCACTCCGTCCGGTCGTCGCAGGCGGCCAGGTCGTCACGGCGGGCAACTCCAGTTCCTTGAACGACGGAGCCTCGGCGATCATCGTGGCGAGCGCCGAAGCGGTCGAGCGACATGGCCTTCGTCCGCGCGCACGGATCGTCGCCTCGGCGACCGCCGCGCTCGCTCCCGAGATCATGGGCCTGGGTCCCGTGCCGGCAACACAGAAGGCACTCGCGAAGGCGGGCCTGCAGGTCGGCGACCTCGGTGCCGTCGAGCTCAACGAGGCCTTCGCCTCGCAGTCCCTCGCCTGCATCCGCCGCCTCGGACTCGACCCGTCGATCGTCAACGCCGACGGCGGAGCCATCGCACTCGGCCATCCCCTCGGCTCCAGCGGATCCCGCCTGATCGTCACACTGCTCGGCCGCCTCGAGCGCGAGAACGCGCGCTACGGTCTGGCCACGATGTGCGTCGGCGTGGGTCAGGGCACCGCGATGATCGTGGAGCGTCTGACATGACTCTGCGCATCGAAGAGCATCGAGACCGGGTGATCGCCACGCTCGACCGGCCCGAGAAGCGCAACGCCATCGACCAGGCGACGATCGACGCGCTGCACGACCTCTGCGCGCTGCTCGAGCGGACGCCGCGCACGCTGATCATCACCGGCACCGACGGCGTCTTCGCGGCGGGCGCCGACATCGCCCAGCTGCGCGATCGCACCGCCGACGACGCCCGGCGCGCCATCAATGCGACCGCATTCATCCGCGTCCACGATCTCCCGATGCCGGTGATCGCCGCACTCGACGGATACGCGCTCGGGGGCGGAGCCGAACTCGCCTACGCCGCCGACATCCGCATCGCGACGCCGTCCCTCCGCATCGGCAACCCCGAGACCGGGCTCGGCATCATCGCCGCAGCCGGTGCGACCTGGCGCCTGCCCGAGATCGTCGGAGACGCGAGGGCGAGCGAGCTGCTCCTCACCGGCCGAGCTCTGGATGCCGAGGAGGCGTTGAGGTGGGGACTCGTCTCGTCGCTCCATCCGGCCGCCGAGCTGCTCGCGGCCGCACACCGGATCGTCGATCGCATCGCGGCGAACGATCCCCTCGCGACGCAGCACACCAAACGCGCCCTGCGCACTCCGCGCGCAGGCCACCCGGCGATCGAGGTCGAACTGCAGGCCGAGCTGTTCGAGTCGCCCGAGAAGATCCGCCGCATGACCGACTTCCTGGAGAAGAGACGATGAGCGACATCGGCAGCGCCCCGAATCGGGTCGGCGTGCTCGGAGGCGGCCGCATGGGAGCCGGCATCGCACATGCGTTCCTGCTCGCCGGATCTCACGTCAGCGTGATCGAGCGCGATGCGGCGAGCGCCGACGCGGCGCTGACCCGCATCGGCGACAGCATCCGCAGATCCGTCGACCGCGACCCCTCGCTCGACGAGGCCGAATTGACCGCGCGCATCACGACCGGCGTCGATCCCCGAGCCTTCGCCGCGGTCGACCTCGCGATCGAGGCGGTTCCCGAAGACCGGGCCCTCAAGGAGGACGCACTGTCGCGGGCCGACGCCGTGCTGCCCCCGTCGGCGGTTCTGGCGAGCAACACCTCGTCGATCTCGATCGACGATCTCGCTGCGGGCCGCAGACATCCGGAGCGATTCCTCGGCCTGCACTTCTTCAATCCGGTGCCCGCCTCGGCCCTGGTCGAGGTCGTGCGCGGCGCAGCGACCGACCGGGCGGTCGTCGAGAGCGCCACCGCCTGGGTGGCCGCCCTCGGCAAGACGCCGATCGTCGTCAGCGACTCCCCGGGCTTCGCGTCGTCGCGGCTGGGCGTGATGCTGGGCCTGGAGGCGATCCGGATGCTCGAGGAGGGCGTCGCCTCGGCCGCCGACATCGATGCCGCGATGACGCTGGGGTATCGGCATCCGATGGGTCCGCTGCGCACCACCGACATCGTCGGGCTCGATGTGCGCCTCGGCATCGCCGAAGAGCTGGAGCGCACGCTCGGCGAGCGATTCGCTGCACCGGAACTGCTGCGCCGCATGGTCGCCGAGGGAAAGCTGGGCCGCAAGAGCGGCGAAGGGTTCTACGCATGGAACGAGGAGAGATGACCGAGTATCTGCCGAGCTACGTCCAGGGCGAGTGGTGGACGCCCTCGTCACCCACGCGATCCACAGAGGTCCGCGATGCGTCCACCGGCAACGTCGTCGCCGTCGTGTCGACCGAGGGCCTCGACCTGGCCGGGGCACTGGAGTACGCCCGCTCCGTCGGGCAGAAGAGCCTCGGTGCGCTCACGTTCCACCAGCGGGCCGTGCTGCTGAAGCAGCTCGCCCTCGCTCTCACCGAGCGCAAGGACGAGCTGTATGCGCTGTCCGCCCGTACCGGCGCCACGAAGGCCGACTCGTGGGTCGACATCGACGGCGGCATCGGCGTGCTCTTCTCGTACTCGGGCAAGGGCCGCCGCGAGCTGCCGAACAGCCGCGTGCATGTCGACGGCCCCGTGGAGCCGCTGTCGAAGGACGGGTCGTTCCTGGGTCGTCATGTCTACACGACGCTCCCCGGGGTCGCTGTGCAGATCAACGCGTTCAATTTCCCGGTGTGGGGTTCGCTCGAGAAGTTCGCACCCGCGTTCCTCGCCGGCATGCCGACGCTCGTGAAGCCCGCGACGCCCACGGGCTACGTCGCCGAGGCGATGGTGCGCATCCTCGTCGAATCGGGACGGCTGCCCGACGGATCGCTGCAGCTCGTCAGCGGCAGCGTGCCTGACCTGTTCGAGAACCTGCGGCTCGGCGACA
Source organism: Microbacterium sp. CFBP9023 (assembly GCF_034045055.1). Taxonomy (NCBI): domain Bacteria; kingdom Bacillati; phylum Actinomycetota; class Actinomycetes; order Micrococcales; family Microbacteriaceae; genus Microbacterium; species Microbacterium sp. CFBP9023. The sequence continues at coordinate 427,347 of NZ_JAXCWI010000003.1, read as the reverse complement.
TCGTCGGGTTCACCGGCAGCGCGTCGACCGCGGAGAGCCTCAAAGCCCACGCCGCAGTGCAGACCGGCGGCGTGCGGTTCACCGCCGAGACCGACTCGATCAACGCCTCGGTGCTCGGCACCGACGCGATCGAGGGCACCCCGGAGTTCGATGCCTACGTGCGCCAGCTCGTCACCGAGATGACGAGCAAGGCCGGCCAGAAGTGCACGGCCATCCGGCGTGCGATCGTGCCGGTGGGCTCGGCCGACGCGATCATCGGCGCCGTGCAGGCGCGCCTCGCCGAGAAGACCGTGCTGGGCGACCCCCGCGCCGAGGGCGTCACCATGGGTCCCCTGGCCTCGACGGGGCAGCGCGATGAGGTGCTGCGCCAGGTGGATCGCCTGCAGGCGGCGGGCGGGCAGGTCGTCGTCGGGACGACGGATGCTCCCGAGGTCCGTCGCGCGGACGGCAGCACCGGCACCGCACCCGACGGAGCCTTCGTGTCGCCACTGCTGCTGCGCTTCGAGGACTCGCAGTCCGACGCGGCGCACTCGATCGAGGCCTTCGGCCCCGTGTCGTCGCTGCTCACCTACGACACCATCGCCGAGGCCGCAGCGCTCGTCGCCCGAGGTGGCGGCTCGCTGGTCACCAGCATCGCCACGCATGACCCGGCGCAGGCCGTGGAGCTCGCCACGCGCATCGCACCGTTCAACGGCCGGATGCTGCTGCTCGACCGCGACGATGCACGATCGTCGACCGGGCACGGATCGCCCCTGCCCAACCTCGTGCACGGCGGCCCCGGTCGAGCCGGCGGCGGTGAGGAGCTCGGCGGCATCCGCGCGGTGCTGCATCACATGCAGCGCACGGCAGTGCAGGGTTCACCCGAGATGCTGACTGCCTTGACGGGTGTCTGGCACGCGGGGGCGGCCGCGCGCAGCGACGGTCGGCATCCGTTCCGCAAGTCGCTCGCGGAACTCCGCATCGGCGACCAGATCGTCTCCGGCTCGCGCGAGGTGACCCTCGCCGACATCGAGACGTTCGCGCACTTCACGGGCGACACGTTCTACGCCCACATGGACGAGGCATCCGCCGCCGCGAACCCGTTCTTCCCCGGACGGGTCGCGCACGGCTACCTGCTCGTCTCGTGGGCCGCCGGTCTCTTCGTCGATCCGGAGCCCGGACCCGTGCTCGCGAACTACGGTCTGGAGAACCTGCGATTCATCACGCCGGTCTCCCCCGGCGACACGATCCGCGTCGAGCTGACCGCGAAGCAGATCACGCCGCGTGAGACGGACGAGTACGGAGAGGTGCGCTGGGACGCGGTGATCCGCAATCAGAGCGACGAGCTCGTCGCCACCTACGACGTGCTCACGCTGGTGAACAAGCAGCCGACACCCGAGGTCGTCGCCGCATGAGAGAGATGATGCAGCGCGATGCCGCATCGCAGATGCTCGGCATGACCGTCGAGGAGGACGCCCCCGGAGAGGCCGTCGTCTCGATGACCGTGCGCGACGACATGCTGAACGGGTTCGCCATCACGCATGGCGGACTGGTGTTCACCCTCGCCGACACCGCCTTCGCGATCGCCTGCAACGAGGACGATCGCGTCACGGTCGCGGGTGGTGCCGACATCACCTTCCTGAAATCCACGACCGCCGGCCAGAGACTGACAGCGCGCGCGGTGCGCCGTGTCGTCAGCGGACGCAACGGCCTGTACGACGTGACGGTGACCGACGAATCGGGCGATGTCGTCGCCGAGGTCCGCGGCCGCTCGCTCACGACGAACCGCTCGCACCCCGCCTGAGCGCACGCACGCTCACTGCTCTGTCCCCGACGAAGGAGTCGACGATGACCGCAACACATGCCGAGATCGGTGCCGAGGCCGAGCTGCATTCGCCTGAACGACTGGCGCGGCTGCAGCTGCAGCGCCTGCAGTGGACCGTCCGGCATGCCTACGAGAACGTGCCGACCTATCGCCGCAAGTTCGACGAGCACGGCGTGCACCCCGACGACGTGCGCACCCTCGACGACGTGCGGCGTCTGCCGTTCACCACCAAGGCCGACCTGCGCGAGAGCTATCCGTTCGGCATGTTCGCCGTGCCGATGGCCGACGTGCGACGCGTCCACGCGTCGTCGGGCACGACGGGGCGGCCGACCGTCGTCGGGTACACCGAAGGAGACCTCGACCGGTGGAGCGACCTGGTGGCGCGGTCGCTGCACGCCGCGGGCATCCGCGCGGGGATGAAGGTGCACAACGCCTACGGCTACGGGCTCTTCACCGGCGGACTCGGCGCGCATGCCGGGATCGAGCGTCTCGGAGCGACCGTGATCCCGGTGTCGGGAGGGCAGACCGCCCGGCAGGTGCAGCTGATCACGGATTTCGAACCGGATGCCATCCTCTGCACGCCGAGCTATCTGCTCACGATCGCTGACGCGATGGAAGCCTCGGGCATCGATCCGACGACCACGTCGCTGCGCGTCGCGGTGCTCGGCGCCGAGCCGTGGACGAACGAGATGCGTCGTGAGATCGAGCGGCGACTGAACATCGATGCCGTCGACATCTACGGGCTCAGCGAGGTGATGGGGCCGGGGGTCGCGAGCGAGAGCGTGCTCACGAAGGACGGCCCGCACATCTGGGAGGACCATTTCCTGCCCGAGATCATCGACGGAGAGACCGGGGAACGGCTGCCGGACGATGCGCTCGGCGAGCTCGTCTTCACGTCGCTGACCAAAGAGGCTTTTCCTGTGATCCGGTATCGCACGCGCGATCTGACGCGCCTGCTGCCGGGAACCACCTTTCCGGCGCTTCGACGCATGGAGAAGATCACCGGCCGCAACGACGACATGATCATCCTGCGCGGCGTGAACCTCTTCCCCACCCAGATCGAGGAGCTGGTGATGGGCATCGAGACGCTCACCCCGCACTTCGTGCTCGAGCTGCACCACGTCGGGCAGCTCGACACGATGACCGTGCGCATCGAGCGACACCCGTCGCTGAGTGCCGAGGACTGCGATGCCGCCGCCGCGGTGCTCACCCACCGCATCAAGATGCACATCGGCACCAGCGTCGACGTGACGGTCGAGGAGCCGGGCACGCTGCCCCGGAGCGAGGGCAAATACCAGCGGGTCTACGACCTGCGGTAGGTCTCGAGCCGGGTGTCCCCGCCGTCAGCCGCGCAGCGCGAGCACGAACGGGAGCACGTCGCTCGCCCCCGCCTGGCGCAGCGTGCGCGCGGCGACCGTGAGCGTCCAGCGGCTGTCGGCGAGATCGTCGACGAGCAGCACGGGACCGGTCGGCACGTCGAGGCCCTGCGCGCGGAATCTGTCCCACAGACCTGCCAGCCGGAACACGCTGTTGCCACCGGGTTGGCCCGTCGGCCCGCCGTTCACGAGGTCGAGCGCACCGAGATACGGCAGGCGGCCGATCTCGGCGATCCCGCGGGCGAGCGAGTCGACGAGCAGCGGATGCGATCGCGACGGCATGGCGACGACCGCGACGGGGCGCTCGGCCCACCCCCAGTCGGCGAGCACGCGCACGCAGCCGCCGAGAACCTGGGGCGTCACCACCGCGTCAGGGGCGCCCGCCGCGAAGAGCTCGCGCAGCGTGCCGCCCCAGCCGAGGTCGGTGAGACGGGCGAGTGCGCGCCCTTCTCCGGCCTGCTCCCCCGCGGGGATGCGCCCCTTCACCGGCACGTCGAGCTTGTCGGCTCCGGTCGGCCAGGCGCGACGAGGCTCGACCGGGACGCCGACGCGATCGAGCGATTCCGCGGCCTGCGTCGTCGCCGATTCGCCGATCTCGCTCGGGAACCAGATGCCGGCGCAGTTGTCGCATCTCCCGCAGGGCGCAGCCGTGTCGTCGTCGAGTGAGCGCTGGAGGAATTCCATGCGGCATCCGTCGGTCTGCTCGTAGTCGATCATGTGCTGCTGCTCGGCGCGACGCTCGGCCGCGATGCGCTCATAGCGCTCGGCGTCGTAGGCCCACGGCTGTCCCGTCGCGACCCACCCGCCCTGCACCCGGCGCACCGCGCCGTCGACGTCGAGAACCTTGAGCAGCAGTTCGAGCGGAGTACGCCGGATGTCGACCATCGCCTCGAGCGCGGGCGTCGAGATGGGCTGATCGCCGAGGGCGGCGATCACCCGCTCGGCGCGCTCCCGATCCGGCATCGACGCGGTCGCGAAGTAGTGCCAGATGTCGCGGTCTTCGACGCCGGGCAGCAGGAGCACGTCGGCGCTCTCGCTCGCACGACCGGCACGGCCGACCTGCTGGTAGTACGCGACCGGCGACGACGGCGCGCCGAGGTGCAGCACGAAACCGAGGTCCGGCTTGTCGAAGCCCATCCCGAGCGCGCTCGTGGCGACGAGGGCCTTGACCTCGTTGCGCTTCAGCATCCCTTCCGACTCGGTGCGCTCGTCGGTGTCGGTCTGTCCGGTGTACGCGCGCACGTCGTGCCCGTGATCGCGCAGCAGCCGGGCGGTGTCGACCGCGGCCGCGACCGTCAGGGTGTAGATGATGCCCGAACCGGGCAGGTCGTCGATATGACTCAGCAGCCACGCGAGCCGGCTGGCGGAGTCGCGCAGACGCAGGACGCCGAGACGCAGCGAGGTGCGCGCGAGCGGGCCGCGGATCGTGAGCACCTCGGAGCCGGCGGCATCCGACGCCCCTCCCGTGCCGAGCTGCTCGGCGACGTCGGCCACGACCCTGCTGTTCGCGGTCGCCGTCGTCGCGAGCACGGGCACCTCGGGCGGCATCTGCTCGATGAGGTCGCGCAGCCGCCGGTAATCGGGGCGGAAGTCGTGCCCCCAGTCGCTGATGCAGTGCGCCTCGTCGACCACCAGCATGCCGATCCGTCGAACCAGCGCCGGCAGCTGCTGCTCGCGGAACGCGGGATTGTTGAGTCGTTCGGGAGAGACGAGCAGCACATCGACCTCGTCTCGGTCGAGCTGCTCCATGACCTCGGACCACTCGTGCGCATTGGTCGAGTTGATCGCCACCGCTCGAACGCCTGCCCGCTCGGCCGCGGCGATCTGATCGCGCATCAGCGCGAGAAGCGGCGAGACGAGGACGGTCGGCCCTGCCCCCTGGCGGCGCAGCAGCAGCGTCGCGACGAAGTACACAGCCGACTTGCCCCACCCGGTGCGCTGCACGACGAGCGCGCGGCGGCGCCCCTCGACCAGAGCCTCGATCGCCTCGTACTGACCGTCGTGGAAGTCGGCGTCCGGGCGGCCGACCAGCTCGCGCAGAGCCGAGAGCGCAGCGGTGCGGGTGTCGACAGAGGCGGGAGAAGTCATGTCTCCACTCTGCCCGATGCCTCCGACACCCGGTGCGCCACCATCCACAGGCGGATTCGAGCCGAGCCTCGGTGACGTCGTCTAGCGTGGGACGATGATCACCCGAGAACTGGCCGTATCCCTGCGCGACGCCGGACTCGTGTGGCATCCCGCCGAGGGCGACCGCTTTCAGCTCGATCTTCCGAACGATGTCGAGCTCGAGGCCGAAGCCGATGTCTTCACGGTCAGCGAGATGACGATCGAGGCCCGCCAGACCCCGAGCGGCACCGACCTCGCCTTCAACGGCACGACGGAGTGGGCGCTCGACGCCGTGACCCTCGCGGACGCGGTGTGGCTCCCCCGCGAGGATCAGCTGCGTGAGCTGCTGCGCGGCACCTTCCGGGCGCTGAGCCGCCTCTCCGACACCTTCGTGGTCGAGGTCGAGATCGCCGGCGAGACCCTGCGTTTCGAGCATCCGGATCCCTCCGAGGCGTACGGCAGAGCCCTCCTCGACCTCGTCTCCCGCTCGCGCTGAGCGACTCTCCGAGCATCTCGCCGAGCGCCGCATCGGGGGTCTTCCTTGCGCCGCGACGACCTCCGTGTCAGAATTACCTAACGACCGGTCAGTAAAGCGGATCGGAAACCGAGGAGTCGATGATGACCAGCCCCGCAGATCTCTCCCTCGTCGACGGAGAGCTGTCCGACGACGAGCGCCTGTTCGACGAGCTCATCGCGAACGAGCAGCGCATCGAGCCTCGCGACTGGATGCCCGATGCCTATCGCAAGACGCTGATCCGTCAGATCTCGCAGCACGCGCACTCCGAGATCATCGGCATGCAGCCGGAGGGCAACTGGATCACCCGGGCGCCGAGCCTCAAGCGCAAGGCGATCCTGATGGCCAAGGTCCAGGACGAGGCGGGGCACGGACTCTATCTCTACTCCGCCGCACAGACGCTCGGCATCACGCGCGACGAGATGATGGATCAGCTCATCAGCGGCAAGGCCAAGTACTCGTCGATCTTCAACTACCCGACCCCCACCTGGGCCGACATGGGGGCGATCGGGTGGCTCGTCGACGGAGCCGCCATCTGCAACCAGGTGCCGCTGTGCCGCGCCTCCTACGGACCCTACGGCCGCGCGATGGTGCGCGTCTGCAAGGAGGAGTCGTTCCATCAGCGCCAGGGATTCGAGATCCTGCTGTCGCTGATGCAGGGAACCGACGAGCAGAAGAAGATGGCGCAGGATGCCGTGAACCGCTGGTACTGGCCGAGTCTGGCGATGTTCGGTCCGCCCGACGACCAGTCCCCCAACTCCGCGCAGTCGATGAAGTGGAAGATCAAGCGCTTCACGAACGACGAGCTGCGTCAGCGCTTCGTCAGCATGCTCGTGCCCCAGGCCGAGATCCTCGGCGTGACCCTGCCCGACCCTGATCTGCGCTTCGACGACGAGACCGGCCAGTACGTGATCGGCGAGATCGACTGGGACGAGTTCTTCGAGGTGCTGCGCGGCAACGGCCCCTGCAATGCCGAGCGTCTCGAACGCCGCCGCACGGCCCATGAGGACGGCGCGTGGGTGCGCGAGGCTGCGGCCGAGTACGCCCGCAAGCAGGCGCCGAAGACGAAGGCGGTGGCGTGATGGCGACGCCCGGTGCCGACGACCGCGAGCCCTGGCCGCTCTGGGAGGTCTTCGTCCGCGCGAACCGCGGCCTGAGCCACGTCCACGTCGGATCGCTGCACGCGCCGGATGCCGACATGGCGATCCGCAACGCCCGCGATCTCTACACGCGACGCGGCGAGGGCGTGTCGATCTGGGCGGTGCCCGCCGACGCGATCACGACCAGCGACCCCGACGCGAAGGGCGCCTACTTCGAGAGCCCCGCCGGCAAGAACTATCGGCACGCCGTGTACTACACGGCGTCCGAGGGGGTGCCGCACCTGTGAGCCACATCCAGGGTGATATCCACGGCGACCCGCACGGGGACGTCTCGGTCGACGAGCTGCGGCTCGGTGACGAGCTCACCGGAACCGGCTCCGCGGCGGCATCCGCCGACATCGCCGAGTACGCGCTCTGGCTCGGCGACGACGCGCTGATCCTGTCGCAGCAGCTCGGTGAGTGGATCTCCCGCGCGCCCGAACTCGAAGAGGACGTCGCCCTCGGCAACATCGCGCTCGACCTGCTCGGGCATGCCCGCTCGTTCCTGCACTTCGCGGGGTCTTTCGACGGACGCTCCGAAGACGATCTCGCGTACTTCCGCGACGAACCGGAGTTCCGCTGCGCCTGGATCGTCCAGCAGCCCAACGGCGACTTCGCGCAGACGATCGCCCGCCAGTTCGTCGTGTCGACCTACATGTTCGAGCTGTACTCGGCCCTGCGGGCGAGCAGCGACCCGACCCTCGCGGCGATCGCCGAGAAGTCCCTCAAAGAGGTCGACTACCACCGCGACCACGCGGTGCAGTGGGTGCTGCGGCTTGCCGGCGGCACCGAGGAATCCCGCCGACGGATGATCCGCGCGCTGGGCGACGTCTGGCCGTATGCCGACGAGCTCTTCCGCGACGAGCCCCTGATCGACCGCCTCGGGGACGCCGCGGCGCGTCCGTCGACGCTGCGAGCAGGCTTCGACGCCGTCGCCGCCGCCGTCTTCGCCGAGGCCGAGCTGACGCTTCCCGCCGTCGCGGCATCCTCGGCCGGAGGACGGCGAGGAGCGCACGCGAGTCCGTTCGGCCATGTCCTCGCGGAGATGCAGGTCCTGGCGCGACGGCATCCGGGAGCATCATGGTGACCGGCACGCTGCAGACCGCGCCCCGGTCGACCGCCTGGCAGATCGCCGCGGCCGTGGCCGACCCCGAGGTGCCCGTGCTGACGATCGAGGACCTCGGCGTGCTGCGCGCGGTCACCGTCGACGGCGACGTGGTGCGCGTCGACATCACCCCGACCTACAGCGGGTGCCCGGCGATGGACACGATCCGCGACGACGTCATCCTCGCCCTGACCGCCGCGGGATATTCACAGGTCGAGGTCCGGCTCGTGCTCTCCCCCGCATGGACGACGGACTGGATGTCGGATGCCGGCAGGCAGAAGCTCGCCGAGTACGGCATCGCGCCTCCGACCGGGCGCTCGGCGATCTCGTCCGGCCCGATCCGCCTCGCGATCAGCGTGCGGTGCCCTCGGTGCGGCTCGCTGGACACCCGCGAGGTCTCGCGCTTCGGATCCACCTCGTGCAAGGCGCTGTTCGAATGCCGCGCCTGCCTCGAACCCTTCGACCACTTCAAGGTGCACTGATGTCGCTGTTCGCCCTCTCCGGTCCCGCGCCCGCGCCGTCGCCTCGTCGAGCCGCCGCGCCGACGAAGAAGCGTGCGCGCTTCCACACCCTCGCCGTCGAGGAGGTGCGGCCGCTGACCGACGACTCGGTCGAGGTGACCTTCTCGGTTCCCGCCGACCTCGCCGACGACTACGACCACCTGCCCGGCCAGTATGTCGCCCTGCGCACGTCGCTCGACGGCACGGAGGTGCGCCGGTCGTACTCGCTGTGCCGCGCACCCGAGCACCGCACGGCAGAGCAGATCTCCGCCGGTGTCCCGACCCGGCTCAGTGTCGCCGTGAAGCGCGACGAGGGCGGGCTCTTCTCGACCTGGGCGCAGACGGGCCTTCACCCCGGGTTCGAGATCGACGTGATGAGTCCGCAGGGCACGTTCACCTCCGGGCTCGACGATCTCGATCAGCGTCACGTCGTGGGCATCGCGGCCGGTTCCGGCATCACGCCGCTGATGGCTCTCGCCCACACCGTGCTGACGCGCTCCGACACCTCCCGCTTCACCCTGCTCTACACGAACCGCTCGACGCTCGACGTGATGTTCCTCGAGGATCTCGCCGACCTCAAGGATCGCTACCCGACGCGCCTGACGCTGCACCATGTGCTGTCCCGCGAGCAGCGCACGGCCCCCGTGCTCTCCGGGCGTATCGACGAGGAGAAGCTGCGCACCATCCTGCGGGCGCTCATCGATCCGACCGACGTCGACGAATGGTTCCTGTGCGGACCGCTCTCGCTGGTCGACCTGTGCCGAGAGGTGCTCGCCGACGTCGGCGTGCCGCGCGAGCACATCCGCTTCGAGCTCTTCACGACGGGTGACGAGCCGGCGCGCGCCGCCCGCCCTGTCGAGGTGCGCGCGGGCGAGAAGACGATCCGCATCGAGGTGAATCTCGACGGCGTCTCGTCGACCGTCGAGAGTCCGGTCGACGCGCACGAGTCCGTGCTCAACGCCGCTCTGCGGGTGCGACCCGATGCGCCGTTCGCGTGTGCGGGCGGCGTCTGCGGAACCTGCCGTGCGAGGGTCATCGAGGGCAGCGTGACGATGACGGAGAACTACGCGCTGGAGCCCGACGAGCTCGAGCGCGGCTACGTCCTCACCTGCCAATCCCACCCCACGAGCGACCGCATCGTGGTCGACTACGACGTCTGAGGAGCATCGGATGATCGATCTGACCGTCGCCGACGACGTCGCCACCGTCGTTTTGAATGCGCCGACGAAGCGGAATTCACTCGACGAGCAGGCGCTCCGCGATCTCGGCCGCGCCTACGACGAGGCGGATGCCGCGGGGGTGCGCGCGCTGGTGCTGCGGGGCGAGGGCCGGGCCTTCTGCGCCGGTCGCGACATCGCGGGCGTCGACCCCCGTGACGACGACGTGATCGGGTATCTCGGCGGGCTCGTGACCCCGCTGCTGCAGCGGATGGCACGGTTCCCCGCCCCGACCTTCGCGGTGGCGCACGGCGCCTGTCTCGGCGTCGGCCTCGGACTCCTCATCGCCACCGACGTCGTGTACGTCGCCGAGTCGGCCAAGATCGGGTCACCGTTCGCCGCGCTCGGCGCCACTCTCGACTCCGGCGGCCACGCCCTCTTCGTCGAACGTCTCGGGGCGCACCGGGCACTCGACCTCATCTACACCGGTCGGCTGATGAGCGGCACCGAGGCCGTGTCAGCGGGGCTCTTCTCCCGGGTGCTGCCCGACGACGAGGTCGTGCAGGCGACGACGGATGCCGCAGCGACCGCTGCGCGTGGCGCCACCGCCGCCTTCCTGGCGAGCAAGCAGCTGGTCGCCAGGATCCGCGACGAGCGCCTGGCGCTGTGGGAGTCGATCGATCTCGAGAACGCCGCCCAGGCCGCCCTGTGCGACACCGACGACTACCGCGAGGGGTTCGCGGCGTTCCAGGAGAAACGCACGCCGGAGTTCCGCGGCCGCTGAGTCGCATCCGCTTACTGCGGCAGGACGGACGGACGCAAGGCCGTCGCCGATGTCGGATGCGGGTGCGAGACTGCCTGCATGTTGCTCTCGGAGCTCGTCTCCACCGCCGAAGAGGTCACCGCCACCGCATCGCGCCTGGCGAAGATCGACGCCGTGTCCCGGCTGCTCGCACGCGCTGATGCTGCCGACGTGCCCGCCCTCGTCGGGCTGCTGCTCGCGACGCCGCGACAGGGACGGCTGGGTGTCGGCTGGCGCGGAGTGGCGGCGCTCGACGTGCAGCACGCTGCCGAGCCCTCGCTGTCGATCGGTGATGTCGATGACGCGTTCGAGGCCTTGACCGGCTCGTCAGGGTCGGGGTCGGCCGCGGCGCGTTCCGCGATCCTCTCGGCTCTCGCGTCGCGAGCGACGGCTCCCGAATGGGACTTCCTGTCGCGGGCCATGCTCGGCGAGCTGCGCACGGGCGCGCTCGGCGGCGTCCTGCTCGATGCCATCGCCCGTGCCGCGGATCGCCCGGCGGCATCGGTGCGACGAGCAGCGATGCTCTCCGGCGACCTGGGCGAGACCGCCGTGCTCGCACTCACCGGCACGGAGGACGAACTCGATGCGGTCGGCCTGGTGGTCGGTCGCCCCGTGCTGCCGATGCTCGCATCGACCGCGGCCACCCCGACCGCCGCGCTCGACATCACCGGCACCGCGTCCGTCGAGTACAAGCTCGATGGCGCGCGCATCCAGGTGCATCGCCAGGGAGACGATGTGAGCGTCTACACCCGCAGCCTCGCCGACATCACCCACCGGGTGCCGGAGATCGTCGAGATCGTGCGCGCGCTCCCCGCACACGATCTGATCCTCGACGGTGAGACGCTGTCACTCGACGAAGACGGCGGCCCTCGGCCGTTCCAGCAGACGATGTCGCGGTTCGGGGCAGACGTCTCGCGCGAGCTCGTGCTGCGGCCCTGGTTCTTCGACATCCTGCACGTCGACGGACGCGATCTGCTCGACGAGCCCCTGTCCACCCGCCTGACCGAACTCGAGAGGGTCGTCGGCGAATGGCGTATGCCGGGCATCGTCACCGACGACGCCGAAGCGGCCGAGCAGCTGTCGCGCGAGGCTCTCGCCGCGGGCCACGAGGGGGTGCTCGTCAAAGGGATCGATGCGCCTTACTCGGCGGGACGCCGCGGCAAGTCCTGGGTCAAGGTCAAGCCCGTGCTCACCTACGACCTGGTCGTGCTCGCAGCCGAATGGGGGTCGGGTCGGCGCCAGGGGCTCCTGTCGAACCTGCACCTCGGCGCACTCGACCCGACCGGCGAGTTCGGCGAGCCCGGCGGTCTCGTCATGGTCGGCAAGACGTTCAAGGGGCTCACCGACGAGCTCCTGCGCTGGCAGACGGAGAACTTCCCGCCGCTCGAGACGAGGCGCACGCAGGGCGCGGTGTTCCTGAGACCGGAGTTCGTGGTCGAGATCGCGATCGACGGCGTGCAGCGCTCGCCGCGATACCCCGGAGGCATCGCGTTGAGGTTCGCGAGAGTCAAGGGCTATCGACCCGACAAGAACCCCGCCGACGCCGACACGATCCAGACCCTGCGGGCGCTGCTGCGCGGGTGATTCCCGTCAGGCCGACGGAGCGAGACCGAGGTCCTCTTCGCGCACCGTGCCCTGGAACGACCAGGGGAAGTTGATCCACAGGTCGGTGTCCTTCCAGGCGTAGTCGGGCTGGATGATCGTCGACGGCTTGGTGTAGATCGTGACCGAGCGCACGTCGGCGCCCTTGTCCTTCAGCAACTGCACGGCGAGGGCGAGCGTACGACCCGAATCTGCGACGTCGTCGACCAGCAGCACGCGTCGACCGTCGAGATACGCCATGTCGAGTTCGGGCGGCAGCACCTCCGGCGCGTCGAGCACCGTGCCGATGCCGGTGTAGAACTCGACGTTGATCGCACCGCAGTTCTTCGCTCCGAGACCGTAGGCGATGGCACCGGCAGGCAGCAGACCGCCCCGCGCGATGGCCACCACGACCTCGGGCATGAAGCCGCTGTCCAGGATCCGGCGCGCGAGGTCTCGCGTCGCGGATCCGAAGCCGTCCCAGGTGAGCGTCTCGCGCTCGATCGATGCATCCGTCATCGTCTCATTCTCCTGCACCACCACTCGAACTCCCGCCACGCCGTCGCCTCAGCCGAGGCGCGTGACCTCGACCGAGACGAACAGCTCGGAGGCGCTGGGTCCCGCGTACACCCCGCGCAGCGGTGCGACATCGGCGTAGTCCCGACCGTGGCCGACATAGACGTGCGATTCGCCGATGTCGACGAGGTTGGTGGGGTCGTATCCGCGCCACTCGCCGGAGTACCACTCGACCCAGGCGTGCGACTCCCCCGTCACAGCCTGTCCGATCGCCGCCGTCGGATCGGGATGCAGGTACCCCGACACGTAGCGCGCCGGGATCCCCGCGGCGCGCAGCACGCCCAGCGCCACATGAGCGATGTCCTGGCAGACGCCGGACCGGGTGGGCCACGCGTCGCGGGCGGTCGAGCTCACGCCGGTGACGCCGCTGCGATACTCCATGGCCTCCCCGACGGTGCGGCAGATCTCTCGGGCCGTCTCGTCGACGCCACCACCCTCCGCTTCGATGTGCAGGGCGAGGTCGCGCATCTCGTCATCGGGAGCGGTGGCAGGCGTCTGCGCCACGCATTCCGCGAGTTCGAGCGATTGGGGTATCCGGGCTGCCAGTTCGTCCCAGTCGATGTCCGCCTCTCCCGTCGGCAGCGGCCTCACATCCACCACGCTCGTCGCGGTGACCGAGAGCATCTGATGCGGGGTCAGCAGCTCGAACGTCGAGACCCGGGTGTCCCAGTAGTCGGTGTACGAGTGCTGGGTCGCGGTCGGCGATATGTCGAGCGTCGCCTGCAGCACGAACTGTCCGTCCCGGGAGTGCGGCAGCATCCGCGCCTCGTTGTACGACGCCGTCGCCGGCTGCTCGTAGCGGAAGCCGGTGCGGTGAACGATCTTGAGCCGACTCACAGCGCCTCTCCGATCCACACCGGCATCGCGATCGAGGGGAAGTACCGCTCCCTGATCGCGTCACTCGCCACCGACATCCCCACCTGGACCTCCTCCATGCTCTCCGACAGCCGATGCACGGTGTCGCCGATCGGTCGGTATTCGAGCTCCGACCGCATGCGTCCCAAGACGCGATGCGCCCGATCGGGCACGCCGAACGCACCCGCCGGATCGATACCGCGCAGACACTCCTCGGCCTGGAGGATGCTCGAGAGCACCGATCGGGGGAACAGCCGGTCGATCAGGAGGAACTCCACGGCGGACGCTCCCGTGGGCACCGCCCGGTGGCTGCGCAGATGGGCTTCGTACGCCCCGCAGCTGCGCAGCAGCGTCGTCCAGCTCGGCCCGCCTGCCTCGGTCAGCGACCGCGTCGCCAGCAGCCGCGCCGTCATGTCCGCGCGCTCGATCGAGCGGCCGAGCACGAAGAAGTGCCAGGCCTCATCCCGGCTCGTCGAGGAGTCGACGACCCCGAAGGCCAGCGCCGACCGATCACGCACCCAGCGGAAGAACGGGTGCGTCTTGTCCGAGGCGATCCGCCGCGGCATCCGTGCGTTCGACTCGTTCAGCGTCTCCCAGAGGTCCGTCGAGATGATCTCGCGCGCTCGACGAGCGTTCTCCCGCGCCGCCGCGATCGAATGGGCGATCGACGCGGAGTGCTCACGATCCAGCGCGAGCAGCCGCACGACGTCGTCCCGGCTCAGCACGGTGCCGGCATCCGCCGTCGTCCCCATCACCGACAGGAGCGCCCGACATGCGGTGTCCTCCTCGACCCACGGATCCTCGAGCAGCAGCTGCAGGTGCACATCGAGGATGCGGGCGGTGCCGTCGGCGCGCTCGACGTAGCGGCCGATCCAGAACAGCGCCTCGGCGATGCGACTCAGCATCCTGCGCCTCCCTGCTGCTGCTGCTGCTGTTGCTGCTGTTGCTGTTGGTGGTGACGCAGGTCCAGGTCCTCGTCCTGCGGAGACGAGAGGAAGGGCGGATGCGGTTCCTCACGCGCCGGAGCGACCACGGCGATCGCCCCTGTCGCCAGCGACACCTCGTCTGCGGCGGCGTCCGGGTCGCCGTCCAGAGTCGACGTCGGCCCGGTGAAGAGCGACGGATCCAGCACCCAGGTGTCCTTCGACCCTCCGCCCTGGCTCGAGTTCACGACGAGCTGCCCCTCGGGCAGAGCGACGCGCGTGAGACCGCCGGGCAGCACCCAGATGTCGTGCCCGTCGTTCACGGCGAAGGGTCGCAGATCGACGTGTCTCGGGCGGAATCCGTCCTCCACGAGCGTCGGGATGGTCGAGAGCTGCACGACCGGCTGGGCGATCCAGCCTCGGGGATCCGCCCGCAGCGACCGACGCAGCTCGTCCAGCGTCTCGCGCGACGCGTCGGGGCCGACGACCAGCCCCTTCCCGCCGGATCCGTCGACCGGCTTCACCACCAGCTCGTCGAGCCTGTCGAGCACCTCCTCCAGCGCGTCCGGCTCCTCGAGCCGCCAGGTGTCGACGTTCGGGATCACCGGCTCCTCTCCCAGGTAGTAGCGGATCAGATCGGGGACGTACGTGTACACGAGCTTGTCGTCGGCCACGCCGTTGCCGACGGCGTTCGCGAGCGTCACGGTGCCGAGGCGCGCCGCGAGCATCAGCCCCGGTGCGCCCAGCACCGAGTCCGGACGGAACTGCTGCGGGTCGAGGAACTCGTCATCGACCCTGCGGTAGATCACGTCCACCCGCGTCGGCCCCGAGGTCGTGTGCATCCACACCCGACCGCCCGAGCAGAAGAGATCGCGTCCTTCGACGAGCTCGATGCCCATCATGCGAGCGAGCAGGGTGTGCTCGTAGTACGCCGAGTTGTGGACCCCGGGGGTCAGCACGACGACCGTCGGATCATCGACGCCGTCCGGCGCCGCCGCACGCAGCGCCTGGAGCAGCCGCCCGGGGTAGTCGACGACGGGACGCACGCGCAGACTGGTGAACAGCTCGGGGAGCGTCTGCGCCATCACCCGGCGATTCGCGAGCACGTAGCTGACGCCGCTCGGCACGCGCACGTTGTCCTCGAGCACGCGCCAGGCTCCGAGCTCGTCGCGGATGACGTCGATCCCGGCGACATGGATGCGCACGCCGTTCGCTCCGACGATGCCGGCCGCCTGACGGTGGAAGTGCGCGGAGGAGCTGATCAGCGACGAGGGGATCACGCCGTCCTGCACCGCATGCTGCCGGCCGTAGACGTCGGCGAGGAAGGCCTCGAGCGCACGCACCCGCTGCTTCACCCCCGACTCGACATAGCGCCAGTCGTCGGCGGCGACCACGCGAGGCACCACGTCGAGCGGGAACGGACGCTCCTCCCCGGCGAAGTCGAACGTCACGCCCTGCGCGAGGTACGAGCTGGCGAGCGCGTCGGTCCGTGCCCTCAGCTCGGCGTCGTCCATGCTCGCGAGCGCGGGATACATGTCCTGATAGGGCAGGCGCACTCCCCCACCACCGGGCTGCGCATCGGCAGGGAACATCTCGTCCCACGGCGCGACCCCCGCTCGCTGCGGCGACCGGCGCGAGGTGTATCCGTCGAACAGTGACTCCATGGCCGCATGTTTCCGTGTCGCGGTTTCGGCGGTGTTACGCGCGCAAGTCGGCGCCGCGTCGGCACGGGCGCGATAGGATTTACGCGTCCGGCGCTCTCCGACGCCGGTGCCTGAAAAAGAGGCACGAAGCTCCCCACGATGACGCGGGGGCGAGACACATACGGAATACGAACGTTCTCCGTCCCTGTCTCGAAAGGCTTTCGCATGCCCTCCGTCTCCGCGCACGTCGCACTCACTCTCGCCCAGCACATCGACGCCGTCTTCGGTGTGATGGGCAACGGCAACGCCTACTTCCTCGATGCGATCGAGACCCAGACGGATGCCGTCTTCACGGCCGTCCGTCACGAGCAGGGCGCAGTGGTCGCCGCCGATGCGCACTTCCGCGCATCCGGCAGGATCGCCGCGGGCACCTCGACCTACGGCGCCGGTTTCACGAACACCCTCACAGCACTCGCCGAGGCCGTGCAGGCGCATGTCCCCCTCGTGCTGGTGGTGGGCGATGAGCCGACGTCCGGTCCTCGTCCATGGGACGTCGACCAGATCGCCCTGGCCTCGGCGGTCGGTGCCCGCACCTATACGGTCGGGCACGCGGATGCCGCAGCCACCACCGTCATCGCGATCGAGCACGCACTGACCTACCGCGTGCCCGTCGTGCTGGCGATCCCCTACGACGTGGCCTCACGCGAGGCCGGCCCGGTGCCCGAGGCTCCGCTGCCGCGCATCCCCGCGCCGCTCGCGCCGCGCGGCGAGTTCGCCGAGGGCACGCTCGACGAGATCGCCCAGGCGCTTCACGGAGCATCGCGCCCCTTCCTGCTGGCGGGTCGCGGCGCCTGGCTCGCGGGGGCCGGTGCGGCGCTCGGCGAGCTGGCGACCCTCACCGGCGCTCTGACGGCGTCGTCGGCGCTGGGGCGCGGTGTCTTCCCCGACACCCGGTTCGACCTCGGCGTCACGGGAGGATTCGGGGCCGACGGCGCCATGGAACTCGTGCGCACCGCCGATGTCGCCGTGGTGTTCGGCGCCTCGCTGAACCAGTTCACGATGCGTTTCGGCGAACTCTTCGCACCGGGCACCAAGGTCTTCCAGATCGACATCGCGCCCGCAGCCACGCACCCGCACGTCGGCGGCTTCGTGCGTGCGGATGCTCGCGTGGCGGCCGAGGAGCTCGTCGCCCGGGTGGGCTCGCTCGGCTCCGGCGCCGCCCCTGAGAGCGGTTCTGCCGAGCACGGCCTCGGAGCGGAGGCACACCGCGCCGAGACTCCGACTGTCCAGCACGGCGAGTCGCACCCGGCATCCGACGCTGTGCCCGCACAGCCGTGGCGCGAGACAGTCGACGTCGAGGCCGCACGCGCGTACGACGACGGCGACGAGCTCGCTCCCGACGGACGCCTCGACCCCCGCTCCGCCGCGCGTCGCATCGCCGAGCTCCTGCCCCCCGACCGCGTCGTCGTCTCCGACGGCGGCCACTTCATCGGCTGGGCGAACATGTACTGGCCGGTCGAGGCCCCCGACCGCATGATGATGGTCGGCACCGCCTTCCAGTCGATCGGGCAGGGCTGGCCGAGTGTCGTCGGCGCAGCCCTCGCCCGCCGCGAGTCGACCGTCGTACTGACGTCGGGCGACGGCGGCGGACTCATGGCGATCGCCGACCTCGAGTCGGCAGTGCGCGCGGCAGCGGGTCGAGGCATCGCCGTGATCTGGAACGACGCCGCCTACGGTGCCGAGGTCAACCTCTACGGGCTCAAGGGGCTCGCCGAGGGCCCGATGCGCATCCCCGAGGTCGACTTCGCGGCGTTCGGCGCCGCGGTGGGCGCGGAGGGCGTCGTCGTGAAGACGCTCGCAGACCTCGATCGACTCGCCACATGGACGCAGGAGGATGCTGCGACGCGGCGGTTCCTGCTGCTCGACCTGCGCATCTCGGGTGACGTGATCGCGCCGTACCAGCAGGAGATCATCCGCGTGAATTCCTGACCTCGCCGAGTCGCTAGGCTCCTCGTCATGACCGAGAATTCCGGAGTCCTGCGATACAGCGCATTCGCCGCGACGCCCGACGGCGGCAACCCCGCGGGAGTCGTACTCGATGGCTCAGATCTGAGCGACGAGCAGATGCAGCGGATCGCCGTGGACGTCGGATTCTCCGAGACCGCCTTCCTCGTCGCACGCACCGATGGCGACGGTGTGCCGCGCTACCGGGCGCGTTACTGGTCACCGGCGGCTGAGGTGCCGTTCTGCGGACACGCGACCGTCGCGACGGCGGTCGCCCTCGCCGAGCGCGACGGGCCGGGCGATGTCGTGTTCGACACGAACGCGGGCGCCGTGACGCTGCGCTCGACGGTGGATCGGGATGGCGCGGTGACCGTGTCGTTCACGAGCGTCGAGCCGCAGGTGCGCGATCTCGACTCCGACGTGCTCGACCGGTTCCTCACGCTGCTCGGACTCACCCGGGCGGATCTCGATGAGCGCTTCCCCGCCAAGGAATCGTTCGCCGGCAACTGGCATCCGATCGTGGTGCTCCGTGATCGGGAGCTGTTCGACCAGTTCCGCTTCTCGCCCGCCGAGGTCGCCGCGCTCATGCGCGAGCAGGGGTGGTTCGGCACCTCGACAGTGCTGCACGCGGCGAGCACCGCCGACTTCGATGCCCGCAACCTCTTCCCGGTGGGACGGATCACCGAGGACCCGGCGACGGGCTCGGCGGCTGCATCGGTGGGGGCGTATCTGCGCGACCTCGGACACCCGGCGACGACCGTCCGCATCCATCAGGGCGCTCACGTGCGTCGTCCGAGCCTCTTGACCGTGACGATCCCGCCGACCGGCGGCATCGAGGTCTCCGGTGGGGCGTTCCTCCTGACCTGAGCCCGTCGACACACCCGCTGCGTTAGCCTTCCGAGATGCCTGCCATCCGCAACATCGCCGTCGGCCTGCCCGTCAAGGACGGACACCTGCTCGCGCTCGAAGGGCACGACGCCTCGCGCGGCCTGGACTTCCTCCGGGCGATCGGCGGCGGGATCGAATTCGGTGAGACCGCCGCAGAAGCTCTCGGTCGCGAGTTCATGGAGGAGCTCGGCGTCACTCTCGAGGGCGCCGAGCCACTCGGGGTCTTCGAGAACATCTTCACGTACGAAGGCGCGCCCGGTCACGAGATCGCCCATGTGTTCGCGGTGACATCCGCCCAGCTGGATGCGGTGCCTCTCGACGCCGAGCTTCACATCCTCGACGAGGGCAGCCCGGTGCGCTGGGTGCCGATCGACGACATCCGTGCCGGCACCCGCGTCCTGTTCCCCGAGGGCGCACCGGAAGCGCTGCTCACCCTCGTCGAGCGCGCCCGGTGAGCGTCCGGATCACAGCACGTCAGGACTGCGCGCTGTAGTCGGGAAGCTCCTGCAGTGTCCAGGTGTTGCCGTCGGGGTCGTCGAAGGTGACGAAACGGCCCCACGCCTGCTCATCGACCCCCTGCGCCTCGACGCCGAGGCCCTTCAGATGCGCCAGCGCCTCATCGGCATCCGGAATGACCACCTGGATCGTGTTCTGCTGCCCCGGCAGCAGTCCCTCGCCCAGGTTGGTGCCGAAGGCGATCGAGCAGGCCGACCCCGGCGGTGTCATCTGCACGAACCTCAGGCCCTCGTAGGGCACCTGATCATGATCGGCGTGGAAGCCGATCCTCTCGTAGAACTCCTTCGACCGGTCGACATCCGAGACCGGGACGAAGATCAATTCGATCTTCCACTCCATCGCGCACTCCTCCTGTCGGGGCGCCTTCGCCCATCGGCCCTCAGAGTACGCGGGGCCTCCGACACCCGCCAGAGGCTCTCGTCCGAAGCAGTCTGCGCTCGTCACCGACGCCCGATGGGGAGGAGATCTGCGATCGGGAGGGCGCACTGCGCAGGAAGCACCTCCCGATCGCAGATCCCCTCCGGATCGCAGGCTCAGGATGCCGGCAGCAGCGCCCCCTCGAAGAACGACGCCAGCTCTTCCGTCGCGTCGAGGGGCAGGATCGCGGCGACGTACTGATCGGGCCGCACCACGACGATGACGCCGTCGCGCGACAGCTCCCGCGCCTCGAAGATGTCGGTCTCGGTCCACTTCGACGGGCCGGCCGCGTAGACCTTCTCCCAGTCGGTGAGCCCGAGCGGACCGGTCTTCGGCTGGAACAGCGCAGGCGCCGAGGTGACCTCGACCTCCTCGTGCGGCTGCTGGTAGATCGCCTTGACGTCGAAGACGGCATCGGCGTCGGCATCCGCAGGCGTGAACCGGGAGAGCACCGGAGCCGCCGACTCGGCCCACGCGTCGAGCGTCGCCGCATCGCGACCCGCGAACGCGTAGACGCGCCAGCGCCCGTCCGCCTTGGCGTGGTGCCCGAGATGGATCGCGTTGCCGTCGCCCACCCGCACGACCTCGGCCGACTTGAAGCGCTTGCCGAGGGGGAAGCCGCCCGCAAGTGCCTGATGTGCGTCCGAGCCGGTGATCATCGACGAGGTGTACTGCGTCATGAAGCCGGAGGGGAACTCCGCCGTCGCCAGGTAGTACGTCGCGAGGTCCGTGGGGTCGGTGATCTCCGACGGCTTGCGCGCCATCAGGGTCGACCACTCCCGATCGAAGTCGATGAGCTGCTGCGCGACCGGCCGACGCTCAGCACCGTAGGTCGCGAGCAGCGCCTCGGGCGCCCGACCGGTCAGTACCGATCCGAGCTTCCAGCCGAGGTTGAATCCGTCCTGCATCGACACGTTCATGCCCTGGCCGGCCTTCGCGCTGTGGGTGTGGCAGGCATCGCCCGTGAGGAACACGTGCGGCGTGCGACCCGACCCGTCGATCACGTCGTCGAACCCGTCGGTGACCCGGTGGCCGACCTCGTAGACGCTGTGCCACGCGACCTCCTTCACGTCCAGCGTGTAGGGGCTGAGGATCGCGTTCGCCTTGGCGATGATGTCCTCGATGGGCGTCTGCCGCACGCGGTGGTCGTCGTCCTCGGCGACCTCGCCGAGGTCGATGTACATCCGGCTGAGGTACCCGCCCTCCCGCGGGATGTGCAGGATGTTGCCCGCCTCCGAGTTGATCGCGCACTTGGTGCGCCAGTCGGGGAAGTCGGTGTTCACGAGGACGTCCATGACACCCCAGGCATGCGCAGCGCTGCCGCCGACGTGCGTGCGGCCGATCGCCTGGCGCACGCCGCTGCGTGCGCCGTCGCAGCCGACGACGTACTTCGCGCGGATCGTGCGCTCTTCGCCGGTCCGCTCCCCTGCGACGTAGCGCAGGGAGACCTCGACCGGGTGCTCGCCCTCGTCGTGCACGGTGAGTCCGGCGAATTCGATGCCGTAGTCGGGCGCGATGCGGCCGGGACCGTTCGACGCCGCCTCGGCGAAGTAGTCGAGCACGCGTGCCTGGTTGACGATGAGGTGCGGGAACTCGCAGATGTCGTAGGCGTAGTCCGCCGTCCGCGACGTGCGGACGATCTCGTCGGGCTTCTCGGGATTCGGACCCCAGAAGTTCATCCAGCCGATGTTGTAGGCCTCGGCGATGATGCGCTCGGCGAATCCGAACGCCTGGAACGTCTCGACGCTGCGCGGCTGGATGCCGTCGGCCTGCCCGAGCACCAGACGGCCCTCGCGCTTCTCGATGATGCGCGTGGAGATGTCGGGATACTGCGACATCTGCGCCGCGAGCAGCATGCCGGCGGGGCCCGAGCCGACGATCAGCACATCGATCTCGTCGGGGAGGTCGGCGGGCCGGTCCGCGCCGAGCCCCGCGGCGTCCTTCACGCGGGGGTCTCCGGAGACATAGCCGTGGTGGTGGAACTGCATCGTCGTCGATTCCTTCCGGACTTCTCTGTCAGGTATTGCCTTCGAACGGCACGTGTTCTATATTCGAACACGACGTTCTACTATTGAACACAGCTTAGGGACGGTCGTCTCGAAACGCAAGGGAGCGCACGCATGCCCGAAGGCACTCCGGCCTCGCAGACCCTGAGCCGCGGCATCCGCATCCTGGAGGTTCTCGCCGATGCGCGGATCCCCCTCACGATCGACGAGATCGCCGCGCGACTCGACGTGCATCGCTCGGTGGCGTATCGCCTGCTGCGCACCCTGGAAGACCACCGACTCATCGGAAGGGACGCCTCAGGCGCCGTGACCCTGGGACCGCGCATGGCCGCGCTGGCAGCGGGCGTGGCTCACGATCTGCAAGCCGAGGCCATCCCCGAGCTGACCGCGATCGCCAACGAGCTCGGCATGACCTGCTTCCTCGGCGTGCTCGACGGCGATGACTGCATCACGCTCGCGAGCATCGAACCCCGCCACGCGATCGCGAGCGTCGCCCAGCGACCGGGCGCCAGGCACTCCGTCACGGTCGGAGCGCCCGGCAAGGCGATCCTCACGCAGCTCCCGGTGTCCCAGTGGCCCGGAGAACCGGGGGCGACACTGCGCGCAGAGGTCGACCGAGCTCGCGCCCGCGGATATGCGACGAGCCATGACGAGGTCATCCCCACCGTGCAGTCCGTCGCCGTGCCCCTCGTGCTGCGCGGCCAGCGGCCCGCGGCGATCGCGGTCGTCCACGTCGCGACCGCCCTCGACGACGCCGAGATCGCGGACCGCCTGAGGCGCTCGGCATCCGCGATCCGCGACGCGCTCGACGGCTGAGCGCTCGGCGGCGGAGAACCGGACCGACGCTCTCCTGCACACGCACGAACGCACGCCCGCCAGGCGGACGTGCGCTCGTGCGTGGATGCGGGTCAGGCCCTGGCGAGCCCGCGGATCGGGCTCACGGACTGCTCCTCCTCGTGATCCGGCCCCAGCGGGATGCCCGAGCGATCACGCAGCAGCAGCGTCGCCACGAGGCCGAGCAGCGTCATGCCGGCGAGGTACCACGTGACGGCCTGCGTCGAGCCGGTCGCCTGCACGATCGCGGTCGCGATGGTCGGCGCGAACGCACCGCCGGCGATGGCGCCGATCGCATACGAGATCGAGACGCCCGAGAAGCGGATGCTGGCGGGGAAGAGCTCGGTGTAGAGCGCCGCCTGCGGCCCGTAGGTGAAGCCGAGACCGATCGTGAGGATCGCGAGGCCGGCGAACAGCAGTCCGACCTGGCCGGTGTTCACGAGCGGGAAGAGCGTGAACACACCGACGAGCTGCATCACCCAGCCGATGATGTAGGTGGTGCGCCGACCGATGCGGTCCGACAGCCACCCGGCGATGAGCGTCGTGATGAGCCAGGTGACGGCCGAGCCGGTGACCGCCCACAGCACCGGTCCGCGCTCGAGACCGATCGGGCCCTCGGGGTTGGTGGCGTAGCCCTGGATGTATCCGCCGGTCGTCATGTACCCGACCGCGTTGTTTCCGGCGAAGACGAGGGCGGCGACGATGACGAGCAGGAGGTGCTTGCGGAACAGCTGCACGATCGGCATGCTCGCCTTCTCCTTGCGCTCGGCGAGCTCGATGAACACCGGGCTCTCCTCGACCTTGCGGCGCACGTAGTAGCCGACCAGGATCAGGACGACGCTGAGCAGGAACGGGATCCGCCAGCCCCACTGGATGAACTGGTCTCCGGGGGCGATCGCCGTCATCAGCGCCATCACTCCCGACGCGAGCAGCAGACCGAGCGGCACACCGATCTGGGGCGATGCGCCGAAGATCCCGCGCTTCTTCTTCGGGGCGTGCTCGACGGCCATCAGCACCGCACCGCCCCATTCGCCTCCGGCCGAGATGCCCTGCAGGATGCGCAGCAGCACCAGCAGGATGGGTGCGGCGATACCGATCGCGTCGTAGGTCGGCAGGACTCCGATGAGCGCGGTCGCCGCTCCCATCAGGATCAGCGTCCACATGAGAACGGTCTTGCGCCCGAGCTTGTCGCCGTAGTGTCCCGCGAGGAACGCTCCGAGCGGGCGGAAGAGGAAGCTGACGCCGACGGTGGCGAAGGCGATCAACGCGCTGTTCGCGCCGAGCGGCTCGAAGAAGAGCTGCCCGAAGACCAGCCCGACCGCCGTGGCGTAGATGAAGAAGTCGTACCACTCGACCGTGGTGCCTACGACGGTGGCGAACACGACCCGGCGCCGATCGGCCGGTGTCGCGATGGTTCCGGTGGGTGTGAACCCAGCCTGTGACTGCCCGCTCATAGGGGTGTCTCCTTTGATTGTGACCGCATTGTCACGGCTCGCGTCCGAGGTGTGTCGAGTTGCTTGCCGAGGGGTGACACGATGATATATGATTTCGAATACGACGCACAAGGCGTCGACGTGAAGCGCGAGGAGGCGCCCCGTGACGGCATCCATGACCCGCCCCGGCAAGATCATCGCGATCCATCTGAGCTACGCCTCCCGTGCCGACCAGCGCGGCCGGCGCCCCGCAGCTCCCTCCTACTTCTTCAAGCCGGCGAGTTCCGTCGGTGTCTCCGGGGGCACGGTCGAGCGCCCGGCCGGCACCGAGCTGCTCGCCTTCGAGGGCGAGATCGCGCTCGTCATCGGCACCCCTGCCCGCCGCGTCTCGCTCGATGACGCGTGGAGCCATGTCGGCTGGGTCACCGCCTCGAACGACCTCGGCCTCTACGACCTGCGCGCCAACGACAAGGGATCCAACGTGCGATCCAAGGGCGGCGACGGCTACACGCCTCTCGGTCCCGAGCTGATCGACGCCCGCGCGGTCGACCCCGCGGCCCTGCGTGTCCGGGCCTGGGTCAACGGAGACCTGCGTCAGGACGACACCACCGCCGGCCTCATCTTCCCCCTCGCCCAGCTGGTCGCCGACCTCTCTCAGCACTTCACGCTCGAACCCGGCGACGTCATCCTCACCGGCACGCCGGCGGGTTCCTCCGTGATCGTCCCCGGCGATGTGGTCGAGATCGAGGTGGATGCTCCGGATGCCGAGGGCTCCCCCTCCTCGGGACGCCTGGTGACCACCGTCACCCAGGGCGATGTGCCCTTCGACGCCGAGGTCGGCTCGCTTCCCGCCGTCGACGACCTGCAGCGCACCGAGGCATGGGGCTCCCGCGAAGACGCGGGTCTGCCGCCTGAGGCCACGTCCGCGCTGTCCCCCGAGCTCCGCGCCAAGCTGATGGAAGCTCCGACAGCCGGCCTCTCGTCGCAGCTGCGCAAGCGCGGACACCACTCGTGCTTCATCGATGGCGTCTCTGCGAACCTCCCCGGCAGCAAGATCGTCGGCACAGCCAAGACGCTGCGCTTCGTGCCGTTCAGAGAAGACCTGTTCGCGAGCCATGGCGGCGGATACAACGCCCAGAAGCGGGCGTTCGATGCCGTCGGCGAGGGCGAGATCATCGTGATCGAAGCACGCGGCGACGCGACCACCGGAACACTGGGCGACATCCTCGCGCTCCGCGCCCGCGCCCGCGGCGCCGCCGGAGTCGTGACCGACGGCGGTGTGCGCGACTTCGACGCGGTCGCCGAGATCGGCCTCCCGGTCTTCTCGCAGGGCGCTCATCCCTCCGTCCTCGGACGCAGGCACGTGCCGTGGGACTCCGACGTCACCATCTCGTGCGGAGGCGCCACGGTCCAGCCGGGCGACATCATCGTGGGCGACGGCGACGGCGTCATCGTGATCCCTCCCTCGCTCGCCGAGCAGGTCGCAGACGATGCTCTCGCGCAGGAGATCGAGGACGCGTGGATCGCCGAGCAGGTCGCCGCCGGACATCCGGTCGACGGCCTCTTCCCGCTCAACGCCGCGTGGCGGGAGAAGTACGAAGCCGCCACCGGCACCGGTGCCGGCTCATGACGACGGTGGCGAACTCCAGCAAGTCGGAGCAGGCGTACGCCTGGATCCGCTCACGGATCTCGGGACACGTCTTCGGCCCCGGTTACCGTCTGGTGCTGGGATCGTTGGCGGAAGAGCTCGGGATGAGCGTCGTGCCGGTGCGTGAAGCGATCCGCCGGCTCGAAGCCGAGGGCCTCGTGACGTTCGAGCGCAACGTGGGCGCGCGGGTGACCCTCGTCGACGAGAGCGAATACGCGCACACGATGCAGACGCTCGGGCTGGTCGAAGGCTCGGCCACCGCCCTCTCCGCTCCCTTCCTCGACGCCGAGGCGCTCGACGCCGCGGAGGCGGTGAACGAGCGGATGATCCAGATGCTCGGTCATCTCGACGCCCATGCGTTCACCGAGCTCAACAGGCAGTTCCATTCGCTGCTCTTCGAACCCTGCCCGAATCCGCACCTGCTCGACCTCGTGCACCGTGGCTGGGCGCGGCTGTCCGGCATCCGGGATTCGACCTTCGCCTACGTGCCCGGCCGGGCTCAGCACTCGGTCGAGGAGCACGCGCAGATCCTCGAGCTGATCCGAACGGGCGCCGACCCGCTCGAGATCGAGCTCGCCGCCCGCAATCACCGCCTGCGCACGAGGGACGCCTTCCTCGACGCGCTGCACACCCGTTCTCACCACAACTCAGGAGACGAGTCATGACCGATTCCCGCATCCCCGCAGACCTGCCCGACCACATCCAGCACTACATCGACGGAGCGTTCGTCGACTCCGTCGACGGTGACACGTTCGATGTGCTCGATCCGGTGACGAACAAGACCTACACGACCGCAGCCGCCGGCAAGAAGGCCGACATCGAGCTCGCCGTCGCCGCTGCCACGCGCGCGTTCGACGAGGGCCCCTGGCCTCGGATGCTGCCGCGGGAGCGCTCGCGGGTGCTGCACAGGATCGCCGACATCGTCGAGTCGCGGGATGCCCGCCTCGCCGAGCTCGAGTCGTACGACTCCGGACTGCCGATCACCCAGGCGCTCGGCCAGGCCCGCCGCGCGGCCGAGAACTTCCGCTTCTTCGCCGACCTGATCGTCGCCCAGTCCGATGACGCCTTCAAGGTCCCCGGCAAGCAGATGAACTACGTCAACCGCAAGCCGATCGGCGTCGCCGGCCTCATCACGCCGTGGAACACGCCGTTCATGCTCGAGTCGTGGAAGCTCGGTCCCGCACTCGCGACCGGCAACACCGTGGTGCTCAAGCCCGCCGAGTTCACGCCGCTCTCCGCCTCGCTCTGGGCGGGCATCTTCGAGGAGGCCGGGCTGCCGCAGGGCGTGTTCAATCTCGTGAACGGCCTCGGCGAAGACGCCGGAGACGCCCTCGTGAAGCACCCCGACGTGCCGCTCATCTCGTTCACGGGCGAGAGCTCGACCGGACAGCTGATCTTCGGCAACGCCGCACCGTTCCTCAAGGGCCTGTCGATGGAGCTCGGCGGCAAGTCCCCCGCCGTCGTCTTCGCCGATGCCGATATCGAGGCCGCGGTCGACGCGACGATCTTCGGCGTGTTCTCCCTCAACGGCGAGCGCTGCACCGCCGGCTCCCGCATCCTCGTCGAGCGCTCCATCTACGAGGAGTTCGTCGAGCGCTACGCCGCCCAGGCGAAGCGCGTGAAGGTCGGCTACCCGCACGACCCGGCCACCGAGGTCGGCGCGCTCGTGCACCCCGAGCACTACGACAAGGTGATGAGCTACGTCGAGATCGGCAAGACCGAGGGCCGCCTCGTCGCCGGCGGCGGCCGCCCCGAGGGCTTCGACGAGGGCAACTTCGTCGCGCCGACGGTGTTCGCCGACGTCTCCCCCGATGCCCGCATCTTCCAGGAGGAGATCTTCGGCCCCGTCGTCGCCATCACCCCGTTCGACTCCGACGACGAGGCGCTCTCGCTCGCGAACAACACGAAGTACGGCCTGGCCGCCTACATCTGGACGAACGACCTGAAGCGCGCCCACAACTTCGCGCAGTCCGTGGAGGCGGGCATGGTGTGGCTGAACAGCAACAACGTGCGCGACCTGCGCACCCCCTTCGGCGGCGTCAAGGCTTCGGGCCTGGGCCACGAGGGCGGCTACCGCTCGATCGACTTCTACACCGACCAGCAGAGCGTGCACATCACGCTCGGCGGCGCGCACAACCCGACCTTCGGCAAGAACTGAGCAAGGACCCGACATGACCGACAAGACTGCGAAGACGCTGACCTCCTCGGGCTACTACGTGAGCCAGGAGGCTCCGATCGAGACCGCCAACCCGATCGCGACGCCCGAGAGCACTCCCCCGGACGTGCTGCGCTGCGCCTACATGGAGCTGGTCGTCACCGACCTCGCGGCCTCGCGGGTGTTCTACGTCGACGTCCTGGGGCTGTATGTCACCGAAGAGGACGACGAGGCGATCTACCTCCGCTCGACCGAGGAGTTCATCCACCACAACCTCGTGCTGCGCAAGGGGCCGATCGCCGCTGTCGCCGCGTTCTCCTACCGCGTGCGCTCGGCTGAGGATCTCGACCTCGCCGTGGCGTTCTACACCGAGCTCGGCTGCGACGTGCGCCGCAACCCGGAGGGCTTCGTCAAGGGCGTCGGCGACTCGGTGCGCGTGGTCGACCCGCTGGGCTTCCCCATCGAGTTCTTCCACCAGTCCGACCACGTCGAGCGCATGTCGTGGCGCTACGACCTGCACATCCCGGGCGAGCTCGTTCGACTCGACCACTTCAACCAGGTCACCCCCGACGTGCCCCGCGCCGTGAAGTTCATGCAGGATCTGGGGTTCCGTGTCACGGAGGACATCCAGGACGATGAGGGCACCGTGTATGCGGCATGGATGCGTCGCAAGCCCACCGTGCACGACACCGCGATGACCGGCGGCGACGGTCCGCGCATGCACCACGTCTGCTTCGCGACGCACGAGAAGCACAACATCTTGGCGATCTGCGACAAGCTCGGAGCCCTCCGCCGCTCCGACGCGATCGAGCGCGGCCCTGGCCGTCACGGCGTCTCGAACGCGTTCTACCTCTACCTCCGCGACCCCGACGGTCACCGTGTCGAGGTCTACACGCAGGACTACTACACGGGCGACCCCGACAACCCCGTCATCACCTGGGATGTGCACGACAACCAGCGCCGCGACTGGTGGGGCAACCCGGTCGTCCCGTCCTGGTACACCGAGGCCTCGCTCGTGCTCGACCTCGACGGCAACCCGCAGCCCGTCGTCGCCCGCACCGACGACTCCGAGATGGCCGTCACGATCGGTGCCGACGGCTTCTCGTACACGCGACCCGGCGACGACGAGGCCATGCCGGAATACAAGCAGGGCGAGTACAAGCTCGGCCACCAGCTCTGATCGATTCGCACGCAGGTTCGCACACAGAGGAGAGACGGATGCTGTCAGCAGACATCGTCGCGCAGATCGCCGGAGAGCTCGCCGAGGCCGACCGGACCCACTCCGTGATCCCCCGGATCACCGCCCGGTACCCGGACGCGACGGTCGAGGATTCGTACGCGATCCAGGGGGTCTGGCGCGACTCGCAGATCGCCGCGGGACGCCGTCTCGTCGGACGCAAGATCGGATTGACGTCGAAGGCGATGCAGCAGGCCACCGGCATCACCGAGCCCGACTACGGGGTGATGTTCGACGACACCGTCTACGAGTCGGGTGCCGAGATCCCGGTCGACCACTTCTCGAACGTGCGCATCGAGGTCGAGCTCGCGTTCGTGCTCAAGCATCCGCTCGAGGGGCCCGACTGCACGCTCGACGACGCCCTCGCCGCGATCGACTACGCCGTGCCGGCGCTCGAGGTGCTGAACTCGCACATCGAACTCGAGGGCAGGACGATCGTCGACACGATCAGCGACAACGCCGCCTACGGGGCCATGGTCCTCGGCGATGTGCACAGGCGCCCGGACGAGATCGACCTGCGATGGGTGCCCGGCGTGCTCTCGCGCAACGGCGAGATCGAGGAGACCGGAGTCGCCGCCGGTGTGCTGGGCCACCCCGCCACCGGCGTCGCCTGGCTCGCGAACAAGTTCCACCAGCACGGCGCGCGTCTCGAGGCCGGCGAGGTCATCCTGGCAGGATCGTTCACACGCCCGATGTGGGTGTCTCGCGGCGATCAGGTGCTGTGCGACTACGGACCGATGGGAACGATCGAATGCCGCTTCATCTGAGCCCCTCCTTCCGCGAGCATCTCGCCGCCTCCGATCGCCCGCTCATCGGGATGTGGGCGTGCTCCGGCAGTTCTCTCGTCACCGAGGTGGCTGCGGGCTCGGGCCTCGACTGGCTGCTGATCGACATGGAGCATTCGGCCAACACGCTCGAGTCCACGCTGCTGCAGCTGCAGGTCGTCGCCGCCTATCCGATCACCCCGGTGGTGCGCGTGCCGTCCAACGACACCGTGGCGATCAAGCAGGTCCTCGACCTCGGAGCACAGAACCTCATCGTCCCGATGGTCTCGTCGGCCGAGGAGGCACGCGCGGCCGTCTCGGCGACCCGCTATCCGCCAGAGGGCGTCCGAGGAGTCGGAAGCGCGCTCGCCCGCAGCGCGCGCTGGAACCGGGTCGACGGCTACCTGCGCGACTCGGCGCGGCACACCTCCCTCACCGTGCAGATCGAGACGGTCGCCGGGGTGGAGGCCGCCTCCGAGATCGCGGCGGTCGAGGGCGTGGACGCCGTGTTCGTGGGCCCGTCCGACCTCTCCGCGTCGATGGGACTGCTCGGGCAGCAGACGCATCCGGATGTCGTCGCCGCCGTCGAGCAGGTGTTCGCCGCGGTCGCGGCCGCAGGCACGCCCGTCGGCGTGAACGCCTTCGATCCCTCCGCCGCCGATGCGTACACCGCCGCCGGCGCGGACTTCGTGGCGGTCGGTGCCGACGTGGCGATGCTGGCACGCGCATCCGAGGCTCTGGCCGCCCGCTTCATCCCGGCATCCGACGACACGACCCGCGCCAGCTACTGACGCCTGCCGCTGCCCTCGAGTGGCAGGATTGACGGATGCAGAGCAGCGACGAGCCGTCATGATCCGCGCCCTCGCAGCGATGCAGGACCGAGGATTCCGCTGGTTCTTCCTCGCCCGCGCCATCACTCTGATCGCAGGGTCGATGTCGTCGATCGCGCTGGCCTTCGCCGTGCTCGAGATCGACAACGACGCACGCTCGCTCTCCCTGGTCCTGGCCGCCTTCACCGTCAGCAACATCGTCTTCCTGCTCTTCGGCGGCGTGATCGCCGACCGGCTGCCTCGCGCGCTGATCATCCAGTCCTGCTACGTCATCGACATCCTGACGGTGGGCGCGATGGCCGCCCTCCTGTTCAGCGGCACAGCCACGGTTCCCCTGCTCGCTCTGCTGTCGGTCGTGAACGGTGCGTCCACCGCGTTCGTCCTCCCCGCCATGCAGGGGATCATCCCGCAGCTGACCTCCCCCGAGCACCTGCAGCAGGCCAACGCGATGCTGTCGTTCGTGCGCTCGGCGACCACGATCGGCGGCCCGATCATCGCGGGCATCGTCGTGGCCGCGGCCGGCCCCGCCTGGGCCATGGTCGTTCAGGCGATCGGCTGGGTCATCGCGATCCCCGTCCTGGCGATGGTCCGACTGCCTCCGCCTGATCATGCGGGCGGAACCACGATGTTCC
Source organism: Microbacterium sp. CFBP9023 (assembly GCF_034045055.1). Classification (NCBI taxonomy): domain Bacteria; kingdom Bacillati; phylum Actinomycetota; class Actinomycetes; order Micrococcales; family Microbacteriaceae; genus Microbacterium; species Microbacterium sp. CFBP9023. The sequence continues at coordinate 395,902 of NZ_JAXCWI010000003.1, read as the reverse complement.
ACGACCTCAGGATCGGGTGGCAGGAGTTCTGGAGTCGCACGTGGCTGTGGGTCATCGTTCTCGCCTTCATGGTCATGAACGCGATCCACATCGGCGCGTGGGGCGTCGTCGGTCCGTACATCGCCAAGAACGACGAACGGCTCGGCATCGCCGGCTGGGGGTGGGTCGTCAGCGCCGAAGGCGTCGGCATCCTGCTCATGACCCTCGTCCTGATGTGGTTCCCGCTGAAACGCCCCCTGCGCTACGGCATGATCGGCATGGCCGCGTTCGCGATCCCGCTCACCGTCCTCGGCGTGCACCCCGCGGTGGTGCTGCTCGCCATCGCCGCCTTCCTCGCCGGCGCCGGGGCCGAGGTGTTCAGCACCGGGTGGAACCTCGCGATGATGGAGAACATCCCGGGCGACAAGCTGTCCCGCGTCTCGAGCTACGACATGCTCGGCAGCTTCGTCGTGATGCCGATCGGCACCCTCGTCTACGGCTGGCTGATCACCCGCAGCGATGTCGAGACGGTGCTGGTCACCTCGGGGATCCTCTATGCCGTGCTCGCCGCCGTGACACTGGTGGTACCGAGTGTCTGGCGGATGGGCCGCCCCTCCGATGCAGTGTCCCCGCGCTCGGAGTTGGCGGATTCATAGCAATCCGGGCGAGACTGTGGGCATGACCTTCGCCGCGCTCCAGCCGCTCGCAGACCGTGCCGCACTGTTCTCCGCCCTCCGTCAGGACTCCCTGGCCACCGCCCTCGAGGACCTCGGTGACAATCGATGGGATGCCGACATGGCGGCGGGCACCCTCACCTTCACCTCGAACGCCGATGCCGCGCGCCGGCTCGTGGCCCGCGCCCACCTCGTCGCGACGATCGCCCCCGGTCCCCGCTCGCTGCTCTGGGCGTGGGCGCACCCGCAGGGCGACCCTGCCGGCATCGCCGGCCAGCTGCGCGATTACGGCAGGGAGCACGGCATCCCGGAGCTGAGCGAGCAGGAGCTCCCCTTCCCCGCGGACGCCGCCGGCGACGCCGACTGGATCACCGCAGCCGCCCACACGGTCGGCGCGGTCGCGGTCGAGCTCACCGGTCGAGCGCCCTACTACCTCGCGCCGGTCGGCGGCGGCACGTACGCCGTCTTCCTGCTCGATGCGCCGCTCCCCGCCCTGACCGTCGCCGCAGCCTCCATCGCCCTTCCGCGGATCCTCTCGGGCCTGGCTCTGCCTGATGCCCGGACGGCGGTCTGGGACGCCGCCCGTCTCGCCGGGTGGAACCTCACGTGGACCGACGAGGCGTTCTCGGGGGCCACGGTCGCCGACGGCACGGGCACTGCGACCTTCCGCTTCGACGACCAGGCTCGCATCACGAACATCGAGAGCAGCCTGCACCCCCAGGGCTGAGCTCTGATGACGCCGGCGCGTCAGCGACCCATCCGCTGGCGCGCCGTCTTCATGCCCGGCCCCACGGGGACGTGCGCGGTCGCCGCAGCGAGTCCGAATGCCGGCATGTCGACGTAGACGGCCTCCAGATCCGCTGTCGGCACCTGATAGGTCTCATGCCACACGCCGACGCTCCCCGTTCCCTGCAGCGTGCGCATGAAGTCGCGCCAGGGCTGCAGATGGGGTGCGTCGCGGTCGGCGGCGAACCGCTGCAGATGCCCCGGACTCTCCCAGTACGACAGCAGGATCGTCGTGCGACCGAACCAGCTGTGCACTCCGAGCATCCCCGCCTCCGGGTGCGTCACGAGATGCTGCAGCATCGGGGGCATCTTGCTGGCCGTCCGCCACACCCTGCCGAGCTGCCACCACTGATTGGCTCGCATCCCGATCAGGAAGACCGTCACATCCGATCGTTCCGGAGCGGCCGTGAACCTGCCGGGGAAGACGTGCTGAGTCATGCGCTCTCCTTGGAACATCGTTACGTAACCGCGTTATGCAACAACGTTACGATAAGATCGATCCCATGGCAAGACCTCCCCTGTACGACGACGCCCTGCGCGACCGCCTGCTCGACGCGACGGCCGAGATGGTCGACGACAAGGGCCCCGAGCGGATCAGTCTCCGCGACATCGCACAGACCGCGGGCACCTCGACCTCAGCGGTCTACGCGCTGTTCGGCGGGAAGACCGAACTGCTCGTCGCGGTCATCGAGCACGGCTTCGCGTCGTTCGGCGAGGCGCAGGCCACGGCCGAACCGGAAGGGCTCCGCGCACTCGGATTCGCGTATCGGGCGTGGGCGATGGAGAATCCCGCGCTCTACCGCCTCATGTTCGGCGGCGCAGTGGCGACCGAGGACTGCCGCCCCGATGACGCGACCATGAGCACGGCGATGGCGCCGCTCGTGCGCGCGCTCGCGGCCCGCGTCGACGAACCGCAGGTCATGGCCGCCGCTCTCACCGTCTGGGCGCAGGTGCATGGAGCCGTGAGCCTCGAACTCGCCGGGGTCACTCCCCCGCTCGTCCCGTGGGACTCCGTCTACGGCACCGTGGTCGATGCGGTCGAACGCGCGTTTCCCGCACGCTGATCCCCACCAGGCTCCGCACGGAGATGCCGCGGCATCCGAGAGTGTGTGGAATTCTGGTCAGATGAAGAACGGAATCGTCCGGTTCGCCGCACTCTACGTGTTCAACGTCGCGGTGCTGCTGCTCATCGGCCTGCTGTCGTCGGGTGTCTCTGTCGGGTTCACCGCGCTGTGGGCGGCCGTCATCCTGACGCTCGCGGCGCTCTTCGTGAAGCCGCTGCTCACCGCGGCGTTCCGCAACGCGGCGGCGAAGTCCGCGGCCGATCGCACGAGAACCGGCGAGAAGGTCGTCCAGTACGTCCTCGTCTATCTCGTCGAGCTGCTCATCTGGGTGGCCGTCGTCTGGCTGAGCGGCGTCCGCGCCTCGGGCTTCTGGAGCTACGCGCTCCCGCCGCTCTTCCTGCTGTTCGGCTGGATGATCTACGACCAGGTCGACGACAGGCTGCGGGCGAAGGCCGGCGAGCTGTACGACGCCGTGCAGGGCAAGGTGTCGCGCCGCAAACCGGCGCCCGCAGCCTCCACGCCCACCCCGGAGACGACCGCCGCCGCGGAGGCGCGGGAGGAGCTCCACGACGGTCTGACCCCGGAGCAGCGGCGGATGCTCGACGAGCTGGGCTGAACGCAGACGGTCCCGATCCCGGGCCTCACCCCGATCCGCAGGCGGATCGGAAGGGGAAGTCCACGGATCGGGACCGACGATGCAGATCGAGACCGGCGACGGTCAGACCAGGCGTTCCGCCGCCTCGACGACGTTGGTCATGAGCAGGGCGACGGTCATCGGACCGACTCCGCCCGGGTTCGGCGACACCCAGCCCGCGACCTCGGCGACATCCGGGTGCACGTCTCCGAAGACGAGGTTCTTGCCCGTCTCGGGGTCGGTCTCGCGTGTTACGCCGACGTCGAGCACGGCGGCGCCCGGCTTGACGTCCTCGGCGCGGATGAGGTGCTTGACGCCTGCGGCGGCGACGATGACGTCGGCCTCCCGCAGGTACCGCGGCATGTCGACCGTGCCGGTGTGCGTGAGCGTGACCGTGGCGTTCAGGTCGCGTCGCGTCAGCAGCAGGCCGATCGAGCGACCGATCGTCACGCCTCGTCCGACGACCACGACGTGCTTGCCGGCGAAGTCGTAGCCGTTGCGCAGCAGCAGCTCGATGACACCCCGCGGCGTGCACGGCAGCGGGGTGTGGATCGGGTTGTTGACGTTGAGCACGAGTCGACCGAGGTTGGTCGGGTGCAGTCCGTCCGCATCCTTCGCCGGGTCGATCCGCTCGAGGATCGCGTCCGTGTCGATGTGCTTCGGCAGCGGCAGCTGCACGATGTATCCGTGGCAGTCCGGATCGGCGTTGAGCTCGTCGATCAGCGCCTCGACGTCGGCCTGGGTGGCATCGGCCGGCAGCTCGCGCTGGATCGAGTTCATCCCGATCGCCTCGGACTGACGGTGCTTCATACCGACGTAGAGCTGAGATGCCGGGTCGGCTCCGACGAGAACGGTCGCGATGCCGGGCACCACGCCCTTCGCCTTCAGCGCGGCGACCCGTTCGGTGAGCTCGGCCTTGATCGCGGCCGACGCCGCCTTGCCGTCGAGGATCTTCGCGGTCACTGCTGCAGGTCCGGGTAGAGCGGGAAGCCTGCGGCGAGCGCATCGACACGCGCACGGAGCGCCTCGACGTCGGCGCCGGGGAGCAGCGCGAGTGCGATCACGTCGGCGACCTCGGTGAACTCGGCGTCGCCGAAGCCGCGGGTGGCGAGTGCCGGCGTCCCGATGCGCAGACCCGAGGTGACCATCGGCGGGCGCGGGTCGTTCGGCACCGCATTGCGGTTGACGGTGATGTGGATGTCGTGCAGCAGGTCCTCGGCCTGCTTGCCGTCGATCGCGGCGTCACGCAGGTCGACGAGCACCAGGTGCACGTCGGTGCCGCCGGAGCGCACTCCGATGCCGGCATCCTTCACATCCTGCTGCGAGAGACGCTCGGCGAGGATGGACGCTCCGCGCAGCGTGCGCTCCTGGCGCTCCTTGAACTCCGGAGTGCCCGCGAGCTTGAACGCCGTCGCCTTCGCGGCGATCACGTGCATCAGGGGGCCTCCCTGCTGCCCCGGGAACACAGCCGTGTTGAGCTTCTTCGCGAGGTCGGCGTCGTTCGTCAGGATGAAGCCCGAACGGGGGCCGCCGATCGTCTTGTGCACGGTCGACGAGACGACGTGCGCGTGCGGCACCGGGTTCGGGTGGAGGCCGGCGGCGACGAGGCCGGCGAAGTGCGCCATGTCGACCCAGAGCAGCGCGCCGACCTCGTCGGCGATCGCACGGAAGGCGGCGAAGTCGAGCGTGCGCGGGTATGCCGACCAGCCGGCGATGATGACCTTCGGCTTGTGCTCGAGGGCGAGGCGACGCACCTCGTCCATGTCGATGGTCGAGGTCTCGGGATCGACGCCGTAGGCGACGATGTCGTACAGACGGCCGGAGAAGTTGATCTTCATGCCGTGAGTGAGGTGACCGCCCTGGTCGAGCGCGAGGCCGAGCAGCGTGTCGCCGGGCCGAGCGATCGCGTGCAGCACGGCGGCGTTCGCGGATGCTCCCGAGTGCGGCTGGACGTTCGCGAACTCCGCGCCGAACAGGTCCTTGGCGCGCTGGATCGCGAGCTCCTCCGCGACGTCGACCTCTTCGCAGCCGCCGTAGTAACGACGGCCGGGGTATCCCTCGGCGTACTTGTTCGTCAGCACCGAGCCCTGGGACTGGAGCACGGAGACGGGCACGAAGTTCTCGGATGCGATCATCTCGAGGAACGTCTGCTGCCGTGCGAGCTCTCGGTCGAGGACCTGTGCGATCTCGGGGTCGACCTCGGAGAGTGGGGCGTTGAAGTAACGGTCGGTCATGACATGCTCCTCTGACAACGGATTCGAAGGGTGTACCTATCGGCCCAGGCGCGCGGTCGAATTCCGTGGTCAGTCGCTCCCCGGTGGTAGTCCACCCAGACGCCAGTCGCGACGTGAGAAAGCATAGCGGATTTCCCTGTGCTGCCGACTCTGCGCACGGTAGGTTTTGTTCATGGTCCTTCCCCATTCCATGCCCCTTGTTCCTCTTCCCGCTTCCTCCATCGCCGTCGATGGTCGGCTGCCCGTCTCCGACGGCCTGCGAGTCGTCGGAGACTCCCCCGCGGCGGCCCAGCTGATCGACGCCGTCGCGCGCCGCAGCGGCATCCGGCTGTCGCACTCGACGGACAGCACCGGCGCCGGCACCGGGTCGACGATCGTCCTGCGGATCGACCCCGCCACTACGCCCGAAGGATACGGACTCACAGTCGGCGACTCCGTCGAGATCGTGGGCGGCGCCGAGGCAGGGCTCTTCTACGGCGTGCAGACGCTGCTGCAGCTGCTCCGCGAGGACGGCGAGGGATGGGCGTTCCTGCGCGCCGAGATCACCGACGCGCCACGATTCGCACGTCGCGGCGTCATGCTCGACGTCACGCGTCACTTCTTCGACGTCGATGAGGTCAAGAAGTTCATCGACAGCACGAGTGCCCTGAAGTTCAATCACCTGCACCTGCACCTCAGCGACGACCAGGGCTGGCGCATCCAGATCGACTCGTGGCCGAAGCTCACCGAGCTCGCCTCGTCCACGGCCTCCCTCGGCGACCCCGGCGGCTTCTACACGAAGGACGACTATCGCGAGATCGTCGCGTACGCCGCTGAGCGGCACATGGTCGTGATCCCTGAGATCGACCTCCCCGGTCACACGCACGCCATCGGCGTCGCGTATCCGGAGCTCGTCGAGGATCCGGTCATGAACGACAGCCTGATCGCCGAATCGGCGCGCCTGGGGCAGCCGCTCCCCGTCGCAGGCGAGCCCTATCTCGGGTGGGGCGTCGGGCACTCGAGCGTCCGTATCCATGAAGAGCGCACCTACGAGTTCGTCCGTGACGTCGTGCGCGAGCTCGCCGAGATGACCCCGGGTCCGTACATCCACATCGGCGGCGACGAGTCCCTCGGCACCCCGCAGGCGGACTTCGATCTGTTCGTCGAGCGCGCCACCGCGATCGTGTTCGAAGAGGGCAAGATCCCCGTCGCCTGGCACGAGGTGGGCGCAGCGAAGGACATCGCCGAGGGGACGATCGGCCAGTATTGGGGCAAGACGACGCCCGAGGGATCGCACGCTGAGGAGGCGGCGCACTTCGTCGAGCGTGGCGGGGCGCTCATCATGTCGACCGCCGACGTCGCCTACCTCGACATGAAGTACACCGAGGATTTTCCGCTCGGACTCACCTGGGCCGCGATCATCGATGTCCGCAGGGCGTACGAGTGGGAGCCGACCGCTGTGCTCGACGTCCCGGAGTCCGCGATCCTCGGCATCGAGGCTCCGCTGTGGAGCGAGACCACCCGCACCCTGAGCGAGGTCGAGCAGCTGGTCTTTCCGCGGGCCGCCGCTCAGGCGGAGGTCGCGTGGTCACCGCGCGACGCCGACGGCCGGGACTGGGAGTCGTTCCGCGGGCGACTCGGCGCACTCGCCCCGCTGTGGAAGGCTGAGGGCGTGGACTTCCACCCCGCAGACGAGATCCCCTGGAGCGAGCGATGACATCCGTTTCGACAGCGACGGGATCGGTCGTCATCCACTCGGCCCGACTGATCGACCACGGCGTCGAGGTCGCGGACGCCTGGGTTCGCATGGAACACGGGCGGGTCGCCGCTCTCGGCACCGGCCAGACGTGGGCCCCCGCCGATGAGGTCGTCGACGCGACCGTCGTCGCCGGGCCGGATGCCGTGCTCACACCCGGATTCATCGACATCCACTGCCACGGCGGCGCGGGAGCGTCGTTCGACGACGGGCCGGAGGCGATCCGCTCGGCTCGCGCTCTGCACCGCGCTCATGGCACGACACGATCGGTGATCTCCCTCGTCACCGCCCCCGTCGACGCCCTCGCTCGACGCGTGGCGCAGATCGCCGACCTGATGGAGTCGGATGCCGACATCCTGGGTTCGCATCTGGAAGGGCCGTTCCTCGACCCAGCGCACCACGGAGCTCACGAGCCGTCGCTGCTGCGCACTCCGACACGAGACGACGTCGCCCGCCTGCTCGACGCCGGCCGCGGGACGATCCGGCAGGTGACGATCGCACCGGAGCTCCCCGGCGGTCTCGAGGCGATCCGGATGATCGTGGACGCCGGCGCTGTCGCAGCGGTGGGACACACGAGTGCGGATGCCGCGACTGCGGACGCGGCATTCGAGACCGGCGCCTCCGTGCTGACCCACGCCTTCAACGCCATGCCCGGAATCCATCACCGAGCGCCGGGGCCTGTACTGGCGGCGGCGGCCGACCGCCGCGTGGTGCTCGAGGTGATCGCCGACGACATCCACCTCGACCCGCACGTGGTCAAGCTCGTGTTCGACTCGGCACCCGGTCGCGTCGCACTCATCACGGATGCCATGGCGGCTGCCGGCAGCGCCGACGGGCACTACGACCTGGGTGCGGTGAGCGTGACGGTCCTCGACGGCATCGCGCGCGCGGACGACACGGGATCGATCGCGGGGTCGACGCTCACCCTCGACGTGGCGCTGCGCAGGGCGACCGCGGCGGGCGCACCCCTCACGGAAGCCGTCCGGGCGCTCACCGAGACACCGGCGGGAGCGATCGGATACGGCGACCGGATCGGTCGCCTGGCGGTCGGGTTCGTCGCTGACGCGGTGCTGCTGAACGCACAGCTGCAGGTCGCTCGCGTGTGGGTCGGCGACCGGCCGTAGCCCGGTGCGGGTGAGGGGCCGCCGTTCCCCAGATCGGCGACCCCGTCACAATTCCCCCCACGTTGCGAGAGCTGGCGGGCCGAGCGCTCCTCCCCCGAGGTGCCCGACCCACCATGCCGGTGCACTTACCCCTTGCACCAGCGCCTGAGCTCCGCCCCCCGGTGGAGCCCCATGGCTGTCTCTAGTGATGAGACGACGTCGACGCCGATTCATTACGCGATTTTTCAGATCTTTTTTCACGGTTCTTCCGCGCGCCCGACTGATCTGCCCGTGATCAGGTCTTTATTCGCCCCCGGTCTTCTGCGAGCACTTTTCGAGAAGGGGTGGCAAGCCTGAGAGATAGGAGAGAGAATGGAGATGACGCGTGATGAAAATGGGGTTCACGCGTCTCTTCATGTGGAGGCGCACTCGCGCTCCACGACAGATGGATGACAGTGGATCAGGACAGCACTTCACACGAGGAAACGATCGCCGACGCCGATCTCGTCCTGCGCACCCGCTCGGGTGACGCGGCGGCCTTCGGCGAACTGTGGAGGCGGCACTATCCCTCCGGCATGTCGGTCGCGCGATCGATCACGTCGTCGATCGACCCCGACGACCTCGTGCAGGAGTCCTACACCCGCATCTATCAGGCGATCATCAAGGGCGGCGGACCGAACGGATCGTTCCGCGCCTACCTGTTCACGAGCATCCGCAACACCGCCGCCGCCTGGGGCCGCTCTCGACGCGAGTCCGCCATCGACGAGCTCGACTCCGTCGCCGATCCCGACAGCACCGACCAGGCGGCCAACGAGGCCCTCGATCGCAGCCTGACCGCGCAGGCGTTCCGCAGCCTGCCCTCCCGCTGGCAGGAAGTGCTCTGGTACACAGAGATCGAGCAGATGAAGCCGCAGGAGGCCGCGACCCTGCTCGGTATGAAGTCCGGCGCCGTCTCGCAGCTGGCTTTCAGAGCGCGTGAAGGACTTCGCGAAGCGTGGATCCAGGCTCACCTCCGCAGCGCGGCCGAAGGTTCCGACTGCCGGTGGACCATCGAGCACCTGGGTGCCTACTCGCGCGGCAACCTCAGCACGCGGGACCACAACCGTCTCGAGCAGCACCTCGACCAGTGCGCACGCTGCATGATCGTCGCCGCTGAGGCGAAGGACGTCTCCAAGCGGCTGGCCCTCGTGCTGCTGCCGCTTGTCCTCGGCGTCACGGGTTCCGCAGGCTACCTCGCCACCCTCCAGGGTGGCGGTACGCCCATCGTCGCGCTCGCGGCCATGCCCTCGGGGATCACCGAGGGAGCTGTCGTGGCTGCGGGAGGCGGAGCAGCCGCCGCCGGATCGTCGAGCGGCACCGGTGGAGCCGGCGCGACCGGCGCAGGCACAGCGACCGGTGGCGGAGCCGGTGGCACGGCGACCGGAGGCATCTTCAGCGGAGTCGGTGCGCTCGTCAGCGCAGGATCGGCGGCCCTCGTGGTCGCCGGCGTCGTGGCGGCCGCCACAATCATCCCGAGCCTCACGGGCGCGACGCCCGCGGCATCGATGCCGAGTGCGGGCGACAGCGATTCCTCGTCGATCAGTGCAGACGTCGGGCCCGACGAGTCGATGTCCGACGACAAGACGCCGATCGTCGATGAAGCGGAGACCGAGCCCGAGCCCGTCACCCCGCCCGTCGAAGCACCCGTCACCCCCCAGCCCGCTGAGGACATCGCGCCGGCGATCGTCTCACCCCCGGCCCCGACCGAGTCGACCGCGCCGGCACTGCCCGAGTCCACATCCCCTCCCGTGGACGAAGAGCCTGACGACGAGAACCCCGACGGCGAGAACCCCGATGGCGAGGTCCCGGGCGAGAACCCCGGAGAGACCCCCGGCGGCGAAACCCCCGGCGAGAACCCCGGAGAGACCCCCGGCGGCGAAACCCCCGGCGAGAACCCCGGAGAAACCCCCGGCGGCGAAACCCCCGGCGAGAACCCCGGAGAAACCCCCGGCGGCGAAACCCCCGGCGAGAACCCCACGGAACCGGCCGCGCCGACGACTCCGATCGAAGTGAGCCTCGCGAGCATCTGCCTCGACGCACGCGCTGTCACCTATGTGACCGTGAATGTGTCCGGCGAACCGGGCGCGGATATCGAAGCGCTGCTCGGCGGACGCCGCGGCGGCGTCGACGGCACGTCGCTGAGTGACGCAGGGACCGGCACGATCGAGTTGCGCCCCGGTCTCGTCCAGATTCTCCTCAGCGCACCCCTCGAGGTCCACTACGTGACGGCGTCCGGTCCGATGCTGCCGACGACCACGAGCCTCTCGGCTCTCGGGGTGACCCTCGGTTCCGTGGCCCTCGCCCCCTCGTGCGGAGGGCCGGCTGCGGATCCCGCCGAGACGGTACCCTCCGAGCCGACTCCGGACGACGCGATCGCGCCGATCCCCGAGCCGACGGACGAGGCAGCACCCGCTGCCCCGACCGAGTCCCCGGACGCCGAGGCGTCCCCTGAGACGCCGGCACCCGAGACGGAGGCCCCGGCCGCTCCCGTCGAGACCGCTCCTCCGGCAGAGCCCGTGACCGAGGACCAGACCGCCCTTCCGACAGAGCCTGCCCCCGCCGACGACACCGCACCGGTCGACGAGACCGCACCGGTCGACCCGGTGGCCGCAGACGAGGCCGCGCCCGCGCTCTGACCCGTCATCGGCGGCGAATAGACTGGATCCATGTCCCAGGATCCCGCCTCCGTTCCCGGCGTCGACCGCCCCACCATCACCGCCCTCGACGTCGTCCGATCGGTCGTCCTGATCGTCGCAGTGGGCACCCTCGCCCTGTGGGGATTCGCCACCTGGCCCTTCCCGTACAACGTCATCCTCGGCATCGGGGCTCCGGTCGTCGTGATCCTGATCTGGGCGCTCTTCCTCTCGCCGCGACCCGTCCTGCGACTGCATCCGTTCCTTCGCGTCGTCGTCGAGCTGCTGATCTACGTCGGCGTCACGATCGCGTGGTGGCTGATGGACCAGCCCCTCATCGGCATCGCGTTCGCCGTGGTCGCCGTCGGCGCCGGCGTCGTGAGCGGCCGGCGTCGCATCCGATGAGCGCCCTCGACCTGCTCGTCGCCGCACTCGGCGACATCGTCGACACCGATGCGACGGTCCTCGAAGAAGCGCGCGCCGACAGATCGGGGCATGCGGCGCCCGGGCGGCCGCTCGCGGTCGTGCACGCCGAGACGGTCGAGCACGTCCAGACGGTGATGCGCATCGCGGCCGAGACGGCGACCCCTGTCGTGGTGCGTGGGGCCGGCACCGGTCTCGCCGGCGCGGCGAACGGCGGCGAGGGCGAGATCGTGCTGTCCACTCGCCGGATGACCGCGATCCACGAGATCCGGGCCGACGACCTGCTTGCCGTCGTCGAACCCGGAATCCTCAACGCCGACCTCAACGACGTGCTCGCGGAGCACGGACTCTGGTGGGCGCCGGATCCTGCGAGCCGTGCGATCTCGACGGTCGGCGGCAACATCGCCACCGGAGCGGGTGGGCTGCTCTGTGCGAAGTACGGCGTCGTGCGAGACGCGGTCCTCGGTGTCGATCTGGTTCTCGCCGACGGCCGACTGCTGCACCTCGGCCACCGCAGCGTCAAAGGCGTGACAGGACTCGACCTCACCTCGCTCGTGATCGGCTCCGAGGGAACGCTGGGCGTGGTCGTCGGCGCCACCCTCAAGCTGCGCCGACTGGTCGAGGGAACGACCTGCACGGTGACGGCCGTCTTCCCCGATGTGCGTGCCGCAGCGTCCGCCTCGGCCGCGGTCACCGCCTCGGGTGCGCAGCCGGCGATCATGGAGCTGATGGACTCCGCGAGCCTCGCCGCCGTCGCAGCCCTGCTCGACCTCCCCTCGCCCGTGGCCGGGAGCGCTCAGCTGACGATCCAGACCGATGGTCCGGCGGCAGTGGCCGAGGCGACGATGATCTCCGACATCCTGACGGCTCATCAGGGTGTGACCGAGGTCTCCCATGACCGCGAAGAAGGAGAGCGCCTCCTGGCCATCCGGCGTGCCATGCACCCCGCCATGTCGGCGCTCGGCACGACCCTCATCGAAGACGTGTCGGTGCCGCGCAGCGCCATGCCCGCCATGTTCGACGAGATCGCCCGCATCGAGAAGGCCTACTCGATGGCGATCCCCACGGTCGCTCACGCGGGCGACGGCAACCTGCATCCGAACTTCATCTTCGAGGGCGCAGAGCCTCCCGCTGAGGTCTGGGCGGCGGCGGACGAGCTGTTCCGGGCCGCGATCGCGCTCGGCGGCACGCTGACCGGAGAGCACGGCATCGGAACGCTGAAGAGCCGCTGGTTGGCCGACGAGCTCGGAGACGACCAGTGGGAGCTGCAGCGTCAGATCACTCGGGTGTTCGATCCGCTGGGAATCCTCAACCCCGGCAAGGTCTTCGCTCCCGATGCCTGACATCCACGTCAGCGCCGCGGTCATCGTCGATGACGCCGGCAGGGTGCTCGTCGTGCGCAAGCAGGGCACGACGCGCTTCATGCAACCCGGCGGCAAGCCCGAGCCCGGGGAGACCCCGTCGCAGACGCTGATCCGCGAGCTGCACGAAGAGCTCGGCCTTCGCCTGGATGAGAGCGATCTGGAGCCGCTCGGCACGTTCGTCTCCGAGGCGGCCAACGAGCCCGGTCACCGAGTCGTGGCCGACGCGTTCTCGGTGTCCATCGCCGCGGCGGAGGTCGTCGTCCAGGCGGAGCTCGCCGAGCTGCGATGGATCACACCCGCGGATGCCGAGACGCTGCCGCTGGCGCCGCTCAGCATCGAGCACCTGCTGCCGCTGGCGTGGCCGACGATTCGGCCCTGAGAGCCGACCGCGTCAGATCCCCTGCCAGCTCGGCTTGTTCGCGTAGGTGTAGCGGTAGTAGTCGGCGAGCTTCAGCCGGGACGCCGCGGCCTCGTCGACGACGACGGTCGCGTGCGGGTGCAGCTGGATCGCCGAACCCGGGAGGATGGCCGACAGCGGCCCCTCGACGGCATCCGCCACGGCCTGTGCCTTGCCCTCTCCGAAGGCGAGCAGCACGAGGTGCCGAGCGCGAAGGATCGTGCCGAGCCCTTGGGTGATGCAGTGCATGGGCACGTCGTCGATCGAGTCGAAGAAGCGAGCGTTGTCTTCGCGGGTCTGCTCGGTGAGGGTCTTCACGCGCGTGCGCGAGGCGAACGACGAGCCGGGTTCGTTGAAGCCGATATGTCCGTCGGTGCCGATGCCGAGGATCTGCAGATCCACTCCTCCGGCCGCGTCGATCGCGGTCTCGTAGTCGTCACCTGCGTGCTGGATGGTGGCCTGTGCGCCGTTGGGCACATGGATCCGTCGCGGGTCGAGCCCCAGCGGCTCGACGACCTCGCGGGTGATGACCGAGCGGTAGCTCTCGGGATGAGCGGGGTCGAGCCCCACGTACTCGTCCAGGGCGAAACCGCGCACCTGCGAGACGTCGCGACCCGCGAGCCTGTCTCGCAGCGCCTTGTAGACGGGGAGGGGCGTCGAACCGGTGGCGAGGCCGAGCACGGCATCCGCACGTCCATCGATCAGCTCGACGATCTCGGCGGCGACGAGCGCGCCTGCCGCTTCTGCGTTCTCGACGATGACGACTTCAGCCATGGGAAACGGTCTCCTTAGAGGGGGTGGTTGCGCCGACGACCGCGGCCCCGAAGGCCGCGGCGGGAGAGCCGGCAGGGAGCAGTTCGATCCTGTCGTCCAGGTGGAGCGAGCGCATGAAGGGCGAGGCCTCGGCATCGGAACGGAGAGCGTCGCGGATGCCCGTGTAGAGCCTGTCGCCGAGCGAAGTGAGGCCGCCGCCGATGATCACGCGTTCGACGTCGGCCGAGAGCACGAGCGCACGCACCGCCGCGGCCCCGCCGTGGAAGAGATCGGCGCGGAGCGCGAGCGCCCGTTCGTCACCGGTGTCGGCTGCGTCGAAGATGTCGCGCACCGGGAGCGCACCGGGACGATCCCAGGCTCGGGCGAGCGCGCCTCCGCCGCAGAAGGTCTCGATGCAGCCGCGCTGTCCGCAGCCGCAGAGACGGCCGTTCGGGTCGACCGAGAGGTGCCCGACCTCCCCGGCCGTGCCTCGCGCCCCGCGCCAGATCGTGCCGTCGACGACGATCCCGGCAGCGACCCCGGTGCCGAGATTGAGATAGGCCATCGACCCGTCGACGCCGCGCAGCACCGCAGCGCCGAGGGCGGCCGCTTTCACGTCGTTCTCCACGCGGACGGGGATACCCAGCTGTCGACCGGCGCGCCCGGCGAGATCCAGGGACTCGACGCCGAGATTCACGGCATGGAGCACCCGACCGGTGTCGGCGTCGACCAGCCCGGGGATCCCGACGCCCACCGATCTGACCGACGAGCGAGCGAATCCTCTCTCGTCGGCGAGCGCATCGACCGTCTCGAGGATGCTGACGACGACTGCCTCCTCACCCCAGCCGGTGGGTCGGCGCAGGCGCCCCAGAATGTCTCCGTCCGCGGACACCGCGACGGCATCGATCTTGGTTCCGCCGACGTCCAGGCCCACTCGTATGGGCCGACCGGACAGGTCGACGGCGAGCGCATCCGTCATCGGATGGTGCCCCTGCTCGTCTTCGGCTCGTGGACGCGGTCGCTCCCGCCGGTACGGATCACGAGACGCCCAGCTGGCTGGACAGCACCATCACGGCGGCACCGCGCAGGACGATGTCGTCCTGGTGTGTGCGGCGGATGAGCGCGTCCTCGAAGACGCCCTCGAGCGTGCGCGCGTGCAGGGTCTCGACCGCGGCGTCGATCAACACGCCGTCGAGCAGATCCTCAGGACCCGAGAGCACGACCTCGGACAGATCGAGTGCCGCGACGATCGGGGCGATCGCGATGCCCATGCGGGTGCCCGCATCGCGGAGGATCTCGTCGCGCGATCCGGGGGCGTCTGCGATGGCGGGACGCAGCCGCGTCTCACTCAGCCACGCTTCGAGGCAGCCGTCTTTGCCGCACGCGCAGCGGGGTCCACCGTCGGTGCCCACGACGACGTGGCCGATCTCGCCCGCTGCGAAGCGACTGCCGAGCAGCGGCTGGCTGCCGGTGATGACGCCGGCTCCGACTCCGCGACCGATCTTGATGAGCATGAAGTCGGCCTTCGCCTCGCCGAACGTGTACTCGGCGAGCACCGCGGCGTTGGCGTCGTTGCGCACGAGGACCGGCAGATCGAGATCGACGCCCAGCTTCGCCTCGAGTGGGAGATTGCTCCACCCGAGGTTGGGCGAGCTGAGCACGACGCCGTCAGGACGCACGACACCGGGGCTGCCGATCCCGACGCCGAGGATGGGCTGCGTGGCCGTCTCGGCGAGCGCTCGGGCCAGCTCCAGCGTGGCGGCGTAGGCGGCGTCGCCGTCTGCGCTCTCGGGTCGCGGCACCTCACGGCGCTCGAGCACGTCGCCGTCGAGGCTGAGCAGAGCGCCGACGAAGGCATGGGGGCCGGAGAGATCGATCCCGATGATCTGGTGCCCGACTCGGTCGATGTCGATGAGGATCGGAGGCTTGCCCGGTCCGACCGTCTCGCGCACTCCCATCTCGACGACGATGCCGTCGGAGATGAACTCCGCGACGAGGTCGGAGATGGTGACCCGAGTGAGGCCGGTCTCGCGAGAGAGGTCCGCTCGACTCATCGCTCCCGAGTGATAGAGCGTCTGCAGCACGAGCGCGCGGTTGTGACCGCGAGCGTGTTCCGGGAGCACCTTCGAGCGAGAGCGCAGGTGGCGCCCCGGGCCGAAGGCGTGCGCGCTCGCGGCGACGTAATCTGGCGACGTCGAAGGACGCGATCCATCCGATACGGACATGTTTGTTAGTAGACCTTACGAACAAAAATTTCGCAACCCCTGCCACAGTTAGCACAGGGAGGGTTACGGAAACGTTACATTATGCCGAGAGTACTCCGGCGGCGGTGCCCGACGAGTCCGCCAGGCCTTCGACGAGGCCCGCGACTATCGCCTGCCGCGCCTCGCGTGTCAGAGGCTTCCCCGGCACTCCAGGACGCCTCTGCACGGGCGTCGGACCGTCGAGAGGACGATACCGCACACCGGACTCGGCGAGGCGTCTGAGATGGACGGGAAGACGTCGCGCGAACCCCTCATACGAGGGTGGTTCGCCGCCGTCCCACAGCCGTTCGGCGATCGCTGCGAGACGAGGGAACATCGCGAAGTCGACCCGATCTCTCGTCGGGAGGTGCTCGGTCCACACGTTGGCCTGTCCGCCGACCGCGCCGTCCTCGATGCGCAGCGTGTAGGCCTGCTCGATCGGCAGCGGCGGGCCGACCCGGATCGGCTCCTCCGCCGACTCCGACTGGGGGTAGTCGAGATACACCTCGAGGTCGGGGCACGCGATCACGGGGATGCCGCGCCTCAGCGCCTCGCGCATCGCGACGGGACCCCGCCACGCGAGGATCCGCACACCCTCGGGGACATCGCCCTCGAGCACCTCGTCCCATGCCAGGGCGATGCGCCCACGGCTGCGGAGGTGGGCGACGAAATGATCGGTGAACCAGGGCTGCACGTCGTGGGGAGCCGCGAGACCGAGCTCGCCCATCCGCTCGCGCGCAGCGGCGCTCTGCGCCCACTCGGTGACCGGCACCTCGTCGCCGCCGATGCCGATCCACGCAGAGTCGAAGAGGTCGCACAGGGCGTCGATCGCCGCGCGCCCGAACGTGAGGGCGTCATCCGTCGGCGCGAGGGTGCGAGGGTTCACGCCGAAGCGCGACCACGGCGCGACAGCGCGCTCGCTCGCATCCGTGTTGCCGAGCGCGGGGTACGCGGCGAGCGCCGCCTGGATGTGCCCGGGCAGTTCGACTTCCGGCACGACCGTCACGAATCGCTCCGCGGCGTAGGCGACCAGGTCGCGCAGCTCCGCATCCGTGTAATGACCCTCGTGCACCCCCGGCACCACTGTGGCGTGCGGCCCGTGGCCCCGCTGTGTCTCCTCGCGGCGCGCGCCCACCTCTGTGAGCAGCGGATAACCCGGCACCTCGAAGCGCCAGCCCTGATCGTCGGTGAGGTGGAGGTGCAGCACCGTGAGATGGTGGTCGGCCATCAGATCGACGAGTCGCTTCAGGTCCTCGACCGGGCGGAAGTGCCGCGCGACATCGAGCATGACCCCCCGCCAGGTGTGAGCCGGAGCAGACTGCCATGTTCCTGCGGGGATCCGAGCGCGATCGGAGCCGGGCTCGCGCAGCTGCCGGAGCAGCGTGACGCCCCGGAACACGCCCGCCGCACTCGCCCCCGCGACGTCGATTCCCTCGGCCGTCACCGTCACGCGGAATGCCTCGGCGCCGACACGCCCTCGAGCGAACGGCTCCCCCGCGAGAGACTCGTCGATCCTCAGCGTGATCGCGGATGCCGCATTCCCGGTTTCGAGATGCTCGCCGAGACGGGATGCGCTCGCGACGAGCGCTTCCGGGGCCGACACCGGGGTGTGAACCGTCCACTCGAACGGCTCTGCAGCGGGATCTATCACCGACGGGATGTTCGGGACCGGGGCACGATGCGCGGCGGGCGTCATTCGCAGCGCTCGACCCGGTGTCGCACCGGACGCGTGTCCCGCCAGCACCACCGGCACACCGCCGACGAGCACCTCGTCGACGCCGATCGGCGCCTCGTGGGGAGCATCGAAGGTCGCCCCCGCCGTGATGGTCTCGGGATCGAACAGCACGAGGTCGGCCGTCGCTCCCTCGCGGATCACACCCCGCGGCGCGTCACCCCGGTCGAGGCCCAGCCGCATCGCCGGCGTGCCGGACAGGTGCTGCACAGCCTGTTCGAGGGAGAGCACCCCGAGTTCTCGCACGTAGTGCCCGAGGTAGCGCGGGAAGGTCCCTCGGCCCCGCGGATGCGGTCTCGCGCCGATCAGGATCCCGTCGCTGCCGCCGCTGTGCCGCGGGTGCCGCATGATCGTGCGGACGTTCTCCTCGTCGCCGATGTGCATCAGGATGCCGGTGGCCCCCGCATCCTCGAGGATCGTGTCCAGCACCACGTCGACCGAGCGCCTGCCGGACGACTCGGCGATCTCCGCGACGGTCCGTCCGACGAGGTCCGCGAGTTCGGGCGACGAGGTGCCGGAGATCTGGATGGCCGACCAGTCGGCACGCTCCCCGTGGAAACCGTCGCAGCCGATCTCCTCGAGCTCGACGCGGACGGTCTCGCGTCCGCTCTCATCGAGCGCAGCGAGGGTCGCGAGCAGGTCGCCGCTCTCGGCCAGTCGGCTCGGAAGCAGCGCCGCGAGCGTGGTGGCACCGGGAAGATAAGGGTAGGTGTCGAGGGTCACGTCGACGCCGTCGTCGAGGGCATCATCGACCAGGGCCAGCAGCTCTGCCGCACGTCCGCGGTTCGGAGCGAAGTTCATGGTCGCATGCGTGAGATGGATCGGGCACCCGGTGCGACGGCCGATGTCGAGCGCCTCCCGATAGGCGTCCAGGGCTCCCCCGCCGTAGCTTCGGGTGTGGGGCGCCCAGTAGCCGCCGCGTTCGGCGACGACTCGGCAGAGCGCTTCCAGCTCCGCCGTGTCGGCGTACATCCCCGGGGTGTAGGTCAATCCGCTCGACATGCCGAACGCGCCTGCGTCGAGCGCCGCGCCGAGGATGCCGGACATCGCTGCGATCTCCGCAGGTGTGGCCGCCCGGTTCTCGTGACCGACCACCATCATGCGCAGATTGCCCTGCGGCACCAGGACCGCGGCGTTGCCCACCGCGGCCGAGTCGATCGCAGCGAGCAGGTCATCCATCGAACGCCAGGGGACGGCGGGCGGCATGCCGTTCCAGCCCGCGATCTGAGCCGGGATCACCGCCGCCGTCGCGTCGTCGAGCGGGGCATAGCCGAGCCCGTCCTGGCCGAGCACCTCCGTCGTGACGCCCTGGAGGATCTTCGCGTCGTGGGCTGCTCCCTGCAGCACGGCCAGCTCGCTGTGCGCGTGCATGTCGATGAACCCGGGAGCCAGCACCCGCCCCGCCCCCGCGACCTCCACCGCATCCGCCGGCAGTTCCAGGACCCTCTCATCTCCGTCGCGGATCACCGCGACGATGCGGGCTCCTTCGACCGCGACGTCGGCCGCGAACCTCTCGGCTCCGGTGCCGTCGACCACGGTGACGCCTCGGTACACCCGCACGGGCTTCTCGGTGCTCAGAAGCATGTCGCGACCGCTCCGATCACCCGGGGGTCCGCCGCATCCGGGTCATCGATGACCGCCACCACGCGCCATTTGTCGAAAGCCGTGCAGGGATGCGACAGCCCGAGACGCACCACGTCGCCGACGGAGACATCTGCCCCGTCTGCAAGAGCGAGGAAGGCGTGCTGGTCGTTCAGGGCCGTGATCCGCCCCTCGACCGATTGCGGGACCGGCAGGTCGAGGTCGAACGGCACATCTCGACGGCCCGCGTCCAGCAGTGCGAGTCCCTCTTCGGGCTGCGAGACGACGCGCGACCACGCGTGCATGGCGGATCGCAGCGGCGCCGTCGATGTCAGGGCGCCGAACGGCGACATGCGCGAGTAGAAGCCGTCATCGTGGATCTGGAACGCACCCGACCGCAGCACGATGTCGGCATCCGCTCCGTGAGGGGCCAGGATCGCCGCTGCCCGGTCGGGGAAGGCGCTGCCTCCTGCGCTGAGCACGGGCCGAACGCCGGGCGGATACTCGAGGCGACGGTGCAGGTCGACGAGTGTGGACAGATAGGCGTCGACGGCGGCGACAGACGCCTCCGACCGGTCGGGACCGAACGGTCCTTCGTAGCCGGCGACTCCGGCGAGCCGCAGACCGGGGGCCGCGACGATCGCCTGGGAGATGCGCTCCCCCTCTTCCACGCTGCGTGCGCCCGTGCGCCCGCCCCGGCCACCGAGTTCGACGAGCACGTCGAGAGGACGCTCGGCGTCGTGAAGCGCGTCGGCGAGGATGCCGACGGTCTCGACGGAGTCCGCCCAGCAGAGGATCCGGAGATCGCCCGCCGCAGCGAGCAGAGCGCCGAGGTGGTGCGCGGCGCCACGATCCGTGACGGCGTTCGCGATGAGCACGGTGGAGACCCCTGCCTCGACCGCGACTTCGGCCTGCCACGGCGTCGCGACGGAGATCCCCCATGCGCCGGCATCGAGCAGCCGCTGCCAGAGCGCCGGCGCCATCGTCGTCTTGCCGTGCGGTGCGAGGACGACTCCCTGTTCCGCCGCCCAGGCGAAGACGGTCGATTCGTTGTGGGAGAGCGCCGCCTCGTGGACCGTCAGCACCGGCGTCACGAGATCGGACAGGTGCAGGCCCGCGTCGGGTACCTCCGACAGCCGCAGCCCCGCGGAACGCGGAGGGAAACCCTTCGCCCAGGTGCCGAGTACAGGATCCGGGATTTGTAGAGGCATCTAACAAGGCTACTAGGCTGGTCGCATGACCGCGAAGATCCGAGTGTCGACCGACGCCGCCCCCGCTCCCGCTCACACCTTCTCGCAGGGGATCCGAAAGGGCCCGATCGTGCAGGTCTCCGGGCAGGGCCCTGTCGACCCCCAGACGAGCGAATACCTCTTCCCCGGCGATGTCGCGGCTCAGACCACGCGCACGCTCGAGAACGTCAAGGCGATCGTCGAGGCATCCGGCGCGACATTCGACGATGTCGTGATGCTGCGCGTCTACCTGACCAAGCGCGAGGACTTCGCGATCATGAACGACGCGTATGGCGCGTTCGTGACAGCGCACACCACCAGCGGGGTCTTGCCTTCGCGCACGACCGTCTTCACGGGCCTCCCCCGCGAGGAGATGCTGGTCGAGATCGACGGCCTCGCCGTCATCACCGACTGACGCATCGGGAATTTCCGCGGTCCACGGACCGTTGCCTCCTCGTTATCAGCGATCGCGTAGCATATCGCTAAGGACACGTGAGAAACCGGGGGGTGAGTTCGTGACCGATCTGATCTCAGCGCAGGATGCGAAGACCGAGAAGCTGACCGAGGCGACCGCCTCCGGCGACCAGCAGAATCCTGTCGCGCCCGCCGACTCCGGCGACGCACCCACCGACTCCCAGCCGCCGCGCAGCGGCGACCAGGAACTCGCCTGGGCGCCGATCGAACCGGCTCCGAAGAAGAAGCGCCTCGGCCTGTGGATCGGCCTCGGCGTGGGCGCGCTGGCCCTGGGCACGGCCGCCGCCTCGATGATCCTGATCGCGCCGGGCACCACGGTCGCCGGGATTCCCGTCGGCTGGCTCACGCCCGGTGCCGCGGCCGACACGATCCAGGCCCACGTCGCCGATGCAGAGGTCACTCTGACCGGAGCAGGCGGCGACACCGTGCTGACGGGAGCGGATCTCGGCGCCGAGATCGACGCGACCGCACTCGCGGACGCCGCTTTCGCGGAGCGTCCGCTCTGGAACGTGACCGCCTGGATGGGTGAACCCGTCGCCGGCGAGATCACTCTCGATCCCGCGACGGCCGAGGCCGCGTTGCGTGAGGCCGTGCCGTCGAGTTTCGAAGACGCGGTCGATGCCGGCGTCGTCTTCGACGCCGCAGGCGGTGGCTACGCGATCACCCCCTCAGCCACCGGGACGGCCGTCGACCTCGACGGTCTCACCGCCGCCATCGTCGACACGATCGCGGACGGTGGCACGAGCCTCGAGTTCTCCGGCGACCCGGCCGAAGCCGCGCCGGCGATCACTGATGAAGACGCCACGGCTTTCGCGACCTCACTGAACACGATGCTCGGCTCGATCGGCTTCTACATCGGCGAAGAGCGCACGGTGCCCGTCGACGCGGCGACCGCCTCGACCTGGATCTCCGTCGTCGACGACGGTGGCGAGCTCAGCGTGGTCGCCGACGAGGCTTCGATCCAGGCGACGATCGACGCCCTCCCGGCAGCCGTCGACCGGGCCCCGGTCAACGCGACGAACATCGTCGATTCGGCCGGCAAGATCCTCCGCACCGAGGCCGAGGGAGTGAGCGGTCGCGCGATCGGCGACACCTCTGCCCTCGCATCAGACGTCGCGACGAAGCTCGAGGCCGGCGAGGGCATCTTCCCCATCGAGGTCACCGAGACGCCGTTCGAGTCCGTCAACCTCGTGCGCAAGATCGATGTCGACCTCGGGTCGCAGACCGCGACCCTCATCGAGAACGGCGCGGTCGTGCGCTCCTGGGCGATCTCCTCGGGCAAGAGCGCGACACCCACCGACACCGGCAACTTCCGTGTCTACGCGCACGTGCGCGAGCAGACCATGAAGAGCCGCGAGCCGGACGGCTCGATCACCGAGACGCCCAACGTCCCCTGGGTCACCTACTTCAACGGCGACGAGGGCTTCCACGGCACCTACTGGCACAACGACTTCGGCAATCCCCGCAGCCACGGTTGCGTGAACATGCCGATCGATGTCGCCCGGTACGTCTACGAATGGTCGCCCGTGGGCCTCGAGGTCGCGGTCCACTACTGATCCCCGCTCTCACCGAGCAGATCCCCCGCACGCGACGCGTCGTCGATTCCGCGGAGGGATCACGCGAAGAAGGGGCCGGATGCTCTCGCATCCGGCCCCTTCTTCTGTGATCTGCGTCAGCTCAGCGCGTCGACGATGCCGTTCAGCGTGGTGGACGGGCGCATGACTGCGGTGACGAGCGCGTCGTCGGGGCGGTAGTACCCGCCGATCTCGACGGGCTTGCCCTGCACGGCGTTGAGCTCGGAGACGATCTTCTCCTCGTTCTCGGCGAGCGTGGCGGCGATCGGTGCGAAGGACGCGGCGAGCTCGGCATCCTTTGTCTGCTTCGCCAGCTCCTGCGCCCAGTACAGACCCAGGTAGAAGTGGCTGCCGCGGTTGTCGATCGTGCCGAGAGCGCGGCCCGGGGAGCGGTCCTCTTCGAGGAACGTTCCGGTCGCCGCATCGAGGGTCTCCGCGAGGACCCGGGCCTTCTCGTTCCCGGTGCGGTCGGCGAAGTGCTCGAGCGACGCGGCCAGCGCGAAGAACTCGCCCAGCGAGTCCCACCGCAGGTAGTTCTCCTCGACGAGCTGCTGCACGTGCTTGGGGGCCGATCCGCCGGCGCCCGTCTCGAAGAGGCCACCGCCGGCGAGCAGCGGGACGATCGACAGCATCTTCGCGCTGGTGCCGACCTCGAGGATCGGGAACAGGTCGGTCAGGTAGTCGCGCAGCACGTTGCCCGTCACCGAGATGGTGTCGAGGCCGTGGCGCATCCGCGCCAGCGTGTAGCGAGTGGCTTCCTCGGGAGCGAGGATCGTGATCGTGAGGCCCTTGGTGTCGAGCGTCGCGAGACCCTGGTGCACCTTGGCGATGATCTGCGCGTCGTGCGAGCGGTTGGCATCGAGCCAGAACACCGCGGGCACGCCCGTGGCGCGAGCACGGGAGACGGCGAGCTTGACCCAGTCCATCACCGGGATGTGCTTCGTCTGCGTCGCACGCCAGATGTCACCCGCGCCGACCTCGTGCTCGATCAGCACTGTGCCCTCGCTGTCGAGCACCTGAACAGTGCCTGCGGCGGCGATCTCGAACGTCTTGTCGTGGCTGCCGTACTCCTCAGCCGCCTGCGCCATGAGGCCCACGTTCGGCACGGTGCCGATCGTGGCGGGGTCGAGCGGGCCGTTGGCGATCACATCGTCGATGACCGCCTGATAGACGCTCGCATACGAGGAGTCCGGGATCACCGCGAGCGTGTCGGCCTCGCCGCCGTCCTTGCCCCACAGCTTGCCGCCGTTGCGGACGAGCGCGGGCATGGAGGCATCGACGATGACGTCGCTCGGGACGTGCAGGTTCGTGGTCCCCTTGTCGGAGTTCACGTACGAGAGACGCGGCCCCTCGGCGATGGCCCTGTCGAACGCTGCGGCGATCTCGTCGCCGTCGGCGATGTCACCGAGGCCCGAGAGGATCGAGCCGAGACCGTCGTTGGGGTTGAGTCCCGCGGCGGCCAGCTTGTCGCCGTACTGCGCGAACACGTCCTTGAAGAACACCCTCACGACGTGACCGAAGATGATCGGGTCGCTGACCTTCATCATGGTGGCCTTGAGGTGCACCGAGTAGAGGACGTCGTCGTTCTTGGCCGTCTCGAGCGTCTCGGCGAGGAAGGCGTCGAGGTGCGCGGCCGAGAGGAACGTCGCGTCGATGATCTCGCGCGGAAGGACCTTCAGCCCCTCCTTGAGGATCGTCACAGTGCCGTCTGCGGCGGTGTGGCGGAAGCTCAGGACGTCGTCATGGGCGGCGACCCAGGAGCGCTCGTTGTGCTTGAAGTCGTCGTGACCGAGCGTCGCGACGCGGGTCTTCGATCCCTCGGCGAACGGCTTGTTGCGGTGCGGGTGCTTCTTCGCGTAGTTCTTCACGGCCAGAGGTGCCCGACGGTCGCTGTTCCCCTCGCGGAGCACGGGGTTCACCGCTGAGCCCTTGATGCGGTCGTAGCGGGCGCGGACGTCCTTCTCCTCGAGAGAGGTCGGCTCGTCCGGGAAGTCGGGGATGTCGTAGCCCTGGGCCTGCAGCTCGGCGATCGCGCCCTTGAGCTGCGGGATCGAGGCCGAGATGTTCGGCAGCTTGATGATGTTCGCCTCGGGGAGCGTGGCGAGGCCACCGAGCTCGGCGAGGGAATCACCGACCTGCTGCTCCGGGGTGAGCTTCTGCGGGAATGCCGCGAGGATGCGTCCGCCGAGCGAGATGTCGCGGGTCTCGACCTCGATGCCCGCCTGCCCCGTGTAGGCCTTGATGATCGGCAGGAAGGAAGCGGTGGCGAGAGCCGGAGCCTCGTCCGTGTAGGTGTAGATGATGGCGTCGTCGGTCACCAGGAGGTTCTCCGTTCGCGAGGGCATATTTGTCTCGATACCAAGATACCTGAGCCGCTCCCGACGCACGTTCGCCCCGAGGCGGGGTGGACATCGACTTCCGGCATCCCGCAGAGCTGCACCCCTGACGAAAGTCGAGGTTTCTGCGCGGCGACCCGATGAGGGGCTAGCCTGTGATCATGTCCGAACTGCGCATGGTCGAACTCTCCGCTGCGACGATCGTCGCCGTGAACAACATGTCGCTCAAGCCCGGACAGGAGCAGTTCCTCGCTCCGGTGTCCTATGGCATCGCCGCGACCGTCATCAACCCCCAGACCTCCTGGCAGCGAGTCGTCCTCGACGACGACCAGGTCGTCGGTTTCGTCAGTGCGAACTTCGACGCCGACGCCCCGGAAGAGCACTTCCGCTCCGTGCTGTGGCGCATCAACGTCGACGCCGACGACCAGGGCAAGGGCGTGGGTCGCTTCGCGGTCGAGCAGCTCATCGAAGAGGCGCGAGTCCGCGGATTCGACCACGTCAACGTCATCTACGAGGCCGGAGAAGACGGCCCCGAGGCGTTCTTCCTGCGTGTCGGCTTCACCCCTGTCGGCGAGACCGAGTACTCCGAGGTCATCGCTCAGATCCGCATCCCTTCGTAGACCGGCGGCGGGGTCTCGAATCCCCTCCCCCATCGAGGCCCCGTCGCCCTGTCCGGTGAATCGATGGGACCGCTCCCGCGTTCTCCGCGACCGATTTGTTGCGAGTGACCACAAAAAGGTTGCGCGCAGCGTCGAACCGTGCCTATCATCGCTGTCAGAGGCGGTAGCGAAGCGCTTCGACGATGTGACCGAAACGCGACGATGGAGTCCTGATGACGACGATCCACGAGGTGGCAGAAGCCGCCGGAGTGTCGATCAGCACGGTCTCCTACGCTCTGAGCGGCAAGCGCCCCGTCTCCGAGAAGACGCGCCGCCGCATCGAGGACGCGGTGCACACGCTCGGTTACGAACCCGACGCCGGAGCACGGATGCTCGCCGGGCGCCGCACTCAGATCTTCGGGCTCACCGAGCCCCTCCGCGCCGACACGCACGCCCCGACCCACATGGCGTTCGTGCTCGCGACCGCGGTCGCCGCGCGGCGCCGCGGTTACGACATCCTCCTCCTGACCGACGAGCAGGCGTCAGAGGGCATGAACCGCGTCGCCGCGAGCAATCTGGTCGACGCCATCCTCGTGCTCGACGTCGCCCCCGACGACGAGCGCGCGGACATCGCCCGCTCCCTGCGCTCCCCCACCGTGTTCATCGGCATCCCCGACGACGCCCGGGATCTGACCTGCGTCGACCTCGACTTCGAGGCGACGGGGCATCTCGCGGTGGATCGACTGGCCGATGCCGGACACACCTCGGTCACGCTGTTCGGTCAGACCGAGGTCTCCTACCGTAAGTCGAACTTCCCTCGTCGGCTGCTCCTCGGCGTGCAGGAGCGAGCGGCCGAGCGGGGCGTCGACCTCGACTGGGTGACGACGGGCGTCACGACCACCGACGCCTCCTCCGTGCGCGCGGCCGCAGAGCTGGCGCTGGAGCACGGCGTCCGCGCCTTCATCGTCCACGCCGTCGGCGACGTCCACGACGTCCTCCTCGAGACGATCTCGTCCCAGGGGCTCACGGTGGGAGAAGACGTCTCCGTCATCTCGGCGGCCGCATCGTTCGACACGTCCGCGCTCGTCGTCCCGATCGACACGATCCCGCTCGTGCCGCAGAGGTCGTGCGAGCTCGCCGTCGACCTCGCGGTGCGACGCCTGGAGGAACCGGGCCTGCCCGCGCAGATCCACCTGATCCCACCCGAATACCAGTCCGCCGGCTCCGTCGCTCCCGCTCGGGAGTGACGGGCGCCGACCACGCATCCGCATCGCGATCATCGAAACGCTTCGACGATCGCCTCATCACAACTGAACACCCGACCCACTGAAGTGTCCGGCCCCAGGGCCACCGAGAAAGGAGTGCCGACGATGGCACGCACCACCCGCAGGACGAAGACGTTGGCGGCTCTCGCCGCTCTCACCGCGACAGGCATCGCCCTGAGCGGATGCACCGCCGGTTCCGGCGACGAGGGGGGCGGCGGCGACACCCTCAAGCTCTGGCACTACGAGGGCGCCGACAGCGCGATGGGCAAGGCGTGGGCCGAGGCGATCGCGATCTTCGAGGAGGAGACCGGCGCGAAGGTCGAGTTCGAGGAGAAGTCCTTCGAACAGATCCAGAAGACCGCCAGCCAGGTGCTCGACACGGACGCCGCCCCCGACCTCATGGAGTTCAACAAGGGCAACGCGACGGCCGGTTTCCTCGCCTCCACCGGCCTGATCGCCGACATCTCCGACGCCGTCGAGGAGTACGGGTGGGACGAGAAGCTCGCACCCTCTCTCCAGACCACCGCGAAGTACTCCGAAGACGGTGTGATGGGCGGTGACACGTGGTTCGGCGTCCCGAACTACGGCGAGTTCGTCGGCGTCTACTACAACCAGGACGCGTTCGCCGCGGCAGGGCTCGAGATCCCCACCACCTACGAGGAGTTCGTCGACGTGCTCGACGCGTTCGTCGCACAGGGAGTCACCCCTCTCGCCGAGGCCGGCGCGGAGTACCCGCTCGGACAGCTGTGGTATCAGCTCGCGCTGCTCGAGGGAGACCGCGACTTCGTCGACTCCTATCAGCTCTACGACGGAGAGGTCGATTGGCAGGGCCCGGAGGTCACCGCCGCCTCCGAGACGCTCCAGGAATACGTCGACAAGGGCTACATCGCCTCGGACGTCTCATCGGTCAAGGCCGAGGACGCCGGTGTCTCGTTCATCAACGGCACCTCGCCGATCTTCGTCTCGGGCTCCTGGTGGTTCGGACGCTTCGTCTCGGAGGCCACCGGCTTCGATTGGACGATGACGGCGTTCCCTGGAGCGGATCTCTCGCTCGGCTCGTCCGGCAACCTGTGGGTCGTCCCCGAGAACGCCGCGAACAAGGAGCTCGCGTACGAGTTCATCGACATCACGATGCGGCCGGAGATCCAGGCGATCATCGGCAACAACGGCGGCCTCCCCGTCGCGGCAGACACCGCCGACATCACCGATGAGAAGAGCGCGGCCCTGATCGAGACGTTCAACGGCGTGCTCGAGGCCGACGGACTCTCGTTCTACCCCGACTGGCCCGCCCCCGGCTTCTACGACGTGATCGTCCAGGAGCTCCAGGGTCTGATCACCGGCACGCAGGACGCCGAGACGACCAACACCAACCTCGGCGAGCAGTACGACGAGGGCACGGCCGAATTCCGTTGATCCACTCGCGGGGGCGGCGACCGCACGTCGCCGCCCCCGCATCCTCCTGGAGATGAACATGTCACTCGTCACCCGCCGCGAGGGCCGCACGAAGCTGCCGCCCGAAGAGCCGTCGATCCCGCAGCGCAGCGGTGGGACCGGGGCCTACTGGATGTACCTGCTCCCGGGCTTCGTCCTGCTCCTCGTCGTCGTCATCGTCCCGCTGATCTGGAACGTGTATCTGACCTTCACGAAGTGGAAGGGCGTCCGCACACCGGAGTTCATCGGTCTCGAGAACTGGCAGAAGATCCTCACCGACAGCGACTTCTGGACCTCGTTCACGAACTCGGTGTGGATGATCATCGCCATGGTCGTGGTGCCCACGATCGTCGGTCTCATGGTCGCCGCCCTTCTCTTCGACGTCGTCGGACGCAAGTTCGGCGGCAAGGTGGGCAGCTTCCTGCGGGCGACGTACTACCTCCCCCAGATCCTCCCGATCGCCGTCGCCGGCATCGTGATCGGTTGGATCGTCCGGCCGGGTGGCGACGGTGCACTGAACCAGATCCTCGGATGGTTCGGCATCCCCGCCTACGACTGGCTCGGCCAGATGCCCTCGGCCCTCATCGTGCTGATGGTCGTCATGGTGTGGGTGCAGCTCGGCTACCCCGTGGTCGTCTTCATGGCGGCGCTGCAGCGCGTCGACCCTGAGCTCTACGAAGCCGCCGAACTCGACGGGGCGAACTGGTTCCAGCGATTCTCGGCGATCACGATGAGCATCATCCGCCCGGAGATCTTCGTCGTCACTCTGACCTGCACGATCGCGGCACTCAAGGTCTTCGGCCCCGTCTACATCATCACCCGCGGCGGCCCCGCAGGCGCCACCCTGGTGCCCGCGTACTACGCCTACCAGGAGTTCTTCACGAAGCGGAACGTCGGCTACGGCGCGACCATCGCCACCGTGCTGACCATCGTCGTGGTGATCGTGTCGATCATCTTCATCCGCGTGCAGAACTCGCTCGAGCGCAAGGAAAGGGCGGGTCTCTGATGCACGCCACCACCGCCATCGTCACCGGCAAGCCGGCCACCAGCCGTCCGCGCGGCGGCATGACCAAGAAGCGTCCGATCGACTGGCTCATGCTCGCCCTCGTCGTGATCGGCGCGCTCCTGATCATCGCGCCGTTCTACCTCGTGCTGGTCAACTCGTTCAAGTCGCCGGTCGACTACGCGACGTCGGGTCCGCTGGCGTTCCCCGAGACCCTCGACTTCGGCGGGATCATCAAGTTCTGGGAGAGGGTGAACTTCCCCGAGAAGGTCTGGAACTCGCTCTTCATCGCTGGCGTGGTCTCCGTCCTCGCCGTGGTCATCTCGATGCTCAACGCCTTCGCGATCGGCATCGGGCGAGTCCGCGGACGCAGCTGGATCGTGCTGCTCTTCCTGCTCGCGAACCTGCTGCCCCAGGAGGCCCTCCTCTACCCGCTCTACTACATGTTCAAGTCCGTCGGCCTGTACGACAACGTGTGGTCGGTGATCATCGTCTTCACCGTGATCCAGGCGGCGTTCGGCACGTATCTGCTGTCGTCGGTCTACGGGACGTTCCCGAAGGAGATCCTCGAGGCGGCGTCTCTCGACGGCGCGAGCCGCTGGCAGATCCTGTGGCGGGTCGTCTTCCCGATCAGCCGTCCGACCCTGTCGGTGCTGCTCATCTTCTTCTTCATCTGGACGTGGAACGAGTTCCTGATCCCGCTGACCTTCCTCGCGTCGAACGCCAACCAGACGGTCCCCGTGGCGATCAGCGTGCTGCAGGGCGACCGGCTCATGGACGTCACGACGACGAGCGCGTCAGCGCTGCTCGGCATCATCCCCACGCTCATCTTCTTCCTCATCTTCCAGCGCACCCTCACGCGCGGCATCACGGCAGGAGCAGTCAAGTAATGAAGTTCACCGACGGGTTCTGGCAACTGCGTCCAGGGGTCACCGCGCTGTACGCGCAGGAGGCCTATGACATCGCCGAGACCACCGACACCCCCGACGGGCGAGGGATCGTCATCACGGCGCCCACCATGGTGATCGCCAAGCGCGGCGACACCCTGAACCGTCCTGTGCTCACGACCACGCTCTCCTCTCCCGCCGAAGGGGTGGTGCGCGTGCGCATCGCGCACCACGAAGGCGGCCGCTGGCACGGCGGATTCGGCCTCCCCGGCGCAGGAGCGGGGGCCGCCTCCGTGTCCGTGAGCGAGGCGGGCGGCGTCCTGGATGCCGGTTCGCTCGTGGCGCGGATCACCCACGGTGCGCCGTGGGGCCTGTCCTTCGAGGTCGACGGCAGGCGTGTGACCGGAAGCGGGCACAAGGCTCAGGGTTACGTCCGGCTCGCTCCGGACGCGCAGGTGGATACCGGAATCGTCGACAACGCCCGCCAGGGCGGCTCGACCCCCAGTGGGTCCGTCTTCGTGCACGAGCAGCTCGACCTGGGAGTGGGCGAGCTCATCTACGGCCTCGGCGAGCGCTTCGGCCCGCTGGTGAAGAACGGTCAGTCGGTCGACATCTGGAACGCCGACGGCGGGACCTCGAGCGAGCAGGCGTACAAGAGCATCCCGTTCCATGTGTCGAACCGCGGGTACGGGGTTCTCGTGAACGATCCGGGTCACGTGTCGTACGAGATCGGCTCGGAATCGGTCGAGCGCGTGCAGTTCTCGGTCTCGGGCGAGGTGCTCGAGTACTTCGTCATCGCCGGTCCGACGCCGAAGGAGGTGCTCTCGCGCTACACGGCTCTCACCGGACGGCCGCCGGTGGTTCCCGCCTGGTCATACGGGCTCTGGCTGTCGACGAGCTTCACGACCGACTACGACGAGCAGACCGTCAACTCGTTCATCGACGAGATGGCGGCGCGGGAGCTGCCGGTGTCGGTGTTCCATTTCGACTGCTTCTGGATGCGGGAATTCAACTGGACCGACTTCGTCTGGGATTCGCGGGTGTTCCCCGATCCCGAGGGCATGCTGTCGCGACTGCACGACAAGGACCTGCGCGTCTGCGTCTGGATCAACCCCTACATCGCCCAGCGCTCCCCGCTGTTCCGCGAGGCCGCCGATCAGGGCTTCCTCGTGCAGCGCCCCGACGGATCGGTCTGGCAGTGGGACCTGTGGCAGGCGGGTATGGGTCTCGTGGACTTCACGAACCCCGAGGCCACCGCCTGGTACCAGTCGAAGCTCCGCGGGTTGATCGACCAGGGCGTGGACTGCTTCAAGACCGACTTCGGCGAGCGCATCCCGACCGAGGTCGTCTGGGCCGACGGCTCCGACCCCGAGCGCATGCACAACCTGTACACCGATCTCTACAATCGCGCGGTGCACGACGTGCTCGTCGACGCCCGCGGCGCGGATGACGCCGTGCTGTTCGCGCGCTCGGCCACGGCGGGCGGACAGAGCATGCCGGTGCACTGGGGCGGGGATTCCACCTCGACCTATGCGTCGATGGCCGAGACCCTGCGCGGAGGGCTGTCGCTGGCGCTCAGCGGCTTCGCCTTCTGGAGTCACGACATCGGGGGCTTCGAGGGCACTCCGGATGCCGGGGTCTTCAAGCGCTGGACGGCGTTCGGCCTGCTCGGCTCGCACTCGCGCTTCCACGGCTCGAGCTCGTACCGGGTGCCGTGGGCCTTCGACGAGGAGGCCGTCGACGTGACGAGGCGCTTCACGCACCTGAAGATGCAGCTCATGCCTTACCTCTATCAGCAGGGCATCATCGCCTCGAGGACCGGGCTGCCGGTGATGCGTCCGATGCAGCTGGAGTTCCCGGACGACCCGGCCGTCGGCTACCTCGACCGGCAGTACATGCTGGGCTCTGACCTGCTCGTCGCGCCGGTCTTCTCGGAGGACGGAACGGTGGAGTTCTATCTCCCGGAGGGCGAGTGGACGTCGCTGCTGACCGGAGAGACGGTCGCGGGCGGCGGATGGCGCCGGGAGACCCATGCCTTCGATTCACTGCCGCTGTACGTGCGCCCCGGCACCGCGCTCCCCTGGGGCGCCCGCACCGATCGGCCGGACTACGACTATCACGACGGCCTGCGACTGCGCGTGTTCCCCGGCGGATCGGGGTCGACGACGGTGACGGTCACGAGCCCCGACGGCCGTGAGAAGATCTACGAAACCGACCTGACGGAGGTGACCCGGTGACCCTCTCCCCCGCCGATGACTACCGCGGATCCGGACTCGTCCTCCCCGAGGGCTTCACGTTCGGATCGGCGACCGCCGCGTACCAGATCGAGGGTGCGGCAGACGAGGACGGCAGGACGCCGTCGATCTGGGACACGTTCAGCCGAACGCCGGGCAAGGTGTGGAACGGCGACACCGGCGATGTGGCCTGCGATCACTACCATCGCGTCGATGAGGACCTCGACCTGATGTCGGATCTCGGACTGCAGGCCTACCGATTCTCGATCGCCTGGCCGCGCATCGTCCCTGCGGCAGACGGACGAGTCAATCAGGCGGGCATCGACTTCTACTCGCGTCTCGTCGACGGACTCCTCGAGCGCGGCATCCGCCCCGTGGCGACCCTCTACCACTGGGATCTTCCGCAGTACCTCGAGGATGCGGGCGGGTGGACCTCTCGCGCCACGACCGATGCCTTCGAGCGATACGCGTCGATCGTGGGCGCAGCACTGGGCGACCGGGTGCATACCTGGACCACGCTCAACGAGCCCTGGTGCTCCGCCTATCTGGGCTACGGTCAGGGCGGTCACGCGCCGGGTCGTCACGAGCCCGCCTCCGCGCTGTCGGCCGTGCACCACCTGAACCTCGCGCACGGGCGCGCCATCCAGGCGCTCCGGGCGACGTCGACCGGTGACCCGGACTACTCGGTGACGTTGAACTTCCATGTCCTGCGCGGCGTCGGCGACGGCGCTGACGAGGCCATGCGCCGGATCGACGGTCTCGCGAATCGCGCCTTCACCCACCCGATGCTGCGCGGCGAGTACCCCGCAGACCTCCTCGACGACACGGCATCGGTCACCGACTGGTCGTTCGTGCAGGATGGCGACCTCGCCACGATCAACCAGCCGATCGACGTGCTCGGGGTCAACTACTACTCGACGGCGACCGTCTGCCTGTGGGACGGGGTGTCGGAGAAGCAGCAGAACGACGGGCACAAGGGCACGGCCGGAGGCACGGCGTGGCCGGGCAGCGATCAGCTGGTCGAGTTCGTCGAGCAGCCGGGGCCGTACACGGCGATGGGATGGAACATCGCGCCCGAGGGACTGGAGGAGCTGCTCGTCTCGCTGTCGGAGCAGTTCCCGTCGCAGCCGCTCATGGTCACCGAGAACGGGGCGGCGTTCGACGACGAGGTGGCTGAGGACGGCTCCGTCCCCGATCCCGAGCGCACCGACTACCTGCGCAGGCACTTCACGGCCGCTCATCGTGCGATCCAGCGCGGTGTCGACCTGCGCGGCTACTTCGTGTGGTCGCTCCTCGACAACTTCGAGTGGGGCTACGGCTATGCCAAGAGATTCGGCATCGTGCGCGTGGACTTCGACTCGCTCGAACGCACCGTCAAGGACTCGGGGCACTGGTATCGACAGCTGATCGCCTCACGGACGATCGGCGCCTGAGGCACCGCACTCACGTGAGCATCGAGCGCCGTCTTCGCCCTGCGGAGGCGGCGCTCAGCGCTTGTCCGGGCGTTTGCGTTCGTTCCACGCGGCGAACGCCGATGCGGCGGCACCGGCGGCACGGTCGATCGCCTCGGCCGACCGACTGATCACATCCTGCGCGGCATCCTGCCAGGTGGACGATGCCGAGGACGCCTCTCCCGCGTGCACCCGAGCGGCGTGCTCGGCCGCTTCGAAGGCCCGCTCGAGATCGGCGACGGCGTCGCGGTACGCGGCGAAGTCCGCCGCGCTGACCCTTCCGGAGGCGGCACGGCGCATCTCGACTGCGTGCGCTGCCGCGCGCAGATACGCCGCAGTCGCCGGCTGTCGGACGTCGGTCATCTCCGGGTAGGCGATCTGCAGCCCCGGATCGGTCTCGTAGCTCATCCAGCGCACGACGATCGCCTCGTGCTGCGCCTGAAGCCGCTCCAGGGGGCGTGGTGCGGATGCCGGCGGAATCGCCGCACGGGCGGCGTTCAGGCGCACCTGCTTGGCGCGGACGTCGGCGGACGCGGCTTTGGCGTCGTTCTCCTTCGCCCGCAGCATCCGCTTGGCACCCGCGACCTGCTCCGGGGTCGCACGCCGCGCGCTGCGTTCGGCCGAGATGCGTGCGACGTCGGCGCGGGCCAGCTTGACGGCCATCCGCCTCTCGACCGCCGTCTGCCTGGCGGCTTTGAGATCATGCCGAGCCGCGTCGTACTCGAGTCGGCGTCCGCTCTTGATGCTGCGGCGACGCAGCCCGACCGCGCCGGCTGCGACACCCCCGGCTGCGGCGGGCGCGATCCACCACAACTCGACGGCGAGCAGCAGCGGATCCATACCTCGATGGTACCCAGAGCCAAGGCTCGTGTCCCTTCCCCCTCTCTCCTCCCTCCTCTCCCCTCCCCTCCTCCCTCCTCCTGTCCCCCTCCTCCTGTCCCCCTCCCCCTCTCCCTCTCCCCCTCCTCCCTCTCGTCCCCCTCCCCCTCCCCACATCTGCGGCTTTGGTCACCTTCTGCGGCCAGGGCCGAAGCTCACGGCCGCAGAAGCTCACCCGAGCCGCCGAAGTGGAGGGCGTGACTGCCCCTCCACATCCCGCTTCGGCAGTCGGTTCTCCTCAGGATGCGGGTAGCCGGCTTTCGAGGAGGTGGGCCGGGCGGCATCCTGAGGCGATGGATCTGAGGGAATGGCTCACTGCGCGAGGCGGCATCGCCCACCGATCGGACGCTGCCGAACACGGCTTCGCCCCGAGACAGGTTCGTGGGGCGATCCGCTCCGGAGCAGTGCGCCGCCTGCGCGCTCAGTGGGTGGCCCTGGCATCGGCTCCCGACGACCTGGTGGCGGCTGCCGCGGCATCCGCGCGGCTGACCTGCGTGTCGCTCGCACGTCGTCGCGGGTGGTGGGTGCCGGATCGAGCGCCGGGCGGTCTGCACCTGCAGGTCGGGCCCAATGCGCACCGCCACCGAGATGACGCGACCCTGCATTGGGGCGCGCCGCTCGTCGACTGCGGCCCGCGGCGACTCACGGCGTCCGTCGAAGACGCTTTAGCGCACATCGCCGGCTGCTGCCTCCACGAGGACGCACGGGTGATCTGGGAGTCGGCCGTCCGCATCGAGCGGCTCGACGTCGAAGCTCTTCGACTGGTGGAATGGGGTGAGCCACGGTCGCGCGCACTGGCCGAGGAGGTCATCGGACTGTCGGACTCCGGCCCTGGAGACGATGGTGGTCGTACGGCTCAGTGGTTGGGGTGTGCCCCTGCGCCAGCAGGTCCGGCTCGCGGGTCGCCGGGTCGACATCGTGATCGGCTCACACCTGGTCGTGCAGATCGACGGATACGCACATCACTCCTCGTCGGCGCAGCGGGGATCCGATGTCGCCCATGATGCCGAGCTGCGCCTGCGCGGGTACACCGTGTTGCGCCTGTCCTATGCGCAGACCGTGCACGGGTGGGAAGACGTCGAGCGCACTCTGCAGGCCGCGATCGCGCGGGGGTTGCATCTTCCACCCCCTCGGCGCCGATGATGGCCAGCGGTTCGTGCGGCCACAGTCACCTTCTGCGGCCACGATTTCTCGTCGTGGCCGCAGAAGTGCGCCCTGGCCGCAGAAGACGCGGAGGGCGACAGCAGTCGCGCTCGCTCAGGCGACGGTCACACCAGCGTCTGCTGCCAGGCGGCGTGCAACTGAGCGAACTTGCCCGTGCCGCTGATGAGGGTCTCCGGGGTGTCGTCCTCGATGATCTTGCCGTGCTCCATCACGAGCACCCGGTCGGCGATCGCGACCGTCGACAGCCGGTGCGCGATGATGATCGCCGTGCGGTCCTTGAGAAGCGTCTGCAGCGCATCCTGGATCAGACGTTCCGAGGGGATGTCGAGCGACGCGGTCGCCTCGTCGAGGATCAGCACCGCAGGGTCCGCGAGGAACGCCCGCGCGAACGAGATCAGCTGACGCTGCCCCGCCGACACCCGGCCACCGCGCTTGTTGACGTCGGTGCCGTATCCGTCGGGCAGCGACGAGATGAACTCGTCTGCCCCGACCGCGCGGGCAGCCGCACGGATCTCATCCAGCGAGGCATCGGGCTTTCCGAGAGCGATGTTGTCGGCGACCGTGCCGCTGAAGAGGTAGGCCTCTTGCGTGACCATCACGATGGCGCGACGCAGGTCCTTCGGATGCAGGCTGCGCAGGTCGACTCCATCGAGCGTGACCGTGCCGATCGACGGGTCGTAGAACCGGGAGATCAGCTTCGCCAGAGTGGACTTGCCCGCGCCCGTGGTACCCACCAGCGCGATCGTCTGCCCGGCAGGGATGTCGAGCGAGAAGTTCGGCAGAATGGTCTTCTCGCCGTTGTATCCGAACGTGACCTCGTCGAACCGCACGTGTCCGCGCGACTCCCACAGGTCGACCGGCTTCTCGGGATCCGGAACCGTCGGCACCTCTTCGAGCACTCCGGACACCTTCTCCAGGGCCGCGGTGGCGGACTGGTAGGAGTTCAGGAACATCGCGATCTCCTGCATCGGCGCGAAGAAGTTGCGCACGTACAGCACGGCCGACAGCAGCACGCCGACGGTGAGGGTCTCGTTCGAGACCCTGATGCCGCCCCACAGCACGACGATTCCGAGCACGAGCGCCGCGACGCCCATCAGGCCGGGCTCGAACGTGCCGAACAGCAGCATCGAGCGTCGGTTGACGTCCCGGTAGTCGCCGGCGATCTTCTGGAAGGTCACGTCGTTGCGAGGCTCCTTGCGGAAGGCCTTGACGGCACGGATGCCGGTCATGGTCTCGACGAACTGCACGATGACCTTCGCGCTGATGACGCGCGACTCACGGTAGACGAGCTGCGAGCGCGAGTAGAACCAGCGCATCAGGAAGAACAGGGGTACGCCGCCGATCGCGAGGATGAGCCCGGACTGCCAGTCCCACACGCACAGCGCGATGAAGGTGAACAAGCCGAACAGCACGCCGGAGACGAGCTCGTTCAGCCCGCCGTCGAGCAGCTCCTTGATCGAGTCGAGGTCGCTCGTCTGACGCGAGATGATGCGACCGGACGTGTAGGACTCGTGGAATTCCAGGCTGAGGCGCTGGGTGTGCAGGAAGATCCGCTTGCGGAGGTCGAGCAGCACTGCCTGCGTGAGCTTGGCCGCGATGATCACGTACCAGGCGATCATCGCCGCCGCGACGGCGCCGGCGAGAAGGTAGATCCCGCCGATCATGAAGGTCGGCATCCAATCGGCGCGCTCGAGCACGGCGGGCAGGGCACGGTCGAGACCGATGCTGATGAGGATCGGTCCCGCGACCTGGAGCGCCGTCGAGATGACGAGAACGATGGCCGCCAGAGTGATCTGCGGCTTCAGCGGACGCACGAGCGATCCCAGGAGCCGGAGCGACCGGCGACGGATGGCCCGGCTCTCCTCCTTGGTGTAGCTGGAGCGGTCTTCGTCCTGGGTTCCGGTGATCGCGGAGCTCATCGCTGCACCTCCTTCTCGGTGATGATGTCTTCGTCGGCGGCGTCCTGGCGGATCCCGTCCTGCACGACGGCGTCGATCTCGTCTTCCTCATCGCGGATGATCGGGATCGCGCCGGTGCGCGCCGCCTCCTCAGCCTCGAGGCTGGAGATGACGTGGCGGTAGTGACGACTCGTCTTCAGCAGCTCGCTGTGCGTCCCGACGGCGGTGACTCGGCCCGATTCGAGCAGCGCGACCCGGTCGGCCAGAGCCACGGTCGAGGGCCTGTGCGCCACGATCATGGCGGTCGTATCGGCCAGCACGTGCCGCAGCGCCTCTTCGACGAGAGCCTCGGTGTCGACGTCGAGCGCCGACAACGGGTCATCGAGCACGAGCACCTTCGGCTTGGCGGCGACCGCCCTGGCCAGTGCGAGACGCTGACGCTGTCCGCCGGACAGGCTCAACCCTTCCTCGCCGATGACGGTCTCGACCCCCTCGGGGAGCGAGTCCACGAAAGAGGCCTGTGCCACGTCGAGCGCTTCGCGCAGCACTCGTTCGGCCTCGTCGCTGTGCACGTCGAGATCGGCCCGTCCGAGCAGGACGTTCTCGCGCACGGTGGCCGAGAACAGCGTGGCGTCCTCGAACGCCATCGCGATGTGCTGACGCAGCTCGGCGAGCGGCAGGTCGCGCACGTCGACGCCGTCGAGCGTCACGCGCCCGCCGGTGACGTCGTAGAGGCGCGTGGGCAGGGTGGTCAGGGTGGTCTTGCCGCTGCCGGTCAGCCCCACGAGCGCCATGGTCTCGCCCGGGCGCAGCACGAGATCGATGCCGTCGAGCAGATCGCGCTCGTTTGCGCCCGCGTCCTGGTACCGGAAGTGCGCCTTGTCGAATGCGAGCTCGCCACGGGGTTCCGCGATGTGCACGGGGTTCTCGGGGTCGGTGATGCTGTTCGTCTCGGAGTAGATGTCGAACACGCGATCGGTCGCCGTGCGGGCGTCGAGCATGAACGAGAACAGGAACCCGATCGATTCGATCGGCCAGCGCAGCACGACGGCCATGGCGAAGAACGCGAACAGCTGAGCCTCGTCGATCTGTCCCTGCGAGATCAGCCAGATGCCGGACATCAAGCTCAGCCCGAACGCGATCTGCGGCATGAGATCGAGCCAGAACCAGATCGACGCGATCGCGCCGGCCTTGCTCATCTCGGTCTCACGCAGCGTCTCGGCCTGGCGGCTGAAGCGGCTCAGAGCGTGCTTGCCCCGACCGAACGCCTTGAGCACGCGGATGCCGTGCACGCTCTCCTCGACGCTGGTGGCGAGGTCGCCGGCCTGGTCCTGGCTGCGGCGAGTGAGCGCGCCGTAGCGCTTCTCGAAGAGGTACCCGCGGATCCAGAGCGGAATGGCGGTGACGATGAAGATCACTCCGAGCAGCCAGTGCCAGCGGCACAGGAGCACGGATCCGATGATGATGGTCAGGACGTTGACCACCAGCAGGACGAGGCCGAAGGCCAGCCACCGGCGGATCAGGCCGATGTCCTGCATCATCCGGCTCAGCAGCTGCCCCGACTGCCAGCGGTCATGGAAGGAGACCGGCAGCGTCTGCAGGCGCGAGTAGAGCTCGGTGCGCATCTTGTACTCGACCTGTGTTGCGGGGTTGAGCACGAACTGGCGGCGCAGCCAGACCATGAGCGCCTCACCCAGCGCGAGGCCGAAGACCGCGAGCGCACCCCACGCGATCGCATCGATCGCGCCCGTCCGCACAGGACCGCGGATGATCTGCTCGAGGACGATGGGAATCATCAGTGCGATGATCGCGGCGACGAGCGCGCTCGCAGCGCCTCCCGCGAGCCGCCAGATGACGGACTTGACGAAAGGCTTCAGGCGCCACAGTGCGGCCGGTGTGGAAAGGGAGGAGGAAGGGGAGGCGTTCTGCGATGAAGGCGAGGAAGACATGTCTCTCAGACGAGTTTCGTATGGGGAAGCGGTTGCTGAAGGCGGCAGACGCAGCGAAGGACTCTCGGAGTCCGGCATCCGGTGGTCGTGCGTGTCGGAAAGTGGCTCTAGCGGAGCGGGCGCACCGGGGTCGAGCCGAGAGCGGCGATCTGCACAGCGGCGATCGATGTCATGGTGTCCTCCTCAGGGGCTCGGCTATGTCGTCCCGGTCGGTGCGACAGCCCACCAGCCTATTCCTGTGAACAAGCTGAGCACAAGAGAGATTCCCGATTCATGCCCGCGCGGCTTCTCGCTCCAGCAGGCTCGACTTGACATCGAGGCCCCAGGCGAACCCGCCGAGGGTGCCATCCGAACGCAGCACACGGTGGCACGGCACGAAGAGCGCGGGGGCGTTGCGGGCGCAGATCGATGCCGAGGCGCGCACCGCACGGGGGTTGCCGAGCCGCGCTGCGAACGAGGTGTAGGTCAGCGGCTCCCCCGGCTCGATCGACCTCAGCGCCGACCATCCGGTGAGCTGAAGCGCCGTGCCCGTCTGCTTCACGGCGACCGCGTCGATCGCAGAGAGGTCCCCGGCATAGAACGAGAGCGCAGCGGCAGCCGCATCCGTCTCGCCCTCGCGCACCTCCGTCGGCCGCACCGGGACGGCGAGCCGTGCGAGGATCGTCGCCTGGTCGGCCGTCCATCCAGAGGCGAGCACCCGCTGACGGTCGTCGGCGAGGATGGTGAACGGTCCGTCGAGCGTCTCGACGGTCTGGATGATGGCGTTCATGAGGTCTCCTTCACAAGGGCGGTGGTCTGTCTCGCGCTCGGCCGTCGAACCGGACGTGCGGGCGCTGCTCGCCAGAGGTGAGCACTGAGATAACTGCGCCACGGGGCAGCCCGCTCGGCCCACGCGACCAGCGGCAGCGGATCCGCCGGCAGTCCGGACGCGGCGGCCCCCGCACGAAGTGCGACGTCGCCGGGGAGCAGCACGTCGGGGTCGCCCAGCACCCGCATCCGGACATAGTCGGCCGTCCAGGGGCCGATGCCGGGCATCGCGAGCAGGGCAGCGCGCTGCTCGACTCCGTCGTCGCCGACCGTGAGAGCGAGGCTGCCGTCGGCGAGGGCCGTGGCTGCGCCGACGATCGCCCTGATGCGGGCGGCCGGTCCGCGCAGCACCGAGGCCCCGTGCTCGGCGATCGCCGCCATCGTCGGGAAGAGCAGCCCCTGCTCCGTGCGCTCCCCCAGCGCGTCGGCGAGCGCGGTGAGGGCAGTGCGCGCGGCGACGACGGTGATCTGCTGACCGACCATGGCACGGATCAGCATCTCGTGCGGATCCGCCGAGCCCGGCACGCGGATGCCCGGAGTGCGCGCGACCAGCGGAGCGATCTCGGGGTGGGCGCTCAGCGCCTCGTCGACCGCGAGAGGGTCGGCGTCGAGGTCGAAGATCCGTCGCACGGTCGACACCAGCGGAGCGAGGTCGCCGAGCTGAGCGACGCGCGCCCGAAGGTGCAGTCGCTGCGTCGAGTCCTGATGCACTTCGAACCACGCGGGCCCGCCCGCCATACGCAGGTGCCGAGAGAAAGATGTGGTCGCGGCCTCTTCGACCCCCGATACCGCACGCGCAGCCATCCACTGGAAGATTCCGGACGCATCGAGCGGCCCGCGGTACGGGAGGACGAGGTCGATCGCACCGGGAGCAGCGGACGCCGGGGTCTTCCGTCGAGCCCGGAGCTCGCCCGGAGTCAGAGTGAACACCTCGCGGATCGTGTCGTTGCACTGCCGAATGCTCGCGAAACCGGCCGAGAAAGCGACATCCGAGATCTGCATGTCCGTGCCCACCAGCAGCATGCGCGCCGTGTGCGCGCGATGCGCCCGCGCGAGGGCGAGCGGACCTGCCCCCAGCTCGGTCGAGAGCAGTCGGGTCAGGTGCCGTGTCGAATAGCCGAGACGCACGGCGAGACCCGACACTCCCTCGCGCTCGACGACGCCCGAGGCGATGAGACGCATCGCCCGCGCCGCGACGTCACTGCGCAGGTCCCACGCAGGCGAGCCCGGGGCAGCTTCGGGCAGACAGCGCTTGCACGCCCGGAAGCCCGCCTCGTGCGCCGCTGCGCTGGTGGGATAGAAGGTGACGTTCTGCGGCTTGGGCGTGCGCGCGGGGCAGCTCGGACGGCAGTAGATCCCGGTAGAGCGCACGGCGGTCACGAACTGCCCGTCGAAGCGGGTGTCACGCGCGCTGATCGCACGGTATCGCTCATCGAAGTCGGTCACGGGGAAGCTCATGCCTCCACTCTGCCACCGCCCTCCGACATCGACTGGCGGAAATCGGACATCACGGTGGACATCGGGATCGGCCGCATCATCCGACGACGAGACCCCTCGCACCTGCATCGGCGCGAGGGGTCTCGGATGTGCCTGGGCCTCAGGGCCGCCGCACTCAGTGGAAGAAGTGACGCTCCCCGGTGAAGAACATCGTGACGCCGGCCTTGCGTGCGGCGTCGACGACCTCTTCATCGCGCACCGAGCCACCGGGCTGCACGATCGCGGTGACGCCCGCGTCGATGAGCACCTGCGCACCGTCGGCGAACGGGAAGAAGGCATCGGAGGCAGCGACAGAACCGGCTGCACGATCACCGGCTCGCTCGACCGCGAGGCGGCACGAGTCGACACGGTTGACCTGACCCATGCCGACGCCGACCGTGGCGTTGTCCTTCGCGAGCACGATCGCGTTCGACTTGACGGCGCGGCACGCCTTCCACGCGAAGATGAGGTTCTCCATCTCCTCGTCGCTGGGGCGCTCGCCCGAGACGAGCTCCCAGTTCTTCGCGACCGAGACGATGTCGTCGGGGAACCGATCGGCATCCTGCAGCAGAAGGCCGCCCGAGACGAGGCGCACATCCATGCGCTCCTGCTGCCAGTCCTCCGGCAGCTGCAGCAGACGCAGGTTCTTCTTCGCCTTGAACACCTCGAGGGCTGCGGGTTCGAACGACGGCGCGACGATGACCTCGGTGAAGATGTCCTTCAGATTCTCGGCCATCTTGAGGGTGACGGTGCCGTTCGCGGCGATCACTCCCCCGTAGGCCGACACCGGATCGCACTCGTGGGCGCGGATGTGCGCGCTCGCGATCGGGTCGAGGGCGTTCGGTGCGGTCGTGGCGATGCCGCACGGGTTCGCGTGCTTGATGATCGCGACGGCCGGCTTCACCATGTCGTAGGCGGCGCGCAGCGCGGCATCCGCGTCGACGTAGTTGTTGTACGACATCTCCTTGCCCTGCAGCTGCGTCGCCTGGGCGATGCCGTGGCCGCCGACACGCGTGTAGATCGCGCCGCGCTGGTGCGAGTTCTCGCCGTAGCGCAGCGTCGCCAGCAGCTCGGCCTGGATCGTCAGGTGCGTCGGCAGGTCCTCGCCCTCGCCGAGCGTGCCCTCCGCGAACCATGAGGCCACCGCGGTGTCGTAGGCGGCGGTGTGGGCGAAGGCGCGGGCCGCGAGCTCGCGGCGCTGCGTCAGCGTGGTGCCGCCGTTCTCGATGGCGCTGATGATGCCCGGGTACGACTGCGGCGAGACGACGATCGCGACGTTCGCGTGGTTCTTGGCCGCGGCGCGCACCATGGCGGGGCCGCCGATGTCGATCTGCTCGACCACGTCGTCGCCCTCGGCACCGGAGGCGACCGTCTCGACGAAGGGATACAGGTTCACGACGACGAGCTCGAACGGTGCGATGTCGAGATCCGCGAGCTGACGTTCGTGATCCTCGAGGCGCAGGTCCGCGAGCAGACCGCCGTGGATCTTCGGGTGCAGCGTCTTCACACGACCGTCGAGCATCTCGGCGACTCCCGTGACGGCGGCGACGTCGGTGACCTCGAAGCCCGCCTCGCGGATCGTGGAGGCCGTCGAGCCGGTCGAGACGATCTGCACGCCCGCGCCGGCGAGAGCGGCGGCGAGATCGAGCAGACCGGACTTGTCGCTCACCGAGACGAGTGCGCGGCGAACCGGGACGGTGTCGCGATCGCGGTACAGCGAGTGGTCGTGGCGGGGGCCGGCCATGATGGGCTCCTTCGTGCGAGGGGGGCGTGCGTGGATCGGTTCAGGATGCTGAGGTCAGCGAGAGCTCACCGGTCGCGATGCGGCGCACCACGTCGATGAGAAGTCGGCGCTCGACGGGCTTGATGCGCTCGTGGAGGCTGTGCTCGGTGTCACCGGCGACGACCGGCACGCGCTCCTGCGCGAGGATCGGGCCGGTGTCGACGCCGTCGTCGACGACGATCACGCTCGCGCCGGTCTCCGAGACGCCCGCGGCGAGCGCGTCTCGCACTCCGTGTGCGCCGGGGAACTCGGGCAGGTATGCGGGATGCGTGTTGATCAGTCGTGGCGAGAGGTCGGCGACGAGAGCGGCAGGAAGCAGACGCATCAGACCGCTGAGCACGACGAGGTCTGCGTTCCAGACGGCGAGCTGGCGGCCGAGCTCTTCGCCCCAGGCTTCGCGCGATTCGTGCTCGTGCCACGGAACCGTGAAGCTCGGGATGCCGAATTCCTCGGCGTGAGCCAGGCCGTCGGCTTCGCGGTCGGCGCCGACGACCACCACCCGCGCAGGGAAATCGGGGTGGCGAGCAGCCTCGAGGAGGGCGCGAAGGTTCGAGCCGGTGCCCGAGATGAGAACGGCGACCGTGAGCACGC
The DNA here is from genome assembly GCF_034045055.1 of Microbacterium sp. CFBP9023. NCBI lineage: Bacteria > Bacillati > Actinomycetota > Actinomycetes > Micrococcales > Microbacteriaceae > Microbacterium > Microbacterium sp. CFBP9023. The sequence goes on along the minus strand of NZ_JAXCWI010000003.1, from coordinate 351,498 downwards.
GCCCAGTCTACCGGGGCCGATGGGAGGCCCCGAGCCGCATGTCAGCCGACGGGATCGCGCGGATCGCGCCGCGGGAGCCGGAATCCGCCCGCGTCATCCAGCGGCGCCGTGTCATAGGTCGACGGTCCGTCCGGCCAGCCGACCGTTCCGTCGCTGGGATCCGTGCGCGCGTTCGACACCGCATCGGATGCCGTCATCTCGGCGACCCAGCGGTCGGTGCGCTCTTCCGCGAGCTCATCGCGATTGCGGGGCGACAGGAGCAGGATCGCTGCGCCGAGCAGGACCTCTCCCCCCAGCGCGAGAGCGAACGGCAGCGGGGCAGGCCCGGCTTCGGAGAGCCGCCCCGGCCCCATCGACCCTCCGGCGAACAGGGCGGCGATAGCGGCGACAGCGGCGGTCAGCACGCCGATTCCGAGGGCGATCGTCGCACGCGGGGCGAGACCGAGCGGCGTGCCCTCCCAGACGAGGCGGGACCGGACCGCCCATCCGGCGAAGGCACCGGCGCCGATCGGGAGGATGATGACGATGAGCATCCAGATCGACGTGCTCTCGGGAAGCAGCCCGAGCACGGGGATTCCGGGGACCACGCCGAGCTGGGTGCCCGCCGGGGACACCGCTGTGCCGACCCCCACGGCGAATCCGGGTCCGGCGAGCCAGGAGGCCGCCCAGACGATGATGGTGGGCAGATAGGCGAGATGCCCGAGAGTGATGACTCCGGCGCCGAGCGCATCGACCCGCGCCGCCTGGAAGAGGGCCACCATCTCGCCGCCTCGTGCCGCCGTGAGCACGGCGACAGCAACTGCGGAGACCGCGGTGGTCCCCACGACGGCGAAGGCCGCTCCGCGCACGGCCGCACTCGGAACCGGCCCCCAATCGCCCCACGAGTCGACGACGTCGTGGATCCGGTCGAGGAAGCCGCCGTCACCGTCCTCCCAGGCGATGCGGACGGCACCGCACACGGCGCCCACGAGATAGACGGCTGTCGGAAGCAGGATCGCCTCGACGACGGGCGTCTCGACGGCTCCGAGATGGGCGGTCAGTGCGACTCCGGTCGCGATCGCCGCGAACGTGAGGGAGCCGGAGAGCGAGCCGAGGAGCCAGGCCCCCGCGCGCGCGGCGCGGGTGCCGGAGCGGGCTGCGAAGAGCAGCGTGAAGATCAGGAACGCGAGCGGTGTCACCGAGAGCGTGAAGGCGGCGGCCGCCGGTGCGATGCCCGTCGTGCGGAGCACCTCGGTCGATACGTCGATGCTCAGCGGCACGCCGTGGCCGAACTGCCACAGGGTGCCGGTGAGCGGCCAGAGCGCTCCCCAGTCGGCCGTGACGCCGAACGAGAGCGTCCAGAGCAGGGTGAGCGGCGCCAGCAGGACCACGAGACCGACCGCCGCAGCGATTGCGGCATCGAAGGCGGCGAGGAGCGCGACGAGGAGGCGTTGCATATCGAATCGAGACTACGACGAGAACCCTGTCGTCGCCTGTGGGCGCGCGCGACTCGGGCGACACGATATCGTCTCCAGCGGAGGTTTCCCGATGACAACTGCCCCGTCCCCCACCCGCTCAGAGGCCCAACCCAAGAACGCCCTCGACCGCTTCTTCGAGATCAGCAAGCGCGGATCCACGATCGGCACCGAGATCCGAGGGGGCCTGGTGACCTTCGTCACGATGGCCTACATCGTGATCCTCAACCCGATCATCCTGTCCGGCTCGGCCGACGTCGCCGGCGACACGCTCGATTTCAGCGCCGTCGGCGCCGCCACCGCGTTGACCGCCGGCATCATGACGATCCTGTTCGGTCTCATCACCCGCCTGCCGTTCGGCTTCGCCGCCGGCCTCGGCATCAACGCCTTCGTGGCCTTCTCGGTCGTCGGTCAGGTCACCTGGCCCGAGGCGATGGCTCTCGTGATGATCAACGGTCTCGTCATCGTGCTTCTCGCGGCGACCGGCCTGCGCAAGATGATCTTCGACGCGGTTCCGTTCCAGCTGAAGATCGCGATCACGGTCGGAATCGGCCTGTTCATCGCCTTCATCGGGTTCGTGAACTCCGGCTTCGTCACCGCGACCGGCAGCGCATCTCCGCCGGTCGGTCTCGGCGTCGGCGGATCGGTCGCGACCGTGCCCACCGTGCTGTTCATCGTCACGCTCATCGTCACCGGCATCCTGGTCGCGCGCAAGGTCAAGGGCGGGCTGCTCATCGGCCTCGTCACCGGCACCGTCCTCGCGGTGATCGTCGAGGCGATCTGGCATCTCGGAGCCGCATCCGACGACAACGCGGGCGGCTGGGGGCTCACGGTTCCGACTCTCACGGGATCGCCGTTCGGTCTGCCCGACCTGAGCCTGGTCGGCGCGGTCGACTTCAGCTTCGACTTCAGCAAGGTGAGCCTGGTCGCGATCGTGATGATCGTCTTCACCCTCGTCTTCTCGAACTTCTTCGACGCCATGGGCACCATGACCGGTCTCGCCAAGGAGGCCGACCTCGCGAACGAGAACGGCGACTTCCCGCGCATCAAGTCGGCGCTGGTCGTCGAAGGTGTCGGCGCGATCGTCGGTGGTGGTACGTCCTCGTCGTCGAGCACCGTGTTCATCGAGTCCGGAGCGGGTATCGGCGAGGGTGCGCGCACCGGATTCGCCAACCTGATCACGGGTGGCATGTTCCTGCTCGCGATGTTCCTCACGCCGCTCACCTCGATCGTCCCGACCGAGATCGCGGCCGCCGCGCTCGTGATCGTCGGCGCGATGATGATGGCGCAGATCAAGTACATCGACCTCACGGAGTTCGACGTGCTGCTGCCCGTGTTCCTGACCGTGACCGTGATGCCGCTGACCTACTCGATCGCCAACGGAATCGGCGCCGGCTTCGTCAGTTGGGTGCTCATCCAGGCGTTCTCCGGCAAGGCCCGCAAGATCAGCCCGCTGCTGTGGATCGTCGCCGTCGGCTTCGTGATCTTCTTCGCCCGAGGTCCCATCGAGGCGCTCTTCGGCGTCGCCTGAGCGACGACGAACAACACGAAGGGCGGATGCTGCGGCATCCGCCCTTCGTCGTCCCTACGCACATGGCGTGTCGAAAGCGTCCGGGCATAGAAGAAGGCCCCGGAGTGGAGTCCAGGGCCTTCTCCTACAGTCTAGCGCTTAGAGCGACTCGACGATCTCACGCATGAGTGCGGCCGTCTCGGACGGCGTCTTGCCGACCTTGACCCCGGCGGCCTCGAGGGCCTCCTTCTTCGCCTGGGCGGTGCCCGCGGAGCCCGACACGATCGCGCCGGCGTGGCCCATGGTCTTGCCCTCGGGAGCCGTGAAGCCCGCGACGTAGCCGACGACCGGCTTGGTGACGTGCGCCTTGATGTAGTCGGCCGCGCGCTCTTCGGCGTCGCCACCGATCTCGCCGATCATCACGATCGCCTTGGTCTCGGGGTCGGCCTCGAACGCGGCGAGCGCGTCGATGTGCGTCGTGCCGATGACGGGGTCGCCGCCGATGCCGATGGCCGTCGAGAAGCCCAGGTCGCGCAGCTCGAACATCATCTGGTACGTCAGGGTGCCCGACTTCGACACGAGCCCGATCGGTCCCTTTCCGGTGATGTTCGCCGGCGTGATGCCGACGAGCGCCTCACCGGGGGTGATGATCCCGGGGCAGTTCGGTCCGATGATGCGAGTCGTGTTGCCCTTGCTCTGGGCGTACGCCCAGGCCTCTGCCGAGTCGCCGACGGGGACACCCTCGGTGATCACGACGAGCAGCGGGATCTCGGCATCGATGGCCTCGATCATCGCGTCCTTGGTGAAGGCGCCGGGCACGAAGGCGATCGACACATCTGCGCCGGTCTCCTTCATGGCCTCGGCGACCGAGCCGAAGACGGGGAGCTCGACGGCGTTGCCGTCCTTGTCGGTGTGCGCGACCGTGGTGCCGGCCTTGCGTGCGTTCACGCCGCCGACGACCTGGGTGCCGGCCTTCAGCATGAGCGCCGTGTGCTTCGTGCCCTCGCCGCCGGTGATGCCCTGGACGATGACCTTGGAATCCTTGTTGAGGTAGATCGACATTTCTCTAGTCCTTGTGTCTCTCTGCGATCAGGCGTTGGCGAGTTCGGCGGCCTTGTCGGCGCCTTCGTCCATGGTGCTGGCGAGCGTGACGAGCGGGTGCGCGTACTCGGCGAGGATCGCACGACCCTCGTCGACGCGGTTGCCGTCGAGGCGCACGACCAGCGGCTTGGACGCCGTGGAGCCGAGCGTCTCGAGTGCGCCCTTGATGCCGTTGGCGACGGCGTCGCACGCCGTGATGCCGCCGAAGACATTGACGAACACGCTCTTGACCTGCGGGTCGCCCAGGATGACGTCGAGGCCTGCGGCCATGACCTCTGCCGAGGCGCCGCCGCCGATGTCGAGGAAGTTCGCGGGCTTGACACCGTTGTGGTTCTCGCCGGCGTAGGCGACCACGTCGAGCGTCGACATGACGAGACCTGCGCCGTTGCCGATGATGCCGACCTCGCCGTCGAGCTTGACGTAGTTCAGACCGCTCTTCTTGGCCTTCGCCTCGAGCGGGTCCGCTGCGTCCTTGTCTTCGAGCGCCTCGTGCTCGGGGTGGCGGATCTCGGAGGCGTTGTCGTCGAGCGTGACCTTGCCGTCGAGGGCGATGATGTCGCCCTCTTCGGTGCGGACCAGCGGGTTGACCTCGACGAGAGTCGCGTCCTCGCCCTTGTAGACGTCGAAGAGCTTGACGAACACGTCGGAGACCTTCTCGATGAGGTCCTCCGGGAAGTTGGCGGCGCGAGCGATCTCGACGGCCTTCTCCTTGTCAATGCCGGTCAGCGGGTTGACCTCGACGCGCGCGAGCGCCTCGGGACGCTCGACCGCGAGCTCCTCGATCTCCATGCCGCCCTCGACCGAGCAGAGGCTCAGGTACGAGCGGTTGGCACGGTCGAGCAGCACGGAGAAGTAGAACTCCTCAGCGATGCGGGCACCCTGCGCGACCATGACGCGCTTGACGATGTGGCCCTTGATGTCGAGACCGAGGATGGCCTTGGCCGCCTCGTACGCCTCGTCGGGGGTCTTGGCGACCTTGACGCCGCCGGCCTTGCCACGACCACCGGTCTTGACCTGGGCCTTGACGACGACGACGCCGCCGATCTTCTCAGCGGCTGCCTTCACCTCCTCAGGGGTGTCGGCGACGATGCCGGCGAGGACCGGCACTCCGTACTTCTCGAAAACGTCTCGTGCCTGGTACTCGTACAGATCCACTGTGCTTCCTTCACTGGGCTGCGGCCTGGAATTCTCTCGATGTCGAGACATCGATCAATCCCCCAGCCTACTACCGCCGCCTGAGCGCCCCTACGTCCGCAGAGCGCGGGCGACGAGCCGATGTCGTCCGGTAGCATTCTTGTGCGTTGAATCAGGGGGAGACAATGACGGACACGTTCGACTGGTCGGATCCGATCGCCACACGGGCCCGCATCGAGCAGCAGGTCAAAGACGCAGAGCGCCGCGCGGCACAGGCCGAGCAGGTGCGCGACGACATCGCTGCCGTGCGTGAGCGGGCGACGTCGCCTGGCCGTGATGTCGCGGTCACGGTGGATTCCTCCGGTCGGCTCGCCGAGGTCACGCTCACGGATGCCGCATACGACCGATCCCCCGCAGCGCTGGGCGCTCTGATCGTCTCCCTCGCCGGAGATGCGCAGCGCGCGGCCGGCGCGAAGGCCGTCGAGATCGCCGCCGAGGCGTTCGGCGCGGACGACGCAGCCGTCGAGCACCTGCGTGAAGAGATCGCTCAGCTCCCCGACCCGAGTCAGGACGGCCAGCCACGGATCGAGTACCGCTGATGGCGGAGCTGATCGCGGTAGACACCGAGACGGTGCGCAGGCACGCGCAGCGCGTCGGCCAGATCGCGTCGGATGTCAGGCTCGCCGAGAACGCCGCCGGGTCGATGAACGTCGGCGGCGGGGCGTTCGGGGTGATGTGCGCATTCCTGGTTCCGCCTGCGCAACTCGTCTCGTCGATCGCCATCGGCGCGATCTCCGCCGCGGCGACCATGCTCGAGCAGTCCGAGGAACAGCTCAAAGGTCTCGCCGATGACTTCGATGAGGGCGAGCAGCGACAGCTCGACACGATCAGCGGTCTGATGGCATCGGTCGAGGGCGGCGTCCGATGACGCCGCCGAACCCGCTGGTGGCCGGACCGATCGATCCGACGACGCCGTTCAGCGGCGCAGGGCTGCTCGAGGACGGCTATGAGCTCGTCAATGCCATCGAGAGCGGAGACTGGGTGGCCGGAGGCCTCGCGTCGTTCTCCGCCCTGGCGAACACCGTCGCGACGGCGATGGATCCGCTCGGATCGCTGATCGCGGCGGGTCTGGGCTGGCTCATGGACCATCTCGAGCCGCTCAAAGGCTGGCTCAACGACCTGACCGGCGACGCGGGTGAGGTCGCCGGATTCGCCGCGACGTGGGGCAACATCGCCCAGCATCTGCAGCAGGCGGGCGAGACCCTCGATTCCCGACTCGCCGACGTGAGCTCGATGTCGGGCGAGGCGATCGCCGCGTACCTCCGACTCCAGGCGGACGTCGCCGCTCATATCTCCGCCGCGGGCGCGTGGGCGGGCGGCATGAAGACCGGCATGGAAGCGGCCTCCATGCTCGTCCAGGTCGTTCATGAGCTCGTGCGCGACACGCTCTCGCAGCTCGTGGGCTCGCTGATCTCCTACGCGAGCACGCTGGTCATCTCACTCGGCACCGCCACCCCATATGTCATCGCGCAGGCGACGAGCCGCGTCTCGGCGATGACCGCCCGGATCTCCGGCACGGTGCTCAAGCTCGTCGACGCCGTCACGGCTCTCGCCAAGCACCTGGACGAACTCAAGGCGCTCTTCCAGCGCCTCGGAGACCTCTTCTCGCGCGGTCCGGGCGGCGGAAACGCTCCCTCCGGCCCCGGAGCACCGCACAGCCCGAACGGCACGCCTCCCCACAACCCGCCGGACGGCACGACGCCGGACGGGCCCACCTCGCCCGGTCCCAGCGTGCGTGACCAGAGCATGCTCACCGACGAGCAGCTCCAGACATATCTCGAGCGCAACTACCCGCAGTACGCCGACGACTTCGCCGACACCGGCACGCTCCCACCCGACGTGCAGATCCCCAAGGGCCCTGAGGTCCTTCAGCCGGATGGGAGCATCGACTGGAGCCAAGTGCCCGGCGGCGGGTACGTGCTGGATGCCAACGACAATCCGATCCGACAGCCGCACACGCCGCAGCCCGGTGACGTGCTCGACCGCTACGGTCCCCCCGACGGTCGATACACCTCACCGGTGCCGGATGACGGGCCGTACACGTACGACCAGCGTTCCCTGCCCTACGTCGAGAATCCCGCGCACTACCACCGCTACGAGGTCGTCGGCGATCTGTCCGATCTGCGTGGTGCGTTCGACAGCGCCCCTCAGCACGTCAAGGACGAACTCCTGGCGGGCGGTCTCAAGCCCGAATACCTCGGTTCACAGGGGTACCAGGGAGACATCGCGCCCGGATTCGGCTCGCCGGGTGGCGGCTCCCAGGTGCAGCTTCCGCTCACCGCCGAGCAGCTCATCGCGCTGGGCCTGCTTAAGGAGATCCCATGACGAACCTCACCGCCGCCGACGCACAGCGCATCATCCAGGACGAACAGCTCACCGCCACCGCGAACTGGTTCGGGCGCACCGGCCGTCGCGAACGGTCGGCATGGATCGATCGCGACGGCGATGAGTGGATCGTGTGGGACACCGACGAGCGCGGCGACCGGTTCTTCGGCCCGTCGCGCTTCTCCTCCGAAGCCGAGGCTCTCGACCAGTTCCTGCGGATGGCACGGTCGCACAAGGCAGCGGATTCCACCGCTGTGCGCCGGATCGGGGACTCCGCATGACCGAGCTCTGGATCGGCCCCGACGGCCGCGCCCTCACTCGCGAGCCCGTGCCGGCCGGCGCGGAGGTCTGGGACATGTACGGCCCCGTGAACACCCGTTACGTCTACCTCGTCGAGAACGGGCAGCCCGCTGCGTATCCTGAGCGCTCGCTCCCCTGGGTCGAGAATCCGTCGGCGTACCACCAGTTCATCGTCCTCGGCGATTGCGTACACGTCCGTGCCGCATACGAGCGATCCGGCGATGCCGCGCTTCGCCGCGACCTGGATGATCTCGTGGACATCGGCTACTACCGCTGGGACGAGCCCATCTACAGCGGCAGGGTGGCTCCCGCATTCGGCGAACCCGGCGGCGCCACCCAGCTCGTGCTGCCCCTGCCGCTCTCGTTCTATCTGCGACTCGGACTCGTGCGCGAACTGAGCGTCCCTGGAGGACTGGCATGAACCGTGACACCGTGCTCGCCGACCTCCGCGCACGCGGCCATGCCGGGTACTCCCTCTTCGAGGACCCGCGCGGCAAGCCGAACGTCATCGTCCTGACCTTCGGCAGGAACGGTTTCCAGACCTGGATCCAAGACGAACGCGCACAACCCATCGCCGGTTCGCTCCGCGCCTTCGACGCGGAATCCGAGGCCCTCGCCGACTTCACCCACCGGGTGGAGATCTGGAACCGCGTCAGCGGCGTCCGTCCGACGGCATAGACGGCCACGGCTCCGTCCGGTCGCAACGGCCTCACGCCCTACGGCGACCGCCCATGATCGTCGACGACATCGACAGGTCTAGGCTCATTCCATGCACGAATCCGCAGAACTGCGCACCGGCGTCGTGGCCGCTGCACTCGAGCTCTTCGCGTCACAGGGCTTCGACCAGACCTCCGTCGAGCAGATCGCGAAGGCCGCAGGCGTCTCACGCTCGACCTTCTTCCGCCAGTTCGGCGGCAAAGAGGATGTGGTCTTCGCGGACCATGAGGTGCTGCTCGACCAGTTGCGGACCTTCCTCGCGGAAGGGCATGACGATCCCTGGCGTGCGGTCTGCGCGGCATCCGAGTCGGTCTTCGCCCACTTCGCGCACGATCCCGAACTCGCGCGTCGCCGCTATCAGATCGTCCGCCAGGTGCCGGTGCTCCGTGAGCGCGAGATCATCACGGTGTTCCGCTACGAGCGGCTGTTCGACGACTATCTGCGCAGCTCGCTCCCCGGGATCGATCCTCTCGATGCCGTCGGGTTCTCCGCCCTCGTCACCGCCGTGCACAACCATGTGCTGCGGCAGCTGCTGCGCGGCAAGAAGAAGGTGCCGCTCTCGACGCTGCAGACGGCGCTCGCCGACGTCCGCCGCCGCTACGGGGTGCCTTCCGACGCGGTCTCCGAGGCTCCGGATGACGTGGTCGTCGCCGTGTTCCCTCGCTCGATGCCGATCGCCGAGGTCACCCGGCGCCTGCGCTCTCAACTCGACTGAACCAGGACTCTCTCCACCGGAGTCGTGAAACCGAGTTTCACAGCGTACGATACTTGGTGTCACGAAGGAGTCACCATGAGCACCGCAGCCTCTCCCCTGCCCGGCGAGCGCGTCTCGTCGTACGACATCACCGGGCGACAGGACAGCGATTATTACGCCGTCTTCGCCGACATCCCCGACGCCGACCGGTCGGCCTGGGATCGCGCCAAGGCCTACATCGACGAGGTCGGGCCTCAGATGGCGGACGCCTGGGATCGCGCGGAGTATCCGCTCGAGGCCGCGCGCCGAATGGGCGAGATGGATCTCGTCGTCGATGGCATCGAGCATCCTGCCCTCACCCGGCTCTCCCCCCTCGCTGCCGGGCTCGTGAACATGGAGATCTCGCGCGGCGACGGGTCGCTCGGCACCGTGCTCGCCGTCCAAGGCGGGCTCGCGCTGCGCACCCTGGCGCTCTTCGGATCCCCCGCTCAGCAGGAGAAGTGGCTCACGGCTCTGGCAGACGGCTCGGTCTTCGGATCCTTCGCCCTCACCGAGCCCGACCACGGGTCTGACTCGGTATCGCTGGAGACCGTGGCCCGCCGCGATGGCGACGAGTGGGTCATCCGCGGCGCGAAGAAGTGGATCGGCAACGGCGCCTCGGGCGGCATCACTTTCGTCTGGGCCCGCGTCGACGACGAGAGGGCGCCCGAACACGGTGCGGTCCGGTGCTTCCTCGTCGAACAGGACACCCCTGGATACTCAGGGACCCCGATCCGCGGCAAGGCCTCGCTGAGGGCGATCCACCAGGCTCACATCGTGCTCGACGACGTCCGGGTGCCGCTCGACTCCGTGCTCCCTGGCACCAAGAGCTTCAAGGACGCGTCGGTCGTCCTCTACGCCACCCGCTCAGGGGTCGCGTGGTCGGCCCTCGGCCACGCGACGGCCTGCTACGAGGCGGCGCTGGCCTACTCGACCCAGCGCATCCAGTTCGGCAAGCCGCTCGCCAAGTTCCAGATGGTGCAGGAGCGCCTCACGCACATGCTCGAGGACCTCACGGCCATGCAGCTGTACTGCCGTCGCCTCGCAGACCTCGAGACCGCGGGTGAGCTTCGCCCCACGCAGGCCTCGCTGGCGAAGTTCCACAACACGCGAGCAGCTCGACGCGTGGCATCCGTCGCCCGTGACCTCCTCGGCGGCAACGGCATCCTGCTCGAGAACGGTGTGATGCAGCACATGGCCGACATCGAGGCGATCCACACCTATGAGGGCACCGAGAGCGTGCAGGCGCTGCTGCTCGGGCGCGACATCACGGGGATGAGCGCCTTCACCTGAGCGCTCACCACCGCGGTGCCGACGAGGACGTCAGTCGCAGCCGCAGCCGCCGGCCGGCGTCTTCACCATGAAGCAGACGTCGCACACGCCGTAGTCGCGCTCTTCCGTCTTGGTCGCGCGCTCGGCCTTCGGCGCAGCCGCGACACGAGGGGTCGTCGATCTCTTCGCCTTGACAGGCGCGATCGGGCGGAACTCGCTCGGGTGCGTCACGTAGAAGTACGGTGCGCGGCCCTCGCTCGGCTGCAGTCGCAGGGGCGTCGAGCCGATGACGATCGTCTCGTCCTCGGTGAAGCCGTTGGTGTAGGTCTTGCCGATGTGCAGCGGGGCGCCGTCGCCGCGGCGGATAGCCTCGATGTAGCGACCGCGGTCGATATAGGAGGAGATGCCGACGGCGTCGGTGATCGCGGAGATGAACTCGTGGTTCTCCTCGGCGATGCGATGCGCGCGGAGCGCCTCCGCGAGGGTTCGGTACGGACGGGAGTTGCCTGTGGGGGTCGGGCCCTGAACTTCATTCATTTCCTCAAGGATCTCACGCCCGGGCATGGAAGACTGGCCGAATGGCACGCGCGACGATCATCGGCTCCGGACCGAACGGCCTGGCGGCGGCTGTGTCCCTCGCGCGCGCCGGCTACGAGGTGCACGTGCTCGAAGCCGCCGACACGATCGGCGGCGGAGTCCGCACGACGGAATCGACCCTCTCGGGCTTCCGGCACGACGTCTGCGCCGCCGTGCACCCGGCCGCGCTCTCTTCGTCGTTCTTCCAGGCGTTCGGCCTCGCCGAACGGGTGGACTGGATCCTCCCCGACATCTCGTACGCGCACCCGCTAGACGGCGGCAGAGCCGGAATCGCATGGCGCGACATCGAACGCACCGCGGCAGGGCTCGGCGTCGACGAGCGGGCCTGGCTGTCGCTCCTGCGCCCGCTCAGCACTCACGTCGAGGGTGTCGTCGACTTCACCGGCAATCAGATGCTCAGGGTGCCTCGCGAGCCGATCACGGCTCTCCGGTTCGCCCTGCGGATGCTCGACCAGGGCACGCCGCTCGCCCGGCGCAGCTTCCGCACCGAAGAGGCCGCCGCGCTGATGGCCGGTGTCCTGGCGCACGCGAACACCCCGCTCCCCTCGCTCGCCGGTGCCGCAGCCGGGCTGCTGCTCGCCGCGCAGGCGCACGCCGGCGGATGGATGTACCCGCGAGGCGGCGCGCAGCGCATCGCCGACAGCATGGTCGCCGATATCGAGGCCCATGGCGGATCCGTCGAATCGGGCATCCACGTCACCGACCTGGGATCGCTCGACTGGGGCGACCCCGCCCGTGGTGATCTGCTGATGCTGAACACATCGCCCCGCCTCACCCTCACCCATCCGGACATCCCCGCGGCCTACGCGCGGGCGATCCGCAACTACCGATACGGCCCCGCCGCTGCGAAGGTGGATTTCGCTCTCGACGGGCCGATTCCCTGGGCGAATCCCGACGTCGCCCAGTCGCCCACCGTCCACATCGGCGGATCGGCCGCGGAGACGTGGGCGAGTGAGAACGCTGTCGCCCGGGGACGGATCAGCGACCGACCGTACGTCCTGACGGTGCAGCCCTCGGTCTTCGACCCCAGCAGGGCGCCGGAGGGCAAGGCGGTGCTGTGGGCGTACATCCATGTTCCCCAGGACTCCGATCTCGACGCCACCGAACTCATCACGCGTCAGGTCGAGCGATTCGCACCGGGATTCCGGGACCTCATCCTCGCGCACCACTCGGTGCCGGCGTCGTCGCGCGAGGCGGTCAACCCGTCGGAGATCGGCGGCGACATCCTCGGCGGGGCGTTCACGATCCCGCAGGCGCTGCGGCGCCCGGTCCTCGGCATCGCGCCCTGGCGCACTCCGATGCACGGGGTGTACCTCGCGTCGGCGTCGACACCGCCCGGCCCGGGCGTCAACGGCATGGCGGGATGGCATGCCGCCCGCACGGCGCTCAAGGATGCCGGCATGCGCGTCTCCCTCGACGACCTCTTCTCCTGACGGGCGAAATCACCCTTCTGCCACGACGCGACCGACGCCAGGATGGATCCATGCGCTACGAGATCCCGTCCCCGATGCTGGCGAAGGCGGCAGCATCCGTCCCCGATCCCGCGAAGACCGCCGGAGGGCTGCTGTTCGAGCCCAAGTGGGACGGATTCCGCGGGCTGATCGCCTGGGACGGCGAGACCGTCGAGATCGGCTCCCGCGGAGCGAAACCGCTGACGAGATACTTCCCCGAGCTCGTCGAGGCGATCCCGCGACTGCTTCCGAGGCCGTGCCTGCTCGACGGAGAGATCGTCGTGGCCACGGGCCGCGAGGGGGCGCAGCGACTCGATTGGGAGGCGCTGAGTCAGCGCATCCATCCCGCGGCCTCACGAGTGGCGAAGCTCGCTGCGGAGACGCCTGCGATGTTCATCGCCTTCGATCTGCTGGCCGTCGACGACGAAGACCTCCTGAGCACTCCGTTCGCCGAACGCCGCGCGCGCCTGGAGACCCTGATGGACGGGGTCGAGCATCCCCTGCACATCACGCGCACCACCCGCGATCGGGACGCCGCCGTGCGCTGGCTCGCCGAGTTCGAGGGCGCAGGCCTCGACGGGGTCGTCGCCAAGCCACTCGATCAGCCGTACGCGCCCGGAAAGCGCACCCTCATCAAGATCAAGCATGCCCGCACCGCTGACGTGGTCGCGCTCGGCTACCGCGTGCACAAGTCCGGGTCCGGCGTCGGGTCTCTGCTCGTCGGCCTCTACGACTCCGACGGCACGCTGCGGCAAGTCGGCGGCGTGGCCGCATGGAGTGATGTGCGCCGCCGGGAGCTCGTCGAGGAGCTCGCCCCGCTCGTGCAGCGCGACGACTCCGGCGAGGCCCTCACCGGCGAGGGTGAGCGTTCGCGCTTCAGCGGATCCAAGGATGTCTCGTTCGTCCGACTGCGCCCCGAGCTCGTGCTCGAGGTGCGCTACGACCAGCTCGAGGGTTCGCGGTTCCGCCATACGGTGCAGTTCGACCGCTGGCGTCCGGACCGGGATGCGCGCTCGTGCACCTACGACCAGCTCGACACCGTGGCCGGGTACGACCTGGCCGAGGTCATCGGCTGAGGCTCACTCCTCGACGGGATCGCCGTTCGCATCCCAGTGGGCGTCGACCTTCTTGCTGGGCTGCACGCGTGGGGGCTCTCCGGGCATCTTGGGGAACTCGGGCGGGAACGACAACTCGCCGAGGCCCGCCGCCTTGTCCCGCTCCCACCACTCGAGAAGCGTGTCGATGCGCCCCGGCTCGTCCTGCTTGCCCGCCCAGGGATCACCGACCTCGGCGAGTCTCTTCGGGATGCTGCGGACGGTGAAGACCGCGGGGTCGAGACCGTCCAGCTCGTCCCAGTACACGGGCGTCGAGACCGTGGCCCCGGGAAGCGCGCGGGGGCTGTAGGCACCGGCCATCGTGCGGTCGCGGTTCGCCTGGTTGAAGTCGATGAAGACCCGCTGACCACGCTCCTCCTTCCACCAGCTCATCGTGACCTGCTCCGGCATCCGTCGCTCCAGCTCGCGGCCGGCTGCGATCACGGCGTGCCGCACATCGAGGAACTCATGAGTCGGTTCGATGGGCGCGAACACGTGCAGTCCACGGTTGCCGCTGGTCTTCACGAACGCGGTGAGACCGACCTCCTCGAGCACCTCTCTCAGCGCGTGCGCGGCGGGGATGGCATCCGCGAACCCCGTGCCGGGCTGCGGGTCGAGGTCGATCCGCAACTCGACGGGATTGTCCGGGTCGGTGGCGAGGGACGCCCAGGGGTGGAAGACGATCGTGTTCATCTGCGCCGCCCAGACGATCGCGCTCGGGCGATTCAGGACGATCTGCGGATGCCGACGCGCACTGTTGTAGGTCACGGTGACGGCGTCGACATAGTCGGGCGTTCCCTTGGGCGGGTTCTTCGAGAAGAACCCGTCGCTTCCCACGCCGTCGCGGAAGCGCTCGAGCGAGACGGGACGATTCCCGTTCGCCTCGAGGAACGGCACGCTGACGAGCTGGAAGTACTCCGCGAGCTCGGCCTTCGTGATGCCGTCCTTCGGCCAGACGACCCTGTTCGGGCTCGAGAGCGCGACCTCGCGCTCTCCATCGGGATCGATGACTGTCAGGGTCACGCGTTCTGAGGCCATGCTCCGACCCTAGAGGGCCGGTGCGACGCGGGGGAAGCCCGTCAGTCGTCGATGTCGATCGCGAGGATCAGCACCGAGGTGAGAGCGTCGCGCTCGACCACGATGCTGGGGCCGGCCGGATCGATGATGACCCCGGCCATATCGATGTGGCTGGAGAGGATCTTGGCCAGCTGCAGCGGCTCGAACGGCAGCGGTCGATCGCCCCGACCGAGCGCGAGCACCTCGAGCGGGTGCGAGAAGAGCTGGAGGAACCGCTTGCCTTCGGGAGTCTGCGCTTCGGCGATCCCGACCTGTCCGCCGGGATTTCCCTCGTTGACGGCGACCCACATGCGCTTCGTCGCGAGCGCCTCACCGACCTTCGATGCGGTGTCCTGCTCACGCGGCGCGGCGATCAGCGACTTGACCGTCATGTCGACGTCTGCCTGCTCGAGCGCCTTCTGCAGGAGCTCGGACGGGAACACCACGCGGTGCGGTGCAGAGGCGTTGTCGACGATGAGGCCGGCGAAGTCACCCGAGACGACCTGCTGCAGAACGGACGTGACAGGCTGGGCGACGGCAGATGTCGCCGTCGGGTCCTTCTCGAGCTGCACGGAGTCTCGGACAGCGGCGGCCGAACTGAACGCGAGCATGAACTGACGATCGCCATCACGCACGACCGCGACAGCGAGAGGCTTGCCCTCACTGATCTGCGCGCGTGCATCACCGTTGACGCGGATGTACATGTGCCCCTGCAGCGCCTGGCGGAGCACTCCGAGCAGCTGCTCGTTCGTGGCGCCCTGCTCGACCTCTTTCAGGGATTCACGCAGCAGGACGTTGTCCTTCATGCCCGGGACGGTCTCGGTCTGCTCGGGCGGCATCGCGGGCGCCAGCGGCAGTCGACGCTCGGGCTCGGCCACGGGGGCAGGTGCCGGCGCAGCGGGAGCAGGGGCGGGTGCTGTCGCAGGCGCCGATGCTGCCGGCGCGTCAGGACCGGGCAGCTCGACCTCCGGTCCCGCCTGAGCACCGACCCCACGGAACGCCTGGACGGAGATACCGATGGTGGGCGTGGCCTCGGCGGCGTCCGCCGGCGCCTCCGCACCGTCCGGAGTCTCGTCGGCGGACTCCTCGGTCTCGGTGTCGAACTGGTCGGCGACGACGTCGTCGGCGGACTTCTTGCGGCGGGAGAACAGGGCCATATCAGCCAGCCTAACCCGCCAGAGGGCTAGATCTTCTCGATCGGCGCGACCTTGATCAGGAGCTTCTTCTGGCCGGCGGAATCGAAGCGCACGTGCGCGATGCGCTTGGCACCCTCGCCCGTCACCGCGTCGACCCGTCCGTCGCCGAAGTCCGTGTGGCGGATGCGATCCCCGGCGGCGAGTTCGAGGTCGCCGTTGTCACGCATCTTCGCCGTCACGCGGTTGGGGAACTTGTCCATCGCGGTCGAGAGCGGCTTGAGAGAGTCGCGCCCCGGCAGCTGCTTCACCGCGAAACGGTCGCCGGAACCGGAGCCGCCGGAGCCGCCGAATCCGCCTGCCCGGCGCGCATTGAGCGCACGGGACTGCATGCCTCCCCGGGAGTTGACGTCGCCGGGCGACTGGCGCCAGTCGATGAGTCCGGCGGGGATCTCCTGCAGGAAGCGGCTGGGCATCGCGACCGAGACCTCGCCGAACTGGGCCCTGGTCATCGCGAGCGACAGGTGCAGGCGCTTCCGCGCGCGCGTGATGCCGACGTAGAAGAGCCTCCGCTCTTCCTGAGGACCGCCCGGCTCCCCAGCCGAGATGCGGTGCGGGATCAGATCCTCTTCGACGCCGGTCACGAAGACCGCGTCGTACTCGAGCCCCTTCGCGGTGTGCATCGTCATCATCGACACCGACCCTGATTCGTCATCGAGGTCATCGGCATCCGAGACCAGGGCGACCTCTGTGAGGAAGTCCACGATCGTCCCGTCAGGATTGTTGCGCGCGAAGTCCCGCGCGACGGCGACGAACTCGTCGAGGTTCTCGACGCGCGCCTCATCCTGTGGGTCGCGGCTCGCCCGCAGGGCGTCGAGGTAGCCGCTCTTCGACAGCAGCACGCTGAGCCCGTCGGCGACGGTGGTCGGAGCGGGAACCTCGCCGGAGGCGGGGAGCATGATCTCCGTCGCCTCGGCCAGCACGGCATCGAGCTGGGCGATGCCGGCCTGGATCTTCGGACCGAAGCCCAGCTGCTCGGGCACGGACAGGGCCTGCCGGAACGTGATGTCGTGGTCTTCGGCGAACCGGGCGATCGCCGTCTCGGTCACATCGCCGATGCCGCGCCTGGGCTTGTTCAGGATGCGGCGGACAGCCATCTCGTCGGCCGGGTTCGCGACGGCGACCAGGTAGGCGAGGGCGTCCTTGATCTCGGCACGCTCGTAGAACTTCGTGCCGCCCATGATCTTGTAGGGCACGGCGGAGCGGATGAAGATCTCCTCCAGCGCACGCGATTGCGAGTTCGTGCGGTAGAAGACGGCCATCTCGGAGTACGGCATGCCGGCGCGGTGCAGCGCCTCGACCTCGTCGGCGACGAATTGGGCCTCATCGTGCTGGGAGTACCCGGTGAAGCCGACGATCATGTCGCCGTCGCCCTTGTCGCTCCAGAGCTTCTTGTCCTTGCGGTCGAAGTTGTTGCCGATCACCGCGTTCGCCGCCGAGAGGATGTTCTGCGTCGAGCGATAGTTCTGCTCGAGCAGCACGACGCGAGCGCCGGGGAAGTCGCGCTCGAACTCGCTGATGTTGCGGATGTCGGCGCCGCGGAACGCGTAGATCGACTGGTCGGAATCACCCACCACGGTGAGTGACGCGCCTTCGAGCTCCGGCGTGGTCTCCGGCTCGAAGATCATCATGCCGTCGGAGGCATACGGGTCGGGCGAATCGCCCGAGACCGGACGCGTCAGCTCGTGGATGAGGGCGTACTGAGCGTGGTTCGTGTCCTGGTACTCGTCGACCAGCACATGACGGAACCTGCGCCGATAGGTGTCGGCGACCTGCGGGAAGGCGCGGAACAGATAGACGGTCTGGCCGATCAGGTCGTCGAAGTCGAACGCGTTCGCCTTCTGCAGCTGCCGCTGGTAGTCGGCGAAAAGCTCGACGAAGATCCGCTCGGCCGGGTCGTTCATGTTCGCCTGTCGCGCATACGCGTCGGCATCCGACAGCTCGTTCTTGAGCTTGGAGATGCGCGACTGCACGGCCCCGGGAGTGAGACCGTAGGCATCGGCCTCGTGCTGCTTGACCAGCCGCTTGATGAGCGCCCGCGAATCACCGGAGTCGTAGATCGTGAATGACTTGGTGAACCCGAACTGCTGAGCCTCACGCCGGAGGATCCGCACGCAGGCGGAGTGGAACGTCGAGATCCACATGCCCCGCGCCGCGTCGCCCACGATCGCCTCGACGCGCTCGCGCATCTCACCGGCGGCCTTGTTGGTGAAGGTGATCGCGAGGATCTGGCTGGGCCATGCCTCGCGTGACCTCAGCAGAGAGGCGATGCGCCGTGTCAGCACGCTGGTCTTGCCGGAGCCTGCACCCGCGACGATCAGCAGCGCGGGTCCGCGGTAGGTCACCGCTTCGAGCTGCTGCGGGTTGAGGCCGGCGAGGAGGTCGTCCTGTCCCTGCGCTCCGGTGGAGCGAGGGCCGACGGATCCGGGGACGATGAGGGGGGCTTCGGTCATGGCTCTACGAGTCTAGGCCGCGCCACCGACACTGCCGGCGGATGGGGCGGATGCACGGGATCGCGTGCATCCGCCCCATCCTCGTCGCGTCGCTCGTGTCAGCTGACGCGCCGGCGCCGACCGGCGACGAGCGCACCGCCGACGACGAGCATCAGGGCCAGAGCGATCAGGGCCACGGGCGCCTCCGCGCCGGTCGCAGCGAGGCCGGCGGCACCGTCACGGTCGTCACCGGAAGGCGCGCCGCCGGGCTGGCTCGAGACCGGGCCTTCGCCAGGAGTCTGCCCCGGGTTCTCCCCGGGCCCTTCGCCGGGCGTCTCTCCGGTCACTCCGGGAAGGGTGCCGACTCGCAGCGCCTCGGCGGCGAAACCGTCGGCGAACCACCAGACCGGACGCTCACCGTCGACCGACAGCGAGGCCGGGGCGGTCGCGAATCCCTCGTTGTTGATGTCGGGCATGCCGGCAGGGCGGGCGAAGTGCGCGATGCCGGGCTGTTCGGTGCCGTTCAGCGTGATCTGGGCCGACTGCCCCTGGCAGCCGTCGTCGCAGACCGCCCACAGCACGTCGAGCACGCTGTCGTAGTCGAGCGCCATGACGCCAGGCAGACCGGGTGCGATCTCCGACACCAGCGTGGCCTGGCCGTCGGCGCCGAGCGCGAACGCGTAGACGTGACCGTTGTCCTCGACCGCGACGAAGAACAGGCCGCCGCCGTGTCCGGCGTAGTCTGCCGAGTCGTACGGGGCCGCGGTGTTGACGTCGAAGAGTGCGCCGTCGAGAGCGCTGTCCGGCACCCACTGCACCGCCTCCATGCCGAGGTTCGCTCCCACGGCGGGGAGCGACGAGGTCAGATCCCACTCCTGCTCGGCGACGAGGTCGTCGGCGGAGGCTTCGGGGTCGACCCTCAGGATGGTGTTCTGGTTCACGCCCTTGGCGCTGTTGTCGCGCTCGGAGGCGACGTAGACCGATCCCTCGCCGTCGACGGTGATGCCCTCGGTGTCGGGGCCTGCGGCGTTCGGGTCGCCGGCATCCTTCTGGAATCGCACGCGCTTGCCCGACTCCCACCCGGCGATCTGCGAGAACGAGCCGTCGGCGTGGGCCTCGAGCTTCCAGATGCGCCCCTCGCCGTTGTCCACGGCCCAGAGGAACGATCCGTCCGACGTCTCCTGCACGTCGAGACCCGAGCTGTCCTCGAGGAACGTCGGCGCGGTGTCGAGCACCCGGACGTCGGCCGAACCCGGCCATGGCGAGACGGGGATCTCGCCGGCGCAGATGTTCGCCGCACCCTTCGTGCTCTCCGCGGTCGCCGCGAAGGTGCCGGCGATGTCCGGGCAGCGCCCCCACGTGGTGGCCGCGTGCCCTGCGCCCCACGTGGTGGAGTCGATGAGCAGATCTCCGTCGAAGACGCGCACGGAGTCGCCGTCACCCAGACCGAAGCCGAGGTCCGTGCCCTCGATGACGAGGTATCCGCCCGCGGCGATGGTGGTCGCGGCCGGAATGACGTAGGAGTGGGTGTCGTCGTCGTCCTTCACGACGACGCCGGAGACGTCGAGGGCGGATGCGGTCGGGTTGACGAGTTCGATCCAGTCACCGGGCGATCCGCCGTCGGACTCGACCTCGTTGATCCGCACCGGGTTGCCGCACGCGTTGCGCTGGCCCTTGGTCGAGACCGCGATGTCGGCGAACTCTCCAGCTCGGTCCGCGCATCGCGCGAGGACGCCCGCCGCATGCGCCGCGTAGACGTGCTCGTCGACGATGTTGAGGTTCGCGTCGCGCAGCGTGACGGCGTCGCCGTTGCCCAGACCGAACACGAAGTCCTTCGGCTGGTCGAAGACGAGGTACGCGCCGGGTTCGAGCACGGTGCCCGCGGGCAGCGGCGTCGTCTCCGCCGCGTGGCCGACCGGGTCGCCGTCCATGACGGTCCAGCCGGAGAGGTCGACCGGTGTGCTGCCCGAGTTGACGACCTCGACCCAGTCGGTCGCGTCGCCGTCGGATTCGATCTCGTTGATCACGACGTCCGGCATGACGCACGTGTTCGTCACCCCCGGGGTCGCATATGCGAGCACGAAGGCGCCCTCTCCGTCGGGGCAGCGTGCGAGGGTCGCGGCGATGGCGTCGCCGTCGATGGCGGCATGGCCGCTCCATGCCTGCGTGTCGTCGACCAGCACGCCAGCCGTGTCGAACAGGCGGATGCGGTCGGCGCTGCCGATTCCGATCGGATCGCGGAAGGCCGTCTCGACGCCACCGACGAGACCGATGGTGCCCTCCTCGACGACGAGGAACTCGCCGGCGGCGATCTCCGTGTCCGGCAGGAACTGCCAGCGGTGGTCGTCGGAGTTGTCGCGGATCTCGTAGCCCGAGATGTCGAGAGGGGCATCGCCCGCGTTGTGGAACTCCACCCAGTCCGCCGGCTGCGAGTCGACCTCATTGATCGCGATGGTGCCGCCCAGAGGTTCGTCGGATGCGAAGACGTTCGCCGCGCCCTTCGTGGACTCGGACGTCTCCGCCCATTCGACGATGCCGTCGACCTCCCGCGCTCCCCAGGTCACTGCAGCGTGAGCCGCCCACGATGTCTCGTCCACGAGCACGGCGCTCGGGTCGAACAGTCGCACCTGGTCTTCTTTGCCGAGGCCGAAGGCGAAGTCGCCCGCTCCGGCATCGGCCTGGTCGAGAACGAGATGCGCGCCGGGCTCGATCAGCGATCCGTCCGGGAACGTGTACGCCTCATCTTCGCCGTCGTCCTTGACGACGAAACCGCTCAGGTCGACCGCGACGGCCGACGTGTTGACGAACTCGATCCAGTCGCCGGGTGCTCCCCCGCTCGACTCGACTTCGTTGATGCGGACACCGGGTTCGGCTCCGGTGGCGGCGAGCGGTACGGCGAGCAGGGCGGCAGCGCTGAGCGCGCAGACCGTCGTGACCGCAGCCGCAGAGTGCAGGCGGGACATAGGGCTCCTGAGGGAATCAGTCGGGTAGGACTCCACATCAGCGATCCCGCATGGCCGAACGACGGCGTGCAGGTGCACGGATGGTGAACGACCGGTGGCGGTTCGCCATCGGCCCGGGAGGCCGCGAACAGGCGGATGCTCAGCCGTCGATGCGAGAATCGGCCCGTGCGCACGATCCTCAACATCATCTGGCTGATCTTCGCCGGACTCGCTCTCTTCCTCGGCTACATGCTGGCCGGCATCCTGCTGTGCATTCCGATCGTGACGATCCCCTGGGCCATCGCCTCGTTCCGCATCGCCCGCTACGCGATCTGGCCGTTCGGGCGTGAGATCGTCAGCAAGCCGACCTCCGGAGTCGGCTCGTTCCTCGGCAACGTGCTCTGGGTCATCCTCGCCGGCTGGTGGTTGGCGATCGGACACATCGTCTCCGGCCTCGCGCTCTGCATCACGATCATCGGCATCCCGATGGGCATCGCCGACTTCAAGATGGTGCCCGTCTCGCTGATGCCTCTCGGCAAGGAGATCGTGTCGCGCCGCGGCGCCTTCGACCGCACGCTCTGACCGCGGATGCCGGCTCTAGAATTGCCGGGATGGATGCCGATCGCCTGATCGCCTGGGACGCAGAGCTGCGCCGGGCGCACACGAGACTCCGCGCCGCCCTCGAGGCCACGAGGGAGGCGGTGCAGGACGGTTCGGATGCTCCGGATGCCGCGCGCGAGCTCGCGCTGTTCTGCATCGGCTTCTGCTCGGCCCTCGATGGGCATCATCTGAGCGAGGACCGCGCCCTGTTCCCCGCGCTGCGCGACCAGCACCCGGAACTCGGCGACGTGATCGCCAAGCTGATGCAGGATCACTCGATGCTGGCCCACCTGCTCGGAGGACTCCGCACGGCCGTCGAGAGCGGAGAGGGCAGCGAGACGCTGAAGCGCCACCTCGACGGCATCGGCGCGATCATGGAGTCGCACTTCCGCTTCGAGGAGCGCGAGATCCTCGAGCCGCTGCGAGCGCTCCACCTCGATCGCCCCGTTCCGGACGTGCTCGGCCCGTTCTGATCGAGGTCAGCCGCGAAAGAATCCGACCCCGAGGTCGGGGTGATCGACGAAGACCCCGTCGACTCCCGTGCGAGCGATGACGCCCCATTCGGCCTCGTAGTCCCCGTAGGCGCTCTTGCCTCCGTGGCCGCGGAACTCCGCCGAGAGGAAGGCGTTCTCCGGCCGACAGGTCCATGTGAAGACCGTGAGCCCGCGCGCGTGCGCATCGGGGACGATCGAGTTGCCTGCGGCGAGCAGCATGCGCTTGTCGACGCTGATTCCGTCGACCCGGCCGACGAGCGCATCGAGTCCCTGCGGGGTGACGGTGGCCGCATACGTGGGCGCCTGCGTGCCCTGAGCGACGACCAGATCGTACGCGCGTCCCGACGCCTCGATCAGATAGACGTACGACGCCGCGATGCCTCGGGCCCTCAGCTGTCCGAGGATCGTCGACTCGAAGGACTCCACGATCAGCGGCAGCTCGCCCCCGGCCCACCCCGCCGCACGCAGGTCGCGTTCGATCAGCGGCGCGAGGTCGAGGCCGATGCTCGCGAAGTATGTGGCGTGCTTGACCTCGAGCACCACGCCGATCTCGCGTCCGTACTCGACCGAGCCGGCCCGGACGATGTCGAGCACGTCGGTCAACCGCAGGATCGCCTGCGAACCGTCGAAGCTCGCGCTCGACACGCGCACCTTCGGAAGGCGCTCCCGGCTGCGCAACGTCGTGAGCTCATCCCAGGTGAAGTCCTCGGTGAACCAGCCGGTGAGGGCCTCGCCGTCGACGCGCTTGGTCGTCTTCCGGTCGGCGAACTCCCGGTGCTCGGCCACATCCGTGGTGCCGGAGATCTCGTTCTCGTGCCGCACGATGAGCACGCCGTCCTTCGTGGCGACGACGTCGGGTTCGACCGCATCGACTCCCATCGCGAGGGCGAGCTCGTATGACGAGCGACTGTGTTCCGGACGATAGCCGGGCGCACCGCGATGCCCGATCACGAGAGGCGATTTCCTGGGCACGCTCTCAGCGTAGAACACCCTGATGACCTGCCCTTCCGGGTATCGTGGAGGAAAGCGACCTACAACCCACTTTGGAGTGAGGCCCACATGAGCAACTTCGCCTTCAACAACCCGGCGTTCCAGCAGCAGGATCCGCGCAACGTCGCGACCTACCCGGGTGCCCCGCAGGGAGCGCAGGGGGCGCAAGCCGCGTCGTTCCAGCACGGCACCATGGACGCCGCGGCGAACGCACAGCTGGAGGGCATGTACGCGGCTCCCCCGGCCGGCGCGATCGAGACCGACCGCATGTCCGTCGAGGACACCGTCTGGAAGACCGCCGGACTCTTCGCCATCCTGCTCGTCACCGCCGCCGTCGGCTGGTTCCTGACTCTGGGCGGCGTCGCCGCTCCCGAGCTGAACCCCTACAACCGCTTCGAGCCGAACCTCATGCCGTGGATCGTCGGCGCACTCGGCGGCTTCGTGCTCGCGATGGTCATCACGTTCACCTCGCGCAAGAAGGTCCGCCCCGCGCTGATCTTCGCCTACGCCGCATTCGAGGGCCTCTTCGTCGGCGGCATCTCGGCGTTCTTCGAGGTCATGTGGCCCGGCATCGTCGTGCAGGCGACCCTGGCCACGGTCTCGGTCGTCGGCGTGACCCTCGCTCTCTTCGCCAGCGGCAAGGTCCGCGCGTCGAAGAAGGCCACCAAGATCTTCATGATCGCCATGGTCGGCTACCTCGTGTTCTCGCTGCTGAATCTCGTGCTCATGTGGACCGGCGTCCTCCCCCAGGGACAGGCGTTCGGCCTCTACAGCGCTGAGATCTTCGGCATCCCGCTCGGTCTGATCATCGGCGTCCTGGTCGTCATCATGGCGGCCTACTCGCTGGTCCTCGACTTCGACCAGATCCAGCAGGGCGTGCGCAACGGCGCTCCCCGCAAGTACGGCTGGCTCGGCGCCTTCGGCATCATGGTCACGGTCGTCTGGCTCTACGTCGAGATCCTGCGCATCATCGCGATCGTCCGCGGCAACAACTGACCGCGAACCGCCTCACTCAGAGGCCCGTCCCTTCGGGGCGGGCCTCTTGGCATATCCGAGGCCTCCAGCGCAAGGGGTTGGCTGATAATCAGCTGAGAGGGCACAGTGGATCACACGAGCCCTGGCACCCCAGGGCTCACGAAACAAAGGAGCTGAACATGAGCTTTCTCGGATTCCTTCTTCTCGGCCTCATCGCCGGAGCCATCGCGAAGCTGATCCTTCCCGGCAAGCAGGGTGGCGGATGGTTCATCACCCTCCTGCTCGGCGTCGTCGGCGCCCTCCTCGGCGGGTGGCTCGGAAGCCTGATCCTGAACCGTCCTCTCACGGAGTTCTGGGACCTGGGCACGTGGCTCCTCGCCATCGGCGGCTCGATCATCGTGCTGCTGATCTACGGCCTGATCGTCAACCGCGGCAGCAAGGCCCGCAGCTGACCTCATAGCAACACAGGAAACCGCCCTCTTCCCCAGCGACGCTGGTGAAGAGGGCGGTTTCTCTGTGTGCCGTCTGCTCAGCGCGCGTCGGCCTTGGCCTGCAGCAGCGCCCGCTCCCTGTCGTTGCCTGCGAGCGCTGCGGCGACGGCGAACTCGCTGCGCGCCTCCTCCGCGCGACCGAGTCGCAGCAGCAGTTCCCCCCGCGTCGCGGGCAGCAGGTGGTAACCGGCCAGCGCACCCGAGGCGCCGAGCCGGTCGATGATCTGCAGAGCGGATGCCGGGCCCGTCGCCATCGCGACGGCAGCCGCCCGGTTGAGCTCCACGACCGGCGAGGGAGCGATCCGACCGAGCGCCTCGTACAGGAGAACGATCCGCTCCCAGTCGGTGTCGTCGACGGACGCGGCTGTCGCATGGCATTCCGCGATCCCCGCCTGAAGGCCGTAGGGGCCGCGACCCGAGCCGAGTGCGTCAGCGGCCGCGAGCGCAGCACGTCCCCGCGCGATGCGGCTGCGATCCCAGCGACGACGGTCCTGGTCGGACAGGAGCACCGGTTCGCCATGGGCATCGATCCGGGCGGGGAACCGCGCGGCGGTGAGCTCCATCAGGGCCAGCAGGCTGTGCACGTCGCGCTCGCGCGGCATCAGCGCGGCCAGCACCCGCGTGAGTCTGATCGCCTCGAGACTCAGCTCGGGGCGCATCCAGTCGGGACCGCTGCTCGCGGCGTGCCCCTCGTTGAAGATCAGGTAGAGCACGCCCAGGATCGCTCCCAGGCGCTCTGCGTGCTCCTCCCGTGGTGGCATCTCGAACGGGACCTGCGCCGCACCGAGAGTCTTCTTGGCCCGCACGATGCGCTGCTGCACGGTCGCCGTCGGCACGAGGAACGCCCGGGCGATCTCCTCGCTCGACAGGCCGCCCACCACGCGGAGGGTGAGCGCCACCTGCGCCTCGCGCGAGAGCACCGGGTGGCACGAGATGAAGATCAGCCGCAGCACGTCGTCGTCGACCGCATCCGGGTCCCAGGGCGGCGCGTCTGCGGCATCCGCCTGCTCTCGCTCGAGGTCGTGGGCGAGCACGGCCATCCGGTCGTCGAGACGTTCGCGGCGCCGCCAGCCGTCGATCGCCTTGCGCTTCGCGACCGCCGTGAGCCAGGCGGCGCCGTTGCGCGGCACGCCCTCGACCGGCCACTGCCGCAGGGCATCGAGCAGCGCCTCCTGCGCGAGGTCCTCGGCGAGGCCGAAGTCGCCGACCACACGCGTCAGGGTCGCGACGATCTTCGCCGACTCGATGCGCCACACGGCGGCGACGGCCCGCCGCACGCCCTCGTCGGGTGCGTGGCGGACCGTCTCGCGGTGTGCGGAGTCGGTCATCTCACTGCTGGGCGCGACGCGCCTCTTCCTCTTCGCGCCAGCCCTTCTCCTTCTCGATCCACTCGTTGTCGGCCGGGAAGTCGGACTCGTCGGTCACGCGCCGCACCTCGAGGAACGACCCCTTGCCGAGGGGAGCCCTGCTCGCCCACTCCGCCGCCTCTTCACGACTGGAGACCTCGAGGATCCAGAAGCCGTTGAACAGCTCCTTCGTCTCTCCGTAGGGCCCGTCGGTGATGAGAGGCTTCTCGGCGCTGAAGTCGACGACGAATCCCTCCGCCGCGTCGCTGAGGCCCTCGCCCGCAGCCAGCACGCCGGCCTTGATCATCGACTCGTTGTACTTGCCCATCGCCTCGATGACCTGCTCGAACGGCATCTCCTTGTACGCCTCGACCGCTTCGTCGTTCGAGCGCATGATCAGCATGTACTTCATGGTGTTCTCCTCGGTGGTGGGGCCGCCTGTCGACCCTCTCATTGAAGACGTCGAACGAAGGTGCCGCAGATCGACATCTCCGCGAAAAAACTCTGGGATTCTCCGGTGGCCGTTCAGTCGAGCTCGTCGACCGCAGCCCGGATCGCGTCGGCCGAGGCCCGCAGCAGTGCGAGTTCGTGCTCGCTCATGGGCGTCTCGGCCAACGGCACGGCCCCGGCAGCGCCCACCACCGAGGGCACCGACAGCGCGACACCGCGAAGCCCGTATTCGCCGTCGAGCACCGTCGCGACCGGAAGCACCGCCCGCTCGTCGTGCAGCACTGCCTCGGCGATGCGGGCGCAGCTGACGCCGATCGCGAGATTCGTGGCTCCCTTGCCGCGGATGACGGCATAGGCCGCATCGCGCACCTCGACGGCGATGCGGTCGAGCTCGTCGACGGTGAACGGCTCATCGGCGGGCCAGTCGAGAATCGGCACCGAGCCGATGGTCGCGTTCGACCAGAGCGGGAACTCCGTGTCGCCGTGCTCGCCCACGATGTCGGCGTGCACGCTTGCGGTGCTCACATTCGCGCGATGCGCGAGCCGCCAGCGCAGACGCGACGTGTCGAGCACGGTTCCGGATCCGAAGACGCGATGCGGCGGCAGGCCCGAGACACGCTGGGCGACGACCGTCATCACATCGGCCGGATTCGTGACGATGATGAAGACGGCGTTCGGCGCGCGCTCGACGAGCTGGGGCATGAGCTTCTCGAGCAGACGAGCGTTGATGCCCGAGAGCTCCATGCGGGTCTGTCCCGGCTGCTGCTTCGCTCCGGCGGTGACGACGATCACGTCGCTGCCCTCGACGACGGCGAGGTCGGAGCCGCCGCTCACGGCCGCGGAGGTGAACTGCGTCCCGTGCGCGAGATCGAGCACCTCGGCATCCACCTTGTCGGTGGCGATGTCGTAGAGCGCGACCTCGGCCGCACTCCCCCGGATCAGCGCCGCATACGCGACGCTGACGCCCACACTGCCTGCACCGATCACCGTGATCTTCGTCCGCGCCTTGGTCATACGCTCATCCTGCCCGAAATAACGCGAACGGGCACGGACCGTGATGGTCCGTGCCCGTTCGAGATCAGGTGAGCGAGACGCTCACTCCCATTCGATGGTCCCCGGCGGCTTCGACGTCACGTCGAGCACGACGCGGTTGACGTCGCGCACGCCGTTGGTGATCCGGTTGGAGATCTTGGCCAGCACGTCATAGGGCAGGCGTGTCCAGTCGGCGGTCATGGCGTCTTCACTCGACACCGGACGCAGCACGATCGGGTGGCCGTAGGTGCGTCCGTCGCCCTGCACGCCGACCGAGCGGACGTCGGCGAGGAGAACGACCGGGCACTGCCAGATGTCCTGGTCGAGTCCGGCCTTGGTGAGCTCCTCGCGAGCGATGGCATCGGCCTCGCGGAGGATCTCGAGGCGGTCCTGCGTGACCTCGCCGATGATACGGATTCCGAGGCCGGGGCCGGGGAACGGCTGGCGCCCGACGATGGCCTCGGGGATGCCGAGCTCGCGGCCGATCGCACGGACCTCGTCCTTGAACAGCGCGCGCAGCGGCTCGATGAGCTCGAAGTCGAGGTCATCGGGCAGCCCGCCGACGTTGTGGTGCGACTTGATGTTCGCGGTGCCTGCACCGCCGCCCGACTCGACGACGTCGGGGTAGAGCGTGCCCTGCACGAGGAACTTGACCGGGGCGCCGCCCGAGGCCTTCGCCTCGGCGACGAGGTCGAGCTGCACCTTCTCGAAAGCGCGGATGAACTCGCGCCCGATGATCTTGCGCTTCTCCTCGGGGTCGGTGACGCCCTTGAGGTGACCGAGGAAGACATCTGCCGCGTCGACCGTGATCAGACGCACGCCGGTCGACTCGACGTAGTCCTTCTCGACCTGCTCGCGCTCGCCCTTGCGGAGAAGGCCGTGGTCGACGAACACCGCGGTCAGCTGGTCGCCGATCGCCTTGTGCACGAGCGCGGTCGAGACCGCCGAGTCGACACCGCCGGAGAGGGCGGAGATGACGCGGGCGTCACCGACCTGCTCGCGGATGCGCTCGACCTGCTCGGCGATCACGTTGTCGCTGTTCCAGTCGGAGGCGAGCCCGGCTCCCTTGTGCAGGAAGTTCTCGAGCACCTGCTGTCCGTGGTCGGAGTGCTTGACCTCGGGATGCCACTGCACACCGTAGAAGCCGCGCTCCTCGTTCGCGAACGCCGCGACCTTCGTCGCGTCGGTCGTGGCGAGCACGTCGAACCCCTCGGGCGCCTTGGCGACCTGGTCGCCGTGGCTCATCCAGACGTTCTGCGCTGCCGGCTGGCCGCCGAGCAGCGTGCCGCCGTCGCCGGAGATGACGGCATCCGTCGCGCCGTACTCGCGAAGCCCGGTGTTCGCGACCTCGCCGCCGAGCGTCTGCGCCATGTACTGGAAGCCGTAGCAGATGCCCAGCGTGGGCACTCCGAGGTCGAACACGGCCGGGTCGAGGCGCGGGGCGCCCTCTTCGTAGACCGACGACGGACCACCCGAGAGGATGATGGCGACGGGGTTCTTCTCGGCGATCTCGGCGGCCGTGGCGGTGTGCGGCACGATCTCGCTGTAGACACCCGCCTCACGCACTCGGCGGGCGATCAGCTGCGCGTACTGCGCGCCGAAGTCGACGACGAGCGCGGGGCGCTGCTGGGTCTCGGACTGTTCGGTCACCGGACACCTTCCGTGGCAGGGGCGGGGGCCGCGGCGGCCTCCCGGGAAGCGAGGTAGGCCTTGACGTCGCGGGCGACGATGGCCTCCATGAAGAACGACAGCAGCGGGATGACGCCGCCGAGCGCGAGCAGGATGAAGCGCAGGAACGGCCAGCGCATCAGGCTCCACATCCGGAAGCACGCGAAGAGGTAGACGACGTAGAACCAGCCGTGCGCGACGAGGATCGAGAGCGAGATGTTGAGTCCGTCGCCGGTCGATTCGAGGCCCTCGGGTCCCTCGACCACGGGTGCGAACCACAGCAGACCGCCGGATCCCCCTGCGAAGAGCTCGAGTCGGATCGGCGTGTACTTCAGCACCATCTCGGCGACCAGCAGGAGCAGCATGACTCCGGTGATGATCGACGCGATCTGGTAGAACTTCAGTGCACCACGGATCGCCGGAAAGCTGGCGACTTTCGGTTCGGGCATGGCTCCAGTCTAGCCGGGGAGAGTCCGCGTCGATTCCGAGTCAGGGCGCGGGCGGGCGGGCGACGAGAAGCTCGCCCGCGCCCGTCGCCTCGAGCACCCCAGCCGCGTCCGGCACGAGCAGCGAGGAACCGATGCGGAGTCTCCGTCCGTCGATCTCGATGTCACCGCCGCTCACGATCACGATCGAGAAGCCGCGACCGACGACGGTCGAGCCGTCGACGGGGATCCGCTCGAGTCGGAAGTACTCGTCCGCGGCGGCTGGAAAGACGGAACCGGAATCGGGGGCGGTTCCGATCAGCGCATCCAGGTCGGCCGCCGAGCGCCCACGGGTGTTCACCGCGGCCAGCGCCAGCTCGAAGCCGAGGCCGAGATGCCCGGCCTCGGCACCGTCGATCGCGAAGCCGTCCCACTCGAGAAGGATCGACAGATCTTCGGGCTGCTGGAGTTCGAGCAGCAGGATGCCGGCGCCGATCGCGTGCAGTTCGCCCGGCGGCACCCAGACGACGTCGCCCGCAGCGACCTCCACCTCGTGCAGCAGACCGAGCAGTGCGTCCACGTCCTGCCGATCCACGAGGTCGGCGAGCGCCGCGGCATCGACGTCCTCCCGAAGTCCGACATGCACCGTGCCGCCCTGCAGCATGTACCACGCCTCTGCCTTGCCGTGTGCTCGACCGAGATGCGTCGCTGCGAAGTCGTCGTGCGGGTGTGCATGCACCGGCAGTCGCTGCCCCGCGTCCAACAGCTTCACGAGCAGTCGCGTGTCCACACCCCACCGTGCGACG
Organism: Microbacterium sp. CFBP9023; assembly: GCF_034045055.1. Taxonomy (NCBI): domain Bacteria; kingdom Bacillati; phylum Actinomycetota; class Actinomycetes; order Micrococcales; family Microbacteriaceae; genus Microbacterium; species Microbacterium sp. CFBP9023. The sequence goes on along the minus strand of NZ_JAXCWI010000003.1, from coordinate 320,850 downwards.
TGGGCATCGCCCAGCCAGGCCGTCGGATCGTGCTCGATCACGTCACGCAGCACGCGGCCGTCCGGGAGCGTGGTGAGCCCGAGCAGGGGCTCGCCGTTGACCGTGGTCGTCGAGCCGATCCAGTCCTCCGGCTCGCGGGGAGCGTCACTGGCTTCGCCGCGGAAGGCGCTGATGCGCGCACCGCCGCGGTAGAAGCGCTCGGCGGGCCGGTTGGACGGCAGCAGGATCGGGTTCACACGTTCTCCTTCGATCGCACGGCTCCGGCGAGGAAGCCGCCGACGAACGTGTCGCCGAGCCCGACGGTCGTCGGGGTGGCGACATCGAGCGAGAATGCGGCGACCCCGACGGAACCGGGCAGACCGGCCTCGACGGCGGCGACGAGCGCCTCCCCTCCCCCGTGGCGGGGCATCGCATCGGTGTCGTCGACGTCCGCGGCGGTCAGGCCGTCACCCACGCGGTAGCGGGTGGCGGCGACGCGGACGGCGGAGTCGAGGGCGGCACCGTGCCGGGCGGCATCCGGTCCGATGGCGATAGCCCAGTAGCGGGTGTGTACGACGAGTGCCCGCGCGGGGATGATCGCGTGCACCGCGCGGAGGGCGCGGATGACGTCGTCGGTGTCGAGGAGGTTCACCGCGCGTCCGAGGTACTCCTGCAGCTCATCCTCGTTCATGCCGTAGACATGGATCTGCGGCAGCAGATGGCGGCGCACGGTGTCGGCGAAATCGCGCGTGTAGAAGCCCGCGTCCTCGTAGTAGACGAGCGCGTCGTCGGGGAGGCTGCGCATCGCGCCCTGCACCTCGGCGAGCCGGAGCTCCAGCAGGTCGTGATCCTGCATCGTGTTGAATCCCGAGACGAGGAAGACGCCCGCGTCCGACAGCGTCGTCGGCAGATCGGTGGCGAGCAGCATCCTCCGGTTCGGCGGATCGTTCGCGAAGATCAGCCGATTGGGCGCGGGCGACAGGACGTCGCCGTCCGTGAGGCGCACGTGCGCGCCGACCGGATACTGCACGATCAGATGCGGGTCGAGGGTGTCCTCGGTCGCCGAGCAGATGTACGAGATCGTGTCCGGCAGCAGACGACGGACGTTGTCGTCGATGCTGACGAGGTGCTGCACGCTCGGGATGCCGAGGGCGTCGAGCACGAGCCCCGCTCGCACACCGGTGCCACCGAGCGTGATCGCGTGCTCGAAGTGCGACACGAAGTCCTCGATCACCTCGGACGAGGCGACGAAACGCTCCGCCCCGGTCCCCGAGGCGACGAACGCGAGCACCGCCACCAGCAACGACCGTTCGTCGGTGATCGGCGCCGTGGTGGTGAGCTCGTGCCGCCGCACTCCGTGCGCGTGCGCCAGCCTGTCGAACACCGACGAATCCCACTTCAGCTCGTAGTCGACGGTGCCGCCGAGTCCGAGTACGAGAGTTCTGCCCACGTCGCCGATCATCCTTCCGAGATCCGGGATTCAGTACAGCGACGCCTTGCCGTCCGCACCGAACAGCTCGATCTTCTCAGCAGCGGTGGCTTTCATGGCCTCGAGCGCCGCCGGCTGGATCGCGTTCGGCTCGCGCAGACGCTGATCGGTGCCGAGGATCTCGCGCATGCGGTTGTGGTACGAGACCTTGATGTCGCTCGAGATGTTGATCTTGTTCACACCCAGCTCGACGGCGCGGCGGAGTTCCGCATCCGGGTTCGAGGATCCGCCGTGCAGCACGAGCGGGATGCCGACCGCGGCCTTGATCTGCTCGAGCAGGTCGTGACGCAGCTCAGGGTTCTTGTCGCTCGGGTACAGGCCGTGCGACGTGCCGATCGCGATGGCGAGACTGTCGACGCCGGTCTCCTCGACGAAGCGCACCGCGTCTTCCGGGTTCGTGTAGATGATCTCGGCCGCTCCCGACTCGCCGTAGCTGTCGTTGGCGCCGATCGTGCCGAGTTCACCCTCGACCTGGATGCCGACGGCGTGCGCCGCGTCGACCACCTTGCGCGTGAGCGCGACGTTCTCATCGAACGGCAGCAGCGATGCGTCGATCATGACCGAGGTGAAGCCGGCCTTGATGGCCGAGATGATCTCCTCGTAGCTTCCGCCGTGGTCCCAGTGGATCGCGACGGGCACGCTCGACCGGTGGGCGCGGGCGTGCATCGCGGGGATGAGGTCGGTGGTGATGTGCGACACCTCGTCGGGGTGGATCGCGATGATGACCGGAGCGGCCTTCTCCTCGCTGATGTCCATGATTCCGTTGAACATCGCCCAGTCGCTGATGTTGAACGCCGGGATGGCGAAGTTGTTGGCATTGGCGACATCGAGGATGGATTTGCCGGTGTAGAGCACGTGATTTCTCCTGTTTCGTGGTGGTCGTGGATCCGTCGGGACGACGTCAGCTCTTCACGGACCCCGCCGTGAGACCGCTGATGAAGTACCGCTGGAAGATGAGGAAGAGGATGAGGACCGGGATCGAGCCGAGCACGCTCATCGCCATGATCTGGTTCCACTCGTACGAGTGCTGCCCCATGAGCAGCTGGATGCCGATGGGCACCGTGCGCATGTCGATCGTGCGGGTGAGGGTGAGAGCGAAGAGGTACTCGTTCCACGCGATCATGAACGTGTAGATGCCGACGGACACGATCCCGGGGATCGAGATCGGCACGAGGATGCGCCACAGGGCGGTCATGGATCCGGCGCCGTCGACGCGGACGGCCTCGTCGAGCTCCTTGGGGAGGGTGTTGAAGTAGCCGGTCATCATGATGATCGCGTAGGGCAGCGTGAACACCATGTAGGTGAGGATCAGCCCGAGGTACGAGTTGTACAGCCCGAGCGCCACCATCAGACCGAAGTACGGGATCAGCAGGGTGATGGGTGGTACGGCCTGCACGCTGACGATGACCACGTTGAGGATGCGCTTGCCCCGGAAGTCGAACCGGCTGAACGCGTACGCCGCCTGGATCGCGACGAGGAGGGTGAGGATCGTGACGGAGCCCGCGACGACGTAGCTGTTGAAGAAGAACCGCATCGTCTCGGGGTTCGTGAAGATCGCGATGTAGGCGTCGAACGAGAACGTGTCGGTGACCAGACGAGGAGGCAGTTCGAAGATCTGCGTGTTCGACTTGAACGAGCTCGACAGCATCCACAGCACGGGCCCTGCGGCGAACACTGCTCCGAGGATGAGGCCGATCATGACCCCGGTCTTGGCGACGCGGCGCTGGTTCTGCACGGTGAGAGCCATGGTCAGTCCCTCGCTTTCTGGTGACGGACGTAGAAGACGGCGAGCACCATCGACATGAGCAGGACCAGCACGGCGGAGGTCGCCGCGAGCGAGAAGTCGTACTTCGCGAAGGCGAGCTTGTAGGTGAAGGTGCTGAGCACCTCGGTCACGTCGATCGGTCCGCCACCCGTGGTCATCCAGATGAGCGCGAACTGCTGCGACGTCCAGATCAGGTCGAGCAGCACGAGGCTGACGATGATGGGACGCAGCTGCGGGATGGTGACGTTCCAGAAGCGCTGCACGGCACCCGCGCCATCGACGGTGGCAGCCTCGTTCAGCTCATTCGGGATGCCCTGGAGGCCGGCCAGCAGGCTGACCATGAAGAAGGGGTATCCCGCCCAGATATTGATGAAGATGATGGTGCCGAGCGCGAGCTGCGGCGATGCGAGCCATTCGATGTCGGTGTTGAGCAGGAAGTTCACCACACCGTTCGGGGCCAGCAGCATCCGCCACAGCACGGCGATCACGGCGACCGTGAACAGCCACGGCAGCACGTACAGGGCCCGGAAGAAGGACCGTGAGAACCGACCGAGCAGCGGGCTGTTGAGCATCATCGCGAAGGCGAGACCGAGCACCAGGTGCGCCACCACGCTCGTCACCGTGAAGAGGATGGTGTTGCCCGTCGCCTTCCAGAAGCGCGGATCCGACAGGATCTCGACGTAGTTGCCGATGCCGACGAACTCGGGCGACTTGTTCAGGATCACGTTGTCCTGGAACGAATAGCCGATCACCATGACGATCGGCACGATCATCAGCACGAACAGCAGGATGATGGTCGGCGAGAGGAAGGCGTACGACTCGGTCGTCTTGCGCAGCTGCCGTCGGCGACGCGACAGCGCGACTCCGGTGACGATCACCTCGGTGTCGTCGGACGTTCTCAGGCTCATGGGAAGCGTGGCTCCTTGGTTGGTCGGGTGCCGCATCGCATCGGGAGCGATGCGGCACCCCGTTCAATGCGGGTCGTGGGAGATCAGAACTCCGCGACCCACGCGTCCTGCGCCTTCTTGAGCGCGTCGTCGATCGACTGCTGACCGTCGAAGGCCGACTGCAGCTGCTCGCCGAGCTGACGCATCAGCTCCTCCGCCACGGGGAGCCCGGTGAACTCGTTCGCCGGGTAGCCCGCCTGGTAGATCTCGAACGCCGTCTTGAACAGCTCATCGTCCTCGACGAACCCGGGGACCGACTTCGAGTTGCCGGGGAACGCGTTCGCCATCGTCGAGAGCTCCGAGTTGGTCTGCTCGCTCATGAGGAACTCGACCAGCTTGAATGCCGCCTCCTTGTGCTCCGAGTTCTCGGCGACGCCGATGCCCCAGGATGCGTAGGGGATGCCGCGCTCGCCGTCGTATCCGTCCTCGGCCGGCAGCGCCGAGATCGAGAACTTCAGATCGGGGTTCGTCTCGCGGATCAGGTTGATGTGCGCGAGCGAGTCGATCATCATGCCGACACGACCGTTGGTGAACTCCTCGACCTTGTCCTGCTCCTTCATCGTGAAGGAACCGGAGGCGATCGAGCCGTCATCCCACATGCCGCCGATGAAGTCGACCGCCGACGTCACATCGTCGTTCGTCAGATCGGGCTGACCGTCTTCGAGCATCGAGCCTCCGGAGGCCCACACCCACGACATGACGTCGTTCTGCACGCCGTTCGGCGCTTCCAGGGAGAGCGGGAGCACCCAGCCCGACACGTCGCCGCCGAGCGCCGAGACCTTCGATGCCGCGTCGGCGAACTCCGTGCGCGTGGCCGGCGGGGCGGTGACGCCCGCATCTGCCAGCAGCGTGTCGTTGGTGAACATCGGGTAGACGAAGTTCACCACCGGGATCATGTATGTGCTGTCGTCGACCTGGATCTGGCTCGCCAGCTCGCTGTCGTCGTAGTCGTACTCCTCCATGAGTGCGGTGAGGTCTGCGATCACTCCCTGAGAGGCGAAGTCGTTGACCCACGCGCCGTCGAGGCCGACGACGTCCGGCATGGTGCCGGAGGCCGCTCCCGCGAACAGCTGCTCCTTGGTCGATGCGTACGGTCCGCTCACGAGCTTGACCGTGACGCCCGGGTTGGCGTCCTCGAATTCGTCGATGAGCGCCCGGAACTCACCGTCGGGGAGCTCGGGCTCCCACCACTGGGCGAACTCGATGGTGACGTCTCCGCCATCCCCTCCATCGGTTCCGCTGTCGCCTGCCGCGCACCCTGCCACGGCCAGGACTGTCACGGCTGCTGTCGCTGCGCCGGCGAGCTTCAGAATGCGTCGCCCTCGCCCCACTGTGATCATCACTTCTCCTCTTCGAGATCGTGCCGCATTCGCGCTTCAATGCTTGTTCATGCGGTTTTGAGCAATGTTATGCCGTAGTTTGCGAGATCGTCAAGCATTCTCTGCATCTATTTCGACTTGTAACTACAGATTTCACGACTGTACCCGCATTGTCACGGCGAAAACCAAGTTGGTCGCGTGGATACGTCGGATGCCGATCTCTGCCGAAGTCTGCCGGTTTATCTGCGCACCTGTGCTAGAGATGTCTGCATGGAAGCAACTCCGTCGCCCAAGCGTCGACTCCCCGCCGGCCGCAAAGCCGACCTCGCCGCCTACGTCGAACAGGTCGGCGAAGTGACCGTCGGAGGTCTCGCAGAGCACTTCCACGTCTCGATCGACACGATCCGTCGGGACCTCGATCAGCTCGACCGAGAGGGCGTCGTCATCCGCACCCACGGCGGAGCGGTCAGCGCCGAGGGGCAGCTCAAGGACCGGGCGCTCGACGTCCGTCTCCGGCTGCAGACGGAGGAGAAGGAGACGATTGCGCGTCTCGCGGCGGGACTCATCGACGACGGAGCGGTGGTGATGCTCAACGCCGGAACGACGACGCTGGCTCTCGCTCGGGCGCTTCGCAACCATCGCGACCTGACGATCGCCACGAACAACCTGCGGATCCCCGCGGAGATCTCGCCATCCGCCTTCCGCGACCTCTACGTGTTCGGCGGGGCCGTGCGGGCGATCACCCAGGCCACCACCGGACCCGTCGCGTTCATGATGACCCCGGGCGGCCCGGAAGTGGACATCCGCTGCGATCTGGCACTGATCGCCGTGGGCGCCATCGACGAGGCCGGGTTCTCGACGTCGAACATGGGGGACGCGAACATGATGGCCGAGATGATCCAGCGGGCCGAGCGCACCGCGATCCTCGCCGACTCGTCGAAGTTCGGCCGACGCCTGTTCGCTCAGGTCACCACGCTCGACCGAGCCGACTACCTGGTGACGGATTCGTCCCCGGCGCCGGCGTTCGCCGCCGCTCTCGCGCAGGCAGAGGTCGAGGTCATCAGCCCCTCAGCCTGACCGCTCTCGTCATCGGGAGGCGACCGGGCCACCGGGGGTGGGGGGAACAGCCGCGATCAGGCGCGACCCGGTGATCGCGGCGGCGACGATCGCCGCCGTGCCGGCGACCGGCAGCAGGGCGAGCGCGAACGCCGCGCTCGCCCCGAAGGCGAACGAGAAGACCAGGAACGCCGCCCAGGCGACCACGCCGACTCCGACCCACATCCACTGCATCCTGGTCGTCTCTGTGCGAAGTGCCGTGGCCGTGATCGGTCGCCCGTGATGGATGACGTTCTCCGTCCATTGGCGACCGTCCCACCACCTCTGGGTGCGTCGATGGACGTCGTACCAGCCCGGCGCAACGGGTCCGCCGCCGCTCATGAGGCGAACGAGGGCTGGGGCCACGAGGGCAGGGCGGTGGACGAGAGAACCCCCGAGAGCACGGATGCGCGAGACTCCGAGTCACCTCGTCCGATGAAGTCGTCGATGCGGGCGGTCAGGTCGTCTGAGGGAGTCATGCGTCGAGACTGTAGGCATGGTCCGCTTGCCACTGGTCGTGCCGACTCTCGTAGGCGTCTGCAGCTTCGCCGTCCCAACCTGCGAGCATCACCTGCGAAGCGCTGTCGAGAGCGGCACCCTCGGCCCGCAGATCGGAAAGCGACCCGAGCAGGACATCGATCATGGTCTGGATCTGGTCGAAATCGACCTCGACTGCTACCCCCATGCCAGCACCATAACATCCCTCCTCCGCGCTGCAACGCGGCACCCTGACGAACCACGGGAACGACGAAGGCCGCCGGGATCACTCCCGACGGCCTTCGTGCGTGTCAGGCGGGCGTGCCGCCTATCGAGGTCAGAACCAGCCGGAGATGAGGTCCCACAGCCAGTCGATGATGCCGCCGATGATGCCGCCCGCGCGGTTGACGGTGACGGTGGCCGTCGCCTCATCGCCGTCGGCCTGAGCGACCGCGACCGTGTACTTGCCCGGCTGCGTGCTCTTCGGCACCGTGACGGTGGTCGAGAACGTGCCGTCGGCGGTGACCTGAACGGTGCCGACGTCGAGGGCTGCGCCCTTCTTCGGTCGCAGCTGCACGGTCACCGTCTCACCCGGCTGGTAGCCCTCGCCGGTGATCGTGAGCTTCTTGCCCGCTGCCACCTTCGACGAACCGAGGTCGATCGATCCTGCGAACTCGACCGGCTCTTCCCCCGTGATCGAGAACGGCACCTGCACGGTGGTCCCGGTACCGGCGACGGCGACGGTGAGCAGCTGCTCACCGAAGACACCCGCCGGAACCGTGAAGCCGAGCGACGCGCGCCCTGCCTCATCGGTCGTGTCGACGATCGTGGGATCGACGGCGCTCGCGGCGAGCTGAGTGCCGCCGAGCGACAGAGTCACCTCGCCGGGCGCCTGCTCCCCCGCACTGAAAGCCAGCGATGAGAGAGCGACCGTCACCTGGTCGCCGGCGCTGTAGCCGTCGGCATCCGGTGCACTGACCGAGACTCCCACCGCGCGCTGCGCGAGGTCGGGGGTCGCCGTCTTGTTCGCATCGAACCAGTCGACCATCGACTGCAGGTCGATCTTGCCGGTGTCACGCTTGCTCGAGCCCTCCTTGAAGGTGAAGAAGTTGTCTCCACCCCCGGCGAGGAACGAGTTCGCTGCGACCGTGTAGTTCGCCGCAGGGTCGATCGGCGTGCCGTTGAGCGTGATCGACGTGATCCTCGATCCCTGAGCCGCGGCCGGATCGTAGGTGTAGACGAGACCCTCCGATACGCCGAGCTTCAGGAACGGACGGGCCGAGCCTGCCGGCTGCCACTGCTCTTCGAGCACGCCCTTGAGCTGCACGCCGCTCAGCGACAGGGTCACCAGCGTGTTGGCGAACGGCTGCACCGTGGCCGCCTCGCGGTAGGTGACATTGCCGTTCGGATCGTTGGCGTTCGACGAGGCGTACGTCAGGTTGGCGCGGATGCCTCCCGGGTTCATCAGCGCGATGTCCGCACCGGTGGACCACTTCTGCACGTCGGCGACGAAGTTGCCGATGGTGGACTCCCCACCGCGGTTCTCCGAGCCGTTCGTCTGACGAGCGCGGTTGAAGTCGGCGGTGATGTCTCCGACCTTGACCGCGCCGAGCACGTCGGCCTCAGCCTTCGCCTTCGCGACGATGTCGGCGACCTCCGGGACGGCCGGGTAGAGCGCCTTCCCTGCCGAGGTGAGGGGCTTGATCTCGTTGGTGATCGAGATCAGGTCCTTCGTCTTCGGGTCGACCTGGATGTTCATCAGTCCGAGGTTCTCGCCGTACTGCCCGGCCGAGATGACCGGACGCCCGTCGATCACGTGGTTGTAGGCGAGATGCGTGTGGGCCGAGACGATCGCGTTCACGTCATCGTCCACGCCGTAGACGATCTCGCCCAGGGGCGAATCCGGCGTGATGCTCGACAGCTCGACGCTCGACGCGCCCTCGTGAACGAGAAGGATGACGACATCCGCTTCGCCGTTGGACGCGTCTCCGTCACGCAGGTCGTCGGCCACGGCGTTCACCGAATCGACGATGCTGCGCACCTCGAGATCCGCGATGCCCTCAGGCGACACGAGCGAGTCGAGGTCTTCGGTGACGGCGCCGACGAAGCCGACGCGCACGCCGTCGAGCTCCTTCACCCAGGCCGGTGCGAGCGCGGGCTCGCCCGTCTCGGTGACGAACACGTTCGACGAGATGTACTCCCAGTCCGCGCGGTCCTGCACGCGGTCGCGCAGGTCCTCCCAGCCCTGGTCGAACTCGTGGTTGCCCGCGGCACTGACGTCGAGGCCGGCGGCGTTGAGCGCGTCGATCGTCGGGTTGTCATCGTTGATGAAGGAGGTGAACGTCGATGCGCCGATCAGATCGCCGACACCGGCGAAGATCGTGTTCGGGTTCTCGGAACGGAACTGCTGCACGGCTCCGGCGACGACCGCCGCGCCTGCGGCAGCGCCGTCGGCCTCGATGCGACCGTGGAAGTCGTTCATGGTGACGACGTCGATGCTCACCGGCGGGACCTCGGAGGAGACGCCGACGATGATCGGGTCGTGGTCGCTGGAGCGGAACGGTGTTCCCGCCTCGGTGGCGCCGAACGCGTAGCCGCGGTCGCTCCACTCCGGAGAGTTGATGCTCCACACACCCGCGCCCGTGATGGATGCGGCGAGCGACGGCGACGCGAGCACGTGGTCGAGCGAGCCGAGCTCGCCGTCGAACGTGTACGTGTGCTGTTCCGGAGCCTTCTCGCGTGCGACGTCGCTCCACCCCTCGCTCGTGAAGACCTCGATCGGGTCCTCCTTCGCGTAGGCGTTGAAGTCACCGATCAGCAGGATGTCGCTGCTGCCGGTCGTCTCCTCGATCTCGGTGGTGAAGGTCTTGAGCGAGTTCGCCTGCTTCACGCGGTCGGCGTTGAAAAAGCCCTGGCCGTCTGCCGGCTCGGCGCCGCCGCCCTCGGGTGCCGACTTCGACTTGAAGTGGTTCGCCACCACCGTGACGACGCGTCCGTCGATGTCGAAGGCCTGCGCGATCGGCTCGCGGGCGTTGCCCCAGACGCTCTCGTCCGTCACGGTCAGGCTGTCGCCGACCGTCTCGACCGCGTCCTTCTTGTAGATGATCGCGCTCGTGATGAAGTCGGTCGTCGCCGAGTCGTTCAGCTCAGCGGGAGTGCGGACGTAGTCCCACTCCGCGCTGCCGAGTGCGTCGTTGAGCCCGTCGACCAGATCGGCCAGCGCCTCGTCGAGCGAGCCGCCGAGCTTGATCGAGTTCTCGATCTCCATCAGCGACACGATCTCGGCGTCGAGGCCGTTGATCGCCGCGACGATCTTCGACTTCTGGATCTCGAACTGGGCAGCATTCGCCGCGCCTCGTGCGTTCGAGTTCTCGCTCTTCAGCGTCGTGAAGTAGTTGAAGACGTTGAACGACGCCACCTGCACGTCGCCGCCGACCGTCGGGGCGGTGTCCGTGCGAGGGTTCGTGGGCTGGAAGCCGACCTTCAGGTCGACGGACGACGTGCTGTCGATCGGCACGACCGGCTGAAGACGCCAGTCGTCGAAGCCGTACTGGAGCACGTACCCGTTCTCGCTGAAGTCGACCGTGTCGCCGTTGCGGACGACGAGGTCCTTCGTGAAGTACGGCTGGTCGTTGGGGTGCCCGCTGTTCGAGACCTGGATCGACCACCCGTCGTCGAGCAGGATCCGGTTGGCGCGGTTCGCCGCGGTGATCGCCGCCGCCTCTGCTCCCGGACGCACGAGCTCCGTGCTCTTGACGTTGAGATCCGCCCCGGCGTTCAGCCAGAGGGTTCCGAAGTTGAAGAGCTGGTGGCTGGAAGCCAGGCGATAGGTGCCCGCCGGGGCCACGTACATGTTCTCGTACTGCTCACGGTCGCCGCCGACGGCGGCGTCGGGAAGCGGGGTGACCTCGGGAACGCCCACCCCTGCCTGCAGGACCGAGATGCCGGTCAGCGCTGCCGGGTTGATCTGCGTCTGGCCGAAGTACTCGCTGACCGAGCCGGTGACCGAGACGCGATCGCCGATCGCGAGCGTGGGAGCGAGCGCGTTGAGGAAGACGAAGACGCCGTCCGATGCGCCGGGGGTCGCGTCGACCGCACCGCCGGAGCCCTCGGTCTGGATCACGATGCCCTTGTAGCCGCCGGTCCGATAGTCGGCGGTGACGATGCCCTCGACCGTGACCGTCTGGCCGTTCAGCGGCGAGACGTCGGTCGTTCCCTGGACGTCGGCGATCGACACGTCGGTCGGCTCGGGCTCAGGCTCCGGATCGGGGTCGGGAACCGTGCCCGCATTCTGCGGCGTGATGGTGGGCGACAGGCTGAAGTCCGCCTTGTTGTCGTCGGTGTCCTTGCCGCCCGTGCGGTTGAGCGACTTGACGTCGGTGTTGCCCGTGGGAGGAGTCGCGGCGGAGGTCTCGAATGTGTTCGAGGTGCCGTAGCCGAGCACGTCGATGACGCCGTCGACACCCGTGACCGAGCCGGGGGTCAGTGTGACCGCCGCGGTGCCCTCGACCAGCGCGAGAGTGCCGTTCGTTCCGCTCGGGTTGAGGGTGCTGACGACGTCGGCCGTCGGCAGTGCTGCGCCGTTGGCTCCGTTGCTGCCCGCCTGCACGAGATAGTGGCCGCCGGCGGGGATGACGCCGGTCAGCGGCGCGACGCCGTTCGAACCGCCCGTTCCTGTCGCGGATCGATACTGCAGCGAGAGCCCGTCGAGGGTGACGGGTGCCGCCGTGGGGTTGTAGAGCTCGACGAACTTGTTGGTGAACGCCGCCCCGGCACTGCCCCCGGAGAGGTAGGCCTCGTTGATCACCACCCCCGTTCCCGAGACGTCTGCGGAGGCTGGCGCGGCGATCAGGGCGCTGGCGCCCAGTGCGGCGACGCAGGTGGCGGCGAGAACGCCGAGACGCCCCCGACTTCTGCGGTCTGACCCGGGAACCTGATGGTTCGCGGCGTCGGGAGCGGACATCATCTGTGTTGTCTCCTCGGGTGTGTTCTGGCGACGGCTCTCGTGAAACCGGGCGGTGCGGGCTCTCAGCCGACGCACATGTGAGCGAGCATACGGAGGCCCTCCGACAACCTCAACGGAGTTTTCCGATTGGTAACCAAGCCCTCACCGAACGTCCGGACCCGCCCCTGACGAAGGTGGAATATCGGACCGCGAACCGCTCACATGCGCGCGATGCGCCGCGCGGATGCGGGTCGGGTCAGGCGGAATCAGACGGAGTCGCCGGCGGCGGTCGCTGCGTCCTCGAACTCCTCGACCTCACGCTCCCAGGCGTCCTTGGCGAGTCGATACCAGAGGTAGAAGGCGAACCCGGCGAAGATCGCCCACTCCGCGGCATAGAAGATGTTGAGCCAGTTCACCGGCGACTGCTCCTCGGGTGCAGGCGAGGAGATGTCCGTGAGACCTGCCGTCGCCGTGATCGAGGCGAGGTACGGCCGATACACGTCGAGCTCGTCGACGTCGTGCCAGTGGCTGAGCAGCGCAGCGGTCGACATGCGGTCCATGCGCTGGGGATCGTCCTTCGGCGGCACCGATGGCCCCTCGTCCGAGATCACCCGACCGACGAGGGATACGTCCTCTGCGCTCTCATCGAGCTTCTCGACGGCCGCCTCGGCGACGGCACGGTCGGCGGTCCAGCCGATCGCGACCGCGATCGACGTGCGCTCCGCGACCCGCAGCTGACCGGTCACCCAGTAGCCCTCGACGCCGTCATTGAACCGACTCGACACGATGAGGAAGTCATCGCGGATCCAGGTCCCCGACGTCTCGACCTTCTGCCCGACCAGCGGCTCGGGGAGGTACGCACCCGGCTCGACCACATCGGTCAGCGGTCGCACCTGCTCGGTCGCTCCTGCGGGCGGCGGATCGGTCTCGATCGCGCGCTCGAGCTGCCACTGCCCCAGCCACGCGAACACGCCGGCCACCACGAGGCACAGCACGAGCATCCCGATCCAGCGTCCCCGGAGCATGACCTCGCGGAGAGTCGGGGGGAACAGAGCAGCAGAAGTCACGGCGTGGTGCGGGCCTCAGGCCTCGTACGGTGCGAGGACGACCTCGACCCGCTGGAATTCCTTGAGGTCGGAGTATCCGGTGGTGGCCATCGACTTGCGCAGCGCCCCGATGAGGTTCGCCGTGCCGTCGACGACGGGCGCCGGACCGTAGAGGATCTCCTCGAGCGTGCCGATGCCGCCGACCTCGACGCGACGACCGCGCGGGAGCTTGGGGTGATGCGCCTCGGGACCCCAGTGGAAGCCACGACCCGGTGCATCGGTGGCGCGTGCGAGGGCGACGCCGAGCATGACCGCGTCAGCACCCATCGCGAGTGCCTTGACGATGTCACCGGACGTGCCGACGCCACCGTCTGCGATGACGTGCACGTAGCGTCCGCCGGACTCGTCGAGGTAGTCACGGCGGGCCGCGGCCACGTCCGAGACGGCCGTGGCCATCGGAGCGTGGATGCCGAGGGTCGCACGAGTGGTCGACGCCGCTCCCCCGCCGAAGCCGACGAGGACACCGGCCGCACCCGTGCGCATCAGATGCAGGGCCGCAGTGTAGGTGGCTGCGCCTCCGACGATGACGGGCACGTCGAGGTCGTAGATGAACTTCTTGAGATTCAGTGGCTCGTCGACGCTCGAGACGTGCTCGGCCGACACGGTGGTGCCGCGGATGACGAACAGGTCGACCCCTGCGGCGGCGACCGTGTCGTAGAACTCCTGCGTGCGCTGCGGCGTCAGCGATCCGGCGACGGTCACTCCGGCTTCACGGATCTCGGCGAGACGCTGCGTGATGAGCGCGGGCTTGATCGGCTCGGAGTAGAGCTGCTGCATGCGCGCGGTCGCCTCTCCCTCACCGAGGGATGCGATCTCCGCAAGAAGGGGCTCAGGGTTCTCGTAACGGGTCCACAGTCCTTCGAGGTCGAGGACGCCGAGTCCGCCGAGCTGCCCGAGCATGATCGCCGTCTGAGGGCTCACGACGGAGTCCATCGGTGCGCCGAGCACCGGGATCCCGAAGCCGAAGGCGTCGATCGTCCAGGCGGTCGACACGTCCTCCGGGTTGCGGGTGCGCCGCGAGGGCACCACCGCGATGTCGTCGAACGTGTACGCGCGACGCGCACGCTTGCCTCGGCCGAGCTCGATCTCCATGGTCACCACCCCAGACTACCGGGCGTACGCGATGACACCGACGGCTGGGAGACTGAGAGAGAGGTCGGGAGGCAATATGTCGGATTCGGTGGAGGTCGCCGTCGTCGGTGGCGGCGTGATGGGCCTTGCGACCGCGTGGGAGCTCACCCGACGAGGGATGAAGCCCGTCGTCTTCGAGCGCTTCACCCGTGGCCACCACCAGGGCGCCTCGCACGGCGCCACGCGCAACTTCAACAACGCCTACGACGAGGACCACTATCTCGACCTGCTCGTCCGCGCACGCGCCGGATGGGACGCCCTCGGGCAGGTGGGCGGCGAGCCGCTGCTGCGTCTGCACGGCCTGGTCACCCACGGAGATGTCGACGTCGCCGCGATCGAACGGCGGCTGACCGAGCGCGGCATCCACGCCGAGATGCTGACGGCGCACGAGGCATCGTCGCGATGGTCGGGCATGCGCTTCGGCGACGATGTGCTCTTCTCCCGCGACGCGGGCGTCGCCCGCGCATCCGCCGCGCTGGGCGAGTTCGAGCGACGGATCGTCGCCGCGGGAGGCGAGGTGCGCTGGGAGACCCCCGTGACGCGGATCGACGAGACCGACGAGGGCGTCGACATCGTGCTGCCTGACGCCCGCGTGCGGGCGGACGTCGTCGTCGTCGCGGCCGGCGCCTGGACCGAGCGGATGCTTCCCGGCATCCCTCTGCCGCGCCTGGAGGTCACCGAGGAGTTCCCCGCGCACTTCCGCCCCGCCGCCGGCTCGGTGTGGCCCTCGTTCAATCACTACGTCGATCCCGGCCGCTACCCGGCGACGGTCTACGGGATGCCGACGCCCGGCGAGGGCGTCAAGGTCGGGTTCCACCGCGTGGGCGACGTCGTCGACCCGGATGCCCGCCCGCACGCGGTGACGCACGCGCATCCACTCGCCGACTATGTGGGCGAGTGGATGCCGGGCCTCGACCCGGCATCCGCGGAGCCGATCAGCTGCACCTACACCTCGACCGATGACAGCGCCTTCGTGCTCGACCGATCGGGGCGGATCGTCGTCGGCGCCGGCTTCTCCGGCCACGGCTTCAAGTTCGCCCCTGGCGTGGGCGCGACCCTCGCCGATCTGGCCCTCGATCCCTCCGCTCTCGCGGCGGAGCCGTTCCGACTGCGCTGAACTCAGCGGGCTCGCACCACGCGGCGCTCGTCCCACACGGGGGCATCGGCTTCGTACACCTCGCCGTCGGAGCCGAACACGAGGAACCGGTCGAACGAGCGGGCGAACCAGCGATCATGCGTGACCGCGAGCACGGTCCCCTCGAAACGACGCAGAGCGTCTTCGAGCGCCTCGGCCGACTCGATGTCCAGGTTGTCCGTCGGCTCGTCGAGCAGCAGCAGCGTCGCACCGGAGAGCTCGAGCAGCAGCACCTGGAAGCGGGCCTGCTGGCCGCCCGACAGCGATTCGAAGGTCTGCTGCGCCTGCCGCACGAGTCCGTACCGGTCGAGCGCCGAGCTCGCGGCATCCCGCGGCATGCCGGCCCGTCGTTCGTCTCCCCTGTGGAGGATCTCGAGCAGCGTTCGGCCGACGAACTCGGGATGCGCATGCGTCTGCGCGAACAGCCCCGGCACGACGCGCGCTCCCAGCACGGCCTGCCCACGGTGATCGACCGTCGCGAGCTGCTCCCCGGTGGACGTCACGTGACCCAGCGTCGGGTCCGGATCGCTGCCCCCGCGTGCGAGGAGGCGAAGGAAGTGCGACTTCCCCGATCCGTTCGACCCGAGCACGGCGACCCGATCGCCGTACCAGACCTCGGCGTCGAACGGCCTCATCAGCCCGGAGAGCTCGAGCCCGAAAGCGACCACCGCGCGCTTGCCCGTGCGTGACCCTCGCAGCCTCATGTCGAAGTCCTGAGCCGGGGGTCGCTCCTCCGGCGGTCCGGCCTCCTCGAATTTGCGCAGTCGCGTCTGCGCCGCCTGGTACCGCGACGCGAATCCGTCGTTCGCCGACGCCTTCACCTTGAGGTTCGCGACGAGGGTCCGCAGCTTCTCGTGCTGCTCGTCCCACCGGCGGCGCAGCTCGTCGAGTCTGTCCATGCGGTCGCTGCGCGCCTGGTGGTAGGTCGCGAATCCGCCGCCGTGCACCCACGCCGAGGCCCCCGCGCCGCCGGGCTCGAGGGTGATCAGCCGATCGACCGCACGGGCCAGCAGCTCCCGGTCGTGCGATACCAGCAGCACGGTCTTCGGCGTCTGCCTGAGCTGCTCCTCGAGCCAGCGCTTGGTGGGAACGTCCAGATAGTTGTCCGGCTCGTCGAGCAGCAGCACCTCGTCGGGTCCGCGCAGCAGCGCCTCCAGAGCGAGTCGCTTCTGCTCGCCACCCGACAGCGTCGTGAGATCGCGGAAGCGGGCACGCTCGAAGGGCACTCCCAACGCGGCGACCGTGCACTGGTCCCAGACCGTCTCGTGCTCGTAGCCGCCGGCATCCGCGTACTCCGCGATCGCCGTCGCATACGCCATCTGCGTGTCGTGCTCATCGCGCTCGATCAGCGCGTCCTCCGCAGCCTCGAGAGCCTGCGCCGCCTGCCGGATGCGATGGGGTGCGACCCGCACCAGCAGCTCGTGAACGGTCTGACCGGACTCGCCGTGGCCGACGAACTGGTCCATCACGCCGAGGCCGCCGTCGATCGTCACGACGCCGTCATCGGCGGGCTGGTCGCCTCGGATGATGCGGAGCAGCGTCGTCTTACCGGCCCCGTTGGGCCCGATGAGGGCGCTCGTCGACCCGGCTCCGACGCGGAAGCTCGTCTCGTCCAACAGCGGTCTGCCGTCGGGAAGGGTCAGCGAGACCCCCGCAACATCTATGTATCCCACCGTGCGTGGCCGTCCTTCCGCCCGCGTGGCGAGCCGACCAGGCTATCAGCAATCGGGCCGACCGGTCAGCGAGTGCGGCCGACCACCTGGATCGCCTCGGTGCGCGGCGCCGCCGGGAGCAGCATCCGGAACTCGGTGCCGACGCCCTCTCTGCTCGTCACGTCCATCGTGCCGCCGTGGGCGAGCACGATCGCCCGGGTGATCGTGAGGCCCAGACCGACGCCGGGCACGGCGTTGCGGGTCGCTGTCGACGCGCGGAAGAATCGGGTGAACAGCATGCCCTGCTCGTCTTCGGGGATGCCCACACCGGTGTCGCGCACGGAGAGCTCGACGCCTCCGTCGACGAGACGCACGCCCGCGGTGACCCGCCCGCCCGCAGCGGTGAACTTGATCGCATTCGAGAGCAGGTTGTCGAGGGCCTGTCCGATACGTCCCGAGTCGAGCGAGAGCACGACGGGAGACGCCGGGATCTCGGCCACGATCTCGATGCCCTCGCGCTGCGCGTGCGGGCCGGACGATGCGACGGCGCTGCGCACCAGCTCGGTGACGTCGGCGTCTCGGCGCTCGAGCGGGAAGCGGCCCGATTCCACCTGGGCGGTGAACAGCAGGTCCCCGACGAGGTTGAGCAGGCGCTGCGCGTTGCGCTCGATGATGTCGACGAACTCCTGCTGGTCGGTCGTCAGAGGCTGCGCGGGATCGTTCTGCAGCAGGTCGAGGAAGCCGATGATGGCGCTGAGCGGTGTCCGCAGCTCGTGCGAGATCATGCCGACGAACTCGTCCTTCATGCGCGCGACCTCCACCGCCCTGGTCTCGTCGGTGATCACCAGCAGGTAACCGTGTCGGGAGCCGTCGGAGTCCTGGTACGGAGTGACGGTGACGCGCGCGGGAACCGTCGATCCGCCGACGGTCGCCACGTCGATGTGCGAGTCCACCGGCAGACCGGCGTCGGCATCGTCGAACAGCGCACGCAGGCCGGGGTGGAGCCCGTCGTCAGCGTGGGCGGCGGCCTCGGTCGCGAACGGGGCGAGAGCGTGCGAGGGGAAGAACCGGTCGACCGGAACGGCGGCGAGCGCGTCCGGCACCGCCATGCCGAGCAGGCGCACCGCACCCGGATTCCATGCCGTGATCACCCCGCAGTTGTCGGTGGCGATGACCGCCTGGCCGGTGATGGAGTTCCACAGGCTCGTGAAGGACTCGGAGAGCGCGCGATACTGCTGCTCGCTCGACTTCAGCTGCTCGAGCATCGCCTCGTTGGCGGCGAGAGCGGCCGTGCGCTCGACGACATGCGCCTCGGCCTGGGCCGTGCGCAGTCTCTGCAGTCGGGAGAGCTCGTTCACGATCGCACCGACGGTGGCGAACACCAGCGGGCCGATGACACCGCGAAGCCAGGCCACGGGGTCTTCCGGCGGATCGATGATGTTCGGCATGAGCAGCGCGATCGATGAGAACACACCGACGATCACGACCTGGCGGCGACCGGGGGCTGCGGCGATCCAGATGACCGGGAGGAGCACGAATGAGGAGAAGAGGGATGCCGGCCCGCCGGTACCCGCCCTGATCGCACCCAATCCGAGGATGTCGATCATCGGGATGAGCATGACGACCCAGCCGTCGTACACCCCGCGCACCGAGAGCACCGCCGCGAGTGCCGTCACCACCGCGACGGTGGCGAGGCCGAAGATCGCGACGCCGGTGTCGGTCACCGGGATGCCGGGGATCGTGAACATGAGGACGGAGGCGACCGCGACGGCGATCGCCGTGGGACCCTGCTTCATCAGCGGCGTCGGATTGTCGAAGTACCGGCGCCAGCTGCGCTCCATCGTCTGCTGAACGGTGCTGGTCGGAGTCATCGTGCCACTTCTCTGAGGAGTGCCCGTAGTTCGGCCCCGATGATCGGCTTGGGCAGTGCCGCGTCGGCGTCGGGGTAGTCGGCGACGTCGAGCACGGAACTCACGATCAGGAAGCACTCCGGGAAGCGCGTCTTGATGAGTCTCGCCAGCTCCGAGCCGCTGATGCCGGGCAGCAGCAGGTCGAGCACGGCGACGACCGGTGAGATCGTCGAGAATGCGGCGATCGCCGATTCGGCGTCCACCGCGGCGAACACGTCGAAGCCCTCGCGGTCGAGATAGCGCTTCAGGAGCGCCGTCTGGTCTGCGCTGTCCTCGACCACGAGGGCCAGCGGCCGCGCGGTCATCGCAGGAACAGCTCTCGCACGATCACGATGACGACGACGACGCCCAGGGCGAGGAGGGCCTGCGGGATGAGGAGCTTCTCCCGACGGGCGTCGGCGGCGATCTCCTCCTCCTCGGCGCTTCTCGAAGGTGCTTCGGTCATGAGTCGACCCGTCCGATCTTCTCGGTCTTGATCCACGCGGCGTCGGCGTGGCGCCACTCTTTGATGTAGGAGTCCACCGTGATGGCGCAGAGCAGCGAGCCGTACCCGCAGACGTAGAGCAGCAGCCCGGCGAAGAACCGTCCTGCCGGCAGGGGCTCGACGACACGGGCGAGCCAGATCCCGAGCATCGAGATCGGTCCCCAGAGGTAGAAGACGACAGCCCACATCAACCGCGTCTCGTCGGTGAGCGCGAGCCCGAGGTCGTTCAGGCCCGATTCGAACAGCCAGGGGAACAGGGCGATCGCCATCAGGATGAGGGCGCCGAGCCCGGGGAACATCAGCGCCTCACGCCACGACTGTCGGCCGATCCGCCCATCGAGCTGCACGGCGTAGAGCATCGAGAACAGATAGATGCACGCGGCGGCGATCCACATGAATCGGAACACGAACTCGGCGATGTCGCTGTGCAGGACCAGCAGCACGAGCAGCGCGGTGGCTGCGAGGATCATGAAGGCCGGCAGCAGCAGGATGGTGAACCACGCGAGCCCGAAGGCGAAGCTGCCGAGGTTGTGCACTCGGCTCGGGCGGAACCACAGATGCCGGTAGATCGACGTCAGCTGCACATTGCCGCGGGCCCACCGCAGGCGCTGCTTCCACAGACTGTCGATCGTGCGCGGCTCTTCGGCCAGCACGACCGCGTGCGGCTCGAACACCATCCTGCGCCCGGCCAGCTGCCCTTCGAAGGTCGTCATGGTGTCCTCGGCGAGCGTTCCCGTCGGGATCCGGCCGCCGATCGCCTCGAGATTCGCGCGTGAATGCAGCTGCGCACCTCCGGCGAGGCACGCGATCGCTCCCCCGACGTTCTGCGTCCGCCGGGCCGAGAGCTGCCCGATGACGTACTCGATCGCGATGAACCGGGTGAGGTAGTTGCGGTCGCGACTGCCCTCGGCGATATACGCGGTGACGGCGCCGACCTTCTCATCGGCGAGATGCCGGCTCATCTTGCGCAGCGAATCCCGCGCGAAGATCACATCGGCGTCCATGATCAGCACCGCTTCGGTCCACTCGTCCGCGAGCACGATGTCGAGTCCGTGGTTGAGCGTGTGCGCCTTGCCCTCGCCGCCCTTGTCCCGACGCAGATGCACGACCCGTCCGGGGAATGCCGCCGCCTTCGCGGCGACCACCTCGGGGGTGTCATCGGTCGATGCATCGTCGATGACGAAGATGCGCAGGCGGTCGGCCGGGTACTCGAGCTGCATCAGGCGTTCGATCGCCTGGCCGAGCACGAGGCCCTCGTTCCACGCCGGGATCAGCACCGCGACGCGGGGATGGTGCGGTGCCGCCTTGCCGTAGTGGTTGCGGAACGCGTGCACGGGCAGGGCGAGGAACTGCAGCCCGGTGTTGATCACCGGCAGGGTGCCGACCAGCACGCAGAGCAGGAGGATGACGACGACGACGGTCTCGACCCAGTTCAGTTCGGCCATCAGCTCGCCCTCCATCGGTCGAGGATCTCTGTCACGCGCGCGTAGCGTCCGACGTCGGACGCGATGTGGCTGTCCGTGGACGCGACGATCTCGGCGCCGGCGCTGCGCAGCGCGTCGAGCAGGGGGATGCCGGGGCAGCCCCACTTCTCGTTCACCTCGACCTGCGTGTCGGTCTCGGCCGCCGTCGTCGCCCACGCGGTGATGCGATCGGCACCGAGTTCCGCTTCGGAGAGACCGATCTTGGGCAGGATCGAGAAGCAGTGGGCGAGCTGATTGCCGGGGTGACGTCGCATCGCGGCGATCAGTGCCGACACGAGCTGATCGAGCGCGTCCTCGGCGGCCCAGCCGCCGTCGAGCCGTTCGCGGACGGCGCTCGGACCGAGGGGTCCGTCGATTCCGGGGAACTGGTGGTCGGCGATCAGGATGCGATCGATCCCGCTCGGCAGCTCGGGGATGTCCAGTTCTCCCGAGGCATCGAGGATCTTCGCCTCGACTCCCGTCAGTACCGTCAGATCCTCGGGCACGCGCAGCGCCCTCACCGCCGCGAGGTACTCGGGCACCCAGGGCGTCGACTGCCGCACGTGGTCGACCAGGCGCACGGTCGTGAGACCGGCAGCGGATGCCGCGGCGACGTTCTCGGCGAGAGTGGAGACCGCGTCATCCGAGAACGTCGAATGCACGTGGTGGTCGCCTCGCAGCAGCGCGTGACTCACAGTTCCTCCTGATGTCCCGCGTGCGCGGAGACGAGGATCTCGTCGACCTCGACGATCACGTCCTCGAGGAAGCGCACCGACGCGATCTCGCGGAAGGCGACCGTCGACGGGATCCCGCGGCCCAGGAACAGGTCGGCGACGAGCGAGGGGATGTCTACTCCCGCGGCGATCGTGAGCGGAAGCGCGCCAGGGAATCGGGGATTCACCTCGAGGAGCACCGCTCGGCCGTCGCGGTCGCGCCGGAGCTGGACGTTGGCGACGCCGACGAGTCCGATCGCCCGGGCGATGGATGCCGCCGCGTTCTCGAGTTCGTCGTCGTGCACCGTGCGCCCCGCGATGGCCACACCGGAGTCGACCCTGGCTCGGGTCCGCGGCACCGCCGCGACGACCGAGCCGGAGGCATCTGCGATCACATCGACCGAGTACTCCTCGCCCGGGAGGAAGTCCTGCACGATGAGTCCTTCGTCCTGCGGCAGCGCTTCGAGCGCCGCCCGGTCGGGGACGAGCCGTACGCCGCGGCTGCCGGCTCCCTGACGAGGCTTGGCGAAGACGGGGAACTCCCAATCGACCGCCAGCGCATCGGGGCCCGCGAGGACAGTACGCGGCGTGAGACCGGTCGACTCGCACCGCTCGGCGAGCAGCAGCTTGTCGAGGGCGACGGAGAGCGTGTCCTGCGAGGGCGCGGCGAGCACAGCCGGAGCCAGCTCCTCGCGCCTGCCGGCGAGCGCGATCAGCTCGACATCGACGGTGGAGATCACGAGATCGAGCCGGTCATCCTCGACCATGCGGGCTATCGCCGAGACGAAGTCGTCATCGCGCCCCGGCGGCACGAGACGGCGGTGCGTCGGCGGCACGAGGTAGATGCCGCTCGCCCAGCCGTCCATGTCCGCGGCGAAGACCTCGAGGTCTTCACGACGAAGCAGCGAGCGGATGACGGCGACGCCCGCCGGGCCACCGGCGCCCGTCACGAGTACGCGCGCGCTCATCAGCTCTCCCGTCGTGTGAGTTCGTGGGCGCCGATGAACTCGGCGGTCTCACGGACGACCTCGAGCGGCTCGACCGCCGATCCTCCGCCGAAGCGCGACCAGTAGCGAGCGGTGGCCGTCACGAACTCGGGTTCGAGGTAGTCCCGGGTCGCCGTCTGCGAGCCGAAGCATTCGAGCAGCCGCAGCTTCTGACCGATGTACTGGTCGATGCGGACGAACCGCGTCGGGCGGAAGTCGATCGTCGCCGAGGGGCTCTGGTAGCAGGCGACCGTTCCGACCCGCCGGGTCGCGGCGATCGTCGCCTCGCTCACCGCTCGGTGATCCTGGTGCCGATCGTTCGACGAGTGCGTGTAGACGATCGTCGGCTGGACCTCCTGCACGACCTCCTCGATCAACCGGACCGTGGCTCCGCCGCCGGAGATCTCGGTGTCGATGAGGTCTTTGACGAACAGTCGTGCACCGAGCATCTCCGCCGAGGCGAGCGATTCGTGCTGCCTGCTGTCAGCGTCTCCCCCACGCGCACCGCGCGAGAGGGTGAGGATCGTGATCGAGTCGCCCGCCTGGGAGTGCGCGGCGAGGAGTCCTCCGACGCCGATCTCGACATCGTCGGGGTGCGCGCCGATGGCGAGCACCACCTCTTTGGTGCGGTTGGCCTCGCGGCGCGTGCGGCCCTCCGTCACGAGCCGGGTGACCGCCTCGACGAGCTTCACGTTGTCGAGCGGCTTGGTGAGGAACTCGTCGGCCTGCGCGCGCAGAGCCGAGACGGCGTACTCGACCGAGACGTGCGCGGTCATGACGACCACCGGCAGGAGCGGGTCGTTCCGACGCAGCTGCGCGAGCAGCTCCAGCCCGTCGAGTCCGGGCATCTCGATGTCCGTGACGACCACGTCCGGCGTGAAGGTCTCGAGCCGCGCGACGGCGGACTCGCCATCGTGAGCGACCACGACCTCGCAGCCGGCCCGCCTCTCGAGCACGGTCTTGACGAGCAGGGCGACGTCTGGGTCGTCGTCGACGACGAGGACGCGGGGAGCATCCTGGGGCATATCTGCAGCTCTCAGTGGGGAAGTCCCCCTGCCGGTCAGCGGCCGGCGTGGCACTCCCTGCGCCCTTCGCGCCGGGAGCTCGAGGGGAAGTCGAGCGGGTGTCTCTAAATACTGGCATATCAACAGACCGCCGCGATGGCGGCCACGGCTGCTCCCTCAGTACTCTCGAGGATGAAAGCGGTCTGCGGACGGCCGCCCCTCTCGAAACGGAGCGACCATGACCGACTCGACGCGGCCCGAAGACCCGCAGTACAGCCCTCCCGCGTGGGACGGAGCGCGACCGGCGGATGCCGCCGTGGATCCTGCCGCCTACCCGATGGCCGGCCCGGGACAGCCCACGCCGTACACCTCCCCCGCCGGGCAGGGGCTGGCGGTCGCGGGACTCGTCCTGGCCTTCGTCATCGCTCCGCTCGGACTGATCCTGAGCATCGTCGCCGCCGTCAGGCTCGGCAAGGCCGGGGCACCGCGCGGCCTCGCCATCGCGGGAATCGCGGTCGGCGCCGTCATCACCGTCATCTGGATCATCGGCATCATCGTGCTCGTGAGCGTCTTCGCGAACCTGTTCGCGATGTGCGCCGACCTCGGTCCGGGCGTGTGGCAGGTCGGCGGAGTCACCTACACCTGCAGCTGAGTTCGCGGCCGGACGAGAAAGGGGCCGGATGCGATCGCATCCGGCCCCTTCTCGATTCGTCTCAGCGCTTGTAGTTCGGCGCCTCGACCACGATCTGCACGTCGTGCGGGTGCGACTCCTTGAGACCCGCCGCGGTGATGCGCACGAACTTGCCGCGCTGCTTGAGCTCTTCGATGGTGCGGGCTCCGACGTAGAACATCGACTGCCGCAGTCCGCCGACCAGCTGATACGCGACGGCCGACACGGGGCCGCGGTACGGCACCTGTCCCTCGATGCCCTCGGGGATCAGCTTGTCGTCGCTGGGCACGTCGGCCTGGAAGTAGCGGTCCTTCGAGTACGAGGTCTGCTTGCCGCGGGTCTGCATGGCCCCGAGGGAGCCCATGCCGCGGTACTGCTTGAACTGCTTGCCCGACTGGAAGACGATCTCGCCCGGCGACTCGTCGGTGCCGGCGAGCAGCGAGCCGAGCATCACGGCGTCAGCACCCGCGACGAGCGCCTTGGCGATGTCGCCGGAGTACTGCAGACCACCGTCGGCGATCACAGGGACGCCGGCCGGACGTGCGGCGAGCGACGCCTCGTAGACGGCCGTGACCTGGGGCACGCCGACGCCGGCGACGACGCGCGTCGTGCAGATGGAGCCTGGCCCCACGCCCACCTTGACCGCGTCGACACCTGCGTCGATGAGCGCCTGAGCGCCCTCGCGGGTGGCGACGTTGCCGCCGATGACGTCGATGTGCGCGAAGCTCTCGTCCGCCTTGAGCCGCGTGACGAGGTCGATCACGCCCTGTGACTGGCCGTTGGCCGTGTCGACGACGAGGACGTCGACTCCGGCGTCGCGCAGCGCCTCTGCGCGCTCCCAGGCATCGCCGAAGAAGCCGATGGCCGCGCCGACACGCAGACGACCCTGGTCGTCCTTCGTGGCGAGCGGGTACTTCTCGCTCTTGTCGAAGTCCTTGATGGTGATGAGACCGGCCAGCTTGCCGTCCTCATCGATGAGCGGCAGCTTCTCGACACGGTGATGCGCGAACAGGGCGATGACCTCGCCGGCGGCGACGCCCACCGGTGCGGTGACGAGACCCTCCGACGTCATGACGTCCTTCACGAAGGTGGTCTGACGCTCGAAGCCCGAGACGAAGCGCATGTCGCGGTTGGTGATGATGCCGACGAGGCGGCCGTCGGGGTCGACGACCGGCAGACCCGAGATGCGGTACTTGGCGCAGAGCGCGTCGACCTCTTCGACGGTCGCGTCGGGCGACGTCGTGATCGGGTCGGTGATCATGCCCGACTCGCTGCGCTTGACGCGGTCGACGTGGGCCGCCTGATCGGCGATGGAGAGGTTGCGGTGCAGGATGCCGATGCCGCCCTCTCGCGCCATCGCGATGGCCATGCGGGATTCGGTGACCGTGTCCATGGCGCTGGAGAGCAGCGGAGTCGCGACCGAGATACGGCGAGTGATCCGCGACGAGGTGTCTGCCTCGCTGGGGATGACGTCGGTGTGCCCGGGAAGGAGCAGCACATCGTCGTACGTGAGTCCGACGAAGCCGAAGGGGTCGTGCTGGTCCATGGATAGTCCTCCTGCGGGCGCGATCTGGGGCGAGGGTGTACCAATTCTAAGTGCGGAGCGGCTGAGGAAATTCCCTGCGCCCGCTGACATCGCGCGCAGGACGCCCCGGGTGACCTATCGGTATTTCGCAACTTCGTGATGGGATCGTTCTCACCGTGAGCAGATCGTGCCTTGGTCGAAACAGAGCCGACACATTACGCTCATACCGTCGTACATCAGGGCCGATGAACAACTCCGTCATGGCCTGTGTACTGGGCTGGAGGTTCTGTGCGTCCGACGATCTCGGCGAATCGAAGCGGAATGCGGTGGGTCATCATCCTGCTCGCGTCGCTCCTCGCCATCGCTTTCCTGTGGTTGCAGCCTCCGGCTGCGGCTTCCGCCGAAGAAACGGACGACGGCCAGGAGATCACAGACTTCTACTTCGCCGGTGTCATCACCTTCGATGACGACCCCGTCGAAGGCGTCGTGATGACGATCGAGGGCGGCGGCTTCGAAGGCGAGACCGAGACCGACGCCGAGGGCAAGTGGCGCCTGTACGTGCCCGAGAAGGACACGTACACGCTCACCGTCGACGAGGAGACCCTCCCCGACGGCGTGATCGTCGATGCGGCGCAGCTGCCCGAGGGCACTCAGCCCATCGCCGGCACGACGGCGTCGTTCGAGGTCGAGTTCGGCCTGACCGGCACGAAGATCCTCAACCTCTTCCTCGGTGAGGGCGAGAGGATGACGACGTCCTTCATCGACCAGCTCCTCTCACGTCTCGTGGGCGGCCTGAACTTCGGTCTGCTGCTGGCGCTCGCCTCCATGGGCGCGGCGCTCATCTACGGCACGACGCGGCTGTCGAACTTCGCTCACGCCGAGATGGTCACGTGGGGCGGCCTGGTCGCCCTCGTGACGACGAGCTTCTGGCATCTGCCGCTGTGGCTCGGCATCATCGCCGCCGTGATCGGAGGCGGTCTCTTCGGCTGGGCCCTGGATGCCGGCATCTGGCGTCCGCTGCGACGACGAGGCCTCGGTGTCGTGCAGCTGATGATCGTCAGCATCGGTCTGTCTCTCGCCCTGCGCTATGCGTTCCAGTACATGATCGGTGGTGGCACGCGCCAGCTCCCGGGGGCCAGCCCCGAGCCGTTCCGTTTCGGTCCGATCTCGCTGTCCTACATCGACCTGATCGGCATCGTGGTCAGCATCGTCGTGATCGTGGGCGTCGCGTTCTTCCTCACCCGCACCCGCATCGGCAAGGCGACCCGCGCCATCTCCGACAACCCGCAGCTCGCCGCAGCATCCGGCATCGACGTCGACAAGGTCGTGCGCTACGTCTGGATCCTGTCCGGCACGCTCGCCGCCATCTCCGGCATCCTCTGGGCCTACTTCCGCCCCGGCGTGAAGTGGGACATGGGCATGCAGATGCTGTTGCTCATCTTCGCCGCCATCACCCTCGGCGGGCTCGGCACGGCGTTCGGTGCGCTCGTCGGCTCCCTCATCGTCGGCATCGCGGTCGAGGTCTCCACCCTCTGGATCCCCTCGGATCTGAAGTATGCGAGCGCCTTGGTCGTGCTCATCGTGATCCTCCTCGTCAGACCGCAGGGCCTGCTGGGACGCAGGGAAAGGTTGGGCTGATCGCCATGGACTTCGGAAGCATCTTCTCGAACACAGCCGTCTATCTGTTCAGCCCCGTCACCCTCGCCTACGCGCTGGCGGCGACCGGTCTGGCCGTGCACTTCGGCTATGCGGGCCTGCTCAACTTCGGCATGGCCGCCTTCATGGCGGTCGGCGGATACGGATACGCGATCTCCGTGCTGACCTTCGGGCTCCCCTGGTGGGTCGGCATGCTCATCGGTCTCCTCGGGGGCGCGTTCTTCGCAGTCCTCCTCGGCATCCCGACGCTGCGGCTCCGTGCCGACTATCTCGCCATCGCGACGATCGCCGCGGGTGAGATCGTACGACTGCTCTTCACCACCCAGATCTTCGACGAGTACACCAACTCGGCAGACGGTCTCGCGCAGTTCAACGGCGGGTTCCGCGACGCCAATCCGTTCCCGCCGGGCACCTACGGCTTCGGACCGTGGACCTACAGCGCGAACGACCTGTGGAACCGGGTGTTCGGACTCATCGTGCTGCTCGTCGCGATCCTGCTGGTGTGGTCGCTCATGCGCAGCCCGTGGGGACGCGTCCTCAAGGGAATCCGCGAGGATGAGGATGCCGTGCGCTCGCTCGGCAAGAACGTCTTCGCGTACAAGATGCAGGCGCTCGTCGTCGGTGGCGTGATCGGCGCAGCCGGAGGAATCGTCTTCGTCCTCCCCTCGGCTGTCGTGCCGGGCAGCTACACGACCTCGCTCACGTTCTTCCTGTGGACGATCCTGCTGCTGGGCGGCGCGGCCACCGTGTTCGGCCCGACACTCGGGGCCATCCTCTTCTGGGTCGTCTTCGCGTTCATGGCGAACCTGCTCCCGGCGATGGCGCGGTCCGGAATCCTGCCCATGTCCGACAGCCAGGCCTCGACCCTGGTGTTCATCTTCGTCGGCATCGCCCTGATGCTGCTCGTGATCTTCCGACCTCAGGGCATCCTCGGAGACAAGAGGGAGATGACCTTTGTCAAATGAACTGACCCCCGACGAGAGCGCCCAGACGGCGCCCGCGACCGGCAGCATCCGCCGACCGAAGACCACCGGACTCGCCAAGGGCCCTGCGGCCCCCGGCGTGCCGAAGGTCGATCCCATCCTGATCGCGGATGCCGTGCAGCGGCGCTTCGGCGGTCTGACGGCCGTCGACGTCGACCACGTCGAGATCCCTCGCGGCGCCATCACCGCTCTGATCGGCCCGAACGGAGCAGGGAAGACGACCCTGTTCAACCTGCTCTGCGGTTTCGACAAGCCGAACAGCGGGACCTGGTCGTTCGACGGCGCGAGCCTCTCGGGCGTTCCCTCCTTCAAGGTGGCGCGCATGGGACAGGTGCGCACGTTCCAGCTGACCAAGTCGCTGTCGCTGCTCACCGTGCTCGAGAACATGAAGCTCGGTGCTCCTGGACAGCGCGGCGAGGGCTTCTGGTCGAGCCTGTTCCCGTTCCTGTGGCGCAAGCAGGATCAGGAGATCGAGGTCAAGGCCCGCGAGCTGCTGGCCCGCTTCAAGCTCGACGCCAAGGAGAAGGACTTCGCCGCGGCGCTCTCGGGCGGCCAGCGCAAGCTCCTCGAGATGGCGCGAGCGCTCATGAGCGATCCGACCCTGGTGATGCTCGACGAGCCGATGGCCGGCGTCAATCCGGCGCTGACCCAGTCGCTCCTCGATCACATCCTCGACCTCAAGGGCCTGGGCATGACGGTGCTGTTCGTCGAGCACGACATGCACATGGTCCGCCACATCGCCGACTGGGTCGTGGTCATGGCCGAGGGCAAGGTCGTCGCCGAGGGCCCGCCCGACGAGGTCATGGAGGACCCGGCCGTGGTCGACGCCTATCTCGGCGCCCACCAGGACCTCGATCTCGGTGCCGTGACCGGTCGCATCCCCGTGATCGAGAACGCCACCGCCGCCAAGCTCCGCGAGCAGATCGAAGCAGAAGCCGAGGCGGAGCTCGAAGCGACGAGCACGCCGGATCACGACCAGAAGGACAACGCATGAGCGCCGAGACCTCCGCTGCGGCACCGCGAACGGACGACATCGTCGTCGAGCTGAAGGACGTGCACGCCGGCTACCTGCCCGGTGTGAACATCCTCAACGGCGCCAACCTCGTCGCCCGACAGGGCGAGCTGATCGGCATCATCGGCCCCAACGGCGCCGGCAAGTCGACCCTGCTGAAGGCGATCTTCGGGATGGTGAACGTCCGCAGCGGCGAGATCACCGTGAACGGAGAGAGCATCATCGGGTTGAAGGCCGACAAGCTCGTCAAGCGGGGCGTCGCCTTCGTGCCGCAGACGAACAACGTGTTCCCTTCGCTCTCGATCGAGGAGAACCTGCAGATGGGGCTGTATCAGAACCCCAAGATCTACGCCGAGCGCCTCGAGTTCGTCACCGGCATCTTCGCCGAACTCGGCAAGCGCCTCAAGCAGCGCGCCGGGTCGCTCTCGGGCGGCGAGCGGCAGATGGTGGCGATGTCGAGGGCACTCATGATGGACCCGTCGGTGCTGCTGCTCGACGAGCCCTCCGCCGGCCTCTCCCCCGTGCGTCAGGACGATGCGTTCATCCGCGTCTCCGACATCAACAAGGCGGGCGTGACGACGATCATGGTCGAGCAGAACGCGCGGCGCTGCCTGCAGATCTGCGACCGCGGCTACGTGCTCGACCAGGGCAAGGACGCGTACGAGGGCACCGGACGCGACCTGCTGAACGATCCGAAGGTCATCGGTCTCTACCTCGGAACTCTCGGCACCGACGCCGCCTGAGGGCTCCCACGACAGAGGGGCGGATGCGACTCGCATCCGCCCCTCTTCTGTCCCCTCGCGCAGCGGGCACGCACACGACGAAGGCCCCGGATCGAGGATCCGGGGCCTTCGCTCGTGATCAGTTGGTGCGGGAGATCAGGTTGTCGGCGCTGTACTCGTACGTGCCGATCGATGCACCCTGCGGGTCGCCGTTCTCATCGAACGTGATCTCGCCGGAGTAGCCGTCGTAGTCGGCGGTTCCACCGTCGTTGATGATCGCCGCGCAGTCCTCGAAGCTGGTGCACTTCTCACCGTCTCCGCTGCCGCCCGAGACCTCGGCCATCTTCGCAGCGATGTCCGCGCCCTCGGTCGAACCGGCGGCGAGAGACGCGAGTGCGACGAGCACGACCGCGTCATAGGCCTCGGCTGCGTAGGTGAAGTCGTTGACCTCGGGGTTGCCCTCGCCGGTCCAGAACGTCTGCAGACGGTCGGTGAAGTCGTCCTCGAGCGCCGGTCCCGGCTTCGTGCCCTGTGCGCCCTCGAGCGAGAACGGGAAGTTCGTGTCGGGCGAGGAGCCGTAGTCCGACAGGTTTCCGTCGACGAGGTAGAACTTGTCGGGCGAGATGCCGGCGTTGACCAGCAGCGGGGCGATGGTCTTGAACTGGTCGAACGACACGATCGCGACGGCGTCGGGGTTCTGAGCCTTGATCGTCTCGACCTGTGCGTCGAACTGACCGTCACCGACGTTGTACGACGCGTCAGCGACGACCTCGCCACCCGCGTTCTCGAACGTCGACTTGATGTTGTCGAACAGTCCGGTTCCGTAGGCGTCGTTCTGGTAGATCACGCCGAGGGTCTTGTGTCCGTCTTCGGCGATCAGGTTGCCGAGGACCTCACCCTGCAGAAGGTCGCTGGGCGCGGTGCGGAAGTAGAGACCGTTGTCGTCCCAGTCGGTGAAGTCCGGGCCGGTGTTCGAGGCCGAGATCTGCAGGATGCCGGCGCTGACGTTTCCGTCGAGGATCAGGCGGGAGACGCCCGACGCCGCGGCACCGACGATGGCGGTGACGCCCGCGCCCTGGAGCTTGCTGATCGACGTCTCGTAGGCCTTGGTGTCGGTGTCGCCTTCGTCTTCAGCCGTCAGGTTGATCGTGACGCCGGCAGCAGCATCGTTGACCTCCTTGACCGCGAGGCCGACGCCGGATTCCATGGGCGGGCCGAGGAACGACAGCGAACCGGTCTGCGGCAGCAGCGAGCCGAGCTCGAGCGTGAGGTCGGCCGACGATCCGCCGCCGCCGCCACCGTCGGACGGCTCCTCAGAGGGCGTGCCGCTGCAGCCTGCGACGACGATCGCCGAGACGCTCAGCAGCGCGACTCCGGCGAGAATCTTGGCGCTGCGCGAGCGCGTGAATGAGGTCATGATGCTCCCTTGCGTGACTGGCCGTGGATTGTGACCACGGTCGGGTGCTCTAACACTAGGACTGAAAGGCTTCGCGTAGGGGTCGCCGATGTTTCGGTGCGTTAACGATCCGACACCGAGTTTCCGGACGGGTGAACCGGGAGTTCAGACGAGTGTCGGCTGATCGATCCGGCGTCCGCGACGCGCGGCGAGCAGCAGGTCGATCAGGAACACGAGGATCGCGACCCAGACGATGATGAAGCCCGCCCACCGCTCGGGCGGCATCGGCTCGCCGAGCACGACCGCGCCGATGATGAACTGCATGACGGGGGTGATGAACTGGATCATCCCGATGACGGTGAGGTTGATGCGTCGGGTGCCCGCGGCGAAGAGCAGCAGGGGCACCGCCGTGGCCACACCGGCGAACGCGAGAAGCACCGCATGCCACGCACCGTGGGAGCCCATCGTGATCCCGGCGGGTGTGGCGGCGACGAGGATCAGCTGCACGACGGCGATCGGGATCAGCCAGAACGACTCGAGCGTGAGTCCGCTGACCGCATCGACCGCGGGGCCGATCTTCTTCTTGATGAGTCCGTAGACGCCGAACGAGGCGGTCAGCGAGAGGGCGATCCACGGGAACTCGCCGTAGAAGAGGACGATCACGATCACGGCGACCGCCGCGATGCCGATCGCCGCCCACTGGAGCCTGCGGATGCGCTCCTTGAGCACGAACACCCCGAGCAGCACGGTGGTGATCGGGTTGATGAAGTAGCCGAGGCTGGTCTCCACGATGTTCCCGGAGAGGGTCCCGATGAGGAACACCTGCCAGTTGACGTAGATCAGGACACCCGCCAGAGCCGTCCATCCCAGCAGCCTCGGCTGTCGGACGATGACGCCGAAGGCGGCCCAGCCGCGCATCACGGTGAGGAGGAGCAGGCAGAAGACGAACGACAGCAGCACGCGCCACGCGACGACCTCCCACGGACCGGTGGGCACGAGCAGCAGGAAGTAGAGGGGCAGCACGCCCCAGAGCAGATACGCTCCCCCCGCGTACGCGACTCCCGCCGTCTGAGTGGCTCGGGAGGCGGCGTTCGTCGGGGTCACCGCACAACCCTATGCCCGTCGCCGCGCCGCCTCCGCCCCACGAGACCCGCCGTCCGGACATTGGCAGGAATCGATGGACCGGTGGCCGAACACGCAGGAAGGCCCGGATGCGTGATGCATCCGGGCCTTCCGAAGACGTTGTCTCAGCGGACGACGACTGCGAGCACGTCGCGAGCCGACAGGACGAGGTACTCGTCTGCGCCGAACTTCACCTCGGTGCCGCCGTACTTGCTGTAGAGCACACGGTCGCCCACGGCGACGTCGAGCGGAACGCGGTTGCCGTTGTCATCGATGCGGCCGGGGCCCACGGCCACGACCTCGCCCTCCTGGGGCTTCTCCTTGGCGGTGTCGGGGATGACCAGGCCACTCGCGGTGGTCTGCTCGGCCTCGACCTGCTTGATGACGATGCGGTCCTCGAGCGGCTTGATGGAAACCGACACGGTCTACCTCTTCTTTCTTGACGCTGACAGGAAGACTTTTCGCACTCTCAACCCGAGAGTGCTAATCCAGTCTAGGCGTTCCGCTGGCACTCACGCAATGCGAGTGCCAATGCGGCGAACAGCCCGCCGCCTAAGCTGGGGCAGTGGAGATCTCCGAGCTGCGCGCACTGCTCACCCCCGAGGGCCTGAAGGCGCTGGACGAACTCGGCCCCGTCGACGAGGTCGCCGACGTCGCTCGGATCGTATCCCGGCTACGTGCGGCCGGCCACTCGCCCGAGCTCGTCTCGGCCGTGGTCGGACAGGCACGACTTCGCACCAAGGCGAAAGGCAAGTTCGGCGACTTCGCGGCCCGGATGCTGTTCACCCGGGCCGGACTCGAGCAGGCGACACGGCTGGGCGTGGCCGCCCGGCATGCCCAGCGGATGCGCCGCGCCGGCATCACTCGCGTCGCGGATCTCGGCTGCGGCATCGGCGGGGATTCTCTTGCCTTCGCCGGTGCAGGGCTCGACGTCGTCGCCGTCGACGCCGACGAGGTGACCTCGGCGATCGCGGCGTACAACCTGGCGCCTCTCGGAGACAGCGCGAGGGTGATCCACGGCACGGCCGAGGCGCACGTGCCCGTCGAGGGCGACGAGAACCAGGCGATCTGGATGGATCCGGCCCGCCGCACCGCCGGGCACAGCGAGACGCGCCGGGTCTCGTCCGATGACTACTCTCCGCCGCTGGACTGGGCCTTCGCTGTGGCCTCGCGCACATCGACGGGCATCAAGCTCGGTCCCGGTCACGACCGCGATTCACTTCCCGTCGACGCCGAGGCGCAGTGGGTGAGCGCAGACGGCAGCGTGGTCGAGCTCGTGCTCTGGACGCGCGCTCTCGCCCGCGACGGCATCCGCCGTTCCGCCCTCGTGATCCGCGGCGAGCGCTCACATGAACTCACCGCAGGCGCCGACGCCGTCGACGAGCCCGTGCGGGAACTCGGCGCGTTCCTGCACGAGCCGGACGGGGCGGTGATCCGGGCGCGTCTGATCGGCGATGTCGCGCGCAGCCTCGACGCGGGAATGCTCGACGAGCGCATCGCGTACCTCACCTCTGACGCCGCGGTCACCAGTCCGTTCGTGCAGTCGTTCCGGGTGCGCGAGACGATGCCGGCGAACCCGAAGGCGATCAGCGCAGTCCTCAAGGCGAACGAGATCGGATCTCTCGAGATCAAGAAGCGCGGCATGGACATCGACCCCGCGGCCTTCCGCAAGAAGCTGGCGCTGCGGGGCGAGCAGACCGCGACGCTGATCCTCACTCGCGTGGGTGATCAGCGACGAGCGATCCTCGCCGATCGGGTTCCGGCAGCCGGCTGACGTCTCCCCGGCGCCTAGCCCTCGGTGTCGTCTGACGGGATGTCGACCTGGATCGGATCCTGGAATTCGCCGCCGAGCTCGAGCGTCTCACCGGGCCTCACCGTCGGCTCTGCCGTCGCCGTCGTGCTGTCTCCGGACACCACGAGGTAGGGCATGCCGTTCAACGTGTACGCGAGACGCACGCTCCAGTCGGAGATCATCCCTCCGGCCTCGTCCACGACGGTTCCGGCGACCTCGATGACGTCCGCCGACGATTGTCCCTCGCTCGCCGGGCGGCATTCGACGGCCTGGACGGCATCGACGATGAGGCAGTCCTGGATGTCGTCGCTCTCGACGCGCTGTGCGCGCCAGACCGGGGCATCGCGGAAGTACCCGACGACGGAGAAGGAGAACTCTTCGAAACCCTCCTCGACCAGCTGCTCGGCGCGTTCCCGCTCGTCACCCTGGAACTGCGACAGCCAGGAGTTCTCGTCCGAACGCCATCGCTGGATGATGCCGACGACCTCCCCGTTCATCGCTCGCGCGGCGGACGCCCAGATCTCCTCGAGGCCCTCGTCCCCCTCCCCCGGCACCGCGACGCTCGCGTTCAGGCCGATGCCGTTCCCGTTGTCGAGATCGGACGCGGGCTGGCACTGATCCGCCGACTTGTCGGCGGCGTCGAGCGTCAGGCACACCGTCTCGCCGTCGTCCTTCGTCGCGTACCAGACGAGGGCGTCCTCGTCCTGTCCGATCGCGCGCAGACTGCCCGGGTCGAACCCGCCCTCGGCCTGCAATTCCGCACGCCGCTCCTGCTGCGCGGAAGTCAACGCGACGGCATCGCCGGAACGCCCGAAGAGCGCCCAGCCGGTGCCGAGACCGATCACGAGCAGAAGTGCGGATGCCGCGGCGACCGCCTTCCAGTGCTGACGGAATGCGGCGCGGAGGCCTCCGGTCTCGGCAGACCGGCGTCCGTCGTCCGCGTGTTCGTCGGGAGCGCTGGGGGAAGCGTCGGCGACGGGTGCCTGACCGTCACGGAACGGCTTCTCCGACGTCGGCGGCTCGTGGGCCGGTCCCTGCCCGACCGGCGCGTCGACCCGGTCGCGCGGGCCAGGGTCGACCCGGTCAGGCCTGCCAGGCTCGCCGCGCAGCGATTCGAGCTCTCTCAGCCTCGCCGCCTCGGCCTCGGTCAGGCCGCCGTCGCGGCCGTACGCTTTGACCTGCAGTGCGCGCAGTTCGGCAGAGTCACTCTCCTGCAGCATCGTCGCCCTCCCAGCCCTTCGTCACGGTCAGGTACTGCTGACCGTAGCCGAACCGGTACTCGTAGCGGGTCGTCTTCCCCTCACCCACGACGTCGAGCACGAGCGTCCTGTCCGCGTCGGCGAGCATGATGCTGTCATCGCAGGCCATCGGAGGGTCGGGCATCGACCCGTCGTAGACGAGACAGTACCTCTGCGTGGACATGTCGATCCCCGTCCAGATCGGCACGTCATCGTCGTAGCCGGCGACCAGGATCGTCCGCCGGTCCAGTCCCGTCCGCTCGGCGAGGGCGGTCGCCGCCTCCGCCTCGTCGGGGCTGGCGAACATCGCCGTGGACTGCGGCGAGGTGATGTAGCTGCGGGTGACGACCGCCGGCTCGCCGGCCGGCGTGAGGAACATCTGCGCCTCGACGTCATAAGTCTGACTCTGGCTCACGGGTTTCGTGAGAGTGGCATTCACGCCCTGGACCACGGCCTGCTCCCGCGTCGTGCACGCGGGAGCCGTCGCGTCCTCGTGTCCGAGCACCAGGCACACGTCAGCGCTCTCGTTCTTCGTCGCGAACCAGATCACGACGCCTTCTTCCTCCGCCATGGCCCGCACCGACCCCGGGTCGAAGCCCCCCGATGCGACGATCGCGCTCTGCCACTCCTCCTGCTGGGCGCTGAGCTGCATCGGCGCGGGACCCCGGTCGGTGAAGAGAAGCCAGCCCAGCGCGAGGCCGATGACCGCGAAGGCCGTGGCGACCGCGACCGCGAGACGCCGATGGTGTCGCAGCGCGATGAGCGGGGACTCGCCCTGGCGCTCGACGTCCACGACCGGGTCGGCAGGTGACGCGCTCCCCTCCTCCTCGGCAACGCCCCGCGGAGCCTGCGCAGGGTCCGGCGCACGCGTCTCCGGACTTCTCGTCGCCGGCGGCCCCGCCAGACGCGTCTTCGCGGATTCCAGCTCGCGCAGCCGCGCTGCATCCGCCGCGCTCAACGCCCCCGCACGGCCGTACGCCCGCGCCTGGAGCGCGCGCAGCTCGACGGATCGGTCCGCGTCGAGCATCGGCTATCCGAGTCTCTCGAACTGCATCCCGGCCCAGACGAGCCAGCCGAGGCTGTAGACGGTCGCACACAGACCGAGAACGAGCGCCCAACGAGCGATGGCGCGGCTCTCGACCGGTCGGCGCAGCGACATGATCGACGCGATCACGGCGACGATGGCGATCGGGATGCCCCAACCGACGAAGAACGACGCGGCCAAGGCGACGACCGCCGCCATCAGCGCCCAGGGAGCGAGGCGGGTGTCGTCCACGGCGGACGTGCCCGTCGCCGGCTCCCAGTCGCTCTCCCGACCGATGTCCTCGGCGACTGGCCCCGTGACGACCACCGGCTCGACTCCGACCGGGCCGGTGGGGAGCTTCGTGTATCCCTCGCGGCGCGACCCGGGTATGCGTGCCGACCCCGCCGGATGCTCGACCTCGCCGCTCGGGCGCTCGATCCTGGTCGGCGGCACCGCGGCACTCGAGGCGGGCCCCGGTTCTGCACCCGCCCTATCCGGAGTGCGAGGCACGTCGCTCATCACATCACCGCGACGCGCTCGTCGACCTGGATCTCGGTGACGGGAAGCGTCGAGTCGGCTCCGAACGCCAGCGTCGACGGGCGACGGCCGGACGCGATGAGCTCCGCGGCGAGCGCCGCGATCATCGCGCCGTTGTCGGTGCACAGCGTCAACGGCGGGATGCGCACCGTCACGCCGGCCTTCTCCGCCCTCGCGAGGGCGACCTCGCGGAGTCGTCGGTTGGCGATCACTCCTCCACCGAGCAGCAGGCGGGGCACGCCGAGGTCTGCGCACGCGGCGAGCGCCTTCGTCACGAGCACATCGACGACCGCCTCACGGAAGCTCGCGGCGACGTCGGCGACGGGCACGGGAACGCCGTCTGCCTCGCAGCGCTCGACCCAGCGCGCGACAGCGGTCTTGAGCCCGGAGAAGGAGAAGTCGTAACGGTGCTTCGCGAGGTCGGAGGCGCGCGAAAGCCCTCGAGGGAAGCGGATCGCGTTCGGATCTCCGTCGAGTGCCGCTCGATCGATCTCGGGTCCGCCGGGGTACGGCAGCGACAGCAGTCGGGCGACCTTGTCGAACGCCTCCCCCGCGGCATCGTCCATGGTCTCGCCCAGCATCTCGACGTCGGTCGTGAGATCGCGCACGTGCAGCAGCGAGGTGTGCCCGCCCGATACCAGCAGCGCGATCGTCGGGTACTCCAGCGGCTCGGAGTCGGGAGTCAGGATGTCGGCGGCGATGTGTCCGACCAGGTGATTGACCGCGTACAGAGGCTTGTCGAGCGACACCGCCAGCCCCTTGGCGGCGCCGACGCCGACCATGAGCGCTCCCGCGAGGCCGGGTCCGCTCGTGACGGCCACCGCGTCGAGGTCGCCGAGCCGCACGCCGGCCTCGGCCAGGGCGGCGTCGATCGAGGGTTGCAGCGCCTCGAGATGGGCGCGGGCGGCGACCTCGGGAACCACTCCGCCGTAGCGGGCGTGCTCGTCCATGCTCGACGCGATCGTGTTCGAGAGCAGCGTGCGTCCGCGGACGATCCCGATGCCGGTCTCGTCGCAGCTCGTCTCGATGCCCAGCACCAGCGGCTCGGTCATGAGGTCGCCTCCTTCGCGGCATCCGACGCCGTCTCATCTCGATGCTCGGAGCGCGGATGCTGCAGGGCGAGGCGCATCACGATCGCGTCGACGTCGTCGGGCTGGTAGTAGCGGGGGCGACGTCCGATCTCCTCGAACCCCTCCGAGCGGTACAGCCCCTCGGCACCGGGGTTGTCTGCCCGCACCTCGAGGAAGACCTCTCTGGCTCCGCGTTCCACCGCGGCATCGAGAAGGGACCGCAGAAGCGCCCGGCCGCGGCCGCGACCGCGGTGCTCGACGTCGAACGCGATGGTCTGGATGTCGGCGTCACTCGACCCCTGCAGTGCACGGACTCCGCCGTAGCCGATGATCGCGCCGTCCTGCTCGTCGACCAGATAGCGTCCGTGCGGGCTCGCGAGCTCCAGGGCCATCGCCTCCGAGCTCCACGCGTCGGTGGGGAACGAGCGGTGCTCTATCGCCATGATGGCGTCGAGATCGTTTGGCGTCGCGTCGCGCAGCGTCATGACCCCACCTTCTTGGGCGCTCCCGGCACGGTGACGTCGGGCTGACGCAGATAGATCGGCTCGGTGCCCGCGAGTGTGCGCCCGGCAGCCAACGCCCTCGCGCCCACGCGAGCCAGATCGACGCCCGACAGCGTCTCCACATCGATACGGCGGATCCCCTGGAGGTGCTCGTCGGCGTCGACGCGTGCGACCAGCACGGTGTCGGTGATGACGTGCGGGATGCCGTCGGCATCCGTTCCGTCGAAGACGGTGATGGCGACCTCTCGGCGGCGGGCGTCCGTCACGATGGCGAACGGCCCGGTCACGGCGTGATGCTCGACGGCCGTGAGCGCTGCGGCGAAGTGGCTCGGCACGGGGACGACGGGGATGCCACGCCCCAGCGCGAACGTGCGTGCCGTCGCGATGCCGATGCGGAGTCCGGTGAACGGCCCCGGGCCCATACCGGCCACCACATGATCGATCGGGCCTGATCCGGGCGCGTCGAGGGCCCGCACGAGAAGCTCGCCGATGACCTCCGCGTGACGGAGCGGATCGGCGGCCGAGGCATCTGACAGACGCGTGCCGTCGTCGTCGATGAGGGCGACGGCGGTGCCCAGGGAGGTGTCGACGGCGAGGATCACCTCTCCAGGGTAGTCGTCGTTCAGCCGGTGATCGCTGAGCGTCCGCCACGCGTGATCGACACGTGCCGCGGTGCGTCGGCGTCGAGCTCCGAGGGGTCGAGCTCGTCGTCACCGCCGACGGGACGCTCCAGCTCGATGTCCCACCAGGTCTCGGCAAGGTCCTCGGCCATCCCGCGTCCCCACTCGATCACCACGACCGATCGTGCGAGGTCGAGGTCGAGATCGTCGAGCTCTGCCCCTGAGCCGAGCCGGTAGGCGTCGACGTGCACGAGCGGCGCGCGTCCGACGAGCGAGGGGTGCGTGCGGGCGATCACGAAGGTGGGGCTCTGCACGGGGCCGCGTACGCCCAGACCGTCCGCGAGTCCGCGGGTGAACGTCGTCTTGCCTGCGCCGAGCGGGCCGGTGAGGATCAGCAGGTCGCCCGCTTCGAGCTGCTCGCCGATGCGGAAGCCGAGCTGCTCCATCGCGTCCGAGGTCTCGATCTCGCGGCGCCCCAGGAAGGACGGGTCGACGCTCATGCCGACCGCCGGGGAACACGGGCGCCGATGCGCGTCACGATCTCGTAGTCGATGGTCGATGCGGCGTTCGCCCACTCCGATGCCGAGGGCACGCCGAGCGTCGGGTCGCCGAACAGCACGACCTCGTCGCCGATCGACACCGGCGCGTCCCCGACGTCCACGACGAACTGGTCCATGGCGATGCGGCCGACGTTCGTGTATCGGCGCCCGGCGATCGATACGGGCAGGCGCCCGGATGCGTGGCGCGGCACGCCGTCGGCGTATCCCAGCGGGACGAGCACCAGCGTCGTGTCGCGGGAGGTGCGGTGGTCGTATCCGTACGACACCCCGGCGCCGGCCGGCACGCGGCGGACGGCGGCGATCGCCCCCCGCAGCGTCATGGCCGGGCGAAGCCCCAGCTCCGCAGAAGAGCGGTCATCGAACGGCGAGAGGCCGTAGATACCGATGCCGATGCGCACGGCATCCAGACGCATCTCCGGCAGGTCGATCGCGGCCGCTGTCGCCGCGATGTGCCGGATCTCGGGATGGATGCCGAACGACGCCGCCGCCGTGACCGCCTCCTCGAACTTCGCGAGTGCCTCACGGTCGTCCTGAGGCGACGTGTTCGAGAGGTGGCTGAAGAGCCCGACGATGCGCAGCCGCCCGATGCGTTCGAGGCGCGCGGCTTCGGCGAGCACACGACGCCAGTCCGCCGGGGCGATGCCGTTGCGCGACAGCCCGGTCTCGAACTTGAGGTGCACGCCGACCGGGCGGTCGACCGAGGCGACCGCTCCCGCCGCTTCGAGCTGGTCGAACGACGAGATTCCCACCTCGATGTCGTGCGCCGCAGCCTGGTCGAAACGCTCGCCCGGCGCGTGCAGCCAGGCGACGATCGGAGCGGTGATGCCCTGACGACGAAGTTCGAGCGCCTCAGGGATCTCGGCGACCCCCAGACGAGTGGCACCCCCGGCGAGGGCGGCGACGGCAGTCGCGGCAGCCCCGTGGCCGTAGGCGTTCGCCTTCACGACGGCGATGACCTGCACGCCGGTGAGTCTGCGGAAATGGCGGACGTTGTCGCTGATGGCATCCAGCTCGATGCGGGCTTCGCGGAACGGAACGGTCACAGCGGCTCTCCTTCGGCGACCACGAACGCTGCGGCGAGCCCCGCGTCATGGGTGAGGGTCAGGTGCAGTCGGGTGATCCCGCGCTCTGCGACGACGTCGGCGGTGGAACCGGAGAGCACGAAATGCGGGCGGCCGGATGCCTCGGAGGCGATCTCGATCTCGATCCAGTGCACGCCGTCAGAGCCGCCGAGCGTCTTGATCAGGGCTTCCTTCGCGGCATAGCGCGCGGCGAGCGACGGCAGTCTGAGACCCCGCTCCCCCGGCGCGAACAGCCGCTCCCGAAGCCGCGGCGTGCGCTCCATCGTCCGCTCGAACCGCGGGATGTCCACGAGGTCGATGCCGGTCCCGATGATCACCAGTTCAGCCTAGTCGCGGCATCCCGAATCGGTCGGCCCAGCCTCTGCACGCCGCCCGTGCCCCGGACGGGTGACGTGTCTCGACGAGCCGCCTCCGGAGGCCGACGACGCTTACTCGACGGTGACGGACTTGGCGAGGTTGCGCGGCTGGTCGACGTCGAGCCCCTTGGCCGTGGCGAGCGCCATCGCGAAGATCTGCAGCGGGACGACAGCGAGCAGCGGCTCGAACATCGCGCCGGCGAGCGGGATGCGGATGACTTCGTCGGCGAACGGCAGCACGGCCGCATCGCCCTCTTCCGCCACCACGATCACCCGAGCTCCGCGAGCACGGATCTCCTGGATGTTCGAGACGACCTTGGAGTGGACCACAGCCGAGTGTCGAGGCGAAGGCACCAGCACGAAGACGGGCTGTCCGGGCTCGATCAGTGCGATCGGGCCGTGCTTCAGCTCGCCGGCGGCGAAGCCCTCCGCGTGGATGTACGAGATCTCCTTGAGCTTCAGCGCGCCTTCGAGTGCGATCGGGAAGCCCACGTGGCGACCGAGGAACAGCACCGAACGAGTGTCGGCCATCCAGCTCGCGAGCTGGGTGACATGCTCCTGCTCGCTCTCGAGGACCTTGGCGATCTTCTCGGGAAGTGCGGTGAGCTCGGCGACGTCGACCGACGCATCCTGGACGGAGCCGCGCACGCGCCCCACGTGCAGGCCGAGCAGCAGCAGAGCGGTGATCTGCGCCGAGAAGGCTTTCGTCGACGCCACTGCGACCTCGGGCCCGGCGTGGGTGTAGACCACCGCATCGGACTCGCGAGGGATCGTCGCACCCTGCGTGTTGCAGATGGAGAGGGTGCGCGCGCCGCGCTCCCTCGCGTACTTGACGGCCATCAACGTGTCCATCGTCTCGCCGGACTGGCTGATCGAGATCACGAGGGTGTCGTCGCCGATCACCGGGTCGCGGTAGCGGAACTCGTGCGCCAGCTCGACGTCGACGGGGACCCGCGCCCACTGCTCGATCGCGTACTTGCCGACGAGCGCCGAGTACGCGGCCGTACCGCAGGCGGTGATGATGATGCGGTTGATGCCGAGGAACAGGTCGTCGAGCCCGTCGAGCTCGGGGATCACGACCTGGTCGCCCTGGATGCGGCCACGGATCGTGTTGGCGACCGCCTCGGGCTGCTCGGCGACCTCCTTGGCCATGAAGCTCGACCAGCCGCCCTTCTCGGCGGCGGCGGCGTCCCACGAGACGTCGAACGGCTCGGCCTCGACAGGCGTGCCGGCGAAGTCGGTGACGGTGACGGCGTCCGGGGTGATCGAGACGATCTGG
Organism: Microbacterium sp. CFBP9023; assembly: GCF_034045055.1. Lineage (NCBI taxonomy): Bacteria > Bacillati > Actinomycetota > Actinomycetes > Micrococcales > Microbacteriaceae > Microbacterium > Microbacterium sp. CFBP9023. The sequence continues at coordinate 278,103 of NZ_JAXCWI010000003.1, read as the reverse complement.
TCCTGGCCGATGGCCAGTGCCTTGCGGGTGTGCTCGATGAACGCGGCGACGTCGGAACCGAGGAAGTTCTCACCCTCGCCGAGGCCGATCACCAGGGGCGAGTTGCGGCGAGCACCCACGACCAGGCCCGGGTGGTCCTGATGCATCGCGAGCAGGGTGAAAGCGCCCTCGAGGCGGTTGACGACGGCGCGGAACGCGCCCTGCAGGTCTCCGCCGTTGTTGCGGTACTCGCGGCCGAGCAGCGCGGCAGCGACCTCGGTGTCGGTCTCGCTGCGGAAGCTGACGCCATCGGCGAGCAGCTCGTCGCGGAGCGAGGCGAAGTTCTCGATGATGCCGTTGTGGATCACGGCGAGCTTGTCGTCATCGGCGAGATGCGGGTGCGCATTCTCGTCGGTGGGCCCACCGTGGGTGGCCCAGCGGGTGTGCCCGATGCCCGTGTTGCCGTCCGACAGCTCGGCATCCTTCAGCGAATCGCGCAGCATGGCGAGCTTTCCCGCCTTCTTGCGCATCCCGAGGGAACCGTCGCCGTCGATGACGGCGACACCCGCGGAGTCATACCCGCGGTACTCGAGACGGGCGAGGCCTGCGAGCAGGATGTCCTGGCTGGGCCGCGGGCCCACGTATCCGACGATTCCACACATGTCGTCAAGAGTAAGGCGGGCTTTTTGCGAAGGTTCCGAACGAAATAGCCGACCGGTCAGAGCTTCCGCAGGAGCACGCTCTCGACGCTGTGGTCGACGCCCTTGTTGAGCACGAGACGCGCGCGATGCTTGGTCGGCATCACGTTCTCGACCAGGTTCGGCATGTTGATCTCGTTCCAATAGCCGAGAGCCGTCGTGATCGCCTCGTCATCGGTCAGGTGGGCGAAGACGTTGAAGTAGGACGAGGGATTCGAGAACGCGCCCTGGCGCAGTGCGAGGAACCGATCGACGTACCACTTCTCGATGTGCGAGGTGTCGGCGTCGACGAAGATCGAGAAGTCGAAGAGGTCGCTGACGGCCACGTCATTGGGGGCGGGCGGCGGCTGGAGGACGTTCAGGCCCTCGACGATCACGACGTCGGGGCGACGGACGACCACATGGGCGTCGGGGACGATGTCGTAGCGCATGTGCGAGTAGAACGGCGCCCGCACCTCTGCCGCACCGCTCTTCACCTCGGTGAGGAACTCGAGCAGCGCCCTCCGGTCGTAGGACTCCGGAAAACCCTTGCGCTCCATCAGCCCCCTGCGCTCGAGCTCGGCATTCGAATACAGGAACCCGTCCGTCGTCACGAGCTCGACACGAGGGGTGCCCGGCCAGCGGCTCATCAGCTCGCGCAGCAGACGGGCGATCGTCGACTTTCCGACGGCGACGGAGCCGGCGACTCCGACCACGAACGGGGTCGTGGAATCGTCCTCCTGAAGGAACGAGCTGGTCGCGGCGCCCAGACGCTTGGTGGCCGTCGCGTAGAGGCTCAGCAGTCGACTGAGCGGCAGATAGACCTCGCGCACCTCGGCGAGGTCGAGCCGGTCGCCGATGCCCCGGAGTTCGACGACCTCGGTCTCGGTGAGCGGCTGGTCGAGCCCCGCCGCCAACCGCGCCCATTCATCGCGCCCGATCTCGCGATACGGAGACAGCGGCAGCGTGGGGTCGGCGGTGGTCACGGATACATCGTAACGGCGCACGAGTAGTCTCTATCCGTGCGCCTGGGAGTACTCGACATCGGTTCCAACACCGTCCACATGCTCGCCGCCGATGTCCGGCCCGGCGGCAGGCCGCTGGCGACCACCAGCGACCGCACCGTCCTGCGCCTGATGCGCTACCTCACGGATGACGGATCGATCTCGGAAGAGGGGGTGCGCGCACTCGAAGCGGCCGTGGCCCAGGCGCGCGCGGTCGCGGAAGCCGAGCGGGTCGATGAGCTGCTCGCCACCGCGACGAGTGCGGTGCGCGACGCCCGGAACGGTGCCGACGTGATCGCCCGCATCGAAGCCGCCCTCGGCCAGCCTCTGCAGGTGCTCGATGGAGAGACCGAGGCCGAACTCACCTTCCTCGCCGTTCGGCGCTGGTTCGGCTGGTCGGCCGGCCAGCTCCTTCTCCTCGACATCGGCGGCGGATCGCTCGAGGTCGCGGCGGGCGGTGACGAGCTTCCCGACGCCGCGGCATCCGTCCCACTCGGAGCCGGTCGGATGACCGTGCAGTTCCTTCCGCAGGACCCGCCGGGCGAAGACGACGTCGAGCGGCTTCGCGAGCACGCGAGCGCCACCCTTGCCGAGGTGCTTCCCCGATTCACCGCGCTCCCGCGGTCCGATCACGTCGTCGGCTCCTCGAAGGCGATCCGATCTCTGGCTCGACTGGCCGGCTATCCGGTTCCCGGCTGGTCGGGGATCCAGCGCATGGTGCTGCCGCGAGCAGCGCTGGGATCGTGGATCCCTCGACTCGCTCGCCTGCCCGCATCCGCGCGGCAGGAGCTGCCCGGGATCACGGCGGATCGCACGTTCCAGATCGTCGCCGCCGCCGTATCGCTGCACACGGCCATGACGGCGCTCGACGTCGATGAGCTCGAAGTGTCGCCGTGGGCTCTGCGCGAGGGCGTGCTGCTGAGATACATCGAGCAGTTGAACTGGAGCGCGCCGCGCGACTGACCAGGGGTCGGTGCCGCACGGCGCGCTCGACGGTTCAGAGGGAGAGGCGCTCCCGCACCACATCGACGAGGCGGTCCGCGTACGACTGCGCGGATTCCGCATCCGGTGCCTCGACCATGACTCGGACGAGCGCCTCGGTGCCCGACTTGCGCAGGAGCACCCGGCCCGTCTCGCCGAGTTCGGCTGCGACCTCGCGAACGGCCTGCTGCACGACGGCATCGGACTCGAGCGCGTCCTTGTCGACGTCGCGGACGTTGATCAGCACCTGCGGGTAGACGGTCATCACGCTCGCGAGCTCGGCGATCGTCTTGTTCTGGCGCGCCATCTCGGCGACGAGGTGGAGCCCTGTGAGCAGACCGTCACCGGTGGTCGCGAACTCGCTCATGATGACGTGTCCGGACTGCTCTCCGCCCAAGGCGTAGCCGCCCCGGTTCATGTCCTCGAGAACGTAGCGGTCGCCCACCGCGGTCTGTCGAACCGTGATCCCCTGCTCGCGCATGGCGATGTGCAGACCGAGATTGCTCATCACGGTGGCGACGAGGGTGTCGTCGGTGAGGTGACCGCGTTCCTTCATCGCGACCGCGAGGATCGCCATGATCTGATCGCCGTCGATGACGTTGCCCTGAGCGTCGACAGCCAGGCATCGATCGGCATCGCCGTCATGCGCGATCCCGATGTCGGCACCGAGACGGACGACAGCCTCGGCGAGCTGGTCGAGGTGCGTCGAACCGACGCCGTCGTTGATGTTCCAGCCGTCCGGATCGGCACCGATCACGGTGACATCGGCCCCGGCATCGCGGAAGGTCTCCGGCGAGACGCCGGATGCGGCGCCGTGGGCGCAGTCGAGCACGACCTTGATGCCGTTGAGCCGGTTCGGCAGCGAGCCGAGCAGGTGGACGACGTAGCGGTCTTCGGCGTCGGAGAATCGGATGATCCTGCCCACGCCGGCACCGGTCGGACGCAGCTTCTCGCCGGCCATGGCCTCTTCGATCCGCTGCTCGACGACATCGGGCAGTTTCACGCCGCCGCGGGCGAAGATCTTGATCCCGTTGTCGGGTGCCGCGTTGTGCGAGGCCGAGATCATCACACCGAAGTCGGCGTCGCGGTCGGCGACGAGGAACGCGAGAGCCGGCGTCGGGATCACTCCGGCCTCGAGCACGTCGACGCCGGAGGATGCGAGTCCTGCGGAGACGGCAGCGGTCAGGAAGTGACCGGATACGCGGGGGTCGCGGGCCACGACTGCAGTGAGTCGCTTGCCTTCGGCTTTACGAGCCTCCGCAGTACGGCCCTGGCCCAGGACGACAGCAGTCGCCTGGGCCAGGGTGAGCGCGAGGTCGGCGGTGAGGATGCCATTGGCAAGCCCTCGCACGCCGTCCGTGCCAAAGATCGGCATCGGAGCGGTGGACCTTAACGCTTCGAGTACTGAGGCGCCTTGCGGGCCTTCTTGAGTCCAGCCTTCTTGCGCTCCTTGACGCGAGCGTCGCGCGACAGGAAGCCGGCCTTCTTCAGGGTCGGACGGTTGTTCTCCTCGTCGATGCCGTTGAGCGAACGAGCGATGCCGAGACGCAGTGCACCGGCCTGGCCCGAGGGGCCACCGCCCGAGATGCGCGCGATGACGTCGTAGCCGCCGGCGAGGTTGAGGATGGTGAACGGGTCGTTGATCAGCTGCTGGTGCAGCTTGTTCGGGAAGTAGTCCTCGAGCGTGCGGCCGTTGACCGTGATCGTTCCCGAGCCGGGGACGAGACGCACGCGGGCGATGGCCTGCTTGCGACGGCCGACAGCGGCACCCGGGACGCTCAGCACGGGGCGGGGAGCCGCCTCGACTGCGTCGGTCTCGGGAGTCGACGTCGAGAAGTTCTGGGGGTTTTCGGTGGTGTCCTGGATGTCAGCCACGAGTATGTCCTTAAGTCTTTACGGCGCTTACTGGGCGACCTGGTCGAGGGTGTACGTCTTCGGCTGCTGAGCGGCGTGTGGGTGCTCTCCACCGACGTAGACCTTGAGCTTCGACAGCTGCTGACGGCCGATGCTGTTCTTGGGGAGCATGCCACGGATGGCCTTCTCGACAGCACGGACCGGGTTCTTCTCCATGAGCTCGGCGTAGGTGACCGACTTCAGGCCGCCCGGGTAACCCGAGTGGCGGTAGGCCAGCTTCTTCTGGAGCTTCTGACCGGTGAGCGCGACCTTGTCGGCGTTCACGATGATGACGAAGTCACCCGAGTCGATGTGGTTGGCGAAGGTGGGCTTGTGCTTGCCACGCAGGAGCGTAGCGGCGTGCGAGGCCAGACGGCCAAGAACGACGTCAGTGGCGTCGATGACGACCCAGTCACGCTGGACCTCGCCGGCCTTCGGGGTGTAAGTGCGCGTCACGATAGTGCTGCTTTCTTGTTCGAACGGAGAAGTTCGTGAATCCCACTCCGGGGTGGTTCTTCCCTACAGGGAGGAACACGCCAGTGGAGGGCTCACGTTCGTGGCACTCGGCAGTCGAGTACCAAAGTGACAGCTTACGTCATTCCGAGCGTTCTCCCAAACCGGGCCGGTCGGCGGTCAGTCGAAGCGGGTGGTCACCAGGATCGGACGGTGGTCGCTCATCCCCTGCGGGAGCGTGGTGACCCGCTGGATCTCGAAGCCGACAGAGGTGGCGAAGTCGTAGTGGCCGCGGAACACGCGGTACCGGGTGTAGGTGTGATCGTCGCTCAGTGTCAGCGCGTATCCGTGTTCGCGGATCGTCTGACCGAGGTTCTCCTTGAACACGGGGTAGTTGTAGTCGCCGACCATCAGCTGCGGCAGTCCCTCGCCGAGCGTCGCCAGCTCGGTGAGCGCCGCCCGGATCTGATGCCGCCGCAGGGAGTTCAGGGCCGTGAGCGGCGCCGCATGGAACGACGCGGCGATGAACTCGCGCCCCGCGTCGATGTCCCGCAGCCGTGCGCCCAGGACCCGCTCGTGCGCGGGCTTGGCGATGCGGTCGTGCAGCGACTTCTTCAGCTCGATCGTGCGGATGCCCTGCAGGTGGAACTCGCTCGCGCGATAGAACATCGCGAGTCCCAGCCGGTTGCCCTGTGTCGCATCTGCGAGGGTGAGGTCTCCGATGGTCTCCGGCAGGTCCGCGACATCGCACTCCTGCAGGCACAGGATGTCAGGATCGTGCGTCGAGACCAGCGCCGCGAGCTCTCCTGCGGCGCGGTGCTTCTGCAAGTTGTACGAGATGACCTTCATCGCACTTCACGGTAGTGCGTCAGTCTTGGATTCCGGTGGCAATCGCCCGCCCTCGCGTCGTCGCGTCGCCGCGGCGTCCGACGTCGCCGGGGAACAGTGCATCCCGCGCGAGCTGGCGCTCTCTGCGACGTCGGCGCGAATCCGCCCAGCCGATGACGAAGCCCGAGGCGATCAGCACGACGGCGGCGACGAGGGGCCACCGTGCGTCCATCGCCGTCCAGTCCGCCCAGATCGCGCCGGTGCCCACGATGAGAGCACCCGCCCCGACCACGGACAGACCGATCTGCAGCCGGACCATCGACCGATTGCCCGCGAGCAGGGACTCGACCAGGCTCGTGTCGACGCGACGCGGCACGCCGTCAGAGACCCACCGCACCAGCGCGCGCTCGCGCGAGAACTGCAGGACGACTCCCCCGAGCCAGGCGACGATGCCGAGGGCGGCGCACATCGCGATCGCTGCGCCGCTGGTCAGGCTCAGCACATCGATGCCGTTCTCGATGGGCTCGTCCCAGTAGACCGGGTCGCAGGTGCGGCACTGCTGTCGCATGAACACCGACAGCATGAAGGCCGCGAGCGAGAGGAGCGTCGCCGTCAGCAGGATCTTCGCGATCCGGCCGACCGTCCGCGCGCTCGGCACCGCGAGCCAGCGGGGCACGACGGTGCGCATCGCCGCGTCCCTGCGGTCGGCGTCGCGCCTTTCCGCGAGCGGCACCAGCCGCTTCCACCGGCTCCACTGCGTGCTCATCCGCGGCCCAACGCGCTCGACGGCTCGTCGCCCGAGTCGTCGCACCGCCGCGGCGCCGGCGGCCAGCACGGCGATGACGAGGAGCGCGACCCAGCTCACCGCATCCTCACGGAGATCTTCCGTGAAGAGCACCCCCAGCGCCAAGAGGGCGCCGAGTCCCACCACGCACCAGAACATCACCGTGCCGGTCTTCTGCAGGAGTGCGGCCGGTGACGCCTGCAGCGTCTGGCGCAGGGAGTGCTGCGGCACGGCATCCGGGTTCTCGAGCGCAGCGGCTTCGACGGCGCGCAGTGCCGCGAAGCGTTCGGCGACCACGACGACGGGGACGAGAGCTGCCAGCAGCGCAGCCGCGAGCAGGAAGACGCCCATGCTCGCTCGGAATAGAGGGTCGAGGTCGATCTGCCAGTACAGGGACGACAGCGCCTCCTCCCCCACGATGCCGACCACGATGATGCCGACGAACGTGTAGAGCGTGCCGACGATCAGCCCGATGCAGGTGTCGACCAGCGCTCGCCAGAACGCCCAGCCCGGGGAGGTTACTTCGACGAACATCGCAGCCCACCGACTCATGCGCTCGTGCCGTCACGACGGGCGCGCGTCTGCTCCGCCCTGATCGACAGCAGATCGTCGGCGGGATAGCCGACCTCGGTGAGCGTGAGTCCCCGCGCCGCCAGGACCTTGAACTCGCTGGTGCGGGTGAGCGCGTCGCGCAGCACGACCAGATCGTCGATGTCGAGACGCCCTTCCCCCACGGCGACACACGCGCCCACGAGGGCCCGCACCATGCTGTGGCAGAACGCGTCGGCCTTCACCTCGGCGACCAGCACACCCTCGGCGTCCCTCGACCAGCGGTAGTCGAGGAGCGTCCGGATCGTCGTGGCCTCCTCGCGAGGTTTGCAGTAGGCCGCGAAATCGTGGAGTCCGATGAGCGTCCGCGCCGCGGCATCCATCGCCTGGTCGTCGAGAACGCCGCGGTGCGCGGTCGTGTCGTGGCGTCGAAGAGGGTCGTACCCCGCCGTCGAGTCGGCGAGACGGTAGCGGTAACGCCGCCAGACCGCAGAGAATCGGGCGTCGAATCCATCGGGAGCGATGGACGAGCGCGTGACGGTCGCATCGGGGTAGGCGCCGAGCACTCCCCTCATCCGTCGCGCGATCGACGCCGCAGGGTCCTGCGGCGCACGACCCTGACGCGACTCGATGCGGGCCCACTGCTCCTCGTCGAGGTCGACGTGCGCGACCTGACCCAGGGCGTGGACCCCGGCATCCGTCCGTCCTGCGACGACGAACTGCACCTCGGAGCCGACGATGCGAGCAAGCGCGGCCTCGAGAGTCCCCTGCACTGTGCGCAGGGTGGGCTGCTTGGCCCACCCGCGGAAGTGGGTGCCGTCGTAGGCGATGTCGAGCCGGATGCGCACGGATAAAGCCTAGGGCGTACCCGCGCGCGATCCGGCTCGGACAGGATGCCGCAGCTCAGATGCCGCCGTCGATCGAGCGGATCAGGCCCGGCTCGTCGGGCACCATCACCTGGGTGTCGCGGTTGAGGCTCTCGCCGCGGAAGAACCTCTTCGACCGCGGGAACAGGTACCAGACGAACATGAGCACGAGGCCGAACGCGAGCGCTCCGATGCCGATCACGAAGGTGCCGCCGATGCCGAAGAGCACCGTGTAGCCGTAGTCCACGTCCCACATGTCGATCGCCGACTGCACGAAGGCCCAGGTGAGCATGGCCGCGCCCAGCACCGGGAACAGCCCCTTGAAGAGGAAGTCGCGCGCCGAGCGGGTGAGGTCCTTGCGGAAGTACCAGGCGCAGGCGAACCCGGTGATGGCGTAGTAGAACGCGATCGCCAGACCGAGCGACAGGATCGAGTCCTGGAGGATGTCGTCACTGATCAGGGTCATGCCGATGTAGTACGCGATGGCCACGACCCCCATGACGATGGTCGAGAAGGACGGAGTCTTGTAGGTCGGGTGCACGTCCTTGAACTTCGCCGGCAGAGCGCGGTACACGCCCATCGCGAGGGTGCCGCGGGCGGTGGGGAGGATCGTGGTCTGCGTTGACGAGATGGCCGAGAGCACGACGGCGACCACGAGCACCCAGCCGAACGGGCCGAGCAGGCCGTCCTTGATCGCCAGGAAGAAGTCGTCGGCGTTGGCCTCGTTGCCGAGCCCGGTGCCCTCCGACCCGAGACCGGCGTACATCATCGCGGCGATCGTGACGCCGACGTAGGTGACGAGGAGGATGACGGTCGTCAGCAGCGCCGCGCGACCGGGGATCTTCTTGGGATCCTTGGTCTCCTCGTTGAGCGCGAGGCACGTGTCCCAGCCCCAGTAGATGAAGAGAGCGAGCAGGATCGACTCGGTGAATCCGGGCCAGCTGGTGAACGCGAACGGGTTCAGCCATTCCATCTCGAACGGCGTCGGGTTCGGGGCGGTACCCGCGAAGAACTGCCAGAGAGCGGCGACGACGAAGATCGCCAGGGCGAGGTACTGGATGCCCAGCAGAACGTTCTGGATGCGCTCACCGATCTCGACGCCGCGCCAGCTGACCCAGGTCATCGCGGCGATGAACAGCACAGCGACGAGGACGATCCGCCAGTCGTTGTTCTCGAGATCGAACCCGATCAGGGACCAGAAGTAGACCGATGCGATCTGGGCGAGGTTGGCGAGCACCACCATGCCGGCGACTGCGACACCCCAGCCGCCCATCCAGCCGACCCAGGGACCGAACGCCTTCGTCCCCCACGTGAACGTGGTGCCGCAGTCGGGGACGGCGTTGTTCAGCTCACGGTAGGCGAAGGCGATCAGCAGCATCGGCACGAACGCGATGATGAACGCGATCGGTGCCTGAGCTCCGACGGCCAGCACCACATAGCCGAGCGTCGCGACGAGTGAGTAGACGGGGGCCGTCGAGGCCAGGCCGATGACGGTCGAGCCCCACAGACCGAGGGTGCCGGCGGCCAGGCCCTTGCCGTCGGGGCGTTCGAGATGGATCGGCGTCGTAGCTGACATGCTCAGAACATACGGGTACCGCGTATATCGCGTCAATCCTTTTCTTATACCGACGGATTCCGTGGGCGTCTGCGCTACTGAGCGACGGAATCAGTCGAGTGAGTCACGAACGATCATTCCGTCGGCGTGGTCGGCGACCCACTCGACGAGCGGCAGCATCCGCCCCATGAGATCCCGCCCGAGAGGAGTCAGGCTGTACTCGACGTGCGGAGGCACCGTCGGGAAGGACTCCCGACGCACCAGCCCGTCGTCGGCGAGGGTTCGCAGGGTCGAGGCGAGCATCTTCTCGCTGATGCCGCCGACCTCGCGGCGCAGTTCGCCCCAGCGATGGGTGCCGTCGGAGAGGGACGAGAGCACGAGCACGCCCCACTTGCTCATCACGTGGTCGAGGATGACGCGGGTGCTGCATCCGGGCTCGAAGATCTGCGGAGCCGACTCGCGGATCTGTGCATAACTAACCGTCATGTATGTACCTTACTTCAAAGTGGGTACCCACAGTATGGAATGTTCCGACACGGTGGCCAGGTTATCGCCTCTGTCACCTACGAAAGGACACCCCATGACCATCCTCGTCACCGGTGCGACCGGCAACCTCGGACGCCTCGTCATCGCCAGCCTCCTCGAGCGCGGCGCCGACCCGCAGTCGATCATCGCCGGCGCCCGCGATGTCGCGAAGGCCGAGGATCTCGGCGTGCGGGTCGCGCGGCTCGACTACACCGACCCCTCCTCCGTCACCTCCGCCCTCGAGGGCGTGGACAGCGTCCTGCTGATCTCGGGTTCCGAGGTCGGGCAGCGCGTCGCGCAGCACCAGGCAGTCATCGACGCCGCCCGGTCCGCCGGTGTCACGAAGTTCGTCTACACCAGCGCTCCGAAGGCCACCACGAGCGATCTCGTGCTCGCCCCCGAACACAAGGCCACCGAGGAGCTCATCACGGCGTCCGGTCTGCCGGCAGTCATCCTGCGCAACAACTGGTACACCGAGAACTACGCCGCTGACCTCGCCCGTGCAGCCGAGACCGGAGTGCTCGCCTCCGGAGCCGGCGACGGCCGCGTCGCGTCGGCCAGCCGCAAGGACTTCGCCGAGGCCGCAGCCGTCGTGCTGCTCGAAGACGGTCACATCGGGCAGGTGTATGAACTCGGCGGCGACGTCGCGTGGGACTACACCGAGCTCGCAGCCGCGATCGCGGAGGTCTCCGGCCGCGACGTGACCTATCAGCCGCTCACGGCCGACGAGCAGCTCGCCGGACTCCAGGCGGCCGGTCTCGACGAGGGCACGGCGGGCTTCGTCGTCGCTCTGGATGCCGGCATCGCGTCGGGCGCGCTCTCCGAGTCGGACGGCACGCTCGCGCGCCTCATCGGCCGCCCCACGACGCCTCTCGTCGAGGGCCTGCGCGCCATCGCCTGATCCGCCGTTCGGCATCAGGCCGACCGCCCCACCAGGAGGCGCCGATCCTCACCCAGGACCGGCGCCTCAGCGCGCTCACGCGGACTCAGTCCGACGATGCCTCCCGAGGATGGACATACGCGATCGTGAGCACGATCTCGACGGACCCCAGCCCGTCCTCCGCCAGGACCTTCTCCAAGGCCCCGCGGACGTCCTGCAGCAGCTCGACGGCACTCGCCGAGTACTCGATGCCGAGCGATGCCTCGACCACGACGCCCTCGTCGGCGACGCGAACCGCCACGAGCGGCTCGTCGACCCGGCTGATGCCGATCGCGACCGCACCTTCTCCGACGAGATTCGACACCAGTGAGCCCGCCCGGTAGACGCTGCGCACACCCGGGGTGGCCAGCACGGCCGCCTCGATCCTCTCAGCGAGTCCCGTGGGATCGGTAACGCTCATGGTGTCTCCTCCGCCGCGCTGCTGATTCTCTGGATGTCCCGCACGGTGACGTCGATCGCGGTCACCGTGAGGGACGTCTGCCGCCGCAGACGCTCGGCGACCTCTTCGCGGAGCCGGTCCACCGCCTGCGGGATCGACTCGCCGTAGACGGCGTTGACCTCGATCGCGATGCGGATCGGCTCGCCCACGGCGGTGACGTCGCCGTCGAGTGTCGACCGCCCGACCAGAATGCCGGGCACAGCGTTCTCCGCCGAGCGGATGAGGCCCCGGACTGCCCCCTCGGTGATTCCGAAGTCGACCGCGGGGTCGGTCTCTGCGAACGGGATCCGACGCCCGGCGCGGGCGTCCAGGGCGATGCCCGAGAGGATGCGATCGACCCAGCTGTCATCGACCTCGGGCATGGCGGCGGCATCGGCGTCGATCAGCTGACCGCCGAGGCCGTGCAGCCGCTCGAGTGCGTCGAGAGCGAGCTGGCATCCCGGCGAGCCCTCGATCGACGGGTCGAGGGGAACCCTCCCTGCTTCGAGATAGTCGCTCAGCTCTTCGAGCGTGTGCCCGTCGAGATCGCCCGGTTCGAGACCGAGCTGACGGACGTCGGGGGTCGCCTGATCATCGCTCATCGCCAGGCCTCCATTCGCACGATCATGAATTTGCGGGCTCTGGCGAGAAGGCCACGCGCCGTCGACACCGATATGTCGAGCTCGGCGGCGATCTCGTCGTACGAGTACCCGCCCATCTCCCTGAGTACCCAGCACTCTCGCTGGGCGGCCGGCAGCTCCTGCAACGCCGCCCCCAGCGCCTCGATCCCCGCGCGGGCCTCGACGACGCGCGCCGGAGCACCCTGCGGCGGCGCGGCCTGCTCCACGTCGTCGACGTCGATCATCGGTCGCAGTGCGCGGATGCGATCCACCGCCTTGCGGCTCACGATGCGCATCAGCCAGCTCTTGACCTTCGCGGGGTCGTCCAGTTCGGAGAACCGCTGCCACGCGGTCACGAACGTCTCCTGGACGATGTCGTCGACATCGGCCGAGGCGTTCAGCATCCGCTGCGTGTACGCGCGCATCATCGGCGTGTACCTGCGCACCAGCACCGCGAATGCGGCGACGTCCCCATCCATCGCCCGACCGGCGACGATCCGGTCGTCGGCCTGCTCGAGTGCAGAGCGAAAGCGTTCCCCAGCCATGCGTCGACTCCCTTTTCCATTCCCCCGAATAGATTCGGAGCGGACCCGTGATCGGATCGGATCATCGACCCGATCACGAGGTCACGAGATGCTGATCCGATCACTCGTTCGCATCTCGATGGATCACAGGACACGCGTCTCCACGGCGTCGTCGGCGGCGGCGGCGACGTCGTCCGACGCGTCATCGGAGGGGATGTGGACGTCGTTGATGGTGACGTTGACCTCGACCGCCTGCTTGCCGACGAACTCGCTCATCGCGACGGAGATCGCCGCGCGGACATCGTCCGCGACCTTCTGCAACGATGCCGGGTACTCGGCGACGATCGTCACGTCGACCGCGACCTGCGTCTCGCCCACTTCGACGCTGACACCCTGGGTCAGGTCGGTGGAGTTGAGAGCATCACGGATGGCTCCGACGGCGCGAGCGGCTCCGCCACCGAGCGCGTACACGCCGGGAACCTCTCGAGCCGCGATGCCGGCGATCTTCGCGACCACGCCGTTCTCGATGATCGTCGCACCCGTCGAGGCGATGGTCGAACCTGCCGGGGCGACCTGGACCTTGGGCTGCTGTGCGTTCGAGACGTTCGCCATCATGTGCTCCTTCGTCAGTGTGTTCCGATCCCCTGCGGGGAGGGCCGCAGTGCAGCGACACCACTAAGACGGATGCTACGAACGATTCGTCACAAATTGGTCGTCATTCATGACGGAGGCCGCTCCCCGACGGGGAGCGGCCTCCGCTGAGAGGGGACGTCAGCGAGCCGTGCGGGCGAATGCGACGGATGCCAGCGCTGCAGCCTGGTCGCCGAGCACCGCGTCGTCGAACAGCACCCTCGGCGAGTGGTTCCACTCGATCGTGCTCGGGTCCGCGTCGGGCGGCGAGGTCATCAGCGCGATGAACGTGCCGGGCACCTCGTCGAGGACGAAGGCGAAGTCCTCTGATCCCATCATCGGCGTCGGCATGATGACGACGCGCTGCTCGCCGAAGACACCCTGCAGCACGTCGACGGTCTCGGCCGTCTCTGCGGGGTCGTTCACGGTCACCGGATACATCGTGTCGAAGCGCACGTCGGCGGTGAGGCCGTGCGCGGCCGCCACCCCCTCGATCACCCGAGGCAGCCCCTCCTGGAGGGTCGCGAGCGACGCGGGCGACATGTTGCGGACGGTCGCAGCGAGCTCGACCTGCTCGGGGATGACGTTGACCGCTCCCTCACCCGTCGAGAGCCGGGTGACCGACAGCACCACGGGATCGAAGGCATCGAACCGCCGCGTCACGAAGCTCTGGAGCGCCAGCACGATCTCGGCCGCGGCGGGCACCGGATCGAGCGTCTGATGAGGCTGCGAACCGTGCCCTCCCCTGCCGTCGACCGTGACGAAGAGCTGGTTGGATCCGGCGGCCACCGCTCCGCTCCTCGTCGCGAAGAGGCCGCGCGGACCCGGTGCGACATGGATCGCGTACGCGGCGACCGGACGTTCACCGGCCGCGTCGAGCAGCCCCTCCTCGATCATGACCTTCGCGCCCCCGTGTCCCTCCTCCCCCGGCTGGAACATGAAGATCACCGAGCCGTGCAGCTCGTCGCGTCTCTCCGAGAGAAGCCTCGCCGCGCCCACGAGGCCCGCGGTGTGCAGGTCGTGCCCGCACGCGTGCATGGTGCCGTTGGTGGAGGCGAACTCCAGACCGGTCGTCTCCTCGATCGGCAGGGCGTCCATGTCACCGCGCAGCAGCACCGCGGGCCCCGGCCTCCCTCCGCGCAGAACCGCCACGACCGAGGTGGTGCGCGTGCCGGTGGTGATCTCGAGGGGCAGTCCTTCGAGCGCGTCGAGAACCTTCTGCTGCGTGCGCGGCAGGTCGAGTCCGAGCTCGGGGTCGGCGTGCAGAGCTCGTCGCAGGGCGACCAGGTCGGGCAGGATCGCGACGGCATCGGCCGCGAACCCGGGGGCGCTCAAGAGTGGGCCTTTCGTGCGGAGGGGTCGGTGAGGCGCGGCATCCGCATGAATGCGAGCGCGAGGGCGGAGATGATGAACGCGCCGGCGCAGACGCTCCAGATGGTGATGTAGCCGCCGATCGACGAGCTGAGGGATCCGGATGCGGTGAAGCCCGCGAGCAGCACGGCGAACACCGCGCCGGCAGCCGACCCTCCGAGGGTGCGCAGCGAGTTGTAGACCCCGGCCGCGATCCCGGTCGAATCGCTCGGGGCCAGTTCGGCGACGAGCGCGGGGAGAGCTCCGAGGAGGAAGCCCATACCGACACGATCGGAGCACGGAGCTCACAGTGCACTCTTAGGTTCAGAGTGCAAGATTGCACTTCATGAGCGAGAGTGCAGATTCATTGCGAGAGCAGCGCAAGAGGGAGACGTCCCGCGCACTCACCGACGAGGCTCGCCGACTGACGACCGAGCACGGTTTCGCCGGCTTCACCGTCGAGGAGCTCTGCTCTGCGGTCGGTGTCTCGCGGCGTACGTTCTTCAACTACTTCGAGAGCAAGGAGAACGCCGTCTTCGGGTTCGCCGCGATCGACTCGCGACAGGAAGCGCTCGAGGCCGCCTTCGTCGCGCAGGACGGCGAGCTGCTCGACGACTTCATCGGGTTGACGATCGCGCGATTCGAGCTCTTCAATCCCCTCGACGACGCGCCGGCCCTGTTCGCGGTGATCGAGCAGGAGCCTCGACTGCTCAAGGCCGCATTCGAGCAGCTGGCGAAGAACGAGAGGCGCGACGGCGAGCTCGTCGTTCAGCGAAGCGGTGGAGGCGACGATGCCGAGCTGCGCGCCGAGGTCATGGTCCACACTGTCGGCGCCCTGGTGCGCCTGTGCATGGACCAGTTGCTGCACCACCACTCGACCGACTCCTTCAGCGACCTCGTCAGCCGACGCCTCGAGATCGCTCGCACCGTGTTCGCACCATCACAGAAAGCCCACTGAATGTCCGCCACCGCCACCAAGGATGCGCCCTTCCTGCTCACGAAGCGCCGCATCTGGATCATCTTCAGCGCCCTGATAGCGGGCATGCTGCTCTCGAGCCTCGACCAGACGATCGTCTCGACCGCCATGCCGACCATCGTCGGACAGCTCGGCGGCGTCGACCACCAGGTCTGGATCACCACGGCCTATCTGCTCGCGACCACCATCGTCATGCCCATCTACGGCAAGTTCGGTGACGTCCTGGGCCGACGCAACCTCTTCCTCGTCGCGATCGCGCTGTTCACGCTCGCGTCCGTCGGCTGCGCCTTCGCCACCGACTTCTGGATGTTCGTGATCTTCCGCGCACTGCAGGGCCTCGGCGGCGGCGGTCTGATGATCCTGTCGCAGGCGATCATCGCCGACATCGTCCCCGCGAACGAGCGCGGCAAGTACATGGGTCCCCTGGGCGCCGTCTTCGGTCTGTCGGCCGTCGCCGGCCCCCTGCTCGGCGGGTTCTTCGTCGACCACCTCACCTGGCAGTGGGCGTTCTACATCAACATCCCGGTCGGAATCGCCGCCTTCATCATCGCCCTCGTCGCGTTGAAGCTGCCCAGCAAGAAGGCCCAGAAGCCGATCGACATCTTCGGCGTCATCTTCCTCTCGATAGCGACGACCTGTCTGATCTTCTTCACCGACTTCGGCGGCGACAAGGAGTTCGGCTGGGATTCGCTCGCCACATGGGCCTGGGGAGCCGGGCTCATCGTGGCCGCGACCGCATTCGTCATCACCGAGGCCAAGGTGCAGGACCCGATCATCCCGCTGAGCCTCTTCCGCAATCCGATCTTCGTCAACGCGACCGCGATCGGTCTCGTGCTCGGCATCGGGATGTTCGCGGCGATCGGGTTCGTCCCGACGTTCCTGCAGATGTCGTCGGGCACGTCGGCCGCCGCATCCGGTCTGCTGATGATCCCGATGATGGTGGGACTGATCGGAACGTCGATCTTCTCGGGCATCGCGATCTCGAAGACGGGCAAGTACAAGATCTACCCGATCGTCGGAACGATCCTGACGGGCATCGCGATGATCTCGATGACCACCCTCTCGGCCGAGACGCCGATCTGGCTGATCTGCGCCTTCCTCTTCGTGTTCGGCGCCGGTCTGGGCCTGATCATGCAGGTCGTCGTGCTGGTCGTGCAGAACGCCGTCCCCGCCGGCGAGATCGGCACAGCTACGAGCACGAACAACTACTTCCGCGAAGTGGGTGCATCACTCGGAACCGCCGTCTTCGGCACGATCTTCACGACCCGCCTGACCGAGAACCTGCTCGGCGTCTTCGCCGACGCCGGAGCATCACCGGATGCCGCCTCGCAGGCGGCCTCGACGATCGACCCCGCGACGTTGAACTCGCTGCCGGACGAGGTCAGGGACGGCATCGTCACGGCCTACGCGGATGCCCTCGCACCGGTCTTCTGGTACCTGGTGCCCTTCATCGCTCTCGCTCTGGTGCTCTCGCTGTTCCTCAAGCAGATCCCGCTGTCGGATCAGGCGGGGCTCGTCGCTCGGGGCGAGGCCATCAGCGGCGAGGAGGCGGAGCGTCTCGAGGCGGAGCAGCGCGGCGGCTCCGGTCGAAGTGACGCCGCCCCCGGCGACGAGGACCGCATCGCAGCCGGTCGGCGCGACATCCCACCCGCCGGTCGCTGACTTTTTCACGAAAGACGGGCCCGCTCCTCAGATGAGGAGCGGGCCCGTCTTTCGTGCGTGGTCAGGGGAGGTCGCCGACCTCGAGCTCGTCCGGGTGATCCGCGTTGTCGCCGTCGGCCTTCTGGCTCTCACCCGGGGTGGCGGGGTCGACCTCGGGGTCCGGGTCGTTCGTCACGAAGTCGGCGTCCACGCCGGTCGCGTCGATCTCGGCGCCTTCGTCCGGTGCTGCGTGGGGGTCTGACATGAGTCGCTCCTATCGTCCGGGTACTGGACGACCAGTGTGACCGCCGCAGGCCTCGCCAGGGCATCCCCTTGACATCGCGCACGCCGAGCCGCATCCGATCCGGTGGGCACCGTGCGAACATCGTGCCCGGAGTGCGTGCGGATCGATCCTGAGCCCGGGTACGCAAAAACCCCCGGGAATCCCGGGGGTTTTCATCTGTAGCAGGAGCGGGGCTTGAACCCGCGACCTCACGATTATGAGTCGTGCGCTCTGACCAGCTGAGCTACCCTGCCACACCGCATCCGCATCGCAGATACGAACGCTGTGAGCCCCGAGTCAGGATTGAACTGACGACCCCTTCCTTACCATGGAAGTGCTCTGCCACTGAGCTATCGGGGCGTGCTGCCCCTCGCGGGGCAACCACACGAGAATACCATCACTGTGGCGTCCTCATGAAATCGAGGTGTCAGTACGAGGTACGACCCGCGTTCTCGCGCAACCACGGCAGCGGATCGATCGTGCCGCCGTTGATGATGATCTCGAAGTGCAGGTGCGCTCCGTAGGAACGACCGGTGTTTCCGGTGTGGCCGACGACGTCGCCGACCTTCACGGTCTGCCCGGGCTTGACCTGCAGCGAGCCGTACTGCATGTGCGAGTAGTGGCTCGTGACGATCTGTCCGTCGATCACGTGGTCGATGTACACGGTGACGCCGTAGGCGCCGCCCTGCTCGGTGGCGATGCGCACCACGCCGTCGGCGATCGCCTGGATGGGCGCTCCCTCACCGGGGACGAAGTCGATTCCCTCGTGCAGACGACCCCAGCGCATGCCGTATCCCGAGCTCATACCCACGCCGACCTTGAACGGCCACTGGATGGCAGCCTCGGCGTCGTTGGTGAAGACCTCGTTCGAGTAGTTGATGCCCTCTTCCGATGCCACCTGGATGAGAGACACGCTCGAGAAGCTGTCGGAGCGCGCGAGCGGCTCGTTCTGCACGTCGGAAGACGTGACGAACGCCTGGATCTCGTCGTCGGATGCAGCCTTCGACGCCGTACCCGATGCAGCGACGAGGGACGTCGCCGCGAGCGACGGCGTTCCCTGCACTGCGGCGACGGCTTCGGCAGGAAGGGTCATGCCGACGGCGAGGAGACCGGCGAGGCTCATCACGCCGACGGTCGCGCCGACGGCGAGGAACTTGCGTGCAGACGGGCGACGGCGCACGACATGCTCGACCGGAGTCTCGTCAGCCTCGGCGGCCTCCGTCGGGTCCTCGGCGGGCTCGGCCGCGGCCTCGGGTGCCACGCGACGGAATGCACGGGCAGCCGTCTCGAAGGCATCCTCGTCGCTCGAACGGTGGCTTGCGTCGTCCGCGCGCTCCGAGTCGGGCTGATCGTGCTCGGCTGCTGCGGGCATCGCAATCGGCTCGGCGACGATCGGCTCGATGACGATCGGCTCGGCGACGTCCGCGGGAGGCTCAGCGGTCTCGCTCACGACGACGTCGGCGGAGTCGGATGCTGCTGACGCCGCCGCGACCGCGGTCGCGGCGATGAAGACCTCTGCGGTGTTCAGTCGCTGGCGGGCGGCACGTCGAGACAGGGGAGCCTCGGAGGGGACGGGCGCGGCTTCGGAGACGGGCGCGGCTTCGGAGACGGCTTCCGTCACTCCTGCCGCGGAGGCCTCGAAGGCCGCAGTGCGGGGACGGCTGGAGCGGCGCGTGGGCGCAGAGGCAGCCTGGGGATTCTCGAAGGGCAAATCAGATTCTCTCGGGTTCAAACGTCAAGCTCGGGGGCGCTTACGACCTTCACCGATTCGGGCCGATGAAAGTAACGATCGGATAAACCCTAGCCTGATCCACCTGTGAATGCCATGAATCGTTCACGTTTCATCTCGAAGAATATCGAGGACGCGCTGATGGACCTCAGTGCCACCCGCGATGAGCATGGGTCTCGCGGAGGCACGGTCGATCAGCGAGACATCGCCCCCCGCCTCGGTGACCAGCAGCGCGCCTGCCGCGTGATCCCACGGCTTCAGGCCACGCTCGAAGTAGCCGTCCAGCCGCCCGGAGGCCACGAAAGCGAGGTCGAGGGCGGCAGAGCCTGCGCGGCGGAGGTCTCTCGCGATCGGCATGATCCTGCGCACGGTCGCGAGGTCGCCGTCATGCGTCGCGGGGTCGTAGCCGAATCCGGTGGCGAGCAGCGCTCCCGCCGGCGTCTCGGTCGTGACCGACAGCCGCACGTCGCCCAGGAAGGCGCCATGACCTCGAGCGGCGGTGAACATCTCGGCGGTTGCGGGCGCGTAGACGGCAGCGGCGAGCGCCTCCCACTCCCCCGCGACTGCGCTGCCCCTCACTGCCGCGATGCTCACGGCATAGGAGGGGATTCCGTATGCGTAGTTCACCGTGCCGTCGATCGGATCGA
The DNA here is from genome assembly GCF_034045055.1 of Microbacterium sp. CFBP9023. Classification (NCBI taxonomy): domain Bacteria; kingdom Bacillati; phylum Actinomycetota; class Actinomycetes; order Micrococcales; family Microbacteriaceae; genus Microbacterium; species Microbacterium sp. CFBP9023. Next base: position 258,251 of record NZ_JAXCWI010000003.1, on the reverse strand, counting down.
CGACCCAGGTGATGCCGGTCACGCCGGGTTCAGCCTCCGACTCTTCGCCCAGGAAGCCGTCGCCGGGTCGAGCGACCCTCAGCCGGTCGCGGACGAGCGCTTCGACTTCGCGATCGGCCTCGGTGACGATGTCCGCCAGCGTCGACTTCGTGGCGGCGAGGTGCACGCCCTCGTCGCGACGGCGCCGCGCCAGGTCGCCTGCCTCGCGTGCGATCCGGCGGGCGAGGTCAGCCAGTTCGAGTTCGATGCTCACTGGGGAGGCAGCGGCGGAGCCGGCGGGTAGGCGTCGTGAGCAGTGGGAGCCGGCGGATAGGCGTCGTGAGCCGCGGGCGCGGGCGGAGCCGGAGGCGTCGCCGGGCCCTGCGAGTACGGCTCAGGCGCGGTCGGGAACGGCGCGACGGGAAATCCCTGCGGCGCGGGAGCGACAGGGAGCGCCTGCTGCGGCTGCGGCGACGGGTGGCCGGTGTAGTAGGCATTCCAGTCCGGCGAGCCGTCGGGCAGCACCGGCAGCGGCGTCACACCGTCTGCGTAGGTCGGCCATGCCGGAGCGGCTGCGACACTCTGCGCCGCGGCGGCGGCACGAGCGCCGGCCGGCTTGCGAGGAGCGAACAGGGCGTTGAGCAGCGGGATCAGCGTGGTTCCGACCGCGGCCAGGATCGTGAGTGCGACGACGATTCGCCAGTACAGCTCGCCGTAGTCGAAGGTGTGCGGGAAGGTGAGGAAGAAGATCAGCATGGCCACGAGGCCGCCGAGGAACACGATCGTCGCGATGTAGATGATGCGGGTGAACGTCGTCACGTGACGCTGCGCGGCCGGAGTGAACAGCCTCACATGCAGCAGGGCGAGCTGCAGGATTCCCACCACGAGCAGCAGCTGGAAGAAGCGCTCTGCACCGGTGAAGAACGCGTCGTCCTCGGGCAGCCAGATCTTGACCGCTCCGACCAGCAGAGCCACGATCCAGCTGACCATGCTCGACAGCGCGAGCCAGTCGGGACGGTTGGGGGCGAGTCCCGCCTCGAGGATCGCGATCCCCGCGAACGCGGCGAGCAGGAGGATCGTGAGGAATGCCCGCCCGATCAGCCCGTCCTGATCACCGATCAGAACCCACACGACGCAGACGAGCGCCGCGGCGATGAGTGCGCCGATGGCGATCCAGATCGCCCCTCTGATGAGAAGGGACATGTTCTTCTTCTCGACCAGCGCGGGGGGCTGCTGGGTGATCTCCGGCTGCGACATCGCGTTCCTCTCGTTGAGCGGCGTTGCGTTCATCCTTGCATGCGCCGGCGCGGAGGCAGGAGCATCGACATGATCCGTGGATACATCGGGGCGAACCGGCTCCCGCGGGAATCAGCCCTTGCGTGCGGATGCCGCGGCGAACGCGGCGATCCGGGCCTGAGCGTCCGGGGTCGCCAGGGAGGCACCGATCGAGCGCGCCTCCTCGCTCAGCTGCTCGGCGAACGTCCGCTCGGGCTGAGAGCGGACGAGGCGCTTCGCGTGACCGTACGCTTCAGCCGCACCGGCGAGCCAGAAGCGGGCGATCTCCTCCGCACGCGCCCTCACCCGGCCGGCTTCGTCCGCAGAGTCGGCCCCGTCGACGGCCTCTGCGACGAGGCCCCATTCCACGGCTTCCGCGGCCGTCAGGAGGCGGTCCTGCAGCACCAGCTGCAGCGCGCGGCGCTGTCCGACCGCTCGAGCGAGCTGAGCCGAGACCGACAGGTCGGGTGTCAGCCCGATGTTCGCATAGAGGCTGCCCAGCCGAGAGCGTGAGCCGACCACGGCGTAGTCGCTGCTGAGCAGGATGCCGAGCCCGCCGCCGGCGGTCGTCCCGTGGGCTGCGGCGACGACCGGCACCGCAGACTCGGTCAGCGACCGGATCCCGGCGTTGATGACTTCGGCCAGGGCCGTGATCTCGTCACCCGATCCCATCGTCGTCGCCATCTCGATGACATCACCGCCGGCGCAGAACGCGGGGCCCGCCGCATCGATCAGGATCGCCTTCACATCCGTGCGCGACGTCGCCTCGGCCGTCGCGTCACGCCACGCGTGCGCCAGATCGGAGTTGAAGGCATTGAGCCGTGCCGGACGGTTCAGTGTGAGCCGGGCCAGCCCCTCATCGACGGTGAACAGGATGGCATCGTTCATGGCTTCTCCTTCGAGCGCAGACGTATGCGACCAGGCTAACTGTGATCAGGCCTGCTGCCTCACGCGGCCCACGAAGGCCTCCATTCGCCGCCTCGTGCCGTCGAGACGGACGTCCACCTGTCCGGGGGCGAGGATCTCGTTCGGGGCGAGCGGGTGGGCGAGTCTCACGTTCTCGTGACAGGAGAGATCGGCGCACATGTAGGTGCCGACGGAGTCGCCCCGCTCACCGGCCTCACCTGCGAGCCGTGCTGAGAACAGCGCCACCTGGTTTCCCGGCTGCATGGTGTGGCAGATGTTGCACATGCCCGAACGACCTCGGCCGGGGTCCGAGACTCGCAGCACGAACCCCGAGACCTCACCGTCGTGCTGAGTGAGCACGTAGCCGCGCCGACCCGCACTCGGGTCTCGCCACGCGAAGAAGTCCAGGTAGTCCCAGTCGATCAGGACGAAGTCGTGGGGCATCTCCATGACCCGCAGCTCGTCGGCATCCGCATTGACGAACGAGGCACGGACGTCTGCTTCGGTGAGCGCTCGCATCGCTCCAGTCTATGAACACCGGTGCGCATGGGGTCGCGACCAGGCGTCCGAGATCGCGGCGAGGCGCGGCCAGGGTGAGTTCCAGGGCGAAATACCGCGTGTTCGATGCGCTCCCTCACGACCCCGACGCGCCCGCACCTATCGTGAACACAGGTCGACGAGAGCACGAACCCCCAGGTTCACCCCTCCCACGCTCCCGACTCTGAGGCGCACCACGCGTCACCCGAACTCGGGGTGCGCCTCGATCGACCGGTCAGTCGCTCAGTCCTCGAGCAGCCCCAGCTCTGCGGCGCGCAGAAGAGCCTGCTCCCTGTTCGACGCACCGAGCTTGCGATACGCGCTGCGACGTTGGACCTTCACCGTGTTCGGTGAGACGAAGAGTGCCGCGGCGAGCGCGTCGGTGGACGACGTCGTCCGCAGCTCTCGCATCACCGCGAGTTCTCTCGACGTGAGCCTGACCGGGGGCGGCAGCGCCGGGAACGGGCATCCGTCCGAGGCGCGCGCGAGATAGGAGTCGAGGAATTCCTGCTCGGTCGGCGCGCACAGTTCGCGCACCTCGCTCAGCACGTCACCGGCGAAGAGCGCGAGCGGAGCCTGAGAGCGCTGCTCTCGCATCACGGCGACGGCGCGAGACATCGCGCGGGCAGATGCCTCACGCCTGCCCAACCGTGCTGCCGCGGCTGAGGACGTGATGGCTGCGAGGCAGAGCCGGTCGAGGTCCGGGTCGCGTTCGGCCTGGGCGACCTCGGCCGCGGCGTAGGAACGCGCGTCGTCACCGGTGAGGAGCGCGACGAACGCCTCGACGGCGAGCCGAGCCGGATCATCGCCCGGGAGCCCTGCCGCAGTCCGTCGGGCCGCCGTCTGGTCGCCGAGCGCCAGCGACGCCATCGCCTGCGCGACAGTCAGCCGGGACGATCCGTAGTCGGAGACCGCCGAGTTCACGCCCCGCCCGAGCGAATGGGCGATGGCCAGCGATGCCTCGGCCGCGCGCCCCTCGCGCACCTCGATCTCGCTCTGAACGCAGACGAGGTAGGGCCAGAGCTCCGTCGTTCCCAGGTGGTGTGCGATCGAATCCGTACGGCGTCTGGCCTCGTCGAGATCGAGCGCCGCGATGGCGATGACGGCGTGAGCGATCTGCTCCAGTATCCCGAACTGCTCCGATCGCCAGGCGGGCGGCGGATCGACGCCGTCGATCTCGTCGAGGACCCGCCGCGCATCGGACAGCCGTCCCCGCAGGGCGTATACGCCGGCGAGAGTCGCAGCGCAGTGATACCAGCCGCCGTCGTCATCGGGCATCCGCAGACCGACACCGTCTTCGAGGATCATGACGGTATGCGCGACCTGAATCGTCATACCGAGCTCCAGGACCTCGATGGCATCCGAGATCCGACCCAGCTGAAGGAAGCTGAGCCCGCAGTTGCTGAGCAGCAGCGCCGCGAATCCGGTGCACTCCGCACGCTGCTCGGCATCCATCGTGTGGAAGACCTGGACAACCAGATCGGCGGACATCCCGGATCGCCGGAACTGCCCGGCGAACCGCTCGGCCAGCGCCTTCGCGCTGAGCATCCAGAACCGCTCGACGGGGTCATCGTCGACGCCCCGGCGGCCGAGTGACAGCGCGGCGCCCTGGAAATAGGCGAACGCGCGCAGCCGTTGACCGAGACGCAGCAGGACCAAAGCCAGCAGCATGCCGAGCAGCAGATGACGCGCGAGCACGAGAGGATTCTCGCGACGCAGCAGCGTCTCGACTTCGCGCGGACTCGACCGGGAGAGGATGAACCAGGACTTGCGCCCGAGGCGCACCGCGAGGACGTAGTCCCTCGCTCTCATCGCGTTGGTCAGCGCCTCGAGATGGCGGCCGTGCTCGGAAGCCCACAGCGCGACTGTTCGGCGGATCGGTGCCACGGCGTCGAGTGGCCGCTGATCGAGTCGGCGCGCGAGCGCTTCGCGCAGCAGCGGGGTGTAGACGAACCCGAGACCGTCATCCGCCGGTTCCCACATGCCCAGCCCGTAGAGCTCGGCCCGATCGAGGTGCTCGTCCCCGCCATCCGGCCAGCCGAGACGCCGGACGATCTCGCGCGTCACTCTCCCCGGCACCGAAGTCCGAAGCAGGAACTCCTGGAAGTCGGCCGGAGCATCCGGACCGATCAGGCTGGCCATCAGAGCATCAGCGAGCCCTTGCACCTCGACGGCGGCGATCTCGACCGGGTCCCGATGGGTCGCGAGAGCAAGGCCCAACGCCCGGGCTGCGAGGGGCAGTGCGCTCTCCTCACCGAGCGGATGCGGCGGGAGCGCCTGACCGGATACGCGTTCCACCACCGCCCGAGCCTCGTCACACGTGAAGAAGAGATGCGCGGGTCCGACGACGCACACGTCCGCGGACGCGAGCATCTGCAGCGTCCGCGTCACCGTGGAGCGGCGCGTCGCCACGACGATCCGCAGGAGCGGTGCGGCGTCGAGAAGATCGAGAGCCCGCCCGAGAAGCGACCGCTCATCGGCCCGCTCCGCATTGTCGATCAGTAGGACGCACGGTCGACTCAGGTCGCCGAGCAGGCGCCCGAGTTCGCCGCCCGGATCCCGGACGCTGTCGAACCCACGCAGCGCCGAGCGAGCGGTGCTCCGATCAGCGATCAAGTCCTGGACGATGACCTTGGTCAGGATCTCGCGAAGCATGAGGTGCTCGTTCGTGACGCTCTCGTCGAACCCGAGTCGCACCGCAGCAGCTGCTCGTTCTTCCTGCATCGTCGCCCACTGGCTCAGCAGAACCGACTTCCCACCTCCGGCGGGGCCGCTGATGACCGTCAGGGCATGCCCTCGATCGAAGATCTCCGTCAGCCGCGGACGATCGAGCATGTGCAGGGGAAGACGCGCGCCGCGCGCACGTCCGCCTGTCCCCTGCTCCATCGCCGGCCTCCCCCGAGAACGCGAAACTCTCCGCGATCCGATCGTAGGTCTGCGAATGATTCCGGAATACTGCGAAAGCCGACGTATACCGAGATATCGGCTGAGTATGCCGCTCTTCGGCTATTCGGCAGCGCGCTGCATCGCCTCGTCGGCCTCCATGACGATGCTCCGCATCGCTGACGCGGCGGCATCGGCATCTCCGCCCGCAACCGCGAACGCGACATCCCGATGCCACTGCACAGCGCTCTGATTGGCCACGTGCGGCATGAGGTCATGCGCCGTGCGCCCCCTGAGCACTGCCTCGACCATGCCGCCCAGAGCGGCGAGCATCCGATTGCCGGACGAATCCAGCAGAAGACGGTGAAGCCTGATGTCCGCGGCGAGGTAGCGCTCTCGGTCGGCCTCGTGGTCCTCCTCGCTCATCGCGACGACGAGTGAGACGAGCTCGACCTTCTGTTCCGACGTCGCGTTCACCGCAGCGAGTCGTGCAGCGAGCGGTTCGATCACGGAACGGAGCTGGCTGAGCTCCCGAAGCTGCTCATCGCGACCGGGGCCCGCGAGTCGCCACGCGATCACCTCGGGCGCGTAGACGTTCCAATCGGCGCGCGGCCGCACCTCGACACCCGATTTCCGCCGCACCCAGACAAGACCGAAGGACTCGAGGACCCGCACCGCCTCACGGGCGGCGGAGCGGGACACTCCCCGCTCCTGAGCGAGCTCCACCGTCAGCATCCGCGACCCCGGGGGGTGCTCGCCGTCGACGATCGCGCGACCGAGCTCGGCGACGAGCGAGTCGTGGACAGGGCTTGCAGGGCCGGCGACGGTCATATGTCGAGTATGCCCGCCACAGGGTTGTTGACGTGGGACGTCTCAGGCGATTGTTTCGGTTATGTTGCGCATGACGTGGTATGCGTGCTTATTATGTACGGCATAAGATCGTAAACCACGCCCGGATCAAGGAAGCTCATGGCACTCTTCACCCCCGCCGCCGACGCGCTCATGACGGCAGTCGCCGACACGGCAGCCCCCGACCGCCCCGCCGGTCAGCTGATCACCGCCGCAGTGCTCGGGATCGCGATCATCATCGTCCTCATCACGTGGGTGAAGCTGCATCCCTTCCTGTCGCTCACCATCGGCGCGCTCGCCACCGGCGCGATCGCCGGCATGGACATCGCGGCATCGGTCACCAGCTTCTCGACCGGATTCGGCACCACGATGGGTGGCGTAGGAATCCTGATCGCCCTCGGTGCCATCTACGGAAAGCTCCTCGCCGACTCGGGTGGTGCCGACCGCATCGTCGATACGCTCGTCAGCCGTGCCAGCGCACGGTCGCTGCCGTGGGTCATGGGACTCATCGGTGCGGTCATCGGTCTCCCGATGTTCTTCGAGGTCGGCCTCGTGCTCCTCGTGCCGGTCATCATCCTCGTCGCACGGCGCTCCGGGGCGCCACTCATGCGCATCGCGATCCCGACGCTCGCCGGCCTCTCGGCCATGCACGGCCTCGTGCCGCCGCACCCGGGCCCGCTCGCCGCGATCGACGCGCTCGGAGCCAACCTCGGCCTCACCCTCGCCTTCGGTGTGATCGTCGCGATCCCCGCCGTGATCATCTCTGGGCCGCTGTTCGCCCGCTTCGCCGAGCGCTGGGTCGACGTCCCGGTCCCCGAGCTGTTCGTGACGGACGAGGACGAGGGCATCGAGCAGCGTCGCCGCCCGTCGTTCGGCGCGACGCTCTTCAGCATCCTGCTCCCCGTGTTCCTCATGCTCGCCAAGGCTGTCGCCGACATCTCGGCCGCAGGCTCCGACGCCCCGTGGAAGGTCGCGCTCGACTTCCTCGGCACGCCGGTCATCGCCCTGCTCATCGCCGTGCTCGCCGGATTCTTCATCCTCGGCCGCGGCGCCGGATTCGACCGCACGAAGATCAACGACATCGTCGGCTCGTCGCTCGGCCCCATCGCCGGCATCCTGCTGATCGTCGGCGCGGGTGGCGGATTCAAGCAGGTGCTGGTCGACACCGGCATCGGCAACGTGATCGCCCAGTTCGTCTCCGGGTCGTCCGTCTCCGTGCTGATCCTCGCGTGGCTGGTCGCCGTCGTCATCCGCATCGCCACGGGATCCGCGACCGTCGCGACGATCACCGCCGCCGGCATCCTGCAGCCGCTCACCGAGACCCTCGACTCCCCCATGGTCGCGCTGCTGGTGCTCGCGATCGGCTCGGGCTCGGTGTTCCTGTCGCATGTCAATGATGCGGGTTTCTGGCTCATCAAGGAGTACTTCGGCCTCAGCATCCCGCAGACTCTGAAGTCATGGACAGTACTCGAATGCCTCATCTCCGTCACCGGTCTCGCCGGCGTCCTCGTCCTGAGCATGTTCGTCTGAGCGCGCCATGATGTCCGTCAACGCACCTGTCCTCGTCTTCATGGGCGTCGCCAGCACCGGAAAGTCGACCGTGGCAGCGATGCTCGCCGGCCGTCTCGGATGGGCGTTCGAAGAGGGCGACGACCTGCATCCCGAGGCGAACGTCGCCAAGATGGCTGCCGGCCACGCTCTGAACAACGAGGACCGCTGGCCCTGGCTCGACCGCATCGCCGAGTGGATCGATGAGCGCATCGACGCCGGCGAGCCCGGCATCGTGACCTGCTCCGCCCTGCGACGCAGCTACCGCGACGTGCTTCGCCGGGATGCGGTCACGTTCGTGCATTTCGCCGGCGAGCGCGAGCTGATCCTCGAGCGGATGCTGCGCCGCCAGGGGCACTTCATGCCCGCCACACTGCTCGACTCGCAGTTCGCGACGCTCGAACCCCTGGAGGCGGACGAGCGGGCCATCGAGATCGACATCGCTCTGACGCCGGCTGAGCAGGCCGCTCAGATCGCGTCACGGCTGCGGTTGCACCCGGACTACTGAGACGATTCCTCGGCCCGCGACACTTTGAGTCATGAAGAACTCGATGCGGCGCGCTGTGCGGATCCTGGTCGCGGCGACGACGCTCAGCGTCGGGCTGACCGGCTGCTCGCCCTCCTCCGGCGGAACTCAGCCTGCGAACGATGCGTCGACTGCTGAGACGCCCCTTGGCGCCGGTTCGGTCAGCGACGCCCCTCGTGCGAGCCCTCTCAGCTGCGATGGCGTGGCTGTGATGTTGACGGTCGATCCGCTGTCAGCCACCGCCGGGCAGACGGTCTCCCTGTCAGTGCATCCCCCCGAGTGCCTCGACGAGCTCTGGGCGGGCGAGGTGATCATCCGCTCCCCCGAGGGCGATCTGCGCACCGGTTCACGTCTCGAGGTCGGAGCGACCTCGGTGTCGGTCGAGGTGCCGCCCGATCTCACGGGGACGCCGATGCTGATGCTCGTACCCGATCTCGATTGCGAGCGATCAGGTGCGACCGGCGACTGCCACTATCCATACGCGGAGATCGAGATCCGCGCCGCTACTCCGTGAGCAGACCCAGCCCTGCGATCCCCTCGACGACCAGGTCGTGGTCGTCCGATGACGGAAGTCCCGACACCGTCGCGACCGCGACGACACCCACACCGTCGACGCGGATCGGCACCGACCCACCCGCGACCGCGTAGACGACCGGATCGAGCCATCCCGGCTCGTACATGTCCCGGCCGCCCTGCTCGATGCGCGCTTCGAGCAGAGCCGTGCTGGTCTCGAACCTGAGAGCGGTCGCCGCCTTCTTCGCCGCCCATGCGTCGTTGTCGGCCGTCGCGCCCGGCAGAGATGCGTGGAAGAGGACCCCTGACGGGGTGCGCACGTCCACGGCGACCGGGTGGCCCTCGGCCAATGCCCGTTCTGCGATCGAGCGACCCAGCTCCCATGCGTCCCTGCGGTCGAAGCGGCGCAGGACGAGTTCGACGTGCTCCTTCTCGAGCTGCGCGATCCGTGTCTGGTCACTCATGTCCGGTACCTCTCGTGTGCGTCTGTTCAGCCGAGTTCCCCCGATCCGTACGGTCGAATCGGCTGCTGCCTCTGGAAGGCGTACTCGCCACCCTGACGCCCTCCGAAGGGGCGTCCGTGATCGGCGAACTCCTCACGATAGAACGCCAGCCGCCAGGATCCGATCTCGATCCGCGATCCGGTGCGCAGAATCCGGGCATCCTCCGAGCTGTGCGGCAGATTGGGCCGCCCGCCGCCGGTGGGGGCGTACGAATACAGGACGTACTCGTCGTCCTCGTTGTGGCGGACTTCGGCGTGCAGCGCCTCCACTCCCTCGAGCCGCAGGTCGGCGTCCTTGCCCGAGCCGATCGTCGTCCGTCCGGGAAGGAGATCGAACTCACGCGGCCTGGTGCTGTTCCAGTCGCCGTTCCCGACCGCGAAGATCAGCCGTGGTCGACCGGATCCGGGAAGGTAGTGGGTGGTCGTCACCCGCCGCGGCACCCGACGTGCCAACGTGGGAACGAGGGGGAAGAGAGTGGGCGGCGGGGCGGGGAGGCGGAACCGGCTGCCGTCGTCCCGGTGCTTCACCTCCGAGAGCAGCGCCGACAGATGTCCGAGCCTGATGCGCGACGACCCGGCGATCGCACGGCCGACAGGCCCTGACCTGACGTCGCCGAGCTGGAGCAGAGTCCCCTTCGGCCCTTCCACACGCACGCTGAGGCCTCGTCGCGACAAGGCATCGGCGAGAGGTGCCAGCTGCGTGAGCTCGCGGCGCCCCATGCCGGTGAGGCCCGCAGTGGACTCGAACGAGATGACGACCTCCCGACCCGCGGCACGCACCGTGAAGCGAGTCGGAGATGCGCCGTCCGAAGCGACGTGCTCGACCTTCAGGTCGATATCGAGACGGATCATGGTGGCAGGCCGTCAGGCCGGCCGGCTCTCGCCGGACTCGCTGTCGCTGGTCGTCACGCGCAGCGTGCCGTTGAACTTCCACGTCGCGCGAGGCGCATCCGGCCCGATATCCCGAGGGACTTCCACGGTCATGTCCTCGAACGTGTAGTTGACCGCCGCTCCGCGACCGGTCAGATAGGCCCACATCTCTCGGCCGAGATCCGTCCAGTCCGTGATCGATGCTCCACTCGGCCCCGAGGCCTCGGAGAACAGTTCGGACGTTTCCTTCTCATCACTCATGGGGTGCTCCTTCGCTGGTGCCCGGTGGTGTTGAAGCGATTATGCGCGCCCCCGATCACTCTGTCCATATGTTTTTGAATACAGTCCAGAAACTGTCTTCCGCTCTCCGAGGCAGCTCAGAGAAACTTCGCGGCCGGTGCATCCAAACGGTGGTGACCAGCGGAATAACCCTGTGTCACGACCCTCGCCGTGACTCCGATCGACAATGGAGTTGAACGATGACTGGAAAGATCCGCGCCTCCCTCGCAGGGGTGGCCGCACTCGCCCTCGTCCTGACCGCCGCGCCCGCACAGGCCGCAGAGACAGCACGCCCCTCGGGGAACATCGTCGATGTTCTCGTCACCGCCTCAGGAGGAGGCGCTCCAGACCGAAACGCCAACGACTACGACCTGCTCGTCCAGGCGGTGCTCGCCACCGGCCTCGACAGCACGCTCGCAGATCCGGCGGGAACGTTCACCGTCTTCGCTCCGAACGATCGAGCCTTCCTGCGGCTGGTGTCCGACCTGACGGGCACCGAACCCGCATCCGAGGCGGCGGCACTGACCACGCTCACGACCGCCTTCACCACCGACCAGATCGCCGGCATCCTGCTGTACCACGTCGTCGCGGGCAAGAAGCTGGGCCCGATCAAGGTCATCACGTCGAAGTCGCTCACCATGGCCAACGGCGGGGTCGTCCGGCCGCGCGGCGTCTTCTTGCGTGACGAGAGCCCCACCCTGCGGGACCCGGCCCTGGTGCTGTGGCGGGTGAACATCACCGCGAACAATGGAGTGATCCACACGATCGATCGCGTCCTGGTTCCTGCGATGTGAGCACGCCGTGAAAAGGAAACGCCCCCGAGGACGGGGGCGTTTCTCCGGCTCGTGGATCTCGTGATCGAGAACGACGAACAGATGGTGGGGTTTTCCCGTATCTCCCCGAGTCCTACCCTTTACAGGGATCGGGGCCCGCGATTCCTAGGCGTTTCCCACGCGTTCCTTTCGCGATTCCCACGGATACCCCCGACTGCCCTACTCCTGCTTGAGGTGCCAGCGGGCCAAACTCAGGATTCGGCCGCGGCGCCGTCGCCCTCAGGTTCTGGCTCTCCCCCGGGGATCGCCTACCTGAGGGCCTGCTACGTCGAGACTGAGCTCGCCCTGCGACGCTCTCGTCGTGCTTGTTGTCTCATCGGGTGAGCTGCCACTGCCCGACGGTCGCGCACAGTGCGACCCAGCCAGCCCAGGGACCTCTGGGCGGCCTGCCGACAGCTCACGCAAGAAGCAGAACTGGCACCGAAACGAGGAAAGCCCCCGGTATTCCCGGGGGCTTTCCTCGTTTGACCTGGCATTCTGAGATACGAGAACAAAATCCTCGAGATCCGGGAATACCCCATGGTGGCGAGTGAGGGATTCGAACCCCCGAATGCTGAGCAGTCTGATTTACAGTCAGATCCCTTTGGCCGCTTGGGTAACTCGCCAGAGCGCACCCGTCCGACTTTGACAGCCAACCGGGGGCACGATAGATAATCATACCTGCCGAGGGCAAGCGCGAGAAATCGAACGCTCAGCTGCCGAACACGCCGCGATCGGCGTCAGCGATCGACTCCGGAGTCCGCAGCAGGCCGCCCTCGGCTCGGCACGTCGCAGCGGCCACATCCATGGCTCGATCGAGCAGGTGCTGCCAGCCTTTCGCATCGGAGGGTGTCCCCTGAGCAAGGCCGGCCGCCACGGCCGCGAGAGTCGCATCTCCGGCTCCCACGGTGTCGACGACGCGACCGGGCAGCGTCGAGATGGGCGCCGTGACGATGCCGGCATCCGACTCGAGGGCTGCACCATCGGCGCCTGCGGTCGCGAGCACCGCGCTCACTCCGAGCGCGCGCAGCCGCGCCCTCAGCGCATCGAGATCGCCGTCATAGAGGAGAGCCGCATCATCGGCGCCGATCTTGACGATCGACGCTCTTGCGGCGGCGCGCTCGAAGCCCTGCACGAACTCGGCACCGTCGCTCAGCATCCCCGACCGTGGGTTCGGGTCGACAGCGAGACGAGTGTCGCCGACGGCGTCGAGCAGGGCGTCGACCTCACCGGGCACGTCGAAGGGGAAGCAGCTGACGGCCACGAGATCCGAATCGGCGATCGCACGGACAGCCTCGTCGGAATAGCGGATGCTGCGCCGCTGCGCGGCCTCGTTGAACACGTAGAGGGGCTCGCCGTCGGGACCACGCTGCACGATCGCCCGGGACGAGCCCAGCGGCGCCTCGCTGGCGATCAGCCGCACGTCGTGATCGTCGAGGTATTCGCGAATGTGCGCCCCCGCTTCGTCGTCCCCGACCATCGCGATCAGGGTGGTCGGCACGCCGAGCCTGCGAAGACCGACGGCGACGTTCAGTGCCGCGCCGCCGACCAGCTCACGCACCCCGCCGACGTCGTGGATCTCGTCGATCAGCGCGTCTCCGACGACGACTGCACCGGGCATACGGGAGGAATCATCACTCATTCCGCCGACACTACCGCGAGAGCGGCCTCTTCGGCGGTTCGGTCAGCCTCCCTGCGCGGGCTGGGCACAGCGCTACGGTGAGCGCATGAACGCTCGAATCGCCGCCGGCGCTGCGGCTCTCCTGCTCCTCGCCGTGCTCACCGGCTGCGATCCGACCGGTTCGGGCACCACTCCGTCGAACGATTCCGCTGAACCGTCGTCGAGTCCGGGACCGGACGAATCGGAGAGCCCGTCGCCCTCCCCCACACCGACAGAGACTCCGATCGCTCTGCCGACCGACTGCAGGGCGATCCTCTCGGACGACGTGCTCGCACAGCTCGAGGGAGTGCCACTCAATGACGCGGCGTTCGGACCGTCCGGGGTCGGAGACGACGGCGAGCTCACCTGCATCTGGGCGGATCCGAAGGCGGACACCACCCGGCTGGTCACCACCATCTCCCTGATGAACCGAGGGCCGGCCCTCGACATGCTGAACGCTCTCGTGGCCGACAAGGGCTACACGTGCTTCACTCCCGACGGCGGCACGCGCTGCGAGAAGACCTGGCAGAACGAGCAGTACCCTGTCACCGACGGTCGCACCCTCTTCTGGCGGGACGACGTGCTGATCGACTCCCAGTACTCGAATCTCGCGCCCGAGGGATACACCTCGAGCATCGTGGCGCACCTCTTCGACTGATCCGTCGCCCTGTCCACGGCAGGCACCCCGGATCCGGGCACGAAGAAGGCCCCGGGCGAATCGCCCGGGGCCTTCTCACTCACTCACTCGATCAGTTGTACGTACCCGGCGTGATGTCGTCCGTCGAGAACGCGTCGAAGTCGACGTAACCGAAGTCGCCGTCGGCGTACGCACCGTCGGATGCGAAGATCCGGTTCGGGTAGCGCTCGCTCTTGGCTTCCTCCGTCGCCTCGACCGTGACGTCGCGGTACTTCGAGAGACCGGTTCCGGCGGGGATGAGCTTTCCGATGATGACGTTCTCCTTGAGACCGACCAGCGGGTCGCGCTTGCCCTCCATGGCGGCCTGCGTGAGAACGCGGGTCGTCTCCTGGAAGGAAGCGGCCGACAGCCACGACTCGGTCGCGAGCGACGCCTTCGTGATACCCATCAGCTCCGGACGGCCGGACGCGGGGCGCTTGCCCTCTGCCACAGCCTCGCGGTTGATCGCCTGGTAGCGCTTGAGGTCGACCATCTCACCCGGGAGCAGGGTCGTGTCGGCGTGATCGACGACAGTGACCTTGCGGAGCATCTGACGGACGATGACCTCGATGTGCTTGTCGTGGATCGGCACACCCTGCGAGCGGTAGACGCCCTGGACACCGCCGACGAGGTAACGCTGCACCTCGCGGGCACCCATGACGCGCATGACCTCCTTGGGGTCGAGCGTGCCGACCAGGAGAGGCTGACCGACCGTGACGTGCTGACTGTCCTCGACCAGAAGCGTCGCACGCTTCAGGACCGGGTAGATCACTTCCTCGTCACCGTTGTCGGGCGTCAGGATGACCTTCTTGGCCTTGTCCGTCTCGTCGATCGTGATGCGGCCGTCGGCCTCGGCGATCGGCGATGCGGCCTTCGGGGTGCGAGCCTCGAAGAGCTCCTGCACGCGGGGCAGACCCTGCGTGATGTCGTCTGCCGACGCCGAACCACCGGTGTGGAACGTACGCATCGTCAGCTGGGTACCGGGCTCACCGATCGACTGTGCCGCGATGATGCCGACGGCCTCGCCGATGTCGACGGTCTTACCCGTCGCGAGCGAACGGCCGTAGCACTGCGCGCAGACACCGACGGCGGAGTCGCAGGTGAGGACCGAGCGCACCTTGATGCTCTCGACACCGAGACCGACCAGCTTGTCGATGAGAACGTCACCCACGTCGTCGCCGGCAGAGGCGAGGACCTCGCCCTTGCTGTCGACCACGTCGGAGGCCAGCGTACGAGCGAACACCGAGTTCTCGACGTTCGCGTCGCGCACGAGCTCACCCTGCGAGTTCGGAGCGGCGATCGGGAGCTCGAGGCCCTTCGACGTGCCGCAGTCCTCTTCGCGGATGATGACGTCCTGCGAGACATCCACCAGACGACGGGTCAGGTAACCCGAGTCGGCGGTACGCAGAGCGGTGTCGGCGAGACCCTTACGGGTACCGTGCGTCGCGATGAAGTACTCCGCAACCGACAGACCCTCGCGGTACGAGGAGATGATCGGACGCGGGATGATCTCACCCTTGGGGTTGTTCACCAGACCACGCATACCGGCGATGTTCCGGATCTGCAGCCAGTTACCACGAGCACCCGACGACACCATGCGGTTGATGGTGTTGTCCTCGGGGAAGTTGGCCTTCATCGCAGCCTGGACCTCGTCGGTCGCCTCGGTCCAGATCTTGATGAGCTCCTGACGACGCTCGACGTCGGTCGTGAGGCCCTTCTCGTACTGGGACTGGACCTTCGCGGCCTGCTTCTCGTAGCCCGCGACGATCTCAGCCTTGTTCGGCGGCGTGAGGATGTCGCTCAGGGCGACGGTCACACCCGAGCGCGTGGCCCAGTAGAAACCTGCGTCCTTGATGCGGTCCAGCGACGCAGCCGTCTCGACCTTGGGGTACTCCTCGGCCAGCTTGTTGACGATCTGCGACAGCTTGTTCTTGTCAGCCTGCTCGCGGACGAACGGGTATCCCTTGGGCAGCGTGTCGTTGAAGATCGCCTGACCGAGCGATGCGTCGACGAGACCGTGACGCTCGTAGCCCTCGGGAGCTTCGCCCTCGAGGAACGTGAGACCCGGGATGCGGATGCGGACCTTGGCCTGCAGGTCGAGGGTTCCCTCGTCCTTCGCCAGGATCGCCTCGCCCACCGAACCGAATGCACGGCCCTCACCGGCTGCGCCCGCCTTGACCGTGGTCAGGTGGTGCAGACCGATGATCATGTCCTGCGAAGGCAGGGTGACCGGGCGTCCGTCGGACGGCTTCAGGATGTTGTTCGACGCGAGCATCAGCACGCGGGCCTCGGCCTGAGCCTCGACCGACAGCGGCAGGTGGACAGCCATCTGGTCACCGTCGAAGTCGGCGTTGAACGCCGCGCAGACGAGCGGGTGCAGCTGGATGGCCTTGCCCTCGACGAGCTGAGGCTCGAAGGCCTGGATGCCGAGACGGTGCAGCGTGGGCGCACGGTTGAGCAGCACCGGACGCTCGCGGATGATCTCCTCGAGCACGTCCCAGACCTCGGGACGCGTGCGCTCGACGGCGCGCTTGGCCGCCTTGATGTTCTGCGAGTGACCGAGGTCGATCAGGCGCTTGATGACGAACGGCTTGAAGAGCTCCAGAGCCATCTGCTTGGGCAGACCGCACTGGTGCAGCTTCAACTGCGGACCGACGATGATGACCGAACGGCCCGAGTAGTCGACGCGCTTGCCGAGCAGGTTCTGGCGGAAACGACCCTGCTTACCCTTCAGCATGTCGCTGAGGGACTTCAGGGCACGGTTGCCGGTACCGGTGACGGGACGACCACGGCGACCGTTGTCGAACAGTGCGTCGACGGCCTCCTGCAGCATCCGCTTCTCGTTGTTGACGATGATCTCGGGAGCACCGAGGTCGATCAGACGACGAAGACGGTTGTTGCGGTTGATCACACGACGGTAGAGGTCGTTGAGGTCGGAGGTCGCGAAGCGGCCACCGTCGAGCTGCACCATCGGGCGCAGCTCCGGCGGGATCACCGGAACGACGTCGAGGACCATGGCGGCCGGGCTCATGCCGGTCTCCAGGAACGAGTTGACGACCTTCAGACGCTTGATCGCGCGGATCTTGCGCTGGCCCTTGCCCTCGGAGATCTGCAGGTGCAGGCTCTCCGCCTCGGCTGCCAGGTCGAACGCCGCGAGGCGACGCTGGATCGACTCGGCGCCCATGTAGGCCTCGAAGTACTGACCGAAGCGGTCCTGCAGCTCGTGGAAGACGTCGTCCTCGGGACGCAGTGCGCCGACCTCGAGCGTGCGGAAGTCCTCCCACACGCGCTCGAGCTTGGCGATCGCCTCGTCGGCACCCTTGCGGATGAGCGACATCTCCTTCTCGGCGGCGTCCTTGACCTTCTTCTTCGCGTCGGCCTTGGCACCCTCCGCCTCGAGGGAAGCGAGCTCCTCCTCCAGGCGAGCCAGGCGCTCGGCGATCTTCGCGTCGCGACGGTCTCCGAGCGTCTTCAGCTCGAGACGGATGTTGTTCTCCTGCGTGCCCAGGTCGCGGTGACGAGCATCCTCGTCGACCGAGATGACCATGTAGGCGGCGAAGTAGATGACCTTCTCGAGGTCCTTCGGCGCCATGTCGAGCAGGTACCCGAGACGCGAGGGAACACCCTTGAAGTACCAGATGTGGGTGACGGGAGCGGCGAGCTCGATGTGACCCATGCGCTCACGACGGACCGAGGACTTGGTGACCTCGACGCCGCAGCGCTCGCAGACGATGCCCTTGAAGCGGACACGCTTGTACTTGCCGCAGGCGCACTCCCAGTCGCGGGACGGGCCGAAGATCTGCTCTCCGAAGAGACCGTCCTTCTCCGGCTTCAGGGTGCGGTAGTTGATGGTTTCAGGCTTCTTGACCTCGCCGTAGGACCAGGCGCGGATGTGGTCCGCGGTGGCCAGGCCGATGCGAAGCTCATCGAAAGTGTTTGACTCGAGCACAAATTCTCCTGTGTAGGAATTCTTCTGAAGAAATCGGGGAGGTGGGCCGCCGACCGGGCGTGACGCGCGGTCGGCGGCCTGGACCTTAGATCTCGTCGATCGAGGCGGCCTCGAAGCGGCTGGAGATGTTGATGCCGAGTTCCTCCGCAGCGCGGAAGGCCTCGTCGTCGGTGTCACGCAGGTTGACGAGCGTGCCGTCTGCCGAGAGGACCTCGACGTTCAGGCAGAGCGACTGCATCTCCTTCATGAGCACCTTGAAGGACTCGGGGATGCCGGGCTCCTGGATGTTCTCGCCCTTGACGATCGCCTCGTACACCTTGACGCGGCCGAGGATATCGTCGGACTTGATCGTGAGGAGCTCCTGGAGCGCGTATGCGGCGCCGTAGGCCTCGAGGGCCCACACCTCCATCTCACCGAATCGCTGGCCACCGAACTGCGCCTTACCACCGAGCGGCTGCTGGGTGATCATCGAGTACGGACCCGTCGAACGTGCGTGGATCTTGTCGTCGACCAGGTGGTGCAGCTTCAGGATGTACATGTAGCCCACCGAGATCGGCGCCGGGAACGGCTCACCGGAGCGGCCGTCGAACAGCTGCGTCTTTCCGGTCGAGTCGATCAGGCGGATGCCGTCACGGGTCGGGGTGGTCGCGTCGAGGAGACCGGAGATCTCCTCCTCGCTCGCACCGTCGAACACCGGGGTCGCGACCTTGGTGCCGGGGGCAGCCTCGAACGCGTCCTTGGGGAGTCGCGCAGCCCACTCCGGGGTGCCTTCGACCTTCCAGCCCTGCTTCGCGATCCACCCGAGGTGGGTCTCGAGCACCTGGCCGAAGTTCATTCGACCGGGGATGCCCAGCGGGTTCAGGACGATGTCGACCGGGGTTCCGTCCGCGAGGAACGGCATGTCCTCGATCGGGAGGATCTTGGCGATGACACCCTTGTTGCCGTGACGACCGGCGAGCTTGTCACCCTCGGTGATCTTGCGCTTCTGGGCGATGTAGACCACGACGCGGCGGTTGACACCGGAGCCGAGCTCGTCGTCGCCGTCCTCGGCGTTGAACTCCTTGACGGCGATGATCGTGCCCTGCTCGCCGTGGGGCACCTTGAGAGAGGTGTCACGGACTTCGCGGCTCTTCTCGTTGAAGATCGCGCGGAGCAGACGCTCTTCCGCCGACAGCTCGGTCTCGCCCTTCGGCGTGACCTTGCCGACGAGGATGTCACCGGGGCGGACCTCGGCACCGATGCGGATGATGCCGCGCTCGTCGAGATCCTTCAGGAGCTCGGGGCTGACGTTGGGGAGGTCACGGGTGATCTCCTCCTTGCCGAGCTTCGTGTCGCGCGCGTCGACCTCGTACTCCTCGATGTGGATCGAGGAGAGGGTGTCGTCCTTGACCAGGTCCTGGCTCAGGATGATCGCGTCCTCGAAGTTGTAGCCCTCCCACGTCATGAACGCGACGAGGAGGTTCTTTCCGAGTGCCAGTTCGCCGTTCTCGGTGGCGGGGCCATCGGCGATGACCTCTCCGACCTCGACGCGGTCGCCCTCGTTGACGACGACCTTCTGGTTGTACGACGTGCCCTGGTTCGAGCGATCGAACTTGCGCAGGTGGTAGTCCTGCGTTCCACCCTCGTCGAGCATGACGGTGACGCGGTCTGCGGAGACCTCGGTGACGACACCCGGCTTCTCAGCCGTGAGCACGTCGCCGGCGTCGATGGCCGTGTAGCCCTCCATACCGGTTCCGACGAGCGGCGAGTCGCTGCGGAGCAGCGGCACAGCCTGACGCTGCATGTTGGCGCCCATGAGTGCGCGCTGTGCGTCGTCGTGCTCGAGGAAGGGCACGAGCGAGGTCGCGACCGACACCATCTGGCGCGGCGAGACGTCGATGTAGCCGATCTCCTCCGGAAGGAAGAGGTCCACCTCACCGCTACCGCCCTTGGGGCGCGCGAGGACGTGGCTCTCGCGGAAGCGACCGTTCTTGTCGAGCGGGGCGTTCGCCTGCGCGATGTTGAAGTCGACCTCTTCGGAAGCGGTCAGGTAATCGATGTGCTCGGTGACGACGCCACCCTCGACCTTGCGGTACGGGGTCTCGATGAAACCGAACGAGTTGATGCGCGCGAACGTCGCGAGAGCACCGATCAGACCGATGTTCGGGCCTTCAGGGGTCTCGATGGGGCACATGCGGCCGTAGTGCGACGGGTGGACGTCACGGACCTCGACGCCTGCGCGGTCACGGCTCAGACCACCGGGGCCGAGAGCCGAGAGGCGGCGCTTGTTGGTCAGACCCGCGAGCGGGTTGTTCTGGTCCATGAACTGCGACAGCTGCGAGGTTCCGAAGAACTCCTTGATCGCGGCGACGACGGGGCGCACGTTGATCAGGGTCTGCGGCGTGATCGCCTCGATGTCCTGCGTGGTCATGCGCTCGCGGACGACGCGCTCCATGCGGGACAGACCGGTGCGGACCTGGTTCTGGATCAGCTCGCCGACCGCGCGGATGCGACGGTTGCCGAAGTTGTCGATGTCATCGGTCGCGATGCGGATGTCGGCCTTCTTGCCCGAGCGGATGCCGGGGAAGGTCTCTTCCGTGCCTGCGTGCAGACGCACGAGGTACTTGATCGTCGCGACGATGTCCTGAACCGTGAGGACCGAGTCGGTCAGCGGAGCGTCGAGACCGAGCTTGTGGTTGATCTTGTAACGACCCACCTTCGCGAGGTCGTAGCGCTTCGGGTTGAAGTAGAAGTTGTCGAGGAGCGCGCGGGCGGCCTCGGCGGCGACCTGCTCGCCCGGACGCAGCTTGCGGTAGATGTCGCGGAGCGCATCTTCCTTCGTGACGATCGTGTCCTTCGCGAGCGTCTCCTCGATCGAGGTGTAGCCGGCGAACTCCGTGAGGATCTCCTCGCTGGTCATGCCCAGCGCCTTGAGGAACACGGTGACCGACTGCTTGCGCTTGCGGTCGACGCGCACGCCGACCTGGTCGCGCTTGTCGATCTCGAACTCGAGCCATGCACCACGGCTCGGGATGACGCGAGCCGACACGATGTCCTTGTCGGACGTCTTGTCGGGGGTCTTGTCGAAGTACACACCGGGCGAACGCACGAGCTGCGAGACGACGACGCGCTCGGAGCCGTTGATGATGAACGTTCCCTTGTCGGTCTGCAGCGGGAAGTCGCCCATGAAGACCGTCTGGGTCTTGATCTCACCCGTGAGGTGGTTCATGAACTCGGCCTCGACGTACAGCGGAGCGGCGTACGTCTTGCCGCGCTCCTTGCACTCCTCGATCGAGTACTTCTCCGGCTCGAGGTAAGGGTTGGTGAACGACAGCTGCATCGTCTCGCCGAGGTCCTCGATCGGAGAGATCTCCTCGAAGATCTCGCCGAGACCGCTGTTCTCGTTCACGTCGGTGCGGCCGGCCTTCTTGGCCTCTGCGACTCGAGCCTTCCAGGCGTCGTTGCCGACGAGCCATCCGAAGGATTCCGTCTGCAGAGCGAGAAGGTCAGGGACCGTCAGCGTGTCGGAGATCTTGGCGAACGAAAGACGGGAAGCTCCGCGTCCGTTCTTGGTGGTGGTGGATGTGGATGCGTTGCGAGCAGCAGCCAAGGGAATAACCTCCGTGAGCCCCGCAGGGCTTCTCGATTCCTTTGTCGTCAGGTGGAGTGTGCGCTCAAAGACTCAACGAAATGCCGACCACCATATGAGGGCACGGAGAAGCGAGCGCAACTACCAACTATACGCGCGATCTTGCGACATGGCAAGCGCAATCCTTGACCTTCTTCGGATGCTGCGGTAATGGCACCCGGAAGCGTCGTCCGTCGACCCGGTGCGCCCGCCCCGGAGCTCGCGCTCGGGGCGGGACTCATCGTCGTCGTCAGGAGGCGATGTTGAGTTCGTTCCCCGGGATCGACGCCAGCAGACGTCGCGTGTACGGGTCTCGAGGATTCGTGAAGATCTCCTCCGAGGATGCCGCCTCAACGAGCGAGCCGTCCTTCATCACGCACACGTAGTCGCTGATCAGGCGGACCACGGCGAGGTCGTGGGAGATGAAGAGATAGCTGAGTCCGTACTCGGTCTGCAGGTCGCCCAGCAGGTTCAGGATCTGATCCTGCACGAGGACGTCGAGCGCTGACACGGGTTCGTCGCACACGATCAGCTCGGGCGAGAGCGCGAGCGCACGGGCGATCGCGACACGCTGACGCTGACCGCCGGACAGCTCGGACGGATACCGGCGCAGCATCGACTGCGGCAGCGCCACGTCGTCGAGCAGCTGCCGGACGCGCTTGCGCCGATCGGCGCCGCTCCCCCGCTTGTAGAAGTCCAGCGGCTCGGAGATGAGGCGCTCGATGGTGAACATCGGATTCAGGCTCGAGTACGGATCCTGGAAGATCGGCTGCACCTTCTGCCGGAAGTCCCGGGTCTCCGCACGGGTGAGCGAGGAGACGTCCTTTCCCTCGTAGCGGATGAGACCGCTCGTCGGCTCGATGATCTTCAGCAGCATCCGCGCGGTCGTCGTCTTGCCCGAACCGGACTCGCCGACGATCGCCACCGTCTCGCCGCGCGGGATGGCGAGCGACACGTCGTTCACGGCGACGAAGTCCTCTTTCTGCCCACGGACCGGATAGACCTTGGTGAGGTTCTCGATCTCGACGATGTTGTCCGCTGTCGGCAGGGCGAGCGCGCTCGAGGCGTCCTCGGCTGCGTTCGGATCGGACGGACGCTCCTCGGCGTGGAACGCCTCCGGGCGCAGACGCGCGGCGGCCACCGACGGCGCCGCCTGCACGAGCGACTGCGTGTAGGGGTGCTGCGGATTCTCGAGGATCTGCTTCGCCGGCCCCTGCTCGACCACCTTGCCGCGGTGCATCACGATGACGCGCTCGGCACGCTCGGCCGCGAGTCCCAGATCGTGCGTGATGAGCAGCACGGCGGTGCCGAGCTCGCGCGTCATGTCGCCGATCTGGTCGAGGATCGTCTGCTGCACCGTCACGTCGAGCGCGCTCGTCGGCTCGTCCGCGATCAGCAGGCGCGGTTTGCACGCCAGGCCGATCGCGATCAGCGCGCGCTGGCGCATGCCGCCGGAGAACTCGTGCGGGTACTGCTTCGCGCGCTTCTCGGGATCCGGCAGTCCGGCGGCTGTCAGCGCCTCGACGACCTTCTGCTGCACGTTCTGCCTGGTGGCGAGTCCGTGGGCGAGCAGGGTCTCGGCGACCTGGGTGCCGATCTTCGCGACCGGATTCAGGTTCGACATGGGGTCCTGCGGCACGAGGCCGATGTCGCGCCCGCGGATGGTGCGCAGCTCGCTCTCGGGAGCGCGGGTGATGTCCTTGCCGTCGAGGCGGATGCTGCCGCCGGCCACGCGCCCGCCACCGGCGAGCAGCCCGATGATGGCCATGGCAGTGGTCGACTTGCCCGACCCGGACTCCCCCACGATCGCGACGGTCTGGCCCGGCGCGATCTCGAGGTCGACTCCCTCGACGGCGTGCACGACGCCGTCCATGGTGGCGAAGTCGACCGCCAGCCCTTCGACGGACAGCAGCGGAGCGTCCGTGGTCCGTGTCTCTTTCGCAGCGTTCATCGTGCTCTCGTCCTCGGGTCCATGGCCTCGCGCAGGGCTTCACCGAACAGGGTGAAGCCGAGCGCGGTGACCGCGATGCAGATGCCGGGCAGGAATGCCAGCCATGGCGCGATGGCCAGCTCGGCCTGCGCATAGGTGAGCATGCGGCCCCACTCGGCCGTCTCGGGGCGACCGCCGCCGAGACCGAGGAACGACAGCGCCGCCGCATCGATCACCGCCGTCGCGAGCGTGAGCGTGCCCTGCACGATGACAGGTCCGATGGCGTTCGGCAGCACGTGCGACATGGTGATCTGCCCGCGACCGAGCCCCAGCGTCTGGGCGGAGAGCACGTAGTCGCTCGATCGCTGCTGCAGCATCGACGCCCGCAGGAGGCGGGCGAAGATCGGAACCTGGGATGCTCCGATGGCGATCATCACCGCGAAGGGCGTCTGGCCCAGGATCGCGGCGATCGAGACCGCCAGCAGCAGGTTCGGCACCGACAGGATGATGTCGACGATGCGCATGATGAGGGTGTCGACCCATCCGCCGAACGTGCCGGCGAGGAGTCCGAGGATCATTCCGCCGACCAGACCGAGCGCGGTCGAGATCACACCGATCAGCAGCGACGCCTGCGCACCCCAGATGAGCTTGGAGAGCACATCGCCACCGAAGCGGTCGAGCCCGAGGGGGAACTCCGGCAGCTCCCCCGGACCGGGGATGTGCGTCGGCGTGATGTACTTCGCGCCGGGCAACGCCGTCTCGGGGTACGGGGCGAGCAATGGCGCGAGCACCGAGACGAGGACGAAGACCAGCACGATGCCGGCGCCGATCCAGGCCGTCGGGTTGCGGCGGAGGCGGCGGAACACGTCGCGCCAGAACCCCCCGGGCCCCTCTTTGAGGCCGGCCTGATTCACGGCGACCGTGTCGACGACCGAGCCGCTCGCCGCGGACGGACCCTGCGCGGGTGGGAGCGAGATGGTCATGACGCCACCCCCTTTCGGAGAACGAGACGGATCATCACTGCACCCGCACTCTCGGATCGATGAAGCTGTACGACACGTCGACGGCCAGGTTGATCAGCGCGTAGGCGATCGCGATGAAGATGATGAACCCCTGCAGCACGGGGAAGTCCCGTGTGAAGATCGCCCTCGCGAGGAAGGACCCGATGCCGGGGAACGCGAAGACGGTCTCGGTGAGCACTGCCCCCGAGATCAGGAGCCCGGTCTGCAGACCGATCGTCGTGATCACCGGCAGCATCGCGTTGCGGAGGATGAAGCGACTGCGCAGCGTCGACGAGCCGACGCCCTTCGCCCGCCCCGTCCGCACGTAGTCCGCGTTCTGCACTTCGAGCACGCTCGCCCTGGTGATGCGGACGATGATCGCGAGCGGGATGGTGCCGAGCGCGAGTGCCGGGAGCACCAGGTGCATGAGGGCATCCCACGAGGCATCGAACTCGCCGGTGATGATGCCGTCCCACACATAGAACCCCGTCGGATGGGTGGCGTCTATTCGTGGGTTCTGCCTGCCGTCCGACGGCAGCCAGCCGAGCTGCACGGCGAACACGTACTTGAGGATGAAAGCGAGGAAGAACACCGGGATGGTGATGCCGATGAGACTCAGCACGACCGACGCGTGGTCGGTGAACTTGCCGTGGCGGCGAGCGGCCCAGTATCCGAGCGGGATGCCCACGCCGACCGCGAAGATGAGCGCGACGACGCTCAGCTCGATCGTGGCCGGGAATCGGCGGAAGAACTCCTCCGTGACCGGCCGGTTGGTCTGGATCGATGTGCCGAAGTCGCCCTGCAGCAGGCGGCCGACCCAGATGAAGTACTGCTCGATGATGGGCTTGTTGAAGCCGTAGAGCTCGTTGACCCTCGCGATGGCCTCGGGTGTCGCCTTCTCGCCGAGAAGCGCGACGGCCGGGCCGCCGGGGAGGGCCCTGACCCAGGCGAACAGCAGGATGCTGAGGCCGATCAGGGTGGGGATGAGGAAAAGCAGTCGTCTGCCGATGGTGCGCAGCAAGAGGTCTCCGTTGATCAGAAGGTACGCCGGGCCCGGGTCCCCGCAGCGAGCGCGGGGACCCGGGTGGGCAACTCAGTCGGTCAGACCTACTCGGTGAGGACGATGTCCGTGAAGACCTCGTCGTTCACCGGGCTGGCGGGATAGCTCTCGACACGCGGGTCGAACGCCAGTGTGGGCGCCGGGTGCGCGAGCGGGACACCGGGGATGAACTGCGCGACCATCTCGTTGATCTCCTCGTAGAGGGCCGTCTGGTCCTCGAGGTTGGAGACGCCGCGAGCCTCGTTGAGCTTCTGGAACAGCTCCGGGTTGTCGAAGCCCCACTCGGAGCTCTGCTGCCCGAAGAAGACGCCGACGAAGTTGTCCGTGTCGTTGTAGTCACCGGTCCAGCCGAGCAGGTGGATGCCGTGGTCCGACGTGCCGGTGGTGCGGTCGAGGTACTCGACCCACTCCTCCGAGACCGGGGTGGTCTCGACGCCGACCTCGGCGAGCTGCGACGAGAGGACCGTGAAGATCTGCTCGGGGTCCGGCATGTAGGGACGCGAGACGTTGACCGGGTAGTTGAAGGTCAGCTTCAGCGGGTTGGCCTCGTCGTAGCCGGCCTCTGCCAGCAGCTCCTTGGCCTTCTCGGGGTCGTAGTCGTAGGTCGTGACATCGGGGTTGTAGCCGTTGACGGTGTCGGGCACGAACTCGATCGCCTTCTCGGTGCCCTCGGGCAGGACCTGGCTGATCAGGGCATCCTTGTCGACCGCGTACGAGAGCGCCTCGCGGACCTTCGGGTCCTGCAGCTCAGGGAGCGCCTGGTTGAACGCGAGGTACAGGATCGTGAACGGAGGACGGGAGACCATGGTGAAGCCGTCGTCCTCGAGTGCCTGCGTGTCGGCCGGACCGACGAGGTCGTAGCCGTCGATGGAGCCGGACTCGAGAGCCTGACGACGCGCGGTCGGGTCGTCGATCGTGCGGAAGATGATCTCGTCGATCTGACCCGCCTCGCCCCAGTAGTCGTCGTACGCCTTGAGTGAGACCTGCTCGCCCGGCGCCCACTCGTCGAACTGGTACGGGCCGGTGCCGACCGGGTGCCCCATCGCGTACTCCGAGAGGACGGGTGCCTCGGCCGAGCCGCTGACCTCGTCAGCACCGAACTCCTGCAGGGCCGAAGGGCTCTGCATGGAGAAGGACGGCAGCGACAGCGACGCCACGAACCCTGCGAACGGCTTGTTCAGGTCGATCGTCACGGAGTAGTCGCCGTCGGGGGTGCAGGACTTGTAGACGGCGTCAGCCGGGTTCTCCGCGTAGCCCTTGAAGAGCTTGTTGTAGTAGTAGCCGAACGCCTCGGAGGCCGCGAGGCCGGTCCAGTTGAACCAGCGGTCGAAGTTCGCGCATACGGCTTCGGCGTTGAACGGCGTGCCGTCGTGGAAGGTCACGTCCTCCTTCAGCGTGAAGGTGTGGCTCATGCCGTCTTCGGACGATTCCCATGACTCGGCCAGCAGCGGTGCCGGGTCGGCCGTGCCGGGCTCGGTGCCGACGAGGCCCTCGAAGATCTGACGCGAGACGCGGAAGCTCTCGCCGTCCTGGGCGAAGGCCGGGTCGAGGCTCGCCGGGTCGGAGGACGCCGCGAACACGAAGGTTCCGTCGACATCGCCGGACGCCTCTCCGCCGTCGTCGCCGCGCTCGCTGGCGACGCATCCTGAGAGGACCATCGCGGCGACTGCCGCTCCGGTGACGGCGATGAGACCTCGCCGACGCATGACTGAGTGGTGCATTGTGTGACCTTCCTGTCGAGCGCTGCTGTGCGCGTTCCGAAGACATCGTCGACTTCGGAAACGGTGATTCCTTGAAACTACCCAGTGCGCAGACCGATGCCAAACACCTGCAGGTTTCATTCCTGTTACGGATGTCCGGGGGTGTGGCCGATCCGGTAATCTCCAGAGCGTGCCCGACACGTCTCCCCTCGCCGTCTGCGTCGGCGAGGGCCTCGTCTCCTTCGTCCCGGCCATCGCCGCGCCCCTCGAGGACGTGCGGACGTTCCACCGCTCGCTCGCCGGAGCGGAGTGGAACACGGCGATCGCACTGGCCTCGGCCGGCATCCGCACCGCCGTCGTCTCCCGCGTGGGCGACGACGGGTTCGGGCGCTTCCTCACCGCCGAGCTGCGCCGGCACGAGGTCGACGACTCCGCCGTGGAGATCGACGCCGAGGCGCCCACCGGCCTCTACGTCAAGGAGCTGTCGCCCCGTCCGGACGGCTCCGTCGACGGGACCATGCACTACTACCGCTCGGGCTCCGCGGCCGCGGCCCTGTCGCCGGCGACGCTCGACTCCGACGCGGCATCCGCGCTGCTGTCACAGGCCGCCCTCGTGCACACCTCGGGGATCACGCCTGCTCTCTCGGACACCGCCCACGCAGCGCAGAACGCCCTCTTCGATGCGCCGCGCGACGGGCGGCTGCTCAGCTTCGACGTGAACTGGCGACCTGCGCTGTGGCGCGGGCGACAGGACGAGGGGCGCGCGGTGATCGCGGACTACGTCCGCCGCGCCGACATCGCGTTCTGCACACGCCCCGACGCCGAGGCGGTCTTCGGCACCGGCGAGCCCGATCGACTGCGCGAGCTGTTCCCCGAACCGAGGTATCTGCTGGCCACGAGTCCAGACGGCGCTGTGGCCTTCGACGGCGCCGAGCGCACCGACAGCAGGTCGCTCGATGTCCCCGTCGTGGAGTCCATCGGCGCCGGAGATGCGTTCGCCGCCGGATTCCTGGCCGGCGTCCTGTCGGGACTCTCGCTCACCGGCAGCCTCGCTCGCGCGCACCGGATCGCGACCAGGGCACTGGTCAGCACCCGAGACCACATCGACTGATCAGCGGCGCTGTTCCTGCCGGTCGCCACGGGCACCGGTGACCGTCGACGGGTATCTCATCGCCTGCCTCTAGCGACGTCGACGCGGCGCCGCAGCGTCGTGCGTCAGCTGCAGCGGGATGACCACGGGTTCACCCCGGTGCTGGACGACCCGGACGAAGAGGATGTCGACCAGCGCCAGCTGCGCGATGCGGCTCGACATCGCGGCCATGCGGAACGGCGACTCCTGCGCGTAGGTGATCAGCGAGACGTCTGCGGCGAGCGCGAGCGTCGAGTCGGAGGCGCTGGTGATGGCCACCGACAAGGCGCCCGCATCTCTGGCGATCTCGACAGCCCGGACGACCTCCTGCGTCTCGCCCCCGTGGGAGAACGCGATGACGACGTCCTCCGGGGTCCGCAGCGACGCCGTCGTGAGGGCGAGGTGCGGATCGGCGGAGTGCGCGACCGAGCACCCGATGCGCGCGAGCTTCTGCTGAAGGTCCTGAGCGGTCAACGACGATGCGGCCTGCCCGAACAGATCGACGTGGCGCGCCGCCACGACGGCCCTGGCGACGCGGTCGAGCGCGTCGGCGTCCAGTCCGAGCGCCGTCTTCTCGATCGCGTCGATCTCCTGTGCCGCGAGCTTCGCGGCGATGGCGGACGGCTCGTCATCGGGATCGATCGCCGTGGTGTCGAGGCCGAAGCGCGCCTGCTGCGCCTGGGCGAGCGTGATCGTGCGGGCGACCGCGACCCGCAGCTCCCGGTATCCGCTGAAGCCGAGCGACTGCGCGAAGCGAGCCACGGTCGACAGCGATGTGTGACAGAGCTGGGCGAGGTCGTTGATGGCGAGGTCGACGACGAGCGTGGGGTCTCCGAGGATCGTCTCCGCGACCCGTGCTTCTGCAGCACTCAGTCGGGGAACGGATCGGCGCACCAGCGCGAGAACATCGGCGTCCACGGTGTCATCCTGCCTCAGTCGGCGGCACCTGCGCTGTCGGGCGACGGATCGGCGCGGCGCGACGAGCCCCCGATCAGTCGATCTCTGGCGGCCTGGGCTCCGATCCGGCTCGCGGATCCGACCTCCACGAGCGCGAGGGGCAGAGGATGCCGTGCCGCGAGTCCGACGTTGACCACGACCGCGTCGGGATCGCGCAGAGCGGCGCGCTCGACGAGCGCACGCTGCCCGTCGTCGGTGTCTGGACGATCCAGGAGGACGACCGTCAGTCCGTCTGCGGCGACAGCCGCGTCGAGAGCCCCATCCTGCTCGTCGATCGTCGTCCGTGCGACGTCGACGCGCACGCGATGACCGTCTGCCGCCAGAGTCTCAGCCACGTACGCCGACGCGCTGTCGACCGCGAGCGTCGAACGTCGGCGAGCATCGACGACGGCGAGCGCCTCGGCATCGCGCGTCACTCCTGTGATCGCGCGTCGGACGATGTCCGATCCGTCGTACTCGACGGGAGTCGCGGTCTCGGCACGGACGCTCAGGGTCTGACCCAGGCGGGAGACCCTCCCGGCCGCTTCGGCGAGTCGTTCGCGAGAGAGTGAGCCGTCGTCCACTGCCGCGAGGATCCCGTCGCGCGCGGCGAGGAAGTCTCGACGGTCCTGGTCGGGGAGCGTGGCCTCACCGCGGTTCGTCGGGTTGCCGATGCACAGCAGATCCGCTCCGGCCGCGAGGGCCCGCGCGGCGCCTTCGCCGATGCCGACGGTCTCGCGGATGGCCGCCATGTCGAGGGCATCCGTGATGATCACGCCGTCGAAGCCCCAGCCGCGGAGCAGCCCGAGCACTCGGGGATTCAGCGTCGCCGGCTCGGCGCCCCAGGCGGGAACGACGATGTGCGCGGTCATGACGGCGTCGACACCTGCGGCCACCGCCGCGCGGAACGGCTCGAGGTGCACGCGCTCGAACTCCTCGATCCCCAGCGAGATCTCGGGCAGTGCGTGGTGCGAGTCGGTGTGCGTGTCACCGTGCCCCGGGAAGTGCTTGACGCACGCCGCGACCGCCGTGCTCTGCAGTCCCTCCACCGCCGCCTGCACGTGTCGAGCGACGAGCTTCTGGTCGCTGCCGAAGGAACGGACGCCGATCACAGGATTCCGCGGATCGGTGTTCACATCCGCGACGGGACCGAGCACGACGTTGCCGCCGATCGCGGCCACTCGTCGAGCCAGCTCGGCACCCGATGCCCGCGTCGCCTCGACGTCGTCGACGATGCCCAGCTGAGCAGCCCCCGGAAGCGTGGAGCCGGCTGCGGACTCGAGGCGTGTGACGTTGCCGCCCTCCTCGTCGATCCCGATCAGCGCGTCCGGATTGGCCCGCAGGATCTCGTCGCTCAGAGAAGGAAGTCCCTCGCCGACGTTCTGACTGAAGTACACGACACCCGCGAGGCCGTCGCGCAGCTCGTCGAGAAGCCATTCGGGGGCCTCCGTGCCGAGGAACCCCGGCCAGAGCACCCCGTTGGCGAGGTGGACGAGGTCGTCGGTCATCCCTTCACCGCTCCCGCGACCATGCCGGCCGAGAGACGACGCTGCACGATCACGAAGAACACCATCACCGGGATCGTGATGATCGTCGACGCGGCCATGATGCTGCCCCAGTCGTTGGAGTGCAGGCCGAAGAACGACTTCAGTCCGATCGAGACCGTGTACTGGTCAGTCGCGCTGCCGAGGATCGTCATGGCGAAGATGAATTCGTTCCAGGCCGTGATGAAGCTGAAGATGCTGGTCGCGACGAGACCGGGCATCACCAGCGGCAGCAGGATCGAGCGGAACATCCGCCACCAGCTGGCGCCGTCGATGTACGCGGCCTCCTCGAGCTCGACGGGCACGGCGGCGACGAACCCGCGCAGCATCCAGATCCCGAACGCCAGCGAGAGCGCGACGTACACGACCATCAGGCCGAGGATGCTGTTGAGCAGGCCGAGGCTCTTGACCTGCAGGAAGAGCGGGATGACGAGGGCCTCGAGCGGAACCATCTGCACGACGAGGATCATCATCAGGATGGTCGTGCGGAACTTGAAGCGGAACCGGGCGACCGCGACAGCCGCGAGCAGACACACGAGGGCGCTGACCAGGACGGTGACGAGAGCCACGATCGCGGAGTTGCGGAGGTAGGTGCCGAAACCGCCGTCGGTGAGGACGAAGGCGAAGTTGTCGAACGTGAACTCCTGAGGCAGCAGCGACTGCCCTCCGCTGGACGCCTTGGCGTCGAGCGCACTGGAGACCATCCAGTAGACGGGGAACAGCGTGAAGATCAGGACGGCGGCGATCGCGATGCCGGTGCCGACGCGCGACATGACAGACGGGCGGGGGTTCACAGCTCGTCCTCCTTCATGAGGGAGCGGATGTACACGATCGTGATGCCGATCAGCACGAGGGTGAGCAGCACGGCAAGCGCGGCACCGAAGCCGTAGCGGTTCTGGCCGAAGGATTCGACGTACGACCAGACGCCGAGGTTCAGCACCGACCGGTTGCCGCCGCCTCCACCGGGCATCAGGTAGACCTGCGCGAAGACCTTGAAGTCCCAGATCGTCGACAGGATGATCACGACCGAGAAGACGGGC
Organism: Microbacterium sp. CFBP9023; assembly: GCF_034045055.1. Taxonomy (NCBI): domain Bacteria; kingdom Bacillati; phylum Actinomycetota; class Actinomycetes; order Micrococcales; family Microbacteriaceae; genus Microbacterium; species Microbacterium sp. CFBP9023. Next base: position 226,540 of record NZ_JAXCWI010000003.1, on the reverse strand, counting down.
TTGAGAGTGGGGAAGATGATCTTCCAGAACCGCATCCACGCGTTCGCGCCGTCGAGCGCGGCCGCCTCGAGCATCTCCTTCGAGACGCCGAGCAGGCCCGCGAGCACCGTGATGGCGACGAACGGGAAGCCGTGGTGCACGACGTTCAGCAGCACGATCGCGTAGAACGACCACTGATTGGTGAACCAGTTCACCGGGTCGTCCATCAGGCCGAGATCCTGCAGGACGGTGTTGAAGATGCCGCGGTCGGCATCGAAGATGAACGTCCAGACGTAGGTTCCGGTGACGGCCGGCATCGCCCAGGCCACCATGATGCAGCTCGAGACGATGGTGCGCCACACCGTGCCCAGCTTCGCGAGCAGCAGCGCCACGAGCGTGCCGACCGCGACCGTGACGAACACGGCGACGGCGGCGAAGCCGACGGTGTTCGGCAGGACGACGGTCCACAGGGTCGGGTTGGTGAGCGCCTCGACGTAGTTGTCGACGCCGATCCAGTTGTTCTCGCCGGTGTTGATCTCGCGAAGACCGTAGTCCTGCAGCGAGAAGATGACGACCTGGATGAGCGGCCAGAGCATGAGCACCGCGAGGATGACCAGCCCGGGGGCGAGAAGAAGCCAGGGGCGGGCCGTGATCAGCGAGAAACCCCGCTTGGGCGGCCGGCCGCCGGCCACGGAGGCGGAGGTGGACTCCGCCTTCGTGACCGGCAGTGGCGCTTGCACCATCGACATGAAGGGATACAGCCTTACTGGTTGAGCAGGTCGGTCATCTCAGCAGCGGCGTCCTTCGTCGCCGTGGCGACGTCCTTCTGCCCGCTGAGGATCGCCTGGATCATCGAGTTGGTGGTCTTCTTCGCCTGAACGGCACCGAAGTTCGGGGTGACCGGCACGGATGCGCCGCCCTCGACCATCTGCTGCGCGAACGGAGCGACGAGCGGGTCGGTCGAGGCCAGGGCCTCCTCCATCGCGGACTGCACTCCCGGGAAGTATCCGGTCTCGTCAGCCCACTTCTCGGCGAACTCGCCCGTGGTCATCAGCTTGACGAACTCCCATGCGAGGTCGGCGTTCTCGGTCGTGTTGAAGACCGACAGGTGCGAGCCGCCGAGCACGGACGGAGCGATGCCGCCGTCCTCGCCGGGGATCACGGCGGCGCCGATCTTGCCCTCGAGCTCGGGGTTGGCCTCGATCAGAGCCTTCGGGGTCCAGGAGCCCGAGAGCATCATGGCGACGTTGCCCTGCGTGAACGAGTCACGGAGGTCCGTCTCCTTCCAGGTCGTGGCCCCGGCGGAGGAGAAGCCGTGCTCGGTCGCGAGTCCGGTGTAGAACTCGATGCCGGCCTGCGACTCCTTGCTGTCGAGTTCGCTCGTCCAGGTCTTGCCGTCGAGGGTCGCGACCTCGCCACCGGCGCCCCAGACCCAGGGGTACACCTGGAACTCCGCGTCACCCGCGACGGGGAACGGCAGCATGTCGGGCTTGGCGGCCTTGATGGCCTCGCCAGCGGTGACGATGTCGTCCCACGTCTTCGGGGCCTCGAGACCGAGCTCCTCGAACACGTCGGTGCGGTAGACGATGGAGCGGACTCCGGCGTACCAGGGCATGCCGTACAGCTCGTCTTCGTAGGTGCCGGCGACCGCGAGGCCCTCGACGAGGTCGTCACGCAGGCCGTCTTCGGCGTCGACGTACTCGTCGAGCGGCTCGAGGGCACCCGCGTCCGCGAACTCCGCGGTCCAGGTGGTTCCGGTCTCGGCGATGTCGGGCGTGGTGCCGCCGGCGATGGACGTGACGAAGCGATCGTGAGCGTCCGCCCACTGGATCTCCTCGATCTTGACCGTGGCGCCGGTCTCGTCCTCGAAGGCGCTCGAGACCTCGTCGTAGAACGCGCTCGCGTCCGGGTTCGTGCCCTTCATGATCCAGACGGTGAGCTCCTGGCCCTCTCCGTCGACGGCTCCGCCGGTGTCGGCTCCGCCGCCGGCACAGGCCGCCAGGCCCAGGGTGGCCACGGCGCCCAGCGCCACGACCGGAAGAATGCGCTTGTGCATCAGGGATCTCCTCTTTGAACGTCCTGGCGGCATCGGGTGCCTACCACGTAGGAAAAAGTATTCATCACTAACTAATTCCCTGCAAGTTATTCTCGGAAACGTCATGCGGCCGTAACATCGAGCCTCCGCGGCAGACTCGCGGCGAGTCAGCAGCCCTCAATCCTCCCATCGCGTGAGCCGACCACACGATGTCGAGGCGGAGTGAGCGCGTAGTCTCGGAGGATGGGCAGGACGCGAGCGAAGGACACCGAGCACCCGCAGGTCCGTCTCGACCACGGAGGCATCGCCCGCATCGTGCCGTCGGAGTTCACCAGCGGATTCGAGCTCATCGTCGACGACACCCCGCAGTCGCACGTCGACCTGGATGACCCCACGCACCTGCACTTCGAGTACATCGTGCGGATGGGCGCCGTGATCGACCAGCTCGCCGCCGGTCCCCTGACGGCGGTGCACCTCGGCGCGGGCGCACTGACGATCCCCCGCTACATCGAGGCGACCCGCCCCGGTTCCCGGCAGCAGGTGATCGAGCTCGAGGCACCGCTGGCCACCCTCGTGCGCGAGCACCTCCCCCTGCCGCGAGGCGCGGCCATCCGGCTCCGCATCGGAGATGCCCGCGAGGGCGTCCGCCGCCTCCCCCCGGCGATCGTCGGCACCTGCGATCTGGTGGTGTCCGACGTCTACTCCGGAGCCCAGACGCCGGCTCACCTCACCAGCATTGAGTTCTACCGCGAACTCGCCGAACTACTCGCGCCCGCCGGCGTGCTGCTCGTGAACGTCGCCGACGGGCCGGGCCTCGCCTTCGCCCGGCGACAGGTCGCGACGATCGCGGAGGTGCTGCCCGAGATCGGCGTCCTCGCCGACACCCAGGTGCTGAAGGGGCGCAGGTTCGGCAACCTCGTGATCGCCGCATCGGCGGCTCCCCTGCCGACCGAATGGCTGCCCAGGATGCTCGCCGCGGGGCCACATCCCGCCAAGATCGCGCAGGGTGCCGAGGTGACCGCCTTCGTGCAGGGTGCGCGCGTGGTGACCGATGCGGATGCCGTCGCCTCCCCTCGTCCGGACGCCTCACTGTTCCTCCGCTGAGGCCTCGATCGAGATCGGATGCGGGGCCGTGGGGCGTGCCGCCCCGACGACTGCGCCGACGCGAGGCACACTTGACGGGGGACGCTGCGGAAGGAGAGCAATGAGTTTCATCCAGGGATACGACCCGGAGAGCCTTCGCGAGCTGGTCGACCTCGGTGAATGCGCCGCACGGCTGGAGGAGATCGAGAGCCAGCGGAGCCTTCCGGCACTGCTGGAGCGGGTCTGGCTGCTGAAGGTCCTCGACCGTCTGGACGAAGCGCTCCCCCTCGCCGATGAGGCCGTGCGCCAGTCGCGCATGGCGGGCACGCGCAAGGACGTCCTGCGCTCGAGGGTGCTGCACGCCACGATCCTGCAGCACCGCGGAGCCCACGCCGCCGCCGAGCAGGAGCTCGCGACGTGCGCCGCCGAAGCCGAGGGACAGCGCTGGCTGTCGATCGCCGCGTTCGCGCACCACCATCACGGCAGGAACGCCTACGAGGCCGGCGACTACGAGACCGCTCGCGAGAGCTTCAAGCAGTCCCTCTTCCTGCGCCGCGAGGCCGGGGCCGAGGACCGAGAGCTCGAGACGGTGCTGCTCGCCATCGAAGCCGCCGAGCGGCGCCGCACGACGCAGCTCGTCGCGGGCTGACGGCAGCACACGCCCGCCGGTGCCCCGCTGAGGGGCGATGTCGGCGGTATGGCTTAGCCTGATCGCATGGCGGAACTTGACCGGGTGCGCGTCTGGGGCGAGGCACTGATCACGCTGCACCTCGACGACAGCTGGTCATTCGGCTTCGACCACGCGAAGCGTCGGGCGGGGCAGTGCGACTACACGAAGAAGCGCATCACCGTGTCGCGGTATCTGGCTGCGCGGTTCGAGGACGACGAGATCCATCAGGTGCTGCTGCACGAGGTGGCGCATGCCCTCGCGGGTCATGAAGCGGCCCACGGCCCGACCTGGAAGCGCGTGGCCCGAGACCTGGGCTACGTCGGCGGAACCACCCACCATGGCGAGACGGCGGTCGAACTCGCGCCGTGGGTCGGCCAGTGCCCCGCTGGTCACGTGACCTACCGCCACCGGCGTCCCTCACGCGCCACATCGTGCGCGCGGTGCTCCCGCTCGTACGACGCGCGCTACCTGTTCGACTGGACTCGGCGCGAGATCACGGCCGACACAAGGCTCGCGGCGCAGATGTCGCGCTGATCCGCGCACGACGTCGACCCGCCCCGAGCGCCGCGAACCCGCAGAGTGCGGTCAGCGCGCGTGAGGACCTGATTCCGGATCGGCCTCGGGCGAGGGTTCCTCCTGCGCTCGATCCGAGGCTGCCGCGTCGGCGGGTGCGTCCCGGTCGACGGGAGTGTCGTCATCCTCCCGCTCCTCAGGCCGCCCGCGCGCCGCACCGACGTCGCTCGCACGCCCCGCACGCCGACGCAGGAGCGCTGCCACGGCTCGCCACCCGACGAGGAAGACGCCGAGCACGAGGGTCGTGACGATGATGAACGCGATCTGCGCGGTGTCCCCCGCCACGACCCGCAGCAGCAGCCCGCCGACCACGGTGACGAGCCAGACGACGGCACCCCAGGCCAGCGACCACGGTCGACGCGGTCTCGCCGGCAGAAGCGCGGCCACGATGTGACCCAGCAGAAGGGCGACGATGAACGGCCAGGCGGTGAGCAGGAACCCGCCGGGATCTTCTCCGTGCGAGGCACGGCCGATCACGGCGAAGACGAGCACCAGGACGGCATCGACGATGAAAGCGGGGACGAACCTCATGCCATGACCCTACGTCGCGGAACACGAAACCCGTGCCGGATGCACGGCCTGTTGCCGAGCGCGTGCAGGGACGAGATCCACAGGCGCCTCACCCCCGAGCGGGGATGGCCTGCGCGCCGGGGACGACCGCAGACCGCTCAGTCGAAGGCGACGAAGAGCCCGTCACGCAGCACGGGGACGACATCCAGGGCGTCGAGCTCGGCGGCGTCCGACACCGTCGTCGGCGCGGCACCGGACGCCCGCATCCGCTCGGTCGCGGCGACCCCGTCCGCGAGCTCACGCGCCGAACCGCTCGCGCTGACCATGTGGCGCAGCGCCCTCTTCAGCGCGCGGAATCCCTCGGCGGCCACGGCCGCATCGGGCGCCGTGTGGTCTATGCCGAGTTCGGTGAGCGCGGCGACGATCGCGCCGGCTCCGAGGTGGTCCTCGACCGCGAAGCGCACGGCGCCCGCGGCGTCGGCTTCGCCCGCGGCGATCACGCTCACGGAAGTGCGTGACTGGTTGCGCTCCTGCAGCGTCGCGATCGCTCGTGCCACTGCCGCCGCGTTGCGGAGACTTCCGATCAGCACGACCGCGTCGCCGGCGCGGGCGGCGACCGCGGCGCCGTTGCGGGACCATTCACGCGCGTCGTCGAGCGAGACCGCGGAGCCCGACGCGACAGCGTCTGCCACCGTCGACGAGAAGCGGAGCACGTCGACCACCACGACGACATCGGCGGTCGCGAGGCGATCGAGCCCGTCGACGCCCCACTCGAGACGCACCTGATACGTGGACTGGTCGAACGGAGACGGCATCCGTCCAGCCTAGAACGACCGCCCGGGTGCCGATGCCCCGATGACGGATTCGGTCATCGGGGCATCCCCAGGCGTCGTCGTCAGTCGGCGGCCAGTGCGTCGACGGGCGCCACGCGGGTGGCGAGGCGGGTCGGCGTCGCGGCAGCCACCAGGGTCAGCACAGCGGTCGCCGCGACGATGATGACCACGGGCAGCCAGGGCACGTGCGGTGCGACGAGCCCGGCGGCCTCGAAGTCGGGCAGGGTCGGCACGGAGCCGAGCAGCGACTGCGCCGCGATCCATCCGTAGGCGATGCCCAGGATCAACCCGGTCAGCGTCGCGGCCACCGTGATGTGCGCCGCCTCGAGCAGCACCATGCGGCGCACCTGCCCATTGGACAGGCCGATGGACCGGAGGAGTCCGAGCTCGCGACGACGCTGCACGACGCCGATCGTCAGAAGATTGACGAGACCGACCGCGGCGATCACCGCCGACACCGCCACGAGCACCATCATCACCGATGCGAAGGCGTCGAACGGGGTGAAGAACTCTGCAGGCGTCTCGCCCTCGACCTGACCGATCAGCATCTGCTTGACCGATTCGAGCGCGACCGCGAACATCGTGACCAGTGTGACCCCCATCACGACGCCGATCGCCATGCGCGACGAGCGCTCGGGATAGCGGAGGGCGTTCTCGGCCGCGAGCCGTGCCGTGGCACTCGATCCGAACATCCGCCCGACCAGACGCAGCACGGGAGGCATGAACAGCACCGATCCGAGCGCGAGTCCGGTGAAGGAGAGCAGTCCGCCGACGAAGGCGACGACCACCCCGAGCGGGTGCACGAGGCCGACGACGACCCCTGCCGCCAGCAGCACGGTGCCGGAAGCCAGCAGGATCCATGCGCCGATGTGCCGCCCGGGGCGGGACAGCTCTTCGCGAGTGCGCTCGACCGACCCGCCGATCGCCTGCAGCGGCGTGACCGCGAGGACGCGTCTGGAGCCCACCCATGCCGCCGCCCAGGTCGTGAGCGCGACGCCGACGACCGGCAAGGCGATGAAGGGCTGGGCGAGAGAGAACCCCTGCGGCACGTTCTCGATCAGTCCGGAACCGATCTGCACGCCGACCGCGGCGATCACGAGGCCGGCGAGAAGCCCCAGTGCCGCGCCGATGACCCCCACCGCGAAGCCCTGCCGGCCGACCACGGCCCGCTGGGACCTCGCGGTCGCGCCGATGAGGCGCATCAGGGCGATCTGACGCGTGCGCCCGGCGATGATCGTCGAGAACGTGTTCGCGGTGACGATCGCGGCGACGTACATCGCGACGCCCGTGAGCAGCACCGAGAGCAGTCCCACGATGAACGCGAGCGTCTCGCTGTCGCCGATGAAGGGGTCGGCCTGCAGCACGGCTCCGAGGTAGGCCGTGGTCTCGACCAGCACCACTCCGAAAGCGGCCGAGAGCGCTGCGACCAGGATGCTGGCGCCCATGCCCCGGTCGCGCAGCCAGGCGAGGCGCGGACCGGTCGCGGACGTCTGCGGTACGACGGCGAGAGTCGGAGACTCGATGACGGCGCTCATGCCGCGACCTCGGCGGCGAGCATGTAGGCCGAGATCTCCTCGGCGGTCTGGCGCGGGTGGTCGGCGACGATCCGGCCGTCTCCGAGGAACAGCACCCGGTCGGCATGGCTCGCCGCGATCGCGTCGTGGGTGACCATGGCGATGGACTGTCCGTGCTCGCGGCTCGCGGTGGCCAGCAGCTGCAGCACCTCGCGCCCCGTGCGGGAATCGAGATTGCCCGTGGGCTCGTCGGCGAACACGAGATCGGGCGCCGTGGCGAGCGCACGGGCGATGGCGACGCGCTGCTGCTGGCCCCCCGAGAGCTGATGCGGTCGGTGCTGCAGACGGGATCCGAGCCCGAGCGTCTGGATCAGTCCATCGATGCGCGCCTTCTCGATCGCGCTGGGTCGCCGCCCGTCGAGTTCGAACGGCAGCATGATGTTGCCGAGGGCGGTGAGCGTCGGCACGAGGTTGAACGCCTGGAAGATGAAGCCGACCCGGCGGCGGCGCAGGATCGTGAGATCGAGGTCTCCGAGCTCCGTGATCTCGGTGTCGCCGATCCAGCTCCTCCCCTGCGTCGGGGTGTCGAGGCCGGCCATGATGTGCATGAGCGTGGACTTGCCCGAACCGGACGGTCCCATGATGGCGGTGAACTGTCCGCGGCGGATGCCGACGCTGACGTCGTCCAGCGCGTGGACGGTGCCCTCGCCGGCGCCGTAGGTCTTCTTGAGGTGCTGGACGCGGGCTGCGAGCCCGAGGTCGGTGGTCGTGATCTCCATGCCTTCGACGCTACGGACGCCGGCTGCTCCGCCGCGTCGGCCTGACGGCGCATCCGCCTACATCGCAAGGATGATCCCGCGGACAGGAATCGGGTCAGGCGAGTCCGTGCTCGAACGCGAAGACCACCAGCTGCACCCGGTCGCGGAGGGTGAGCTTCGTCAGGATGCGGCTGATGTGGGTCTTGACGGTCGCCTCGCTGAGATATTCGCGAGCGGCGATCTCGGAGTTCGAGAGCCCCCGGGCGGCGAGCGCGAAGATCTCGCGCTCACGCTCGGTCAGCGCGGAGAACTGCACGGGCACCGGCTTCGGCTCCTCGGCGAAGTGCTCGAACAGCTCGCGGGTCGCCGACGCGGCGATGACGCTCGAGCCCGCGTGGACGGTGCGGATCGCGGCGAGGAGGAACTCGGGGTCGGCGTCCTTGAGGAGGAATCCGCTTGCCCCCTGACGGATCGCGCGAGCGGCGGCCTCGTCGAGGTCGAAGGTCGTCAGCATGACGATGCGCGGCGGGTCGGGCTGAGCGAGGATCTCGGCGGTCGCAGCGAGCCCGTCCATGACCGGCATCCTGATGTCCATCAGCACCACGTCCGGTCGAGTCGCGTGCACGAGAGCGACGGCTTCGCGGCCATCGCCCGCTTCTCCGACGACGTCGAGATCGGGCTGCGAGGCGAGCAGCATGCGGACTCCGGCGCGGAACAGCGCCTGATCATCGACGAGGACGACCCTGATCATGCGACTTCTCCGATCGGGAGCGAGGCGCGGACGACGAACTGCGCTCCCTGGCGCTCCGCCTGAAGGCTACCGCCGACGAGCTGCGCCCGTTCACGCATGCCGATCACCCCGTGACCGCCGCCGATCTGCGGCTGATCCCGTCCCACGGTGTTGCGCACCTGGATGTCGACACGGTCGGGAAGCCACGCGAGGTGCACGTCGACCGCGCCGTCGCCGTGACGGATGGCGTTCGTGAGCGCCTCCTGGAGGATCCGGTACACCGCGAGCTGGATCGCTCCCGGCGGCTCCCCCGGCGGCATCGGATCGACGGTGATCCGGGGCTGGACTCCCGCCTGACGCACCTGCGCGAACAGCGACTCGAGGTCTGCGAGCGTCGGCTGGGGACCGTCCCCCTGTCGGTGGCGCAGCTGCGTGAGCAGCAGACGCACGTCGCTCAACGCGCTGCGAGCGGTCTGGGCGATGGTCCCGAGGGCCTTGGTGGCCATCTCGGGCTTCGCGGCGGCCGCATACCTGGCGCCGTCGGCCTGCGCGATCACCACGGCCAGCGAGTGCGCGACGATGTCGTGCATGTCGCGGGCGATCCGCACACGCTCCTGCTCCTCCGCCGCGAGCGACTCCGCCTTCAGCTGCGCCGAACGGGTGCTCCGCGCGCGCAGCACCACCCGCCACAGCAGACCGCAGACCCACGCGAATCCGAGCGCGAGCACCGAGACGACCAGGAGCAGCGTGCCGGTCGTCAGCTGATCCCACCCGCTGGCGCCGGAGGTGACGCCCGTGACGACGACCAGGTAGACCGCCGAGACCAGAGCACCGAGCAGCGCCGAGCCGAAACCCCACCACAGCACCGCGCGGGACCCCCAGGCGGCGGTCGCGTAGAGCACCAGGAGGATCGCCACATCGATCGGCAGCGGACCGAATCCGGACAGCATCTGCACGATCGCGCCCGCCCAGGCCACGGCGAGCGCGAGTCCGGGGGCGAGCCTGCCGATCGCGACTCCGCCGAACATCAGGATGCCCGCGGTGACGATCGCCGCGACCGCCGCACCGCTGATCCCCTCGCCGACCGCCCCCGGGCCGTAGAAGACGACGGAGAACGGCGTGAGGATGACGAAGAGCAGCGCCGCCCCGACGATGTCGAGCACGAGCGCCGTACGGGAGAGCGGGCGGATCACTCCCCCACGCTACGCGGCACGGCACCCGCCTCGCATCCGCCTGCAGATGTATCCGCGGTCCGGTCAGGCGCGGGCGATGATCTCGCCGTGCGGCACGAGGTACCAGCCGTCGCCGTCGTCGGCCCAGCGCTTCCACGCGTCGCTGATCTCCTGCAGGTCGCGCCGCGTCGCCATCTCGCCGTCGACCAGCTGCCGGGCGAGCGCGGACTCGAGGATGCGATCGGCCCACATGCCGCCCCACCATGCGCGGTCCTCGGGGGTCGCGTATGTCCACGTGGAGGACGTCGCCGTGATGTCGTCGAATCCGGCGGCCCGCGCCCAGGCGAGCAGTCGACGCCCCGCATCGGGCTCGCCGCCGTTCGCTCGGGCCGCGCGACGATAGAGGTCGAGCCATCGATCGAGCTCGGGCAGGATCGGGAACCAGAGGAAGCCCGCGTAGTCGGCGTCGCGCACCCCCACGACACCACCCGGCGCCGTCACCCGACGCATCTCCCGGAGCGCCTGCACGGGGTCGCCGACGTGCTGCAGCACCTGGTGCGCATGCACGACGTCGAAGCTGTCGTCGGCGAAGGTCAGTGCATGCACGTCCTCGACCGCGAAGTCGAGGTTGTCCAGTCCCCTGCGCGATGCGAGATCACGCGACAGCGAGAGTGCGTTCTCATCGATCTCGGTCGCCGTGACATGGGCGACGGTGCCGGCGAAGTCGATCGTGATGGTGCCTGGCCCCGCTCCGACATCGAGAAGCCGGGTGGTCTCTGTCAGGTGCGGGCGGAGGTACTCCGCCGAGTTGGAGATGTCGCGACTGCTGTGCGAGCGGAGGACGGTCTCGTGATGCCCGTGGGTGTAGGTGGCCATGGCTCAGTCTGGCAGTGCTCTTCTCGCCGCTGAAATCCGCCGTCAGTGCAGTTCGGCGACGGCCCGCCTGATCGACTCGCGGTCCGGCTTCCCTGAGGCCAGCACGGCCAGTTCGTCGACCATGATCAGCCGAGCCGGTCTCGCGTGCCTGCCGAGCTCGGCGGCGACGAGATCCCTCGCGTGCGCGAGCTGCTCGGCCTCGCTGCGCCGCAGCGCCTCGCCTCTCGGGGCGACGATGACCGAGGCCTCGCCCCATCGCTCGTCCGGCACGCCGACCACGACGGCGTCGGTGAGACCCGGAACGCCGCGCACCAACCGCTCGACCCGATCGAGCGAGATGTTGATGCCGCCGGAGACGATCACGTTGTCGGCACGACCGTGCACCCGCACGACGCCGTCGTCGTAGAGCCCGAGATCGCCGGTGTGATACCAGCGGATGCCGTGCTCGTCGCGCGAGAAGTTCTTCGCCGTGAGCTCCCCGTCGCCGAGATAGCCGTCAGCGAGCATCGGACCGGCGATGCGCAGCTCTCCGTCGACCGTGCGCACGGCGACGGTGTCGAGGGGGACGCCGTCGTAGACGCATCCCCCGCTCGTCTCGGTGGAGCCATAGGTGCGGACGAGTCGGATGCCGAGATCGGCGGCGCGGTCACGCAGCGGTTCCGGCAGCGCCTGGCCACCCACGAGGATCGCCCGGTACGCCTGAAGGGCCGCACGCACAGGTCGGTCGTCAGCCGCATCGAGAAGTGTCGACAGCTGCGCGGGGACGAGCGAGGTGTACAGCTCGGGGATGCCGGCGGAACCGCCCGGCAGCGGGCGGAGCATCGACAGCGTCGCGTCGGCGAACGAATCGGGCGAGAACCGACCGCTCAGCGCGACAGGGTGCGTGCCTGCCATCAGAGACCGCACGATGACCTGGAGTCCCGCCACGTATCCGGCAGGCAGGGCGAGCAGCCAGCGCCCGCCGCCCACTCTCGACGCCGTCGCCTCGGCGCTCGCCCGCAGCGCCTCGCCGCTCAACGCGACCCGCTTGGGGACCCCGCTGGAGCCCGAGGTGGCGATCACGACGGCCGTGCCGTCCGGCACCCATTTCGGGGCGTCTCCGAGCATCCCGAATCCGAGCGCCGGCCCGCCGTCGAGCGCGCGCGCCAGAGCGGCCCGCAGTTCGGCCGGATCCTCGGCATCCGTCGGTGTCAGCGCGACCATGTGCGTCTCGATCCGCTCAGTAGTGCCAGGGGAACGAGGTCCAGTCGGCGTCCCGCTTCTCGAGGAACGAGTCGCGGCCCTCGACCGCTTCATCGGTGCCGTAGGCGAGACGCGTGGCCTCGCCCGCGAACACCTGCTGCCCCACGAGCCCGTCGTCCACCGCGTTGAAGGCGAACTTCAGCATGCGGATCGCCGTGGGCGACTTGGTGAGCACGGTGCGCGCCATCTTCAGCGCCTCGCGCTCGAGGTCGGCATGGGGCACGACCCGGTTGACCGCCCCGGCCTCGTACGCCCGCTGCGCCGAGTACTCCTCGGCGAGGAAGAACACCTCGCGCGCGAACTTCTGCCCGGTCTGCCTCGCCATGTACGCCGATCCGTACCCCGCATCGAAGCTGCCGACATCGGCGTCGGTCTGCTTGAACCGCGCCTCCTCGGCGGAGGCGATCGTGAGGTCGCACACCACGTGCAGCGAGTGCCCTCCGCCGGCCGCCCAGCCCGGCACGACGGCGATGACGACCTTCGGCATGAAACGGATGAGACGCTGGACCTCGAGGATGTGCAGGCGACCGGCGCGAGCCGGATCGTGCACGGTCGTCTCGTCATCGGAGTACTTGTATCCGTCGCGGCCGCGGATGCGCTGGTCGCCGCCCGAGCAGAACGCCCACCCGCCGTCCTTCGGACTCGGTCCGTTGCCGGTGAGGAGGACCGCGCCGATGCGGGGGTTCTGCCGTGCGTCGTCGAGTGCCCGGTAGAGCTCGTCGACCGTGTGCGGGCGGAAGGCGTTGCGCACCTCGGGGCGGTTGAACGCGATGCGCGCGACTCCGCCGTCCGTGCTCACGTGGGCGGTGATGTCGGTGTAGTCCTCGGCACCGGGCGCGAGCACCCATTCGTCCGGGTCGAACAGGTCTGAGACGAATGCGCTGGTCACAGCATCCAGCCTATTCCCGCCCGGGTTGCACACGGAGACGGCGTCGCCCCGAAGAGGCGACGCCGTCTGCGTGCGGTGATCAGCCGCGGCGAGCGCGAGCGGTCTTGATCCAGCCGTCGACGATGTCCCAGATCGGGAACGCGATGAGGGCGAACCCGGTGATCACGGTCAGGATGCGCATCGTCTCATCGGTCACGCCGTTGTCGGTGAAGACGAAGCGGAGGAACTCGGGGTTGAGCAGCTCGCCCTGCACCAGCAGCGTCAGCGACCAGACGGCGAACACCGCCGCGAGCACGGTGTTGACCACAGCGGCACCGATCGTCCAGCGGCGGCGAGCGTAGACCACCACCGTCAGCAGCGCCTCGGCGACGAAGAGCCCGAGGAAGAACGTGATCCCCCAGGGCCACAGACCCGGGTTCAGGATCGCGATCGGATCTTCTTTCGTCGGGAAGAAGCCGATGAATGCGTCCCAGAAGACCGCGCCCACCCCCAGCACGAGGAACACGAGCGACGCGATCGCGTCCGCCCTGCCGGCTCCGTTCTGGGTCGGCTCGGGCAGCTGGTCGACGTCCCACCTCACCCCGGTGTCCGCTCCGGTGCGCTCGAGGATGAAGAAGACCAGGGTCACCCAGAAGCAGACGTGCACGATGACCGAGATGCCGACCGTGACGGCGGCGCCGATCATCGTTCCGATGGGTGCGCGCTCGATCGCCTGCGCGATCGCGACACCGCCCATCGCGCACACCGGCACGATGATGAGCAGCAGCTTGAGCAGCCGCCACCACACGAGGTAGTACCGGGGTCCGATCAGGTGCAGCGGCCGGTCGGCGTAGCCGGCGGCGAGGACGCCGGGGTCGCCCAGCTCTGTGAGGACCGCTCGTTCCGCCTCGGTCGGGTCGTCCCCCTGTTCGAGTCTCGCGTCGATCGCGTCGGCGATGGATCCTTCGAGCTCGGCGCGGACGTCGTCCTGCACCTCGGGTGTGAGGCTGCGGATCGTGGCGCTGATGTATCGCTCGGTGAGCGTGGCTGTCGAGGGCATGTCAGTTCTCCTCAGCTGTGAGGGTCGCGATCGCCGTCGTGAGCGATCGCCATTCTTCGGTCAGGGTGTCGGCGAGCCGGATGCCGGCTTCCGATGTGCGGTAGAACTTGCGGGGCCGCGCCTCGTCGGTGTTCCACTCGCTCGTCAGGTACTCCTGCTTCTCGAGACGCCGAAGCAGCGGGTACAGCGTGTTCGCATCGGTGGCGAAGCCGCGGCGCTCGAGGTCTTCGAGCAGCCCGTAGCCGTACCCCGCCGTGCGCAGCAGCTGCAGGCACGCCAGCACCACGGTGCCGCGGCGCAGTTCCTGCAGATGCGTGTCGAGGGTCTCGTTCATGTCGATCACATTACTGTGCGTCACACACCATTGTCAATCACACATTTATGTGAGGGACAAGGCGCGTACGGTGGTCGCATGGCGATCGAGATCCTCCGCATCGACGCGACCGATGACCGGTCCGTCGATGTGTGGTGGGATGCGTACGCCACCGCCGAACGCGCGGATCGCGGCGCGGATGCCGTCGTGTGGTCGCTCGAGGAGTCGCGCAGCGAGCTGCAGCAGGAGTCGGCCGTCGTCGACCGACGCGCCTATCTGCTGCGCCACGCCGACCGGATCGTCGGCTCCGCGAGCCTCGCGCTCCCCCTGAAGGACAACACCCACGTCGCCCATCTCGCGATCAGCGTGCCGCCCGAGCACCGACGGCGCGGCATCGGCTCCGAGGCCCTCGCGTTCCTCGAGGCAGAGGTCACGGCGTCCGGTCGGACGATCGCGCAGGGGACGACGTCGTGGCGCCACGCACTCGGTTCGGAAGGTGCCGGATCGCCGGGGCGTGAGTTCGCACGCGCCCGCGGCTACAGCCTGGCCCTCGGCGACGTGCAGAGCAGGCTCGACCTCCCGGTCGACCCCGCACTGCTCGACCGGATCGAGAGCGACATCGCATCGGCGATCGCTCCGTACGAGATCCGCAGCTGGGTCGGCCGCATCCCCGACGAGGTCGTGGAACGCTGGACGATCCTCGACGCCGCCCTCGAGACCGAAGCCCCGACCGGCGAACTCGCCATCGAACCCCAGAGACCCGATGTCGACAGCATCCGCGAGAGCGAGGAACTGCTCGACCGCCAGAGGCGCGTGTCGTTCGGGGCCATCGCCCTCGCGGCCGACGGCGAGGCCGCGGCGTATTCGCAGCTCGTCGTGTCGACCGACGACGGCAACGCCTATCAGTGGGGCACGCTCGTGCGCACCGCGGACCGGGGGCACCGGCTCGGCATCGCGGTCAAGGCAGCCAATCTCCGGATGCTGCAGAGGGAGGCGCCGCAGACCCGCGCCGTCTACACCTACAACGCCGAGTCGAACGCGCACATGCTCGCCGTCAACACCGCGCTCGGGTTCCGCCCCAGCGAGCGGATGGGCGAACTGCAGAAGCGCCTGCGCTGAGGCGGACCCGTCGGCACGGCGGATCCCCGACGAGGCGTCGACAGAGCAGAATGAGCACATGCTCCCACCGCTCGCAGATCTGCTCGGCTCGGCCAGGGTCGTCTCGCTTCCGATGCACACCCGCTTCCGCGGGGTCGACAAGAGAGAGGCGCTGCTCGTCGAAGGGCCGGAGGGATGGGCGGAATTCTCTCCGTTCGTCGAGTACGACGATCTCGAGTCGGCCACCTGGCTCGCAGCGGCGATCGACTTCGCCTGGAAGACGCAGCCCGAGCCTCTCCGCGAGCGCATCGGCGTGAACGCCACCATCCCGGCTGTCGAGGCGGCGCAGGTCGCCGAAGTGCTGGCCCGCTTCGCCGGCTGCCGCACCGCCAAGGTCAAGGTCGCGGAACCCGGGCAGACGCTCGCAGACGACATCGCCCGTGTGCGGGCCGTGCGCGAGGCCATGGGGCCGGAGGGTCGCATCCGCGTCGATGCCAACGGCCTGTGGAACGTCGACGAGGCCGAGCACGCCGTCCATGCGCTCAACGAGTTCGATCTCGAGTACGTCGAGCAGCCGTGCGCGACAGTGCCGGAGCTCGCCGAACTGCGCACCCGGGTGAAGTACATGGGCATTCCGGTGGCCGCCGACGAGAGCATCCGCAAGTCCTCCGACCCGCTCGCGGTCGCGCGCGAGAAGGCCGCCGACCTGCTCGTCATCAAGGCGCAGCCGCTCGGGGGCATCACGCATGCGCTGCAGATCATCACCGCCGCGGGCCTGCCCGTCGTGGTCTCCAGCGCGCTCGACACCGCGATCGGACTCTCCCAGGGTGCGGCGCTCGCCGCCGCCCTGCCGACTCTCGACTACGACTGCGGGCTCGGCACGGCATCCCTGTTCCTCGACGATGTCGCCGACCTGCGCCCGGTGGACGGCTCGATCCCGGCAGCTCGGGTCACCCCGGATCCCGATGCTTTGGCGCGGCTCGCCGCCTCGGACGACCGACGGGACTGGTGGCTCGATCGCCTCACGCGGTGCTACGCCGTGCTCGACGCGCGCTGACCGCCGTTCGTCTGCGAGGTCACTCCGCGAGCAGCAGCTGCACGAGCCGCCCGAGCTCCTCGCCGCTGGAATGCCGCAGCTGGTCGGAGTCCTGACCGGCCATCGCTCCGCGAACGGTCATGCCCTCCCAGATGATCATGAGCATGCGCGCGGCCTCTTCGGCGGGAACCTTCAGCTCGAGCGAGCTCACCGAGACGATGTCCGTGATGATCACGGCGATGCTCGACACCATCTCGCGCTCCTGCACGAGGTAGGCGGCGCCGAACTGATGGTCACGCAGAGCACGGATCCGGATCTCGCTCATCAGCATGACGCCGAGGCGGTCATCGCCGCCCGCGTCCATGATCCGCTGGACGAGCTCGACCGGGTCGCATCCCTCTGACAGACCGCCCTCGGCGGCGATCTCGTCGACGCGGTCACGCACCGCATTGACGCGCTGCTCGCCGACGCTGCCGGCGAGCACGAGGAAGAGCTCGTCCTTCGACTCGAAATTCGAATAGAACGCGCCGCGGGTGAACCCGGCGCGATCGCAGACCGCTTCGACGGAGGCGCCGTCGAGGCCGACCTCGGCGAAGACCTGCGCGGCCGCATCGAGAAGCCGGGCTCGCGTGTTCTCCCGGCTGCGGGTGGCGGGTGTCGTCATCGAATCCTCCTGCCTCTCATTCTCACACCCCGCACACAGACTCCGGGGCTCGGACCACCTTACGATACAGGTATGTATTGGATACACCTGTGTATCCAGCCCGTATTCCCTGAGGAGCCTCGTGTCCACACTCCTGTCCTCGCTCGGTCGCTGGTCCTACCGGCACCCGTGGCGCGTTCTCGTCTCCTGGTTGCTCGCCCTCGGCATCGCGGGGGCCGGCGCCCTCGTCCTCGGGGCTGGCACGGACAACTCCTTCTCGATCCCGGGCACCGAGTCCCAGGCTGGCCTCGAGCAGCTCAACCGCTCGTTCCCCGCGGTCAGCGGCACCAGCGCGCAGATCATCGTGGTCGCCGCCGACGGCGACTCGATCACGGATGACGCATATAAGACCGACATCGAGGATGCCGTCGACCAGCTCGCCGACCTCGACGACTCGGTGCTCTCGGCGACCTCCCCGTTCGACGAGATGGTCAGCGGCATGATCAACGACGACGAGACGGCCGGTATCATCCGCCTGCAGTTCGACGGCCAGGCCAGCGATGTCTCGGAGGAGACGCAGGATGACCTGCGAGCCGTCGTGGCCGAACTCGCCGATGAGCTGCCGGACGGATCACAGACCTCCCTCGGCGGAGAGCTCTTCGCCACCTCCATCCCCGGTGTCACGCTCACCGAGGCCGTGGGTCTGCTGATCGCGCTGCTGGTGCTGATCGTCACGTTCCGCTCGTTCGTCGTCGCAGGGCTCCCGCTGCTCACGGCCGTGCTCGGTGTGGGCATCTCGATGGCCGGCATCTTCGCCGCCACCGCCTTCGCCACGGTCTCGTCGACCACTCCCCTCCTCGCCCTGATGCTCGGGCTCGCCGTCGGAATCGACTACGCACTGTTCATCATGGCCAGGCACCAGGATCAGGTCCGCGAGGGAGTCGACCCCGAGGAGTCGACAGCGCGGGCTGTGGGCACGGCAGGCTCGGCGGTGGTGTTCGCGGGCGTGACCGTGCTGATCGCCCTGATCGGACTCGGGTTCGCGGGCATCCCGTTCCTGACGACGATGGGCATCGCGGCCTCCGCCGCCGTCGCGGTCGCCGTCGCCATCGCCGTGACGCTCACCCCCGCTCTGCTCGGCTTCATGAAGGGCCGCGTCGCCGGTCGACCGCGCCGGGCTCCGAAGGCGAAGAAGGGCAAGGCAGCCCCCGCGCAGCGCCGTCGCTTCAGCGAGCGCTGGGTGACCGGCGTCACCCAGCGTCCGATCCTCGTGTCCCTGGCCGTCGTCCTCGGGCTCGGCATCGTCGCCGTGCCCGCCCTCAGCCTGAATCTCGCGCTGCCCAACGCGGGCGTGCTGCCGCAGGACTCCGAAGCGCGGCAGAGCTACGACCTGGTCGGCGAGCAGTTCGGTCCCGGGTTCAACGGACCGCTGATCCTGACGGGCACGATCGTCACGTCGACCGATCCGCTGACCCTGATGGAGGATCTCGGCGACGAGGTCGCCCAGATCGACGGGGTCAAGGAGGTCGCCCTCGCCACCCCGAACGAGACCGCAGACACCGGCATCGTGCAGATCATCCCCGAGACCGCACCCGATGACCCCGCGACGGCCGATCTCGTGCGAGAGCTGCGCTCGCACCACGACGAGTGGCTCGACGAGTTCGGCATCGACCTGAAGGTGACCGGGTTCACCGCGGTGGGCATCGACATCTCCGACCAGCTGGGCAACGCCCTTCTCCCGTTCGGCATCTTCGTCATCGGCCTGTCCCTGATCCTGCTCACGATCGTGTTCCGCTCACTCTGGGTGCCGGTCACGGCAGCCGCCGGCTATCTGCTCTCGATCGTCGCCGCGTTCGGCATCGTGGGAGCCGTGTTCGAGTGGGGCTGGTTCGCCGACGCCCTCCATGTCGCGAAGGTCGGTCCGATCATCAGCTTCATGCCGATCATCCTGATGGGTGTGCTGTTCGGGCTCGCGATGGATTACCAGGTGTTCCTGGTGTCTCGGATGCGCGAGGACTTCGTGCACGATCCCGACGGCAGGAGCCCCGATCGCGCGACTCGCCGAGCCGCGGCACTGCGTGCCGTGCGCAGCGGCTTCACGGGATCGGCGAAGGTCGTCACCGCTGCCGGCCTCATCATGTTCGCCGTCTTCGTGGCGTTCGTCCCCGAAGGCGACTCGTCGCTCAAGCCGATCGCGCTGGGCCTTGCGGCCGGCATCGCGATCGACGCGTTCCTGGTGAGGATGACGCTGATCCCTGCACTCATGGCCATCCTCGGGGAGCGCGCGTGGGAGATCCCGGCCTGGCTGGAGCGGATCCTCCCGAGCGTCGACATCGAAGGAGAGGCGGTCGAACGCGAGCGTCACCTGGCGGGCTGGCCGGGCGACGACTCGATCGTCGCCGCCGACGACCTCACGATGACGGATGCCGGCATCGACGGCCTCCACCTGCGCCTCGCACCCGGGGCCTCCGCCGTGCTCACCGGATCGTCAGCCGGCGCATTGCGCGCGCTCGCTCTGACGATCGCCGGGCGGGCGACTGCGGACGACGGCCGCCTCCGGGTCGCAGGCCATCTTCTGCCCGGTCGATCCGCGTGGGTGCGGGCGCATGTCGGAGCGGTCATGGCCGTGGATGCCGCGAGCCTGTCGGCCGACCTCGCCGAGGCACTGCGCGGACGGCCGGCTCTCGTGGTGATCGACGGAGCCGACCGGCTCTCCCGCCCCGAACGCGATCAGCTCGCGGCGCGACTGCGCGACTCCCGCAGCACGACGGCGATGCTGCTCACCGCGCTCGATCCCCAGGCGGCCCTGGAGATCCTGGCCGATGCCGGCCGTTCATCGGCTGACACGATCGACATCGACGCGCCAGCCGCACAGTCGCAATCCGAGTCCCCGGTGCCCCGCATCGTCGACGGCACCACCGAATCGACCGAGGTGAACGCATGACCCTCCCCATCGAACGCGCCCGTTCGCGCAAGCCCATCACGTGGCTGACGATCCTCGGCGTCCTGCTGCTTCCCGCGGCAGTGGGCGGCATCCTGGTCGCTGCCCTGCAGAATCCCACCGAGCGTCTCGAGTCGATGACCGCGGCGATCGTCAACCTCGACGAGCCCGTCGAGATCGACGGGCAGCTCACTCCGCTCGGTCGACAGCTCGCCTCGGGGCTCGTCGAAGGATCGGACGAGCTCGATTCCAACCTCACCTGGGTGATCTCGAACGAGGACGACGCCGCCGACGGTCTCGCCGACGGCTCGTATCAGGCCGTCATCACGATCCCCGAGGAGTTCTCGGCCGCAGCGACCTCGGCGGGGCAGGCGATCTCGGACGGCGGCGGCGACGCGGAGCAGGCCACGATCCAGGTCACCACCCCGGAGGACGGGCTCGTCGCCGATGACCTGATCACGAGTCAGATCGCGAACGTGGCGGCCTCGAGCATGGGCACACTGCTGTCGGAGGCGACGACGGAGAACATCCTCGTCGGCTTCACCACGATCGGAGACCAGATCGGCGAGGCCGCGGACGGCGCCGCCGAACTCGCCACCGGCGCTCGGGATGCGGCCACGGGAGCCGCGGCGATCCCCGACGGCGCGACTCAGCTCGCCTCGGGTGCCACGGAGCTCGGAAACGGCGCATCCTCCTTGGCATCCGGGCTCGACACACTCGCGTCGAAGACCCGCGAAGCCGCGAACGGCGCGAGCCAGATCGGCACCGGGCTGACCGCAGGCGCGACGGAGCTGCAGAATCAGGCCGGTGGCGCCCAGCAGCTCGCCGCCGGGTCAGCGCAGCTGGCGACAGGCCTGCAGCAGCTCGCGGAAACCTGCGTGCCCAGCGGGTTCCCTCAGGAGTACTGCGATCAGATCGCCGCGCTCTCGGCCGGTGCCACGCAGACGGACGCCGGGGTCCAGCAGCTGGCCACGCTGCCCGCCACGCTCGCGGCCCAGCTCGGCGAGGCGGGTGCGGGGGCGACGGGTCTCGCGGACGGTCTGAACCAGTTGGCGTCGCAGGGTCTCGACGAATCGGCGAGCGGTGCACGAGCACTGGCGACGGGGGCATCCCAGCTGTCGGACGGAGCGACCGAGCTCGCGACCGGGGCCGGCGAGCTCGCGACCGGCCTCGACACCCTCGCCACGGGAACCGGCGATCTCGCGGGCGGCCTGCGCACCGCATCCGATTCGCTCCCCTCGTTCAGCGACTCCGAGTCGACCTCGCTCGCGTCGGTGATCGCCGATCCGGTGGCGTCCAAGGGCGCCGACGGCGCCACGATCTTCGGCCCGACCGCGATTCCGCTGCTCGCCGCCGTGGTGCTGTGGTTCGGGTCTCTCGCCTCGTTCCTGGTCATGCGGGCCTACACCGCGCGCACCCTGACCTCCCGACGCTCGTCGGCCGGACTCGCCCTGCGCGCCTTCGCCCCGGCTGCCGCCATCGGTGCAGCCCAGGGTCTGCTGGTGTCGCTCATCGTGCAGATCGTCGCCGGATACGACGCCGCGGCCTGGTGGGCCTTCGCAGGAATCGCCGTGCTCGCCGGGGTCGCCTTCGCGGCCGTGAACCAGGCACTCGTCGCGGTCTTCGGCGGCGTCGGCCGCTGGGTCAGCGCGCTCATCGGCGTGCTCGCGATCGCGACCGGTCTGATCTCGACCGTGCCGGGATGGCTGGCGGATCTCGGCGCATCGCTGCCGACCTCCCCCGCGTTCGCCGGGCTGATCACCGCGAACGGCGGCGCAGCCGCAGGCCTCATCGTCTGGGGCGTGCTGTCGCTCGTCGCGACCACCGTCGCGGTGGCACTGCGGCGCACCACCTCCGTGAAGGCGGCCCTCGCGACGGCGTGAACCACCTCGCCGAGCACCGCTTCGGACCACGACGCAGGACGCGCCGCGCATCGATCACGATGCGCGGCGCGTCCTGTATCCGCTCCGAATCCGTGCCCGCTCGCGATCGAACGGTATTCGGACGTGTGCCCGCGCACGTACGATCAGAGGATGCGTCGCCCCTTCATGACCTCTCCCGCCCAGCTCGAGTCACTCGAGGGACAGCAGTATCTCGTGCTGCGGCCCACGCGGGCCGTGTCGGACGTGTACCGGGCCGAGCAGAGGTCGGCGCTCGGCCGGATGGATGCTCCGCACCCGCACACCGAGCACGTCACCCTGCGCGCGTTCCATGAGCCCGAGCGCCGCGAAGAGCTGCTGGCGCTGATCCGCGAGTGGGCGGTGGCGCAGCGTCCGATCGAGGTCGTCGCCGAGGCCGTCGACGTGTTCCCCGCACCCTGGCAGGTCGTCATCCTGCGGCTGCGGCGCACCGCATCCATCGTGTCGGCGTACTCCACGCTCAGCGAAGCGCTCGAGGGAACGGACTTCCGCCGTCTCGACGAGCGCAGCACGGACGACTGGACGTTCCACCTGTCGGTGATCTATGCGAAGACCCTCGCGCCCGCGGCGTGGACGGAACTGTCGCACAAGTCGCGGCGCTCGCTCAGCTCGCGCCCCGCCGAGACCATCAGCGAAGTCGAGCTCGTATGGTACGAAGACGGAGCCGAGCACTCCGAGGTCATCCCCTTCGGACTGCGCTCGTTCAGATGAGCCGCGCTCGGGCGCTCAGCTGAGGCCCGAGTATGCGTGCAGACCCTTGAAGAAGACGTTGACGATCGTGAAGTTGAAGAGCACGGCCGAGAAGCCGACGATCGCCAGCCACGCCGAGGGGTTGCCGCGCCAGCCGCGCGTCGCGCGAGCGTGGATGTACCCGGCGTAGAGAACCCAGATGACGAAGGTCCAGGTCTCCTTGACGTCGAAGCCCCAGAAGCGGCTCCAGGCGTAGTAGGCCCAGATCGAGCCGGCGATCAGCGTGAACGTCCAGAGGATGAAGCCGATGATCGTGAAGCGGTAGGCCATGCTCTCGAGTCGCTCGGACCCGGGGAACGTGCGCAGGAATCCGGGGCCGGTCTTCTCCGCGCCCTCGGAGATGAGGCGCTCGCGACGCGACTGCATCAGCTGGATCACCGAGAGGGCGAAGGCCAGAGCGAAGAACGCGGTGCCGAGCGAGGCCACGAAGACGTGGATCACCAGCCACACGCTCTTCAGCGGGTCCATCAGGGGCGAGACGTCGACGTAGAAGTTCGTGGCGGAGAGACCCAGCAGCACGACGACCAGACCGGTGATGAACGTGCCGAGGAAGCGCAGATCGATGCGCGTCAGCACCACCAGGAACACGGCGACGATCAGCAGCGTTCCCATCATCGCGAATTCGTAGAGGTTGGCCCACGGCACTCGCCCGGCCGCGAGACCACGGGTGAGCGTGGCGGCGAGATGGAAGATGAACGCGAGCACGGTCAGCGAGGTCCCGATGCGGGCCATCACGAAGCGCTGCGGAGCGACCTCGGATCCGGATGCCGCGGCAGCCGTCGCCGCCTTGCCGCCGCGCGAGCGGGTTCCGGCTCCGACGAGTTCGAACTCCTGCACGGTCGCCGCGTCCGCGGACAGCTGCGACCGACGGGCGAGGTCGAAGGCGTAGGCCACGAAGGCCGCCGCATAGATCGCGATCGCCGTCCACAGCAGGATCGGCGAGATCACTTCGAGATCGAACATGGTGTCAGTCTACTTTCGGGGTGTCGGATGCGGGGCGCGCGGAGTCGCGGTCGGCTGGCGTCTCGGGTGCCGTCGCCGCCTGGTCGGAGCCATCGGCGTCGGAGCCGTCAGCCTCAGGGTCTTCAGCCTCTGAGGCGTCGGTGTCGGTGTCGGGCTCCTCGACCTCGACCGCCGTCGTGACTCCGGCCGCGTCCATCAGACGCGCATGGCCTGCCACGAGGTCGTCGACGGCCGTCGCGAGCGTCGGGTCCTCGCCGCGAGCGAGACCGGCGTACTCGAGAGCGACGGTGCCGTCCTGTGCCGTCGCCTTGACCCACACCCGGCGTCGCGGGATGAACAGGGCGAGCATCAGACCGCCGAGCGCGAGAAGCGCGAAGCCGAGCACCCAGGGGCCAGACGCGTCGCGGTGGATCTGCAACGAGGCGAAGCGCTTGACCGATTGCGACGCGTCTGTCGCACCCGCCGGGGACTCGTCCTCGAAGGTCACGGTTCCCATGCCGTTCGGCAGGTCGGCCGTCTGTCCGGGTGCCAGCTCGATCGATTCGAGGTCCGTCGTGCGCCCGGTGACCTTGGTCATGCCGGTGGTGTCGAGCACGTAGACCGACCGCGGGATGCCCTCGTTGATGCCCAGGTCGCCGGTGTAGACGTCGAGCGTGAGGGTCGGGTTGGTGAGGTCGCCGAATCCCGAGAAGAACGCGCCGGTGTCGAGCACCCCCGTCGTCGGGTAGAAGAAGCCGACGAGGCCGACCTGCTCGCTGAGGCCGTCGGGGATCTTGATGACGCCCAGCGAGGTCATGTTGTTGTCCTGCGGCAGGAACGGCGTGCTGTTCGTGAACACCACGTCCCCATCGGGGTTGCGCACGGTGATCGTCGGCGCGTAGCCGTTGCCGAGCAGGAAGACGTTGTCGTCGGCGACGCCGAGGGGCTCGTTGACCTTGACCGATCCGGTGCGCTCCTCGCCGTTCTCCTGCACGGTGACGTTGGCCGAGAAGTCGCCGGCCTGGCCCGAGCCCGGCTCGCCGAACGGCTGGTACGTGACGTCGAAGCTGTCGAGACGCATCGAGTAGGGCGCGAGTGCTCCGTCGCTCACGAAGCGGCCGCGGTTCATCGAGTCGTAGTCGAGCAGGGTGTTCGCGAACGTCTCGCCCTCGACCAGGACACGCTGTCCGGTGTACGCGAACCCTCCCCCGACGCCCACCGTGATCAGGACGCCGACGAGAGCGAGGTGGAAGAGCAGGTTGCCCGATTCACGCCAGTAGCCGCGCTCGGCCGAGACCGACGACGATCGTTTGTCGTCGTACCGCTCGACCCGGTAGCCCAGGGCTTTGAGCTGCTTCTGCGCGATGTCGATCGATGCGGCGGCCTCTGCCGGAGCGTCCGTCGAGGCGCGCTCGACCGCGCGGAAGTCGGCGAGGCGCTTCAGACGTGCAGGAGTGCGCGGGGGGCGTGCCTGCAGGGCCTTCGCATGGTGGCGGATGCGCGGGATCACACAGCCGACGAGCGAGGCGAACAGCAGCAGGTAGATCGCCGAGAACCACGGCGAGAGGTAGACGTCGAACATCTTCAGCCCGTCGAGCACGGGGAAGAGATCGGGGTTGTCGCGCTCCCACTGCGTGACGCCGTTGGGGTCGGCCATCCGCTGGGGGAAGATCGAGCCGGGGATCGCCGCGATCGCGAGCACGAGCAGCAGGATCAGCGCGGTGCGCATCGAGGTCAGCTGACGCCATCCCCAGCGCAGCCAGCCCACGAATCCGAGGCGGGGCTGGGTGATCGACTCTTCGCCGTCGACGTGGTCGGACGGCCGGAGCGGATCGCTCGACCTCTCGGTTGTACTGCTCACGTCATCCTTCCGATGCGTCTTCTTCTGATCAGATCGGGAGGTCGACACTGCTCATCACCGCCGTCAGTCGGGACATGATGTCCGTCCAGAGCCCCGTGACCATCAGCAGGCCGAGGAGGATGAGCAGCACGCCGCCGATCACGTTCACGACGCGGATGTGCCGGCGCAGGAATCCGATCGCCTTCGTCGCCCATCCGAACCCGAGCGCGACCAGCAGGAACGGGATGCCGAGGCCGAGCGAGTACGCCAGCCCGAGCAGGCCCGCCCGCACCGGGTCGCCGGCGTTGAACGAGAGGGCGAAGATCGCGGTGAGCGTGGGTCCGAGGCACGGCGCCCATCCGATGCCGAGGGCGATGCCGAGCAGCGGTGCGCCGATCAGGCCGGCCTTCGAGTCGACGTGGAATCGCAGCTCGCGCTGGGCGAACCCGAACAGACCGAGGAACACGAGGCCCATCAGGATGATCACGCCGCCGAGGATGCGAGTGATCAGCTCGCCCCACTGCAGCAGGAAGACGTTGGCGAGCCCGCCGAGCGCGGTGAGGGACACGAACACGAGGCTGAAGCCGAGGATGAAGAGCAGCACGCCCACGACGAGTCGGCCGCGAGCGGGGGCCTCGACCGTCGACACCGCCGAGCCGTCCGTCGGGTTCGGGACGCGGCGGGGGGCGACCGCTCCCCCGAGGAATCCGAGGTAGCCCGGCACCAGGGGCAGCACGCATGGCGACAGGAACGACACGAGGCCGGCGAGCAGCGCGACGGGGATCGCGAGCCAGAGGGCTCCCGATCCGATGATGACTTCGGGGTTCACGCCGCTCCCGGGAGACTCACGAGTCCTCCGCGAGCGCGTCCTTGACGAGCGTCGAGAGGATCGAGGTGCCGTCGATGGGCCCGATGATGCGGGCGGCCACGCGACCCTGCTTGTCGAGCACGAGAGTGGTGGGGGTCGCCTGGATCGGCACCGACGACGCGAAGGCGAGCTTCGCCTCGGCCGTGTCGACGTCGATGAGGCTCGGGTAGGTCACACCGAACTCGGCGGAGAACGCCTTGGCGGTGTCGGCCTGATCGCGCGTGTTGATGCCCAGGAAGGCGACGTCGTCGCCGCCGTGCTCCTGCCATACGCTCTCGAGGTCTTCCGCCTCGAGGCGGCACGGGGCGCATCCGGCGTACCAGAAGTTGACGACCGTGACCTTGCCCGCGAGGTCAGAGCTGGAGAAGTCCTCGCCGTCCTCGGTGAGTCCGCCGAAATCGGTGATGGGTCCGCCGCGTTCGGCGACCGGGATCTCGACGATCGCTCCGTCTGCCGCGACATAGCCCGGGTTGTCACCGCTGAGGAACGAGTCGTTCACGGGATCGGGAGCGCAGGCGCTCAGACCGATGGCGAGCACCGCGGCGAGCGCGGCCCCGACCGCGCGGCGAGATGGCCGGATGCGGGAGGAGCGGCCGCTGCGGATCGGACGAACCGTCGAGGCGAGTGGCACGATTCCCAGTTTACGCGGGGGTTCCTATGCATGGGCCGGATGCCCCGGGGGGGGGTGCTCGGCCGCCGTCAGAGACGCGCGAGGACGTCCTCCACGCTGGCCCGGAAGCGCGGGCAGGTGGCGATGTCGTGCGACCGGCATCCCATCGCGTGCTCGGTCATCTCCCGCGAGCGGCGCATGTCCTCCATGCGCCGATCGAGATCGTCGAGGTGCCGCTGCAGCACCTCGTGCCGCCCCGCGCTGCCGTCGTCGAGGAGCACGGCGATCTGATCGAGGGTCATCCCGGCTGCCTTGCTGCGCTGGATGACGGCGATGCGCACGACGTCGTCCTGGCCGTAGCGGCGCCTCCCTGCGGTGTCCCGCGCGGGGCGCAGCAGGCCGACCGACTCCCAGTGCCTGAGCACGTTCGTGGGCAGCTCGAAGCGTTCGGCGACCTCTCCCACGGACCACGGACTCTCGATGCTTGACTTCATGTTGACATGAAGTCACAGACTGAGGACGAACGCAAGCGAGCACCCCTCGGAAGGACCCCACATGTATGACGCGATCGTGATCGGCGCAGGCCCCGCCGGCCTCCAGGCGGCATTGACCCTCGGGCGGATGCACCGCCCCACGCTGCTTCTGGATTCGGGCGAATACCGCAACGGCACCGTGCTGCACATGCACAACGTCATCGCGAACGACGGAACTCCCCCGGCGGAGTTCCGCGCGACGGCGCGAGCGCAGCTCGCCGAGTACTCCGATATCGATGTCCGCGACGTCGGAGCGCAGACGGTGACCGGCTCAGAGGGCAGCTTCGTCGTACGACTCGCCGACGGCGAGACGGTCGAGACCCGACATGTCATCCTCGCGACCGGCGTCGCCGACGATCTCCCCGACATCCCCGGACTTCAGGACCTCTGGGGCACGAAGGCCTTCAGCTGCCCGTTCTGCGACGGTCACGAGCACGCCGGTCGCTCGATCGGCATCCTCGGGCCCGCTCCTCGCGCCGATCACCTGATCGGGCTGCTCGGGCGCATCGTCGGCGACATCACGGTGTTCCCCGTCGAGCAGCCGTTCTCGGCCGACGAGACGCGGACTCTCGAAGGCCTGGGCGTTCGAGTCAGTGCGGAACCGGTGGCCGCCCTCGCGCCGGAGGCGGCTGATGTGCGCATCACCACGGCGTCGACCGCGCACACCGTGGCCGGCGTGTTCGTGGCATCCGGTTCACTGCGCCACCGTGCGCCGTTCGCCGATCAGCTCGGCCTGGAACTGCTGCCCTCCGGCTCGATCGAGATCGACGACTTCGGGCGCACATCGCAGCCCGGGGTCTTCGCGGCGGGCGACCTCGCGCACCGGGCGTCGCTCCCCGGACCCATGGCATCGGTGCTGCTCGCGTCCGCTGCCGGTCAGATGGCGGCGGTCGGCGTCATCCAGTCGCTGATGGCGCACTGACCGCAGCGGAAGGGAGACCGAGGCGAGGGGTCAGACTGCTCCCACGTCCACCGCACCGCCGGTCGCCGCAGGTTCGGCGTAATCGACCTCACGCCACACGTCGCCCACCAGCTCGAACGAGGTGACGCTCGACAGTGCGCAGCGCCGGGTGCGCGGGTCGTGCTGCAGGGGCAGACCCGCCACCCGGAGGTGGGTGATCCAGATCGGCGCCTGATGGGACACCATCACCAGATCGCCGTCGTCGACCGACCGCCACGCCTCGGCCATCATGCCCAGCATCCGCTCGGCGATCGACGCGTAGGGCTCACCCCAGCTGGGCAGCGACGGCTGCCGCAGGTGCCACCACTTGAGCGGGTTCAGAAGCGAGCGGCGCATCTGCGTGCCCTCGAACACGTTGGTCGGCTCGATCAGACGGATGTCGATCTCGGGCGAGAGGCCGAAGCGCTCGGCGAACGGCTCAGCAGACTCCTGCGCCCGCTCGAGCGGAGAGGAGTAGAGCCCCCCGACCGGACGATCGAGCTCGGCGATGTGATCGGCGGCGGCTCGCGCCATCTTCCGTCCCGCCCTGCTCAGGTGATAGTCGGGGAGCCGACCGTAGAGCACGCGCTTGGGGTTGTGCACCTCGCCGTGGCGGACGAGGTGCAGTCGCGATGCCACCACGTCACGCCCTGCTGTAGCGGGAGTCGCCGAAGCCGAGGATGAGATACCCGATATAGGGGAAGACGAAGAGCAGGAAGAAGGAGAAGAGCCCTCCCTTGCCGAACCGCTCGCCGAGTCGCACCGCCACGATGATCCCGAAGATGAAGCCGACGATGGGGATGAGATAGAGCAGTGCGAGCCAGCCGGACATCCCGGCGATCTTCACGAGGAACACCACGTTCACGATCGGGATGACGGCGAGGATGCCGGGGTACCCCGCCTTGGAGAACACCTTCCACAGACCGACCGCGACGAGGACGTAGAAGACGAGCACGATGAGTCCGGTCGTGCCGGAGAAGATCGACGCGTACAGGTCGGAGATGCCGTTGGAGTCCATGGTGACCCTTTCTGTCGTGGCGATCCTACTGACCGATATGCCGCGGGCAGAGGAGGCGACACCCGCCCACGTAGAATGGGCGGGTTCATCATTTCCCAGATCAGGAGGAATCCTCCGTGCTTCGCACCCACTCGGCAGGCTCACTGCGAGCCGAGCATATCGGTCAGACCGTCACCCTCTCGGGTTGGGTCGATCGCCGTCGTGATCACGGAGGAGTCGCGTTCATCGATCTTCGGGATGCGTCCGGCATCGCGCAGGTCGTCATCCGCGATGAGGAGATCGCGCACCCGCTGCGCAACGAGTTCGTCCTCAAGGTCACCGGCGAGGTCTCGCGTCGCCCCGAGGGCAACGCGAACCCCAACCTGCCCACCGGCGAGATCGAGCTCATCGCGACCGACGTCGAGGTGCTGAACGAGTCCGCTCCGTTGCCGTTCCAGGTGTCGACCGCCGTCGCCGACACCGAGACGGTCGGCGAGGAGGCGCGCCTCAAGTACCGCTATCTCGACCTGCGTCGCCCCGCCGCGGCATCCGCTCTGCGTCTGCGCTCGAACGTCTACAAGGCCGTCCGCGATGTGCTGCACGGCGAGGACTTCACCGAGGTCGAGACGCCGACCCTCACGCGCTCGACGCCCGAGGGCGCCCGCGACTTCGTCGTGCCCGCCCGTCTGCACCCGGGCAGCTGGTACGCCCTGCCGCAGTCGCCGCAGCTGTTCAAGCAGCTGCTCATGGTCGGCGGCGTCGAGAAGTACTACCAGATCGCCCGCTGCTACCGCGACGAGGACTTCCGCGCCGACCGCCAGCCGGAGTTCACGCAGCTCGACATCGAGATGAGCTTCGTCGACCAGGAAGACGTCATCACGCTGATGGAGTCGCTCATCGTCGCGATGTGGAAGACCATCGGCGTCGATGTGCAGACCCCGCTGCCCCGCATGACCTACGCCGAGGCGATGGCCAAGTACGGCTCCGACAAGCCCGACCTGCGCTTCGGACTCGAGCTGGTCGAGGCGACCGAGTACTTCGCGGAGACCCCGTTCCGGGTGTTCCAGGCCGAGTACGTCGGCGCGGTCGTCATGCCCGGCGGTGCGAGCCAGCCCCGCAAGCAGCTCGACGCGTGGCAGGACTGGGCCAAGCAGCGCGGTGCGCGTGGCCTCGCGTACGTCCTCTTCAACGAGGACGGCTCGCTCGGCGGCCCCGCCGCCAAGAACCTGTCCGAGGCGGAGCAGGCGGGCCTCGCCGAGTTCGTCGGCGCATCCGCGGGTGACTGCGTGTTCTTCGCCGCCGGATCGACGAAGGAGAGCCGTGCACTGCTCGGCGCCGCCCGCGTCGAGATCGGACGTCGTCTCGGCTTCCTGAACCCCGACGAGTTCGCGTTCACGTGGGTCGTCGACGCTCCGATGTTCGAGCCGGCAGCGGATGCCGTGGCGTCGGGTGACGTCGCCGTCGGCGCCGGAGCCTGGACGGCCGTGCACCACGCGTTCACGGGGCCGAAGCCGGAGTTCCAGGACACGTTCGACACCGACCCCGGTTCGGCTCTCGCCTATGCATACGACATCGTGTGCAACGGCTCCGAGCTCGGCGGCGGATCGATCCGCATCCACCGCGAAGACGTGCAGAAGCGCGTGTTCGAGGTCATGGGCATCAGCGACGAGGTCGCGCAGGAGCAGTTCGGCTTCCTGCTGGACGCTTTCAAGTTCGGCGCCCCGCCGCACGGTGGAATCGCCCTCGGCATGGACCGCGTGCTGCAGCACCTGTCGAAGACCGAGTCGATCCGCGACGTCATCGCCTTCCCGAAGTCGGGCAACGGGTTCGACCCGCTGACAGCCGCTCCGGCACCGATCACGGCGGAGCAGCGCGCCGAGGCCGGCGTCGACTTCGAGCCCGAGGACGACGAGGCCTGACGCCGCATCGCCCGTCGCACCGAGACCCCGTTCCGCTCAGCGGAGCGGGGTCTCTGCGTATGCGCCAGGCCGGATCCCGGACGCATGCACCGCGCATCCCCCGCTCGGCCGAATGCGTCAGAATCGGCCGGACTCGCCGAATCCGGCCGATACACGCGCAGAACACCGCGCGGACGGCGAGCGGATGCCGGAGCGCAGGCGGATGCCGGAGCGCAGGCGGATGCCGGAGCGCAGGCGCGGAGGCGGAGGTGCGCCAGCGCGGATGCTCAGCGCAGCTGCGCGAGCGCCGGAACGATGTTCTCGGTCCACACGTCGATGCCGAGTTTGGCGATGAGGGCGACCACCACGACGAGGAACACGACGCGGATGAAGGTCGTGCCGCGCGAGATGGCCATGCGGGATCCGAGGTAGCTGCCGGCGACGTTCGCGACCGCGAGGATGCCGCCGAGCAGCCACAGCACGGCGCCGTGCGGGATGAAGAGCAGCAGGGCGCCGGTGTTCGTGGCCAGGTTGACGATCTTCGCCTTCGCGCTCGCCTGCAGGAAGTCGTAGCCGAGCAGCGCGACGAGCGAGATCACCAGGAACGTGCCGGTGCCCGGCCCGATCAGACCGTCGTAGAAGCCGATCACGAGCCCTGAGAGACCCGCCATGATGTGGTGCTTGTGCCCGCTGAAGCGCAGCCGCGTCGCGGCGCCCATCTGCGGGCGGAAGGCGGTGAAGAGCGCGACGGCGAGCAGCGCGACCACGATGATCGGCTTGAAGGCGGCCGCCGGCAGAACGGTCGCGACGGCAGCTCCCCCGAACGATCCGATCAAGGCGATCGCGGCCATCGGCAGAGCCGTGCGGATATCGGGTTTCGCACGACGGTAGTAGGTGACGCTGCTCGTGGCCGTGCCGAACACGGACGCGAGCTTGTTGGTCGCGAGAGCCTGGATCGGCGAGATCCCGGGGATCAGCAGCAGGGCGGGGAGCTGCAGCAGACCGCCCCCTCCCACCACCGCATCGATCCACCCGGCAGCGAAAGCCGCGACGACGACGAGGATCAGCGTGCCCCAGGTGAGCTGTTCGAGCCCGAGCACACTGCCGATGTCCATCCGTCCAGGATGTCAGACCACGCGGCACCTCGAACGCCACTGCAGTCCGACCCGTCACACCCTCGACACCTGTCGTTCACCCGAGCCGCGATCATCGGCAACCCTCGGCTCATAGTGTCCTCTCGCAACCCGAATCCGGCTCACAGCGCCGGGCACCGAGAGGACCCTGATGACCAACTTCCACCGCCGCGCACGAATCGGCGCCGGCATCGCCCTGTTCACGACCGCCGCGCTGGGTCTCACCGCCTGCGCCACGGGCGCGGAGGCCACGGCCGCAGGCAGCGACGCTGTCGACTCCGCATCCGCGACCTCGGTCGAGGACTTCGGTTCCTTCGCCGACCTCGAAGAGGCCGCGAAGGCCGAGGGCCAGCTCAATGTCATCGCGCTTCCGCGTGACTGGGCGAACTACGGGGAGATCCTCGACCTGTTCGCCGAGAAGTACCCCGAGATCACGATCAACGAGGCCTCTCCCGACGTGTCGAGCGCCGAGGAGATCCAGGCTGCGAAGACGAACGAGGGCCTCGACACCGCGCCCGACGTGTTCGACCTGGGTCTGACCGTCGCATTGCAGAACACCGACGTCTTCGCGCCGTACCAGGTGCAGACGTGGGACGAGATCCCCGACGCTCTCAAGGAGCCGACCGGCCTCTTCGTCGGCGACTACGGCGGATACATGTCGATCGGCTACGACTCCTCGAAGTTCGACGCTCCCGAGTCGCTCGACGATCTGAAGGATGCCGCCTACAAGGGCGCCGTCGCCATCAACGGAGACCCGACGCAGGCCGGCGCGGCCTTCGCCGCCGTGGGCCTCGCGACCGTGCAGTCCGACGGCACCCTCGACGACTTCCAGCCCGGCATCGACTTCTTCTCCGACCTTCAGAAGGCCGGCAACCTGCTCAAGGTCGACGTGACCACCGCGACCGTGGCCAGCGGCGAGACCCCTGTCGTCTTCGACTGGGACTACCTGAACGCGGCGCACGCCACCGACAACAAGGACTGGAAGGTCGTCGTCCTCGACGGCACCGGCTACGCGGGCTACTACAACCAGGCGATCAACAAGGATGCTCCGAACCCGGCCGCCGCACGCCTGTGGCAGGAGTTCCTCTACAGCGACGAGGTGCAGAACCTGTGGCTGAAGGGCGGCGCACGCCCGGCCCGCATGGAGGCCATGACCGAGGCCGGCACCATCGACGCCGACCTGGCTGCTGCTCTTCCCGAGGTCCCCAGCGAGACGGTCGTCCCGACCGAGGAGCAGTCGACGAACGCCGGCACGCTGCTCGGCGAGAAGTGGGCCGCGGCGGTCCAGTGACGACTGCCACCGCAGCGGGGGCGGATGCCACGGCATCCGCCCCCGTCTCCCCCGCAGCGCACCGCGCTGGGCCTGCGACCTCGTCGCGGGCCCAGCGCTCCGCGCCGTCCGTCGCCTGGCTCGGTCTCGTGCCGTTCGCCGCTTACGTCGTGCTCTTCCTCGCCGTTCCGACCCTCCTCGCGATCGGCTCCGGCTTCTTCACGAAGGACGGGTCGTTCACCTGGTCGAACCTGTCGGCCCTGGCAGACCCCGTCGTCCTCACCACGTTCGCCAACTCCGCCGGCCTGTCGCTGCTGACCGCCGTCGTCGGCGCGATCGCGGGTGCTCTGGTCTGCTATGCCCTGCTCGGCATGAACCCGGACGGCGCCGTGCGCTCGACCGTGGATGCTGCGGCCGGCGTCCTCGCCCAGTTCGGCGGCGTGATGCTCGCCTTCGCCTTCATCGCCACGATCGGCATCCAGGGGGTCGTCACCCTCTTCCTCAAGAACGACCTCGGCATCGACATCTTCGCGAACGGCACGTGGCTCTACGAGCTTCCCGGGCTGATCCTCCCGTACATCTACTTCCAGATCCCGCTCATGGTGATCACCTTCATGCCCGCCCTCGCAGCCCTCAAGCCGCAGTGGGCCGAGGCGAACCTCACGCTCGGCGGCACCCGCGCGAGCTTCTGGCTGCGCATCGGCGTCCCCGTGCTCGCACCCTCGTTCCTCGCGAGCCTCCTGCTGCTCTTCGCGAACGCCTTCTCGTCGTACGCCACCGCCGCCGCCCTCGCCAGTCAGGGTTCGCAGATCGTGCCGCTGCAGATCCGCGCCGCCCTCACGAGCGAGACCCTTCTCGGCCGTGAGAATCTCGCCGGCGCGCTCGCGCTCGGCATGATCGTCATCGTGGGAGTCGTGATGGCCCTGTACTCGCTCATCCAGCGTCGGGCAGCGAGGTGGCAGTCATGAACCGCCTCGGCCCGTCACTCGCGACCCGCTGGATCATCGGCGTGGTCGTCGGCGCATTCTTCGCGATCCCGCTCGTCTCGACCCTGCTCTACACGCTGCGCCAGACCGACGGCAGTCTCGGCCTCGAGCGGTGGGCCGCGCTCTTCGATCCCGCGAAGTCGGCGGCGATCAGGCCGATCTGGATGGGCCTGGGCAACTCCCTGGTCCTCGCGGTCGTGACCGTCGCGATCGTGCTCCTGCTGCTCGCACCGAGCATGATCCTGGTGAACCTGCGCTTCGCGAAGCTCAAACCCGTCTTCGAGTTCGCCGTGCTGCTGCCGATCTCGATCCCCGCGATCGTGCTGGTCGTGGGTCTCGCACCGATCTACCTGCAGATCGGACGCACCCTCGGCACCGGCACGTGGACGCTGGCCTTCGCCTACGGCATCACCGTGCTGCCGTTCGCGTACCGTTCGATCCAGGCCTCCATCGACGCCGCCGACCTGCGCACGCTCGCCGAAGCCGCCCGATCCCTCGGCGCCGGCTGGCCTACCGTCGTGCTGAAGGTGCTCGCTCCCAACCTGCGTCAGGGACTCCTCGCGGCGTCTCTCATCTCGATCGCCGTCGTGCTCGGCGAGTTCACGATCGCCTCGCTCCTCAACCGCCAGGTGTTCCAGACGGCCATGGTCGTCGTGCAGAAGCAGGATCCGTACGCTCCGGCGATCTTCACCCTGCTGGCGCTGCTGTTCGTCTTCCTGCTTCTGCTTCTCATCGGCCGCGTCGCCCGCGGCACCGGAAAGGCCCGCTCATGACCCTCCCCCAGACCGCCGACAACATGCTGCTCGCCGAAGCCGGAGAGGGCACGCGCGTGCAACTGCAGGGCATCGTGAAGAGCTACTCGGGCAACACGGTGCTGCACGGCGTCGATCTCGACATCGCCCCCGGTGAGTTCGTCTCGCTGCTCGGCCCCTCCGGCTGCGGCAAGACGACGCTGCTTCGCGTGCTCGCGGGACTCGAGGGGCTCGACAGCGGTGCGGTGCTGCTCGGCGGCAACGATGTCTCGCGGGTGCCCACGAACAAGCGGGACATCGGCATGGTGTTCCAGTCGTACTCCCTGTTCCCGCACCTGCGGGTCGCGGAGAACACGGCGTTCGGGCTGCGTCGCCGCGGCGTCGGCAAGGCCGAGGCGGCAACGCGCGCCCTCGATGCCCTCGCGCTCGTGGGGCTCTCGGACTTCGCCGATCGCTACCCGCATCAGCTCTCCGGAGGTCAGCAGCAGCGCGTCGCGCTCGCCCGCGCTCTGGTCACCGAGCCGAAGG
Organism: Microbacterium sp. CFBP9023; assembly: GCF_034045055.1. Lineage (NCBI taxonomy): Bacteria > Bacillati > Actinomycetota > Actinomycetes > Micrococcales > Microbacteriaceae > Microbacterium > Microbacterium sp. CFBP9023. The sequence continues at coordinate 190,640 of NZ_JAXCWI010000003.1, read as the reverse complement.
TCCTGCTTCTCGACGAGCCGCTCTCTGCCCTCGATGCGAAGGTGCGGGTGCAGCTGCGCGATGAGATCCGGCGCATCCAGCTGCGGCTCGGCATCACCACAGTGTTCGTCACGCACGACCAGGAGGAGGCCCTCGCGGTCTCCGACCGGATCGCCGTGATGAACGCCGGCACCATCGAGCAGATCGGAACCCCGGAGCAGCTCTACACGACGCCGTCCACGGCGGGCGTCGCCGCCTTCGTCGGGCTCTCGAGCGTCGTCTCGGGTGTCGCCGAGGGTGATCACGTGGTCGTGTGGGGTCAGAAGCTTCCCCTGCAGTCGCCGGCCGACGGGCCCGTCGACGTGTATCTGCGCCCGGAGAACGTGCACTTCGCATCCGAGGCCGATGCCGCGACCGATGCGCTGGTGCAGGAGAGCACGTTCCTCGGCAGCATGCGCCGCACGCTCGTGCGCACCGAATCAGGCGAGCTGGTGCGCCTCCAGCACGCTCCGGGCATCCACCCGGCCTTCGGCGATCGCGTGCGGATCGCCGTCGCTCCCGAGCCCGTCGCGGTGCATCCGCGCGGCTGACCGAGCCCTATCGCTGGCGCAGTACTCCGAGATACCGTGATGCTCGAGGGCCTCGTGCCCTCCTCACCGTCGAGAAAGGACACCTCATGGCAGGCACGTTCGAGCTGTACACCGACAAGTCCGGCGAGTACCGGTTCCGCCTCAAGTCCGGCAACGGCGAGGTGATCGCGATCAGCGAGGGCTACTCGTCGAGATCGTCCGCGCTGAACGGCATCGACTCGGTGCGCCGCAATGCCGCGGATGCCGAGGTCGTGGAGGCCTGACCTCGCACAGCACTCTCCGCACACGAGACCCCCTCGCGCTGACTCAGCGGGAGGGGGTCTCGTCGTGACAGGTGAGACGCGAACTCAGAGGACGCGAGCCAGGAAGTCCTGCGTACGCGGATGCTGCGGGTTCGCGAGCACCTCGCGCGGGTCGCCCTCTTCGACGATGTAGCCGCCGTCCATGAAGATCAGACGTGATCCGACCTCGCGGGCGAAGCCCATCTCGTGCGTGACGACGAGCATCGTCATGCCCTCGTCCGCGAGCGAGCGCATGACCTGCAGTACCTCGCCGACGAGCTCGGGGTCGAGCGCCGACGTCGGCTCGTCGAACAGCATCATGTCCGGGTTCATGCACAGCGCCCGCGCGATCGCGACACGCTGCTGCTGACCGCCCGACAGGTGTCCGGGAAAGGCGTCCGCCTTCTCAGCGAGCCCGACGCGTCCGAGCATCTCCTTCGCGACCCGCTCAGCCTCAGCCTTGGACCGCTTCTTCACGCGCTGCTGCGCGATCATGAGGTTGCCCATCACGTCGAGGTGGGGGAAGAGGTTGAAGCTCTGGAACACCATGCCGATGCGGGTGCGCACCCGGTCGATGTCGACATCGGGATCAGTGATGTCGATCCCCTCGATGAGCACCTTGCCGCCGGTCGGCTCCTCGAGCAGGTTGACCGAGCGCAGCAGCGTCGACTTGCCCGAGCCCGACGGGCCGATGATGCAGACGACCTCTCCGGCGGTGACGGTGAGGTCGATGCCCTTGAGCACCTCGTTGTCGCCGAAGCTCTTCACGAGCCCCTGCAGGTCGATCGCGGGCGCGTGGACGTCAATCAGATCGGTGATCATCGCTGCCTCGACATCCTTCGTTCCAGGTACGCACTGAAGCGCGTGAGGGGGATCGTCACGATCAGGTAGAGGGCCGCCGCCATGATGAGCGGCGTTCCGTTCGCGTTCTGCGTGCTCGCGTCACGCGCGAAGTTCGTCAGCTCCTTCGACCAGATGAAGGAACCTGCCACGAAGAGCAGCGACGTGTCCTTCAGCAGCAGGACGAACTCGTTGGTCAGCGGCGGGATGATGATGCGGAACCCCTGCGGGACCACGATCCAGAACGTCGTCTTCATGGGCGACATGCCGAGCGAACGTGCCGCCTCGGTCTGCCCCTTCGGAACGGCCTGGATGCCGGCGCGGATCGTCTCGGCCATGTACGCCGATGCGACCAGGATCAGACCGATCAGGCCGAGCACGACCGGGCCGCCGAGCTTCGTGCCCGGCACGCCGAGTCCGATCGGCAGGATGAACGCGATGGCGAAGATCGTGAGGATCGCGGGAAGCCCGCGGAAGAGCTCGATCCATGCCGTCGCGATCCATCGGAAGGGTCCGATGGACGACAGCTTCAGCAGCGCGAGCACGACGCCGAGCAGCAGACCGCCGGCGAACGCGACGGCCGTGAACCACAGAGTGTTCACGAGCGCCGTGGTGATGATGCCCGGAAGCATCTTCGCCGCGACCTCCGGGTTGAAATACAGCTGCGCGATGCGGGCCCAGTCGGTGCTGACGATCAGCCAGACGGCGACCGCGATCAGCACCGCATAGACGGTGTACCGATACAGCTTGCTCTTCGTGGTGCGCCTCAACGCCATTGTCAAGGTCTCCCTGTCCTACGTCGCTCGCCGATTACTTCGCGGTGAAGTAGGTGTCGTAGATCGTCTGGTAGTCGCCGCTGTCGCGGAGATCCTGCAGCGCGCCGTCGATCGCCTCGCGCAGAGCATCCTTCTCGCCCTTCGCGTATGCGAAACCGTACGACTCGCCGGTCTCGTACTCCTCGACGATCTTGTACGCGCTGTCGGCCTTCTCGTGCTCGAGGTTCACCGGCTGGTCCTGAAGGATCGCGTCGATCTGTCCGGCCTGCATCGCGGGCCACAGCTCTCCGTCGGAGGGGTACTGGACGAGTTCTGCGCCCTCGGCGTTCTCGGTCGCGTAGGCCTCTCCGGTGGTGCCCTGCTGCACTCCGACGTTCTTGCCCGAGAGGTCGTCGATCGACTCGATGCCCGAGTCGGTGCGCACGAGCAGCGACTGCAGCGACTCGTAGTACGGCTCGGAGAAGTCGATGTTCGCCTTGCGCTCGTCGGTGATCGTCATGGCCGAGGCGCCGACGTCGCACTGTCCGGCGGCGAGCGTGGTGCCCGACTGCAGCGCGTCGAATCCGACGTCCTGCACCGAGAGCTTCAGGTCGAGCTCCTTCGCGATCGCGTCGAGCAGGTCGATGTCGAAGCCGGTGTAACCCGTGCCGTTGTCGCCGCCCTCGAACTCGAACGGTGCGTAAGGGATGTCGGAGCAGACCGTCAGGGTGCCCGCCTCGATGAGGTCGTACTCGTCGCCGGCCGCAGGCTCACCCGATCCCGCGTCACTGCCGCCGGTCGCGCATCCGGCGAGGGCGAGGGTGGCGGTCGCGGCGAGCGCGATCCCGGCGATGATGTTGCGACGCTGCATGTCAGCTCCTGAAGGACGAGGGTGTGGTTCCCCACGGACGGGTAGGAGAACATCTAAACATGCACCACCGGGCCGAACCCGCCGTCGGCCGCCTTCTGCGGATCACATTTGTGTTGCAAGTGTGACCGAATATGACGGGCGTGTTACGCACGATGCGGCACCGATCGTTCACCTTGCCTGAGTATCCTCTGTGCCGACAGCCCGAGCCGACACGCTCCGGACTCAGAGGAGACCCGATCATGGCAAAGAAGACCTCAGCACAGCGCACCGCCGAAGCCGCTCTCGACGCGGCGAAGGATGCGGCGAAGGACGCGAAGAAGCTGATCAAGTCCCTGCCCAAGAAAGACGCCAAGAAGCTGAAGCCTCTCGTCGAGGACGCGAAGGACGCGGCGAAAGTCTCGAAGAAGAAGGTCGCGGATCGGCCCAAGAAGGTCGCGAAGTCGGCGACCGCGGCGACCGCGCGCCTCACCCAGGCCACCGCACGCCTGGAGGCCGAGAAGAAGGCGTCGGACAGGAAGTCCGCCGCGAAGAAGGATCAGAAGAAGGCCGACAAGAAGTCCGCCGTCGAGCCGACGCTGGATGCGAAGCAGCCGGCCCCCAAGAAGGCCACCAAGAAGGCCGAGGCGAAGAAGGCCGTGGCCAAGAAGGCCGTGGTCGCGGCTCCGACCGTCGAGCCGACGGTCACGATCACGACCCCGACGTCGGCACCCGCACTGGCACCAGCAGCAGCACCAGCACCGGCACCGGCACCGGTACCAACAGAGACCTCTGCAGCGGCACCGGAGCTCAGCGCGCTGACCCTGGTCCAGCTGCGCGCCCGCGCCCGCGCCGAGGGCCGCACCGGATACTCGCGCCTGACGAAGGCCGCTCTGCTCGACCTCCTTGCGCGCTGACGTGCAGGAGGCGCTCGACCGGGGCGCCGACGCGCCTCCTCCCCGCACGCTGATCGACATCCTTCAGGAGACGACCCGGCGATATCCCGACGCCTCGGCCATCGAGGACGCGGACGGGGCGCTCAGCTACGCCGAGTTGCTCGCGCACGTCTGGCGTACGGCGGCCCTGCTGCACGAGAGAGGCGTGCGCCGCGGCGACCGCGTCGGCATCCGCATGTCGTCCGGACACCGCGAGCTGTACATCGCGATCCTCGGCACCATCGCGGCGGGCGCCGCCTATGTCCCCGTCGATGCCGACGACCCGCAGGAGCGTGCCGATCTCGTGTTCCACGAGGCCCGCATCGCGGGCACGATCACCGACGCCGGCTACATGCCGGCCGGGGCGACCGAGGCGGTCGACCTCCTGGGCGGCGAGTCACCTCATCCGCGCACCTCCGCGATCCCGATCGTCGCGCCGCCGACGGTCGACGACGATGCCTGGATCATCTTCACCTCCGGGTCGACCGGCGTGCCCAAGGGCGTCGCGGTCTCGCACCGTTCGGCCGCGGCCTTCGTCGACGCCGAGGCACGTCTGTTCCTCCAGGCCGCACCGCTGAGTCCCGGTGATCGCGTGCTCGCAGGCCTCTCGGTCGCCTTCGACGCGTCCTGTGAGGAGATGTGGCTCGCGTGGGGCCACGGCGCCTGCCTGGTGCCCGCACCGCGAGCTCTCGTGCGCTCGGGCGAAGACCTGGGGCCCTGGCTGCTCGGCCACGGCATCACCGTCGTCTCGACGGTGCCGACGCTCGCCGCCCTCTGGCCGCAGGACGCGATCGAGAACGTGCGCCTGCTGATCTTCGGCGGGGAGGCGTGCCCGCCCGAGCTCGTCGTCCGGTTGGCATCGGACGGACGTGAGGTGTGGAACACCTACGGCCCGACCGAGGCCACGGTCGTGGCCTGCGCCTCGCTGATGGACGGCACCGGTCCCGTGCGCATCGGCCTCCCGCTCGACGGGTGGTCGCTCGCCGTGGTCGATGCTGACGGACAGCGCGTCGCCGAGGGCGAGACCGGCGAGCTGATCATCGGCGGAGTCGGTCTCGCCCGGTACCTCGACCCTGCGAAGGATGCCGAGAAGTACGCGCCCATGCCCACTCTCGGCTGGGACCGGGCCTACCGCTCCGGCGACGTCGTGCGGGTCGACTCCGAGGGACTGATCTTCCAGGGTCGCGCCGATGACCAGGTCAAGATCGGCGGCCGCCGCATCGAGCTCGGCGAGGTCGAGGCGGCGCTGCAGGCGCTGAGCTCCGTCTCGGCGGCGACCGTGGTGGTGCAGAAGACCGAGACGGGCATGCCGATCCTCGTGGGCTATGTCGTGCCCGACGAGGGGTTCGACCGGCAGGTGGCGCGTGGTGAGCTCTCGGAGACGCTTCCCGCTCCGCTGATCCCTCTGCTCGCCATGGTCGACGATCTGCCCGTCCGCACGTCCGGGAAGGTCGACAAGGCGGCTCTCCCCTGGCCGCTCGATTCCGGCGACGCGAACGACTCGTCCCTGTCCGGCACGGCGGCGTGGCTCGCCGAGCAGTGGTTCGCCGTGCTCGGCGTGCGCCCGGGCGACGAGGACGCCGACTTCTTCCAGCTCGGCGGCGGGTCGCTCGCGGCCGCCCAGCTGGTCTCCCGCCTGCGCACCCGGGCGCCGGAGTTCACGATGACCGACGTCTACGATCTGCCGCGGCTGCGCCAGATGTCGGATGCCGTCGACGATGAGGCCGATGACGAGGACGCCGAGGAACGCGTCTTCAGCCAGCCCGTCCCGACTCCCCGACGGATGCAGTGGGTGCAGACGATCGCGGGTCTCCCGCTGTTCGTGTTCACCGGCATCCGTTGGCTGCTGTACCTGCTCGCCGCGAGCTGGCTCCTGCGGCTGTCCCCCGGATTCGAATTCCTGCCTGCTGTTCCGGTGTGGACGATCATCGTCGGCCTGCTGATCTTCGTCACCCCGGTGGGGAAGATGACGATCGCCGCCGTCGCCGCGCGTCTGCTGCTCGCCGGACTCCGCCCTGGCGACTATCCGCGCGGCGGCGGAGTGCATCTGCGTCTGTGGCTCGCGGAGCAGATCGCCCAGCAGGTCGACCCGGTCGGCCTGGCCGGTGCTCCCTGGGTCGTCTACTACGCACGAGCTCTCGGCGCCCGCATCCACAGAGATGTCGATCTGCACACCGTCCCGCCGATCACGGGCATGCTCGACATCGGCTCCGGAGCCTCCATCGAGCCCGAGGTCGACCTCACCGGCTATTGGATCGATGGCGACACCGTGCGCATCGGCGGCATCCGCATCGGCGCGGGAGCGACCATCGGCGGCCGCAGCACCCTCGCCCCCGGCACGAAGATCGGTCGCGGCGCCGAGATCGCACCCGGCTCGGCCGTGTTCGGTCGGGTCCGCGCCGGGCAGCGCTGGGCAGGATCGCCGGCGACACGCGTCGGCGGAGTGTCGCGGCCGTTCGAGGAGGGCCGCCCACCCAGCCGCACCCGGTGGTTGTGGGCCTACGCCGCCTCCTCCGCCGCGCTCGGCGTCCTCCCTGTCCTCTCGCTCGCCGCCGGCGCCTGGGTGCTCGCGCTGGGCATGCGCGGGTCCGACTCCCTGACAGCGGCCGTCCCGAGCATCCTGGCGCTGCTGGTTCCCGCAGTGCTGCTCGCCGGCTTCGTCTTCGCCGGTCTCGTGCTCGTCCTCGTGCGTGTGCTCGGAGCCGGTCTCGGCGAAGGCGTGTACCCGGTGCGCTCGCGCATCGCCTGGCAGGCGTGGACGACCGAGCGTCTGCTCGATTCCGCCCGTACCTTCCTCTTCCCGCTGTACTCGAGCAGTGCCACTCCCTTCTGGCTCAGGGCCCTCGGGGCCGAGGTCGGGCGCGACGTCGAGGCGTCGACCGTGCTGCTCATCCCGAAGCTCACGACCATCGCCGACGGAGCGTTCCTCGCCGACGACACCATGGTCGCGACCTACGAGCTGCAGGGCGGATGGATGCGGCTGGGCACCGCGCGCATCGGCAAGCGCGCGTTCCTCGGCAACTCCGGCATGGCCGCCGGCGGGCACAACGTGCCTCGCGACGGCCTCGTCGCCGTCCTGTCCGTCGCTCCGCCCAAGGCCAAGGCGGGCTCATCGTGGCTGGGCTCGCCCGCCGCGCGACTGCGCCGTGTGGTGAACGACTCCGATCTCGAGCGCACGTATCGCCCGCGCCCGGGACTCCGCCTCGCGCGGGCTCTGTGGGAGCTGTGCCGCATCATCCCGGTGTTCGTGACCTGCGCGATCGGAGTGAGTGTGATGCTCACGCTCGCCGCGGTGGTCGAGGCCTGGGGACTCGCATGGGCCGTGCTGCTCTCGAGCGCCGTGATGCTCGCCGCAGGCGCCTTCGCCGCTCTGATCACCACCGCCGCCAAGTGGCTGATCGTGGGGCCGATCCGTGCCGGCGAGCATCCGCTCTGGTCGAGCTTCGTGTGGCGCACGGAGGTGTCGGACACCTTCACGGAGATGGTGGCCGCACCCTGGTTCGCCAATGCCGCATCGGGCACTCCTGCACTCGCCATCTGGCTGCGCACCCTCGGCGCGAAGATCGGCCGAGGCGTCTGGACCGACAGCTACTGGCTGCCCGAGCCCGACCTGGTCACCCTCGGGGACGGTGCGACCGTGAACCGCGGATGTGTGGTTCAGACGCATCTGTTCCATGATCGAGTGATGAGCATCGACGCAGTGACCCTCGAGAGCGGTGCGACCCTCGGTCCGCACAGCGTGATCCTGCCCGCGGCCACGATCGGATCGGATGCCACGGTCGGGCCCGCCTCACTCGTGATGCGGGGAGAGTTCGTGCCGATCGGCAGTCGTTGGAGCGGCAACCCCATCGGGCCGTGGCGTGCCGTCAAAGTGCGCTCCTACCAGGCCTCGAACGCATGACCGTCGACGCCTACACCCCGCACAGCGGCGATCGGCGCTACGGGGTGCTGCACTACGACCTGGCCATCGACTATCGCGTGACCACGAACCGCATCGCGGGCACGGCGACGATCCGACTGCAGATGCAGGAATCGGCGAAGCACGTCTCGTTCGACCTCGTCGGGCTCAAAGTCACGAAGGTGCGGGTGGTCGGTGACCGCGCGGCATCGTTCAGACAGGACGACCGGCGACTCAAAGTGGTCTTCGGGGGCGAGCGGGCGAGCGGTCAGGAGCTCACGGTCGCGGTCGAGTACTCCGGTTCTCCGTCGCCCCGGCGCACTCGATGGGGGCTCCTCGGGTGGGAAGAACTCGAAGACGGCGTGCTCGTCGCGTCGCAGCCGACCGGCGCGCCGACCTGGTTCCCCTGCAACGACCTGCCCTCGGACAAGGCGACGTATCGGTTGGAGTTCACGGCCGATCCCGAGTACACCGTGGTCAGCGGCGGCGCAGCCACGCGATCGACGCAGCGCGGTCGCACCCGATGGATCTTCGAGCAGCCGGTGCCGACCGCGACATACCTGATGACCGTGCAGATCGGCCAGTACGACGATGACAGGGTCGCTCTCGGCACGACTCCCGGGCGTCTGTTCCACCCGCGGGCGCTCGCGGGCAGCGTGCGCTCCGACTTCGCCCCGCTGCCGCACATGATGGAGACGTTCGTCGAAGCCTTCGGCACGTATCCCTACGAGTCCTACAAGGTCGTCATCACACCCGACGATCTCGAGATCCCCCTCGAAGCGCAGGGCATGGCGATCTTCGGTGCCAATCACGTGGACGGAGCCGGGGGCAGCGAGCGCCTGATCGCGCATGAGCTCGCGCACCAGTGGTTCGGCAACAGCGTCGGCGTCGCCCGCTGGCGGGACATCTGGCTGAACGAGGGATTCGCCTGCTACGCCGAGTGGCTGTGGTCGGAAGCGTCCGGTGCGTCGACCGCCCACGAGAACGCTCTGGCCCATCACGCCGCCCTCCGCGGCCTCCCCGAGGATCTGCTGCTCTCGGATCCCGGTCCGAACGACATGTTCGACGATCGCGTCTACAAGCGCGGCGCCCTCACCCTGCATGCCCTGCGACTCACGATCGGCGATGAGCGGTTCTTCGCTCTGACGCGGGAGTGGACCGCGCGGTTCGCGCGACTCGCTGTCACCAGCGACGACTTCCTCGGCCTCGTCGGCGAGGTGGCCGACGACCGGGCGCGCACCCTGGTGCGGACCTGGATCGACGAACTCCCGCTGCCCGCACTTCCTGCATCCCGGTCCTGAGACCGAGCGGGATCACCCCCGAGCGACGCTCAGCACGTACCCCGGTGGGCCGACCAGCGTCGTGACGTCGATCGTGGCGGCACGACCCGGAAGCGCTGCCGACCACACGCAGGGATCCGTGTTCGCGCGCGGTCGGAGGAGCACCTCTGACGGCTCTGTCTCGAATCCGCGACCATCCGCCTTGACCGCCGCCTCGATGCGCGTCCACCCCGCGAGATCCGGGGCGGCGCCGTCAGGGAACATCGTTCGCAGCTCGTCGACCCGGCCGGCCGCAGATGCCTGCTCGACATCGACGCCGAGCGACGCCGCAGTCCCCACCGCTGCCGGAGCCACTGCGACGACGACGAGACCCTCCGCATGACTCACGCTGAGCAAGACGCCGTCGGCGCGCGGCGGACCGTGGTCCGCCCCGCACCTGGCACAGCGGCTCGAGATGACGATGTCGTGAGTCCCGGTGATCCTGCGTACGAGGGCGCGCATCAGTGCCCTGCCGGCGAGGAACGCCTGGGCGCGGCTGCCGCTCAGCTCGCGGAGGCGTTCCCGCTGACCCATCGCCGCGGCATCGGCTTCAGTGACACCGTGCGACTGCGAGGGCGATGCCCAGGCGATCGTGATGTCACGCCAAGTGGTCTCTCCTGCGATTCCCCCTGCGCTCATCACACCGAGAACCGCCGATCAGAGGTTCAGAGGTTCAGAGTTCGAAGTCGACGGCCACACGGGAGGCGACGACCGAGCGCACATACGCCACGACCTCTTCGTGCGCCGGGTGCACCTGATACTCCTCGAGAGCAGCGATCGAATCGACGTCCGCGACGAGGGTGACGTCCCAGTTCGCGTCGGGATAGGCGACGTTCGCGCCCGCGGTGATCGAGCGCAGCTGCGGCACGACGCCGTCGAGAGCGTTCAGACGACGGGCGAGCTCGGCGGCCTGCTCGGCGCGTGTCGCCGCATCGTCGGCTGCGAGCTTCCAGGTGACGACGTGACGGATCATCGGGCTTCCCTCTCGAGTGTGTCCTGCTGCACGGCTGATTCGAGCGCGTCGCGCAGTCGGTCGGCGGACAGACGCCAGTGCGCGTGCAGGTCGCCGTCGATCAGGACGACGGGGATCTTCTCCCACCACAGCTCGTAGAGCACAGGATCGTCGGCGATCGAGGCCTCCACGATCTCGATGCGCTCGGCTGCCGCGTCAGGCAGGTCGGCGACGACGGCGTCGATGATCGCGGACGCGACATCGCAGAGATGGCAGTCCGGCTTGCCGATGAGGGTCAGCGTGGTCACGCCGACGGCACCTCGATATCGCGGCCCTGCGCGATCCACTCGCCCGTTCCGCCCTCGACGTTGGTGGCGTCGTATCCGCGGGACTCGAGCGCTTCGACGACGCGCGCCGACCGCCCACCCGCTTGGCAGATGACGTCGAACGACTCTGCGGGCAGCTCTTCGAGCCGGTTGCCGATCTCCGACATCGGGATGTTCACTGCCCCGGGTACGTGACCGGCGGCGAACTCATCCACCTCTCGGACATCGATGAGCGGGGTGTTCGACCGCTCGGCGAGTTCGGTGACGGTGATCGACTTCATGGCATGCTCCTGCGACGAGTGGGAAACCGGGGGCAGAGACACAAAGCGCCCGTCCGGAGACAGGCGCTCGTGTCTGGTCGCTTACTTCTTGTTGCGACGCTGGTGGCGAGTCTTACGAAGCAGCTTGCGGTGCTTCTTCTTCGCCATGCGCTTGCGGCGCTTCTTGATGACAGAACCCACGGAAACCTCACTAAGTCAGTGGCTGGGTGTCGTCGGTGACGGACACCCGGGTACGGGCACGGAAAAATGCCTCGGATCAGTCTAGCAAACCGTGGAGCTTCTGCTGCACGCGCTCACGAGACGACGCCGAGGACGTCAGCCGACGTCGGCTATCGGTCGCTGCAGGGCCTCGGCGACCGCGGATTCCGGAACACGGAAACTGCGACCGAAGCGGATGGCTGGCAGCTCCCCAGCGTGCACCATCCGATAGACCGTCATCTTCGACACACGCATGAGTTCGGCGACCTCGGCCACCGTAAGGAACCGGACATCTGGAACCTCGGGCATCCCACGTACCCCTTTCTGGATTGTGTGCACACTCTATGGGCAAGGTGGGACACGTGTAAACCCATGTGGCCTGTGTGATCAGTGTGCATCCCCGACGGTCGCGAAGGCGCGCACGGGAAAGGTCCCGAATCCGCGCACGGCCGGCGGTGCAGCGGTGAACCGCGCCCCCTGCGACGGCACAGCGTCGAGGTGCGTCAAGTGCTCGACCACATGGATGCCGGCGGCGAGCAGGATGCTGTGGGCGGGCCGCTCTCCTCCGCTCTCGGTGTCGTCGATGTTCAGGGAGTCGATTCCCACCAGGCCTACCCCCGCGGCGGCGAGGTGACGAGCCCCTCCTTCCGTGAGGAACGGCGCCCCGCGCCCGTACTCCGGTGTGCCGAAGTGCTCATCCCATCCGGTGTCGAGCAGGACCGCTGCTCCGCTCAGGTCGCGGTCGACGAGTGCGTCGGCATCGATCCCGCGATGCTCAGCACTCCAGGCGCCTCGCAGGTGGAACACCTCGGCACGCAGCCCGACCAGCGAGCTCAGGTCGAGCGAGGCCAGGTCTCCGCCGTCGTCGTAGCGGTGGTAGGGCGCATCGAGGTAGGTGCCCGTGTTCCCGATCATCGTGATGATGTCCATCGCGAACTCCGTCCCCGGCGCGTACTTCGAGCGCGAGTCCTCGCGAGTGAGGTGCGGAGTGATCGTCGGTGCCGGAAGACCCGGGTAGGTCACCAGCCCCGCCTCGATCGTGTGGCTGAGGTCGATCACGCGGGGACTCGAAGCGGAAACTGTGGTCATCCCCTCATCATGGCCCGCGGAACGGGCGAGGTCACAGCGGAGACATAGGAGGTATGCCGGAACCGCTCAGACTGCCCTGCGAGGCTGACCACACGACTCACGATGGCACCATCCGAGTCACGCGGGCTGGGGCCCGCGGCCTCGCCCCTGACGACACGCCCCCCGATCGTCAGGGGCGATGTGTGTCTCCGGCCGCGATCAGCCGCCGAGGCGCTTGAGGGCCGTCGCGACCACGTGCTTCGCCGATGCCGCGGCGCGGCCGACGACCTCGGCCGCGTGTGCGGCTCCGTCGGGCAGCGGCAGTCCGGGGTAGTCGATGTCGGGTGCGTCGTCGCCGTAGGCATCCATGAGGAAGGGCACGAGCCAGTCGTCGACGACCTCGAGCGGCTCGACGGCCAAGCTGTAGAAACGACGCTGCCCGTCTTCGCGGACGCTGACCAGCTCGGCCTCGCGCAGGACCTTCAGATGCTTCGAGACGGTCGGCTGGCTGATGCCGAGGTCGGCGACGATCTGGCTCACGCTCGTTCCGGCGTCCCCTTCGGCGGTGCGTCGCAGGAGAAGCTGGAGAATGTCTCGCCTCGTACCGTCTGCGATCACGTCGAAGATGTCCGTCATGTGATCAGGGTAGTCGTCCCCGGCACGGAGTACCATGACGAAGGCTCGGCGATCAGCGCCGTGCATCCGCGCACGTCGGAGCAGGAAGATCGAAGGGGGACGCGATGTCGGGCATCGTTTCGGCGTCGTCGCCTCGACAGCGTCTCCAGAACGCCGCCTCCTGGGGCAAGCACATCATCACGTCGTCGCCCTCGCGCTTCGCGATCGTCATCTTCGCGCTGCTCATCCTGGTCTTCACGGTGCTGCTCTCGCTGCCGATCGCCTCGGCCTCGCGCACGGTCACGCCGTTGGCGGATGCACTGTTCACCGCGGTCTCCACCATCTGCGTCACGGGACTCGCGACCGTCGACATGGCGACGTACTGGTCGCCCTTCGGTCACGTGCTGATCTTCATCGGCGTCAACATCGGCGCGCTCGGCGTTCTCACCCTCGCCTCGTTGATGGGCATGCTCATCTCCAAGAGACTGGGACTCCGCGCCAAGCTCCTCGCCGCGGGAGACACCAACCCCCTTCGCGCGCACGGTGGCGTGGTGAACGAGAGCCAGACCGTCCGGCTGGGCGAAGTCGGTCAGCTCCTGACGACCGTGGCCGTCTCCGCGCTGATCATCGAGGGCGTGCTCGCGGTCCTCCTCTACCCCGCACTCGTGATGGCCGGGGTCGAGCCGATCGCAGCGCTCTGGGAGGCCCCCTACTTCGCCGCGATGGCCTTCACCAACACCGGCTTCGCGCCGAATGCCGGCGGAGTCGCCGTGTTCGCCGACGACTATCTCGTCCTCACGCTGCTGATGGCCGGCGTGTTCCTCGGCAGCATCGGCTTCCCGGTGATCTACACCCTGGCCAAGCACGTGTGGCACGTGAAGAAGTGGTCGCTGCACACCAAGCTCACCCTGGTCACCACGGTGCTGCTCTTCGTGCTCGGCGCCGCCGTCTTCCTGATCCTCGAGTACGCGAACCCGAAGACGTTCGGGTCGATGGATGCCGCGGACACGACCTTCCAGGCGTTCTTCCTGTCCGCGATGACGAGGTCGGGCGGCTTCAACGTGATCGAGATGGACGATCTGAACGGCTCATCCCTCCTCGCCGCGAGCATGCTGATGTTCGTCGGCGGCGGCTCGGCCTCCACCGCAGGCGGAATCAAGGTGACGACCCTCGCGGTGCTCGCGATCGCGGTGTGGTCCGAGGCCAAGGGCCGTCAGTCCGTCGAGGCGTTCGGCCGTCGCATCCCCAGCGACGTGCAGCGCGTCGCGTTGAGCGTCGTCGCCTGGGGAGCCACGATCGTGGCACTCTCGACGATCATCATCGCCCAGATCACCAAGGCGGACATCAGCCACGTCCTCTTCGACGTCATCTCGGCTTTCGCCACCGTCGGACTCTCGACCGGCCTCACCGCCGATCTCCCCGACGCCGGTTCGTACGTCCTCGCGACCACCATCTTCATGGGGCGCGTTGGTACAGTGACTCTCGCCGCGGCCGTCGCCGCGACATCGCGAACGCAGTACTACTCACTGCCCGTGGAAAGGCCGATCGTTGGTTGAAGTCCTCCGGGGCGACGCTCCCGTCCTCGTCATCGGTCTCGGCCGGTTCGGTGCCGCCTGCGCAGGCGAACTCGATCGTCTCGACCGCGAGGTCCTGGCGATCGACGACAACCTCGAGCTCGTGCAGAAATGGTCGGACCGCGTCACGCACACGGTGCAGGCCGACGCCAAGAACATCGATGCCCTGCGGCAGATCGGCGCGCAGGACTTCCAGGTCGCCGTCGTCGCCGTCGGCTCGTCGATCGAGGCGTCGGTGCTGATCACCGCGAACCTCGTCGACCTCAAGGTGCCACAGATCTGGGCCAAGGCGGTCTCGCAGTCGCACGGCAAGATCCTCGCCCGCGTCGGAGCCAACCACGTCATCTACCCCGAGCGAGAAGCCGGTGAGCGCGTCGCGCACCTCGTCTCCGGCCGGATGCTCGACTTCATCCGCTTCGACGACGACTTCGTGCTGGCCAAGATGTACCCGCCGAAGTTCATCCGCGGCGTGGGTCTGAACGAGTCCGGCGTGCGCAGCAAGTACAAGGTCACGGTCGTGGGAGTGAAGAGCCCGGGCAAGCCGTTCCGCTACGCCGAGGCGAACACGATCGTCACCAACCACGATCTGATCATCGTCTCGGGCACCAACAGCGACATCGAGCGCTTCGCCGCCCTCGACCGCTGACCGGCATCCGCGCGACGGACGTCAGGCGTCGATGTCGAGCGCGATCTCGACGAGGTCGTCGACGCCGACGCCCTCACGGTCTTGCAGGGCCTTCTTGATCGGCACGATGTAGCCGCCGTCCTTGGGCCAGAGGGCGGTGGTCACCGTCGTGTCGCCGATCGTGACGGATGCGGGGATCATCCCCCATCCGTAGGTGACGACGCTCGCGACCTCACCGATCATCTCGCTCTCCGCCGGCGGCACGGTGACGAAATGGAACGGCGCGGGACCGCGCCAGAACCAGATCTCCCCGGAGAACCGCAGCTGCATGTCAGGCTCCGGCCGCGAGTTCCTTCGCGCGGGCGAGTGCGGCAGCGGCGGCATCCGCGAAGGTGCGATCGAGGTGCGCGTCCTGCAGCACCGCCACGGCCTTCTCGGTGGTGCCCTTGGGGCTCGTGACCCTGCGGCGGAGCTCGGACGGCTCCTCACCCGACGCATCGAGCAGCGCAGTGGCGCCGATGAAGGTCTGCTCCACCATGACCCGCGCGTCGCTCTCGCTGAAGCCCATTCCGACGGCTGCCTTGGTCAGCTCCTCGATGAGCAGGTAGACGTAGGCGGGGCCGGAACCCGAGATCGTCGAGAGTGCGTCGATCTGCGATTCGGGAACCTCGACGACCGCGCCCACGGTGGCGAAGAGGCGGTGCACGAGGGCGAGATCGTCGTCGGATGCCGCTGCCCCCGCGGCCAGACCGGTGACTCCCTTGCCAACTGTCGAGGGCGTGTTCGGCATCGATCGGATGACCCGCACGTCGGCGCCGAGGTTGTCGGCGAAGGTCTGGAGCGTGACTCCCGCAGCGAGGCTCACGACGATCGCGTCGTCGGCCAGATGCGAGGCGATCTCGCGCAGCAGATCGGGCACCATCGCGGGCTTCACCCCGACGAGGACGATGCGAGCCTTCGCGACCGCATCCGCGTTGCCGTCGGTGGTCTCGGACAGGGCGATGCTCCTGACCCCGTCGAGGTCGGCGAGGGCCGCCGCCTTCTCGGGCGTGCGGTTCGTCGCGGTGATTCCCCCGTCGACCTGGATGCCGGATGCGACCACCCCTCGGAGGATCGCGCCGCCCATCGATCCGGCACCGAGGAACGCGAGAGAGGGAAGCGAGTCAGCCATGTCGCCATCCTACGGCGGGCGCACCGGGCGACCACGGACGAGCCGATCTAGACTCGACGCATGAGTGCATCCGGCGGCGGCAAGGCCATTCTCGCGGCGTTCCTGGCGAACCTGGGCATAGCCCTGGCGAAGTTCCTCGCGTGGGCGCTGTCGGGATCCGCATCGATGCTCGCCGAGGCGATCCACTCGGTCGCCGACTCGGGCAACCAGCTGCTGCTCATGCTGGGCGGACGCAAGGCGAAGCGCGAGGCGGACAGGGCGCACCCCTTCGGCTACGGGCGGGAACGGTACGTCTACGCGTTCGTGGTGTCGATCATCCTGTTCTCCGTCGGAGGTCTGTTCGCGATCTACGAGGCGATCGACAAGCTCACGCACCCGCATGAACTCGACAAGACGTGGTGGTGGCTGCCGATCGTCGTGCTGGTGGTCGCGATCGGCCTCGAGTCGTTCTCGCTGCGCACCGCCGTCAGAGAGAGCAATCTCGTCCGTGACACGGGCCAGTCCTGGGTGTCGTTCGTGCGCCGCGCGAAGGCGCCGGAGCTCCCCGTCGTGCTCCTCGAGGACGTCGGGGCACTCACCGGTCTCACGTTCGCACTGCTCGGCGTCGGGCTCACCGTGATCACCGGAAACCCGCTGTTCGACGCACTCGGCACATTGATGATCGGCATCCTGCTCGTGCTCATCGCGATCGTGCTCGGCGTCGAGACGAAGAGCCTCCTCGTGGGCGAGGGCGCCACGCAGGCCGATCACGATCGCATCGTCGACGCGATCAACGCGGGCGACGAGATCGAGAAGATCATCCACATGAAGACCCTCTACCTGGGCCCGGACGAGCTCATGGTCGCGGCGAAGATCGCACTCAACGCGAACAAGCCGCTGCGCGAGGCAGCCGTCGACATCGATGCGATCGAGGCCCGCATCCGCGAGGCTCTTCCGATCGCACGCGTGATCTACATCGAGCCCGACGTGTACCGGCCGTCGCTCGACCCCGAGCCGTCGACAGACGTCTTCGTGCTCAAGTCCTCCGACTGATCGCGCGCGGGGTGCCGTAGCCGTCAGCGCCGCTGCTCGAAGAAGCTCCGCAGCAGGGCCGTGGCGGCATCCGCTTCGACCCCGCCGACGACCTCGGCGCGGTACGGCAGCCGACGGTCGCGCAGCACGTCGTACATGGAGCCGGCGGCCCCCGCCTTGTCGTCCCACGCGCCGAAGACGACGCGGCCGATCCGCGCCTGCAGGATCGCCCCCGCGCACATGATGCAGGGCTCGAGGGTCACGACGAGGGTGTGGCCGTCGAGATTCCACGAGCCGACGGACGCCGCGGCCGACCGCAGCGCCGCGATCTCGGCGTGCCCCGTGGGGTCGTGGGTCGCCTCACGATGATTGCGTCCTTCGGCGATGATCCGGCCCTCTGCGTCGAGCACCACCGCGCCGACCGGGATCTCCGAGGCCGCCGACGCCTCGGCCGCGAGCTCGAGCGCGCGTCGCATCGCACGGGCGTCGGAGGCGGTCATGCGTCGAGCCTACGACAGCCGCTCGGGCAGTCGACGGCATCCGATGTCGTACCGGAGCCCCCGGCGCATTAGCCTGTATCCATGCGTGTCCACGTCGCCGACCACCCTCTCGTCACTCACAAGCTCTCGGTGCTGCGCGACCATCGCACCCCGTCGCCCGTCTTCCGGCAGCTGACCGAAGAGCTCGTGACGCTTCTCGCGTATGAGGCGACCCGCAACGTGAAGGTCAGTCCGGTCGAGATCACCACTCCCGTGACGACGACGATGGGCGTGAAGATCTCGGAGCCCCGTCCGATCGTCGTGCCGATCCTGCGCGCCGGCCTCGGCATGCTCGAGGGCCTGGTGAAGCTGCTGCCGACGGCAGAGGTCGGGTTCCTGGGAATGGTCCGCGACGAGGAGACCTTCGAGCCGACCACCTACGCCGAGCGCCTTCCCGATGACCTGAGCGATCGTCAGTGCTTCGCGATCGATCCGATGCTCGCGACCGGCGGCTCGCTGGCTGCCGCCATCCAGTTCCTCTTCGACCGCGGGGCCAAGGACGTCACGGCGATCTGCCTGCTCGGCACTCCCGAAGGCCTCGCCGCCATCGAGGCGCTCGTCGGAGACCGCGATGTGACGATCGTGCTCGGGGCTCTCGATGAGCGCCTCAACGAGAAGGGCTACATCGTGCCCGGACTCGGCGACGCCGGCGATCGGCTCTACGGCACCGTCTGACGGATCTCCGGCTCGCGCGGTTCGTCCTCGAGAAGGGGCACGCCGAAGCTCGACACCACGTCTCGCACCTCGCCGAGGTACTGCTGGGCCTGTTCGGTGAGCGGTATGGCCGTGCGTCCGATCCAGCCGATCTCGATGCGCTCGTCGACGTCGAGGGGCACGGCGACGATCTCGGGATCGAGATCGTCGCTGATGATGCCGGTCGAGATCGTGTATCCGTCGAGACCGATCATCAGGTTGAAGATCGTCGCTCGATCGGAGACCCGGATCTCCCGCGCACTCGAGAGGGTCGAGAGGATCTCCTCCGCGAAGTAGAACGAGTTGTTCGCGCCCTGGTCGAAGGTGAGACGCGGAAGGCCGACGAGATCGTCGAGGGTCGCACGGTCTCGCGACGCGAGTGCGTTCCGCCGTGAGACGAAGATGTGCGGCTCGGCGATGAAGAGCGGATGGAATGCGAGACCCGAGTCCCGCAGGAGCTTGTCGATGACGTTGCGGTTGAAGTCGTTGCGGAAGAGGATGCCGAGTTCGCTGCGGAGCGTCCGCACATCCTCGATGATGTCCCACGTGCGGGTCTCGCGGAGCGAGAACTCGTATTCGGCGGCGCTCGAGCGCTTGACCATCCGCACGAATGCGTCGACGGCGAAGGAGTAGTGCTGGGTGGAGACCCCGAGGAGGCGGCGCGACGGTGGCCGCCCGAGGTAGCGCTGCTCGAGAAGCTCGGCCTGCTCGACGATCTGTCTGGCATACCCGAGGAACTCCGTGCCGTCGCTCGTGAGCGTCACCCCTCGCGCCGAGCGGGTCAGCAGATCGCGTCCGACTCGGCTCTCGAGGTCTTTCATCGCCGCGGACATCGTGGGCTGCGCGACATAGAGCACGTCGGCCGCCGCAGTGATGGACCCCTCCGCAGCGACCTCGATGAAGTACTGGAGCTGTTGCAGTGTGATCCCGCTCGATCGTCTGGGCATAGGAAAAGGCTATATCACCGCATAGCGGAGCCGAATTACCCGATAGCTCCGGCATCGCTGCACTATGAGATCACCGCTTTCGCGAGGCCCGATGGGCCTCCCCTCTCCCGGATTGGCCCCTCATGGCGAACGAGATCACGTTCAGCATCACGACCACTCGCTTCGACGAGGACTATGCCCCGTCCGACAGCTCGCGCATCACCACGAACTTCGCCAACCTCGCGCGCGGCGAGCGCCGCCAGCAGAACCTCCGCAACGCCCTGGAGATGATCGACCGTCGCTTCAACGACCTCGCGGGCGGCGACGAGCGCTACACGGTCGAGCTCGACATCGTCTCGGTGCAGTTGCGATTCGCCGATGGCAACGATGAGGAGTTCCCGGTGCTCGAGGTGCTCGACGTCCACATCGTCGACCGGCTGACCGGCGAACGCCACCATGGGATCGTGGGAAACAACTTCTCCTCCTACCTCCGCGACTACGACTTCAGCGTCGTCCTGCCTGCGGCGAGCGCGGCCGCCGGCGGATTCTCCACTCCCGACGACTTCGGCGTGCTGCACGGCAAGCTCTTCCAGCATTTCCTCGAGTCCGAGGCGTACCAGGAGCGCTTCTCGACCCTGCCGGTGATCTGCATCAGCGTCTCGACCAGCAGAACCTATCACCGCAACGGCAACCACCACCCCGTGCTCGGCGCCGAGTACGTGCAGGACTCCTTCTCACTCACCGACGAGTACTTCGGGAAGATGGGGCTGCAGGTCCGCTACTTCATGCCACGCGGCAGCGTCGCCCCCCTCGCCTTCTACTTCCGCGGCGACCTCCTGAGCGACTACTCCGATCTGCAGCTCATCGGCACGATCAGCACCATGGAGACCTTCCAGAAGATCTACCGGCCTGAGATCTACAACGCGAATGCGTCCGCCGAGAGCGTCTACCGTCCGAGCCTCGCCCACGACGACTATCAGCAGACCGAGATCACGTACGACCGCGAGGAGCGCAGCCAGCTCGCCGTCGTGCAGGGACGCTACGCCGATGAGCACTTCGTCACGCCGCACCGGGCGGTGCTGGACCAGTGGGCTGCCGGGTATCCCGCTCCGTCCTCCCCCGTGTCCGCCTTCCCCGTTGCGGTCCGATGACCGGCCGCGGATCGTCGACCGTGCGAGAACTCCTCCCCACCTCGATCGTCGGAAGTCTGCCCAAGCCGGCGTGGCTCGCCCGGCCCGAAGTCCTCTGGTCGCCGTGGGAGCTTCAGGGCGATGCGCTCGTGGAGGGCAAGCATGACGCCCTGCGCGCCGCAGTGCACGAGCAGCGTCGACGCGGGATCGACATCATCAGCGACGGGGAGCAGACCCGTCAGCACTTCGTCACCACCTTCATCGAGCATCTCGACGGAGTCGACTTCGAGAATCGGGAGACGGTCCGCATTCGCGATCGCTATGACGCGAGCGTGCCGACCGTCGTCGGCGCAGTGAGCCGCCGCGCACCCGTGTTCGTGGACGACGCGGCCTTTCTGCGCCAGCAGACCGACCAGCCGATCAAGTGGGCGCTGCCTGGCCCGATGACGATGATCGACACGCTGTCGGACCGCCACTACCGCAGCCGCGAGAAGCTGGCATGGGAGTTCGCGACGATCCTCAATCAGGAGGCGAAAGAGCTCGAGGCAGCCGGAGTCGACATCATCCAGTTCGACGAGCCCGCGTTCAACGTGTTCTTCGACGAGATGAAGGACTGGGGCGTCGCTGCTCTGGAGCGGGCAGCAGAAGGACTGCGTGCGGAGACCGCGGTCCACATCTGCTACGGCTACGGGATCAAGGCCAACAACGATTGGAAGGCGACCCTCGGAGCCGAGTGGAGGCAGTACGAGGAGTCGTTCCCGCTTCTGCAGCGATCCACCATCGACATCGTCTCGCTGGAGAGCCACCACTCCCACGTGCCGCTCGACCTCATCGAGCTGATCCGCGGCAAGAAGGTGATGCTCGGCGCGATCGACGTCGCGAGCGAGCAGATCGAGACTCCGGAAGAAGTCGCCGACACCCTGCGGCGCGCGCTCGAGTTCGTCGATGCGGACCTGCTCATCCCCAGCTCGAACTGCGGGATGGCGCCCCTACCGAGGCGCGTCGCTCTCGACAAGATGAGCGCCCTGTCAGCGGGAGCGCGAATCGTGCGCGACGAACTCGGCGGCACTGGCGCCTGACCGCGCTCGAGCAGCCGCGTCGTGTGACTCACGCCCTCACGAGGTAGCAGCGCTCCTCGCCGTACTTCGTGAAACCCGCTCGCGCGAGGATCGGCGCGGAGGTGGCGGTGCGCCCCTTCACCAACGCCGTGGTCGCTCCCCGTGCCGCGCTCTGGCGAAGCCGCTCCACGAGGACGGCACGGTAGGCTCCTCGTCCCCGTGCGTGCTCGATCGTCGCCGCTCCCCACAGGCGTGCGAAGCCGTCGACGATCGTGCAGCCGCCCGTGCTGACCGCCTCGCCGTCCGCGCCGAGACGGGCGAGAACACGCACCTGCGTGCCTGCGTCGTACGCCGATGTGATCTCGTCGAGTTCGATGCGAAGGCCTTCGTCATCGAGCGGCTGCTGCTTCCAGACCGGCACATTGATCGCGTCGACTTCGCGAACCTGCTCGAGCGTTCGCACGACCTCCGCCCTGGCTTCAGGCGGGACATCGCTCGCGGCGCTGTCGATCGTGGCGCTGTCGATCCGGCTCGCGAAGACGGCTACGGTGTCGATGTGCTCGGCTCCGCGCCTGAGGAGCTCGGCTTCGAGATCGGGGCGATCGGACTCGTTGGTCCAGAACCGCAGCTCGCTCTCGTCCCACGCCCTCGTGCGGTCGATGGCGTGTTCTACGACGGTCGCGGCATCCGCATCCGAGTCGACCTGCGAGCCGCGCACTCCGCCACCGAATCGCGTCGGATACCGCACCAGCTGCAGATGGCTCCGCTGCTGCTCGCTGCCGCGGGGAAACCACACCCACGCGGCCGAGGCTCGCAGGACATCATCGATCGTGTGAGTCATCGCTCTCCTCTGCCGACGGCGACCTCAGCTCGCCGCTCCGACCAGACGCGCGAAGGCGCTCATCCGAGCGACCCCCTCGGGAGTGCGCGGAAGATCGTCGAGCAGGGCCGGTGAGTGGATGAGGTACGCCGCGACCTGCGCCCTCGAGATCGCCACGTTCAACCGATTCTGCAGCAGGAGGAACTCCGGGCCTCGCGGAGCATCGCGTCCGCTGGACGCCGCGAGCGAGGTGATCGAGACCACCGCCTCCTTGCCCTGGAAGTTGTCGACCGTGCCGACCGGGACGTCGTGGAAGCCCGCCGCGGCGAGCGCATCGTGCACGGTCTGACGCTGGGCGTTGTACGGCGCGACGACGATGATGTCGTTCTGCGCCAGGGGGCGCGCCGTGGACTCCGCATCATTGTCGGTGAACGTGCGTCCGACGAGACCGCGTACCAGCGCCACCACTTCGGCCGCCTCTTCCGGCGACTCTGTGGCGTTGCCTCGATGCCGCAGCGGGACGACGTGGAGCCCCGCGTCGACGCCGTCGATCGACCGCCTCTCGGTTCCGGGTGCCGAGGCGAGCTGGCCCGCGTACGCGAGCCTGGACACCGGGGCCGCGACGAACGGATGCATGCGCCACGATCTCGCGAGGAAGTAGCCGTGATCGGGCTTGATGACCGCGTCGCCGTCCATGACCCAGCCGAGCGCCGAGGTGTCGACCGGCTCGGGGTGCGCGCCCTGACTGACCTGAGGAAGCTGCTGCGGGTCTCCGAGGAGCAGAAGGTTCTTCGCTCCGGCCGCGACGGCGATCGTCGACGCGAGCGAGAACTGCCCTGCTTCGTCGACCACGAGGAGATCGAGCCCTCCGCGCTCGACGCGGGCGGTGTTGCTGAAGTCCCACGCTGTGCCGCCGACGACCGCACCGTGCTCGGCCTGCTCGGCGAGGAATGACGCCATGCCGTTCTTGGGGATGACGGTGTAGCCCGGCTCGACGGAGGGGTCTTTCGGAGCCTTGCCGACCTGACTCGCCGGCACACCGTCGGCGACGACTCGTTCGAGGAGGTTCTCGATGATCGCGTGGGACTGCGCCACGACACCGATCCGGAATCCGTGCTCCTTCACCAGCCGGGCGATCACCTGCGAGCCCGTGTAGGTCTTGCCGGTCCCCGGGGGACCCTGCACAGCGAGGTAGCTGCGGTCGAGATCGAGCACGCCTCGGACGATGGCGTCGATCACGTCGTCGCCCTGCTCGGGCAGCGGACGACCGGACAGCGTGCGCGGAGGGATGCGACGAAGCACGTCGGTGGCCGCGTCACGCGGGAACCCGGGTGCGGCCGCGTGGACGGAGTCCGCCCACTCATCGATCGCGCCCTGCAGCGAGACGACCCGTGGCGGCGCAGCCGGAGTGAGAGCGAGGGGAAGCTCGTCCCAGGTCTGCCCCTGGATCGCCGTCTCGGTGATCAGGTAGCCGTCGTCGAGCAACTCGGCGACCGTGACGGTGTGAGGGACATGCACCGCTCGTGACGGTGCCTCGGTGTCGAAGGGAGCCGGCACGGGATACAGGGCGAACGGCTGCGCCCCGGCGCCCAGAGTGGTGCCCGGCGACACCTCGCCGCGGATCTCGATGTCCCGCGACATCACCCGTCGGCCCTCGCCGATGCTCCAGTCCCTCTGCACGCGCGATGAGGCGCGGTCGATGCGCACGACGTCACGCGTGCCGTCCCACATCGTGACGGGTTCGCGCAGTCGCTGGAAGTGCGAGACCCAGAAGCTCTTCGCCTCGCGCGGGAAGTAGTCGATCGCCGCGGCCGCGATGCGATGCACCTGACCGTCGTCGCCTGCGTCGACCGCGCGCTCCGCATCGGCGAGCAGTGACACCGAGCGCGGTGACGGCTCGTAGATCACCTCGTCCGCTTCATCCGGCGGCGCCGGAGTCACGCCCTCAGCCCTCGCGATGTCGATCAGCCAGTTGCGGAGGCGCCGGGTGGAGACGCAGTCGTAGCGGTTGTAGTCGGCGAGGTCGGCGAACACGGCATCCGCTTCTTCCTGCTCCCCCGCCGCCGCGAGCTCTCGAGCCGCGACGTACTGCACGATCGAGTCATCGCCCTTCTGGACGTCGCTCGTGCGCACATCCGCGCCCATGTAGAGAGGCTCGAGCTTCTTGATGGAGTACGACCTCGTGCCGACCCGCACGGTCCGCAGCACGAGCGGATACAGGTCGACGAACACTCCTTCACGCAGCAGTCGATCGATCTCGCCCTCACGGACGCCGTGCCGCGCCGCCATGGCCACGAGGTGCGAGGTCTCATACGGGGCGTAGTGATAGATGTGCATGCCCGGATGAGCCGCGCGCCGCAGCTTCACGAAGTCGAGGAACCTCTCGAACGCCTCGCGTTCCGCCGCGAAATCGTGTGCCCAGAGCGCGGTGTACTGATCGGAGTTGTCGACCCATCCGAAGAGGTAGTCGATCCCCCAGTGAGCCTGACCGTCCGGCGCCGGCTCGGTGTAGAGAGGGTCACCCTCGAAGTCGAAGAAGATGTCTCCGTGGCTCGGCACCGGGAGCGTATGGATCGCGGCCGCGTAGTGCACGTCATAGGTCGGCGCACCGTCGGCATCCGCCTGGATCTGCAGTCGGGCCTGTGCCCTCAGAGTCTCGAACGTGTCGGTGTTCATGCCGTCCGGGGGCGTGGGCGCCTCTGCCAAGGCGTCGATGGTCTCGATGCCGGCGGCTCTCAGTCGCGCACGCTGCACGGGCCGCATGCGGGCGACCATGAGGAGATCTCGGTGCGCGATCACCTGTTCCTCGCAGGTGGCGCAGCGCCCGCACGCCACGACCTCGAGATCGCCGCGGTCGTCGCCCCACGCCAGCGCGGGCCCGGCGGAACCGTCGTCGATGCGACGATCTGCGATGAGCGCGCGCAGACGCGCCCGTCGCACCTGGAACAACGGGAGGAGGTCGTCGACGGAGTGGGTGCTCACTGAGCCGTCGCCGAGGATGAGGTCGACCTCGTCGGATCGTGGGATGCCGAGCCGATCGAGCTGATCGACATATGCCGCGAGCTGCATGAGGGCCGTGACCCGCGCTTTTCGGGCGAGCTTCGAGTCCTGAACCCGCCAGCGACCGTCGTCGTCGCGCTTCAGGAAATCTGCGAATCCCACGAACTCGGGTGTAGCGAAAGCCGCCTGGAAGACGACGACAGCGTCGGAGCCGAGGGCCTGGACCGTCTCTTCGACCGCCGCCGCCAGGGCAACTGCGTCGACGGACGACACCTTCTCGACGAGATGCACCCGATCGGCGCCGAGATCCTCGAGATAGCGCGCCAAGACGTTCCGCTCATGCACGTCTCCGAGCAGCGCCGCCCGCGCCAGCGTCGCGTCTTCGGGCTCGTCGACCGCGGGGACCCGCCCCAGCTTGGCGTCGATCGCGCGGCACCACGCGAACTCGCATTCGGCGGCCGCCTTGAGGTCGCTCGCGCTCCAGATGACGCGCTGCGCCTGAGTGTCGATCCGCACGATGCTCCCGTTCTGTCGGACACTTCGACACTAGCCGCGGCATCCGACACGGGATCACGATGGGCCGCTCAGCGCCACCAGGAGTCGTCGGGCGTGACCGGCAGGTTGCGCTTGTGCTGGGTGGCGAGATAGCGCGACTCGATGCGCCCGGCGACCTCCGGGTCGACCTGGCGCCCTTCGAGGAAGTCGTCGATCTGCTCGTAGGTGAGTCCGAGCTCGTCCTCATCGGCGCGACCGGGCTGACCGTCGAGCAGATCGGCGGTGGGCACCTTGTAGGCGAGCTGGTCGGGAGCGTCGAGGAGCAGGAGAAGCGAACGCCCCTGCCTCTTGGTGAGTCCGGAGAGCGGGAGTATGTCGGCGGCCCCGTCGCCGAACTTCGTGTAGAAGCCCGTCACGGCCTCAGCCGCGTGGTCGGTGCCGATCACGAGCAGACCGTCGTGGCCGGCCAGCGCGTACTGCGTCACCATGCGCACTCGCGCCTTGATGTTGCCGCGATTGAAGTCGCTGATGTCGCTCGTGACGGCGAACTCGATGTCCTCCTCGACGCCGTCGACGCCGTTCTGGATGTTCACCTCGACCGACGCATCCGGCTCGATGAACTCGAGTGCTGCCTGGGCATCCGCCGCGTCCTTCTGGATGCGGTACGGCAGCCGGACGGCGAGGAACTTCGCCTCCCCGCCCTCTGCTCGCACCCGCTCGACGGCGAGCTGCGCCAGACGACCGGCGAGTGTCGAGTCCTGACCGCCCGAGATGCCGAGCACGAAACCTTTCGCGCCGGTGGTGCGCAGGTAGTCGACGAGGAACTGCACGCGGCGCTCCACCTCGATCTCGGGGTCGATCTCGGCCCTCACGCCGAGCGCTTCAGAGATCTGCTGCTGCAGGGTCATGTGTTCCTCCGGTCTACCCGACGTCAGTATCCTCCTCCAGTGTTACATCGAGATGACGTGGATCGCACGCGCGTGACTCCGCGGCGGCCGATGCACCTGAGAGGATGGCGGAGTGAAACTTCTCGTCGCAGCCATGGCCTCCGAACTCGCAGCGTTCCCGGAGGAGCTCGAGGGATTCGACCAGCTCGTGACCGGCGAGGGCAAGATGCAGGCCGTCTACGCCCTGACCCGTGCGCTCGACGCCAAGGAGTACTCCGAGGTCGTGGTCGTCGGCACCGCCGGTGGGATCGACCCTGAACTCGAGGCGACGGTCCACGAGATCGGCAGCGCGCTGCAGCATGACGTGTTCGACCTCGACGGTGTCGCAGGGCAGCACGTATCCCTGCCGGCGCGCGTGTCGACGGGCCGCGAGGGTGTGCTGATCGCGACCGGAGACAGCTTCGTCGGCGATGCGGGGATCACGGCCGTCATCCGGCCGTCCGGTGCGGGACTGGTCGACATGGAGACCTATGCGTACATCTGGGTCGCCGAGAAGTTCGGGGTGCCGATCCGTGCTTTCCGAGCGATCTCCGATCGAGCCGAGGACGGTGCGCTCGTCGACTTCCGCGAGGCGATCGCCCGCTGCAGCGTGCAGCTGCGCGAGGTGATCCGTCGGGAGTACGGCGTCTGAGACGGGCACCGCGTCGGTGCGGGGTCTCAGCGCGTCTCGATGACGCTCGGCCCGTTCGGCGTCGCGCGTACGGAGAGCTGCGCGGGGATCTGCTCCTGCATCGCTTCGACGTGGCTGATCACCCCGACGGTGCGACCGCCCTGTCGGAGCTCGTCGAGGGTGCGCATAGCGACGTCGAGCGTGTCGCCGTCGAGGGATCCGAACCCCTCGTCGATGAAGAGGGTGTCGAGACGGATGCCGCCGGCTCGCGCCGTGACCACCTCGGCGAGTCCGAGAGCGAGGGCGAGCGAACTAAGGAACGTCTCGCCGCCTGACAGGGACTGCGCTGGCCTCGTCTGGCCGGTGAATGCGTCGAACACGACGATCCCGAGCCCGGATGCCGCGCCGCGCGCGGCGAGCGCGTCGGAGTGACGCAGTTGGTAGCGCCCGGTCGACATGTCACCGAGGCGTCGATTGGCCGCCTCGACGATCTCCTCGAGCTCTGCGGCCAGCACGAACGTCTCGAGGGTCATCTTGCGCGTGTTCGCACCGCGCCCGGCGATGGTGTCGGCCAGGTTCTGCAGGACTTCGTACTCGGCGGCGTCCTCCGCGGTGCGCGCGTGCTCGGCGGCGGCGGCCTCGATGAGTGCCGCGAGCTGCTCCGCCACGGCGGCAGCTCGCCCGGCTTCGTCGACCGCTGCCGACCAGCGCTGCCGAGCGGCGAGGGACCTCAGCTCGGCGGGATCGAGATCGATCGGCTCCTCGGGCAGCGTGCGCAGTTCGAGGTCGAGGAGGATCGCGCGCTCCTTCTCTCTGAGCACGGCATGCTGCGTGATCCGGCTCTCGAGCGCCGCCTGGGAAGCGGCGGAGCGCAGCGCCCGCTCGACAGCGGCCACGTCGGGAAACTCGGACGCGGCGAGTGCGGCGTCCCGCTCGAGCATCGCCGCGGTCGCCGCCTCTGCTCTGCGCTCACGTTCGGCCGACGCCTCGACCAGCGCGAGAGCAGCCTGAACTTCATCGAGCGTCGCAGCGAGCCGCGCTGCCACGGAGTCGAACGGTCCTTTCGCGTCGGCGATCGCCTGACGCGCCTCGGCCATGCGCTGAGCCACGAGCGAGTGCTCCTCGCGGGCTGCGGCCAGCGCGGCGGTGTCACGTTCGCGATCGATCTCGAGCCGCCGGATGCGTTCGATCAGGGCGTCGCGCCGCTGTTCGAGCCTCGTCCGCTCGTGCGAGGCCTCGATGCTCTCCGCGTGTGCGGCGGTCGCGTCGTGCAACTCTGTGGCAGCCTCATCGGCTGCTCGGCCGTCGGCCCGGGTGACTGCGGCGGCGAGATCCGCACGCAGCGAGGACACGTGCTCGGCGGCGTCACGCTCACGCCCGGCGATGATGTCGCGCTCGGTCTCGGCTTCGTCGACGTCGTCGGCGGACACCGGATCCGTGTGCACGGCGGGAGCGGGATGCTCGGGGGATCCGCATACCGGACACGCTTCGTCGTCCTGCAGGGAAGCCGCCAGCTCTCCCGCGATGCCGTCGAGGCGGCGCTGTCTGAGCTGAGCCAGCGCCGTCTGGGCCGCGGCGAGCGCGACGCTGGCCTCAGCGAGCTCGCGCTCCGCTCCGGCGTGCGCGACACGGAGGCGTTCCGCCTCGAGCGCGGCGGCATGCCGCACGGCGGCAGCATCTCGCGCTGCAGCCAGATCCGCGACGCGATCGGCACGCTGCCTCGCCGCGTCACGGTCGAGAGTGAGCTGTTCGAGCTGTCCCGGAAGAGCGACGCGATCGGCCTCCGCCGCCTCGATGCGCGCGGTCGCCGCCGCCACGGCATCCGCGGCTGCGGTGAGTTCGGCGTCGAGAGCGGACGCGGAACCCTCCAGTTCCGCCGCCCGCTGCCACGTGCCCGTCTGCCTGGTGCGTTCAGCCGCCCATTCCGCGAGATCGTCCGTGACGATGTCGTGAGCCGCCCACACGGCGCGTGCGCGCTTCTCGGCTTCGACCGAAGCATCGAGCGCAGAAGACGCCGTCGCCGCGGCCGTGATCGGGCCCCGAAGAAGCTCCGCAGTCCGAGCCTCGTGCAGTTCCGTCCGCGCGTCCGCGATCCGAGGCTCCTCGGCCTCGAGACGATCGAGCGCTGCCCTGGCACGATCGCGCTCGATCTGCGCCCTCTGCTCGTCTCGCAGCGTCGCGAGCGCCGCATCCGCGGCATCCGACTCCTTCTCGGCGTCGACACGCTCCGCCGCGCGACGCTCGGCGCGGTAGTCCGCTCGAGCCTGAGCGCGACGCAGACGGTCGAGACGCTCGTCCGTCGTCATCACGAGGGACTCCGCCTCACTCGAAGCGGTGTCGCCTCCCTGCGCGTCGGTGTCATGCCCGAGGTCGGCGTTGTCGACCAGTCGCTCGCCTTCGTCGAGGCGGACTGACACGGTGGCGAGACGGGCTCCGAGCGACCGCTCCGCCGCCTTGCGTCGCTCGTCGAAACGTGTCTGCACGTCCTCGAACCGCTCGGTGCCGAACAGCCGCCGCAGCAGTGCCTGCCGCTCACGGCTGCCGGCGAGCAGGAACTCCGAGAAGCGGTTCTGCGCGAGCAGGATCACCTGCAGGAACTGCTCACGGCTGAGCTGCAGGATCTCGTCGAGTTCGTAGGCTGCCTCGCGCTCCTTCGCAGCGAGTCCGATCCACTCGCCGCCGACCAGCGTGTCGAGCTGCACGGCTGCCGACTGCACCGTCATCCCACCGCCACGCTTCTTGGGCCGCTCGTACTCGGGCGAACGTGTGACCCGGTATCGGCCTGCCGGAGTGCTGAACTCGACGACGACCTCGGTGACGTCGTCGGGCTCGCAGTGGTCGCTGCGCAGTCGCTTCTCGCCGCCCTCGTACCGTGGCACGCCACCGTAGAGAGCGAAGCAGACCGCATCGAGGATGCTGGATTTGCCTGCTCCCGTGCGACCGGCGATCAGGAAGATGCCGTCGTCTGCGAAGGCGTCGAAGTCGACGACCTGACGATCGCGGAACGGCCCGAAGCCCTCGACCTCGAGGAGGTGCAGCTGCATCAGAGCGCCTCCTTCGCTGTCGGAGAGTCTTCGCGTCGAGCGGCCACCGGACTAGACGAGGGCTTCTGCACGAACGCGGTCATCGAGCACCTCGCGGATCAGCTCGGCCTCGCGCTCGGTCGCCCCGTGCCCTGAGCGGACGTGCTCGAGGAAGGCCTCGATCCGTTCAGGATCGGTCACGGCACCCTGCAACCTCTCGACGTACGACCGCTCGATCGTCTCGGAGGTCTGGGACGGCTGATGCTGCACCATCGCGCAGTGCGGATACCGCTCACGGAGTCGGCGCATCGGCTCTGTCTGGGCGAGCGCGTCGGTGTAGACCGCGCAGACCCAGTCCTCCGCGTGAGCGGCGACGTTCTCGGTCGACAGGATCTCCTCGAGGGTGCCCGTGAGCGTGACGAGACGGCGAGGCACGGGGAGCTCGAGCCACTCGACCGATGCCAGTCCGGTCGCGTCGAGCTCGACCAGCCAGGACCCGCGCGGCTTGTTCTGCTCGCCGAAGCTGTAATGCAGGGGGGCGCCCGAGTAGCGCACGCGCTCGCTGATCTGCTGGCGCCCGTGGATGTGACCGAGGGCGACGTAGTCGGGACCGTCGAACACGGTCAGCGGCACGACGTCGAGACCGCCCTGCCGGACCTCGCGCTCGAGGCCCACCGTGGCGTCGACCCCGGCGGAGAAGCAGTGGGCGATCGCAACGGACCGGCCGGGGTGTTCATTCATACCGACCCGTACGAGGTCCATGGCGTGCGCCAGCGTCTGCGCCTGCGTGCGCAGTTCGGCCCCGTTCCAGTGCTGTCGGACGATGGCGGGCTCGAGGTAGGGGATGCCGAAGAAGTGCACGGGGCCGTCGGCGTCTGTCAGTGTCACCGGAGTGCCGATCGCGAGGGGGTCGGTCAGCACATGGATGCCGTCACGCAGCAGTCGCGCCTGGAACCCCAGCCGCGCGGCGGAGTCGTGGTTGCCGCTCGTGACGATCACACGGGCCCCCGTCTCGTGCAGCGCCACGAGAGCGTCACCGAGAAGCGTGTACGCGGGGCCGGCGGGGGTCGCCGAGTCGAAAACGTCGCCGGCGACGATGACGACGTCGACCGCGTGGTCGCGAACCTGCGCCGTGAGCGCCCCGAGCACCTCGGCCAGCGCGTCCATGGTCGAGTTGCCATGGAAGGTGCGGCCGATGTGCCAGTCGGAGGTGTGCAGGATTCGCATACTCACACGCTACGAACCCCCACCGACATTCGGTCCGAGGCGTGCCGTGGCGCCCGTTCCCCGCATCGAGATCTCCGCGATCCGGCCGAGAGAGGACGCCACGACGACGTCAGTGCGCAGCGACGGCCAGTCCCGGCTGCGCCGGCATCAGCTCGTCCTTCGTGCCCCGCACCATCACCGCGGCGATCACGGCGGCGACGAGCATGAGGATCGACGCGACGATGAAGACCCAGCCGTAAGCGTCGGTCAGCTGCCCGGGGTCGAGATCCGCCTGGGCGTGCCCTCCGACCGACGCGGCGTACACGGCTGTGAACACCGACAGGCCGATCGATCCGCCGATCTGCATGGCCGAGTTGGCGACTGCCGACGCGATGCCCGCGTCGTGCGGAGCCACTCCGGTGAGAGCGAGGTTCTGCAGCGGGATGAAGACGAAGCCCATGCCGACGCCGAGCAGCAGGAGTGCCGGGGCGATCTGCACCAGGTAGGCGCCGTCCGGGGTGATGCCCGACAACAGGAACAGACCCGCCGCGGCGATGAGCGGTCCGACGATCATCATCGGCCGCGGTCCGATCACTCCGAGCAGCTTGGTCGCGATCGGGGCGATGATCATCGTGGCGATCGGCAGCGGCAGGGTCGCCGCGCCCGCCTGAAGCGCGCCCATCCCGAGCACGAACTGCAGGTGGAAGGTCAGGTAGAGCGTCGCGCCGATCATGATCGCTCCGGCCACGCCCTGGATCAGGAACGCACCACCCCTGACCCGGTCCGCGACGACCCGCAGCGGCAGGAGCGGCTGGGCCACGCGGCTCTCGACCCAGACGAACGCGGCGAGCAGCACGACTCCGAGCACGAGGAAGGTGATGGTGAGCGGGTCGCCCCAGCCGTTCTCGGCGAGGCTGAACCCGTAGACGAGGGAGCCGAGACCGAGGGTCACGGTGATCGCGCCCCAGACGTCGTAGCGGTTGTCGCCGTCCGCCTTGCTCTCCGTCAGGAAGAGCGCTCCGCCGATCAGTCCGATCGCGACGAAGAACAGGTTGACGAGCAGGCACCAGCGCCAATCGGTGAACTCGGTGAGGAATCCGCCCAGGAGCAGACCGACGGCCGCTCCTGTTCCTGCGACCGTCCCGAAGACGGCGAACGCCGTGTTGCGCTCCTTCCCGGAGGGGAAGGTCACGGTGAGGAGAGCGAGGGCGGCGGGAGCGAGGAGCGCGGCGAAGACCCCCTGGAGGCCGCGCGCGAGGATCAGCTCCCAGCCGGACTGCGCGAGGCCGCCGAACAGGGACGCCGCGCCGAAGCCCACCATCCCGATCATGAAGGTGCGCTTGCGACCGAGGTAGTCGGCGATGCGTCCTCCGAGCAGAAGCAGCGCGCCGAAGGCGAGGGCGTAGGCCGTGACCACCCACTGACGCTGGCCGTCGCTCAGACCGAGCGATGCCTGCGCCTGCGGCAGGGCGATGCTGACGATGGTGCCGTCGAGGACGACGATCAGCTGCGTGAGGGAGATGACGACGAGCGCCCACCACCGTGTCTGGGGGCGGGCGCGCAGGGACGATGACATGGAAGAACCTCCGGTGTCGGGGACGATGCCGGAGGTTTCGAGCCTCGGACCAGCGCGCGTCAGCGCCTGACCACCTCAGCCGACGGGGCTGAGCAGAGCATCCATATTACCGGAGGAATGACGCCGCGTAACACAGCGTCACACGTCGATGCGTCAGCGCGAGCGCAGCAGGGACGCGTGCTCGGGATGCGCCTGGAACCAGTCGGCGACATACCAGCACACGGCGTCGACCTTGCGATCTCCGCGCTCCTCGATCTCGGCGACCGCTCCCTCCACGACGACGCCCGCGTAGCCGTGGCCGCGGAAAGTCGGGATGGTGAAGGCTCGCGTCAGGGCGATCGTGTTCCCGTCGTCGCGATAGTCGAGCACGCTGACGAGCTGCCCGTCGCGCGTCAGCGTGTACCGCGAGGCGTCCTTCTCATCAGTGAGGATGAAGCCGGCAGCGAGGGTCGAAGTGGTCACCTTCTCCACGTTACGCCTCGCTCCCCGGCCGGCGGCCGTTTTGACACGCGCGGACTTCTTCCGACATAATCCCCCCATGACTACCAACGCAAGCCCTTTGTCCGCCCAGGAGGCGAACAGGACTGCCGGGATGATGATGCCCGGTCGCGTTGACATGTGTTGCCGAATGTGTCGCTGAACGAACAGCCACTCCGTCTGACCTGACTTCTCGCGATCTGCGAGGACTGGTCTCCGAGCACCCACCCCGTGCTCGCTTCCCGGCTCGCCCGGTCATTCATGCAACGCATCAGAGCCTTCTTCCGGCTCACGTCCTGAGGACTACATCATCATGTCGAACATCGCACTTCTCGAGCGTCCCGCCGCCGCCACCGCCGTCCGCACCGTCTCGTCGGAGCCCGCCGCACCGCTCGATGCAGATCTTCCCGCCGTCCGCTCGCCGCGAGGATTCGCCCTCTACGTCGGTCTCGACGAGATCAAGGCGGCCGAAGCCGGCGTCAGCCTCCCGCTCCTGGTCGACGCTCTGCGCCGCACCCTCGCCGAGCTCGCACCGGGTGCCGAGACGCACGCCACCGTCGCCCTGGCCCCGCACGGCTCCGGCGGCCGCGACCTCGACGTCGTCCGTCTCGCACTGCACGAGCCGGGTGCGATCGCACGCACCAAGGCCGCTGCCGAAGAGGAGGCGACCGACGAAGAAGGCGGCGTCGTGGTCGACATCTCGCGCAAGCGCGTGCTGATCGACGGCGAGTCCGCGGCGTTCACCTACAAGGAGTTCGAGCTGCTGCAGTACCTCGTGCTCCGTGAAGGACGGACGATCGAGCGCAGCGAGCTGGTCTCCGCGCTCTGGCAGGCGCAGGACGACGAGACTCCCGGCGAGCGCACGATCGACGTGCACGTGCGGCGTCTGCGCGCGAAGCTCGGCCGCTACGAGGACATCGTCCGCACCGTGCGCGGCATCGGCTACCGCTTCGACCGGCACGCCGACGTCGTCATCCGCTACGGCCACGGAACGCCCTCGCCCGACCGCTTCTGATCCGAGTGTCAGCCCCGCCACGTATGGTGGGCGCATGACCCTGACCGCGGATGCCGGAGCCGCCGATGCGGCCTCCCGCGGCGCGCCGCGCGAGACCGTGTATCGGCCGGCCGCAGCCGTCGATCTCCGCGCGACGGTGGGCATGCTGCGACGGGGGCCCGGCGACCCGACCATGGTGTTCGACGGCCCGGTGATCTGGCGCACGCTGCGAACGCCGCTCGGTCCTGCCGCACTCGCGCTGCGCGCCCGCGGCGACGAGATCATCGCCACGGCGTGGGGCGACGGAGCGGAGCACGCGCTCGACAGCGTCCCGGAGCTGTGCGGCGCGAACGACGACCCCACCGGCTTCGATCCCTCCCATCATCCGCTGATCGCCGACGTCGCACGCCGGTCGGTCGGCATCCGCCTGGCTCGCACGGGCGTCGTGTTCGACGCTCTCGCGTGCGCGATCATCGAGCAGAAGGTGACCGGCCTCGAGGCGTTCCGCGCATGGAGACAGCTCGTCACGAAGTTCGGCGAGCGCGCACCCGGTCCCACCCCGAGGCCGATGTACACCGCCCCCACCGCCGCGCAGTGGCGCCGCATCCCGTCGTGGGACTGGCACCGGGTCGCGGTGCAGCCGCCGCAGTCGAAGACCGTCGTGCGAGCCGCCGAGCGCGCTGAGAGCGTCTCGCGCGCACTTCTGGCCGCCCCCACCGGCGAGGAGCGCGATCGCGTGCTGACGAGCTTGCCCGGCGTCGGCATCTGGACCTCGGCCGAGACGCGCATCAGAGCCCTCGGCGATCCTGACGCCGTGAGCGTCGGGGACTACCACCTGGCTCATCAGGTCGGCTATGCCCTCACGGGCCACCGCACGGATGACGGCGGGATGCTCGAGCTGCTCGCCCCGTGGGCCGGCCACCGGCAGCGAGTGATCCGCCTCATCTTCGCGAGCAGGGTGAGCGAACCCCGTCGTGGGCCGCGGCTCTCCCCCGAAGATCATCGGAGTCGCTGACCCTGCCGCACGGCGCGGATCGCCCCTAGGCTGAGGCCATGTCCCGCAACGCACTTCGCTTCTCCGTCACGGCAGGGCTGCTCATCGTCGGTGTCGTGATCGGCCTGATCTTCCAGAACGTCTGGCTCGGCATCCTGCTCGCCGCGATCGTCTGGCTCGGCTGGTTCATCGGCTACGAGTCCCGGCGCGGCCACAACACCGGCGTCAACGACGAGGACCACGGCGTCGAGCTCTGAGCGTCAGTAGTAGACCGCCAACGGACCGGACGGCCCCTCGACCACCCGCACGGGCGTATCGAACACCCGGGTGAGCACGTCGCCGGTCATGATCTCGGCGGGCGCCCCGAACTCGATGACGGCTCCGTCCTTCATGGCGCAGATGTGGTCGGCGTAGTGCCCCGCGAAGTTGATGTCATGCAGCACGATGACGATCGTGCGCCCCAGCTCCTCCGACGCCCGGCGCAGGTGCTTCATCATCTGCACGGCGTGCTTCATGTCGAGGTTGTTGAGTGGCTCGTCGAGCAGCACGAACTCCGTGTCCTGCGCCAGGACCATGGCGACGTAGGCTCGCTGTCGCTGGCCGCCGGAGAGCTCGTCCAGGTATCGACCTTCGAGGTCCCCGAGATCGAGGAAGTCGATCGCTCTGCTGATGAGCTCCTCGTCGGCGCGCGTCAGCCGGCCCTTCGAATGCGGGAAGCGCCCGAAGCCCACCAGCTGGCGCACGGTGAGACGGGTGACGAAGTGGTTCTCCTGCCGCAGCACCGAGACGATCTTGGCGAGATCCTTCGACTTCGTGGTCGCCACGTCGTATCCGGCGATCTCGATCGCTCCGGCGTCCATGCCGCCGAGCCGGCCGATCATCGTCAGCAGAGTCGACTTTCCCGCGCCGTTCGGACCGATCAGTGCCGTGATGCCGCCGGAGGGGATCCGGAGGTCCACAGGGCCGATCGCGACCTGGTCGCTGTAGTCGCGGCGGACGCCGTCGAGTGTGATCACAGCCTGCCCTTTCTGAGGATGACGACGAGGAACACGGTTCCTCCGACGAGTTCGATGAGGATCGACACCATGCCCTGCGCGTAGAAGACGTTCTTCATGACGAAGTACGCCCCGGCGAGGATCGTGAAGGCGGTGAGCACCGCCACCGGGAAGATGAGCCGGTGGTCGTATGTATCGGCGAACTGGTACGCGAGGGTCGCGACGAGGAAGCCGAGGAACGTCATCGGGCCCACCAGCGCGGTGGAGGTCGCCATCAGCACGGCGACGAGGAAGAGCACGGCATAGAGCTCGCGCTTGTGGTCGAGTCCGAGCGAGCGCGACACGTCGGGTCCGAGCGCGAGGAGATTCAGCCGCCGCGCCCGCAGCCACAGCAGCGCGGACGCGGCGATGCACAGCGGGATCGCGAGCGGCAGGTAGGACGCGTCCGCGTTGGAGACGTTGCCGAAGAGGCGAGCCGCCAGCACGTCGAACTCGCTCGGTGTGAGCAGCCGCTGCATGAAGGTCGAGATCGCCCCGAGTCCGCCGCCGATGATGATCCCGATCAGGAGCATGATCTGGAGGTTTCCGTAGCGCCCCGACAGCAGCCATCCGTAGAGCGCCATCGCGAGCCCCACCATGATGACGACCTGCAGGCCGAACTGCCAGACGCCCTGGATCGCGACGAGCCCTGCGACGCCGAACAGGTAGACCGTAGTCGTCTGCACCACCCGATAGAGCGATTCGAACCCCATGATCGACGGCGTGATGATGCGGTTGTTCGTGACCGTCTGAAAGCTCACGGTCGCGATCGCCTGCGCCACCGCGACCACTGCCATCACGGTCACATTCGTCACGCGGAGCTTCGCGATGCGCCAGAACCCAGGCGATCCGATCGGCATGGGGTTGTCCCAGGCGAGCAGGGCGAAGGCGAAGGCCGCGGAGAGGACGATGAGGACGCCCAGCACCAGGGCGTAGCGACGGCGCGCACGCGCGGATGTGAAGGATCCGGAGGTGCGGGCATCGACCGCGAGTGCGCTAGCCACGACGACGCTGCCTCAGCAGCAGGAGGATGAAGACGATCGCGCCGACGATCCCGAGGATCAGCGAGACCGGGACCTCGAACGGCATGATGATCGTGCGGCCGATGATGTCGCAGACCGTGACGATCGCGATGCCCAGCAGACACACCCACGGCAGGTTGCTGCGCAGGTCGTCTCCTCGGACCATCGAGACGATGTTGGGCACGATCAGTCCGAGGAACGGGAGGTTGCCGACGACGACCGTGACGACTCCGGTGGTGACGGCGATCAGCACGGTCCCGAGCAGGATCACGCGGTTGTAGTCGACGCCGACGTTGGTGGCGATCTCCTCCCCCAGTCCGGCGATCGTGAGGCGGTCCGCCACGATGAAGACGACGACCCCGACGACCGCCACGATCCAGAGCATCTCGTACTGCCCGCGGAGCACCGAGGTGAAGCTGCCGGCGAACCAGACGCCGATCGCCTGGAGCGAGTCGGTGACGAGCGCGAAGTACGTCGACACCGATCCGACGACGGCGCCGAGCATGATCCCGACGATCGGGACGATGAGCGACGACCGGAGGGAGACGCGGCGCAGGAATGCGAAGAAGACCATCGTGCCGATGAAGGCGGCGATGATGGCGCCCGTCATCCTCAACGGGATCGACGGGTTCGGCACCAGCACCATGACGGTCAGCAGACCGAGCCCTGCCCACTCGGTGGTGCCGGTGGTCGTGGGTTCGACGAAGCGGTTCTGGGTGAGGAGCTGCATCACGAGCCCGGCCATCGCCATGGCGGCTCCCGCGAGGACGAGAGCGATCGTGCGCGGCACGCGGGTGATCTGGAACATCTCCGCGCCGTCCGCGGCCCCCGCGATGTCGTATACGCCCGTGAAGAGCGACACGACGAGGAGTGCGACGACGACGAGGATGCCGACGAGCAGCTTCACGTCGAAGAGCCGCCCGACGGAACGGGGCGACTCGATGGATGCGGTGCGGGTGTGGGTGCGGGTCATCATGCGACGCCGGACGGCGGCATCCGCTCGGAGCGGATGCCGCCGGTCGGCCTTACTTCTGCGCGGCCTCGAGCGCGTCGGCGAGGTCCTCGAGGAACGTGGTGTACGTCTGGATGCCCTCGTTCAGGTAGGTGTCCGTGGGCATGTAGACGATCTGCTCGTCGGCAACGGCGGTGACGCCGGCGAGCGCCTCGGAGCTCTCGAGGATCTCGGACGCCTGCACGTAGTCGGGGGTCTCGGCGGCGAAGACCGCATCGCGGTCGAGCACGAGAAGCCAGTCGGGGTTGGAGGAGGCGATCGCCTCGACGGAGATGTCGTCGCCCTGGTGGTCGTCGGAGGCGTCGTCGACCTCGAGCGCCGGCGTCAGACCGAGGATGTCGTAGATCGGTCCGAGCGAGCGCCCGACGGTCGGCGCGAGGTACCCGATCTCGCCGCCGGAGGTGTTCACCGCCATGACGGTGTCGGCGTCGTCGTATGCGGCCTTGGCCCGCTCGACGGCCGCGTCGAAATCGTCGACGAGCGCCTGCGCCTCGTCCTGCTTGCCGAAGATCTCGCCGAGGACGGTGGTCTGACGCTTGAGCTCCTCGTCGAAGGGCTCGCCCTCGCGCGGCTCGAGGTCGATGATCGTGGCGTCCGGCACGAGCTCGGCGATCGCCTCGTTGTGCTGGGTGAATCGCTGGCCGCTGATGATGAGGTCGGGTTCGACGGCGACGATCGCCTCGAGGTCGGGCTCGCTGTGCAGGCCGATGTCGACGATCGACTCGTCGTCGAGGTACGACACGGTGTCCGGCATGAGCGCGACGGCGCCGGCCGAGAGCTCGACTCCCCAGTCGGAGAGGGTCTGGAACGTGCGGTTGTCCAGTGCGACGACGGATGCAGGGGGCGTGGCGATCTCGTGCGATCCGCTGTTGTCCTCGACGGTGACCGAGTCCGCTGCGGCTGCGGTCCCCTGCGGCTCGGCGTCGGAGCCGGAGGCGCAGCCGGCGAGGGTGAGGAGGCCGACGAGACCGACGCTCGTGGCGGTGAGGATTCTGGGCATGGACATGGAGAGACTCCTGTTCTGCGGTGATGAGTGCGCGGAAACGGCGCGGGAACGGCGGACTTAGGATGCCCTAACTCCACCTCCAAGATAGGTTAGCCTTACTTTATGAGCGATACGAAATCCCGCTTCTCCATCGAGCGCCGCGGCCTCGATCTGCGCTTCCGCACCGTCACGCTGACCGCCCGGGAATGGCTGGCCCCTGGCTACGTGCGTGTCCGGCTCAGTGGCAGTGACCTCGAGGGCTTCGACTCTCCCGGCTCCGACGACCACATGCGCCTCTTCTTCCCGTCCGGTCCCGTGGAGTCCCTCGAGCAGATGCGGGAGGCGCCGAGTCGCGAGTACACACCTCTCGCCTGGGGCGACGACTGGCTCGACGTCGAGTTCGCGGTGCACGGCGACGCAGGGGTCGGCGCCCCGTGGGCCGCGACCGCTCCGCTGGGTGCATCGATCGGAGTCGGTGGCCCCCGCGGTTCGGCCGTGCTCAGCGGCAGCCCCGGATCCTGGCTTCTCGTCGGAGACGAGACCGCCATCCCGGCGATCCGACGCTTCGCCTCGTCGATACCCGCCGGGGTGCCCGCCCGCATCGTGATCGAGACGGCCTCCGTCGGCCGGGAGATCGAGATCGACACCCCGGTCGACGTGGAATGGCTGCACCGTGGCGACGCCGCCGAAGGCTCCGCCCTCATCGCATTCCTCAACCGCCTGACCGCCGACGATTCGGTCGGCGACGACCCGTTCGTGTTCATCGCCGCCGAGCAGTCGGTCGTGAAGCCCGGGCGCGCGCTGCTCAGCCGGTGGGGCGTCGACTCCGCGAACGCGGTGGTCAAGGGCTATTGGAAGCGGGGCGAAGCGGAGTACCACGCTCCGCACTAGTGCGATCCGGGCGCCGACTGGAAGACTGGACGCATGGCTCTTCTGGATCACCTGGGCATCACCGTCAACGAGCTGGAGCGCGGTCGCGCGCAGTTCCATCCCGTGCTGACGGCCCTCGGCTATCAGAGCGGCGGCGAGGACGACCACTCGATCTCGTGGCACAACGGCGACGAGACCGAGATCATCCTGTACGCCTGGGATGAGGAATCCGGGCCCCATCGTCACGGCCGCGTGGGATGGCAGCACATCGCTTTCTCGGTGTCGACGCGAGACGAGGTCGACCGCCTTCACGCCGTCGCGCGCGATGCGGGATGGTCGGCCGTGCGCGAGCCCAAGGAATATCCGCGATACACGGAGCGCTACTACGCCTCGTTCGTGGAGGATGCCGACGGCATCCGGATCGAGTTCATGCACAACCCGCCGCGCGAGTCCCAGTGACGCGCGCGCTCTGCGGCGGGTGAGCCCGGCTCTCCTGCACACCGAGGCCGGAACACGAGTTCCTCCCACTGTTCGGGATGGCGGTATACAGCGACGCCTCTTCCGATTCCTCGTCTGGAACGATGCGAGGATGACACGGTGCACCTCATGAACGACGCTCAGATCTGGACCATGATCGGGTGCTTCACCGCGCTCATGTTCGGCATGCTCACGGTCGTCTCGACGTTGTTCATCCGCGTGGTGCGCACCGAGATCGGCGCGCTGCGCGGGGAGATGAACGCACAGATCGGCGGACTCCGGGGCGAGATGAACGCCCGCTTCGATGCCGTGAACACGCGGATCGACGGACTCGACCGCGACATGCAGGCCGTCGTGAAGCGCTCATTCGGCCTCGACCGCGACTGACGACTGACACCGGCAGCCGGCCGCCCGCAGCTCAGACCACGGGTGCGGCGACGGCCTCGGCATCCGTGCGGTCGGTGAAGGCTTCTTTCGGAACGAAGGCGAGGATCGCGGCGGCGATCAGCGCGGTCACGCCACAGACCACCCACACGGTGATGTACCCGGCGAATGATCCCGCAGTGCCTTCGACCGCCCCGCTCACGCCGTTGAGGAGCGCGATCCCGAAGATGCACGAGGCGATCGCTCCGCCCACGGTCTTGACCGAGTTCGTGAGGCCTGTCGCGACGCCCGTCTGGGTCGCCGGAGCCGCCGACGCCGCAGCCGCGGGAAGGGCGGCCACGAGAGCACCCGAGCCGAGGCCGACGATGACCATGTTGGTCACCACCTGCAGGTACGAATCGTGGAACGGAAGGAACAGCAGGAAGCCGATGCCGACGAGCAGAGATGCGCCCATCAGGGTGATCCGCGGAGTCAGCAGACGAGCGATGAGCGGGAACAGCAGGGCTCCCGCGATCATCGCGATCAGGTAGAGCCCGATGATCAGGGACGTCGCGAAACCCGTGGTTCCGAGCCCGTAGCCGTAGACACCGGGGTCGGTGCGGGCGAACGTCGACAGCGGCGCCTGTGCACCCAGCACGCTCACCCCGAACAGGCCGGCGGTGAGGAAGACCGGGCCGAGTGCCGGCGAGCGGAACATGCGCACGTCGATGAGCGGGTCGTCGCAGCGCAGTTCCCAGAGCACGAACGGGATGACGAGCAGAATGCCGAGGACGACGACGGCCCAGGACCAGGGGTTGACGAGTCCGCCCTCGAGACGGAGCAGGCTGAGACCCCCGGTGAAGCAGATCAGGGCGAGCGAGATCAGCACGACGCCGACAGTGTCGAAGACACCGCCGGTCGGATCGGGAGACTCCTTCACCCCGAACAGGATCACGAAGAAGCACACGACGATGAGCACGGCGGGGATGAGCAGCACCACCGTCAGGGGCAGGACATCGATCAGGGCTCCACCCACGAGTGCACCGATGATCGCGCCGCCTTCGAGCGCCGCGACGAGGAGTCCCGCGGCCTTCGCCGTGATCGACGAACGCCCCTCCATGCGACGGGAGCGCGACCAGATGAGCGCGATCTCGAGCGGCAGCCAGACGACGTAGAACCCCATCAGCGTCCAGCCGATCAGGAACACGGGGAAC
The DNA here is from genome assembly GCF_034045055.1 of Microbacterium sp. CFBP9023. Classification (NCBI taxonomy): domain Bacteria; kingdom Bacillati; phylum Actinomycetota; class Actinomycetes; order Micrococcales; family Microbacteriaceae; genus Microbacterium; species Microbacterium sp. CFBP9023. Next base: position 147,910 of record NZ_JAXCWI010000003.1, on the reverse strand, counting down.
GAATCGGTGAAGGGCAGGACGAGCGCCGCCGCGGCGGTGAGCGCCGTCGAGATGAGCAGCATCCGCTTGTGGCCGACCATGTCGCCGAGCTTCGCGAAAGCGGGCACCACCAGAGCCGACAGCATGAGCTGCGTGCCCTCGAGCCAGTTGACATCGGCGTCGTGGATGCCGAGGTGCCGCGCGATGTCCGTGAGCATGGGCGTGTAGTAGCCCTGCAGCACGCCGCTGGTGAACTCGACGAAGGCGAGGAAGCCGACGACGGTGGCGAGGGTTCCCAGAGTTCGGGTGCGCGTCATCGCGGCTCCTCGGTGAAAGGACTGGATCGGGCACCGAAGCGCCCGCGGAGGGGTGAGATCACCCTAGCCGCTCGAGGAGCGCCCGATGGAACCGCTCCCCCCGCTCGAGCGCGACGATCTCGACGTTCTCATCGACGCCGTGGATCGACGCCCGCTGTGCGTTCGACATCTCGAGCGGCGCGAAGCGGTAGACGGCGGGGGCGAAACGGTGGAAGTGGCGGGAGTCCGTCGCCGCCATCATCACGTACGGGACCGCGGGGACTCCCGGGTGAGAGACGGCGAGAGCGTCGGCGAGCAGCGTGAACTGGGCGTTGTCGGTCGCGGACTCGGGCGACGGCTCGCTCGCCTCCTCGACGGATACGGTGATGAGCGGATCCCGGATGCGCCGACGCACCCGCAGCACCGTCTGCTGCGTCGTCTCACCCAGCGCGATGCGCAGGTTGACCGTCGCCGAGGCCTGCGACGGCAGGACGTTCGCGGCAGTGCCGCCCGACTGCATGGTCGGAGCCACCGTTGTGCGCACGAGTGCTGCGGGCTCGCCGCCGAGCGCGGCGAACAGCCGGCCGGTGACCGGCGGGGCCGAGCCGAGCAGCCTGAGCAGATGCCCTGCCGGACCGGGAGTCTGAGCTCCGAGCTGCGACAGCATCCGTCCGATCGCCTTCGACGGACGCGGTCGGAACGTGCGGGGGCCAAGCCGATCGACGGCCCTCGCCACGCGCCGGACCGCTGTGAGAGCGGGCGGTGCCGAGGCGTGACCGCCCTCACCACGCGCCGAGAGCGTGAGCGTCATGACGCCCTTCTCCCCCACGCCGATCATCGCCGCCCGTCCCGGAACGAAGGGCAGCGGCGCATCCACGACGGCGCCGCCCTCGTCCACCACGAGCCACGGGATGATGCCGCGATCGCGCAGGACGCGGGCGATCTCCTCGGCTGCTCGACCGAAGGTCTCCTCATTGCCCCCGAACGACAGGTAGACGTCCCGTGCGGGGGTGAACCCGTCGGCGAGCAGGTTCTCGACCGCCTCGAGCACGACGATCAGCGGACCCTTGTCATCGAGAGCACCACGACCGTAGACGACTCCGTCGGCGATGACGCCCTCGAACGGGGGATGCGTCCATGCGTCGCTCTCGTCGACGGGGACGACGTCATAATGCGCCATCAGCACGACCGGCCCCGCAGCGCCGGCGTCCCTGCCCGTCCAGTGGAAGAGCAGCCCGAAATCGGTGTGCCGTTCGAGTGCGAGATGCTCGTGGACGAGCGGGTAGAGCTGCGCGATCAGAGCGACGAACGACTCGAACGGCTCGGTTCCGCGCTCCTCGACCTCGGCCGACACGGTCGGCAGCTGGATCATCTGCGAAAGCCGTTCGGCGATTCCCGGTCGAGGTTCCGTCACGTCGGCCATCGTATCGCCGGGGACAATTCCCGCCGGCTCGCCGCACTCCGGTCGACGTCCGTCCTGCTCAGCGCCGGCGACGCGAGACAATGGAGGGATGAGCCTGTTCGCCCTGGCGCCCAAGCGCGGTCCGCGCTGGCATCTCGCCACCCAAGCGGCGCTGGGCATCGCGGTGCCGATAGCGGTCATGACCGTGCTCGGCGAGGCGTCGCTCGGCTACGTCGCGGCCTCGGGCGCGTTCACGGTCCTCTTCGCCGGGACGGCACCGGTGATCGATCGGGCGAGGATCCTGCCGTTCGTCGCCGCGGGCCTCATCGTCAGCGCCGCTCTCGGAGTGGCTGTCTCCGCCAACGCCTGGCTCGTGAGCATCGGCGTCGTGGTGGTCGCGGTCGTCAGCGCTGCCCTGGCGTTCGGGTTCCGGCTCGGCCCGCCCGGACCGCTCTTCTTCGTGCTGGTCTTCGGCCTGTCGGCGCACGTCGTGGCGAGCTCGCCCCTGGCACCGCTGACCTACCTCGGGGCACTCGCGGCCGGCTGCGTGTTCTCCTATCTGGTCGCGATGGCGCCGCTTCTGCGTCCTCGAGCGCGCTCGATCTCCGCTCGGCCGCTGAGCGAGCTGCTCCCGGGCCCCGCATTCACCCCCGATTCGCGCATGCTCGTGATCCGGGTCGCGATCGTCGCCGTCATCGGCGTCCTGCTGGGACTGGTGATCGACCCCACCCGGACGTACTGGATCGTGGGGTCGGCGGTGGCGGTGATCGGCGTGGCCGCCGCCCGTCGCGCTGCCGTCCAGCGCGGACTCCATCGCATGCTCGGAACCGTGGTCGGGGCCGGCGTGTACGCGCTGCTCGCGCTGCTGCATCCGTCGGGGCTGTGGCTCGCTCTGCTGCTGGGCGCGCTGCAGTTCACGATCGAGCTCGTCGTCGTCAGGCACTACGCTCTCGCGCTCGTCTTCATCACCCCTCTGGTGCTTCTGCTGACGGGCGCAGCGACGGGCGAGATCGGTTCGATGGACGTCGCCGGGGAGAGGATCGTCGACACCCTCGTCGGAGCTGCTCTGGGTGCGATCTCCGGCTTGCTGCATCCGCGCGCGACCACGTCTTCCGTGTGACTCTCTCGACGTCTGCCGTCGCACGCGCCATACTCGCAGCATGACCCGTGCGCCTGAGATCGCCGACTACCACCGCAGGCTCAGCTCGGAGGATCGGCTGATCTGCGACCTCCTCGCGGACGAGATCGACCGAGCACTCCCCGACGCCGCCGCCAAGGTCTGGCACGCGCACCCGGTCTGGTTCCTCGACGGCAATCCGATCGTCGGATACGACCGCTTGAAGGATGCCGTCCGACTGATGTTCTGGAGCGGCCAGTCGTTCGCAGAGCCCGGACTCGTCGCCTCAGGATCCTTCGAGGCCGCCGAGAAGAGATTCACCTCCGCCTCGGAGATCGACACCGACCGGCTCGCCGTCTGGATGTCGGAGTCGCGGGTCGTGCAATGGGACTACGAGCACATCCGCACGAACCGGGGCCTCGTCAAGCGCACCTCGTTCTGATCGCGGCTCGGGAACACCGCGAGACGGTGCGCGGTTGCACCTCGAGAGCCGAGAGGAGAGCCATGGAACTGACGCTCGTGACCTCCGCGTTCTGCGGAGCGTGCTCGCGCACCCGCTCGGTCGTGGAGGACGCCGTGCGCTACCTCCCCGACGCGATCGTCACCGAGATCGACGTCGCGAGAGAACCGGATGCCGCGGAGGCGCTCGACATCCGCTTCACCCCGACCGTCATCATCCGCGATGATTCGGGCGCAGAAGTGTTCCGCGCCGAAGGTGTGCCGACGGTGCCTCAGGTGCTCACGGCGGCGGTGAAGGCCCTCCCCGCCTGAGCGCGACGTCGCTCTTGCGGATGTCCGACCCCCGGCGCAGAATGAGCCGCAGCGGGACCGACGGCGGCCCCGCCTGACAAGGCTGGGGGCAGTCATGGCCAATCTCAATCCCTATCTCTCGTTCCGCACCGAGGCGCGACAGGCGATGGAGTTCTATCAGGGCGTGCTCGGCGGTGATCTCGAGATCAACGTGTTCGGCGAGTTCCCCGACATGGTCCAGAACCCGGATCAGCACGATCTCGTGATGCATGCGCAGCTCACGACGCCGGACGGCCTGGTGCTCATGGCCTCAGACACCCCCGACGGCATCCCGTTCGAGCCGCCCCAGGGATTCTCGGTCTCACTCAGCGGCAACTCGCAGGAGAAGACGCAACAGGTCTGGGACGCCCTGTCCGACGGTGCGGCGATCACCATGCCGCTCGACACCCCGCCGTGGGGCGGCACGTTCGGAATGCTCGTCGATCGTTTCGGAGTGCCCTGGATGCTGCACGGCGACCCCGAGTGAGTCGCTCAGCGCAGGGCTTCGGCCTCGATGAACGCTCGGAGCTCGTGCTCGTCGTCGGCCATCTCGGTCCTGCGCTGCGGAGCGTCGAGCATCGCGCGCAGCTCTGAGGAGTACTCGAGCTCGACGCCGATCGCCTCGCGGATCGTCTCGGCGAACTTCTGCGGCTTCGCCGTCTCGAGCACGAGCATGGGCACACCGGGCTCGACGTTCTCGCGAGCGACCTTGACTCCGTCGGCCGTGTGCGGGTCGATGATGTCCCCCGTCGCCTCATAGACGGACCTGATCGTCGCGAGCCTGTCGTCGTGCGTCGAGGTGCCGCTGACGATGCCGAACTCCTCGACGAAACGCGCCAGATCGGAGGTGAAATCGAAGAAACCCTGGGTGTCGAGCTCCTGCCAGGCCTTCACGACGCGGCTCGCGTCACGACCCACGAGTTCGAAGATGAAGCGCTCGAGGTTCGACGCCTTCGAGATGTCCATCGACGGGCTCGAGGTGGCGAGCGTCTGCGCCGCACTCCGCGGCCGGTAGACGCCGGTGCGGAAGAACTCGTCGAGGACGTTGTTCTCGTTGGCGGCGAGCACGAGGCGACGGATGGGCAGCCCCATCTCCTTCGCGAAGAACCCCGAGAGGATGTTGCCGAAGTTTCCGGACGGCACCGTGAACGACACCTCGGTCCATCCGCCGGCGTCCGTCGCACGCAGCCACGCCCAGAAGTAGTAGACGACCTGGGCGGTGATGCGGGCGAGGTTGATCGAGTTGACCGCACCGAGGTGCTGAGCGCGCTTGAAGTCGAGGTCGCCGGCGAGGGACTTGACGAGGTTCTGGCAATCGTCGAACACGCCGTCGACGACGATGTTGTGGATGTTGTCATCGTCGAGCGAGAACATCTGCGCGCGCTGGAACGCGCTCATGCGCCCCTTCGGGGACAGCATGAACACCGAGATGCGGTCCTTGCCGCGAAGAGCGTGCTCGGCAGCCGAGCCGGTGTCTCCCGAGGTCGCGCCGAGGATGTTGAGGACAGAGCCCTTGCGCTCGAGCGCGTACTCGACGACCTGCCCGAGGAACTGCATGGCCATGTCCTTGAAAGCGAGGGTCGGCCCCTCGGAGAGACCCACCAGGGTGAGATCGTCGCCGATCGACCGCAGGGGCACGACCTCTTCAGGGAACGGCTCGTAGGCGGCCTCCGTCATGCGGGCGAGATCGGCCCGCGGGATGTCCGTGGCGAAGAGACCGAGCACCTCGGTGGCGAGCTGCGGATACGTCAGGGCACGCCAGCGCTCGAGCGTCTCTCCGTCGACCGTGGGCATCGTCTCGGGGACGGCCAGTCCTCCGTCGGGCGCGAGCCCCTCGAGCAGGGTCTCACAGTACGGCAGCGGCTGCATGCCGCCTCGGGTGGAGATGTACTGCACGGGAGCTCCTCGGTTCGGGATCGGCACGGGGCTTCCATTGTCGCAGGTGGGCGCGGGGTGATTTCACGATCAGGATGCGCGTCTCACGACATAGCGCGTTCATCGCGCGGAGGCAATGGTGTTCCGCTGTGAACTCGTATCTCTTAGCGTGGACCCCATCAACAGAACAGGAGCCCTCATGACTGCGAAGACCCATACCGCGCATGACCACAAGCCCGCGGACGGCCAGGCTCCCACGACAGCCTCGACGCCGGCCGAACCCCTCTACGAGCGTGTCGACCTCGATCGCTACGTCGTGCTGCACGACGGCCCCGTCGGATACGTCGAGCACGTGCATCCTGTCTTCGTCTGCTACGTCGGCCACCCTTACCCGCACGCCGACGAGATCGCTCAGGTGCATGACTTCCACGACGCGGTGAGGACTGTCCTGCACCGCGCCGTCTCGAAGCGGCGCGCTCAGTGAGCCACGAGGTCTGGCCCGGTTCCCCCTACCCGCTCGGCGCGACCTTCGACGGCCAGGGCACGAACTTCGCCCTGTTCAGCGAGGGCGCCGAGAAGGTCGAACTGTGCCTGTTCGACGACGACGGCAGCGAGGAGCGCGTCCCGCTCGAAGAGGTCGACGCGTTCGTCTGGCACGGCTATCTGCCCTCCGTGCAGCCCGGACAGCTCTACGGATACCGCGTGCACGGACCGTACGACCCCGCGCAGGGAAAGCGATTCAACCCGAACAAGCTCCTCCTCGACCCGTACGCGAAATCCGTGGCCGGCCGGGTCGACTGGGGGCAGCCCCTGTTCGGCTACGACTTCGGCGACCCCGATTCCCGCAACGATGAAGACTCCGCCGCGACGATGGTCAAGGGCGTCGTCGTGAACCCGTTCTTCGAGTGGGCGGGCGACCGACTGCCCAAGACCCCCTACGCACAGAGCGTGATCTACGAGGCGCACGTCAAGGGACTGACCCAGCTGCACCCGGACATCCCCGAGGAGCTGCGGGGCACGTATGCGGCCATCGGCCACCCGTCGGTCATCGAGCACCTGGTGCACCTCGGCGTCACCGCGATCGAGCTGATGCCGGTGCATCAGTTCGTCTACGACTCGACCCTCGAGGAAAAGGGCCTCACGAACTACTGGGGCTACAACACGCTCGCCTTCTTCGCGCCGCACAACGACTACTCCTCCAGCGGGCAGCACGGTCAGCAGGTGCAGGAGTTCAAGGCCATGGTGCGCGCACTGCACTCGGCGGGGATCGAGGTCATCCTCGACGTGGTCTACAACCACACCGCCGAGGGCAACCACATGGGGCCGATGCTGTCGATGCGGGGCATCGACAACGAGGCGTACTACCGCCTCGAAGAGGACCGTCGCTACTACACCGACTACACGGGCACGGGCAACAGCCTCAACGCCGGCAACCCGCACGCGCTGCAGCTGATCATGGACTCGCTGCGGTACTGGGTCACGGAGATGCATGTCGACGGCTTCCGCTTCGATCTCGCCTCGACTCTCGCGCGCGAGTTCTACGACGTCGACCGTCTCGCGGCCTTCTTCGAGCTGGTGCAGCAGGATCCGATCGTCTCGCAGGTGAAGCTCATCGCCGAGCCGTGGGATGTGGGCCCCGGCGGATACCAGGTCGGCAACTTCCCTCCGCAGTGGACGGAGTGGAACGGCAAGTACCGCGACACCGTGCGCGACTTCTGGCGCGGTGAGCCGCAGGCGCTCGGCGAGTTCGCATCGCGTCTCACCGGTTCCGCCGACCTGTACGAGCACTCCGGTCGGCGTCCCGTGGCGTCGATCAACTTCGTCACCGCTCACGACGGCTTCACGCTGCGCGACCTCGTGTCGTACAACGAGAAGCACAACGAGGCCAACGGCGAGGACAACAACGACGGCGAATCCCACAACCGCTCGAGCAACAACGGCGTCGAGGGGCCCACCGACGACGAGACGATCAACCGCGTCCGCGCCCGACAGCAGCGCAACTTCCTCGCGACACTGCTGCTGTCGCAGGGAGTGCCGATGATCGCGCACGGCGACGAGCTCGGTCGCACCCAGGACGGCAACAACAACGGTTACGCGCAGGACAACGAGCTCACCTGGGTCGATTGGGAGGCGGCGGATCGTCCTCTCGTCGAGTTCACGGCAGCGGTGGCGAGACTGCGCCGCATGCACCCGACGTTCCGCCGCAGCCGGTTCTTCGACGGCCGACCGGTGCGGTCGGAGGACGGCGAACGAGTGCCGGATGTGGTCTGGCTGCGACCCGACGGCCGCCGGATGGAGCCCGAGGACTGGGATTCCGGATTCGGTCTCGCGATCGGCATGTTCTTGAACGGACAGGGCATCCGCGAGAAGGACCGCCGTGGACAGCCGGTGACGGATCACAACTTCCTCGTCTACTTCCACAGCGGGACGGAGGCTATCGACGCCGTGCTCCCCGACGAGCGCCACGGGCGTGCGTGGGAGGTCGCCGTCGACACCGCCGGCGACCGTGCCGGAGGCGACGCGATCGACGCCGGCGCTCCGGTGACCCTCGAAGCCAACTCGATGCTGGTGCTGCGCGAAGTCGATCAGACCGAGGTGCCGACGGACGACTCCGTCGAGGCCTCGCTGCGCATCCAGACCGAGCGCGCCGAAGCTCCGTCACCCGCCCCGACCCCGGAGCTGCCTCGATGACCCACCGCCCGCTCTCGACCTATCGTCTGCAGATCCGAGCGGGTTTCACGCTCGACGACGCGGCATCGATCACGGAGTACCTCACCGAGCTGGGTGCCTCGTGGGCGTACCTCTCACCGCTGCTCGCGGCCGTGCCGGGGTCGGACCACGGCTACGACGTCGTCGATCATTCGCGGGTCGACGATGCCCGCGGTGGCCCCGAGGGGCTCGAGCGCTTCTCCGCCGCGGCCCGCTCAGCGGGGCTCGGGGTCCTCGTCGACATCGTCCCGAACCACGTCGGCGTGGCCGTCCCGCGCGCGAACCTCTGGTGGTGGGATCTGCTGCGGCTCGGGCGCTCATCGCGCCATGCGCTGGCATTCGACGTCGACCCGCGACTGTCCGACGGACGGGTGCGACTGCCGATCCTCGGGTCGTCGCTCGCGGAGGTGCTGTCAGCCGATGAGATCGTCGTCGACACGACCCCGGCCGACGATGCCCCCGACGGAACGCTGTCGTACTTCGACCACGTGCTTCCCCTGGCACCGGGATCGGGAGAGCTCGCAGACGATCTGCCTGCCCTCCTCGACGCCCAGCACTACGAGCTGCGGTTCTGGGAGGACCAGAACACCGACCTCGACTACCGTCGGTTCTTCGCCGTGTCCGAGCTCGCCGGCATCCGCGTCGAGATCCCGGATGTCTTCGAGGAGTCGCACCGCGAGATCGCCCGGTGGATCACCGACGGTCTGGCCGACGGACTCCGCGTCGACCATCCCGACGGGCTGACGGATCCCGGCGAGTACCTCGAGCGACTCGCCGACATCACCGGCGGCGCGTACACGGTCGTCGAGAAGATCCTCGAACCGGGTGAGCAGCTGCCGTCCTGGTGGCGCACCGACGGCACGACCGGCTACGACGCGATGGGCGAGATCGACCGCGTGCTGATCGACGGCGACGGAGTCGCAGCCCTCGACCTCCTCGACTCGCGGCTGCGGGACGAGACCGGTCTGCCGGCCGCGAAGTCCTGGGCCGACCTGATCCACTCCACGAAGCGGATGATCGCCGACGACCTCCTGCAGTCCGAGGTGCGACGCCTCGTCAGGGCTCTGCCGTTCGGCGTGGTCGGCGCCGAGGACGCGCTCGCCGAGATCGTGGCGAGCTTCCCGGTCTACCGGTCCTACCTCCCGGCGGGACGCGAGCATCTGCAGCACGCGATCGACGACGCCGCACGGCGCCGCCCCGACCTCGCGGGATCGATCGCCGAGCTGACGCCCCTGCTGCTCGACACCTCGCTCGAGGTCTCGCAGCGCTTTCCGCAGGTGACGGGAGCGGTGATGGCCAAGGGCGTGGAGGACACCGCGTTCTACCGCCACACCCGCCTCGGCACCCTCACCGAGGTCGGCGGCGATCCCTCGATCGCCTCCGTCTCGGTCGACGAGTTCCATGACGCCCAGCAGGCGCGGCTCGCGTCGTGGCCGCACTCGCTCACCGCTCTGTCGACCCATGACACCAAGCGATCCGAGGACGTCCGTGCGCGTCTGTCGGTGCTCTCCGAGATTCCGGACCGCTGGGCGCAGGTGCTGGCCGAGCTCCGTGCCGTCGCCTCGACAGGACACGGGCCACTCGATTCCCTTCTCTGGCAGGCCGCGGTCGGAGCATGGCCGATCTCGTCGGAGCGCCTGCTCGCCTACGGGCTGAAGGCCGCGCGCGAGGCTGCGGAGTCGACCGGATGGCAGCATCCGGACCTCGAGTTCGAGAAGGGCGTCGAAGCGATCGCCGAGGCGGCGAACGGGCGGGCTCGACCGATCCTCGAGGGATTCGTCGGCGAGATCGTCGACCCCGGTCGAGTCAACTCGCTGTCCGCGAAGCTCCTGCAGCTCGCAGCTCCCGGTGTGCCCGACGTCTACCAGGGCACCGAGCTGTGGGACCACTCGCTCGTCGACCCCGACAACCGGCGGCCGGTCGATTTCGCAGCGCGTTCGGCGATGCTGGGTCGACTCGATGCCGACGTCTCTCGCGGCATCCTTCCTCCCATCGACGACTCGGGCCTCGCGAAGATGCTCGTCACGTCGCGCGCGTTGCGTCTGCGCCGGGACAACCCCGAGCTCTTCTACCGGTATCGCCCGGGCGGTGTCGCCGGTGAGGCGTCGGATCATGTGGTCGCGATGGACCGGGGCGGTGTGCTGGCGGTGGCGTCGCGTCTGCCCGTCGGACTCGAGCGCCGCGGCGGATGGGGCGACACCGTGCTGCTGCGCCGCGAACTGCCGGCGACGGACGCGATCACCGGTCGCCGCTTCGGCCGCGGTCCGGTCCGGCTGGCCGACCTGCTCGACACGTATCCGGTCGCGCTGCTGGTGGACGAGCGATGATCTCGGTCTGGGCTCCCCGCGCCGACAGCGTGCGGCTGCGTCGTCTGACACCCGCGTGCACCACGATCTCGGAGCACGACCTCACGTCGGCTGATGACGGTTCGGGATGGTGGAGCACCGATGTGGCGATGTCCGAGGGCGAGCGCTATGGCTTCCTCCTCGGCGACAGCAACGACCTGCGCCCTGATCCGCGGTCGCTGCGGCAGCCGCGGGGCGTGCACGGGCCCTCGGCTCTCTTCGATCCGGCCCGCTTCGAGTGGACCGACGGGGACTGGCGCGGTGCGCCGCTCGACGGTGGCGTGATCTACGAGCTGCACGTCGGGACATTCACACCGGACGGCACGCTCGACGCGCTCATCGGGCATCTCGATCACCTCGTCGAACTCGGCATCACGCATGTCGAGCTGCTCCCGGTCAACGCGTTCAGCGGCGACTGGAACTGGGGTTACGACGGCGTGCTCTGGTACGCCGTGCATGAGGGGTACGGCGGACCCGCCGCATACCAGCGGTTCGTCGACGCCGCCCACTCACGCGGCATCGCGGTGATCCAGGACGTCGTCTACAACCACCTCGGACCCAGCGGCAACTACCTGCCCGAGTTCGGTCCGTATCTGCGCGAGGGCCGGCACACGGCGTGGGGCGACTCGGTGAACCTCGACGAGCCGGCCGTGCGCGAGTACATCATCGAGAACGCGCTGATGTGGCTCCGTGACTTCCACGTCGACGGGCTGCGGCTCGACGCCGTGCACGCACTGCACGACGAGAGCACCCCGCACCTCCTGCACGAGCTGTCCGAGCGCGTAGATGCGCTCGCTCGCGAGGTCGATCGCCCGCTGAGCCTGATCGCCGAGTCGGATCTGAACGACCCGGTCATGGTCCTCTCCCACGAGGAGGGAGGGAACGGCCTCACCGCGCAGTGGTCAGACGACTGGCATCACGCGGTGCACGTCGCGCTCACCGGCGAGACCGACGGGTACTACGCCGACTTCGCCGCGCCGGACGCGTTGGCGAAGGTCACTCAGACCGGGTTCTTCCACGACGGGACGTACTCGTCGTTCCGCGGGCGCACGCACGGCGCGCCGCTGCCGCCGAGCGTCCCTGCCTGGCGACTGGTCACATTCGCGCAGGACCACGACCAGATCGGCAACCGTGCAGCGGGAGATCGGCTGGCCGCTTCGCTCTCCTCCGATCGACTCGCCGTCGCCGCGGTTCTCACCCTGACCGCACCGGGCACCCCCATGCTGTTCATGGGCGAGGAGTGGGCTGCGTCCACCCCGTGGCAGTTCTTCACGTCGCACAAGGAACCGGAGCTCGCGAAAGCCACCGCGGAGGGGCGGATCGCGGAGTTCGCGCGCATGGGATGGGACCCGGCCGCCGTGCCCGACCCACAGGACCCGGCTACGTTCGAGCGATCGCGGCTGGACTGGAGCGAGCTCGCATCGGCATCGCACGCCCGCATCTTCGATCTGTATCGACGCCTGATCGCCCTGCGGCGCGAGGTGCCCGAGTTGACCGATCCCGAGATGTCGCACAACCACGTCATCGTGTCGAAGACGGAGGGCGCACCGGAGAACCGGGCCTACCGGATCGAACGAGGCGAGGTGTCGGTGCTCGTGAATCTCGCCGAGCAGGAGGTGGAGTTCGATCTCGCCCCCGACTCGCGGATACTGCTGGAGACGGCGCCCGTGCGGACGATCGCGCGGACCATCGTGCTCGCACCCGAGTCCGCGGCGATCGTCGCACCTGCGCGCTGATCGCCTTTCGGCCAGGTCAGAGAGACTTGGCGAAGCACAGGGACAGACCGCTGCCGATGTAGTGGCCGAACAGCGGGATCGGTCCGTAGCCCTCGCGTTCGTAGAAGCGCACGGCATCCGGCTGAGCGGTGCCCGTCTCGAGCACGAGGGACCGGATGCCGAGCAGGCGCGCTTCTCCCTCGAGTGCGCGCAGCAGCGCCACGGCTGCGCCCGTCCCGCGCGCGGAGGGAGCCGCGTACATCCGCTTGATCTCTGCGACGTCGGTTCCGAGCACGGCCGGATCGAGGGGTCGGAGACCGCCGCATACGATGGCGAGCCCGCTCTCCTCTCGTGCGACGAGGAAGACGGGCACGTCGTCCGCGGAGGGGATGACGCCCGGCTCATGGTCGTCGCTGCCGTACCGCGCATCGAGTTCGCTGCGCTGCGCGGCCCTGAGCCGCTCCGCATCCGGATGCGACCATGTCACCCGCTCGACCGTCACTCCCATGTCGCCCTCTCGATCCGATGTCGCCGCCCGATTCACGGTACCGAGCGAAGATGTCGGGGATGTTGCCGCGCGTCACCATAGATTCACGATTCTCTTAATTCACGTTTTTCTGTACAGTCGCATCGTGACCCTCGCCGCCTCGCCCACCCATACCGCCGCCGTCGCCCGCCTGGGTCATGCCCTGTCGGACTCGACGCGCGCAGCCATCCTGCTGGCGCTTCGAGCGGCGCCGGCGTACCCGTCCGACATCGCGGACGAGCTCGGGGTCAGCCGACAGCTCCTGTCGAACCATCTCGCGTGCCTTCGAGCATGCGGGCTCGTCGAAAGCGTCCAGGACGGACGCCGCAGCCGCTACGCGCTCGCCGACCCGCATCTCGCGACCGCGCTCGACGAGCTCATGCGCATCACGCTGATCGTCGATCCGGACTGCTGCGACGGCGAAGGATGCAGCTGCTGATGTCGACGAGCACTCTCACCGCCGAACGACGCGCGACTCTGCACCGCCGCATCCGCCTCATCGTGGCGTTCACGATCGTCTACAACGTGATCGAGGCGGCCGTCGCGATCGCCGCAGGGTCAGTCGCATCGTCGGCCGCGCTGATCGGGTTCGGGCTCGACTCGAGCATCGAGGTGCTCTCGGCAGCGGCCGTGGCCTGGCAGTTCACGCGACGCGACCCCGAGCGCTGGGAGACGCCCACCCTCCGTGTCATCGCCGTCGCGTTCTTCGCTCTCGCGGCCTATGTCGTCACGTCGTCGGTGCTGTCGCTGCTCGGCGGTGATCGGCCGGAGCACAGCACGGTCGGTCTCGTGCTGACCGCGGTCAGTGTGATCGTGATGCCGCTCGTGTCGTTCGCCGAGCGACGCGCCGGCCTCGAGGTCGGGTCGACCACGGCCGTCGCCGACTCGAAGCAGACGCTGATCTGCAGCTACCTCTCGGCCGCCGTGCTCATCGGACTCGGCGTCAACAGCCTGTCCGGGTGGTGGTGGGCGGATGCCGTCGCCGGCCTCGTCATCGCGGTCTTCGCGGTACGCGAGGGTCTCGAAGCCTGGAAGGGCGACGCCTGTGCCACTTCGATCGGCATGATCCTCGAGGACGAGCACGAGCACCACGACCACGACCACGAGCACGTGCACGACGACCACCGTCACGACGACGCGCGTCACATGCACTGACGACCACGGAGTTCCAGAAAGAATTCCCGCCCGCGTCACTTTCCGCCGAGTTCGGGGTCTTGCATACGAGACCTGAAGTCGGCCTGGGGGGATACGAGCCGGTTTCGGGTCTGAGCCGCACTCTCCCCTTTGAGCGGCTCGCGGGTGGGGCAACTCCCACGGCCCCACCCGCCCTTCCGGGCTTCACGGGTCAGGCGTCCGCGCAGTCAGATCCAGCCGCGCTCCTCGGCCATCAGCACCGCCTGCTGGCGGGTGCCGACCGACAGCTTCGCGAGCACCGCCGAGATGTGGTTGCGCACCGTGCCGGGCGCGAGCGAGAGGGTCCTGGCGATCTGGGTCGTCGTCTCACCGCGGCGCCCGGCGCGGAGCACGTCCAGCTCCCGATCCGTGAGGGGCGACCGTTCGTCGCTCAGCGCGTCGGCCGCGATCTCAGGATCGACGTAGCGGGCACCGGCGGCGACCCTGCGGATGACATCGGCGACCTGATCCGCTCCTCGTGACTTCGGCAGGAAGCCCGCGACACCCGATGCGAGAGCCCGCCGAAGCACCCCGGGACGCGCGTGACGGGTGACCACCACGCAGCGCGTGACGATGGCTCGGTTCAATCGCTCCGCGACCTCCACACCGTCGAGACCGGGCATCTCGAGATCGAGCAGGCACACGTCGGGCGTCAGAGCGAGCGCGGCAGCGAGCGCCTGCTCACCGTCGGCGCACTCGGCGACCACCTCGATGTCTCCTTCCAGACGCAACAGGGCGGCGAGCGCCGAACGGATCATCCCCTCGTCGTCAGCGAGGAGCACACGGATCATCGGCTCTGCCCATCTGCGGTCGACACATCGGATCGCGGAACCGTCACCGAGACGATGAACTCGTCGGCATCCTCCCGGATCTCCAGGGTTCCTCCCGCCTCCGAGATCCGGCGTCGCACTCCGTCGAGGCCCGACCCGACGGGGTGTGTCGCCACGCCGGTCACCACATCGTTCGCGACCTCGTAGCGCCACCCGTCGTCGACCCTGCGAAGGTCGAGCCGAGCCCGTCGCCCGGCCCCGTGCCTCAGGACGTTCGTGGTCGTCTCCCTGATGACGGGACCGAGAGCCGATGACGGCGCCTCATCGGCGTCGGGTGCGATGTCGGCCTCGACGGAGAGTCCGGCCGCGGCGAGAAGGTCACGGGCATTCGCCACCTCGTCACCCAGCGGCACCGAGCGGAAGCGCGTCGCCAGATCTCGGGTCCCCTGCCTGGCTTCGTCGACGCTGACCCTGGCGGCCCGGAGCTGCTCGAGCGCGGCGTCGGGATCGATCCTCATCAGGCGCTCGGCCAGTTCGAGCTGCAACGCGATCACCTGCAGGTGGTGCCCCTGGAGGTCGTGCACGTCGGTCGCCACGCGCAGACGCTCCTGCGTCGCGGCGAGGCGGGCCTCCGACGCCCTCGCACGATCGACGGTGACCAGCACATCCCACCACCACAGCGAGCTCACCGACATCGCCGGGATGAGGATCGCGTACAGCGCAGGGATCCAGCCGGGGAGCGCGATCTCGGTCGCGCCCCGAGCGGCGTCGGCGACGGCGACGAGCACGAGCACCACGGTGGTCAGGACGACCATCCGCAGGCGCACCCCCTTGGGCCAGTTGAGCAGCAGCACCGACTGAGCGATGGGCATGAGCGCGAGCAGCCAGCTGTCGAGCACGAGGCCGCCCGCGATCCCGTAGCCGACCGCGATGAGCAGCGGAAGGGCGATGCGCGTCCACGCGATGCCCGGCTCGGCATCCAGCCGGTGGCGATAGTCCGCGAGCAGCACGATGGTGGAGCCCCACCAGAGCAGGCCACCCACGCCGACGACGAACGCCGCCGTCGCATCGCCGGGCACTGCGAGCGCCTGCAGCGTCCAGACCAGCACCAGGAAGAGCTCGAGGAAGGCCACGGCCGACACCGTGTACCACCAGGTCGCGGTGATGCCTCGGGCGAGCTGGCGGGCTCCCGGGGGTGGGTCGTCGGCAGGATCGACGACCGGAGAAGTGCTGCGCATGCCCCCACGATACGGGCGTGACACATGTCATGGATGCCGCGGGCGAACCACCCGGAAAGCAGTGACGGTTCGGCACTGCCGCAGCACGACGCCAGACGGTGGACTGGATGCATCGCGACGGAGACACCGTCGCTCAGACCGGCAGGAGCCACCCATGAATCTCATCGAGACCTTCCAGGGCTTCGTCGCCCAGGTGCCTGAACTCATTCAGCCGCTCATCGTCGCCCTCGCGGGCGCCATCCCCTTCATCGAGGGCGAGGGAGCCGTGTCGATCGGCATCATCGGCGGCATCAATCCGGTGATCGCGGCCGTCGCGGCGATCGTCGGCAACTTCCTCTGCGTGGCCGTGCTCGTCATCGCGAGCTCCGGTGCACGCACCGCGATCGTGAACCGGTCCCGCAGCCGGCAGGCCGTTGCGGCCGGTGGCGGAGCCGTCGAGGCGGCACCCGCAGACACGATCGACTCCGACCGCGGTGGCGCCCGCCGCGAGAAGTTCCAGCGGGCGTTCGAGCGCTACGGCGTGCCGGGGGTCAGCCTGCTCGGTCCGCTGCTGCTGCCGACGCAGTTCACCGCCACGATGCTCGCCGCGGCGGGTGTCGGCAAGGTCCGCATCCTCATCTGGCAGGCTGTCGCGATCATCGGCTGGACGACGATCGTCGCGGTGATCGTCGGCAGCGCCGTCTACGCGATCCGCTGAGACAACGACGTCGAACGCACGGAAGCCCACTCGCCGAACGCGAGTGGGCTTCCGTGCGTGTCGGGGTCAGCGACGTCCGGCGCTCGAACGGCGCCTGGCGGCGATTCCGGTGGCCAGTCCGCCACCGACGATCAGTGCGACCGCCAACGACAGGAATGCCGCGCCCGATTCGCCTCCCGTCAGAGCGAGCTCGCCGGGAGCCGCGACCGGGGCCTGCGTCGGCGCCGGAGTCGGTGCCGGAGTTGCGACCGGCGTCGGGGTCGGGGTCGGAACCGGCGTGGCCGGGGTCGGCGTCGGAGTCGGAGTCGGCGTCGGAGTCGGCGTCGGCGTCACGACGGGCACCGGGTTGGCGATGTTGGTGAGGGTGAGCTCGATACCGGCCGTGGTTTCCGGCGTGACCTCGAAGGTGCCGTCTCCGACGTCGACGACGCCGTCGCCGGTGATCGTCCACTCACCCCAGGTCACACCCTGGATCTCAGGCAGATCGATCTCCTCGATCACGAAGGTCGAACCGAGCGGAGCACGTCCGCTGAGCACCGACTCCCCCACCGGAACCGTCATCGTTGTGGCTGCCGCATCCGAACCCTCGACCGAATAGCGCACGGTGTAGGTCGCATCCCGAGCGGCATCCGCCTGCGCGCCAGTGAGCTCCTTCGTGATGCCGAACGTCGTGTACGAGACACCACTGCCGTCGCCACCACCCGTTTCGACGACCGTGTGGGTCGCCGAGGTCGCGAACGTGTTGACGATCGCGTGGTTACCGAAGACATCTCCCTCGGACACCGGCGCATCCGCCTGCGTGAAGTACACGAGCTCGTAAGCGAATCCGCCGGTCGGCAGATCGGTGACGGCGAACTCGAATGAGCGCCCGTCGTCGGCGAGATCGATCACGTAGGCCGACGAATCGACCGCGCTCCAGTCGCCGACCACTGCACCGTTCTCGACAGCGCGTCGCGCCAGATGGAACTCGCCGGTGTAGCGGTGCTCGGTCAGTCCGGCATCGAGGGTGTCGGTGATCGTGAAGGCGCCATCGTCGACATAGCCGCTCGGAATACCGATGACCCACTTCAGGAGTCCAGGGGTCGCGGTCTCGCCGCCGTACTTGTAGGGCTCGTCCTCTTCCGCCGAATCTCCCGGTACGACTCCGCCGTCACCGGGCAGGTCGACGATCTCGATCGTGTCGCCCAGGTCGAACTCGACGGTCTCGCTGGTCGTCGACTGCGAAGCCCGCGCCTCCATCCAGAACGAGCCGCCGACCTCCTCGAGGCCGTCGACCGCTGCGGTCAGAGTGCACACCATGTCCGGCCCCTGGCCGGCAGCGACGACGCAGTTCGCCATGACCAGACCCGTCACGGGGTCTGTGATCGTGAACTCACCGGCCGACTGACGGCTGAACTCCGCGGGCAGGGTCATCCCGAAGGTTTCCCCTGCCTGCGCCCCGGTCGGGACGGCCCACTCGCCCGTGATCCGCACGGTCTGCCATTGCACCAGCGGGCCACCGCCGTTCTCGTTCTCGAGCGAGACGCTGCCGATCGCCCCCGGATAGGTCACGGACGGAGCCGCCATTGCGGGCGCGGTGGAGCCGAGCAGCCCCGCGATCGCCAAGACCATCCCCACGATGATCGCCACGATGCCGCGCTGTCGCGGCCTCGCTCCCCCGGCTCTCCTGGCCTCATTCATCCTCTTCGTCCGTGCACGCACGACACCACGCTCCCCAGTCATCGTTCTCCCCATCCGATTCGCGTCGCTCCCAATGCGACACATCTAAGAGATCAGGAAAAAGCGGGGGGATTACGCGGCAACCGGTATACAACTCCGATATACCGGGATGCGGTGTTGGCTGCCGCGTACCGCGGACTGTCTCGACGCGTCCCGGCCGTCATCGATTCCGGTTTTCCCCGCCCGTGGCTCGCGGGCTCATGCGCCCCGTCTGATGCGCCCAGATGGCGATCTCGACGCGATTGCGGACCCCGAGCTTGGTCATGAGGCTCGCCACGTGCGTCTTCACCGTGCTGAGGGTGATGAACAGCTCGCGCGCGATCTCGCCGTTGCTCAGACCCGCAGACACCTTCGCGAGCACCTGCTCCTCGCGCTCGGTCAGCGACTCGACCGGCGGCGGCGATGGTGCGGCGGCGGCCGATCCGGCGAAGGCCTCGAGCAGGCGCACCGTCACGTTGGGGGCGATCAGGGCATCACCGCTCGCTGCGGCGCGGATCGCCTGGGCGAGCAGCTCCGACCCGGCGTCCTTGAGCAGGAACCCTCTGGCGCCGGCCCGCAATCCCGCGAAGATGTACTCGTCGAGGTCGAAGGTCGTGATGAGGACGACCGCTATGGGATCGGGCACCCCTGGGCCGGCGAGCATCCGGGTCGCCTCAATGCCATCAAGGCCGGGCATCCGGATGTCGAACAGGCACACGTCCGGTCGCAGACTGCGGGCGAGGGCGACCGCTTCGGTGCCGTCGGCCGCCTGACCGACGACTTCGATGTCGGTTTGGGCGCCGAGGATCATGCTCAGTCCGGTGCGCACGAGTTCCTGATCGTCGGCGACGAGCACTCGGATCATCATGGCGCCCACCCGGCGCGGGGCAGCACCGCGTTGACGATCCATCCGCCGCCTGACGCCGGACCCGCCTCGCAGGCACCGCCGAGGAGGGCAGCACGCTCCCTCATGCCGATGATGCCGAAGCCGGGAGTCGGCGACGCGGCCACGTCTCCGTCGTTCGTCACTGTCAGGCGCACACCACCCGCGTCTGCCTCCACGCGGACGTCGACGCGGGTGACCTGTCGCGCGTGACGGAGGGCGTTGGTCACCGATTCCTGCGCGAGACGGAAGACGGCGGCAGCCACGGGTGGCGGGATGCTGTCGTCGTTGCGCGCGACCTCGACGACGACGACCGTTCCGCCCGGCCGCGTTCCGGCGAGCTGCGCGATGTCGTCCAGTTGCGCGCTCGGCGCAAGCTCGGCCGTCTCGCCCTGCCGCAGGACTCGCACCATCGACCTCAGCTCGCTCAGCGTCCGGGCCGCCTCCGCCTCGATCACGCCGAGCGCATCCTGCGCTGCGCGCGAGTCCCGCCCGGCCACCGCGATGCCCGCCTGGGCGCGGATCGCGATCGCCGAGACATGGTGGGCGACCGTGTCGTGCAGGTCGCGAGCCAGGTGCTCGCGCTCCAGCATCCGGATCCGGTCGAGGCTTCGTCGTCTCGATCCCGCCCGGTAGCGAAAGGCGATGCCGCACAGGGCGACCGTCAGCAGCAGCGCGAACCCCCCGACGAGTTCATCGAAGCCTTCCCCGCGGACGAATGTCAGCGCGAGGCTCGCCAGGAGGATGGCCGACCCGATCACGAGGTCGCGACCTGCCCCCCACCGGTACACGGCGTACACGTTCACCATCACGAAGAGACTCGAGTACAGCGCCGAGTCGGGCAGGAGCAGATCGACCGGCACCATCACGATGATGAGCATGAGAAGCGGCTTCGTGCGGCGCCACAGCACGGTCGGCAGCACGACGAGGAGGGCGATCACCGCGAACAGCGGCTGCGTCAGGTCGGTGCGGACGATGCCCTCGACCACGGCCAGGACGGCGACGAGGGCCAGGAGCACCCAATCCCGCCAGACTCGGGACGGCGGAGGGGGCACAGCGCTCGGCGCACTCCACACGGAACGCACGAGCCCGGTCACGCTGTCATGATACAAGCGCACCACGGCGCGACACCCCGCGCGTCCGCCGGCGAGAGCGGCGCCGGATGAGCAGCTCCGCCACGGCACTGTTGATCATGAACGCGGCGGCGACGAGCCATGCCTCACCGAAGGCGTCGACCTCACCGAGGGGGATCGTCCACAGCGCGAAGACGAGCGCCTGGGTTCCGCCCGACACGGCGGTGGCGTAGGCGCGGGTCATCCAGGCCCCGTGCGCCACGAAGTCGCGTCGTGTGATCGCGATCACGCTCCGCACGAGGAACAGGGTCATCGCCACGGCGAAGACGAGACGAACCATCGCGAGCGCGAGTTCATCCGGTGGACCACCGAAGAAGACCGCTAGCCAGGCCGCTGAGAGGGCCGCGACGAATCCTGCGGGAATCAGCACGCGGCCGGCCACGCGGTGCCAGGCATGCCGCGTTCGCAGCGCGGGTGAGAACTGGAATGCCCCGAGAACGCAGTAGACGGTCATCGCCACGATGTGAGCGACGATCGCGACCGTCGACGCCAGGAGGAGAGTCCTCACGGGTTCCCCGCTCACCTCCTGCAGACGAAGCACTCCACCGATCACGGGAAGCACGCTGAGCAGCAGAAGGCCGGTGATCGCCGGCCACCCGCTCTTCGATCGCCGACGCCGCTCCTTCTGCTCGGGAGTCGATCGGGCGGCCTTCATCTGCTGCGACATGTCTCGATGCTCGTCTCATCGACAGTCGGGGGCATCGGCCGTCAGCACGGACTCGGAACCGTACTTTCGGCCGAGCGGATCCGGGCTTCCTGGCCGATGACGAACATCCCCGGGACGACAAGCATCGAGACATGACCACTGACACGACCATGACCGCGGCCGTCTACCACCGCTTCGGCGCCCCTGAGGAGGTCCGCCTCGAACAGCGGGCGGTCCCCACGCCCCGGCCCGGCGATGTGCTCATCCGGGTGCACGCGAGCACCGTGAGCGTCGGCGATCATCGCGCCCGCGCTCGGGACATCCCGGCCGGCCTCGGGGTGCTCGCCGCAGTCGGACTCGGCGTGTTCCGTCCCAGTCGGCCGATCCTGGGCATGGATGCCGCGGGCGTCGTCGCGGCTGTCGGCTCGGGCGTCACCGCCTTCGCACCCGGCGACAGGGTGATCGCCTCGACCGGCGGAGCGTTCGGCGGTCATGCCGAGTACGTGCGCCTGTCTGCCGACGGCCCGATCACCAGAGCTCCCGACACGATGAGCTTCGAAGAGGCGGTGACGCTGGTGTTCGGCGGCATCACCGCGCAGTGCTTCTTCGCCCAGGTCGCGATCGGCCCCGGCACCTCCGTGCTCGTCAACGGAGCATCCGGCGCGGTCGGCACTGCCGCGATACAACTCGCGAAGCAGCTCGGAGCAGACGTCACCGCCGTCACGAGCGGCGGCAACGTCCCACTGGTCGCGTCCCTCGGCGCCGATCGGGTCATCGACTACACCCGCGAGGAGTTCGCGGCGGGGGGCGACACGTACGACGTGATCGTCGACTGCGTCGGCAATGCCCCTTTCAGCCGGGTGGAGACACTCATCAACCCCGGCGGTGCGCTGCTGCTCGTCATCAGCGATCTGCGGTCGATGCTGACGAGCCGCGGGCACACTCGCCGGTCGGGAAAGCTCGTCACCTGGAACGTCGGCACGCCGGGCGCGGAGGACCTCGCCCACCTCGTGAGCCTCGCGGATTCCGGTCGCTTCCGGGCCGTCATCGACAGGACGTTCGATCTGGCCGACATCGTCGAGGCGCACCGCCACGTCGACACCGGCCGCAAGCGGGGAAACGTGGTGCTGCGCATCCCCCAGCCCGGAGCGAACCACGCGCATGGGTGATGACCGGCAGCATCTCGCTCGACATCGCGGCTAACAGCGGCGCCCCGCTCGCGCAATGCCCTCTCGGTGGGCGTCGTCGACGCTTAGCCTCGTGCTGTCACGATGGTCGAAGGGCGGCGCACCCATGTCGGAGAGAAGAGACCGCTTCGCGGTGTTCGGCCAGATCGCCCAGGATCTGGTCCTCAGGGGAGATGCGCTCCCCGAGCCGGATGAGCCCGTCAGCGTGTCGGAGCTGCGACGGCTCCTCGGCGGCAAAGGCGCGAACCAGGCCGTAGGCCTTCGTCAGCTCGGGGGTTCGGTCGCGATCGTCGGCGTGGTCGGAGAGGACGACATCGGAGAGCGGCTCGTCACCGCCCTGTTGCACGACGCAATCGATGTCTGCGGGGTGGTGCGGCGCGGGGGCTCGGCCGTGCTGGTGGACGTCGTCGATCCGGCATCGCGGCGCATGCTGCTCGAGCACGTCCCGCCGACGTCGCTGTTGACCGTCGCGGATGTCGA
This sequence comes from Microbacterium sp. CFBP9023, assembly GCF_034045055.1. Taxonomy (NCBI): domain Bacteria; kingdom Bacillati; phylum Actinomycetota; class Actinomycetes; order Micrococcales; family Microbacteriaceae; genus Microbacterium; species Microbacterium sp. CFBP9023. Next base: position 125,252 of record NZ_JAXCWI010000003.1, on the reverse strand, counting down.
GGCATCGGCGAGCGCGGTCAGCCGTGCAGGCACGATCTGTCTGCAGTCTCAGCAACCGGGCGATGCACTGTCGGCCGCTCTGATGATCGCGCGACGAGCGGACGCGACGGTGGCGCTCGACGGAGCGCCCGAGCCGGAGGTTCGCGACGAACTGCTCGGCGGAGCGGACGTCGTGCGTGCCGACGCCACGGAAGCCGAAGGACTGACGGGGATCGCCGTGTCGAACCTGGACTCGGCTCACGAGGCGTGCCGGTGGCTGCTCGCTCGCGGACCCCGCATAGCGGCCGTGGAGGTGGCAGGCGAAGGCGACCTCGTCGTCTGGGAGGACGGCAGCGCCTACCGCGCACATGACGACGACGAAACCGTGGTGGACCGCACGGGAGGCGGCGACGCATTCTTCGTGGGACTCGTGCGGGGTATCGCGAACGGGTGGTCGATGGATCGCGTCGCGGATCTCGCTGCACGGGCTGCCTCGTCGACCGTGGCACGGCTGGGCGGTCGGCCGGAACTCGCGCACCTCGTGCGGTGATGCCGCGTGATCGGGAGTCAGAACGGCCAGATGAGCGGGACGTAGAGCACCGCGACGGCGACGTAGATCGCGACGAGTGGGAGACCGAGACGCCAGTAGTCACCGAATCGGTAGCCGGCGGGCTGCATGACCATGAGGTTGACGGGTGTCGCGATCGGCGTCAGGAACGCAGCCGCTCCGACGACCGTGAGCGCCATCATGAACGGCTGCACGCTGACGCCCATGCTCGATGCGACCGACACCGCGATCGGCGCGATGACGAGCACGGTCGCCACGTTCGAGATGAACTGCCCGAGGATCACCGACGCGACGCAGATGGTGAGCAGAGCGAGATGGGGCGAGGTGTAGCCGACCAGCTGGAGAACCGCGTCGCCGACGAGATCGGCGGCGCCGGTGGAGACGAACGCCGATGACAGCGGGATCATCCCGGCGATGAGCGTGACAGTGGGCCACGAGATCGCCGAGAACGTCTGCGTCACGGTGAGCACCCGCGTGACGATGAGGGCACCGGCCGCGAGAAGGCCAGCGATGACGGGCGGGACGACACCCGTGGCGAGGAGCACGACCATCGCTCCGAGGATCACCAGCGCGCGCCGCGCACCCCGGCCGAGCGGCACTGTCCGCTGCATCTGCTGGGGCGAGCTGACCGGAATCACATCGGGTGAGCTCGTATAGCGGTGCAGTGCCTCCCACGGCCCCTGGACGAGCACGGAGTCACCCGCCTGCAGCGTGACCGCGCCGGTCGCCCTTCCGCCCACATCGCCCGGACGGCTGCCGTGCCGGAGCGCGAGGATCACCAGGTCCTCCTGTCGCGTCGTCATCCCGGGCGAGACGACCCGGCCGATCAGGCTCGACCTCGGCCCGATGAGCACCTCCGCGACGCCCTCGCCGACCGTGAAGAGGCTGCCCGTATCGAGCGCGACGTCATACGTCTCGCGCCAGGCGCGTGCATCGTGACTCGGGTCGGCGGGCTCCTCGAGACGGTCCGGAACGCGCTCGGGCAGGAGCCTGTCTCCGAGCGCGAGCACGAGCACGACCGTCAGGACGACCATCGGGATGCCGACGATCGCGAACTCGAAATACCCGAACGCACGCCCACCGGCCTCCGCAGCCGCCTCGGACACGAGGATGTTGACCGGCGTTCCGGTGAGCGTGAGGAGCGACCCCGCGCCGGCGGCGAATGCGAGCGGGAGGAGCATGCGCGACGGCGCGATGCCTGCCCGTACCGCGACGAGCACCACGATCGGAAGGAGGGCAGCCACGGCACCGTTGATGCTGATCACCGCCGACAGCACGGCGGCCAGCAGACACACGATGAGCAGCAGGCGCGAACGGCTCTTGCCGGCGCGGCGCATGAGCTGCCGTCCCACCCACGACGTGACGCCCGTGGCATCCAGCGCCTCACTGACGATGAACAGAGCGACGATGAACAGGACGATGGGATCGCCGAACCCGGCGAAGGCGTCGCCGAGCGAGAGCACTCCCGTCGCCCACAGAGCGATGGGCACCGCCATCGCGACGATGACCATCGGGATGCGGTTCGACACGAACGCGATCACGGCCGCACCGAGTATGAGGAAGGTGATGATCTCGGGGTTCATCGTGTGTCTCCGGTGTCGGGGTGCGCATGAGAGCGAATGGGAAGGCTGTCGGCGGCGAGCGCGTCGTCCCCTGTTCAGGAGACATCACCATCTTCGCCTGCCCTCAGCCGGATCGCTTCCCAGGCCCTCGAGATTTCCGTGACCAAACCGTTGCATTCGTTACCTCGCCGTTATAGAGTGATCGCACGGTGAATGTTTGCTGTGGCATACACCGCATGTGATTGCAGGACACTCTTGGTGCAAGGGACAAGGGCCGGTCGGGAGCCTCTCCGACCGGCCCTTTACTGTTGCCAGTACGCTGTTCTCCATGACCGATCGCAAGCTCGCCCTCGAGGCCTGGGAGAGCCTGTTCCGTGCACAGCACGAGCTGTTCACGGAGATGAACACCGACTTCGATGACACCGATCTCGGGCAGGCGGAGTATGACGTGCTGCTCACTGTGACCCGCTCCCCCGGCATGTCGGCCCGCCTGCGCGACGTCACGGCGAACATGCTGATCAGCCAGCCGAGCGTCTCGCGCCTCGTCGACCGCATGGTCGCCCGCGGACTCGTCTCGAAGTGCCCCGACCCCGACGACGGGCGCGGTGCGCTGATCAGGGCCACGGATGCCGGTGTGCGCCAGTTCCGCAGCGTCGCCACGGTGCATGGCCGGTCGATCGCCGAGCGGATGTCGCGCCTCGACGACGCCGAGCTGAAGACGCTCCGCGATCTGGCGGAGAAGCTCCGCGGTCGCTGACCCCGACGCACGCTCGCAATCCGCGGTCGCTGACCGAACGAGCTCGGCGCATACGGAGGGTTTCCGCCGTACGGAGGATGTCGCGGCGCTGAGTCTCCTCCGTATCGCAGATCTCCTCCGCATCGCCGAGATCCGGCGGCATCCCGCCCCGACACCCTCCCCTCTTTTCTGGCAGGGTGGAGCGTGAACGCCCGCGCGGCCGCGCCGGCATCCACGACCGCCCCCTCGGGGGGAACCAGGGAGGTCATCCATGGAGATCGCCGGAATCGTCGGCATCCTGATCATCGTCGGGATCGGCATAGCCATCGCTATCGTCGTCCTGCTCATCCTGCTGCTGTTCGCACGCAGCTGGATCAAGGTGGCTCGCGCCGATGAGGCGCTCGTCATCTCGGGGCGCAAGCAGAAGGTGCAGCGGGCCGTCATCTCGGCCGACGGCACGACCAGAGACGAGATGTCGGAGTCGCCCGTCACGGTCATCGTGAACGGCAAGTCCCTCGTCAACCCGATCACCCAGCGCCACGAGATCATCTCGCTGCGCTCGCGTCAGGTGTCGCTCAACGCCGAGGCCCAGTCGCTCGACAGCGTCACCCTCAACGTCGACGGCGTCGCCATCGTGAAGATCGGCTCCGACCCCATCCTCGTGCGCCGCGCCGCCGAGCGTTTCGCCTCGCAGGACAAGGCGATCGAGCAGTTCACCACTGAGCAGCTCGAAGGTGCGCTCCGTGGAATCGTCGCGACGCTGTCTGTCGTCGAGCTCATGCGCGAGCGCAAGAAATTCTCCGACCAGATCGCCGCCGACGTCTCGCAGGAGCTCGCCGAGCAGGGTCTGATCCTCGACTCGTTCCAGATCAAGGGCATCACCGACAAGGTCGGCTACATCCAGTCGCTCGGTGCTCCCGAGATCCAGGCGAAGCGTCAGTCTGCCGAGATCTCGCAGACCAACGCCGACCGCGCGATCAACCAGAAGAACATCGCCAACCAGGAAGCCAACCTGGTCGAGCAGACGGCTCTCGACACGAACACCGCCAACGCCAACGCCGGCATCGGTCGGGCTCGCGCCGAGGCCGAGCAGGCCGAGAACCTCGCCCGCGAGCAGGCTCAGCAGGCCGTGCTGCAGCAGCAGGCGGAGAACCGCCAGGCCCAGCTCGACGCCGACGTCAAGCGCGTCGCCGACGCACAGCGCTATGAGGCAGAGACCCGGGCACAGGCCGAGCTCTACACGCGTGAGCGTGCGGCGGAGGCGGGCGCGATCGAGCAGGTGAAGCAGGCCGAGGCCCGCACCCGCATCGCCGAGCAGCAGGCGCAGGCCGACAAGGCCAAGGCCGACGGTGAGGCCGCAGCCGCGATCGCCCGAGCCACCGGTGAGGCCGACGCACTGCGTGCGCAGGCCGAGGCCGAGTCCGAGGCCCGCCGACTGCGTGCGAACGCCGAAGCAGACGCCATCCGCGCCGAGGGTGAGGCGCGAGCCGCCGCCGTCGAGGCAGAGGCGAAGGCCATCGCCTCGAACCAGGACGCGTTCCTGTCGCAGCGGGTGCTCGACACCCTGCCGTCGATCATGGCCGAGTTCTCGAAGGGCTACGCCGCGATCGGCAGCGTCTCGATCATCGGCGGCTCCGGCGAGGACGGCGCGTCGAGCGTCGTCGGCGCCGACAGCGCGAAGGCACTCAAGTCGGTGTTCGACAGCGTCAGCGCGGCGACGGGCCTCGACCTCGCGTCGATCATCCAGGGCCAGGCCGTGGGTCGCGGGATCGGCGAAGGCGTGGCTGCGGCATCCGCACCGTCGACGCCGACCCGCCAGTCTGCGCCGACCACCCCGCCGCCGCCGGCACCTCCGGCTCCCGCAGCGGAGTAGTCAGCACACAGCGCACAGCGGATGCCGCGGCCGATTCGGTCGCGGCATCCGTCGTCTCCGCCACCCGTGCTCGATGACTCCGAAGACCAGGCAGACTGAGGGAATGACCGCCGACGCCTTCGACCTCGCCGCCATCGGCGCCGGGCTCTCGTTCGCGGCCGCGCTGGACGAACTCGGGGCCGCGCTCGACGGGAGCGGATCAGTGGTCGTGAGCGCCCCGCCCGGCACGGGCAAGACCACTCTCGTGCCGCCGCTGCTGGCGTCACGGTCGTCCGGGCGCGTGATCGTCACCCAGCCTCGCCGCGTCGCGGCTCGCGCCGCAGCCCGCCGCCTCGCTCATCTCGACGGCTCGGCGCTCGGCACCCGCGTGGGCTTCACCGTGCGCGGCGAGCGCTCGGCAGGTGCGGCGACCCGCATCGAGTTCGTCACCGCCGGAGTGCTGCTGCGTCGCATGATCGACGACCCCGGCCTCGACGGTGTGGATGCCGTCATCCTCGACGAGGTGCACGAGCGCGCACTCGAGACCGACCTGCTGATCGGCCTGCTCTCGGAGGTCCGCGAGCTGCGCGACGACCTCGTGGTCGTCGCCATGTCGGCGACGCTGGATGCTGCGCGCATCGCCTCCGTCCTCGGCACCGACGACCTGCCCGCAGCGATCGTCGACCACGCTGTGCCGGCGTTCCCTCTCACCGAGCGCTGGGCTCCCAGCTCGACGCCGCGCCTCGATGAGCGTGGTGTCACCTGGGGCTTCCTCGACCACGTCGCACGCACGACGACAGCGGCCGCACTCGAGCTGGTCCGCGAGAACCCTCGGGCCGATGTGCTGGTGTTCGCCCCGGGCGCGCGGGAGGTGTCGGAGATCGCCCGCCGCATCCGCGATGCGAGCGCGGCGTTCGACGTGCGAGAGCTGCACGGTCAGATCCCCGCGGCGGAGCAGGATGCCGTGATCCGCGGCCGTCGACCGGACGAGCCTCCGCGCATCATCGTGACGACTTCGCTCGCGGAGTCGTCGCTCACCGTGCCCGGAGTGCGCCTCGTCGTCGACAGCTGTCTGTCGCGGCATCCGCAGCGTGATGCCGCGCGCGGCATGACGGGTCTGGTCACGACTGCCGCGTCGCGCTCGTCATGCGTGCAACGCGCCGGTCGCGCCACGCGCCAGGGACCGGGCGTCGTCATCCGCTGCGTCGACGAGCGCACCTATGCGGCCTCCCCGGCCCGCCCGGCACCCGAGATCGCGGTGACCGACCTCGCGGATGCCGCCCTGCTGCTCGCCTGCTGGGGTGCCCCGGGGGCAGAAGGCCTGCGCATGATCGACCCGCCGCCCCCAGACAACCTGGCCGATGCCGTCTCGGTGCTGCGCGGTCTCGGCGCGATCGACGACGAGGGCCGCGCCACGGCCGAGGGTCGAGCTCTCGCCCGGATCCCCGCCGACCCCCGGCTCGCCCGCGCTCTCCGTGACGGCGGCCCGGTCGTCGGCAGCCGTCTCGCCGCAGAGGTCGTCGCCGTGCTCGGCGGCGACCTGCGCATCGCCGAGGCCGACGTCGCACCGGCGCTCATCACCCTGCGCGGCGGACGGACACCGGACGCTCGCCGCTGGCGTGAGGACGCGAACCGCCTCGAGCGCATGGTCGCTCCGGCGAGAGACGTGCGATCGGATCTCGACGGCGTCGGACTCGTGATCGCACTCGCATTCCCCGACCGGATCGCGCATCGTGTCGAGCGCACCGCCGACGGAGCGGTCTTCCTCCTGGCGTCCGGAACCCGTGCCGGAGTCACCGGCCCGCTCGCCGCAGTCGAGTGGCTCGCGGTCGCCGACGTCGCGCGGGCCACGGCGCGAGTGGCGGCAGGGTCAGGCGCGATCATCCGATCCGCGGCTGTGCTCACGGAAGCCCAGATGGAACGCGCTGCGAGCCACCTGCTGACCGACCGAGTCGAGGCGGAGTTCACGGGAGGTCGCGTGCAGGCGCGCCGTGAGCGCCGCGTCGGTGCGATCCTGCGTTCGTCCTCGCCCGTGCGCCCCTCTGCTCGAGAGGGGCGGGATGCCGTGCGCCGCGCGGTCCTGCGCGACGGGCTCGGCATGTTCGCCTGGTCGGATGCCGCGACCGCGTTCCGACGCCGATTGGCCCTGCTGCGGCGAGAGCTCGGCGGCCCGTGGCCCGACGTGTCGGATTCCGGGCTGCTCGGCACTCTCGACGACTGGCTCGCTCCCGAGCTCGACACCCTGGCGGGCGGCACCCCCGCAGCGCGAGTGGATCTGTCCTCGGCTCTGCGTCGACTGCTGCCGTGGCCCGAGGCGGCGCGCCTCGACGAGCTCGCACCCGAGCGCCTCGCGGTGCCGAGCGGATCCCGTATCCGCATCGCCTACCCCGACCCGGACGACACCTCGGCACCCCCGGTCGTCGCTGTGAAGCTGCAGGAGTGCTTCGGCTGGGCCGAGACCCCTCGACTGGTCGACGGACGCGTGCCGGTGCTGTTCCATCTGCTGTCGCCCGCGGGGCGCCCTCTCGCGGTCACCGACGACCTCGCCTCGTTCTGGTCGGGCCCCTACGCCCAGGTTCGCGCGGAGATGCGAGGGCGCTACCCGAGGCATCCCTGGCCGGAGGATCCGTGGGCGGCCGTGCCCACGAAGCACACCAAGAACCGCGCCGCGCGCTGACCCTGCCTCACGCGGTGCGACGTCGCAGGGTCAGCGATGCGAGGACGAGCGCTCCGACTCCGAAGGCGACGACGACCAGCAGGGGTCCGTACACGTCCCACCCCTCGTCGCCGGCCGTGACGGCGTTGATCGTGTCGATCGCATAGCTCAGCGGCAGCCAGTCCGAGATGGCGTACAGCACGTCGGGCATCTGATCGCGCGGCATGAAGAGCCCGCCGAGGATGATCTGCGGGAAGACGAGCAGCGGCATGAACTGCACCGCCTGGAACTCGGTCTGCGCGAAGGCGCTCGCGAGGAGCCCAAGGGCGGTGCCCAGGAGAGCGTCGACGACGGCGACGAGTCCGAGCTGCCAGAGCTCACCCTCGACGTCGAGCCCGCAGACGCCGACCGCGAACGACACGGTGATGATCGCCTGCAGCAGCGCCATCAGCCCGAACGCCAGGGCATAGCCGAGAATGAAGTCGGCCTTGCCGAGCGGAGTGGTCATCAGACGTTCGAGGGTGCCGGAGCGTCGCTCCCGCAGGGTGGTGATCGAGGTGATCAGGAACATCACGATGAATGGGAACAGCGCGAGGATCGCTCCCCCGAACTGATCGAACACGCCGTCCTGATCGCTGAAGAGCCACGCGAAGAGTCCGACCAGCAGGCTCGGGGCGATCAGCATCAGCGCGATCGAGCGAGGATCGTGCCGCAGCTGTCCGAGCACCCGGGCGGCGGTGGCGAGCATCCGACCGCCGTTCATTCCGAGGCCTCCCGCCGTGCGCGCCGGGTGCTGCCCGCCGCTGGACCCCCGGTCGCTCTGCTGTCCCGCTCGATCAGGGCGAGGAACGCCGCCTCGGGCTCCGTCGTGCCCGTGTCGGCGAGGAGTCCGGCTGGGTCCGTGTCGGCGATGATCCGCCCGCTCCGCATCAGCACGAGCCGATCGCATCGCAGCGCCTCGTCCATCACGTGACTCGAGACGATCATGGTGACGCCGCGCGCGGCGAGGCCGCGGAACAGGTCCCACAGTTCGGCGCGCAGCACGGGGTCGAGGCCGACCGTGGGTTCGTCGAGGACGATGAGCTCGGGGGATCCGATCAGTGCCATCCCCAGCGAGATGCGCGTCGCCTGGCCACCGCTGAGCGAGTCGACGAGCTGGGCGGCCTGCGCCCGAAGCCCGACCTCGTCGAGCACCCGGTCGACGTCGCCCTTCGGTGCTTTCAGCACCGCCGCGAAGTACGAGAGGTTCTGCCGGACGGTGAGATCGCCGTACACGGCGGCACCCTGTGTTCCGTACGCCACCCGATGCCGCAGCCGCGGCGATCCGCCCGGTTCTCCCAGCACCGTCACCATTCCGGCGGTGATCCGCTGCACACCCACGATCGAGCGCATCAGCGTGGTCTTGCCGCATCCCGAGGGACCCAGCAAGCCGGTGATCTCGCCCCGGGGGATCACCAGGTCGACACCGTCGAAGACCTGCGTCCTTCCCCGTCGCACTCGCAGCCCCGAGATCTCGACCGCCGCTTTATTCATCATGTGATGAATTATCCGCCGCGCGAGTCGCGGGGTCAACGGGCACTCGTGCCCGAAACCGAGGCGCGATGCAGGCGGCAGTGCGGCGCGTGGCCCGCGCTATTCGAAGAGGTAGCGCTGCACGGTCGGTCCGACCCGCGAGACGATGTCATCGACGGATGCCGAGGCGATCGGCGCGAGCCGCAGCACGTAGCGCGTGAGCAGCAGGCCGGCGATCTGCGAGGCGACGAGTGTGGCACGCAGCTCGGCATCCGCGACGCCGAGCGTCTTCGCGATCCGGCCGATGAGTTCGCGAGAGAGGAACCCCGCGAGAAGGGGCGTGGTGAGCCGGCTGCCGATCGCCGTCCGAATGAGCATGACGCCGCGGCGACGGATGTCGGGCTGCTCGAAGGCCTCGAGCACGTACCGCACGAGACGCTCGCCGACGGCGTCACGCGGACCCGCGACGATGGCCGGCACGTCGATGTCGGGGCGCAGCGGAATGCCGACCGCCTCAGCGAAGAGGTCTGCCTTCGTGCCGAAGTAGTGGTGCACGAGCGCCGAGTCGACGTCGGCACGAGCCGCGATCGAGCGCACCGTCGTGCCGTCGTATCCGTGCTCGCCGAACTCGTCGACTGCGGCGGCGATGATGCGTTCGCGCGCATCGGACACGCCACGCGGACGCCCGCGCTTCTTGGGCGCACGCTGCTCGGTCATGGCGCCAGCCTACGACCAGATCTGCGCGCTCCCCTCAGTCGAGCAGATGCCGCAGGTACCGCGGCGGGTCCTGCAGGAACGACCGCCAGTGGTTCACCAGCTCGAGGTCGTTCCACTCGGCGGGACGGATGCCCCACTCCCCCACTTCGAGGATGCGAGCTCCCGGCAGCGCGGCGAGCACCGGCGAGTGCGTCGCGCACAGCACCTGACCTCCGTCGTCGACGATGCGCTGCAGCACCGCGATCAGGGCGAGGGTGGACTGGAACGAGAGCGCTGCCTCTGGCTCGTCGAGACAGTAGAAGCCGGGTTCATCGAATCGACTGTCGAGCAGAGCGAGGAAGGACTCGCCGTGGCTCATCTCGTGGAACGCCACGTCGCCCCTCGCGGAGGGATTCTCTTCGAGGTAGGTGTAGAACGAGTGCATGGTCTCGGCTCGCAGGAAGAATCCCCAGCGGTTGGCTCCGACTCCGCGCTGCAGCTGCAGCCACTCCGACAGCGGCGACTCGCTGGGGCGCGTGCTGTGCATCGCCTGGCGGGACCCTCCCTCGGGCGAGAGCCCGTAGGCGACGGCGATGCCCTCGACGATCGTCGACTTGCCGCTGCCGTTCTCGCCGACGAGGAAGGTCACCCCGGGAGCGAGATCGATGCCTTTCTCGAGCACCTGGGCGACGGCGGGAATGGTGGTCGGCCACATGCGGCCGGAATCCGGCGCGTCACCATTCGCGCGCACGGCGACGATGGGCTGCTCCCGCCGCCTGCGACTGCCCGGGGTCCAGATCGATTCCATGCGCGCCTCCTCAGAGGAGGCTATCCGCAGCCGCCGACGCGCTCGGAATGACTCAGCACTCGATGACGTTGACCGCGAGACCACCCTCGCTGGTCTCCTTGTACTTGGTCGACATGTCGATTCCGGTCTGGCGCATCGTCTCGACCACCGCGTCGAGGGAGACATAGTGGCTGCCGTCGCCGCGCAGCGCCAGACGGGCGGCCGTCACCGCCGTCGACGCGGCGATCGCATTGCGCTCGATGCACGGAATCTGCACGAGGCCGCCGATCGGGTCGCAGGTGAGCCCGAGGTGGTGCTCCATCGCGATCTCGGCGGCGTTCTCGATCTGCCGGTTGGTGCCGCCCATCACGGCGGTGAGCCCTCCGGCAGCCATCGCGCAGGCCGAGCCGACCTCGGCCTGGCAGCCGCCCTCGGCCCCCGAGATCGAGGCGTTGGCCTTGAACAGCGAGCCCAGTGCCGTGGCCGTGAGGAGGAACCGACGGATGCCACGGCGGCGGTTCGCGTCGGCGACGGCGTCGTCGTCCTCGGCCTGCGCCGCCTCCATCGCCCGCGTGCCGTCGAAGCCGAGCAGCGCACTGCCGACGAGTTCTCCGTACGGCGTCACGGCATTGCCCGCACCGAGGCCCGAATCCGCCAGGAACCGCCACCAGTACATCGCGACGGCGGGGAGGATGCCGGCCGCGCCGTTGGTCGGCGCCGTGACGACGCGACCGCCCGCCGCGTTCTCTTCGTTGACCGCGAGCGCGAAGGCACCGAGCCACTCTCCCGGCAGCTCGCGATGACCGTCGGCCTCCGCCTCCTCGAGCTGCGCCCGGATCATGCTCGCCCGCCTCTTGACCTTGAGCATCCCCGGCAGGACGCCGTCCGAGTGCAGTCCGTTCTCGACGCACGCAGCCATGGCGTCCCAGATCGCATCGAGTCCGGCGGCGACCTCTTCTTCCGAGCGCTCAGCGGTCTCGTTGAGTCGCGCGATCTCGGCGATCGACAGTCCGTGCTCGTCGCACAGTGCGAGCAGCGACGCGGCGTCGGCATACGAGTAGGGCAGTGGGGCCGAGGCGAGCTTCGCCTCCTCGCCGTCCCGGCGGATGAACCCGCCGCCGACGGAGTAATAGGTCTCTTCGGCGACGACACCGCCGGCATCGTCCCGGGCGGTGATGGTCATCGCGTTCGGATGACCGGGCAGCCGGGTTCGCGGCTCGAAGACGATGTCGGCCTTCGAGAACGGGATCTCATGGACCCCGTCGACGCGCACCGTGGCGCCGTCGCGAAGGTCGGTCCAGGCGGCGCGCACGTCGGCCGGGTCGCAGCCCTCCGGCGACAGCCCGCGAAGGCCCGCGACGACCGCATCCGGCGTGCCGTGACCGATTCCGGTGGCGCCGAGAGAGCCGTACAGCGTGCATGCGATGCGGGCGACGCGATCGAGAGCTCCGGACGAGCGCAGGCGCTGAGCGAACGCGAGGGCCGCCCGCATCGGCCCGACCGTGTGGGAGCTCGAGGGACCCACTCCGATGGAGAAGAGATCGAAGGCCGAGACGTACGCTGTCACCTCCTCAGCCTACGTCGTGCGCAGGAAGACGGACGCTCCGGAGGCTGTCGTCAAGGCCCTTCTCGCCTCGCAGCCGCTGACGGATGCTGGGGGTGCACTCGATGCGAAAGGGACGATCATGACGAACAGCACGCCCGAGCAGGACCCGACCTCCGGCCTCGACCCCGAGGCCCAGACCCCCACTCCCACGCCCTCGTCCGGCGATGCCGGCGAGTTCAAGGATCCGGCGAACACCGCCGAGAAGCCGGCGGAGGCGGAGTCCCCCGAAGACGCGGATCCGCCGGAGGTTCCGAGCAACGACGAACTCGAAGAGCCGAGCACCGAGAAGGAGCCCTCGGAAGAGCCCAAGGCTCCGTCGCGAAACGACCCCGAGCCCGACCATGAGGCGGTCGGGATCGGGGTCATCGACGGTCCGGAGACCGACGAGGGCGACTGAGCGACTCCTACCTCGCTCGACCACCCCACCGCTCCCGTCGCGATGCACCCTGCGACGGGAGCGAGTTCGGATGCGGCTATTCGACGAGCTTGCCCTCGGTGTCGACCTCGCGCATGAGCTCGGCGATCTCGGCGGGGATCTCCGGGATCGACTCGCGCGTGACTCCGCCGGTCGGCGACCAGACGAGGTTGACCTGCAGCGTCGGGTCGGTGTCGGGGTAGTCGCTGCGGTTGTGACATCCGCGCGTCTCCCGACGCTCCAGCGCAGCCTCGAGAGTGGCTCGCGCGGCGAGCGCCGATGCCTTGAGGTCGAAGGCATGCGCGAGATCCTGGAATCCGGCGATGTCCGGGTGGATGCCGATGTCCTCCATCCGCCCCTCGATCATGTCGAGTTCGGCGAGGCCGGCACGGAGTCCGTCCTCCGACCGCACGACACCGGCGTGCTGGGTCATGGTGTTGCGGATCGCGCGCTGCAGGGCTCGCACATTCTCGCGACCGTCGGCCGTGAGAAGGTCGTCGATCTCGGCGCGGGCCTGGGCGACCGCGTCCGCCGAGCGGCGCTGAGCGTCGAGCCCCGCGGCATGCGCCATGGCCGCCTGCCCGACGATGCGCCCGTAGACGAGCAGCTCGATGAGCGAATTGCCGCCGAGGCGGTTGGCTCCGTGCAGGCCGCTCGATGCCTCGCCGATCGCGTAGAGCCCGTCGACGTCGGTCTGGTGGTCGTCGGGACGCACCCACACGCCACCCATCGAGTAGTGCGCGGTGGGCGCGATCTCGATCGGATCGATCGTGATGTCGAGCATCTGCAACTCCATCATCGTCTGGTAGACGCGGGGCAGACGGGTCATGATCGTCTCGCGCGGCAGATGGGAGACGTCGAGCCAGACGCCGCCGTTCTCGGTGCCCCGTCCTTCGGCGATCTCGGTGTACGCGGCGAGCGCGACACGGTCGCGTGTCGAGAGTTCCATGCGCTCCGGATCGTACTTCGACATGAAGCGCTCACCGAGGGCGTTGCGCAGGATCCCGCCCTCGCCGCGGGCCGCCTCCGAGATCAGGGTCCCGGCGGCGTTCTCGGGCTCGATGATCCCGGACGGGTGGAACTGCACGAGCTCCGGGTCCCGCAGGCGGGCGCCCGCATCGACCGCGAGCCGGAACGAGTCTCCGGTGTTCTCGTCCCGTCGTGACGAGGTGCGGCGCCAGATGCGGTTGTGCCCGCCCGCGGCGAGGATCACGGCATCCGCGTGGATGAGGTAGCGCGTGCCGTCCGACTGGTCGAAGCCGTAGGCGCCGAAGACGACGTTGTCGCGCACGAGCAGACGCGTGATGTAGACGTGGTCGAGGATCGGCACCTCGAGCTGTTCGGCCTTCGCGACGAGGGTGCGCTGGATCTCGAGACCCGTGTAGTCGCCGGCGAAGGCCGTGCGACGGAAGGTGTGCGCCCCGAAGAACCGTTGCGAAATGCGGCCGTCGTCCTCGCGGGCGAAGTCCATGCCCCAGCGCTCGAGATCCCGGATGCCGCGCTCGGCCCCCTGCGTCACGATCTCGACCGTGTGCGGGTTGGCGAGCAGGTAGCTCTCCTTGATCGTGTCGGCGGCGTGCTGCTGCCAGCTGTCGGCCTCGTCCATCGTGCCCAGCGCGGCGTTGATGCCGCCGGCGGCGAGCGAGGTGTGCGCGTCCTGGCGCGGGCGCTTGCCGACGGCGAGGACGTCGATGCCGTGCTCGGCGACCTCGATCGCCGCCCGCAGCCCGGAGCCGCCGGTGCCGATGACCAGGACCGTGGTGGAGATCTGACGTTCGCGAGTGCTCATGCCTTCCACGCTAAGTACGGTGTCCCGATAACTCCAATGCATTGTTCTACTGGTATCGATACACTGAAAACATGAACCTCGAGCAGCTCCGCGGGTTCGTCGAGGTCGCCCGCCTCGGCCATTTCACCCGCGCCTCCGAGCACCTGCACCTCGCGCAGCCGTCGCTGAGCCGACAGATCTCGACACTCGAACGCGAGCTCGGCGCCGAGCTCTTCCACCGGGCGCGCGGGCACATCGGACTCACCGCCGCCGGAGAGGCCCTGCTCCCCCGCGCTCAGCGCATGCTCGCCGAGTCCGACGCGATCCGCGAGGAGATGGCCGAACTCGCCGGACTCCGCCGTGGCCGCGTGCGACTCGGCGCACCGCCCACCCTCTGCATCAGCCTCGTCGCCGAGGCGATCAGCACCTTCCACGCCGCCCACCCGGGCGTCGACCTGCACCTCACCGAGAGCGGGTCGAGGCTGCTCGTCGATCAGCTGGCCGTGGGTGCCGTCGACATCGCTCTCATCACGGAGTCGGAGGGTCCGCCGCCGTCGGGCTTCAGCCTGACGCGCATGCCGCTGCTGACCGAAGAGCTGGTGGTCGTGTCCGCGGCATCCGAGCCTCCCGTCTCGACCTCCACGGTGATGAGCCTCGCCCACCTCGCCACCCTGCCGCTGATCGCGCTCGACGAGACCTATGAGCTGCGGGCGACGACAGATGCGGCCTTCCGCTCGGCAGGGCTGACCCCGAACTTCGTCCTCGAGGGGGCCGAGATGGACGCGCTGCTCCGCTTCGTCGAACGAGGCGTCGGCGTGGCCGTGGTCCCGGCGATGGTGCTGCTCGATCAGCCGGCGCTGCGGTCGGTCAGGATCTCGCACCCGATGATGAGGCGCACAGTGAGCCTGGCCCACCGTGCAGACGTCACGCCAGCCGTCGCGGTGGCCGCGATGCGTCACGTCATCGTCGGCACGGCCGCTGAGGTCGCCCGCCGAGACCCTGCCATCACGAGCCTGCTCGACTGATCGCTCAGGCGTCCTCGTACTCGTCGGGAGACCACTCGTCGCGCCAGTCGATGATCGGCCGGTCGCCCTCGAATCGGATCGGCAGCCAGACGTAGTCGGCGATCGAGGTGTCGACGTAGGCGAATTCCTCCATCGGCTCGTCGCCGTCCTTCCCCGGTGCGAAATGCTCGATGAACGCCTGTCGCGCGCGGTCGCCGTGCTCGAGATACCGCGGCAGCCACCGGTCGGCGACGGCGATGAAGAGGTCCTTCTTGCCCGGATGCCGGAACACCGATGAGATCTGGGAGTGGAACGAGGTGCGCGACTCGTCGCCCGGATGCAGGTCGCCGAGCACCTCGAACGGACCGTGATAGGTGCGCGCCACCGCCGACTCGGACGGGTTCGGGTAGTACCCGGTGGTGCCGGAGGTCAGCAGGTAGTGCAGTCCGCCGCGCCGGAAGTGCGCCGGAGCCTCGCGCACGTACGGCGGCTGCGGCTGCGGGAAGTGGGTCGAGTAGTACCCGGTGACATCGGTGTAGTCGCTGGTGAGGTCGGCGCAGATCATCTCGGAATGCACCCGTTCGAAGTAGTAGTACCCCTTGCCGTCGTGCGGATCGACGACCAGATCGAAATCCCCGGCGCTCATGTCGAGCGGACGCAGCCAGGTGCGCTGGATCTCGTACGGACCGAGGATGCTGTCACTGGTGAGCACCGTCGAGCGCTGCACCGATCCCTTCGTCATGACCTTGACCCAGCACACGTACGTGCGGGTCTCTGCGTTGAAGATGATGTGCGGTCGGTCGAGCCCCTGAGTCGGATGCAGCGGCGAGGACTCGTCGTCCTCGTCCGGCGGGATGATGACGCCCCGGTCGTCCCAGTTCACGAGGTCGATCGACGAGTAGCACCGCACTCCCCAGTGCCAGATCCCACTCCCCGGCGTCGAGAACTCCTTGTTCTCGCCGTACCAGTAGTGCACGCCGTCGACGGTGATGACGGATCCGCCGTGGGCGTGGATGCGCTCGCCTTTCGTGTCGAGCCACACCTGCCCCGGCCGGATGTGCTGCTGAGTCATGCTGCTCCCTCGGTCTCGAGAACGGGCTCCGGTCTGCGCCAGCCGAAGAACGGCCGTTCGGGGTCGTCCTCCACGGCGCGGAACGTCGTGGTGAACGAGTGGCGCCCGGGGCCGACGGGGATCTCCTCCGCGGATCCCGGAAGAACGAGCACGCCGATGGATGCCGCGGGCACCTCGACGTCGATGGACAGGCGCTCGCCGTCACGCCGCCACGCGATCGACGCCGTGCCGCGAACGCTGTCGTACCGCGCACTCGCGTGCTCGAGACGACCGCCCGGCTGCGGCTCGAAGCGGATCCTCTCCCACCCGGGCGCATCCGCCGCGAGCCCCGCGACCACCCGGTGCAGGAAGTCGGCGACGGCTCCGAGCGCGTAGTGGTTGAACGACGTCATGTCGCCGGGGTTGATGGATCCGTCCGGCAGCATGCTGTCCCAGCGCTCCCAGATCGTCGTCGCGCCCATGCTGACCGGATATAGCCAAGACGGCAGCTCGTCCTGCAGCAGCAGGTGATAGGCGTAGTCCATGCTCCCGGCGCGCACCAGCGCATCGCAGATGATCGGGGTGCCGACGAAACCGGTCGAGATGTGGAAGCCGCCCGCTCCGACGAGCTCCTGCAGCCGCGAACCGGCCCGCCGCACCTGCTCCTCGTTCTCGAAGAGCTCGAACACCAGCGCGACGGCGATCGAGGTCGGAGTGTCGCTGACCACGCGGCCGCTGTCGCTGAGGAATTCATCCTGGAAGGCCCGGGACGCTCGTTCGGCGACACCGCGATAGTGCGCGGCATCCGCCTCCTCGCCGAGCAGAGCAGCAGCGTCGGCCACGATGCGCGCCGTGCGCACGTGATAAGCCGTCGCGACCAGGTACTTGTCGGTGTGGGACTTGCCGGGGTCCTCCGGTGGTGCGGTCGGGTCGAGCCAGTCGCCCAGCTGGAAGCCGGTGTTCCAGAGTCCTGTGTGATCGGTGAGCTCGTCGACCAGGTCGACCCAGGCGCGCATGCTCGGGTACTGGTCGGAGAGGATCCGGATGTCGCCGTCGTTGCGGTACATCTCCCACGGCACAATCACGGCCGCATCGCCCCACGCGGCCGTCGGGAAGTTCGGGAAGCCGCACTCGACCCACGGTACGAAGTTGGGTACATGCCCCTGATCAGCCTGCTCGACAGCGAGGTCGCGCAGCCAACCGGTGAGAGTGCCGTGGGCCGCGAACAGGCGCAGCGCGGTGGGCGCGAACACCTGGATGTCGCCGGTCCACCCCACGCGCTCGTCACGCTGCGGGCAGTCGGTCGGCAGATCGACGAAGTTGTCGCGCATGCTCCACACGACGTTCGAGTGCAGCCTGTCGAGCCCGTCGTTCGACGACTCGAACCAGCCGGTGCGCCGCATGCCGGTGTGGATCACCACCGCCTCGACGTCTCCGTCGAGGAGCTCGCCCGGCCAGTTCTCGAGCTCGGCGTACTGGAAGCCGTGGATCGTGAAGCGAGGGGTGTAGATCTCCTCACCCGAACCCGCGGCGGTGTAGCTGTCGACCGATGTCGCCGCCCGGAGCGGACGGATGCCGAGTTCGCCGCTCTCGATGACCTCCGCGTGGTGGAGCGTCACGGTGTGACCGGCATCCGCTCGCACCCGGATACGGAGCACCCCCGAGATGTTCTGACCGAAGTCGAGACGGATGCGGCCGCTCGGCTGACGCTCGACCGTGACCGGGTGCAGCGTCTCGGTCTCCTGCACCGGCAGAGCGGTCGGCGGTTCGATCGCCGCCGGGAAATCGGTTCGGGGCAACATGGCCGCCGGACTCCAGCTGGAGGCGTCGAATCCCGGCGCGGACCAGCCGTCCTCCGTCAACCGCGCATCGAAGCTCTCGCCCTCATACAACCCGACCGCGGTGATCGGCGACGGCGCCGTGAGCCACTCGAGGGCCACCTGTCGAGTGACACCGTCCGCCGTGGTGACCTCGAGCTGCGCGAGCAGCGCGACATCCGATCCGTAGATGTCCCACACGCCCCCGTCGAACCCGATGTGGCCGCGGTACCAGCCGTCGGCGAGCCATGCGCCGATCACGTTCTCTCCGACGCGAAGCGCCGCGGTGACGTCGTGCGTCTGATAGCGCAGACGGTTGCCGTAGCTCGTCCACCCCGGTGCGAGCACGTCGTCCCCGATGCGCTCGCCGTTGACCTCGAGCTCGTACACGCCGTGCGCCGTGGAGTGGATCCGGGCCCGCACGATGTCGCCGGGCAGTGCCCCCTCGACGATGGCAGCCCGAAGCAGATACGCGGGCCGCGGTGCCGTGCGGTCGGCCACGACCGAGGGCGAGGCGAAGTCGACCTGCCAGTCGTCACCGAGCCCGGACTCGATCCGCACCGGTTCGCTCCAGGGGCCGGAATCGAGGGCGCGGATGCGCAGGTCTCCCCCGGCGCGTGGCGCGAGAGGCGCGAACGGCCAGGCGACGCGCTGCGTCGACGTCGTGCGCTCGGCGCGCACCGTTCCGTCGTCGGCGACGAACTCCAGTTCGAAGGCGTCTGCCGCAGCATCCGCCACGAAGGAGATCCGCGGTTCGGCTTCGCCGATGCCGAGGGTCTTGCCTCCGCGCCTGTTCTCCAGCCAGATCTCGATGATGTTCGTCATGTCAGCCCTTCACCGATCCGGCGGTCAGGCCCTTCATGACCTGCTGGTTGAGGAACACGTAGATGAGCAGCGTCCCGAGCACGTTGACCGAGATCGCGGCGAAGGTCGGCCCGTACTGCACCGCTCCGTACTCTCCGGTGAAGTTGAGCAGTCCGACCTGGATCGTGCGCAGGTCGCTGCTGTTGGTGAACGTCAGGGCGATGAGCAGGTCGTTCCAGAGGAAGAAGAACTGCACGAGACCGATCGTGAACAGGGCGTTCTTGACCAGCGGGAGGCCGATCGAGAAGAACGAACGGAAGATGGATGCGCCGTCGAGTGTCGACGCCTCGAAGATCTCCCGAGGCACCGAGCGGAAGAAGGTCGCCATCATGAACACGGTCAACGGCATCCCCAGCGCCACGTAGGTGATGATGAGCGGCCACAGCGTGCCGGTCATGTTCGTGCGGAAGTAGATCGTGAACAGCGGCAGCAGGATCATCTGCGCAGGCACCATGATGCCCGCGAGGAAGAGCAGCAGCACCGTGCCGCGCCCCTTCCAGACCATGACCTCGAGCGCGAAGCCGGCTGCGGTGCCGAAGACCAGGATGATCGCCAGCGACGGGAACACTGCGAC
The DNA here is from genome assembly GCF_034045055.1 of Microbacterium sp. CFBP9023. Lineage (NCBI taxonomy): Bacteria > Bacillati > Actinomycetota > Actinomycetes > Micrococcales > Microbacteriaceae > Microbacterium > Microbacterium sp. CFBP9023. The sequence goes on along the minus strand of NZ_JAXCWI010000003.1, from coordinate 105,805 downwards.
GACGCTGTTGAGGATGTACTTGCCGAACTCGCCGGTGGTGAACACCTCGATGTAGTTGACGATGTCCCACGACTGCGGCAGAGCCCAGAACGGCTCGTTGAGGAACTCGTTCTGCGTCTTGAACGACCCGAGCAGCATCCACAGGATCGGATAGACCTCGACGATGAGCAGCACGGCGATGAGCAGCCGGATCGGCAGCCGTCGGAAGAAGTCTCTGGCGCCTCGACGGTTCGGATCGACGTCGCGGCGGGTGGGCAGCGGGGTGCCCGTGACGATGGCGGTTGTCGCACTCACTGGTTCAGTCCTTCGTCAGATCGCGGCGGGTGGAGCGGAAGATGAAGACCGTGAACAGCAGGCACAGGATCGTCAGCATGAGGGCGATCGTGCTCCCGTACCCGTAGTCGCCGTAGGCGAACGAGGTGCGGAACATGTACAGGGTCAGCGGCGTGGTCGCGTTGCCGGGTCCGCCGTTGGTCAGCGCCACGACCGTGTCGAAGACCTTCAGCGTGCCGTTGATGCTGAAGATGATCGATGACAGCAGCACGGGCAGCGACAGCGGCAGGACGATCGTGCGGATGAGCTTCCAGCCGGATGCCCCGTCGATGCGCGCCGACTCGATCAACTCATCGGGGATGTCGACGAGTCCGGCGTACAGCAGCACGGCATAGAAGCCCATCGACCGCCAGAGGTCCATCGCGATGATCACCCAGAAGGAGGCATCAGGAGTGCCGAACCAGTCGAGGTTCTGCCCGCCGAGGATCCCGAGGAACGAGTTCACCGGTCCGACGGTCGGCGCGGCCTCGAACAGTCGCTGGAACAGCAGCGCGACCGCCACCGTGGGGAGCACCACGGGGAAGAACACGATCGTGCGGATGATCCCCGATCCCTTGCGCAGCCAGAAGACGTACATCAGAGAGAGCAGATAGCCCACGATCACCTGCAGGGCGGTGAGGATGAGCGCGTACTTCAGGGTGAAGAAGATCGCGTCCCAGGCGGCGGGGTCCTGGAAGAACTTGGTGAAGTTGTCGAACCCGTTGAAGGTGAAGCCCGTGATGGGGTTGCCGTCCTGCACCGTGTAGAACAGCGACCACACGATCGGGACGAGCATGACGAGGGAGTAGACGAGCAGCGCGGGTCCGAGCAGGACGAAGATGGCGCGCTTGTCACCGAGGACTTTGTGCATGGTGGATCTCCTGATGCGACGAGGACGGTCTCGGGGCGGGCGGATGCCCGCCCCGAGAGTGGGTCAGCCTTCGTCGTTGGCGGCCTGGACGAGCGTCATGAACTCTTCGCCGGAGAGGCTGCCGTTGGCGAGACCTGCACCGTTGTTCTGGCTGATGCCGGTCGCCTTCGGGGTGAAGAGCGCCTCGAACCAGAGCACGCTCGACGGAGCGTTCGCGATCTCGTCCTGCACGGTCTGCGTCGTGGAGGGCAGATCGGCGGGAGGGTTGACGACCACGAAGCCCGAGACGACACCGCTCTCGTTCAGCGCCGTGTCGCCGTAGCCCTCAGCGATGCACTTCAGCCACGCGGCCGCTTCATCGTCGTAGTTCTTCTCGGCGAACATCACCGGGATGCCGACGTTGGCCGGGATCTGGTCGATGCTGCCCTCGCCGCCCTCGACTGCGGGGAAGCGCGCGAAGCCGACGTTGTCGACCCCGATCTGGTTCTGCTCCTCGTCGTTGAAGTTCGCCAGCGCCCAGCTGCCCATGTAGTAGAAGGCGGCTTTCCCGCTGAGGAACAGGTTCATCGAGGCGTTGTAGTCGATCGAGCCGACGGCGTCACCGAAGTATCCGGCCTTGCCGAGTTCAGCGACCGCGTCTGCGGCGGCGACGTATTCGGGGTCCGTCAGTTTCGCATCGCCGTCCGCGACCTTCTGGAGTGCGTCGGGGCCGAGCGTGCGGAAGATGTAGTCGCCGACGAGGCGGGTGACGGGCCAGCCGTCCTTGCCCGCGGTGGCGAACGGCTGGACGCCGGCGTCCTTGAGCGTGGCTGCGGCATCGACGAGGTCGTCCCACGTCTCGGGCACCTCGATGTCGTTCTTCTCGAGAAGCTCCTTGTTGTACCAGAACCCCTCGATGTTGAATTCGGTCGGCAGCGCGTACAGGGCACCGTCACCATAGAGCGCCTTGACCGTCGATTCAGCCGCGGGCAGCAGCCGGTCGGAGACGCCCAGGTCGTCGAGCGCCTGGGAGAGGTCGAGCACCTTGCCCCCGTCGATGAACTCCGACATGAGCGCGGGGGTGCCGGCAGCCATCTGCATGTCCGACAGACCGTCCTGACTCGCGAGCAGCTGGAGCTGCTGGTCCCACTGCGTGCCCGAGATGTCATCGGACGTCAGCGGCGCCGCATCGGCCGCAGCCTTGCACTGGTCGCCGGCGAGGGTCTCGAGCGTGCTGATGATCGTGGTGTTCTCGGTCTGACCGAGATAGGTGAATTCGCCGGAACCGGCGCCGGACTCGGAGCCCGATCCTCCGGAGCCGCCGGAGCAGGCGGAGAGCGCGAGAGCGCCGACGCCGATGAGCGCGATTGCGGGGGCCAGGCGACGGGCGCGCCTCATTGCTGTGGTCACTGTTCCTCCTTGAAGAGCGACGCCTCTTTTGAAGCGCTTCATTCACACCATGCCATAGAAAAAAAGGCATTGTCAAGAGAGTTACGCATCACAAATGAAGCGCTTCACGAATAGTGATGCTCTAGAGTTGAAGAGCCAGGTCATGGCGACGATGCCGAGGAGGATGACGTGACCGACACTCCCCCGCCCGGGCGTTCGAAGCCCAGCATGGCGGACGTCGCCGCTCACGCGGGAGTCGCCCTCGGCACTGTGTCCAACACCCTCAACAATCCCGAGAAGGTGCGAGAGGCGACCCGTCGCAAGGTGCTGTCATCCATCGCCGAGCTCGGATTCGTCCGCAATGATGCTGCGCGCTCTCTCGCCGCGGGAAACAGCACCTCGGTCGGCCTGGTGCTGGCCGACCTCGGCAACTCCTTCTTCGTCGACATCGCGCGCGGCGCCGAGAGAGCGCTACGGCGCCACAAGATGGACGTGCTGATCGTCAACTCGGACGTCGACCCCGATCGCGAGGTGCACAACCTCGAGCTGCTCGACCGTTCGCGCGTGGCCGGCATCATCCTCGCCCCTCTCGACACGGCGCTCGCGAAGTCACCGCACCCCGAGAACCGCACCACTCCGACCGTGCTGGTGAACTTCGAGTCCCCGTCTCTCGCGTACCCGGGAGTCACCGTCGACGAGCGCCACGGCGGGGCGCTCGCCGCATCGCACCTGATCGCGCTCGGGCGCCGACGACTTCTCTTCGTAGGCGGTCCGCGTTTCCTCACGGCCGTCAACCAGCGCTGGGAGGGCGCCGAGCAGGCGACCGCCGCGCACCCCGACGCGCGCATCGAGATCCTCGAGACGCGAGGCGTGAACATCAGGCACGGACGGGATGCCGGACGGCAGATCCTCGCCCGCGGTGCGGGCGCCTACGACGCGATCGTCGCGGCATCCGACCTCGTGGCCATCGGCCTCATCCAGATCCTCAACGAGGTGCCCGGATTCTCGGTTCCGAACGACATCGCCATCACCGGCTACGACAACAACCACTTCGCGTCCGAGAGTGCGATCCCGATCAGCACGGTGAGTCAGCCGGGCGAGGAGATGGGCGCCGTCGCAGCAGATCTCCTGCTGGAGCGCATCGCCGACCCCGGTGCGGCGGCGCGCAGCGTCACCCTCGAGCCGCGCCTGCTCCCCCGCACGTCCACCCTCGGCGAGATGTGGCGCAGGGACTGACCTGCAGTCTTGTCCCCGCTCGCTCGCTGCGACGGAGATCACCCGTGCCGAAGGTCTGAAACTCGCATCCGCTCCTTCGCGGCGTGAGTTCTCCTTCGCTGGACGGGCGTTCGCTGCACGGGCGTTCGCTGGACGGGCGTGAGGGCCGAAAAGTGGAGCCGAAGATGGAGACCGCATGGATGCCGGACAACGCAAAACCCCCGCCGCTTTCGCGACGGGGGTTTCAGCTGATGTGCGCCCGAAGGGACTCGAACCCCTAACCTTCTGATCCGTAGTCAGATGCTCTATCCATTGAGCTACGGGCGCTCCTGGACCGCTCAGCGGGCCGTAGAACAGCCTACAACAGACGAGACGCGAAAGCGAAACGAGCGCTCACTCGTCACTGTCGGGCGTGTTCTGCTTGTTCTTCCGCTTCGCTTTCGCACGCTGCAGAGACGACAGCGCCTGCAGGTCGACGAGTCGCAGCGCCTGCATCCGCGCCTCGCGCATCCGGTCGTAATCGGGGTCCTGATCGGGTCGCATGCCCTCGACGCGCAGCCGACGATCGAGGTTGTGCCGCACGTCAGCCCAGGCTCCTTCGCGCGCCTCTTCGACGATGACGCGCAGGGCGGCCTCGTCCTCCATCATGTCGCGCAGCTTGGTCGCGACCCCGTGCGACTGCTTGGCCCTCCGACGCAGGTTGCGCACGTCGCGGTCCCGGTAGTCATGGGTTCCCGAGGGGTCGGAATGGCGACCGCGAGCGCGTTTGCGCAGCTCGGTCAGGTTGCGCTCGACCTCTTCGGACTCCTCGGCCATCGCCCGCAGCGCTTCCCGCGCATCGGCGACGTACTTGTCCGTGTCGAAGACGCCGTTCTCGGCGATCGTGCCGATGAGGATGTGATTCTTCACGGCGAGGCGCGCCGCAGCGGTCGCGATCGCAACGCCTTCGGCGATGGCATCCGCTGTTCGTCCCACCCCTACCTCCTCCCTTCGAGAGTACCGGTATCGCTCGGGGATGCAGTGGGCCAGAATGGATCGGAATCGGGTCTCTCCGACCCGCTCCACGACCGGCTGCTCTCCCGATCGCCGCCAGGAGGGATGCGATGAAGCGTCTCACGCTCACCGGAAGCACGACGGTCATCACGGGCGCTGCGAGCGGGATGGGTGCCGACATCGCCCGGCTGCTCGCTCGCCGACGCGTGCATCTGGCGCTCATCGACCACAACGCCGACGGCCTCGCAGCCATCGCCGCCGAGCTCACGGGCGCCATCGTCACCACCCATGTGGTCGACCTCCGCGACGACGACGCCGTCTTCGCCACGGCCGCGGAGATCACCGCGGCGCACCCCAGGGTGAATGCTCTGATCACGTGCGCGGGCTCGTCGATGCTCGGCGACCTCGACCAGCTGACCATGGAGGAGATGCGCTGGCTGACGGATGTGAACCTCTGGGGCACGGTGTCGATCACGAAGGCGCTGCTCCCCGCCCTGCGCGCGGCGCCGGCCGCCCACATCACTCACCTCGCCAGCGTCTACGCGCTGGCAGCCCCCGCGGGACGCATCCCCTACTCCCTGAGCAAGTTCGCGGTGCGCGCGTTCTCCGAGGCCCTGCGCCACGAACTCGACGGCACCTCGGTGACGGTGGGAGCGGTGTATCCCGCCGGCGTGCGCACGGGCATCATCCTGCACGGACGGTATGCCGCGGCGATCGAGCCGGCCGTCGCCGCGCGAGCCGCGGCCGCCCAGGCGGCGATGTACCACACGGAGCCCGCGGATGCCGCGGCGCTGATCGTGCGCGCGACCGAACGTCGCCGCGCCCGCACGATGGTCGGACGCGAAGCGCGACTGATCGATGTGCTCACCCGCGTCGCCCCGTCGAGCTACTGGCGGGTCATGCGGCGTCCCCTGCGCGAGGCCATCGACACGACGACGCCGATCGCCTGAGTCAGCCGACTGCGCCGACCCAGATCCCGGACGCCCACGCCTGCTGGTCGGCGTCGCACCCGACAGATCCCGGATATCCGCGAACCACCGCCATGCAGTTCGCAAGGAACTCGGCGTCTCCTCCGAACGCGGAGTAGTAGGCATCTGACGACGTCAGGGCGCCCCACACCCGGAATTGGTAGATGTGCGCCAGCTCATGCGCCATCGCCCAGTTCAGTCGGTCGGCACTCCAGTCGACGATGTCGGCGCGGTACTTGATGAAGCCGCCGCTGTTCGCGCACGCCGGCGCGGTCCCTCCCGCACAGGAAGCCGATTCGTAGAGCCCGACTCCCCCGCCGCCGACCTGGTCGAGAGCGGCACGCACGCGCGCGTACCCGTCCGGACCGCTCGACGCCCACGCGGGGCCCGAGGGAGCGGCGTACTGCGCCGTCTCCCAGCTGCCGATGTCCTGACCCACCTTGTCGATGAGGGCATGCACGGTGGCTGTGGCGGCGACCACGGTCGCCGGGTTCTTGCGCTCGTCGAGCACGGACTGCTGGGCCGACTGCGCAGAGGCCCTGTGTGCCGAGGTGTCGACCTTGCCGGCTGCTCCCTCGATCGCCGCAGTCAGCGCCGCGATCTCGTCGACGAAAGCGGGCCGCACCTCGAGGACTGCGGCACGCGCGGCGGTGTCCTTCTCGGCGATCGCGATCGATCCGTCGAGGTGGTCCGTGCGCATCTCCGCCGTACGGATCGACTGCGCCAGCGACTGCAGCTCGGCGATCGCCTCTGCCCTGTCCTCGTCCAGGGCCGCGGCGCGACCGACGACGCCCGCAGTCAGCATCACTGCTGCGACGATCGTCACGGAGAGGAACCGCCGGATCACAGAGTTCGCCTCATGGCAGGAACCCGGAGGTGTCGGTGAGCAGCGTCTCCTGTTCGGCGATGGTGGTGCGCAGTGCCGTCAGCTGCTCGGCAAGACGGAGGTTCACCTCGCGCGCGAGCTCGAGCCGCTCTTCCGCCTGGACGACAGCCGCCCTCGCCTCGGCGAGGGCATCCACACGCTGCTGATCCGCGACAGCGATGAGCACCGTTCCGCCGAGGAGCAGCAGTCCCCCCGCGACGACGGCGACGCCTCTCATATCGCTCCCCAGGACACGACTCTCCGGAACCATTCCGTATGGCCAATATATCCCCGCGGGAGACCGCTCTCCAGGCCGGTCGGTGTCGGCCGCGCGGCGCGGTCGTGCGCTGCGTTCGCGCGGCACTCCGGGCGGGGACGCTCAGATCGACTAGGCCTGGTCGCTGAGGCGTCGCTCGGCGGCTTCCTGCCCACTGGCCAGATGGCGCGGGACCATCACGCGCAGGGCGTCCGTGTCACGTGCGGCGACCGCTTCGAGGATCAGCCGATGCTCCTCGGCCATCGCGAGCAGATCGTCGTGCTGCCCGAAGAGCCAGCGCAGCCGTGTGACGAATACCGCGATGAGTTCGCCCAGCATCTCGTTGCCGGCGAGCTCGGCCGAGATCTCGTGGAACTCGCCCGCAGCGATTCGCGCTGCCTCGATCTCGCCCGCGGATGCTGCGGCGAATTCGCGCTCATAGGCCGCCCGAAGCCGCGCGATCCCCTCGTCGGTGTGACGTTCGGCGGCGAAGACGAAGATCAGGGTCTCGATCGCCTCGCGGACCTCCCCGAAATCCCGGATGTCCCGATGCGTGAACTCCCGCACGACTGCCCAGGTCCGCGGGCGTGCGACGACCACTCCCTCGCCGACGAGAGTGCGGATGGCCTCGCGCACCGGAAGCCGCGAGACATTGAGCTCGGCCGCGATATCTCGTTCGACCAGCCGGGAACCGGGGGCGCGCCGACCGAGCACGATGTCATCGCGAAGAACGCGCGTCACCCGCACCGACTCGAGTTCGCCGGTAGTCCCCACCCCCGCCATGACCGAATTGTCTCACTCGGAGAACCGCCCGACAAGTTTGGTATCCCAACGCGGCGCATATGTTACGGGTGCTTCATCGGGGGCGGACAGAGAAAAGGGGAGCGAATGCCTCGGCATCCGCTCCCCTCGTCCGTGCCGTCAGGGCAGACGGTTGGCGATCGCGAGGTTCGCCGTCAGCTCGTCGGCGTTCTGGCGCACGACGTATGCCGGGCGATCGCGCTCGACCCTCCAGGACTCGCTGAGGGGTCCGACGTTGACCGTGTCGAAGCCGGCCTCGTCGTAGAAGCGGGTGACGAAGGCGACGGCCTCCGCGTCATCGCCCGCTGTGGCGAGGGCGCGTCGATCGGGTGTGCCCGCGGGCGATCCGTCGGTCGTGATGTCGGCCGCGAGGATGTGGTTGAACGCCTTGGCGATGCGCGACGTCGGCAGCTGCGCCTGCAGAAGCTCCGATGTGGTGGTCTCGCCGCGGTCGAGGGCCTCGATGTGCCCATCGCGCTCGAAGTAGTAGTTGTTCGTGTCGAGCACGATCTTGCCCGCGAGCTGCGCGACCGGCAGCTCGTCGATCTTGCCCAGGGGGACGGTGACGACCACGGCGTCTCCGGCCGCAGCGGCATCCACCGCGGTTGCGGCAGTCGCTCGATCGCCGAGTTCTGCGACGAGATCCGAGAGCGTCTCCGGTCCACGGGAGTTCGCGATCACCACGTCGTAGCCGTTCGCCACGGCGACCCGTGCGATCTGGCTGCCGATGTGTCCTGCACCGATGATTCCGAGAGTAGTCATGTTGGGCCCAACGCCCGTCCCGCGCCGCTATTCCCGCGTGACCCCGCGTGTCGCGATCACACCGTGAGCAGGAAGCGCTCCTCGACCCGGCGATAGCCGAGGCTCTCGTAGAGACGGATCGCGGAGGCGTTGAAACCGAAGACGTGCAGCCCGATCGAGTCGGCACCGAATCGTACGGCCTCGCGCTCGGCCGCGAGCATGAGATCACGACCATAGCCCTTGCGGCGCTGGTCCTCGGCGACCTCGATGTCGAGGATGAACCCGTGCGGGCACCCTCCTCGCCGACGGATGCCGACCCACAGCACCCCGACCTCGACGCCGTCCACATGGGCGGTGAACAGCTCCTGCCCCTCCGAATCGATGCCGTCCGGCAGCTCGAGCTCCATCTGCCGGTGCGACTCGACGACGGCATCCTCCGCCGAATACCGACCGGATGCCACCAGGTCTTCCGCAAAGGCCGCCTCAGACGCGGCAGCGAAGCGCACGAAGCGCTCCGGGGTCATCGGCGCCACGACGAACGCGCCGTCTGACGGCTGTGCCGCCCGAGACGGCAGCGGTTCGAGAAGCATCTGGATCGACGCGACCTCGAATCCCCGCCCCTCGACGAAACCGCGACCAGCGGTGTCGGAGGAATGCAGGGCGACACTCAGACGACCGACCTGCTGCCTCCGCGCGAGCGTCGTCAGCTCGTCGAGGAGGTCGTCGAGCTGTCGGTCACTCGGCTCGGTCGCGAACGCGAGATCGACGATGAACAGCACGCCGTTGTTCGCGGCGAGCCAGACGGTGCCGATCCGGGCGTCGCCGTCATCGATCGTGAGGATGAGCGAGGTCTCGGTGTCGTGCCCTGCGGGGAGCAGCTCGTCGAGCACGGCGTCGACGTGCGAGACGGCATCGTCGCCGACGTGCATCCCGGACTCCTGCCGCAGTGACACGAGTCGCGCTCTGGTGGCCTCGCGCCAGTCGTCGAAGGCGTCTGCGGTGAGAGGAGTCAGTTCAAGAGGCATGATTCCATCCTGCACCGCATCGCCTCGGTGCTCAGGACTTGTGGAGTGCATCCTCCGCAGCGACCCAGGCGAGCATGGCGCACTTCACCCGTGCCACGTATCGCGAGACGCCCCCGAGAGCCGCGGCATCGCCGAGCAGCTCTTCATCCGGTTCGATCTTGCCGCGGGAACGCATCGCCTCGCGGAACGCGGCGATGCGGATCTCGAGCTCGTCGACCGTGAGCCCCTCGGCGAGCTCGGCGAGCAGCGACGCGGATGCCTGCGAGATGGCGCATCCGTGCCCTTCCCACGCGATCGCCTCGATGCCGCCGTCGGCGCCGCGGTGCACCTGCAGAGTCACCTCGTCACCGCAGGTCGGGTTCACCTGGTGCGACTGCGCGGCGATCTCACCCCGGAGCCCGAACCCGTGCGGGGTGCGGGAGTGATCGAGGATGAGCTCTTGATACAGGTTCTGCAGATCGCTCATGCGCCCCTCCGGAAGAAGTCGATCGCACCCTGGACGCCGTCGATCACGGCGTCGATCTCGTCATCGGTCGTGTACAGGTACGTGCTGGCCCTCGTCGAGGAGGTGACACCGAGGCGACGATGCAGCGGCTGTGCGCAGTGGTGTCCGACACGCACCGCGATGCCGCGATCATCGAGGAACTGCCCGACATCGTGCGAGTGGATGCCCTCGACGTCGAAGCTCGCCAGGCCCACACGCGGCAGATCGATGCCGGCACCGAGCACGCGCACCCCATCGATGGCCGTGAGCCCCTCGACGAGCCGCGCGCCGAATGCAGCCTCGTGCGCCGCGATGCGCGGCATCCCCACCGCCGTCAGATAGTCGATCGCCGCGGCGAGCGCGACCGCCTGGGACACCCGCTGGGTGCCGGCTTCGAACCGCTGCGGCGGCGGCAGGTATTCCGCCTCCGTCGTGGTGACGGTGGTGATCATCGATCCGCCCGTCAGGAACGGCGGCATGGCCTCGAGCAGCTCACGCCGCCCGTAGAGCGCGCCGATTCCCGTCGGCCCGAGCATCTTGTGACCGGACACCACGGCGAAGTCGACGTCGAGTGCGCGGACATCCAGCGGCAGATGGGGTGCCGACTGGCAGGCGTCGAGCACGACGAGCGCGCCGACGGCGCGCGCACGCGCCACAAGATGCTCGACCGGATTGATGACGCCGAGCACGTTCGACACATGCGTGACGGCGATGAGCTTCGTGCGGTCGGTGATGAGATCTGCGGCGGCGTCGAGCCGGAGGGCACCGTCGTCGTCGAGCGGGATGACCCGCAGGGTCGCTCCTGTGCGGGCCGCGAGCTCCTGCCACGGGATGAGGTTGGCGTGGTGCTCCATCTCGGTCGTGACGATCTCGTCGCCCTCGCGCAGACGCAGGCGCTCGGCTGCCGCTCCCCCGCGGCCGAGCGAGGCGTTCGAGATCGAATACGCGATGAGGTTGAGCGCCTCGGTGGCGTTCGACGTCCACACGATCTCGCCCTCGTCGGCACCCACGAACCGCGCGACGGCGGCCCGAGCGTCCTCGAACACCTCGGTGGCCTCGGCTGCGAGAGTGTGCGCACCACGGTGAACGGCCGCGTTGAGGGTGGTGGCGAACTCGCGTTCGGCGTCGAGCACGGCGAGCGGACGCTGCGACGTCGCACCCGAATCCAGATACACGAGCGGGTGCCCGTTGACCTCGGAGCGCAGGATCGGGAAGTCCTCGCGGAGTCGCCTCACCTCGAGATCGGTCAGCGGGCCGCCCCCGGTCGGGGCGATCACGTCGGATTCGCGGGAGATGCTCATCCTTCTAGCTTCTCATCTGGCGCACCCCGCGGGGCCCTGCGCACACGGGGCGACGGTCAGGGAACGACGAGGATGTAGTCCGTGTCCGAGATGCCGAGGATCCCCGTCGCCGGGTCGACGTAGCGCAGGGTGATCCGATGGAGCCCGGGCCGGATGTCGATGAACGACACGATGGTCGAGGAGTCGTCGAGCAGCGCGAGCGATGCCGTCTTCCCGTCCAGGGACACGGATGCCGTCGAGCCGGCGACGCCGCGGACGTCGAGCGAGAGGTCATCCCGTCGCCCGTCGCCGTCGGAGTCGACGCGGGAGATCGCACCGTCCGAGTCTTCGGCGAGCCCCGGGACCGGGAAGTAGAGGCGCCCCGTCGGATCACTCACCGTCCGCACGCCGGTGGTCCGGGATGTGTGGCGCATCGAGATCGACATGCCCTGGTGAAGCGTGTCGACATCGGGGCGCACCGAGAAATCTCCGTCAGGACCGACGAGGGTGGAGGCGATCACGAGGCCGGTCTCGTCGATGATCTGCACCGCTGCTCCCGGAGTTCCCGTGCCGGTGATGGTCGGGGGAACAGTCGTCCCCGGCAGGATGCTCCAGTCCATCGTCACCGGCTCAACGACGGGAGGCTCGATGACCGGAGGGTCGATCACCGGAGGCTCGACGGCAGGCGGCTCGACGACGGGAGGGTCAACCACCGGCGGGTCGACCACCGGGGGCTCGATCACCGGAGGGTCGACGACAGGAGGGTCGATCACCGGAGGGTCGACGACCGGAGGGTCGATCACCGGAGGGTCGACCACCGGCGGGTCGACCACCGGAGGGTCGACGACAGGAGGGTCGACGACCGGCGCCTTCACGACGGGAGGCGCGATGACCGAGGGGCCGCCGGCGGGAGGCGCGACCACGGACGGGTCGACCACCGGGGGAACCACGATGATCGGGTCGATGACGACCTCGGGGCCGGCGTGCTCCTCGGGAACGGTCACGGGCGTCTGCGGGTCGACACCCGTCTCGGCCTCCTCCGCCGGCGCGATCGGGCTCGGGACCGCCGTCGATTCGGGCGACATGATCGGCGCCGGAGATGCGACGACGAGCGCGGACGACGGTGTCGACGACTCCTCGGCGTTCGGCGCGCCCACGGGCGCCAGCTGTGCGGCCACCGCTGCGACCGCGACAACGGCCCCGGCTGCCGCGACGGATCCGCCGACGACCAGCCGCCGAGCGGTACCCCTGGGCATCCAGGCCGGCGCAGACGCAGCCGTCGCAGGCGCAGGAGATCCGGCCGAATAGGCTAACGCCGCCGGTCCGCCGATGATCACGGGAAGCAGCACGGCGCGCAGCTTCGATGACGCCTGCTCGATCTCGGCGCTCGCCATCGTGCACCGCTGGCAGCGCTCCAGGTGCGCGTCGAATCGCGCTCGGTCGGCACGCGCCACATGGCGCCTGCGCCCCTGCGCCACGATGCGCTCGCAGACCCACCGGCATTCCGGGTCACGTCCCGGTTCCTTGATGTGGGCCTGCAGCCAGGCGAGCTTGAAGCCCTCGCGCGCCCGGGCCGCCAGCACCGAGACGGCGTTGGGAGTCATGCCCATGAGCGGCGCGATCTCACGCGGCTTCATGCCCTCGACTTCGAGGTACCAGAGCAGTGTGCGCCACCGTTCGGGGAGGTCCTTGAACGCCACCGTCAGCAGCGCCTTGTCAGAGAGCAGGTCGAGCGAATCCTCCGTGTGCTCGGCCGGAAGCTCCTCGATGTATTCGAGCGCGACGACGTCCTTCTGCTTTCCTCCCCATGTGGCGGCCGCGCTGCGCACGGCCGCGAAGATGTAGGGACGGAACGCATCCGTCGGACCTCCGCCATTGCGGATCGCGCTGAAGGTCTTGGCGAACGCCTCACTGACGAGATCCTCGGGGTCGATCGAGCTCGTGATCGAACGCGCCGCGCGGAGGGCTGCCGGCGAGTGACGATCCCACAGCACGCCGAACGCACTGCTGCTCCCCGCTCGGGTCGCGAGGACGAGCTCGTCGTCACTCGTCTCGGGATCGATCCGCGTGCGCCGCTCGCGCACTGTCGACGAGCTCATGGCGCGACCCGTTCGGCGCGAATCGAGGCAGGAGCAACGGACGGGTCGTTCACAGGGATCCCTTTCGACTTCTTACTGTCAGTCTCGCGACATCGCGATCTGACCGGTATGTAGATTCATACGAGAGTTCTCGACACCGAATAGAGAAGATTCCATGGCCTTCGATGACATCCGCGCCGAAGCTCCCACGTTGCGCGACGCGCTCCGTCTGAGCGACGGGAGGCTCTTCTCCCCGCGTCGAAGCACGCGGCTCGATGCCAGGACGTACGTGGGCGTGGAGTTCTACGATCCGTCGGCATCCGCATCCGACTACACCGATCGCATCGTCCTCGGGGCCGGTGTCGCGACGACGAGCGTTCCGGCCCTCGTCGCCGAGCTGGCCGATGTCGGGGCGGCCGCGCTGGTGGTGCGCGCTCCCGATGACGGCGATGGCCTGGAGCGCATTGCCCTCGATCTGCACGTCGCCCTGCCTGTCCTCCACCACAGTGACGGGGACTGGGCACAGCTGGCGAACGTCCTGCGGTCGCTGCTGAGCGGTCACTCGATCGGCCGGGTCTCGGGTGTGCGACTGGGAGACCTCTTCGGCCTCGCCAACGCCATCGCCACCCTCGCGGACGGTGCCGTCAGCATCGTCGACTCGACCGGTCAGATCGTCGGCTACTCCACGCACAGCGAGCAGCCGATCGACGACGTCCGTCGACGCACCACTCTGCTGCTGCAGGAGGACATCTCGATCGCATCCGACTCGCGCTACCGGTCGCTGCTCCGCGCCAGCGAGGCACGGCACTTCCCCTCGAGCACCGACGAGTTCGGACGCGTCGGGATCGCCGTGCGAGCGTCCGGCGAGCTGCTCGGCTCTCTCTGGGTGATCCAGATCGATCCATCGCCGGCCGCCCGGACCCGGTCCCTGCTGGAGGAGATGGAACCGATCGTGGCCCAGCATCTGCTTCGTGCTCGAGCGGAGGCGGGCGACCGGGACCGTCGGACATCCGACCTGCTCCGCACGCTTCTCGAAGATCGACGGCATGCCCGCGGCGCGGCGTCGCAGCTCCTCATCCGTCCCGAAGCCGGATGCACGGTCGTGTGCTTCCGGATCACCACGTTCGACGAGGTGGAGGCGATGCGCGGTCTGCAGCGAGTACTCCATCTGGCGATGAGCGTGTCCGGCGCCGCTTTCCCCGGCTCCCACAGCGCGGTCGTCGGCTCGGAGGTCGTGACGCTCATCCCGGGCCCGAACGCGGCTGCGGTCGAGACCTTCACCCAGGCGGTGATCCGGATCGACGACGCGTTGATCGCCGGCATCGGCACGCTCGCGTACGACATCAACGGCATCGGCCGTTCCTATCGTGAGGCCGGGGCCACGGCCGGCGTGCTCGTGAGTTCGTCGCTCCGCGACGACCATGAGCTCCGCATCGCGACCTTCGACGAGATGCGCGATCGCCTGGCGATCCTCCAGGTCGCCGACCTGATCGACGGCCTGGATGCCACGGTCGGCGACGCCGCGAGCATCCTCGCCGAGCATGATGCCGCGCAGGGCACCCGTCTGACGCACACCATGCGGGTCTTCCTCGACCAGCTCGGCAGTGTGCGTGAGACCGCCAGCGCACTGCACGTTCACCAGAACACCGTCCGGTATCGGCTCGATGTCGTGCGCAACGAGCTCGGGATCGACATCGATTCGCCGGCCACGCGACTCTGGCTCTGGCTCCGGCTGTCGGCGACCGCGCGCAGCGCAGTGTGAGGACTCATTCGATCGCCGCCGGCAGCAGCACGGTCACTCCGGCACGACCCGTGGACGGCTCGATGTACCGGGCGGCGACGAACGGCTCACCGACACCGGATCGGACGACGATCCCGTCGATGTCGTCGGTCGCGAGCCGCACAGTGCGCGATCGCCCCCGTTCATCGAGCAGCTCGACCCATGCATCCGGTGCGGCGCTCAGATGCAGACAGCTGACAGCGCCGAGGGACGCCTCAGGACAGGCATCCTGGTCCGCGGCCGCGATCGTGGGCGTCGCGAAGGTGAGCGGCCCCATCGCCTCCGCCCACTCGGTGACTCCGGTCGCCGCGTCGTACTGCCTCACGCTGAGCGTCATGCCCTGACGCAGGGCTTCGCCCGAGACGTCGAGCACGAATGCGCCGTCTTCGTCGATCACCCCGGTGTCGAGCATGACGCCGCTCTCGTCGGTCACCGTGACGACCGCGCCTGCAGCGCCGACCCCCTCGATCAGATCCGGCACGAGAGAGTCCTGGGCGATCGACCGGGTGATGCGGAACTCCGCCAGGTCGATGGGCGGCGGTGTCTCCGACGGAGCGTCGGTCGGGGTCGGAGTCGGGGTCGGAACCGCTGTCGCCGGGGCCGGGGCCGGGGCGATACTGAGCGGGGTCAGTGGGGGCTGACTCTCGCCGGGTCCTGGAGTCTCCGGTTCACGGCTCGCATCCGAATCGGGCTCCAGTCCCGCATCGGCCTCGGGCTCCGGCGACGGCAGGGGCTGCGGTTCGGGCATCGGCTCCGATGCGGGCGGCTGAGTGGGGAAGCGCGGCAGATCTTCGAGAACCGGGCCCGCCTCACCGGAGACCGACGCCTCGGAGATCGACCGGGTGAGTTCCGAATCGTCCGATTCCTCGGCGGACAGACTCAGGACGCTGCCCGCCAGGATGACGGCTCCGACCACGACGACGGCGGTCGCCGCCAAGGCGGCCAGGCCACCGGCCGGTACCACCGCCGCTGCTCCGTGCGCGGCGACAGGCGCCCCCGCGCCGATCGAGGAGGTCGCCGCATCGGCCCAGCCAGACGAGCCTGTGGACCCCACCACGGAGCTCGCGCCCATGACCTGCGCCTCCGCGGAGGCATCACCGGTGTAGATCGCCGCCGCCACGCCTCCCAACAGCGCGGCAGGCAGGATCGCCCGCAGCCGCTGCGAGACGGTATCGATCTCCGCGGCGACGATCCGGCATCCGCCGCACACGCTCATGTGCTCTCTGAAACGGTCGGCGTCGCCGACCGCGACCGGACGACCGCGACGGTCGACCACGCGCTCGCAGAACCACCTGCAGTCCTCAGACCGCGAGGGATCGTGGATGTGCGCCTCGAGCCAGGCGCGTTTGAAGCTGTCGCGTGCGCGCGCCGCCAGAGCGGAGACCGCATTGGCCGTCATCCCCATCAGGGGCGCGAGCTCTCGCGGCTTCATGCCCTCGACCTCGAGATACCAAAGCTGCGTGCGATGCCGAGCCGACAGCGTGCCGAACACAGCCGCGATGCTGGATCGCTCGGCGATGCGCTCGAAGGCATCGCCGCCCTCCGACGACAGATCGCCCTCCGAGATCAGGTCGATCGACAGGTCGGTCCCGTTGCGGGACCAGCGCGCGGCCGTGTTGCGCAGCGTGGCGAGGAGATACGGCCGGAACGCGTCGCTCGGCCCGCCGCCCGCCTTGGTCACCCGGAGTATCGACGCGAACGCCTCGCTCACGAGATCGTCGGGATCCGCCGAGGGCGAGATCGCTCGCGCGGCTCGGCGCGCGGATTCGACATGCCGGCGCCACAGGAGGGCGAAGTCGCCGATGTCGCCACCCCGCACCGCCTCGATGATCTCGGCATCGGACGGCTCACCCGAGATGTCGTCGTCGTCGAGATACGTACCGAGGATCATGCTGCTCCGGATGCTGTCGAGTCCGGCATCGCGAGCGCAGCGCCGGAGACGGTTGAGGGACGAGGCAGTGGGGATGCCTCGTCCCTCCGACTCTCGTAAGGGTCGAATCCGCTCTGAGAAGGTTCGGCCGGGGAGTGGTCGACCTCTGCTGTGCGGGCGTCGGCCGGGAACCCGACGCGAGGCCGATGGCCATACCTACAAGACCGGTATGACCGGAAATCGTGACGGTCAGAACCCGAGATTCTCGCTGTGCAGGACATCAGCTGCCGCTCGCCGCCGGGTCCACGGGCGCGAGCGACAGGAAGCGCATCTTGTTCTCGCCGTAGAAGCACGTCTGGACCATGAACTCCCCCGTCATACCGGTGAGTTCTTCGACGTTCGACCACTTGGGCGTGTGCCGCTCCTCGACCACCTCGTAGATCACGTCGGAGCCCTCGACGGTGACCCGCTGACCGAGCTCCCAGCCGAGGATCACGTCTCCCCCGCAGTTGTTGTGTGCGGCGAACAGCGGCAGCACGTCGTCGATGCGGTAGCTGACCATCTCGGTGAACGTGCCGTCGCATCGGTCGAGCTCGACCATCCCGCCCTCGACCCCGAGCCTGATGACGGGAAGCTCGTCGGGCGCGAAGACCTCATGGAATGTCTTCAGCACCGAGACTTTGACGTCACCGGTCACTTTGTCGACCGCATCGGGGGCGAGCACGGATGCGGAGAGGAAGGATGCTCCCAGTCCGACGAGCAGGATGCTGGTCGACAGCAGACCGATACGTCGCCGCGGGCGGCGGCGTGTCACGGGCTCGCCGGGTTCGTCGCCGTTCGCGGCGGTGCGGTCCACTGCGACGTCGACCGTCATGAGTCGGAGCCAGCGGACACGTGCGTCGCTCGTCGGCCGCTGCGGTTCTTCCGGGCACGGCGAGGCTTGACGACGATGAACGTGAGTGCCGGCACTCCGACGACGAGCAGTGCCCACCACGGGAAGCCGGCGGGGTCGGTGGTGTCCGCGATGGTCGTCACGGCGGAGTGCTCGGTCGGAGCATCGATGCGCTCTGCGCGCACGAGCAGGCGGTGCGTGTTGACCCCGGTGGGCGTGCACGTGACGAGCGTGAGGTAGTCCTCGCCGGCGACCTGACGCAGGTCTTCCGCGTCGTCGGGAAGCACGGTCTTGGTCTGATCGACCTCGTAGTAGAGGTCTTCGCCCAGTGCGCTGACGATGATGACGTCGCCCTCGACGAGTTCATCGATGTCATCGAAGAGGGTGGCCTGCACGAAGCCGTTGTGGCCGGTGAGCACCGAATGCGTCCCCGGTCCACCGACAGGAAGCGATGAGCCGTAGAGGTGCCCGATACCGCGAGACAGTGTGTCTTCATCGGTGCCGTGGAAGACCGGCAGATCGACGTGGATGCTCGGAATGCGAATCCGCGCCATCGTGTCGGTTCCCTCGGTGGTCAGAGTGTCGAAGTACGCCGAGGCCCCCTCGCCGATCGCCGTCTGCTGTCCGTCTGCTCCGAGGGCATACGGGTCGCGCAGCGGCCCGGTCGGAAGATTCTCGTTGTACTCCTCAGCGGCGGCGAGCATCTCGTCGACCGCCTCATCGGGGATCTGCTCGACGGACTGGATGTACCCGTCGACGTCGGTGTCGTGAGACCAGGCCGAGAACCAGGAGGCCGCGGTCGGGTAGACGAGGACCACGATGCCGATGGTCGCGATGAGCATGACGATCGACTGGCTCCATCCCCACCGCGCCTTCTGGGCGGTGGCACCCGTAGCGGGTCGCGCTGGGGCGTCCGGTGCGGACGCGTCGATGAGGGTCATGCTGCGCTTTCTGATCGGAGCTGGAGAAGAAGTAGGTGGAAACGAATGGGCCGTGCGGGGGAAGGGATCTCTTCACCTCCCCCGCACGGCCGGTCTTTCGGGTTACGCCTGTGCTGCGGCCTTGCGACGGCTGCGGATGGCGAGCAGTACCGCTCCACCGAGCAGCATGACACCGCCGGCGAGGAACAGGGTCGTGCCGGTGCCACCGGTCAGCGGCAGGGTGAAGCCGGCGTTCGAGGGAACGTTGACGACCTCGAGGTCGACGCCCACAGCCGAGGTGGCGGCGGTGACGGTGAACTCGATCGGAGCTGCGAGCAGCTCGAATCCGTCGGGTGCGACGATCTCAGCGAGCCAGTACGACTGGTAGCCGTCTTCGCCCACGGCGACGGTGGCGTTGTCAGCCCAGTCGGAGTAGCGCAGACCCGAGATGGTCACGGTGCCGTCAGCGGCGACCGCGAACTCGGTCGAACCGGCGAGAGCGATGGCGTTGGTGCCGTCGATCGCGTCCTGCTGGGTCGGGTACACCGAGAACACTGCACCGGTGAGCGGTGCGCCGGCCTTGTCGGTCTTCTCGACCGTGATGTCGCCCCACTTGGTGATGACCTCGGGGGTGACGGTGGGTCCGCCGGGCTCGCCCGGTGCGACCGTGTACGAACCGGCGTTCGGGTAGAGCACTGCCGTGTTGGCGATCTCGCCGACCGTGTTTACCTCGGCGGTGATGACGACCTGAACCTCGGTGGCCGGGTGAGCCGCGAGAACTGCGCGACCCGCGGCGGTGAACTCGACCGTCACCGCGTTGGTGGCGGCGTCGTGGACGACCGTGTAGTCACCCGCAGCGAGCGGGGTCCCGTCGACGAGCGTCACAGCGGCGCTCACGTAGTCGAGCTTGGCGTCGAGCGTGTCGACGATCTTGTAGCCGTCGATGACTGCGACGTTGGGGATGCCTGCCGTGATCGTGAAGTCGATCTCGTCGCCGAGCTTGATGTCGGCCGAGTCCTCGACGGTCTTGGTCGCCTCGGTGAGGGCGTTCTTCGGGTAGACGTGCACGTCGTACAGCCACGTGCTGTCATCGGCCGGGTCCGTCAGCGGGACCGTCACGAGGAACGGGGCCACGCCGGTGGAGCCAGCGAGCGGAGCGGTCTCCACCACGAAGTAGAGGCCGAGGTCGAGGTTCGCCAGGGCGATCTCACCGTTCGCGTCGGTCAGGGTCTGACCGCCGATCGCGCTGGCCGTGTATCCGGCAGCCGTGATGTCAGCGACGCTGTCGGGGTTCAGGTCGGCGAGATCGTTCGCGTCGACCCAGCCCTGGTTGCTCGTCAGGTCGATCGTGTCGACCTTGTAGACCGTGAAGCCCACGCCCGGCAGCGGTGCCAGTGCGACGTTCTGCTCGGTGCCGTCGTTCGGCAGGCCGGTGGGCGTCTCGGGTGCCTCGAACTTGTGGATCGTCAGCGAACCGACGGCGTCCGGGTCGACGAGGTTGGGCGTCGCGGCGCTTGCAGGCGCTGCGAGGGTCAGCGCGGCGACGCCTGCGACGAGCAGACCTGCCGCGACGCGGGATCCGCGTCCGTTGGTGGGAGTGTTCACTGTGTCTCTCTCTAGGTGGCCAGGTCGCCCTGGTGGGTTGCAGATGGTGGATTGTGAGAAGTGCAGATCAGATCTGCGGGTCTGTGGTGTCGGCACGTGTGTTGCGTCGGCGGACCCAGAGGGCCAGCCCGCCCGCGCCGAGCACGGTCAGGGAACCGGCGAGGATGTAGGGCAGTGCGCCCGTCCCTCCGGTGGTCGGAAGGGTCAGCGCCGGCACGTCGCGCACCGTGATGATCTGACCGGTGGAGGTCACCGCCTGATCGCCGCCTGCGGTGATGCTCACCGTGCGGTCCGGGTTGATGACGAACTTCACGGGAGCGGCGAGCAGGCTGAACCCGTCGGGTGCCGTCAGCTCGCTCAACCAGTACGTACCGGCCGGGATGCTGTCGATCTGGAACAGACCGGTCTCGACCCCGTTGATGGTGAAGGGAAGCGCCGTGCCCGGCTGCCCGTTCGCGTCTGCGAGCACCGCGAACGAGGAGCCGTCCATGCGCACCCAGGTGTTCGCTGCCGCTTCGCCGACCTTCTCGATCTTCAGCGGGATGCGGAACGGCTCGACGGGGGTCTCGGTGCTGTCGTTGTTCGAGCGCACCGGACCGCCCTTGGGGTCGGTTCCCGTGGAGTAGGCCGTGTTGATGACCTTCTTCGCGTCGACGTCTGCCTGGCCTATGACGTACGGCGCATTCGCGGCGCACGTCGAGATCTGGGTCGGCGCGATCGTCGTGGGCGTGCAGGTGACGGTGATGTTGCGCTGCGTCAGGCGGTCATCGACCACGGTGATGTTCGCGACCGTGATGTTTCCGGTGTTGGTGACGGTGAACGCGTACATGATGTGGTCGCCGAGCCCGGTCACGCCGTCCTGATCGATGTCGACGACCGAGGCGGTCTTGTCGAGCACGAGGGCGGGCGTCCAGATGGCGGGGATGATCTCGTCATCGGTGTCCGTGACGTTCGGTCCGACCGCCGGCGTTCCGGTGGCCCGTGCGACGTTCGTCAGCGGAGCGCTGTCGAGGTCCGCCTGCTGCACCACGTAGGTGGCCGTGCAGGTCATCTTGGCGCCACTGGCGAGTGTGGATCCCTGAATCGGCGTGCAGGACAGCGTCGTCATGTCGCCCGCACCCGAGAACGTGTCCTCGGTGATCCGCACGTTCGTGAGGTTCGTGTTGAGCGTCGTGTTCGTCGCGGCCTTGGGAGTCGTGTTGGTCGCCACGAAGCTGTAGGTGATGACGTCGCCGACCTTCGAGTACGCCTTGTCGGGATCGGTGTCGCTCGTCACGGCGACTCCGTTCACGGCGGTGATGCTCTTGACGATGTCGATCGACGGCTGGATGACCTCGAGCGACGCGTTGGCCGGCGGGTTCAGGTTCGTCGTGATGTTGGCGGGACCGTTGATGTAGGTGCCGTTCACCGTCGAGGTGACATCGACCGTGATGGTGCACGATGCCTGCCCGAGGGCGAGGTCGCCGCCGGTGACCGACACCGAGGTTCCGCCGGCCGGCGCCGTGACCACATAAGCCGCACCGGTGCGCTGCGTGCAGGTGCCGCCGACGTTCGGGGCCGCCGCGATCTTGAGGTTCGTCGGCAGCGCGTCGGTGATGGTCCAATCGCTCTTGGCCATGAGGTCGGTCGTGTTCGTGACGGTCAGCGTCATCTTCGAGGTCGAGCCGTTGGTGATCACGGTCGGGCTGAACGCCTTGTCGAGCTGCGGGGTCACATCGACGATCTGCGGCAGATCGAAGGCGACGTCGTTGCCCGCGCCGGTGGCCGTCGCGTTGTAGAGCATCAGACCGAGGTTCGCCGTGGTTCCGACGGGCACCTGGTAGGCGGCCGACTGCAGCTTCGCGATCTGCGTCTCCCACACCGTGTTGTTCGTGCACGGGTTCAGTCCTGTGCTCAGGGTGATCGGGGTGCCGTTCACGAGGAGGCTGAAGGTCTCCTTGGGCTGGTTCGCTCCGCCGGCTGCGGGGCAGTTGACCGCAGCGAAGTATGCGGAGACCGCGTAGTAGTGACCGCCGATGGCCGGGATGGTGTTGACCGTGCGGAACTGCGTGCCCGCGGCGATCGCTCCGTTCGTCGCATTCGTGTACGACGTCAGCACCTGGTTGGTCGCGGCCTGCGTCGTCGTCTGGCCCTGCGCGACTCCGAGCGCACGAGCCATCTGCTGCAGCGTCGTCCACGTCGTGCTGACGTTGTTCAGGCAGCCCAGGTCAGTGACGGGCGCCGTCGGAGTCGCACCGCTCATGATCCAGCCGTTGCACTGGTTGCCGGCCGGGGTGTACTGCGTCGAAGCCGTGTACGTCGAGTTCGCGGCTGCCGCACCGCCGACGTAGGTGGTGATCGACCGTGCGGCGAGTGCTGCGCTCTGGTTCGAGAAGTCCTCGGTGTACACCGGAGTACCCGGCTGAGGCGTTCCCGGTGTGCCGGGCACCGTCGCCGCGGCTGTGATTCCACTGTTGGGGGCGAGCGTCGCTCCGGCGACGAGCACGCCGGCGATGGCGAGCACGCCGAGCAGCCGCGTGATCGCCCGTCGGCGAGGCGCGACTGCGGAGCGTAATGGCCGCTCCGTCGTGCGGTGGTGCGAGCGAATGCTCATGAATGTCCCAATCCCGGCACGCCCTCGGCCCGCCGGATACGGCGGAGCGCGAGAGGCGGATGCCTGTCCCCGAAAGTCGTGTGTGTCCCCAGTGCGAGACAGGAAGCAGAAGCCGCCCGTCACATACCCAGACCCCGGCGCGGACTTTTTATGACGGGCGCGGGAGAAAACTTTTCGGGGGGCTCTTCGGGCTGCCCTAAGCTCGCACCATGTTCAGCGCCGAGACCCTCACGACCTTCGTCGTGGCCGCGTTCGTCATGGTCGTGATCCCCGGACCGACAGTGCTGTTCACGATCGGCCGGGCGATGGCCCTGGGGAGACTGGGCGGGTTCCTCAGCATCCTGGGCACGGCGCTCGGCTCGATCCTGCTCGTCATCGCCGTCGCTTTGGGCGTCGGCACCGTCGTGGCGCAGTCGATCGTGCTGTTCACCATCGTGAAGGTGCTGGGCGCCGGCTACCTCGTCTTCCTCGGCGTCCAGGCCATCCGGCATCGAAAAGATGCCGCGGCCACGGTGACAGGACCTGTGGCGCGGCGATCAGGCGTGCGTCTGCTCGGTGAGGGGTTCGTCGTCGGGGTCACCAACCCCAAGTCGATCGCCTTCTTCCTGGCGATCCTTCCTCAGTTCGTCGACCTGCACGCAGGGTCGGTGCCGATGCAGCTCTTCGTGCTCGGCACGATCGTCGTCGCGATCGGGGTGGCCTGCGATGCGATCTGGGTGCTGCTGGCGAGCGCCGCGCGCGAATGGTTCGGACGCTCTCCGCGACGCATCGAGGCGATGGGCGCCACCGGCGGCGTGCTCATGATCGGGCTCGGCGCGTTCCTCCTGCTGTGGAACGACAAGCCTGCGAACGCCTGAGGCCGAGACTCACATACGCGCGAAGCGGGCGCGGACCATCGAGAAGACGCCGTAGATCGCGAGTCCGACCCCGACGAGCCAGAGGAT
The DNA here is from genome assembly GCF_034045055.1 of Microbacterium sp. CFBP9023. Classification (NCBI taxonomy): domain Bacteria; kingdom Bacillati; phylum Actinomycetota; class Actinomycetes; order Micrococcales; family Microbacteriaceae; genus Microbacterium; species Microbacterium sp. CFBP9023. The sequence continues at coordinate 81,944 of NZ_JAXCWI010000003.1, read as the reverse complement.
CGCTCGGCCCAGGGGCAGGTCGACGAGGCTCCGCAGAGCCGCATCGAGACCAGCGGCCTTCTGCGGATCCTGCGTCCACGCGGCGACCACGAAGAGCGCTCCGGTGACCGCGATCGCGATTCCCTTGGCGATGTAGCCGGCGACCCCGAGGGCGATGATCCCGGGCCGCGACGGGCCCGTCGGGACATCCATCGTCTTCTCGAAGCCCCGAGTGAATCCGATGACGATGAATCCGATGCCGACACCCGCGACGGTCAGACCGAGAAGGATGAGCGCCACGATGCCACCCGGCGCCGAGAGCACGACGGCGCTGAGCGCCCGAGAGGTGTCTTCGGACTCGACGTGCCCGCCGAAGGCGAAGATCAGGGCCAAGCCGGCGATCACGAGGTACGCGCCCGCGATGCCGATCAGCTTGATCCTCATCCCCCACTTCCTGGTCTCCTTGCCGCCGGTGAGGAGACCGCTGGCGACCTGCCAGACCGCGAGCGCGATCAGGGCCACCGCGATCACGCCGAGGACCAGCCCGCCGACGGGAGTCGAGCGGATCTGCTCCATCGCGCCGTCCTGATCGGCGTCTCCGCCGCCGCCGCTGGCGATCGACACGGCGATCGCCCCGATGATGATGTGCACGAGGCCGATCACCACGAATCCCGCCCGCGCCACGCGCCGGAAGGCATCGGATCGCTGCGCCGTGCGCGCGGCACCCTTCGCTGAGGTCATCCGAGCAGGATATCTGTCGGCGCGAAGACGTCGGAGGGGGTTGCGTCGTCGCTGAGAGCCGCCCTCGTCAGGTCGCCCTCTCGACGGGTTGGCGCAGGATCGTCCGGAGCTTCGCCGGTTCGACCCGTCGGACATCGCTGAGGTAGATCTCGTGGTGCAGGCCCGTCATCGACAGGCCGTTCTCGGGGATGAATCGATGGTGCAGCTCGTCGAGCACCGGGGCCTCGTCGTCGTAGGAGCCGACATGGAGCGTCTGCACGCTGAGCCCTTCGTCGAGGGTCTCGAGACGCACAGAGCGGAGGGCGGGTGCAGGCTGCTTCTTCTTCGTCAGCTTCGCCTCGACCGTGTCGACCGCGTGGTCGAACATCTCCGGGGCGATGTGGTCGGGCACCATGATCAGGAGAGTCCACCGCCACGCCGATTTGTCGCGGCGCGATGTGAACGACTCCATGTCGGGCGCGTGCCACTGCCCCTCGAGCGGCATCACGACCGTGTCGATCCCGAGCTGCTCCCTGCTCGCGAACTTGAGCGCGTAGGCGATCGGGAAGAGTGCGGACACTGCCTCCTGGTATGCCTGGGCGGTGTTGGGATCGCCCGCCCCGTCGACCATCAGATACTGCATCGAGGGAACATCGAGGATGCGGAACTCCCCGTGCTTCGCCTGATAGGCGTCGAGGGTCTTCTTCGGGTCGAGCGCCATCGCGGGTCCTCTCACGGCGGAATCGGCATCCGACCGTCGGCACAGTGTCGCACGGGCGACGGACGTCGGGTGGTCGGCGCGCATCCGCGCCGACCACCCTGACGCGCTCAGGCGGGCTCGACCGCGAGCCACAGCTCGCAGGACGCGTGCGTCCCGGTGAACTCGAGATACCGGACGATCGAGGGCGCGGGCCGCAGCCGCCACGGATTCGACGGGAACCACTCCGTCGCCGTCGCCGCCCACAGTGTCTGCAGGGTCTCCGGGAACGGCCCCGTAGCGGCGAAGACCGCCCAGGCGCCCGCCTCGACCCTCACGACATCGAGATCGTCGGGCACCGAGGTGGTCGGCCGCACGGAGACTCCGTGCAGGTAGGTGAGCTCGGTGCCCTCCGGCGCATCCTGAGCGATGTCCCCCGTGATGGCCAGGATCCCCTCGGGCTGCGCATCGCTCAGCGCCTTGAGGCGAGCATGCTCCTCCGGGGCGATCGAGGAGATGTGCGCCTGGATGTGCGGATTGGTGCCCTCGTGGATGAGCGGCACTCGTGCGGCATGGCCGACGAGGACGAGCTCGGGGGTGGTGGTGATGGTGACGTGCATCGGGGTGCTCCCTTCGACGCTCAGGCGGAACCGAAGCGTGGGTTGTGTGCGGAGAGGACCCCCGTCTCGGCGCGCATCGACCGGGCTGATCCCGTGCACGGCGCGGAACGCCCGGCCGAACGCCTCGATCGAGCCGTACCCGTGTCGCACGGCGACGTCGAGCACGTTCGGGGCGCCGGCGGCGAGTTCTGCGCCGGCCAGCGTCATCCGCCGACGGCGGACGTATTCCGACAGCGGCATCCCCGCCAGAGCCGAGAACATCCGGCGCAGGTGGTACTCCGTCGTGCCGTGCACGCGAGCGAACCCGGCGACGTCGATCTCGTCGCCGGTGCCTGCCTCGACGAGATCGACCAGTGCGTTGAGCGTTCCGATCATGAGGTCCTCCTTTCCCCACCATCGTGCGGCCCGAGGGCGATCTGCGACCCGACTTTCCGTGTCGGATCCGATCGATCGCCTCTCGGAGGTCAGCTCCGCTCGCCCGGATCGGCGAGCAGGTCGGCGAATGCCAGCTCGGCCGCGCCGATCAGCAGCCTGTCAGCGCCGAGAGCGGCCGGGCGGATCTCGAGCGCCTCGGCGCTCTCCGACATCGCGAGCGCCGTCACATCATCGACGATCTGATCCGCCCGCAGATCGGCGAGGGTGGCGAGGAATCCGCCCAGCACCACGAGAGCAGGATTGAGCACGTTCACGGCATTGGCCAGCGCGCTCGCGAGCACATGCGCCTGACGCGTGATCTCGGCGGCCACCACCGGCGAGTCGGATTCGGAGAGCTCGGCGGCGAGCGTCTCATCGTCGGCGGAGTCGAGGCCGACCGCATCGAGAAGCAGCCGGCGGCTCACCTCGGCCTCGAGCACACCGTCGCGAGTGCGGCGGTCGGCGTCTGCCGAGATCCGGGGTCTGTTCTGACCGAACTCCCCCGCGTAGCCGCCCGCCCCGGCGACCGGCTTCCCGTGGATGATCAGTCCGCCGCCGATACCCGACGCACCTCCGTTCAGGTAGACCACGTCGTCGATCCCCCGGCCGGCGCCGTAGCGGTGCTCGGCGATGGCTCCGAGCGTGGCGTCGTTGTCGACGAAGGCGGCAGACGCCGTCGCCGAACGGACGAGTTCGGCTAGCGGCACATCGGTCCAACCGAGATGAGGCGCATTGCGCACGACACCGTCGGATGTTCGCACGAGGCCGGGGACCGCGACACCGATCGCCGCGATCCGTGCCGCGGCGAGCGCCCCTTCGCGCCAGGCGACGATGCGCTCGGCGATCGTCGACACCACCGCATCCGGCGTCGGAACGGTCTCGTTCGGCAGTCGCTCGCGCAGGACGATGCTGCGGTCGAGGCCGATCGCAGCGATCTCGATCGCGTCGACCTCAGGGTTCACCGCGATGGCGACGACGCGAGCCGACGCCGTCACGACCGGTGAGGGACGCCCCACACGGCCGGGTACGTCGGGTATGCGCTCGTCTACGAGACCGCGTCTGACGAGCTCTGCGACGAGGTCGGCGATCGTCGAGCGGTTGAGCCCGGTCTGCTCGGTCAGAGCGGCTCTCGACTGCGCGCCGTTCTCGTGCACGAGCCGCAGGAGGAGGGCGAGGTTGTGCGGGCGGGTGCCCAGCGCGGGGCTCGGCTGCGTCGGCATCCCTTCACTGTAGGGGGTGGACGCACCTTCTGTCATGAGATATGTTGTGAATCGCAACTTATTCGATGACCTGCACAGGAGCAGCCATGACCACCCCCACCCGTGACGACAAGTTCTCCTTCGGCCTGTGGACCGTCGGCTACAACGGCGCCGACCCGTTCGGCGGCCCCACGCGCCCGGCGCTCGACGTGGTGCACGCCGTCGAGAAGCTCGCCGAGCTCGGCGCGTACGGCCTGACCTTCCACGACGACGACCTGTTCGCCTTCGGCTCGACCGATGCCGAGCGCCAGACTCAGATCGACCGCCTGAAGGGTGCGCTCTCCGACACCGGCCTCGTCGTGCCGATGGTCACCACCAACCTCTTCAGCGCGCCGATCTTCAAGGACGGCGGTTTCACCTCGAACGACCGCGACGTGCGCCGCTATGCACTCCGCAAGGTGTTCCGTCAGCTCGATCTCGGTGCCGAGCTCGGGGCCAAGACCTTCGTCATGTGGGGTGGCCGCGAGGGTGCCGAGTACGACTCGGCCAAGGACATCCGCCAGGCGCTCGAGCGCTACCGCGAGGCCGTCAACCTGCTCGGCGACTACGTCACCGACAAGGGCTACGACATCCGCTTCGCGATCGAGCCGAAGCCCAACGAGCCGCGCGGCGACATCCTGCTGCCGACGCTGGGCCACGCCATCGCCTTCATCGACTCGCTCGAGCGCCCTGAGCTCGTCGGCGTGAACCCCGAGGTCGGGCACGAGCAGATGGCAGGACTCAACTTCACCGCGGGCATCGCTCAGGCGCTGTTCCACGGCAAGCTCTTCCACATCGATCTCAACGGCCAGCGCGGCATCAAGTACGACCAGGACCTCGTCTTCGGACACGGCGACCTGCACAACGCCTTCTCGCTCGTCGATCTGCTCGAGAACGGCGGCCCCGGTGGAGTGCCCGCCTACGACGGCCCCCGTCACTTCGACTACAAGCCGAGCCGCACCGAAGACGAGAAGGGCGTGTGGGAGTCGGCCGCCGCGAACATGCGCACGTACCTGCTGCTCAAGGAGCGGGCGGCCGCATTCCGCGCCGACCCCGAGGTGCAGGAGGCGCTCGCCGCCGCCCGCGTCGACGAGCTCTCGACGCCGACCCTCAACCCCGGAGAGAGCTACGACGACTTCCTCGCCGATCGCTCGGCATACGAGGACTTCGACGCGAACTCGTACTTCGGCGGCAAGGGCTTCGGGTTCGTCCGGCTGCAGCAGCTCGCGACCGAGCACCTGCTCGGCGCTCGCTGATCGTCATGCCACTGGTTCTCGGGGTCGACTCGTCGACCCAGTCGTGCAAGGTCGTCGTCGTCGACACGTCGACCGGGGCGGTCGTCCGCTCCGGTCGCGCGTCGCACCCGGAGGGGACGTCGGTCGACCCCGAAGCCTGGTGGCAGGCGCTGAACGCCGCGATCGCGGAGGCGGGGTCGCTCGACGACATCGCCGCGTGGTCGATCGGCGGGCAGCAGCACGGCCTCGTCGCGCTCGACGAGTCGGGTGCGGTGATCCGCGATGCGCTGCTGTGGAACGACACACGTTCCGCGGGTGAGGCGCAGGATCTGATCGGCGAGTTCGGTGCGTCCGAACTCGCCGACCGCACCGGCCTCGTGCCCGTCGCCTCATTCACGATCACCAAGCTGCGCTGGCTGCGCGACCACGAACCGGAGAACGCGGCACGGGTCGCCGCCGTCGCTCTGCCGCACGACTGGCTGACGTGGCGTCTACGCGGGTTCGGACCCGACAACCCCGCGCTCGACGAGCTGGTGACCGATCGGTCCGACGCCTCCGGCACCGGATACTGGAACCCGTCGACGGGCGACTATGACCGCGAGCTGCTGGTGGCGGCGCTCGGCCATGACGCGATCCTCCCCCGGGTGCTCGCCCACGACGAGTGGGTGACGGATGCCGACGACCGGCGCGTCGGTGCGGGAGCGGGTGACAACGCGGCCGCCGCGCTCGGACTCGGCGCCGTTCCAGGTGATGTGGTCGTGTCGATCGGCACCTCGGGCACGGTCTGCGCCATCAGCACCACTCCTCTGAGTGACCCGACCGGGACCGTCGCGGGCTTCGCCGATGCCTCGGGCAACTTCCTGCCTCTCGTCGCCACGCTCAACGCCGCGCGGGTGGTCGATGTGACCGCTGCGCTGCTCGGGGTCACGCACAGCGAGTTCAGCGACCTCGCGCTGCGGGCCGCCACCGGCGCGGGCGGCCTCACTCTGCTCCCCTACTTCGAGGGCGAGCGCACCCCGAATCTGCCGGATGCCACGGCCTCCCTCTCGGGGATGACACTCGCCTCGACGACGAGGGAGAATCTCGCCCGCGCCGCCGTCGAGGGGATGCTCCGAGGACTCGGCGCCGGGCTCGATGCACTGCGCGATCTCGGCATCCCGCTCGAACGCGCCCTGCTGATCGGCGGCGGAGCGCAGTCGGCGGCCGTGCGTCGCATCGCGCCGGAGATCCTCGGCCTGCCGGTCGAGGTGCCCGAGCCCGGCGAGTACGTCGCGCTCGGCGCCGCCCGGCAGGCATCACAGCTCGTCGGCTGATCCCGCCGGAACGCACCCCGCCGGGAGGAGATCTCCTTGTCGAGAGGACGAATTCGCCGCATCCGTCCTCCCGAAGCGCAGTTCTCCTCCCGAGCGGGCGACCGAACGACCGAGCACACGAGCGAGGCGGATGCCGTCAGCCGGCCAGCACCCTGGCGTCCCGCTGGGCGATGATGCTCAGCTCCGCCGCCGCGAAGGCGTGCGCCTGCGTCATCGCGTGCTCGGTGCGGTCGATGCAGTCGCGGATCAGCTGACCGAAGAACGGGAACCCCGTCTTCCCTGTCGCGTCGAAGCGGAACTGTCCGTCCTGATCGACGAGCAGCACCTGTCCGCCGCCGTTGTCGGTCGTGATGTCGGTGTACTTGCGCAATTCGATGTATCCGTCGGTGCCGAGCAGCACGGTGCGACCGTCGCCGAAGACGTCGAGCCCCACCGGGGTGAACCAGTCGACGCGCACGTAGCCGGTGGTGCCGTTGTCGAGCACGACGTGGGCGTCTCCGAAGTCCTGCAGGCCCGGAGTGTCGGGGTGCGCGTAGTTGGCGACGGTCGAGCTCACGATCTCGCCGGTCGTCGCGCCCGTGTAGTACAGCATCTGCTCGAAGTTGTGACTGCCGATGTCGCAGATGATGCCGCCGTACTGCTCGGGATCGTAGAACCAGTCGGGCCGCCCCGTGCCGATGCGATGGGGGCCGAATGACGCGACCTGCAGCACGGTGCCGATCGCGCCCCGATCGATCAGCTGGCCGGCGAGGATCGCCGCCTCGGAGTGCACGCGCTCGCCGTAGTACACGGCGAACTTCCGCCCGGTGCGCTCGACGGCTTCTCGAGCGGCATCGAGGTCGTGCATCGTCGTGATGGCGGGTTTGTCGGCGAAGAAGTCCTTGCCCGCGTCGAGCACGCGCACGCCGAGTGGAGCCCGCCGATTCGCGATCGATGCACTGGCGACGAGCCGCACCTCCGGGTCGTCGAGCACCTCCTGCTCGCTCGCGGCGGCACGCGCCTGCGGGAAGCGTTCGAGGAAGTCGGCGATCTTCACCGGGTCCTCGTCGAAGACCAGCGAAAGGGTTGCGCCGGCCTCGATCAGCTGCTCGACCATGCCGACGATGTGACCGTGGTCCAGTCCGATCGCGGCGAAGACGAACTCGCCGGGTGCGACGACAGGTTCGGGGAGCGGATCGAAGGTGTAGGTGCGGGTCATCGCCGGGTCTCCTCGTGGTTCATGTCATAGGTGCGCAGGCGTCCGCACATGCCGAATCCGCGGTCTCCCCCCGAGGGTACGGCTTCGTGCGCGCGAGCATCGGCCAGGTGCGCCACCGAACCGGATGCCACGGCATCGGCGAGCGCCACCGAGCGCTCGGCCTGAGCCAGCGGACCCTGGCGCACGAGGTCGCCCCACGCCTCGGCGCGGTGGCGTACGAGCACACCGGCGGCGGCATGGAACGCGCGGAGCGCGCCGTGATCACCACCCGAGACGGCATCCCGCAGCGTCTCGAATCCCGTCACGGCGAGATCACGTCGTCGGGCCGCTCGCTCGGCGCGTTCATCTGCATCGTCTCCGAGCGAGGCCGCCGCCGCATACGCGTCGGGGTCGCCCACGATCTCGGCGGGGAACGTCATGACCGCATCACCCGCCTCGGGGAGTCCGGCGTCGCTCATCAGCACGACGACCCGCAGGTCGCCGCCGTTCACGGCACGGTGGATGGTGCCAGGGGTGAACCAGACGACGGACCCCGACCTCAGCGGGGTCTCATGGAACCCGGCGGCGTCGATCGTCTGCAGGGCTCCCTCACCGGAGATCACGACATAGGCCTCGGTCGAGACGAGGTGCATGTGAGGGCTGCCGCCGCAGATGCCGTCCGGCGCGGCATCCGGGTAGACGTCGAGGTGCGACAGCGATGTGCCGCCGGGGAACGAGGATGCGGTCACGATGCCGCCTCCACGAGCGACGCGGTCTTCTCGAAGAAGTGCGGGGCGTTCGCCACCAGCTGTCCCGCCCGATAGTAGGGATCGGACGCCGTGATCGGCAGCGAGACGAACTGGCGCTCGAAGCCGGACTTGTAGATCGCGGTCACCACCTCGACCGCATCGCGGCCGTCCTGTCCGCCGGCGATCGGGACTCTCCCCTCACGGATCGCGCTGAGCAGGTCGCCGATCTGGCCCTCATGCCCGAGGTGGGCGAGCGGGGCACGGCCGGCGACGAGCTCCTCGATGCGTGCGACGGCCTCGGGGTCTCCGCCGTCAGCGGGAAATCCGTCGCGTCGGGACTGCTCGGCGACGACGGAGAACGGCTGGGACACCCGAGCGTTCGCCCCCTGGATCACGATCGCCTGCTCCTCCCCGTGGTGCACCACGGAGCTGGTCAGCTGCGCGAGCCCCCGTTCGTAGCGGAAGACGGCGACCGAGAGATCCTCGACCTCGGCGTTGTCGTGCTGCGCGTTGGCGAGCATGGCCGTGATCTCGGCCGGGCGTCCGAGCAGCCACAACAGCAGGTCGATGTGGTGGATGGCGTGGTTCAGCGTGCAGCCGCCCCCCTCTTTCTCCCAAGTGCCGCGCCACCAGAGGTCGTAGTACGGCAGCCCACGCCACCACGCCGAGTCGACCCGGACGTGCGAGATCGATCCGAGCAGACCCGAGTCGACGACCTCCTTCAGCGCGGCGAGATCGTCGCGGAAGCGGTTCTGCGCGACGACGGACAGCACGCGGCCCGAGCGCTCCTGCGCGGCGAGCATCGCATCGCACTCCTCGAGGGACGGAGCCATGGGCTTCTCGACCAGCACGTGGATGCCGGCATCGAGCGCAGCGGTCGCGAGCGAGGCGTGCGTCGACGGCGGGGTCGCGATGCTCACCAGGTCGACGAGACCCGAGGCGATCATCGCGAGCGGATCATCGAACGTCGCCGCCCGCGTGAGCCCGAACACCTCGGCCTTCTGCGCGGCCCGGCCGGGGATGACGTCGGCGAGCGCGGCGATTTCGCAGTCGCCCGCGAAGGCGAGGTATCCGCTGATGTGCGCGTCGGCGATCCCGCCGGTGCCGATGATGCCGATCCTGAGCATTCGCTGCCTCCCCGATGAGGTGTTACTACGTATTACTAAGACGTAGTAGATACTATCGAGACAGACACCCGCCACGTCAAGCCCGGAAAGGAGGATGCCGTGGAGAAACGCCCGACCAGCCACGACGTCGCCCACCTCGCCGGGGTCTCGCAGTCCACCGTCTCTTTCGTCTTCACCGGGCGGCCGGGGATCTCCGAGGCGACGCGCGAGCGGGTGCTTCGCGCAGCATCCGAGCTGAACTACCGACCCAACCTGGCCGCCCGGTCCATGCGCACCCAGCGCACCGGCCGCCTCGCCGTCGTCGTGCCGATCGCCACGATGAATCCGCTCACTCTGCTCTCCGGCGCAATCTCCGCCGCGCGCGAGGCAGGCTACGTCGTGGAGGTGGTGAGCCTGCCCGAGGAGGCGACCGCGCGCGACGATCGCCTCGCCGATCTCATCGGGTCGGGGCAGTACGAGGGCGTGCTCGCGTTCACGCCGCTGCCCGCCACCGACTCCCCCGCCGACGGCCCCGTCGTGCTCTCGGTCGGCGAGTTCGATGACGCGATGCACATGACCGGCGCTTTCACCGATTCGCGACCCATCACCGAGATGATCGAACGCCTCGCGGCACAGGGACATCGGAGATTCGTGCATCTGGCCGGCCCCGACGACTTCCCGTCGGCACGAGCCCGTCGCGCGGCCTACCTCGAAGCGATCGAGCGTCTCGGACTCGAGTCGCTCGGTGTGTTCGGAGAGGAATGGAGCGGCAGCGCCGGTGAGGCCGCCGTCGACAGGCTGCCCGCAGACGCACCGCCGCTCGCCGTGATCGCCGCCAACGACGTGATCGCGACCGGAGCCATCCGAGCGGCGACACGACGCGGATGGACGCTGCCCGACGACGTCGCCGTCACGGGGTGGGACGATCACCCCCAGAGCGCGTTCCTCGTGCCGTCGCTGACGAGCGTGTCGCAGGACCGCGAGAGACTGGGCGCCTACTCGATGCACCGTCTGATCGCAGCCGTCCGCGGCGGCGATGAGCCGATGAAGCCCGACGGTCTGCTGACCGTCATCTGGCGCGAGTCGACCGATTCTCCCCACTGACCGCCGAGACCTGGAGGCGCACATGAAGATCCTGATCCCGAACACCATCGAGCTGCCGGTGACCGCAGACGTCGAGACCGTCGTCTACGACATCGACGCCGAGATTCCCGCCGAGCACCGTGACGCCGAAGCGCTCGTCGTCTGGCACAACTCCTCGTCGTGGCTCCGGGAAGCCGCCCGCGCACTGCCCCGCCTGTGTCTCGTCCAGGCCCTCGCCTCCGGCGCGGATGCGGTTCTCAACGCCGGGTTCGGCGCCGACGTGCGCATCTGCTCCGGTCGCTCGCTGCATGACGGACCCGTCGCCGAGCATGCGCTGACCCTGATCCTGAGCGCCGTTCGACGTCTCGACCGGCTGCGCGACGCTCAGCGCGAGCACGTCTGGGACGAGGCGTTCAACGAGGAGCAGAGCGCCGCGCCCACTCGCGCGCTCTACACGCTGTCCGGCGCCCGCGTGACCATCTGGGGATTCGGTTCGATCGCCTCGACGCTCGCGCCGTTCCTCACCGCACTCGGCGCGGAGGTGCAGGGCATCGCCCGCACCGCCGGAGAGCGATCCGGGTATCGGGTGCACTCGGATGCCGATGCAGCCGCCGTGCTGGCTGACACCGACGTGCTCGTCTCGATCCTGCCCGCCACCGACGAGACCGCCGACCTGTTCGACGCCGAGCTCTTCCTCGCGCTCAAGCCAGGCGCGGTGTTCGTGAACGTCGGTCGTGGTGTGACCGTCGACGAGGCCGCGCTGATCGCGGCGCTGGAGTCGGGACAGCTGCGCGCCGCGGCGATCGATGTCGCGAAGTCCGAGCCGCTTCCGGCATCCGACGTGGTGTGGGACGCACCGAACCTGCTCATCACCCCTCACATCGCCGGCAACCGTCCGGTCGGAGCGGCACGCCTGGTCAACCAGAACGTGACCCGCCTCCTCGCGGGCGATGATCTCCTCAACCAGGTGCACCCCTAGGGTCTGGACACCGCGGGGCGAGCGGCGCATGCTGAGGGCATGACCGCCTTTCAGACCACACACGCGTTCAGCGGGTTCAGCGTCGACGACATCGACGCCGCCCGCTCCTTCTACGGCGACACCCTCGGCATGGACGTCACCACCAATGCCATGGGGTTCCTCGACATCAGCCTGCCCGACGGCGGATCGATCCTCGTCTACGGCAAGCCGAACCATGAGCCCGCGAGCTTCACGATCCTGAACTTCCCGGTGGACGACGTCGAAGCAGCCGTCGACGAGCTCAACGAGCGGGGCGTCGTGACCAAGATCTACGACGACTCGGAGTTCGCCACCGATGAGAAGGGCATCCTGCGAGGCGGTCCCGATCGAGGGCCCGACATCGCCTGGTTCACGGACCCCGCCGGCAACGTCCTCGCCGTGCTCGCCGCCGGCTGAGCGCCGCTCTCAAGCGAGGAGCGAGTCGAAGAGCTCGTTCACGGCCGGGTCGACTCGCTGCAGCTCGGGATGCGCGTCGTGCCAGTCGATGATCTCGCGCGCCGCGGTGTGCAGTGGCACGAGCGGGGCGAAGTCCGGCACGAGGCGGCGGACCTTGGTGTTGTCGAAGACGACGGAGTGCGCCATGTCACCCGTGAGCTGCCCGGCGCGGTCGGGTGCGGCATCCTCGATCGCCGCACTCGTGGCGTACCGGATCTTCGGCTCTGCTCCCGCCGCGCGACCGAGGATCGCGTAGATCTCGTTCCAGGTGTAGACGAAGTCGCTCGTGATCTGGAAGGTGTCGCCGTAGGCGAGCGGGTTGCCGAGCAGCCCTGCGAAGCCGACCGCGAAGTCGCTCGAGTGCGTGAGCGTCCACAGCGACGTGCCGTCGCCGTGGACGATGATCTCCTCACCCCGGCGGATGCGGTCGATCGCCGTCCACCCTCCGAACGCCGGGATCGTCCACTTGTCGTAGGTATGCGAAGGCCGCAGCACCGTGACCGGGAATCCGCGATCCCGGTACGCGGCGGTCAGCAGGTCCTCGCAGGCGATCTTGTCGCGCGAGTACTGCCAGTACGGATTGCGCAGCGGTGTGGACTCGGTGATCGGAAGACGAGAGACCGGCTTCTGGTAGGCGGATGCCGAACTGATGAAGACGTACTGTCCCGTCCGGCCCTCGAAGCGCTCGATGTCCCGCTGCACCTGATCCGGCGTGAAGGCGATCATGTCGGCGACGACATCGAACTCACGACCGGCGAGGGCGGCGTCGACCGCTGCTGCATCCGACACATCCGCCGTCAGCACCTCGACGCCGTCAGCGGGCTCGCGCTGCGACTGTCCGCGATTCAGCAGAGTGACCTCCAGCCCCCGGGACGCCGCGAGCGCACTCGCCGCCGAGGAGATGATTCCGGTTCCACCGATGAACAACACCGTCGTCGCAGTCATGCATCCGACTCTAGCGACGGGTCAGGCGGGGAGGCCGCCTAGGCGAGGTGCTCGAAGAGCGCGCGGACGGCCCCTTCGACGGCATCCGGATCTTCCGCACGGATCGCGAGGGCGGCGGCTTCGGCCGCAGCGACCAGCCCGGGTGTCGCGTCGTCTCCGGACGCAGTCTCGGAGAACTGCAGCGCGCATTGAGCGAGGATCGTGGCCTCGACCAGGTGCATCGCCTGTCGCGGATGCCGCACGAGATCGTCGACGGCGGTGAGGAACGCGATGGCCGCGGCGTCGCGGTCGGCTGCGGCCTGCGCGCGACCGATCTCCTCGGCATACGCCGCGAGATCGGAGCGGACGCCTTCCGCGGCCGTGGGCAGCGCCGTGCGGAGCGCCGTCCCCGCGAGCACGCCGGCGTAGCTGATCGCGGCACGCGACTCGGGTGCGGTGAGGTCCGCGACCTTGGTGTAGCGCGCGGGAGTGACCTCGACCAGTCCGATGTCACGCAGCCGGATGATCGCTTCGCGGATCGGGTTGAGCGACATGTCGAGCTCTCGGGCGAAGCGCATCGTGTTGAGCGTGTCGCCCGACCGGTAGTCCCCCCGCAGGATCGCCCCGAGGATGTGCTGGAAGGCAAGTTCGGGCAGTGGCACGGCACCGCGATGGGTCCAGTGGTGCGTCCGTGGATCCGCGTAGGCGATGGTCATTGGTGCTCCCCAGGTCCGTTGTGTACGCCCCCTGTGACAGGGGCCCCCACTAGACAGACTCGCTGCCGCCCGGAATATTACGCAGCGCCAGGGAAAAAGTCAGACGACGCTGGCGCCGGGCGCCGCAGCGAACTCCTCGAGAGCGGTGACGACGTCGTCGGAGAGCTCGACCTGGCTGGCCGCCACCGCGTCGTCGATCTGGCCCGTGCGCGATGCTCCGATGATCGCGGTGGTCACCACGGAGTCCCGCAGCACCCACGCGACGGCGAGCTGGGGAATCGAGAGGCCCGCGTCCTTCGCGACGCGGTCGATGCCGCGGATGCGCTCGAGGTAGCTGTCGGTGAGCGCGGACCCGTTCAGGAAATGGCTGTTCGCGGCACGCGAGTCGGCCGGGACGTCACCGTCGATGTACTTGCCGGTGAGCAGGCCCTGCGCGAGCGGCGAGAACACGGCGCTGCCGATCTCCAGCTCGCGCAGCGCCGGGAACAGCTCGGCCTCGGGAGTGCGGTCGAACAGCGAGTACCGCGGCTGGTGCAGCAGCAGCCTCACGCCCTGATCCGCGAGCAGCTGATACGCGCGACGCGCCAGCTCGGCCGGGTAGTTCGAGATGCCCACGTACAGCGCCTTGCCGCTGCGCACGATGTCGGCGAGCGCCGTGACCGTCTCCTCCAGCGGGGTCTCGGGGTCGGGGCGGTGCGAGTAGAACACGTCGACGTAGTCGGTGTTCATGCGCTGCAGACTCTGCTCGAGCGAGCGCATGAGGTACTTGCGCGATCCGCCGTCGCCGAACGGCCCCGGCCACATGTCGTAGCCGGCCTTGGTCGTGACGAACAGCTCGTCTCGGTAGCGGGCGAGCCCGCTGTCGAGAACGGCGCCGAACGTCGACTCGGCGGACCCGTACGGCGGACCGTAGTTGTTCGCGAGGTCGATGTGCACGACACCGCGGTCGAACGCGTGCAGCACGATCTCGCGCTGACTGTCGAAGGTGCGGTCGCGACCGAAATTCTGCCAGAGTCCGAGCGACACCTTCGGCAGCTTCACCCCGCTGGAGCCTGCGCGCTGGAACGGCACGTCGGTGTAGCGGGTGGCCGCAGCCTCGTAGGCATGCGTCAGGCGGGGGTCATCGGCGGCGATGGGCATGAGGGACGCTCCTGGATCCGAGGCGGGAAGAGCTTCAGGATAGCGCTTTCTCGCACAGCGGGACCAGGACTCCGATGCATGCTGCGCCGGCATACGGGTGTCCGCGCTCGCAGGCCCGACCGACCGCTGTCAACCACACCGACGAAGTCCGACGGTCGGGGTAGCGTGACGGAGAGACGGCGATCATCGCATTCACCCCCGCTCCCCGCGGGAAACGAGAAGAGGTCCATGATGGGCGGGACCCCACCGTCGAAGCTGTCCGGCACGTCGAACGCCATCGTCGTGACCGGAGCACGGGTGCACAATCTTCGCGACGTGAGCGTCGCGATACCCCGTGATGCCCTCGTGGCCTTCACCGGCGTCTCCGGCTCGGGCAAGAGCTCCCTCGCATTCGGCACGCTGTACGCCGAGGCGCAGCGTCGGTACTTCGAGTCGGTGGCGCCCTATGCGAGGCGCCTGATGAGCCAGGTCGACATCCCCGACGTCGACGCCATCGGCGGGCTGCCTCCGGCGGTGGCCCTCCCCCAGCAGCGCACCGCGGGAAGCGCTCGATCGACCGTCGGCAGCGCCACGTCGATCGGCAACGTCATCCGCATGCTGTTCTCGCGAGTGGGCACGTACCCCAGTGGGGCGGAGCCGCTGTTCGCCGAGGACTTCTCCGCGAACACCGTGCAGGGCGCGTGCCCGCGCTGCCACGGGATCGGGCAGGTGTACGACGTGCCGCTGCACCTCATGGTCCCCGACGAGTCGCTGTCGATCCGCGACCGTGCGCTCGACGCCTGGCCGCGCGCCTGGCACGGCAAGCAGCTCATCGACAGCCTGATATCGCTCGGCTACGACATCGACATCCCGTGGCGCGATCTGCCTGAGAAGCAGCGTCAGTGGGTGCTCTACACCGAGGAGTCGCCTCAGGTTCCGGTGTTCACCGACCGCGGCCCGGCGCAGGTGCGCAAAGCCGTCGCGGCCGGCATCGAGCCCTCGTACATGAGCACGTTCGTCGGCGTGAGGCAGTACGTGCTCAACACCTTCGCCAACTCGAAGAGCGCGAAGATGCGCGAGAAGGCGGCGAGCTTCATGGTCAGCGTCCGCTGCCCGATGTGCGACGGACGCCGCCTGAAGCCCGAGGCGCTCGCCGTGACGTTCGCCGGTCTCGACATCACAGAGATGGCCGCGATGCCACTCGCGGACCTCGAGGCACTCCTCGAGACGGCACTCGACTCCTCCGGCAACGGAACGGATGCCCCCGGCGCCGGTGGCGAAGCGCTCTCACCCGAGAAGAAGCTCGCGGCGCACCGGCTGGTCGACGAGCTGCGCGATCGGATCTCCCCCATCATCGAGCTCGGTCTGGGCTACCTCTCGCTGGATCGCTCGACCCCGACGCTCTCGTCGGGTGAGCTGCAGCGTATGCGGCTCGCGACCCAGGTGCTGTCGCAGCTGTTCGGGGTCATGTTCGTGCTCGACGAGCCGTCTGCCGGCCTCCACCCCGCCGACGGCGAAGCGCTCGTGCGCATCCTCCGCTCGCTGCGAGACTCCGGAAACACGGTCTTCTTCGTCGAGCACTCCCTCGACGTGATCCGGCATGCGGACTGGATCGTCGACATCGGCCCCGGAGCGGGATCCACCGGGGGTGAGATCGTCTATTCCGGCCCGATCGACGGGCTGCGGGACGCGGAACGCTCCCAGACGAGACGATATCTGTTCGCCGACGACCTGCGAGCCGAGCAGCCGACGGCACAGCCGCGGAACCCTCGCGAACCCGACGCCGAACTCGTGCTCGTCGACGTCTCGCGGAACAACCTCCGCAGCGTCTCCGTGTCGGTCCCCCTCGGCTGCCTCACCGCCGTCACGGGCGTCTCCGGTTCGGGCAAGTCGTCTCTCGTCACCCAGGCCCTGCCCGACCTGCTGCAGAGCAGCCTCTCCAGCGAGGTGGACGGCTCGTCGACCGACACGTCGACGAGGGAAGAGCAGGGCAGCGCAGCAGCTGATCCGCTGTTCTCCGCACCGATCGCCCACACGACGGGTCGCGCCTCCGGTCCCGCCGACCGCGTGCGACGCGTGGTGCAGGTCAGTCAGAAGCCGATCGGCCGCACCTCTCGATCGAACGTGGCGACGTACACCGGGCTCTTCGACCGCGTCCGCGCGCTGTTCGCCGCGACACCGGAAGCACGTCGGAGGCGCTACGCCGCGAGCCGCTTCTCGTTCAACCTGGCGAGCGGGCGATGCCCCACCTGCAAGGGCGAGGGCACGGTCGAGGTCGAGCTGCTCTTCCTCCCCACCGTCCACGCCCCCTGCGGCACCTGCGGCGGCACGCGCTACAACCCGGAGACCCTCGAGATCGAGCTCCACGGGCACACCATCGCCGACGTCCTCGCCCTGAGCGTGAACGACGCGCGTGTCCTCTTCGAGGACGATGCCGACGTCGCGCGACACCTCGATGCCCTCCTCGACGTGGGGCTCGGGTACCTGCCGCTGGGCCAGTCGGCGACCGAGCTCTCCGGCGGCGAGGCGCAGCGCGTGAAGCTGGCGTCCGAACTGCGGCGCGCCCAGCACGGCGACACCCTCTACCTGCTCGATGAGCCCACCTCAGGACTGCATCCGTCGGACACCGATCGGCTGCTCGTCCATCTTCAGCATCTCGTCGACGCCGGCAACACGGTCGTGATGGTCGAGCACGACATGCGCGTGGTCGCACAGGCCGACTGGGTGATCGACATGGGACCGGGAGCCGGAGAGCTCGGCGGCACTGTCGTGGCGCAGGGAACTCCGCGTTCCGTCGCCTCCGCGAGCGGAAGCACCACGGCGTCGTACCTCGCGGATGCCATCGCGGCTCAGGAACTCGGAGTCAGCGCCTGAGAACAGAAAATCCCTGCCGAGGCAGGGATTCTTTCTGCGGAGACGAGGGGATTTGAACCCCTGGTCCCCGTGAGGGGACTCCACCTTAGCAGGGTGGTGCACTCGGCCGGACTATGCGACGTCTCCAGGCATCCGAACCGTGAAGAGCGGATGCACCTTGCAATCATAACGGGTTCCCGTGGCTGGAACGAATCGGGGCTCAGGGTCCTCGGCCGGGCCGCCTGCAGGACGAAAGCACATCTGCAGGACGAGACCCGACGGATGCTCCCGCATCCGTGCTCCGGTCATGCACACAGCACGGGTGACGGCGCGTGACCCGAGACGATCCCTCAGCCGGCGCTCGATTCGCGCACCACGAGTTCGGGCTGGAACCGCACGCGACGGTCGTGCTCGACGCCGTCGAGCTCCTTCAGCAGCAGATCCACCCCGGTCCAGCCGAGCAGCCTGGCGGGCTGGCGCACGGAGCTCAGCGGCACGACGGTCGCCGAGGCGAAGTCGATGTCGTCATAGCCGACCATGGCGATGTCCTGTGGCACACGGATGCCGGAGCCGAAGCTGAACGCCTGCAGCAGCCCGACGGCGAGCAGGTCGTTCGCGGCGAAGACGGCATCCGGGCGCGATTGGGGCCCACGCGCCGCGATGGCCTCGCCCGCAGCCCTGCCCTGGAGCACCGTGAGCGCGGACTGCTCGAAGATCTCGAGAGTGACATCGGGGTGAGCGGCGACGGCCGCCTGCACGCCGCGCAGACGATCGGCGACCTGCTGCACCGACTGCGGTCCTCCGACGAATGCCAGCCGGCGACGTCCCGAAGCCAGCAGGTGATCGGCAGCCAGGCGTCCGCCTTCGACGTCATCGACCGAGACCGACGGCAGCAGCCCCTCCTCCACCTCGCGGTCGACGAGGATCACCGGCATGCCGCCCGCGGCGAATCGATGCACGGCCGAGAGGTCGTCGGTGGCGGGTGTGAGCAGCACGCCGTTGACCCGCTGCTCCTGGAAGAGCTCGAGGTGCGCGACCTGGCGCTCGTCTCGCTCGTCGCTGTTGCCGAGCAGCACCGTCATGCCGGCATCCGCTGCCCGGTCCTCCGCGCCGCGCACGACCTCGGCGAAGAACGGGTTGCCGATGTCGGGCACCACGAGTCCGATGCTGCGGCTGCGACCCGCGCGCAGCTGCCTGGCGGCGTCGTTGCGCACGAAGCCGAGTTCCTGGATCACCCGCTGCACGCGCTCGACCGTCTTGGCGGACACGCGCTCGGGCTGATTGAGCACGTTCGAGACGGTGCCGACCGAGACGCCGGCCGCAGCCGCCACGTCCTTCACCCCTACCGCCATGGCCTGCCTCCGTCCGTCCGCGCGTGCGCCACGACTACCTTCTCATTCCGCGGGGTGAACTCCGCGCCGGCGACGCCCGGGAACCGCGACGACGGCGAGCGCCGCGCAGCCGATGCCCGCGATGAACAGGGGCGCGAGCGCCCAGGTCACGACGCCGGTGAAGACGGCCGCGGCCGCGATGTACGCGGCTCCGGCGGCATCCGCTGTGATCATCCCCGGCACCGCGCGGACCGCGGCGGTCCACCCGGTCGACGGCGACCAGGCGCCGGCGGCGAGCAGCACGGCGACCGCGAGAGCGAGCAGCCCCGCCCAGCCGATGACCGCGATGATCTCGCCACCGGGCAGTGCGCCCGAGCCCGCGAGCACGACGTCGACCGTGAGCACGGCGGCGATCAGCGCCGCCGGCACCCCGACGCGGAGCGAGGGCAGGATGCCGGTGCGCACGTCGTCCCAGAACAGGGCCGTGCGCGAATCCTCCGCGGCGACGAAGCGACGCAGGTGACGGATGCCGGCAGCCAGGGCGATCGGCAGCGTGACGACGCCGAGGGCGATGATCGTCATCAGCAGTCCGACCGTGAGCACCTCGCCGAACAGACCGAACTTGGCGGTCGCTCCGGGGTTGACCCCGGGCTCGACACCGGCGACCGTCGGGCCGGCGCCCGAGCGCGCCTCGCGCTTCGCCGCCCGGTGCGCCCGACGCTCTGCGTTGATGACCGACATGACTAGCCCTTCAGTCCCTGCGTGGCGACTCCGTCGACGAGGAAGCGCTGGAAGACCACGAAGAACAGCAGCACCGGCACGAGGGCCACGAACGACGCCGTGACCGTCGCGCCGTAGTCGGACGACGAGGTCTGGTCGTTGTAGAGGCGCAGCGCGATCGGCAGCGGGTAGTTCTCGGGGCTCGTCAGGTAGAGCAGCGGGCCGAGGAAGTCGTTCCACGCCCAGATGAACGAGAAGATCGCGCAGGTGATCAGGGCGGGCTTGATGAGCGGCAGGATGATCGACCAGAAGATCCGCAGGTGGCCTGCTCCGTCGATGCGCGCCGCTTCATCCATGTCGCGGGGCATCTGGCGGATGAACTGCACGAGAAGGAAGACGAAGAACGCCTCGGTGGCGAGGAACTTCGGCAGGATCAGCGGGATGAAGGTGTCGACCCATCCGAGCTGGTTGAAGATGATGTACTGCGGGATGATCACGACGTGGAACGGCAGCAGCAGCGTGCCGATCATCGCGGCGAACAGCACGCCGAGTCCCTTGAACTGCACTCGTGCGAAGGCGTAGGCGGCGAGCGCCGACGAGAGCACCGTGCCGACGACGGCCGAGACCGCGAGGATCAGCGAGTTCAGGAAGAAGCGCCACATCGGCACTCCGGCGATGCCCTCCATGACCTTCCCGTAGTTGTCGAGCGTCGGTGCCTGCGGCAGCAGACCGGGGTTCTGACCGAACTCGGAGTTCGGCTTGAACGTCGACAGGAACAGCCACAACAACGGGTAGAGCACCACCGCGGTGAGCACGAGGAGACCGATGAACCAGATGACGGTCTGCCAGGTCTTGCGCTTGATGCGGCGACGCGGGGCGGGCGGACCGACGGGCGTCGTCTGCTGCGCGGCGAAGACCGGAGTGGATGCGGCGCCGGACGTGGTTGCCTGATTGGAGGTGCTCATTTGTCGTCTCCCGAGTAGTGCACCCACGACCTCTGAGTGCGGAAGAGGATGAAGGCGATGATCGCGACGACGACGAGCAGGACCCACGCGATCGCGGCCGCGTAGCCCATCTGTCCGTCGGAGAACCCTCGCTTGTACAGGTACACGGTGATGAAGTTCGTCATGCCGGCGGGGCCGCCGGTGCCGTTCGAGATGATGTACGCCGAGGCGAACACCTGGAACGCGCCGATGAGACCGAGCAGCAGGTTGAAGAACATCACCGGGGAGAGCATCGGGATCGTCACCGCGCGGAACCGACGGTAGGCGTTCGCGCCGTCCATCTCTGCGGCCTCGTACAGCTCCTTGGGGATCTGCTTGAGACCCGCGAGGAAGATCACCATCGTGGCTCCGAACTGCCAGACGGCGAGCAGGATCATCATCGGGAGCACGAGGCTCGGGTTGCCGATCCATCCGCCGAGATCCACGCCGAAGATCTGCAGACCGCTGTCGACCGGACCGTCGGAGGAGAACATGGCCCGCCACACGATGGCGACCGAGACCGAGCCGCCGATGAGGGACGGCGCGTAGAAGGCGGAGCGGAAGAAGCCGGCGCCCTTGTCGCGGTAGTTCAGGAGCATCGCGACGCCGAGGGCGGCCGCGAGGGTGATCGGAGTGCCGATGAAGACGTAGACGAGGGTGATCTGCGCCGACTGGATGAAGTTCGGGTCGCTCGTGAAGAGTCGGATGTAGTTGTCCAGCCCGATCCACTTGGGCGGCTGGAAGATGTTGTACTTCGTGAAGGAGAGGTACAGGGAGTAGATCATTGGCACGGCGGTGAGACCGAAGAAGCCGATGAGCCACGGGGTGAGGAACGCATAGCCGGTCGCCGTCTCACGCCGCAGACGTGCGCGCTGGCCCGGCCGCGCGAGTTCGTTCTCGGGGCGGCGGCCGCTGCGCAGCGCCCGCCCTCGCCCGGACTTCTTGCCCGTGACGATCGTCCTGGTCGCCGTCGTGCTCATGACAGCTCCTTCCGAAGTGGATGGGATGCGGTGGGCCGGGCGGATGCCACCCGGCCCACCGACGGGATCACTGGTTGAGGACGACGTCCATCTCGGAGAAGAACTGCGTCACGGCCTCGTCGACCGTCGTGGTGCCGAAGTTCAGCTCGGTGCCCAGCACCCGGAACTTCTCCTCGAGGGTGCCGTAGCCGACGATCGGCACGGGCGGAGCGTCGCCGAGGCGGTCGGCGATCGACTCCTCGTAGTCCTTGACGAGCTGGCTCATGGGATCGAGCTCTGCGGCCTCGAGAGCGGTCTCGGATGCGGGGAGGCCACGGTTGGTGCCGAAGATCTCGCCGGACTCGGGCGAGTTGACCAGGAAGTTGACGAGCGTCGCCGCCGCCTCCGGGTGCTCGGTCTTGGCCGAGATCGTGTGCAGCATCGAGGGCTTCAGGTACAGATCCTTCGCGCCCTCCTTCGTGACCGGCGGGGCGACGAGGCCGAGCTCGGTGTAGCTCTCGCCGAGGTTGGCGAGGTAGCCCGCACCGAAGTTGTCCCACGTCAGCTCGCTGGCGTTCTTCGCGGCGTCGAACGCGGTGAGGGGGTTGAGCTCCTCGACGACCTGCTGCGGAACGACGACTCCGTCACGGATGTCGTCTCCGGCCTCCCAGAACTCCTTCAGACGGTCTTCGTCGAAGCCGGGCGTGCCGTCTTCGTCGAACAGGTTCTTGCCCTCGCTGCGCAGCTGCAGCTCGAAGTTCTGGATGCGCCCCGTCCAGTCGGACCCGCCCCAGAACTCACCCGCGCCGGCATCGGTGATCTCGCCCATCCACTCGTCGTAGTCCTCCCAGTCACCCCCGGGGAACTCCTCGACGCCTGCGGTCTCGAGCAGCTGGGGGTTGGTGAAGACGCCCCACGCGTTGGTCGACGTGGTGATGCCGTAGGTCGTGTCATCGACGACGCCGATGCCGAGGATGTTCTCGGAGAGCGGCTCGGTGTCGATGACCGAGCCGAGGTAGGGCTCGAGGTCGAGCAGCAGGCCGTTCTCCGAGTACTGACGCAGGTACGAGTAGTCGAACTGCATGACGTCGGGGAGTCCGCCGCCGGCGGCCTCGGTCTGGCGCTTCTCCCAGAACTCCGGGAACCCGAGGAACGTCGCGTTCACCGTGATGTTCGGGTACTCCTCGTTGAACGCCTCGATCGCCTGGTTGTAGAGATCGGCGCGGACGTCGTTGCCCCAGAACGCCAGGTCGAGCGTGACCTTCTCGTCGGGGTCGTACGTGGGCTCGCCCTCGGGGCTGCCTCCGCCGGCGCAGCCGGCGAGTACCAGCGCTGCGCTGGTGGCGACGGCCGCTGCGGCCGCCAGACGCTTCTTGCTGAACATCGTTGTCCTCTCTGATGAACGTCCTCGTTCGGCAGGGCCGCGGAACGCCTGTGTCCATGTGGTGCGGGATGCGATCTCCATCGTGCGGGGAAAACGCTTACCTGCACGCTAATCCAGATTGAAACGTTTCGCAACCGGCAATTCGCGGCGGGGATTACATCGATTACCGCGGGGTCTTCGATCCTCTCACGATCAGCTTCCCGCCCTCGACCTCGAGCCCCACGCGATGCACGGCGGATCGCCTCTGCTCGCCCGTCGCAGCGTGGGCCGGAGCCCGCTCCGCGGCGGCGGCGAAGAAGTAGAACCACAGGTCGTCGCCGACGCGCACCTGCGCGCCGTGACTGCCGACCCCTCCGGTCGGCAGATCAGCGAGGATCACGGCATCCGCATCACCCTGACGCGTCCAGCGCGTGCCGTCGTCGGAGCGATAGACGCCCATCCCCCGCCACTCGTCCACGATCAGCCACCAGAGACCGCCGAGCTCGAACACGGTCGGCCCCTCGTGCGGCCGTCCTCCGATCGCGACGCCGTCGAGGGACCAGTCCACGAGGTCGGGCGATGACGCGACCATGGTCACCGAGTCCGCCGCCTCATCCTTGTACCAGAGGCGCCACAGTCCGTCGGGCGTGCGCGCGACGGCCGCATCGATCACACGATCGCTGCTCAGCACGAGCAGGCCGCGTCTCGACCAGTGCCGCAGGTCGTCGGAGGCGTACTCGACGATGGCGCGAGCAAACCCCGGCCAGCGGTCGGGGATGCCGTCGATCTCGGTGAGATGCATCCGCCAGCGCGCACCGTCCCAGAAGACCTCCGGGGCCCAGTGCGTGCGGTCGACCTCGGCGGGCGGCGGGCCGGGCTCGAGGACGAGATCGGATGCCGTGGGCTCGAGCGTTCCGTCGTAGCGCCAGTCCAGACCGTCGGTCGATGTCGCGACCCCGATCCGGCTGCCGTGCACCCACGACACCCCCGGTCCCGCATCGGCGAGGCTCGCCCGACGCTGGGTGTAGAACATCCACCACAGCCCGTCGGCGTCGACCACGACCCGCGGGTCGGTGGCTCCGTCGTAGACGGGGTCGCGGTAGAGCTCTCTCATCTGCGGAGATCGGTGACCGGACTCGCGAAGCCGGCCCGGTGCGTGGGGTGCGAGCCCAGCAGCTCGGGGGTGATCACCGTGCCGTCCGCAGCGGCCGAGGCGTAGATGGCCGCCACGATCTCGAGCGAGCGTGCGGGTGCATCAGCAGTAGGAGGCAGGGGTGCTCCCTCCAGCAGAGCGTCGAACACGTCGCGCAGCAGCGGCTCGTGGTCGCTGCGCTCCTCGGCATCCGGGAACGCCCATCCCTCGGCCTCCGACTCGAAGCCGGGCGCCGGGGTGATCCGCCAGTTCTCATGACCGTGGCCGTAGACGTGGTCGACCGTGACCGTGGCCTTCTGGGTGTCGATGCGGATCGAGCTCGTCTCTCGCGGCGACACGGCACTGGTGACGAGCTGCGCGACCACTCCCTGGCCGAAGACGATGGTCGCGGTCGAGACGTCCTCGGTCTCGGTCTCGCGGTCGAGCCGCCAGAGCCTGCCCTGCACCGACGACCAGTCGCCCAGCAGGTGCGCGAGCAGGTCGATCTGGTGGATGCCGTGGCCCAGGGTCGTTCCGCCGCCCTCCGTCTCCCACTTGCCGCGCCACGGCACCGCGAAGTAGTCGGCGTCACGGAACCAGAGCGTCTGGCACACGGCGACGAGCGGGTGCCCGAGGGCTCCGCTCTGCAGCAGCCCGCGCACGTGCGCCGCGGCCGTGCCGGTGCGCTGCTGGAAGACGACCGCCAGCTGCCTGCCCGCGGCATCGGCCGCCGCGCGCATCTCGTCGAGCTCATCGAGCGAGGGTGCCGGCGGCTTCTCTACGATCACATGCGCGCCGGCTGCGAAGGCTGCGAGCGACTGCGAACGGTGCGGCCCGGGCGGCGTGCAGATGAGCACGACGTCGGGGTGCTCGGCGGCGAGCATCTCGTCGAGGTCGCCGTAGGCGGCATCGATGCCGTATCGGCCGGCGAACTCCTGCGCCTTCTCCCGGCTGAGGTCGGCGACGGCGACGAGCTCGGCGCGCGGGTACGCGGCGACCGCGCGGGCGTGCGCGTTCGCCACCGCCCCGGTGCCGACCAGGGCCGCGCGAAGGGTCTTCTCGGTTGTCATCGTTCCTCCTCAGGACGCTGAGCCGGGGTCATCTGATGCCGTTCTGCACCAGGTGCAGGCGGGCGTATCGCCCGTCGGCGGCGAGCAGCTCGTCGTGCGAGCCCTGTTCGACGATACGTCCGTGCTCGAGCACGACGATGCGATCGGCCTGCCGGATCGTCGACAGCCGGTGCGCGACCACGAGCGTCGTGCGACCGCGCATGAGCCGTTCAAGGGCCTCTTTGACGAGTCCCTCGGACTCGGGGTCGAGCGCGCTCGTCGCCTCGTCGAGCAGCAGGATCCGCGGATCGCGCACGAGCGCGCGGGCGATCGCCAGACGCTGGCGCTGACCACCCGAGAGGCGCGCTCCGCGCTCGCCGACCACCGTGTCCCACCCCTGCGACTGCTCGCTCACGAACTCCCACGCGTTGGCGTCTCGCAGCGCCTGTTCGACGCGATCGGGCGTGACGTCGGGCATGCCGTAGGCGATGTTGTCGAAGACCGATCCCTCGAACAGCACCGACTCCTGCGGCACGACCGAGATCGACCGGCGCACGGTGCGCAGGTCGAGCTCCTGCATGTCGGCGCCGTCGAGCACGATGCGGCCGCTCGTCGGACGGACGAATCCGAGCACGAGGTTCAGGAGGGTCGACTTGCCCGAGCCCGACGATCCCACGAAGGCGACCGTCTCGCCGGGGGCGATCCGCAGATCGATCTCGAACAGGGCGTCGTCGTCGGCATCCGCGTAGCGATGCGTCGCAGAATCGAGCACGATCTCGCCGGCGACCGCCGAGACGACGCGCTTGCCGGAGTTCTGCTCGATGTCGGGCTCTTGCAGCACCTCGGCGATCGAGCGCACCGACTCGAGCCCGCGGGCGCCGACGGGAATGAGCATGAGCAGCTGGGTGAGCCCGCCGGTCAGCAGCGTGAAGTAGCTCGAGAGCATCACGACCTCGCCCGGCGTGATCGGGAGGAAGCCGGTGAGCGCACACACGGCGGCGAGCATGAGGCAGGCGACGCCGAGCAGCTGCATCGCGACCCAGGAGATCGAGGCCACCCGGCCGTTCAGCAGGTCGAGGTCGAGTCCGGCGCGGCGCACGCCATCCGCCCCGCCCGCGACGCGGTTGATCGCCGTCTCCTCGAGCCCGTGAGCGCGTGTCACCGGGATCAGCGACGCCATCTCGCCGACGCGGGCCGACAGCGTCTCGATCTCGCGCCGGAAGACCTCGTTGCGACGCTGCGATCGATTGCGCATGCCGTAGCGGATGCCGATCGCGATCGGCACGGCGAGGGCGTACACGGGAAGGAACTGCGGCACGGTGACCGCCGTCATGCTGAGTGCGCCGAGCATCACCATGGTCGACGACAGGAGCGGATGCGTGACCTGCTGCAGCATGAGCTCGACGTTCTCGACGTCGCGCACCACCTTCGTCTGCACGATCGACGAGCTCATCCTCGTGTGGTACCCGATCGAGAGGCTCTGCAGTCGCGCGGTGAGGGCGTTGCGGAGATCGGCACCGAGGTCTCGCACCACGGTCATGAAGTTGCGGGTGTAGATGATGTGGTTCGGGTAGTTCTGCAGCAGCAGCACGGCGGCCAGCGCGAACCACCACAGCACCTCGGTGACATCGCCGTCGCTCGCCACGACGTCGATGATCGCGGCGGTGATCACCGGCAGGAACCAGAGCGGGATCTCCTTGATCGCGAAGGCCGTGATCGCGAAGGTCAGTCGCCAGGGACGGCGGGCGACGAGGCGCAGCACGGAGCGGGTGGGGTGATCACCGTCGATGAGCGCGGCCGGATGGGAAAGCGCTTTCTGTGCCATGGTCCTATCGTAGAGTCACCGCACCCGTCTGGGAAGCGCGACCATCCGAATCAGCAGGAGCAGCCATGACCTTCGACGCAGCATTCGACTGGGCACGTGGTCACGTGCAGGCGGAGCGCCTACCGACAGCGGTGCTCGGCATGGCCACGGCTGACGGGATCGTCGACCTCGAGGGCTTCGGGGCCGCGACGGATGCCGTCTATCCGCTGTTCTCGATCACGAAGGTGCTCACCGGCATCACGGCGACGCGCGCCATCGAGAGGGGTCTGCTCACCCCGAACACTCCGCTCGCCGACGCCCTGCCGCAGTTCGGCACCTCTCGTGACGACATCGTGCGGCTGTGGCACCTGGCATCCCACACCTCGGGGATCTCCGAGCCGGCTCTCGACACCGCGCTTCCGCTGCGCGACGAGCTGCTCAGCCAGGGGCGGGACTTCGCCGCCGGCACCGCGTCGCGGTATTCCACCCTGGCCTTCGAGGGGATCGCGGCGCTGATCGAGCACGCGACCGGTTCGACCTGGGATGCCGGCACATTCGACTGGGCGCATCGCATCGGCGCGATCGGCCTGACCCTCGACCCGAGCAAGTCCCTCGGGGTTCCGGATGCCGCGGCCGGCGGACTCGACCTCGACCGGTTCCACGCCACGCGTGCTCCCGGCGCAGGACTCCTGGGCAGAGCCGAGGATCTCCTGCACCTCGGCGCCGAGCTGCTGCGCATCGGCCAGGGCGCGAAAGACGGCATCCTGTCTCCGGCGGGACTGGCCATGATGCTCCGCCCGCTGACCGGCGCGATCCCCCGCCTCGACCCGTACCCCTCTGAGCGCGGTCAGGACTGGGGCTTCACGTTCAACCTGCGCTCACGAGCGCCGGGGCTGGTGGACCGTGACGTCTTCGGCCACGGCGGGTGGGCGGGCACGGAGTTCTGGGTGCACCCGACGGCGGGCGTCTGCTGGGTGCTGCTCACGAACGCGGCCGTGCGCCCGGGCGTGGACGCCGATCAGCTCGACAACGCGGTCATCACCGCCGTGTGACCGCCGACGCTCGCTTGACACGTCGCTCGCCCGTGTCTAGGGTTGAGACATTGAATGAAACGATTCAAAATCCGCTCGATGAAGAGAGAACCATCATGACCCGCGTCGCGTTCCAGTTGCAGGTGCGTCCTGAACTGCTCGACGAATACCTCGCCCGTCACTCGCCGGTCCGGTCCGAGATGCTGGCCGAGATCGCGGCCGCCGGCCGCCGTAACTACTCGCTGTTCCTCGCCGAGGGCGGCACGCTCGTCGGCTACTACGAGACCGACGACGATGCCGCCGCCCAGGCGTATCTCGCCGCCTCCCCCGTCGCCGCGCGCTGGGAGTCCGAGATGAGCCGATTCTTCATCGGTCTCGACGGACGCCCCGACCAGGCCGCCACCGCACTCGCCGAGGTGTTCCACCTCGAAGACCAGCTCGCCGACGCCGGCGACTCCCCCGCATCAGACATCGACAACCGCACCGACACCGAAGGCAGCGCCTCATGAGCATCCTCTCGTCCGACAACCTCGCCGCCCTCGAACAGCAGGGCATCGAACTCCCCAGCTGGGCGTTCGGCAACTCCGGCACGCGCTTCAAGGTGTTCGGCACGCCCGGCACGCCCCGCGACCCGTGGGAGAAGATCGCGGATGCCGCGCAGGTGAACAAGTACACGGCGCTCGCACCCTCGGTCGCCCTGCACATCCCGTGGGACCTGGTCGACTCGTTCTCCGACCTGCGCAAGCACGCCGAGGACCTCGGCGTGACCCTGGGCACCATCAACTCCAACACGTTCCAGGACGACGACTACAAGTTCGGCGCGCTGACCCACGAAGACCCGTCGATCCGCCAGAAGGCGATCGACCACCACCTCGCCTGCATCGACGTGATGGATGCCACGGGCAGCTCCGACCTGAAGATCTGGCTCGCCGAGGGCTCGAACTACCCGGGGCAGGCCGACCTGCGCGGCCGTCAGGACCGCCTGCAGGAGTCGCTGCAGCAGATCTACGCACGCCTCGGCGACGACCAGCGCCTCGTGCTCGAGTACAAGTTCTTCGAGCCGGCGTTCTACCACACCGATGTTCCCGACTGGGGCACGTCCTACGCCCAGGTCTCGTCCCTCGGCGACAAGGCCATGGTGTGCCTCGACACGGGCCACCACGCACCCGGCACCAACATCGAGTTCATCGTCATGCAGCTGCTGCGCCTCGGCAAGCTCGGGTCGTTCGACTTCAACTCGCGCTTCTACGCCGACGACGATCTCATCGTGGGCGCGGCCGATCCCTTCCAACTGTTCCGCATCCTGTTCGAGGTCGTGCGCGGCGGCGGCCTGAACAACCCCGATGTGGCGTTCATGCTCGACCAGTGCCACAACGTCGAGGACAAGATCCCCGGTCAGATCCGCTCGGTGCTCAACGTGCAGGAGATGACGGCGCGTGCGCTGATCGTCGACCGCGACGCCCTGACCGCGGCGCAGAAGTCCGGCGACGTGCTCGCCGCCAACGCCGTCTTCATGGACGCGTTCTACACCGACGTGCGCCCCGCGCTCGCCGAATGGCGAGAGTCGCGCGGCCTCGCAGCCGACCCGATGGCGGCCTACGCCGAGTCGGGCTACCAGCAGAAGATCGCCGCCGACCGCGTCGGTGGCGTGCAGGCCGGCTGGGGCGCCTGAGCCCGCACCCCGACCCGTCGGGATGCGGGAGCCGATCCCCGCATCCCGACGCCCCCGACAGAACGGATGACACCGTGAACGAGCAGGTGCTCGACGGACCGCACGGACCGCTGCGCGTGCGGGTGTACACCCCGACCTCTCCCGTCGGCCCCGGACTCGTCTGGGTGCACGGCGGAGGGTTCGCCGCCGGTGAGATCGACATGCCGGAGGCCGACTGGGTCGCGCAGAGCTTCGCCGAGCGCGGCATCGCCGTGGTGTCGGTCGACTACGCGCTGGCTCCCTTCCCTCGCACCTGGGCTGCGGCAGCCGGGGCACCCGAGCGAGAGGGCGTGCACTACCCGGTCGCCTCCGAGGAGGTCGAGGCCGCATTCCGCTGGGCGGTCGACTCCGGCCTCACCGAGGGGCCGTGGTCGATCGGCGGAGCGAGCGCCGGCGGCAACC
This sequence comes from Microbacterium sp. CFBP9023, assembly GCF_034045055.1. NCBI lineage: Bacteria > Bacillati > Actinomycetota > Actinomycetes > Micrococcales > Microbacteriaceae > Microbacterium > Microbacterium sp. CFBP9023. The sequence goes on along the minus strand of NZ_JAXCWI010000003.1, from coordinate 52,063 downwards.
TCGCGGCCGGCGCGGCACTGCGCCTCAGTCACGATCCCGGGCCCTTCCCTGCGCTCGCGGTGCTCGCCTATCCGACGCTCCACGCCGTGCAGGCAGCCCCGGATGCTGCGCTGCGCGCCGCCCTCGACGCGGACCCCGATGCCGACGTGTTCGGCCCCGACCCGGTGCGCGGCATGTACGAGAACTACATCGGCGGACCGGTCGACGGTGGCGACGTCTACGCCGTGCCCGGCACCGCGTCCCCCGCCCAGCTCTCGCATTTCCCCGCCACGATCATGATCAACGGCGAGGTCGACGAGCTCCGTGTCTCCGGCGAGGCGTTCGGCGCCCTGCTGCGCGACGCGGGCGTCGAAATCGACATCTCGACCGAGGCGGGCACCCGCCACGGCCACCTCAATCAGCCCGAACTCGCGGCAGCGACAGCATCGATCGACCGCTTCGCCGCCCGCATCCTCGCCACGTCTCCACAGAACAGGGAACAGCCATGACCAACCCCACCGCCGCCGCCCTCATCGAGCGGTCGAACCGCCTGGGCGCCGACCCGAAGAACACCAACTACGCCGGTGGCAACACATCGGCGAAGGGCACGGAGACCGACCCCGTCACGGGTCAGCCCGTCGAGCTGATGTGGGTCAAGGGTTCGGGTGGAGACCTCGGCACGCTCACAGAGCAGGGTCTCGCCGTGCTGCGCCTCGACCGCATGCGCGCACTCGTCGACGTCTACCCGGGCCTCGACCGTGAGGACGAGATGGTCGCCGCGTTCGACTACTGCCTGCACGGCAAGGGCGGTGCAGCTCCGTCGATCGACACCGCGATGCACGGGCTCGTCGACGCCGCGCACGTCGACCACCTGCACCCCGACTCGGGCATCGCGATCGCCACCGCGGCCGACGGCGAAGAGCTGACGGCGAAGATCTTCGGCGACAAGGTCGTGTGGGTTCCGTGGCGTCGCCCCGGATTCCAGCTCGGACTCGACATCGCCGCCATCAAGGCGAAGAACCCGCAGGCCATCGGCACGATCCTCGGCGGCCACGGCATCACCGCCTGGGGCGACACGTCGGAGGAGGCCGAAGCCAACTCCCTCTGGATCATCGACACCGCGGCCGCCTACATCGAGGCCAACGGCAAGGCCGATCCGTTCGGCGGCGTCCGTGCCGGCTTCGAGGCACTCCCCGAGGCCGAGCGGCGTGAGCGCGCAGCGACCCTCGCCGGTACCATTCGCGGGATCGCGTCGACCGACAAGCCGATGGTCGGCCACTTCACCGACTCCGACGTCGTCCTCGACTTCCTCGCCTCCGAGCGCGCCCCTGAACTCGCGGCTCTCGGCACGAGCTGCCCCGACCACTTCCTGCGCACCAAGGTCAAGCCGCTGATCCTCGACCTGCCGGTCACGGCATCCGCCGATGAGCAGATCGCCCGTCTGCACGAACTGCACACCGAGTACCGCGCCGACTACCAGGCCTACTACGACGCGCACGCGACCGCCGAGTCGCCCGCGATCCGCGGCGCCGACCCGCTCATCGTGCTCGTGCCCGGCATCGGAATGTTCTCCTACGGCGCCAACAAGCAGACCGCCCGCGTCGCCGGTGAGTTCTACGTCAACGCGATCAACGTCATGCGCGGCGCCGAGGCACTGTCGACCTACTCGCCCATCTCCGACGCCGAGAAGTTCGACATCGAGTACTGGGCGCTCGAAGAGGCCAAGCTGCAGCGCATGCCGAAGCCGAAGTCGCACCAGGGACGCATCGCCTTCGTCACCGGAGCCGCCAGCGGCATCGGCAAGGCCATCGCCACCCGCCTCGCCGCAGAGGGCGCCTGCGTCGTCATCGCCGACCTCGACCTCGAGAAGGCACAGGCGGCCGCCGCCGAGCTGGGCAGCACCGACGTCGCGATCGGCGTCGCGGCGAACGTCGCCGATGCGGATGCCATCCAGGCAGCGCTGAACGACGCCGTGCTCGCGTTCGGCGGCGTCGACCTCGTCGTCAACAACGCCGGTCTCTCGCTGTCGAAGCCGCTGCTCGAGACCACCGAGAAGGACTGGGATCTGCAGCACGACGTCATGGCGAAGGGCTCGTTCCTCGTGTCGAAGGCCGCGGCCCGCGTGCTGATCGACCAGAAGCTCGGCGGCGACATCATCTACATCTCGTCGAAGAACTCCGTCTTCGCCGGCCCCAACAACATCGCCTACTCGGCGACCAAGGCCGACCAGGCCCACCAGGTGCGGCTGCTGGCCGTCGAGCTCGGCGAGTTCGGCATCCGCGTCAACGGCATCAACCCCGACGGTGTCGTGCGCGGCTCGGGTATCTTCGCCTCCGGCTGGGGCGCGAACCGTGCCGCGACCTACGGTGTCGCCGAAGAGGACCTCGGCCAGTTCTACGCCAACCGCACGATCCTCAAGCGCGAGGTCGTTCCCGAGAACGTGGCGGATGCCGTCTACGTGCTGACGGGTCCCGAGCTGAGCCGCACGACCGGTCTCCACATCCCGGTCGACTCCGGCGTCGCCGCGGCGTTCCTGCGATGACGGTGCGGTCCGTCGCCGCCGTCGACCTCGGAGCGACCAGCGGTCGCGTCATGATCGGCCGGATCGGCGACGGCCGGCTCGACCTCGAACTCGTCTCGCGGTTCCCGAACGGGCCCGTCGAGCGCGAAGACGGTCTGCACTGGGACTTCGGCGCTCTCTACGAGCACGTCGTCGCAGGGCTCGCCGAGGCGGTACGGCGCGAACCGGCGATCGAGAGCGTCGGCATCGACTCGTGGGCCGTCGACTACGGCCTGCTGCGAGACGGCGAACTCCTCGCCGAGCCGTTCCACTACCGCGACGCGCGCACGGCGCGCGGCGTCGACGAGGTGCACACGGTCGCGCCCTTCGCCGAGCTCTACGGCCGCAACGGACTGCAGTTCCTGCCGTTCAACACGCTGTACCAGTACCGCGTCGATGCCCGCCTCGCCGACGCCGACACCGCGTTGCTCATTCCCGACCTCATCGCGTTCCTGCTCACCGGAACAGCGGTGGCCGAGCGGACGAACGCCTCGACCACCGGGCTCCTCGGCGTCGAGTCGGGCGAGTGGGACGCCGAGCTCGCCGAGCGCATCGGCATCCCGACGCACATCCTGCCGACGCTCGTCGATCCGGGCGAGACGATCGGCACACTCCGCGCGGACCTGGTCGAGCGCATCGGCAAGAAGCTGCCGGTGATCGCGGTCGGGTCGCACGACACAGCATCCGCCGTCGTCGCCGCTCCCCTGTCGACCCCGCACTCCGCCTACATCTCCTGCGGCACCTGGGGGCTGGTCGGCGTCGAGCTGACCGAACCGGTGCTGACGGATGCCGCGCGCGAGGCGAACTTCACGCACGAGCTCGGCGTGGACCGTCGCTACCGCTTCCTGCACAACGTGACGGGGCTCTGGCTGCTGAGCGAGACCGTGCGCGCGTGGGAGGCGGAGGACGGCTCGCGGATCGACCTGCCCGAGCTGCTGGCCGCGGCATCCGCCGTGACAGACGATGTGCCCCTCTTCGACGCGAACGACGCGTCGCTCAGCGCACCGGGAGACATGCCCGCGCGCATCACGACACTGCTCGGGGCCGAGGCTCCGACGACGCGACCCGCCTTCGCCCGATCGATCGTCGAGTCGATCGCGACCGCCTTCGCGGATGCCGTGCAGACGGCAGCCGATCTGTCAGGGCGCGAACTCGACAGCATCCACCTCGTGGGAGGCGGCTCGCTGAACCGTCTGCTGTGCCAGGCCACCGCGGATCGCACCGGCCGTCCCGTGCTCGCCGGCCCCGTCGAGGCGACAGCCCTCGGCAACGTGCTCGTGCAGGCACGGGCTCTCGGCGCCGCCCCGGCATCCCTCGAGGAGCTGCGCGCCCTCGTCGCCGCGACGCACGAACCGGAGCGCTTCGACCCGCGCTGACCCCTCACGCCCGTCGCAGCCCCTCATCCGACCGCCCGTATCCCCGATGGCTGCCGGTGCGGACCCCTGTGCGGGTGCGGATTCCCGCCCTGTCAGGCGCCGGAGAACGCACACCGCCGCGCACACGGAAAGGGGCGCCGAGGCCGAAGCCCCGACGCCCCTCCCGAACTCGACTCAGAAGTCGAACTCGCCGATGTTGTCTGCGTTGAACTCGAACGGGTCGCCGAGAAGAACGACGCCGTCGGCGCCGACCGTGTACTCGCCGAGGTCTCCGGCCTCGAAGGTGTCGCCCTCTTCGCCGGTGATCTCGCCCTCGATCAGCGCCTTGGAGGCGAAGGCGGCCAGGTAGCCGAGGTCGGCCGGGTTCCACAGCGCGAACGCGGTGACGGTGCCGTCTTCGACGTACTCGCGCATCTGGTTCGGGGTGCCGAGACCGGTGATGGCGACCTTGCCCTTGTAGTCCGAGGTGGACACGTACCGCGCCGCAGCCGCGATGCCGACCGTGGTGGGCGAGATGATGCCCTTCAGGTTCGGGTGGCTCTGCAGCAGCGCAGCGGTCTTGTCGAACGACGTCTGGTCGTCGTCGTCACCGTAGACGGTCTCGACGATCGTGATGTCGGGGTACTCGCTGGCGACGTACTCCTTCATCAGGTCGATCCAGGCGTTCTGGTTCGTCGCGTTGGCCGATGCCGACAGGATCGCGACCTCGCCGGCTCCGCCGATCTGGTCGGCGATCAGGTCGACCTGCACCTTGGCGATGCCCTCGGAGTCGGCCTGGTTGATGAACAGGTCGCGGCACTCGGGGTTCGTGTCGGAGTCGAAGGTGACGACCTTGACGCCGGCGTCACGGGCCTCGTTCAGCGCGTCGCAGATCGCCTTCGGGTCGTTCGCCGAGACGACGAGCGCGCCCACGGCCTGCTGCGTCGCGGTGTTGATGTAGCTGACCTGGGCGTCGGGGGTGGCCTCGGCCGGGCCGACCTCGGCGAACGTGCCGCCGAACTCGTCGACGGCGGTCTTGCCGCCCTCGCTCGAGGTGTCGAAGTACGGGTTGCCGAGGTTCTTGGGCAGGAACGTGATCGCGAGGTTGTCGGATCCGCCTTCACCCTCTGAACCCGAGCCTCCGGATCCGCCGCTGGTGTCGGCGCAGCCGCTCAGCACGAGCGCTGCGGCCACGGCGACCGCCGCGAACCCCGCGATCTTCTTACGTGCAAACGTCATTGTTCTTCCTTTCGTGATGATCACCGCTGGCGGGTGCCGGCGATGAGAGGCTGCCTCATGGTGCGGGAGAGGCTGCGACGCGCAGTGGCGGACCGGCCTTCGCGCGGACGCGCTGCGCCCAGGCGAGGACGCTCGCTGCGACGACCGAGAAGATCAGCAGCCCGCCGGTGATGATGTTGATGACGTCGGATGTGACTCCGGCGAGGCGCAGGCTGCTGCCCAGCACCCCGATCAGGAGAACGGCGGCGACGACGCCGTGCAGGTGTCCCCGTCCGCCGAACACCGACACTCCGCCGAGCACCACGGCCGCGATCACCTGCAGCTCGAGCCCGGTGGCGTTGTCGCCTCGGGCGCTGCCGAACCGCAGCGTGTAGAAGATGCCTGCGAAGGCGGCGACCACGCCCGAGAGCACGAACAGGATGAACTTCGTCCGTTCGACGTCGACGCCCGAGAACCGCGCGGCGTCCTTCGACAGACCGATCGCGAAGACACCACGGCCGAAGGGCGTGAAGTGCAGCAGCACCGCGAACAGCACCAGCAGGATCAGGAACGGGATGACGATGTACGGGATGGTCGTCCCGGCGATCTTCGCCTTCGCGAGCGCCGTCCATGTCTCGGGGAAGTCCGTGACGGCCGTGGTGCCGAGCAGGCCGACCGCAAGCCCGCGGAAGAGTGCGAGCGTGCCGATCGTGACGGCGAGCGACGGCAGCCCGACGATCGTGACGAGGAACCCGTTGAAGGCTCCGCCGACGACGCCGACGAGGAGGGCCGCAAGGGCGGCGACCTCGAAGGGAGCACCCGACTCGGTGAGGACTCCGGTGACGACGCTGGCGAGCCCCACCATGGATCCCACCGACAGGTCGATCTCGCCCGTGATCATGACGAGCGTCATGGGCAGCGCGATGAGCAGGATCGGTGCGACGTCGAGGAGGAGGTAGTTCGCGGTGATCGGCTGGGCGAAGCCGCGGATCGTGACGGCCGCCACGATCGTCACCAGCACGAGGAGCGCGATGATCGCGAACTCGCGGTTGATGAAGATGCGCCGCCACAGCGGACGGTCGTAGTCGCGGATGACGCGGGTCGACGTCGTCGTCGTTGTCGTGGTCATGATTCGTCCCTCGCCTCGATGAGCTGGCGTCTCTGTCTGACCGCGAGCACCCGGTCGAGCACGATGGCCCCGATGATGAGCACACCGACCACGGCACGCTGCCAGAAGTCCGGGATGCCGAGAATGGGCAGCGCGCGGTTGATGGTCATCAGGAGCATCGCGCCGATGGCCGCGCCCCAGACCGTGCCGACACCGCCGGTGATCGCGATGCCACCGATGACGGCTGCGCCGACGGCATCCAGCTCCCAGCCGCTTCCCGCCTGCGAGCTGATGGATCCGTATCGCGCGGCGTAGAAGACGCCGGCGAGACCTGCGAGTGCACCCGAGAGGACGAACGCGGAGAGCACCCGACGGGTGACCTTGAGGCCGTAGAGCTCGGCCGCCGAGGGGTCGGAGCCGATCGCGTAGTACTCGCGTCCGCCCCGGATGTTGCGCAGATACCAGGCCGCGAGCGCGAGCACGATCACCGCGATGATCGTCAGCACAGGGATGAACAGGATCTGCTGCGTGCCGAGTGCGAGGAAGTCCTTGGGCATGTCGGAGGCGTTGATGCGATCGCTGCCGGTCCACAGCACATTGATGCCGCGGTAGGCATAGAGCGTGCCGAGCGTGATCACCATGGCCGGCACCTTCGCGAAGGCGACCAATGCGCCGTTGACCAGGCCGAGGAAGGCACCGAGCAGGACGGCCGCGATCACGACGACCACGATCGGGATGCCGGGGACGTCGACGAAGAGGCGTCCGGTCAGGTAGGCCGTGAGGCCCATCACCGAGCCCACCGACAGATCGACGTTGCGCGTGATGATGACGATCGCCTGGCCCACCGCGACGAGCATGAGGATCGACGGCGTGAGCAGCAGATCGCGCCAGCCGTCGGAGCTGAAGAGGAACGCCGGATTCTTGACGGTCGCGGCGATCACGACGAGCACGAGCGCGGCGAGGATGCCGAACTCGCGTGCACGGCCGATGCCGCCGGGCTTCTTCGCGATCGCCGGAGCGGCGGCCGCGGGTGCGGTGGTGGTGCTCATGAGTGCAGCTCCGATGAGTGGGTGGCGGCGAACATGACGTTCTCGCTGGTGGCGTCGTCGCGGGAGATCTCGGCGGTGATGCGTCCTTCGCGCATCACGAGCACTCGGTCCGCCATGCCGAGCACCTCGGGCAGCTCGGACGAGATCATCAGGATGCCCATGCCCTCGCCGGCGAGCTGCGACAGCAGTCGGTGCACCTCGGACTTGGTGCCGACGTCGATGCCGCGAGTCGGTTCGTCGATGATGAGGACGCGCGGGTCGGTGGCCAGCCACTTGGCCAGCACGACCTTCTGCTGATTGCCGCCCGAGAGCGTGGACGCCACGGTGTCGAGCGCGTGCGTCTTCACCTCGAGGCGCGACGCCCACTCCTTCGCCGCACGGTTCTCGATGCCGCTCGTGATGAGTCCCCACTTCGAGAGGCGCCGGCGGATGGCGAGCGTGATGTTGCCTCCGACGCTCGCGTCGATCACGAGGCCCTGCTTGCGGCGGTCCTCGGGAACGAGCGCGAGTCCGCTGCGCATCGCGGCGGTCGGGTTGCGGCGGGCGACGCCCGCGCCGAGCATCCGCACCTCTCCCTCGTCGTAGGGATCGACACCGAAGATCGCGCGGGCGACCTCCGAGCGACCGGCGCCGACGAGACCTGCCAGTGCGACGATCTCGCCCGCGCGCACCGTGAACGAGATGTCATGGAAGACGCCGGGACGGGTGAGCGCAGTGACCTCGAGCAGCGGCTCGCCGATGGCGGCCTCCTGCTTGGGGAACAGCTCGGTGACGTCGCGGCCGACCATCTGGCGCACCAGTTCGTCGACCGTGGTCTCGGCGATGGGAGTGGTGTCGATGTATGCCCCGTCACGCATGACGGTGACGGTGTCGCACAGGTCGAACACCTCGTCGAAGCGATGCGAGATGAAGAGGATCGCGCGTCCCTCGTCGCGGAGGCTCCGCGCGACCGCGAAGAGTCGGTCGACCTCGACGCCGCTGAGTGCGGCCGTCGGCTCGTCCATGATCAGCACGCTCGCGTCGAGGGAGATGGCCTTGGCGATCTCGATGATCTGCTGGTCGGCGATCGACAGACCCTCGGTGATGCGGTCGGGGTCGAGCGTCACGCCCAGGCGGCGGAAGATCCGGTCGACTTCGGTGCGCATGGCCTTGCGGTCGATGCGGCCGAGGAAGCCGGTGGGCTGACGTCCCATGAAGATGTTCTCGGTGACCGAGAGATCGGGGAACAGCGTCGGCTCCTGGTAGATGACCGCGATGCCCGCGGCCTTCGACTGGGCGGTGCTGGTGAAATCGACATCGTCGCCGTGCAGACGGAAGTCGCCCGAGTCGCGGCGGTACAGACCGGCCATGATCTTCACGAGCGTGGACTTGCCCGCGCCGTTCTCGCCGATGAGGGCGTGGATCGAGCCGGGGCGGAGCGTCAGGCTGCCGGAGCGGAGTGCGACGACGGGGCCGAAGGACTTCACCACCCGATGCAGCTCGAGCGCGGTGGGGGGAGCGCTGCGGGCGGAGGCTGCGTCTACCACTGGCTTTCCTCTCCGTTGAGGGGGATGATGATCGGAATGAACTTTACCTGAATCGATTCAAGCTCGTTTCAGGCTAGTGTATGTGATGCCGGTCTCAGGTCAACCCCCGATGCCGAAGCGTGATCCGCCCGACGACGAGAGGACTGCCGAATGCCGGTCAGCATCCGCGATGTCGCCGTTCGCGCTGGCGTCTCCGTCGGCACCGTCTCGAACGTCCTGAACCGACCGGACGAGGTCTCCAGCGAGTCGGTCGAGCGAGTGACGCAGGCGATAGAAGAGCTCGGCTACGTGCGAAACGACGCCGCCCGCAAGCTCAGAGCCGGCGTGAGCACGACCGTCGGATTCGTCGTGCTCGACGGCCAGAACCCCTTCTACAACGATGTGGTGCGCGGTGCCGAAGACGAGGCGTCCAGCCACGGCATCGCGATCCTGTACGGCAACACCGACGACGACCCGTCCCGCGAGAAGGTCTATCTCGACCTGTTTCGCGAGCAGCAGGTGCGCGGCCTGCTCATCGCCCCCTACGGCGACGTCATGACGCAGCTGCGCAAGTTCCGAGCGAGCGGGATCGCGACGGTTCTCGTCGACCGATTCAGCGCCGACAGTGGGTTCTCGTCGGTGTCGGTCGACAGCGTCGCGGGTGGGCGACTGGCGGTCGAGCACCTCATCGAGGGCGGTCGGCGGCGGATCGCCTTCGTCGGCGGCCCCTTCGACATGCGTCAGGTCACCGACCGTCTCGCGGGCGCTCGCGCGGCGGCCGAGAACGCGGCGGTGCACGTCGAGCTCGAGGTCGTGCCGACGGCGGCGATGACGGTCGAAGAGGGCGTCGCCGCCGGAGCGCGCCTGCTCACCCGCCCTCGGCGCGAGTGGCCCGACGCGCTCTTCGCCGCCAACGATCTGCTCGCCCTCGGCCTGCTGCAGTCGCTCGTGTCGGGCGGACGCCTGCTCGTCCCCGACGAGATCGCGCTGATCGGCTTCGACGACAATCCGTTCGCGGCCGCCGCCGCGGTGCCGTTGTCATCCATCCGTCAGCCCAGCCGCATGATCGGTCGCACGGCGCTGCGGATCGTGCTCGAAGAGGCGGCCGACCCCGAGAGCATCCCCCGCCAGACCGTGTTCCCGCCCGAGCTGATCGTGCGCAGCTCGACCGGCGGCTGACCCGGGGCCGCCTTCCCCGGACCTCGGCGGCTCACGTGCATCCGCAACCTGAGCCGGCATTCGGCGCCGAGCCCCGCCATCGACCCCCCGATCAGGTCCGATACGCCCTCGAGACCGGCCGATGCAGCCCCTCGTACTCGACCGACGGCCAGCGCTCATCGACCGTGAGCACCTCCCAGTCGTCATCTGTGCGCAGCAGGGTGTCCTCGACTTTGCGGCCCGGTGCGGTCGGGTTCCAGGCGAACGCCTGATCCTCGACGATCAGATCCGCAGTGGATGCCGTGGCGCGGGGATCGCGACCGGCATACCCGGTCGGTCCGCCCTGGTGGTGGCGCTGCCATTCGTCGGCGTCGAACCCATAGCGGGCGTACGCCGCGATGCCCGCCATGAACGCGTCGTTCAGACGGGCTCCCGGCACTGACGCATCGAGGAGAGCCCGCTCCACGCCCCAGATCGGCTCGTCATCGACGGATGCGCCGACCCAGCGTGTCGCGTTGGCGATGAGCCCGTTCCGACGCCCGCACACGACGATCATCGCCCGCTCTCCGAGCAGCCCGACGGTCGGAAGCGGATGCCGGAACGCAGTCCGATCGGAACCGGCGACCAGCACGACCAGCGGATCGATCCCTCGGGCGAGGAGCTCGGCGCAGACGATCGCGGCGACCATCCGCTCGCTCTGCTCCGGACCGACGCGGGCGAGCGCATCCGTCAGCGCCTCGGCCGTCTCCCGTCCGAGAAGTCGATATCTGGCACGCTCGGCCGGCAGCAGGCGCGCGCGAGCCGCGCGCAGTTCAGCCGCCACATGCGATTCGGCGACGCCGGCCTCCTCAGCCGCGGCGGCAGCGGGTGGGATCCACCACGGCAGGCGCACCACGCGCGCGGCATCCTCCGGCAGCAGCTCCTCGGCGATCAGCCGATCGGCCTCGTTCTCGGCGATGAAGAGCACATCGCCCTGCGCCTCCGCCCGCACCGCGAGCACCGGGGGACCCGCGAGCGACACATGCGTGCGCACGCCCTCGAGGTACCACGACAGCGATTCGTGAGAGACGAGCACCACGGGCGCCCCGTCGACCTCTCGGCGCACGCGCGCCAGCCGATCCTGCTTCTCGGCGCGGTCCTCGGATGCTCCAGCCATGAGACCCTCCCTGAAGAACGTTTTCTCGTAGTATGACGACAGCCGCGACCTCTCGCGGACACGAAGGGATGCCGATGGCACGCGAATCGACACGCCCCGGCATCACCGACGTCGCGAAACTCGCCGGCGTCTCACTGTCGACGGTGTCGCGCGCGATGAACGGCAACCCGACGGTCGATCCGGCGCTCGCCGAGCGCGTGCAGGCAGCCGCTGCGCAGCTCGGCTACACGGCGAACCCCGTGGCACGGAGCCTGGTGCTCGGCCGCACCCAGACCATCGCCGTCGTGATCCCCGACCTCGAGAACCCGACGTTCCAGGCGATCCTGCGTGGCCTCAGCCGCGCGGCCGCGGCCGACGGATACCACGTGCTGGTCGCCGACTCGCGTGAGGATCTGGATGAAGAGCAGGCGCTCGCCCGAGCGACCAGGCTGCGCACCGACGGCGTGATCCTCTGCGCCCCTCGAATGCCCGAGGAGGACCTCGGCCGACTGCTGCCGATGCTCTCCCCCGCCGTCGTGATCAACCGCGGCCCGCAGACGAGCACTCCCGTGGTCGGCGCCGACTACGGATCCGGCATGCGCGAGATCGTCGGCCACCTCACCTCGCTCGGCCACCGCCGGCTCGTCTATCTCGCCGGCGCCACCCGCAGCGTGACGCACAGGGCACGGCAGGATGCGATCGCGGCGGAGCTCTCCCGGACCGACGGGCTCGAAGTCGAGGAGATCACCGCAGGCGTCGACTTCGACAGCGGCACCGCGGTCGCCGACCAGGTTCTCGCGAGCGGAGCCACCGCAGTGATCGCCTACAACGACCTCGTCGCCATGGGGCTGCTCTCGGCCTTGACCGTGCGCGGCGTCGACGTGCCGGAGCAGCTGTCGATCACGGGTTTCGACGACATCCCCTTCGCCGCCTACACCTCACCCCCGCTCACGACCGTGGCCGTTCCCGCGGTCGAGATCGGCGCAGCCGCATGGGCTGCGATGCACGACCAGCTCACCGGCGGCGATCCCACGGCAGCGCTCACCTTCACGCCGACCCTGATCGTGCGCGGCAGCACCGCCACCGTCCACACGCCCTGAACCGTCGGCGGTCCCGGGGCCCGACACCTCCCCTGTGCTATCGTCGAGAAAACGTTTCCTGACCGGAGATCGAAGAGAGATCACGATGACGAAGACCCGCTACGCCCTCGCCGGCGCCGGAGCCCGGGCCCAGATGTACGTCGAGGGGATCATCGGCACGCACCGTGACCGCGCCGAGCTCGTGGCGATCATCGAGCCGAACCCGGTGCGGGCCGCGCACTACGCCGACCGCATCGCGGAGGTCGGCGCGCCGGCGCCCCGCCTCGCCACCCCCGACGAGCTCGAGCAGGTGATCAGCGACGAGCGGGTCGACCGGGTCATCATCTGCTCCCGCGATGACCTCCACGCCGAGCTGATCGTCCGGTCGCTCGAAGCGGGCGCCGACGTCGTCGTCGAGAAGCCGCTCACTATCGACGCGGCGAGCGCCGCCCGCATCGAAGACGCCGTCGAGCGCACCGGTCGCCAGGTCGTGCTGACGTTCAACTACCGCTACTCGCCCCGCAACAGCGCACTGCGCCAGGTGATCCAGGACGGCACGATCGGCGACGTCACGTCCGTGGACTTCTCGTGGATGCTCGACACGAACCACGGCGCCGACTACTTCCGCCGCTGGCACCGCGAGAAGAAGAACTCGGGCGGTCTGCTCGTGCACAAGTCGAGCCACCACTTCGACCTCGTCAACTGGTGGATCCGTTCGCAGCCGACCCGCGTCTTCGCCTCCGGCGGCCTGCGTTTCTACGGAGCCGAGAACGCGGCCGGCCGTGGCCTCGGCGAGCGACCGGCGCGAGGCACCCACGACGACGGCGACCTGTTCGAACTCGATCTGCGCACCGATGAGCGTCTCACCGCGCTCTACCTCGACGCCGAGGAGCACGACGGGTACCGGCGCGATCTCGACGTGTTCAGCGAGGGCATCACGATCGAGGACAACCTCGCACTCGTCGTCGACTATGCGTCCGGCGCGACGATGTCGTACTCGTTGAACGCGCACTCCCCCTGGGAGGGCTACCGCGTCGCCGTCAACGGCACCCTCGGCCGGGTCGAGCTCGAGGTGGTCGAGCGCGGCGCCGTGCTCGCGGGCGAGGGACTGCACCCGCACATCGACCCCAGCCTCTCCGGCGGCCACGGCACGACCGCACTGCGCCCTGAGAGCGAGCGTCTGATCGTGCAGCGCCACTGGGAAGAGGCCTACGAGGTGCCGATCGACGGCGGCGACGGAGGCCACGGCGGTGGAGACGAGCTGCTGCTGTCCGATGTCTTCGAGGGCCCCGGGGACGACCCCCTCGCGCGTCCGGCCGACTGGACCGACGGCATCCGCTCGATCGCTGTGGGCATCGCGGGGAACCGCTCACTCGAGACGGGCCTTCCCGTGAAGGTCGACGAGCTCGGGATCGCCCTGCTGGCGCGGCCATGAGGATCATCGTCACCGGTGGTTCGGGCAGACTCGGACGCACCCTCGTGACGGGCCTCGCAGATGCCGGGCACGAGATCGTCTCGATCGACCGGGAGCCGAGCGCGGCCCTCGACCGGGACGGGATCACGCAGGCGTCCCTCGACCTGACGGACGCGGATGCCACGGCATCCGTTCTCGCCGCGACGTCGGCGGATGCACTGATCCATCTCGCGGCGATCGCAGTGCCGTTCAGCGCACCCGAGGACGTGATCATCCGCACGAACGCGGCTCTCGCCCAGTCGGTGCTGGGCGGAGCCGTACGGGCCGGCATCCACCGCGTCGTCGCGGCGTCGAGTCCCACCGTGGTCGGCTATGGCGCACCTCGCGGCTGGACCCCTGAGCGCCTCCCCCTCGACGAGACGTCGCCGACCGAGCCCTGGAACGCCTACGCCCTGTCGAAGCTGCTCATCGAGCAGACCGTCGACATGCTGCGGCGTCAGGCCGGCGACGACGTGCGCTTCGCCTCCTTCCGCCCCTGCTACGTGATCGCCCCGGAGGAGTGGGCCGGCGCTCTCACCCAGCAGGGCCACACCGTTCTCGATCGTCTCGACGATCCGGCGCTCTCCGCGCCCGCGCTCTTCAACTATGTCGACGCCCGCGACGTCGCAGCCTTCACCGACACCCTCCTCGCCGCGCTCGACCACATCCCGAACGGCGAGAGATTCTTCGTGGGAGCCGACGATGCCCTCGCCCGCCGCCCGCTGAGCGAGCTGCTGCCCGAGTTCCACCCCGGCACCGAGCACGCGGCCGCGGCGCTGACCGGCACTTCCCCCGCCTTCTCGTCCGACAAGGCCGCCCGACTCCTCGGCTGGCGCCCGTCCCGCACCTGGCGTGCAGAGCTGGCACTGCTGTGACCACGATCCGGAGCCTGTCGACTCGTCTGCAGAGGGTGCCGCTGACTCGCCCGTGGGCTGCCGACGTCACCTCCGTCGGCGTGATCGCGACTCATGTCGTGCGCTCCGACGGTGGCGAGGGATGGGGCTTCTCGTGGAGTCCGCAGATCGGTGCGCCCGCCGTGCAGGCGCTGCTCGAGCATGACATCGCTCCCGCCGCGGTCGGCCGCTCCGCCACGCCCGCCGAGAGCTGGCAGGGGATGTGGGAGCACCTGCACGAAGCCGGAGGCGGGGGGATCACGACGATCGCACTCGCCGGTCTGGACCTGGCGCTGTGGGATGCGGAGGCGCGGTCGACCGGCGTCTCGGTGTCGGAGTCGATCGGCCGCCGCCGCGAACGGGTGCGCGCCTACGGCTCAGGCGTGAACCTGCACTACTCGCTCGACGAACTGCTCGCCCAGGTGCAGCGCTGGATCGATGCGGGGTTCGAGGCGGTCAAGATCAAGGTCGGAAAGCCCGGCATCGCCGAGGACGCCGATCGGGTCGCCGCCGTCCGCGAGCTGCTCGGCCCTGATCGGGGGCTGATGATCGACGCGAACCAGCGGTGGGATCTGGCGCGGGCGACCGCATCCGTCGAGGTCATGTCGCGCTTCGACCTCGCCTGGATCGAAGAGCCCCTGCGCGCCGATGACCTCGACGGACACACGGAACTCGCACGGCGCATCGACGTGCCTATCGCGCTCGGCGAGAATCTGCACACCGCGCACCGTTTCGGCGACTTCCTGCGCGCGGGTGCGGCGCAGATCCTGCAGCCCAACATCGTGCGGGTCGGCGGGATCACGCCGTTCCTCCGCATCGCCGAGCTGGTCGCCGCGCACGGTGCGACCCTGCACCCGCACCTTCTGCCCGAGCTCTCGGGTCAGCTCGCGCTGACTCTGCCAGACACCCGCCACGAGGTCCTGGTCGAAGACGTCGAAGACGCCGGCTTCGGTGCGCTGGGAGCTCTCGCCGACCCCTCGCCGGTGACGATCACCGACGGCCACCTCACCGAGAACCCGCACCACGGCCTCGGGCTCCGCTTCGCTCCCCTGCTCGACGACGGGGCCCGCCTCGGCGCCTGAGTTCTCGGCGCCGAGGCGTGCGGTCAGGCCTGCGGCAGCGCGCCGGCGTTCGCTCCGGCGAGCAGCTCCTCGACCTGCTCGTGCGTCACGTCCACCCCCGGGAATCCGATGAGGCGGCCGATCGGGAACGACGCCATCATCTTCTCCATGGCCTCGTCGTTGGGCATCATCGATGCCGCCGACGAATCGGCGCCGCTCAGTTCGCCCAGGAAGCCGCCGAGCGCGCCCATCATGATCGGCCCCGCGACGGGGTGCGCCATCACATCGCCGATCGAGGAGTTCATGGTGAGGGACAGCGAGACCGCATCACCCGCCACCTCGACGGTCGCGGTGGAGCGGATGTCGCGGCTCGATGCCGCGACATCGATGCGGTACTCGCCGGGCTCGACGATCCAGCGGTCGACGCGGACGTCCCAGTAGGCGAGGTCCTCGCGACGGATGACCAGCTCGACCGTCCGGGTCTCGCCCGCGTCGATCGCCACCGAGGCGAAGGCCTTGAGCTCGCGAGGCGCGCGCTGGACGACCGAGGACACCGGAGCGGCGTACACCTGCACGATCTCGCGGCCGTCGCGGGTTCCGGTGTTGGTCACGTCGACGCGCACGGCGATGTCACCGTTCTCGGCCGCGTCGACCGTTGCCTCGCCGTACGAGAAGGCCGTGTACGAGAGCCCGTGGCCGAACGGGAACGTGACATCGAGTCCCTTGGCGTCGTACCAGCGGTAGCCGACCAGCACTCCCTCGCCGTAGCGGACATGACCGAACTCGCCGGGGAAGCTGCCGAACGACGGGTTGTCCTCCACACGCACCGGCACCGTCTCGGTGAGCTTGCCCGACGGGTTCACGGCGCCGTAGAGCACGTCGGCGACCGCTCCGCCGCCCGCCTGTCCGAGCAGCCAGGTCTCGACGATCGCGGGCACCCGGTCGGCGAAGGGCAGCGCGACGACGCCGCCGTTCGAGAGCACGACGACCGTCGCGGGATTCGTCTCGATCACGGCGTCGAGCACCGCCAGCTGAGCCGCCGGAAGGTCGATGTGCTCGCGGTCGAAGCCCTCCGACTCCTCTGCGGCGGGGAGGCCGAGGAACACGACCGCGACATCCGCTGCGGACGCGGCGGCGACCGCCTCCGCGCGCAGGTCGTCAGCGGAGCGACCGGATGCGGCGGTGTCGCCGCCTTCCACGGCGAAGCCCGGCGCATATGCGACGTCGTCCCCACCGATCGCGCGCAGCTCGTCCAGCGCCTTGTCGACCCTGGTCGGGTTGATGAGCGACGATCCTGCTCCCTGGAATCGCGGCTCGGTGGCGAAGGCGCCGATGACCGCGATGCGCTGCTCGGGGGCGAGCGGCAGCAGGTCTCCGTCGTTCTTGAGCAGCACGATCGAGCGACCGGCCGCCTCCCTGGCGAGCGCATGGTGCGCGTCGACGTCGAGCGGGCCGGAGACGGCCGGACGCCGCTGCGCCTTGCGGACCAGATCGATCGCGCGGTCGGCCGCTGTGTCCAGCACGCTCTCAGCGAGCTCGCCGGCCCGCACGGCAGCGACGAGCTGCGCATCCGTCCGACCTCCCGACGACGGCATCTCGAGATCGAGGCCGGCGGCGACGCCCGCCACACGATCGTTCACGGCACCCCAGTCCGACACGACGAGACCGTCGAAGCCCCAGTCGTCGCGGAGCACCTGGGTGAGCAGCCAGGGGTCCTCCGATGCGTAGACGCCGTTGATGCGGTTGTACGAGCACATGACCGTCCATGGCTGAGCGTCCTTGACCACGCGCTCGAAGCCACGCAGGTAGATCTCGTGCAGCGGTCGCGGGTCGACGTCGGAGCTCGCCCGCATCCGGTCGAACTCCTGGTTGTTCGCGGCGAAGTGCTTCAGCGACGTGCCGACGCCCTGCGACTGCACACCGCGCACCGAGGCGGCACCCAGGGTTCCCGAGACGATCGGGTCTTCGGAGAAGTACTCGAAGTTGCGGCCGCACAGCGGCGACCGCTTGATGTTGATGCCGGGGCCCAGCACGATCGCGACGTCTTCGATGGCCGCCTCGACTCCGATGGCGGCGCCGACCCGCTCGATGAGCTCGGGGTCGAACGACGATCCGATGCCGACGGCCGGTGGGAAGCACGTCGCCGGCACGCTGCTCGAGAGGCCGAGGTGGTCGGTTCCCCCCGACTGCTTGCGCAGGCCGTGCGGCCCGTCGGTCATCATGATCGACGGCAGACCGACGCGATCGATGGCCTTCGTGGTCCAGAAGTCCGCCCCGCTCGTGAGCGACGCCTTCTCCTCGAGGGTGAGATCGGATGCCGAGGTGTCGGTCATGGTCTTCCTTTCGCGCGCGACAACGGTGTCTTGCGAAAACTATATGCCAGTAAGTATTGGATCTCAAACGTTGTTCAGGATTACTCTCGAGGAATGGCACGACGAGGTTCATACGCGAAGGGCGTCGCCAGGCGCGAGGAGATCCTCGAGAGCGCTCTCGATGTGATCGGCCGCAAGGGCTATCAGAACGCCTCACTCAAGCAGATAGCCGAACTCGTCGGCGTCACCCCGGCCGCCCTGCTGCACTACTTCGGCAGCAAGGAGGAGCTGTTCACCGAGGTGCTGCGCACGCGCGACGAACACGACGGGATGGCGCCGCAGACCTCGAACCCCGAAGACGCGAAGTCCGCGTTCGTCGACGTCATCCGCCACAACACCGAGGTCCCGGGCGTCGTGGAGCTGTTCTCCCGACTCTCCGTCGATGCCGTCGACCCCGCGCATCCCGCGCATCAGTACTTCCTCGAGCGCAGCGAGCGACTCCGCGAGAGCATCACCGACGCCTTCGCCCACGATGCCGACCGTCGAGCCGCTCTCGATCCGGACACCATGGCGCGCGTGATCCAGGCGGTCGCCGACGGACTCCAACTGCAGTGGATGATCGATCGCTCGGTCGACATGCCCGGCATCATCAGCGCTCTGATGGATGTGCTCTACCCGCCGACCGATCAGCCCGACGCGCAACAGAGCTGAATGCGGAGAACCGCCCCTCGCGCTGTAGGCGAGGGGCGGTTCTTCGTGACGGAGAGTGCAGTCAGCGCGTCAGCGCACGTTCCCGTTCGAGCAGGTCTGCTGTGCGGCCGAGTTGCCCTTGATCGTGTCGGGCAGCGCCACCACGTTCTCGGGTGCGGCCGAGGGGTCCGGCGTCGCCGCCTCCGCTCCCGGCTCCGCCGGTGCCTGCGTTCCCGGGTCAGTGACGACGACGCCGTCGTTCTCGGTGTTCTGATGCGTGACCTGCAGCTGAGCGTTCTGGTTGATCGCGTCCCACATGGCCTCTGCTGACGTCTTGTCCGGCACGACGCGGTTGGGGTCGTCCGGGTCCGTGAAGGTCGGGTACTGCAGGAAGACGATGTCCTCGAAGGGCACGGACTTCACCGCGAGCGCGATCTGCACGATCTTCATCGGGTCGGCCAGCGACGTGCTCGCCTCGACGTTGTCGAGACCGGTCGTCGCGAGCTTCAGCATCATCGGCACGTTGCCGAGCGTCTCGCCGCTGATGAGCGTGCGCGCGAGGCTCGACATGTACTGCTGCTGGTTGCCGATGCGGCCGAGGTCGCTGCCGTCGCCGACTCCGTGTCGGGTCCGCAGGAACTGCAGCGCGGTGATGCCCTCGATCACATGGTTTCCGGCTGCGAGGTCGAGGCCCGTGTACCGGTCCTTGATCGGGGAGGCGAGGCACACCTCGACGCCGCCGATCGCGTTGGTGATCTCGATCACGCCGCCGAAGGTGACCGAGGCCGCGAACTGGATGTCCTGACCGGACAGGTCGGAGACCGTCTTCGCGACGCAGTTGAGTCCTCCGTCGGTGTAGGCGACGTTGATCTGCTGCTTGTTCATCGCGGAGTGCACCTCGCCCTCTGCGTCCTCGCACTCGGGGATCGGGACCATCATGTCGCGCGGAAGGCTGACGACGGTGATCCGGCGCGGCTCCTCCGACACATGCATGAGGAGGTTCACGTCGTTGAGGGTGCCTTCGGAGTCCGCGCCCGTGCAGCGGTCGCCGAAGTACTGCGCGTACGCCTCTTCGCACGTGTCGACACCGGTGAGCAGCAGATTGAATCCGCCCTTGTACTCACTGATGTCGGGCGGCAGCTCCTCGGTGCTGTCGAGTTCGACAGCGTTGGCCGAGACGGTGCTCGAGAGGTCGTAGACGATGTAGGAGACGACGCCGAAGCCGCTCACCAGGACGACGGCGAGACCGATCGCGATGAACTTGAGCAGTTGGCTGAGGGGGCCCGGCGTGTGGAGCTGACCGTGGCGCGCGATGGTGCGGCGGCGTCGCGTGGTGGGACTCACTCGGGGCCTTTCGGTTCAGCGTACGGCGCGGAGGCACCGTCCCTGGAATGCGGAGGGTGTGGGATTCGAACCCACGAGACATCTCTGCCCACTGGTTTTCAAGACCAGCTCCATCGGCCACTCGGACAACCCTCCCGACAGACGAATCTGCCGACAAGCCGTGAGTCTAGCCGAGTTCTATTCTCCCGCGCTGACCTGGGCGGCCGCTGGAAGCGTGTTCAGCGCCATCGCGAGACCGCCGTCCTCGACATCGCCGGTCACCTCGCCCGCGGCATCCTTCACCTCTGTCGGCGCCTGCCCCATGGCGACCGCCCGGCCGTCGAGACCCAGCGCCCAGCCGAACATGCCGATGTCGTTGCGCCCGTCGCCGGCCACGAAGACGTGCCCGCGCTCGAAGCCGAGCTCGGTGCGCACGCGCTCCAGCGCCGTGCCCTTGTCCACTCCCTGCGGTGCGATGTCGAGCCAGGCCGTCCAGCCGATCGCGTAGGAGACCTCATTCAGCCCGGCGTCCGCCACGAGGCGGTGGAAGTCCTCCTCGTCGTGCCCGGGAGAGACGACGACGACACGGGACACCGGTTCGGCGACGAGCTCT
The DNA here is from genome assembly GCF_034045055.1 of Microbacterium sp. CFBP9023. NCBI lineage: Bacteria > Bacillati > Actinomycetota > Actinomycetes > Micrococcales > Microbacteriaceae > Microbacterium > Microbacterium sp. CFBP9023. The sequence goes on along the minus strand of NZ_JAXCWI010000003.1, from coordinate 31,572 downwards.
TCGAAGCCGACCTGCCGTCCGCCGTCGAGCGTCCAGTCGTCCAGGTGCTCGGTGTAGAGCCGCAGCCCTGACCCGAGCTCGACCATGTAGCGGGCTTCCGGGAGCCGCTCGCGCAGCAGAGCGAGCACAGGAGACGGATCGAACGTCTCGATGTGCCACCGCTCCCAGTCGTCTCCCACACGGCGCATGGTCACCGCACCGTTCGAGCACACCACGAAATCGGCGGTCAGCTCGAGCTGCTCGACATAGCGACGCGTCGCCATCCAGCTGCGTCCGGTGGCGATCGTGACCACATGGCCGGCGTCTCGCAGGCGCGCGACCGCCTCGGGAACACCGGGACTCATCGTCTCGTCCTGCAGGATGATCGTGCCGTCGACGTCGAGCCCGACGAGCCAGGGAGCTGTCACGCGGTCGGCTCCAGAACCTCGAGCCCACCGAGGTACGGGCGCAGCACCTCCGGCACGCGGACCGATCCGTCGGCCTGCTGGTGCGTCTCGAGCAGCGCGACGATCCATCGGGTCGTCGCGAGGGTGCCGTTGAGGGTGGCGACCGGCTGCGTCTTCGCGGTCTGCCCCTCCTGAGCCTCGGGTCGGTGGCGGATGTCGAGACGGCGCGCCTGATACGTCGTGCAGTTCGAGGTGGAGGTGAGCTCGCGGAACGCGCCCTGCGTCGGGACCCACGCCTCGATGTCGTACTTGCGTGCGGCGCTGGAGCCCAGGTCGCCGGCGGCCACGTCGATCACGCGGTAGGCGAGACCGAGCGAGGTCAGCATCTCCTCCTGCAGCGCGACGAGGCGCAGGTGCTCGGCCTCGGCGTCCTCCGGGTTGGTGTAGACGAACATCTCGAGCTTGTTGAACTGGTGCACCCGGATGATGCCGCGGGTGTCCTTGCCATGGGAGCCCGCCTCACGGCGGTAGCAGGTCGACCATCCGGCGTACCGCAGCGCGCCCTTGCCGAGGTCGAGGATCTCGTCCTTGTGGTATCCGGCGAGTGCGACCTCACTGGTGCCGACGAGGTAGAGGTCGTCGTCCTTGTCCAGGTGATACACCTCGTCGGCGTGCTCGCCGAGGAATCCGGTGCCCTGCATGATCTCCGGCCGCACCAGGGTGGGCGTGATCAGCGGGATGAAGTCGTTCTGCAGCGCCTTGTCGAGGGCGAGGTTCATGAGCGCGATCTCGAGCCGCGCTCCGATCCCGCGCAGGAAGTAGAAGCGGGCGCCCGACACCTTCGCGCCGCGCTCCATGTCGATCGCGCCGAGGATCTCGCCGAGCTCGAGGTGGTCTCGCGGCTCGAAGTCGAATGCGGGGACCTCGCCCACGCGTCGCAACTCGACGAAGTCAGCCTCGCCACCCGCGGGGACGCCGTCGACGACGACGTTCTCGATGCGTGCGAGAGCCACCGCCAGGGCGTCTGCGGCCTCATTCGCGGCCTGCTGCGCCTGCTTGACGCGCTCGGCGAGGTCTTTGACCTGAGCGACGAGTGCCGCCTTCTCCTCCTTGGGAGCCTTCGCCACCAGCTTGCCGAAGGCGTTCTGCTCGGCGCGCAGCTCTTCGAACGCGGCGAGCGCCGCTCGGCGCGATCGATCAGCCTCGAGCGCGGTGTCGACGGTGCCCTGGTCGTTGCCACGGGCGGCCTGAGAGCGGCGGACGATCTCCGGATTTTCGCGGAGGAGTGCGAGGTCGATCATCCATCAAGTCTATGGTGCGGCCCGGGCGCGTCCGCCGCGTCCGGGCGGGCCGACGCCCGGGCTAGAGTAGCGCCATGACCACGAGCGCCACCGGCCGACGCCAGGCAGCGCTCGTCTACAACCCGATCAAGGTCGACGGGAAGCAGCTGCGGGCGCGAGTCCGCGCTCTCTCGCACGAGGCCGGGTGGGAGCATCCGGCCTTCTATCCGACCACGATCGAGGATCCAGGTCAGGGTGCGACGGCCGAGGCCCTCGCACGCGGCGTGGATGTCGTGCTGGTGGCCGGCGGAGACGGCACGGTACGCGCTGTCTCCGAGGCCATCGCCAACACCGGGGTGCCGCTCGCGATCCTGCCGAGTGGCACGGGCAACCTGCTGGCGCGCAATCTCGGACTCCCGCTGGCCGACCCCGACCAGATGATCCGCGCGGCGCTGGGCGAGTTCCGCCACGCGATCGACATCGGCTGGGCGCGTCTGACGAGAGAGAGCGGGCAAGACGAGGAGCACGCCTACGTCGTGCTCGCCGGCGTCGGGCTGGATGCGGACATGATCGCCAACACGCGCCCGGACCTCAAGAAGTCGGTCGGCTGGATCGCGTACGTCGACGGCGCGGCGAGGTCGCTCGTGAGCGCCGAGCCGTTCCGATCCGTGTTCCAGATCGACGACGGCCGCCTGCACTCGACGAAGGTGCACAGCATCCTGTTCGCCAATTGCGGGACCCTGCCTGCGGGAATCGCGCTGATCCCCGACGCCTCCATCACCGACGGCGTCCTCGACGTCGCCGTGATCCAGCCGACCGGCGTCTGGGGCTGGCTCGGCGTGTGGCGCAAGATCTGGTGGGACAACTCAGTGCTGCGACGCTCGCGCGCCGGCCGTCGCGTGCTCGAGCGACGGGGCCGGGACGCATCGGTGCACTACTTCCGCGGAGCCGTCGCCGAAGCCGCGGTGACCTCTCCCACCCCGATCGAGCTCGACGGCGACGAGTTCGGGACAGCGGTGCGCATCACGTGCCGGGTCGATCCCGGGGCTCTTCTGCTGGCGCTCCCCGCCGATCACCCGGTCGCATCGCTCTGATCCACCGGCGCGCGCACTTCTTACGGCGTCAGCTGCGCACCTCGACCGTGCCGTCGAGGTTCCCGCCGACGAGCGTGAGGGTGAAGGCGTCATCATCGACGGTGTCCTCGCCGAATTCCAGGATCGTCGCGCGCGGTGCCATGTCCATGGTGCACACCTGGTCGTCGTCGGTCGTGAAGGTCGCGGTGCCCGATGCACCAGATCCCTCGACGCTCTCGACCACCGGGGGGCAGCCTGAGGAGCCCCACGTGAGCAGCACCAGCGAGCCGTCATCGAACCACCCGGCACTCGGCGTGTACTCGGTCGATGAGCCGGGGGTGCCGGTGAACGACGGGTCGCCGTCGAGCTCGACGTCGTCGACCATGTCGCCGTACGTCACCTGCAGAGTGATCTCCTTCGTCGGGTCGACTCCCTCGGGCAGTGCGCCGACGCTCGCGCGGGAGGCCAGGTCAGCGGTGCACGCCTTCTCGCCGTCCGTCTCTGACTCCGGCTCGACCAGCGTCACCGATACCGTCTGCCCCTCGGCCGTCACCGCGTCGACCTGGGGAACGCACGTCGAGGAGCCCCATGTCACCACGGCGAACATGCGGCCGTCGTCGAGCAGCGTGCCTTCGACGTCGTCCGAATCGTCGGTGCTCTGCCCGGGCCCGCTCGAGGGGTTCGAGGTCGCCTGCGATCCTGTGGCCCCGGGGCCGATCGTGCACCCCGCGATCAGCAGCAGAGCGGCCAGGGACGAGAGAGCGGCGACGACACGCGACGGGGAAGCCATGCACACAGGGTACCGGCCGCGGTCTGCCGAAAGCACCCCCCTATCGGCGCCCTATTGCAGCGCAGAGGTGAGACGGGCGAGGTTGTCGAGGACTGTCGACCGGAGCGGCTGCTGCATCCACTCCTCGAGAGTGAGCTCCCGGCTGAGCGAGCGGTAGACGTCTTCGACCGCGCGCATCTCGAGGACGAACTCCTCGCCGCGGACGAGCATCGACACCTCGAGGTTCAGACCGAATGAGCGCATGTCCATATTGCTCGAGCCGATCACGGCGACCTGGTCGTCGACGGTCAGGCTCTTCGTGTGCAGGATGTACGGCTTGCGATACATCCAGATCCGCACCCCGGCCTTCAGCAGCGCCTCGTAGTAGCTGCGCTGGGCGTGGTACACCATCGCCTGGTCGCCCTCTTCGGAGACGAACAGCTCGACCGCGACTCCCCGGTCGACCGCTGCGGTGACCGCGAGCAGCAGCGCTTCATCCGGCACGAAGTACGGGCTGACGATCATGATCTTCTCTTTGGCCGCGTAGAGCAGCCCGAGGAACAGACGCAGGTTGTTCTCGACCTCGAACCCCGGCCCCGACGGCACGACCTGGCAGTCCAGGTCGCCCGAGCCGGCCTCGGCGTGCGAGATGTCGATCTCCTGCAGAACCTCGTCGGTCTCGCTGTACCAGTCGCTGAGGAAGATGGCGTTCACGCTCAGCACGACGGGCCCGTCGATGCGGACCATGAGGTCGACCCAGTGCAGACCCCGCTTGATGTTCTTGGGAAGGTTGTAGGTCGAGTCGGTGACGTTCTGGGAGCCGAGGAACGCGACCTTGCCGTCGACCACGAGGAGCTTGCGGTGGTTGCGCAGGTCGGGCCGCTGCATGCGTCCCTTCAGCGGCTGCACCGGCAGCATCAGGTGCCAGTTCGCGCCCATCCGATTGAGCCTGGCGACGGTCTTCCGGTACTTCGGCTTCCACCTGTTCGCCCAGTGGTCCAGCAGCACGCGGACATGCACGCCGCGTTCTGCCACCTCTTCCATCGCGCGGAAGAAGTTGTCCGTCGACGCATCGGACTGGAGGATGTAGAACTCGATGTGGACGTAGTCCTGGGCCTTGCGGATCTCGTCGGCCATCGCGTCGAGCGAGTCCTGATAGTCCGCGATCAGATGCGCGCCGTTGTCGCCGGAGATCGGCAGCGCTCCGAGACGGTGGTTCATCTCGACGAGCGGGGGAAACCAGCTCGGCGCATTCGGGCGCAGGGTGCCGAAGTGCAGGTGCTCGCTCGTCTCGGCGATGTACTCGTTGATCTGATCCTGCTTGCGACGCCGCGCTCGCGGCAGCCGTGGATTTCCGATGAGCAGGAAGAGGAACACGCCGACGAACGGGATGAAGAAGACCGCGAGCAGCCAGGCCATCGCCGCCGTGGGACGCCGGTTGCGCGGGATGATGATGATCGCCGTGATGCGGATGGTCAGGTCGAGGGCGATCAGGAACGCCGCGGTCCACCAAGCCCAGATCTCGGGCGTCATCCCTCGTCCTCTCGGCCGCTCGGCACTTCGACGCCGGGCGCTTCAGTGGGCACCGATGACGGTGCGCTGGCTACACAGTAGCCGATGGTACCGACGCCGCTCAGGAGCGCGGCGGCAGACCGCGTGCGGCCCGCTCCTCGGCTTCGATCCGTGCGTGCACCTTGCGTTCGGTGCGATCGAACCGCAGGATTCCGCGGAGCACGAAGAAGAACACGACGCTCACCCCGATGGTCGGGATGAGCGACCATGCGGCTGCGAGCCAGAAGTTCTCCATGGCTCCATGGTACGCGACTCACTACCCCACTGCTCCTCCACACTCGGGCGCAGAAGGGGGATAGGCCATCGGCGCTGTGGAGACCGACCGCGAGCGTGCTCGTGCGATGAGACTCGCCGGATGACAACACTGCTCCGCGCTTCCGGCTCCGCTGAGTTCCTCAGCATCGTCCCCTCTCTCGCAGGCTTCACCCCGACTGAGAGCCTCGTCCTGCTGCCGTTCCGTGGCACCCGCACGTACGGCGCGATGCGACTCGACCTCCCCCGCAGCCACGACGACCTCGCCGACTACGCGGATGCCGCGGTCGGCCTCGTCTCGCGAGTCGAGCGGACGGATGCGGTCGCCCTCGTGGTCTATACGGATGACACCGTGCAGCGCACACGCGACGGGCTGGTGCTCCCCTTCGCCGTCGAGGTCGATGAAGTGCTGGGTCGGGCGGAGGACGCCGGACTGCGTATCGTCGACGCGCTCTGCGTGACCCCTGACGGGTGGTCGAGCTACCTCGATGGCGATCCGCAGGTCCGCCGTCTCGACCGCCTCGCACCCGAGGTGCCGGGCGTCGGTGACGTCTCCGGGGACCAGCTGTCCGGTGCTGCTCTTCCTGCGGTCGGCTTCGCCGACAAGGAGCGGGTGGGGCGCGCACTGCGTGACGTCGGCGGTCTCCTCGAACGAGGCGGCACCCCTGGGGCGACGGGCACGGAGACCCCTCAGGCGATCGCGGCGCTCGTGCTCCTCGAGGACATCCCGGCCTTCTTCGAGTCCGTTCTGGCATCCCCGGACGATCTGCCGCCGTTCGCCACCGCGGCCCTCCTCTGGTGCCTCGATCGCCCGCTCTTCCGAGACGTCGCGCTGACCCAATGGGCGACCGATGCGCGCGGCGGCGAGCGCACGCTCCAGGCGCAGCTCGACTTCGCGGGCGCGACGACCAGGGTGCCCGACGACCTGGGCGATGTCTTCCTCGGCCGGGGACCCACTCCTGATCCGCAGCGACTCGCAGTCGCCCTCTCACTCGTCCGCACGGCTGCCGCTCTCGCCCCGCCTGCGGCGAGACCCGCTCCGCTCACCGCTGCGGCATGGCTCTCGTGGGCACTCGGCCGCTCGAGCCATGCCGCGCAGTACCTCGATCTCGTGCGGGCGATCGATCCCGAGTACGGTCTTGCCGCGCTGCTCGCGTCGATGATCGACGCGGCGATGCTGCCGGAGTGGGCGTTCAGCCGCGGCGCGACGCCCGTTATTTGACGAGGGGGAAGAGGATGGTCTCGCGGATGCCGAGCCCGGTGATCGCCATCAGCAGGCGATCGATGCCCATGCCCATGCCGCCGGACGGCGGCATGCCGTGCTCGAGCGCCCGCAGGAACTCCTCATCAACCGGCATCGCCTCGACGTCACCGCGGGCGGCGAGCTTCGCCTGCTCGACGAAGCGCTCGCGCTGGATGACGGGGTCGACGAGCTCGGAGTATCCGGTCGCCAGCTCGAACCCGCGGATGTACAGATCCCACTTCTCCACGACGCCCTCGATCGAGCGGTGCTCGCGAACGAGGGGCGAGGTGTCGACGGGGAAGTCCATGACGAAGGTCGGGCGCACGAGGTCGCCCTTCACGAAGTGCTCCCACAGCTCTTCGACGAGCTTGCCGTGCGTGGCCTGAGCGGGCAGGTCCACGCCGTTCGCCTCGGCGAAGGCGATCAGGTCCTCGACCGGATCGCTCGGGGTGATCGTGCGACCGGATGCCGCCGACAGCGACTCGTACATCGAGATGCGATCCCATTCGCCACCGAGGTCGTATTCGGTGCCGTCCGCCCAGGTGACCGTGGTCGAACCGGCGACCGCGATCGCCGCCTGCTGCACCAGCTCCTGCGTCAGCGCGGCCATCTGGTTGTAGTCGCCATAGGCCTGATAGGCCTCGAGCATCGCGAACTCGGGGCTGTGGGTCGAGTCTGCGCCCTCGTTGCGGAAGTTGCGGTTGATCTCGTACACCCGCTCGATGCCGCCGACCACGGCACGCTTCAGGTACAGCTCGGGCGCGATCCGCAAGTAGAGCTCCGTGTCGAATGCGTTCGAATGGGTGACGAACGGGCGAGCGGATGCTCCACCGTGCTGCACCTGCAGCATCGGGGTCTCGACCTCGAGGTAGTCGTGGCTGCCGAACGTCGCTCGGAGGCTCGCGTTCACCGCCGCACGAGCGCGGACCGTCGTGCGCGCCTGTTCGCGGACGATCAGGTCGAGGTAGCGGCTGCGGACCCGGCCCTCTTCGCTGAGCTCCGAGTACGCATTCGGCAGCGGCAGGATCGCCTTCGAGGCGATCGCCCACCCGTCGGCCATGATCGACAGCTCGCCGCGGCGGCTGGAGATCACCTCGCCGTGCACGAAGACGTGATCCCCGAGGTCGACGTACTCCTTCCAATCGGCGAGCGACTGCTCCCCGACGTTCGCGAGCGAGATCATCGCCTGGATCCGCGAGCCGTCGCCGGCCTGCAGAGTCGCGAAGCACAGCTTGCCCGTATTGCGACTGAACACCACACGACCTGCGACTCCGACGACGACGCCCGTCTCGGCACCCGCCTCGAGCTCGCCGTACTCGGCGCGCAGCGCCGGGATCTGGTGAGTCACCGGCACGCTGACAGGGAACGCTCCCCCGCCGGCATCCGCGCGGTTCGCGACCAGACGCTCGCGCTTCGCCAGGCGCACGGCCTTCTGCTCGTGGACGTCTTCTTCGGTTGCGGCGGTGGTCGTCTCGGGCGCGGCAGACGCGTCAGTCATTCGGGGCTCCTTGAAAGTCGTGTCCAGTTTACCGAGGTCCGACCCCTCACCCTGCGGTCGAGTCTGGGTAGCCTCGAAGCATGGCAGCCACCAGACTCGCCCGCACGCTCGTCACGATCGGTCTCACCGCCGCTGCACTGCTCGTGCCCACGACACCGGCAGCTGCAGCAGCAGCGGGACCCGCACCCGCCGCCGGCGCCTCGACCGCGATCCGCGCCGACGTGGACGACTTCTCCTACGCATCGTGGGATGCACGGTACGAGGTGGGTCTCGACGACGACGGCCGCTCGCACATGCACGTCACCGAGTCCCTCACGGCTCGATTCCCCGAGGTCGATCAGAACAAGGGGATCGTCCGCGGCCTTCCGACGAGCTACGAGAACGCGTGGCTCGATGTGCGAGTGCTGTCGGTGACCTACGAGACCGGGGCCGACGTGCCCTACGAGACCGAGCAGGAGGACGGGCTGCTGCTGGTGCTCACCGGCGACGACGACTACGTGCGCGGACTCACGACCTACGTGATCGAATACGAGATGCGCGACGTGATCCTGGCGGCAGACTCCGGAGTCGACGAGTTCTACTGGGACCTCCTTCCTCTCGACAGCACGCAGCCCGTCGAGGACTTCCGTGCGGAGATCGTGTTCGACGAGACGATGACGGAGCGGATGACCGGAAACGCCCGCTGCTACACCGGCTACCAGGGATCGACGAACGAGTGCGACCTCGTCGCGTCGCCCGACGGCGCGCAGTTCGCTGTCGAGGCGAAAGAGCTCTCCCCCGGCGAGGGGATCACGGTCGCCGTCGGATTCGACCCCGGCACCGCTGTGCAGCCGTCGGCGCGGCAGCCCGATCCCGTGACCGACACCGTGCCCGCGATCGCGGCACTGGGCGGGCTCGGGCTCTCGGTCGGAAGCTGGATCGCCGTGTCGGCGTTCAAGAAGAAGCGACGCACATCCAGCGGCATCATCGTCGCGCAGTACGACGTGCCGGATTCGCTGCCGCCACTGCTGGCCGCCGGGATCGTGCCCGGCGCCAAAGACCCGATCCCCGCAGAGATCATCCACCTCGCGGTACGCGGCCTGCTGCGCATCGAGGAGGGCACCGACGTCGAGCAGCCACGGCTGCGACGCCTTCCGGGTGGGAGGATTCCTGACGAGCTCGACGCCCAGGCACTGGATGCGCTCTTCGTCGGCGCCGACGCCGCAGGAGTCGCCGAGGTTCCGAGTTCGAGCGAGGACTTCGCGGCCCGCATGAAGACGCTGTCGCAGAGCGGCATCGATGCAGCGGTGTCACGCGGCCTCACCACCAAGGCGCGCAGCAGGGGCGCGATGATCCTGCAGTGGTGTGCGATCGGCGTCGTGCTCGCAGGCTTCGCCCTCGGCCTCTGGGGGATCATCGGCGGACGTGTCACAGCGATTCCTGCGTTCGTCGCGATCGCGTTCGGTGTCTTCCTCGTTCTCCTGTCCTCCTTCTACGGCTTCTCGAAGCACACCGTCCTCACCGCCGAAGGCGCCCGACTGTACGAATACCTCATGGGCGTCAGGGAGTTCATCCGCGTCGCCGAAGCCGACCGACTCCGGATGCTCCAGTCGTACACGGGCGCCGAGAGGCGACAGGACGGCAGCGCGAACGTGATCGTCGTCTACGAGCGCCTGCTCCCCTACGCGATGCTGTTCGGCATGGAGAACGAATGGGGCGCCATTCTCGAGCAGGTGTACGCCTACGAGCAACGAGGCGCGTCGTGGATCGGGGATCCCAGCGCGCCCTTCGTCCGCGGTCAGCTCGTGGCGTTCGCTGCGACGTCGCACGCGTCCGCGACGTACGCGGCACCGAGTGCGAGCTCGTCGTCGAGCGCAGGCGGATCGTTCGGCGGCGGCTTCTCCGGCGGAGGCGGTGGAGGCGGCTTCTCGGGCGGTCGCTGACGTCAGAGCAGAGGGGGCGGCCCTGACGCATCGCGGAGCGCCCGTTCGACCGTCGACTGCACCAGGGCGGAGAGGTATCCCCCCGGGTTCTCGACGCCGAGTTCACCGAGGCGCGAGGTGGACTGCGCGATGATCGAGCGTGAGAACTCGGTGACGGTCTGGATCGCGTCGGCGTAGGCCTCCCGATCCGCCTCCGAGATCACGACCGGCTCGCATCCCATCTCGACTGCCAGAGCCTGCGCGATGGGAAGCACCGCCGCCGGAGCGGTGACCGCCGCATAGCTCGCCTGCAGCTGACGCAGATCGATCGATGTGCCCGTGAAGGCGATCGCCGGATGCACGGCGAGCGGGATCGCACCGCTCGAGGCCGCCGGTCGCAGCACCTCGATGCCGTGACCGGGGTCCGTATGCAGCACGAGCTGGCCGAGCTGCCAGCCTCCGACCTCGGCGATGCCCGCGATCAGGCCCGCCAGCTGATCGTGAGGAACGGCCACCACGACCAGCTCGCTGCGACGCACGACCTCCAGCGCATCGAGGATCGGGACGTCCGGCAGCACCGCTGACGCACGGTCGTCGTCAGAGCCGCTCGTGATGCCGATGATCGCGTGTCCTGCTCCGGCGAGAGCCGCGCCGATGACCGGCCCCACTCGTCCCGCGCCGATGATGCCGACTCCGAGGCGCCCGTCGCGGCGCGTCGGATCACTCACCGTTCGGAGCCGGCGCTGCGGGCGGGGCCGGAGGCACGGGCGGAGCGACAGGCGGAGCGGGCGGCGCGACAGGCGGAGCCGGAGGCACGACAGGCGGAGCCGGAGGCACGACAGGCGGAGCCGGAGGCACGACAGGCGGAGCCGGCTGCACGACAGGCGGAGCCGGCTGCACGACAGGCGGAGCCGGAGGAGGCAGCGGGGCCCCGGAGACGCCTGCAGCGGCATCCGCGCCGGGGACCGGGTATCCGGGAACCTGCGCTCCCTCGGCATCCGTCACGTATTCGCCCCACCGGTGGGTGTGATCGCGCGCGGCGGCGGCGACCGCTGCCGAGCTCACCCTGTCGAGCAGGTACAGCGCGTCATCGCGTTCGAGACCCGACAGATAGCCCGTGATGAGCCCCTGCACGGAGTGCACCTGCGCACCGGACACACGCTGCGCACGGTCGATCGGCCCCTGCGAGAGCGACACTCCCTGCAGCCGGGCGAGCGGGAAGATCGCCAGCTTGCGCCAGACGATGCCACGCCGGAGCAGGAGTCCGAACTCGGTCAACGCGAAGCCGTGACGCTTCCACGACACGGGCCTGCGCCACCATGCGCGCCGAGGCATCGTCCGGTACGGGTCGCCCTCGACCGGCCCGAGAATGCCGTGCTCCCACACGAGCGGGATGTCGGCGACCGGAGCATCGGGAAGGATCAGCGCGAGCACGCGTTCGACATCGGCGCGCTTGCCGACCGGCAGCACGACGCTGAACTGCTGCGCCGAACCTGACGACTGCTGAGCGGCGCTCTTGCCGCTCATGCGGTTGATCCTGATGGTCCACCAGCCGAACGGCCGCCACAGCAGCGACTGCGTGACCTCCACGGCGAAGATGCGTCCAGGCGGCAGCGTCTCGGTCACGGTCGTCAGCAGACCGTACGTGATCCGCACGCCGTCGGGCGTCGGGGCGATCGAGTAGCGCAGCGACTTCGAGATCTGCGCCCAGGTGATTCCGACGATCGCGATGATCATGGGGATCGCGATGCCCAGCGTGATCCCGAGACCGAGGAACCCGCCGATGGGGTCTCCGTCGATCAGCGAGCCGATCGCGACGCCGCCGACCGCGACCCCGAAGATGATCCCGAAGAAGATGAGCCAGAGGACGCTCGAGATGAGCTGGGAGCCGACGAGACGCCCCGTCGGGATCTTCACCACACTCTCGGGCTCGACGTCGGCGAGGTCGACGCCGCTGATCAGATCGTTGACGCCGGCGTTCATCGATCCGACGAGCTGTGCCCGTGCCGAACCGGGCGCGACCGTCCCCGAGCCTGCGGCGTCAGAGGAGCGCACGCCGGCCGCGGCGTCCGCAGCTGTGAGTCTGGCTGCGCGCGCACCCGAGGCGAGGCGCAGGATGTCGGTGCGCACCGCCTCTGCGCGCGGAGTCGCGAGGTACTCGAGCTCGACGTTGGAATCGGTGCCGGCACCGACGACCTCGAGCTTCGCGAGTCCGATGATGCGGGCGGGGAACGGACGGGTGAGGTTGACGCCCTGCACCCGGTCGAGCGGAGCGCGACGGTGCGAGCGGAAGACGATGCCCTTGCGGACCTCGACGTGGTCCCCCGTGATCCGGAACTGCTGGAAGCGCCAGACGAACCAGAAGATGAGGACGAGGACGACGACCAGTCCGAGCACGCTGAGCAGCACGATGACGATGAGGTTGTTCTGCAGCACCCAGTCGACGGGATCCCCGCCGCTGTAGTCGTACTGCGCCTCTTCGGGGGTGAAGAGGTCGACGAACCAGGCGATCAGACGGTCGCGAAGGTTGGCGATCGCGATGCCCGCGATGATGATCAGGGCCAGCCCGCCCTTGAAGAGCGGGGTGAGCGGATGCATCCGATGCCACTCGCCGTCGGCGAGGGTCTCGCGCCCGGTGGCCGCGCTGGGCCGCTCTCCCGTCGGTGCCGGCGGCTGGTGCTCGCTCACAGGCCCGTCCGGCGAGTCTCGGCGACCTCGATCAGGGTGTCCCGCAGCGCTTCTGCCGCCGTCTGGGTGAGACCGGGGATCTGCACTCCGGTCGTCGCGGCGGCGGTGACCATCTTCAGCTGGGAGATGCCGAACGCGCGATCCAGCGGCCCCTGGGTGATGTCGACGAGCTGCATACGTCCGTAGGGCACGGCGATCATGCGCTGCCAGAGGATGCCCTTGCGGAAGACGATGTCGTCTTCGCGGAGCATGTATCCGATGGCCCTCGCCTGCCTCGGCAGGATGACCATGGTGATCAGCGTGATGAGCACGACGACACCCGCCGGGATCCACGCCCAGGTCTGATGCAGCACGAGCGCGAGAACCGCCGCGACCGCGAGGACGACGGCGATGAAGATCAGGTTCTGCACGTTCTGCGAGACCACGTAGCGAGGGGAGATCTGATGCCAGGTCCCGTCGAGCTCGAGTCTCGCCTCGCTGCGCGCGGTGCGCAGCTGCGAGTACGTGCCCTGGTCGAGGGCCGCGCGGTCAGTGACCTCCGCCGAGTTCAGCGGGGCCGGGATCCCCGGCTCGATCTCTGGGTTCTGAGTCATCAGGATCCTTCGGAAGTATGCAGAACTGTTCGGCGATGAGCGCGGCGACGGCCAGCACGACCGCGCTTCCGATCAGTGCCAGCATCGCCACAGTCGACCCTACCGGGGGATCGATCGGCCGGGAGAGGAGGAACGCCAAGAGGCCCGCTCCGAACCCCGCCATGATCGCCCCGACGAGACTGGACGCGCGGGCCAGCGTCACCGCGCGCGTCGCACGGAACGGATCGATGCGGACGCCGTTGCGAACACTCGCGCGCACGGGCCAGGCGACGCCCAGCGAGGCTGCGCCGATGAGCAGGAGCAGCACGGGCAGCAGCAACGACGGCGTGAAGGTCGTGCGGCCCATCGCCGTCAGCATGTGGTCGAGGACGAAGCCCCCGCCGGCGGCGAGCACGGCGAGGAGCACGAGGAGTCCGATCGAGGTGCGCTTCATCGCTGCTCCCGGCGTCGCAGATCCGCGACGAGGTCGGCGACCCGACCCGCACCGGGAAGCACTGCGTCGCGATCGAGTTCGAGCCACGGCTCGAGGACGAACAACCTCTCGAACGCACGGGGATGCGGCAGCTGCAGTCCGTCACCCTCCGCCGACTCGTCACCGTAGGCGATCAGGTCGAGGTCGAGTGTCCGATCGCCCCATCTCTCCAGGCGCTCGCGGCCGTGCTCGTCTTCGATCGCGTGCAGCATGCCGAGCAGGATCGACGGAGCGAGGCGGGTGGTGACCAGGGCGACCGCGTTCACATACCCCGGGGCGTCGGGATCCGGCCCGTCGAGCCGCAGCGCGACGGTTTCGATCAACGAGGACAACCGCACGTCTCTGACCAGCGGCAGTCGCGAGATGCGCTCGGCGGCGGCGCGGATCGTGCCTTCGCGATCACCGAGATTCGCGCCGAAGGCGACGACCGCGACGGCATCCTCGCGCCCGGGTCGCGGGCCGGGGAGACTCGGCGGGTTCGCCAGATTGCGACTCATCGCGACTCCTCCTCGGCGAACTGCTGTCGCGCCCGGTGCACGGTGACGGCGACGTCCGAGAAGGTCAGGGCGATCGGAGCATGCGGCTTGTGCACCGTGACGGTGACGGAGTGCACCCGGGCGTCGGCGAGCGCGACAGCCGCGATGCGATCGGCGAGCGTCTCGATGAGGTTCACCGGCTCGCCCGCGACGACCTCTGCGACTCTCTCGGCGAGCTCTCCGTAGTGCACCGTGTCGGCCACGTCGTCCGATGACGCCGCATCGTCCAGCGGCATCCGAAGGCGCAGATCGATCGTGAACTCCTGACCGTTCTCCCGCTCGTGGTCGTACACGCCGTGCCGACCGAACACGGTCAGTCCGGTGAGGACGATCTCGTCGAGGACATCCATGGTTCATCCCTCCCAGGCATGCACGATGGCCAGAGCATCGCGGGTGGCACCGACGTCGTGGACTCTGACGGCCCAGACTCCGGCGCGGGCGGCGAGGGCGCTCGTGACCGCTGTCGCGAGGTCGCGACGCGCCTCGGACACCGCCGCAGGGTCGGCGCCGATGGTCTCCGCGAGGAACCTCTTCCGGGAGGTGCCCACGAGCACGCGTGGCCCCAGCGCGACGATCTCGTCGAGGCCGCGGAGGACGCCCCAGTTCTGGCCGCCCTTCTTCGAGAATCCGATCCCCGGGTCGACGATCAGGCGCGACGGCGCGATTCCCGCAGCCGCGGCCTCGCCCATGCGCTCGCGCAGCTCTCCCGCGACCTCGCGGGCGGCACGACGATACTCGGCGTGCTCGTACATGTCAGCGGAGAAACCACGCCAGTGGCCGATCGCATAGTCCGCGCCGGACTCGGCGACGGCAGCCAGCATGTCGGGGTCGGCGAGCCCGCCGGAGACGTCGTTGACGATCCGAGCGCCCGCTCGGACGGCCGCCGCCGCAGTCGACGCGTTGATGGTGTCGATGCTCACAGGCGCGCCCTCAGCGACGAGTCGCTCGATCACGGGGAGCACGCGCTCCTGCTCGATCTCCGCCCCCACGCGCTTGGCTCCCGGCCTCGTCGACTCGCCGCCGACGTCGAGCACGGTGGCTCCCTCGGTCCGCAGCCGCAGGCCGTGTTCGACGGCCCGATCCACGTCGAGATACCGACCGCCGTCGCTGAACGAGTCGGGCGTGACGTTGACGATCCCCCAGATCCCCGTCATGCGTGCCCCGCGCTCGGGGCGCCGATCAGCGCGATGAGCTCCGCCCTCGCGATCGGGTCCGTGTACTCGCCGCGGGCGGCGATGGTCAGCGTGGACGCCTCCGGCTGCCGTCCTCCGCGCATCGTCACACAGCCGTGGCTGGCATCCAGCACGACGAGCACTCCGCGGGTGTCGAGGTGCTCCGCGATGGTGTCGGCGATCTGCTCGCCGAGTCGTTCCTGCACCTGGGGGCGGGTGGCGAGGATCTCGACGACGCGCACGAGCGCACCCAGCCCGACCACCTGCTCGCCCGGAAGGTAGGCGATGTGCGCGCGCCCCGCGAACGGCAGCAGGTGGTGCTCGCACACCGACCGGAATCGGATGTCCCGCAGCAGCACGGCACCCGAGGGGAGCGTGTCGGGTGCGGGACCCCGGGCGACGCTGATCGTGTGCGCGAGAGGCGCTGCGGGGTCTTCGCCGACCCCGGCGAAGAACTCCGCATACAGATCGCCCATCCGCGTCGGCGTCTGCTTCAGCCCGGGACGGTCAGGGTCTTCGCCGATCGCCTCGAGCAGTTCCCTGGTGAGTCGCTCGACACGCGCGCGGTCGACAGACACGGGTCAGGCCGTCGCTGGTCGAGCCTGACCGGCTCCCGCCGATCCTGGCTGTGTGCGCGGAGCCGACGCCGGCGCCTGGATCGAAGCAGCCAGCGAGACGTCCTTCTTCGGGACCTCGATCGGGGGACGCTCCGAGACGGGGCGGTCTTCGCTCGAGAGCCACAGCGGACGTTCGGGGAGCTTCTTCACCTCGGTGAAGATCTCGGCGATCTGATTGTGGTCCAGCGTCTCCTCCTCGAGGAGGGCCAGAGCGAGCCTGTCGAGGATGTCGCGGTTGGCGCTGATGACCTCGTACGCCTCGTTGTGCGCCTGCTCGATGAGTGCGCGCACCTCGGCATCCACCCGCTCCGCGACCTTCTCGGAGTACTCGCGGCCACGGCCCATGTCGCGCGCGACGAACATGTCGCCACCCTCGGAACCGAGCTTGACCGGACCCACCTGGGTGGTCATGCCGTACTCGATGACCATCTTGCGGGCGATCGAGGTCGCCTTCTCGATGTCGTTCGAGGCACCGGTGGTCGGGTCGTGGAAGATGATCTCCTCGGCGACGCGGCCACCCATCGCGTACGTGAGCTGATCCTGCAGCTCGTTGCGCGTGACGGAGTACTTGTCGTCGAGCGGCAGCACCATCGTGTAGCCGAGGGCCTTGCCGCGAGGCAGGATCGTGATCTTCGTCACGGGGTCGGTGTAGTTCATCGCCGCAGCTGCGAGAGCGTGACCGCCCTCGTGATACGCGGTGATGAGCTTCTCCTTGTCCTTCATCACGCGGGTGCGACGCTGAGGGCCGGCGATCACACGGTCGATGGCCTCGTCGAGCGCGCGGTTGTCGACCAGCTGCGCGTTCGAGCGGGCGGTCAGCAGCGCGGCCTCATTGAGGACGTTCGCGAGATCGGCACCCGTGAATCCGGGAGTCTTGCGGGCGACGACCTCGAGGTCGACGCTCTTCGACAGCGGCTTGCCCTTGCTGTGCACCTCGAGGATCTTCTGGCGGCCGCGGAGGTCAGGGGCGTCGACGCCGATCTGGCGGTCGAAGCGGCCCGGACGCAGCAGCGCGGGGTCGAGGATGTCGGGACGGTTCGTCGCGGCGATCACGATGACGTTCGCGTTCGGGTCGAAGCCGTCCATCTCGACGAGCATCTGGTTGAGCGTCTGCTCGCGCTCGTCGTTTCCGCCGCCCATGCCGGCACCGCGGTGACGACCGACGGCGTCGATCTCATCGATGAAGATGATGGCGGGAGAGTTCTCCTTCGCCACGTTGAACAGGTCGCGCACTCGCGATGCGCCGACACCGACGAACATCTCGACGAAGTCGGAACCCGAGATCGAGTAGAACGGGGCTCCCGCCTCGCCGGCGACCGCGCGGGCGAGCAGCGTCTTTCCGGTTCCGGGAGGGCCGTACAGCAGCACGCCCTTCGGGATGCGGGCGCCGATGGCCTGGAACTTGGCCGGGTCCTGGAGGAACTCCTTGATCTCGTGGAGCTCCTCGATCGCCTCATCCGCACCGGCGACGTCGGCGAAGGTGACGGTCGGGGTCTCCTTGTTGACGAGCTTGGCCTTGGACTTGCCGAACTGCATGACCTTGCCGCCGCCGCCCTGCATCGACGACAGGAGCCACCAGAACAGCAGGCCGAGCAGCACGAGAGGAAGAAGAAGGGAGAGGATGCCGTCGAACCAGGTCGCACGCGGAACGGCATCGTTGAAGCCGTCCTTCGGGTCGGCGTCGTTGATCGCCGTGACCACTTCTTCGGCCCGGGCGTCGACGTAGTAGAACTGCACCTTGTCCGCGCCCTCGAAGGCCTTGGACAGGGTCATGTCGACCCGCTGGTCGCCGTCGGTGTTGACGACCTCGGTCACCGTCTTGCCGCCGAGCAGCTCGAGACCCTCCTGGGTCGTGATCTGCTTGGGGGCGCCGAGGTTCGAGATCAGCAGGAAGCCGCCGAACAGCAGCAGTCCGATCAGAGCGACGTAGATCAGCGGGTTCCGCGTGAGCTTCTTGACATCCATGGTCGGATCAGCGTATCGCGCGCGCCCTAGGTGGCCGCTGTGCGTTCACCCACGGCGTAGCGGGTGCGCCGGAGCGTCCGCTCAGCTGTAGACGTGCGGGGCCAGCACGGCCACATCGCGCAGGTTGCGGTAGCGCTCGTCGTAGTCGAGGCCGTAGCCGACCACGAAGTCGGTCGGGATGTCGAAGCCGACGTACTTGCAGTCGATGACCACCTTCGCGGCCTCGGGCTTGCGGAGGAGGGCGAGCACCTCGATGGACTCCGCACCGCGCGACTCGAAGTTCTCGAGCAGCCAGCTGAGGGTCAGACCCGAGTCGATGATGTCCTCGACGATCAGCACGTGCTTGCCGTTCAGGTCGGTATCGAGGTCCTTGCGGATCTGCACGACACCACTCGACTTGGTGCTCGCACCGTAGCTCGAGACGGCCATCCAGTCCATCGGAGCGTGGAACGGAAGTGCGCGGGCGAAGTCGGCCATGACCATGACCGCGCCCTTGAGCACGCCGACGAGGATGATCTCCTTGCCCTCGTAATCGATCGCCACCTGGGCCGCGAGCTCATCGAGCTTCGCGATGATCTCCTCCTCTGTGACGAGGATCTGAGCAAGGTCGTCCTGGATCTCCGCGGCGCGCATGGATCGATTTTAGGCGACGCATCACCATGGTCCTGCACAGCATCCGCAGATCGTCGACCAGAATTCCGGATGCGCGCCGGCATCCCCACTACTCTGACGGTGTGACGGGCGGACGCCCCGGACGGAAGGATTCACCCATGGCTCTCGACGACATCCTGAAGCAGGTCCCGATCGACGACATCGCCGCGAAGCTCGGAGTCTCCCCCGACGTCGCCAAGGAGGCGGTCGAACAGGGCGGAGCGGTGCTGCTCGGCGGCCTCGCCAAGAACGCCTCGACCGCTGAGGGCTCCTCCGCGATCGAGAACGCGCTCAAGCGCCACGAGGGACGGACCGGTGCGGCGAAGGTCGACGACATCGATCAGACCGACGGCGGCAAGATCGTCTCGCACATCCTCGGCGACGACGAGCAGAAGGTCGCCCAGAAGCTCACCGAATCGAAGGAGACCGCCGGCATCGACTTCGGCAAGCTCCTTCCGATCCTCGCTCCGATCGTGATGGGCCTGATCGCCAACGCCACCAGGGACAAGTCCGCGAAGTCCGCGCCTGCAGAGTCGCAGTCGGGCGGCGGCGGAATCGGTGACGTCATCGGCGGCATCCTCGGCAGCGGAAGCTCGTCCGGCGGCGGCGGAATCGGAGACATCCTCGGCGGCATCCTCGGCGGCGGAAGCTCGTCGGGCGGCGGCGGAATCGGAGACATCCTCGGCGGCCTGCTGGGCGGAAAGAAGTAGCCCCGCCAGCCTGCTGGACGACACCCCTGCGGTCCCCTCCTGAGGAGGAGACCGCGGGGGTTCTCCGTCTCTGCGAGGGTGGGATGCCGCGGCTCAGCGCGCGGTGAACACGATGCGACCGCCCGCTCGAGCCGCCGAGCACCCCGGCAGATCGATGGGCCCCTGGCCCGACCAGTCGATCGCCAGACGAGCGACCTCGAGGGTCTGCGATCGGGTCAGGCTCACGCCGAACTCGCTGTCGACCACGAGTCGGATGATGCGGTTGCGGAGAGCGGCGGGGTTCGCGGCGAGTGCGGCGACGCTCACGGAGATCCCCGCCTCGGCGTGCTCGACGATGTCCTCGATCGTCTCGTGGATCATCTCGTCGAACGCCTCGGCGTCTTCGCGCAGCTGCTCGGCGGTGCGCGCGAGCGCCTCGGCGATGCCGGGGCCGAGCTCGGTCTCGAGCACCGGAAGGACCCGGTCGCGCACCCGCACCCGGGCGAACCGATCCTCTGTGTTGTGCGGGTCGTCCCAGACCTCGAGATCGGATTCCGCGCAGAACGCTCGTGTGGTCTCGCGCCGCACCCCGAGCATCGGGCGCACCCAGCGCAGTCCGTCATCGTCCTCTCGCACGGGAGCCATCCCCTGCAGGCTCGCGGCGCCGGATCCGCGTGCGAGACCGAGCAGCACCGTCTCGGCCTGGTCGTCGAGCGTATGCCCGAGGATCACGGCCGCCGCACCGGCATCCGTCGCGGCGTCCTTCAGCACCCGGTACCGCGCGTCTCGCGCCGCTGCCTCAGGGCCTCCGTCAGCGCCGACCTCCACGCGCACGACCAGCGCGTCGAGCCCCAGCGCGGCCGCCGCTCTCGCAGCGCGCGCGGCGACGGCATCCGACCCGTTCTGCAGCCCATGGTCGACGGTGAGCGTGCCCACCCGAAGCCCGAGCTTGGGCGCCTCGAAAGCGGTCGCCGCGGCGAGCGCGAGGGAGTCCGCTCCCCCGGAGAGAGCGACGACGACTGTCGACCCCTCGGGCAGATCGGCGAGCGCGGTGCGCACGGCGAGGCGGATCTCGGCGATGACGGGAGAGAGCGACGGCACAGACCAACGGTAGATCACGGGGACGGATCACCGCACAGCGCTCGCGCTCGACGGGCATCGCGCTCTAGCCTGGCGCCGTGACGGATCACGTGCTGCGGTTCAGGACCGAACGATTCAAGGCGTTCGTCGACGCGGTCGTCGCCATCGCGATGACGCTGCTGATCCTGCCGCTGATGGAGTCCGTGTCCGAGGCCGCCGCCGGAGGTCTGGGCACCGCCGAGTTCTTGCAGGAGCATGCAGGACAGCTGCTGAGCTTCGGGCTGAGTTTCGTCCTCATCGCCAATTTCTGGATGGGGCACCACCGACAGTACGACGAGGTCACGCGGATCACGAGACCGCTTCTCTGGCTCAACGTGGCCTGGATGGCGACGATCGTCTGGCTGCCGGTGCCTACGGCGATGCTCGGTCAGATGGACACCGACCCACTGCAGGTGGTCCTCTACATCGGCACGCTCATCGCCACGCAGATCACCACGCTCGGCGCGCGCATCTATCTGCTGCGGCACCCTGACCTGACGAAGACGCCGCCCTCCCGCATCCGTCACGGTGCCGCCGCCGACATCGCCTCGATCCTGCTCTCGGCGGTGGCGATGCTGCTGGCGATCAGCCTCGGAGGGGCGGGGTACCTCGCCCTGCTGCTGCTCTGGCTCACCGGACCTCTGTCATCGCTCCTGGATCGGCTCTGGACGCGGATCGTTCCTCATCGCGCCGACCAGCCGCCGTCCATCGCATAGCTCGCCCCGGTGACCATCGACGCCTCGTCGCTCGCCAGCCAGGCGACCAGCGATGCCACCTCGTCGGGCTCGATCAGGCGCTTGATCGCGCTTTCGGTCAGCATGATCTTCGCCAGCACCTCGGCTTCAGGGATGCCGTGCACACGCGCCTGGTCAGACAGCTGCTTCTCGACCAGCGCCGTGCGCACGTAGCCGGGGTTGACGCAGTTGCTGGTGACGCCGTGCTCCCCGCCTTCGAGCGCGGTGGCCTTCGACAGTCCCTCCAGCCCGTGCTTGGCCGCGACGTAGGCGGACTTGTAGGGCGATGCGCGCAGTCCGTGCACCGATGAGACGTTCACGATCCGGCCGAACCCGTTCGCGTACATCTCCGGCAGAGCCGCGCGGATCAGCAGGAACGGAACCTCCAACATGAGGGTCACGATCCGTCGGAAGTCCTCGGGATCGAAATCCTGGATCGGGCTGATGTGCTGGATCCCGGCGTTGTTCACCAGGATGTCGACACCGGCCAGCACGTCGGCCAGCCGGTCGTCGGTGACGGCGGCCGGCTCCAGCAGATCGACCACCCAGCTCGAGCCTCCGACGTCGGCCGCGGCGGCCTCGCACTGCGCGCGATCCTTGTCTGCGACCACGACGTGAGCGCCACGCGCGGCCAATGCTCGCACGACCGCCAGGCCGATCCCGCTGGCGCCTCCCGTCACCAGGGCGCGGCGGCCGCTCAGCGACAGACCGGCCGAACCCGGCCGCTCGATGCTTCGCTCGGTCATGCCGCGCTCACCCGGGGAGTGTTCAGCCCGTGCTTGCGTGCATCCGCGTCATCGATGTCGTGCAGGGACACCCCGCGGGTCTCCCTGAGGGTGACCACCGCAACCGCGGTGACGGCGCAAGCTGCCGCGACGTAGATCGCCACCGGCAGCCACGAGCCGAAGTCCTGCAGCAGGGCCGTGGCGATGATCGGCGCGAGCGAGCCCGCGACGATCGAGGTGACCTGGTACCCCAGGGAGACGCCGGAATAGCGCATGCGGGTCGGGAACATCTCGGCCATGATCGCCGGCTGCCCCGCATACATGAGCGCGTGGAAGCACAGACCGATCGTGACCGCCGCGATGATCACGAACGGGTTCTGGGTGTCGAACATCGGGAAGGCGAAGAACGCCCAGCTGGCTCCGAGCACCGCGCCGGCGAGGTAGACGGGCTTGCGTCCCCAGGCGTCCGAGAGCCGGCCGACCTGCGGGATCACGACGAAGTGGATGGCATGCGCGACCAGAAGCGCCAGCAGCAGCTGACTCGTGTCGTAGGCGTGCACCGTCTTCAGGTACACGATCGTGAACGAGACGATGATGTAGTACAGGATGTTCTCCGCGAAGCGCAGGCCCATGGCTCCGAAGATGCCCCGCGGGTACTTGCGCACGACCTCGAGGACTCCGTAGCTCACGGCCTTGTCGGCCTCGACCTGTGCGCGGGCCTCGAGGAAGATGGGCGCCTCGCTGACGTGCCGGCGGATGTAATAGCCGATGACGACGACGATCGCCGAGACCCAGAACGCCACGCGCCATCCCCAGCTCAGGAACTGGTCGGCGGGAAGCGCCCAGGACATGCCGAGCAGCACCAGGGTCGCCAGCAGGTTGCCCACCGGGACGGCGGCCTGGGGCCAGCTCGACCAGAACGCGCGAGACCTGTCGGGGCTCTGCTCGGCGACCAGCAGCACGGCACCGCCCCATTCACCGCCGACGGCGAACCCCTGGATGAATCGCAGGAGCACGAGCAGCGCCGGCGCCCAGTAGCCGATCGAATCGAAGCCGGGCAGGCACCCCATCAGGAAGGTCGCGACCCCGACGAGGATGATGGTGATCTGCAGGGTGTGCTTGCGGCCGAGCTTGTCGCCGATCTGGCCGAACACGATGCCGCCGAGCGGACGGGCGATGAATCCGACCGCGTAGGTCAGGAATGCGGCGATGATGCCGTCGAGCTCGGTGCCGGCGTTGGGGAAGAAGAAGGTGCCGAAGACGAGCGATGCGGCGGTGGCGTAGAGGAAGAACTCGTACCACTCCACCACCGTGCCCACCATCGAGGCGGCCACGATCTTCTTCAGCCCGGATGTTCGGGTCTCGACCTGCGAGTCGGCCGGTTGCTCGACGCCCATGAATGCACTCCTTCGTGTTCTGCAGCGTCCTCGTCGACGGCTGCCTGGCGGGCCGGTATCCCGTCTGCGGGCGGCCTCCGCCAGTATGTGCATGCCCGGCTTTGTGCGCCAATGACCAGTCGAGCAGAGACGGAGTGCACAATTGCAGATGTGACATCTTCCCCGAGTACCTCCGAGCCGCACGCTGACGATCTCCTCATCCTTCTCGCCGTGTCGCGCACCGGTCGCTACACGACTGCCGGCCAGAGCCTGGGTCTGAATCACACGACAGTCTCGCGACGCATCGCCGCATTGGAGAGAGTCCTGGGCGGGCGGGTCCTCGCCCGCAGCTCGGGAGGGTGGGAGTTGACGGACCTCGGGCGTCGGGCGGTGCGCGCCGCCGAGGACGTGGAGACGGCGGTGGCGACGATCCATGAAGGAGAAGCCGAGTCCGATCAGATAGCCGGGGTCGTGCGGATCTCCGCCACCGACGGGTTCAGTGCGTTCGTCATCGCGCCCGCGGTCGCGCAGCTGCGGCGAAAGTATCCGAGACTCAGCGTCGAGATCGTCAACGTCACCCGGCGGGCTCTGCAGTACCGTTCCGGGCTGGACTTGGAAGTGGTGGTCGGAGAACCGCAGGTGCACCGCGCCGAGGCCATCCGACTCGGCTTCTACACCTTGGGCATGTACGCGTCGCACGGGTACCTGGACGAGCACGGGACGCCCGGCGACTCCCATGAGCTGAGCAGGCATCCACTGGTCTACTTCGTCGATTCGATGCTCCAGGTCGACGATCTGGATGCTCCTCGACGACTCGTGCCGGGGATGCCGGATTCGCTCAGCTCGACCAACGTCTTCGTCCATGTCGAGGCCACACGCGCCGGCGCGGGGATCGGCTTCCTTCCGTGCTTCCTGGCCGACGGCCACGCCGATCTGGTGCGGCTCCTCCCCGACGACTTCGCCGAGCGCCTGCCCTACTGGATGGTGCTGCGTCCGGACTCGCTGCGTCAGCCCGCGGTCGCCGCGGTGGCTGCCGCCATCCGCGACCGCACGGCGGCCGTCCAGGATGCGCTGCTCGGCATCGCCCCGCCCGCCGAACGCTGACAGCACCCGTCGAAGGCCCGGCTAGGCTAGTGCGCGGCATCCAACCGTCATTTCTGAGGAGCACACGCATGGGCGCACACGACGCCGTCATCGAGATCCCGCGCGGCAGCCGCGTGAAGTACGAGGTCGACCACGAGACCGGACGAGTGCACCTCGACCGCGTGCTCTACACGACCTTCGGGTACCCCGCCGACTACGGCTACTTCGACAACACCCTCGGCGAGGACGGCGACCCGCTCGACGTTCTCGTGCTCCTCGACCACGCCATCTACCCCGGCGTCGTCGTCGAGGTGCGCCCGGTCGCCGTGCTCAAGATGAGCGACGAGGCCGGCGGAGACGACAAGCTCGTCGCCGTGCTGTCGAAGGACCCCCGTTGGGCCCACATCCAGGACATCGGCGACGTCGCCGAGTACACCAAGAAGGAGATCGAGCACTTCTTCGAGCACTACAAGGACCTCGAGCCCAACAAGTGGGTCAAGGTCGACGCATGGGGCGACGCCGCAGAGGCGCAGCGCATCCTCGACGAGGCGATCGTCCGCTTCGGCGAGCAGGGTCACTGACCCCAGGCTCCGACGAGAAGACCCCCGGTTCCGCTCAGCGGCCGGGGGTCTTCTCGTCGTGGTCGATCTCAGACCGAGACGCCGCGATCCGCGAGGAACGTGATCGGGTTGGTGTACGCGCCGTTGATGTACACCTCGAAGTGCAGGTGGCAGCCGACGGATGCTCCGGTGTTGCCGGCATAGGCGATGACCTGACCGGAGTTGACCCATGACCCGCTGCGGACGGCGAAGCCGCCGTCCCTGATGTGGGCATAGCCGGAGGAGACTCCCCCACCGTGCTGGATGCGGATGTAGTTGCCGTAGTTGCCGCGCGGACCGGCGTAGTCGACGGTTCCGGACTGCGCAGCATAGATCGCCGCGCCGCACCCGTTCGCGAGGTCGACGCCGTAGTGGTAGCCGGAGCAGGCTGCGCAGGGCTTGGGCCGGGGGCCGAATCCGGCACTCCGGTGTCCTCCGTGCGGTCGAACCCAGCCGCCGGAACCCGGCGAGCCGCCGACGCCTCCGCCGCCACCTCCTCCGCCGCCGTTGCCTGCGGCGGCTGCCGCGGCCTCGGCCGCTTCGCGACGCTTGCGCTCCTCCTCCGCGACGCGCACGCCCTCCTTGTACCCGGCCACGGTCGTCGCCGTGGCGTCTTTCAGGGCTGAGAGCTGTGCCTGCATCGTCGCGAGGTTCGCCGACTGCTCGTCGAGCGCAGCCTGAGCGGCGTCCGCAGCGGCCTGAGCCTCGATCATCTTCTGCTCGGCGATCTGCTGCAGGCGATCGCGCTCCGTGCGGGCGACGACAGCCTGATCGGTGAGCTGCTGGGCCGAGTTGCGGGCAGCGACCGCGTTGTCGTGCACCGTCTGGTTGTACTGATAGACCTTGTCCATCGTGCCGAGACGCGAGAGCAGCTGGTCGGCGTTGTCGGCCGAGCCGGCGAAGAACAGCTCGAGGGCGGTGTCGTCGCCGCCATTGCGATACAGCTGCGCCGCGAGCTGGGCCGCCTTCTTCGTGGCGTCATCGGCGGCGACGGCCTGCTCATCGGCCTTCGACTGGAGCTCCTCCGCGACGGCGATGGCATCGAAGTAGGCGAGCTGCGCGGCGTTGTACTCCTCGCCCGCGAGCACGGCCTTGGCCTGCGCATCCGCCACCCGCTGCTTGAGCGACTGGATGAGTCCCTCGATGCGCGTGACCTCCGCTGCCTTCGCGGACTCGTTGTTCATGGCGTTCTGCACGTCGTCCCAGCTGGGGTACGAGGCTGCGTACGCGGCGGTCACTCCTGAGGAGACGCCGAAGGCGCTGAGGGCGACGACGCTGAGCGCGCCGAATGTGAGGGCGCTGCGACGGGTGACCGAACGGTCCTTCCAGAACGCGCGGCTCTCCGCAGGGGTCGGCGCGCAGCCGCAGTCGTCGGACGCCGCCGCAGCAGCATCCGACGTGGAGTGATGGTCGTTCACACGGCCCCTTTCGCCGGTTTCACAGATGCCACACTAACAACTTCTTTCACATCCGCACCAGGGGGCGGACAGCGGGAGAGGGCACAGCGATGTGAGTCCATCGTCCTCCTGAACACGCCCGGGAGACAGCAGGCTCGCCCTCGATTCGCGTTTTGCTCAGATCTTCCCTTATGCTTGAGCGTCGGCAAGGAAGTCCTCCGGGACAGACTTCGGCCCCATCGTTTAGCGGCCTAGGACGCCGCCCTTTCACGGCGGTAGCACGGGTTCGAATCCCGTTGGGGTCACTCCTTCCGGTACAATTGAAAACAAGTATGGCCCTGTAGCGCAGTTGGTTAGCGTGCCGCCCTGTCACGGCGGAGGTCGCGGGTTCAAGTCCCGTCAGGGTCGCTCTAAGCGACGGGCCCTTTTCTTCGAGAAGGGCCTTTCGTCTAGATGCGACAGGTCTAGCCGGTCGCATGGCTCTGTAGCTCAGTTGGTAGAGCGCACGACTGAAAATCGTGAGGTCACGGGATCGACGCCCGTCGGAGCCACAGGGTGATCATTACAGTCACCTTAGGAACCCTCGCCTAGCTTCTACATGGCGGGGGTTTCCGCTTTTCCTGGGCGACGAGACGAACCGCTCTACAGTCCGTTCTCACTCGGTCGGGGATCCGGATCGCGATTGCCCCGCCGTCCAGCTCCCGCCCAGAGGCGATGTGATCAACCGCCTGAGCCTGTCGTTAGTTTCTAGGCGCAACGGGAGTGAACTGATCTGCAGTCCGCGCAAGGAGGCTCGGAGCTCGGAGAATGCCTGCGCAATCCGGTCGCTCGCGGACACGTTCCTCACGCACGAGCCCCTGCGGAAGAGAGACAGAGGCAACCAGCGACATCCCTTCCCAACGGGGAGTCCCAAGACCCGCGAAGATCGTCCGTCCGTCGAGGGTTCGAATCTGCAAGCGCAGCGTGTGCGCGAGAGCCGGCCGTGCTGCCTGCACATGCAAGGACATCTCTCTCTGCCACCGACGCAACAGGACTGCATGCATGTCGCGACCAGCCAGCAGCCGCCGTCCGACAACGACGACAATCATGGCGACGATCAGGAGCACGATCACGTTTCGCGGGGTTTGGAGGAAGAAGGCGAACGGCGTCAGAATCAATGCGATTCCGAGCATCCATCGACCAATGCGCCACAGCCGGGGCGTCTCCCCCGCCCAGTACTGGCGAAGCACGGGGCGCGGATAGGCCATCACTCACCGCCGCGGGACTTCGGAGCGGGCTTCATTTCTGCTGCGCGGAGTGAGTACGCGACACGGGGGCGTCCGCCTGTCTCCTTGACGTACGGGGTGACGGACAACCCCTCGAAGAACACCGGGCGGAACGGGAGACCGTTGGCCTCAGGCGGGGCAGTTGGCTCCGCGATGCTCGCGAGCTTGACGGTGACCTCGTTCTGTCCCTTGCGAGCGTCGGGATCGGCGTCGATTACGCGAACCTGCCACAGAGGGTGACCGGTGTTCTTGTCGAGATCCTGCCCCTGACGCTGTCCGTCGTCCGACCACTTCACGACGGGCTCGACCTCGCCGACCATGAAGGCCCCGCGCGGGAAGTACGCCTCGAAGTTGACTGGGATGGATGTCTGGATTGCCATGGTGTCCTCCTGTTTGAGTTGTGTTCCCGCAACTGCGGGTACAGCTCAAGACTGCGAAGACACCCCGACAGACCTGCCGCGGTTTTCGGTGCTCAGCACCAAAGGAGGCGCACAAGCACCCCAAGATCTCGATCGAAAGGCAAAGAACGATCCTCTTCAGAGGGCGAAAATCTGCCGCAGACTGGCACGGGATTCTCGCGGTAGTCGGCGCGCTCCAGACGAGCGAGCTCCAGACGGGTTCGATCTAGCATCCGGTCGCCGAGCGCGCATCAGTGCTGCGGCAAGTCAGCGCACGACATCAGGTGCATGGGCTGCAGCGTTCGAGCCGGACCTAAGGTGTGAGAACTTTCTTTACTCATTCAAGGCCGGCCTCCGACCGGCGGCGCCACCTGCGGTGCGTCCGGTCCTCGCTACGCTGCGGTCCGGGCGCTCCTCGGCGACGCCACTGTCACGGCGCACCGCACGATATGGTTGGTGCCAATCTGGCCCACCACAAGAATGGCGCAAATGTCGAGCCTCCTCACGCCGTACACCCGACACAAGACCTTCATCTCCTATCACCACGCGGACGAGGCTGAAGTTGCGGCGTTCATCGACTACTTTGACCACGACCGCAACATCCTCATCTCGCGAGGAATCGGTGCATCGATGGCCGGAGATGTGATCAAGAGCACCGACGGCGGGTACATCAAACAACGTATCCGTGATTTGTATCTTCGAGATAGCACGGTGACGCTGGTGCTCATCGGGAAACATACGTGGAGTCGGCAATTCGTGGACTGGGAGGTCGCCGCCTCCCTTCGCAACACATCGACGAGCAAGCGCAACGGGTTGGTCGCGATCACACTGCCATCGATCGCGAGCGTCGCCGGCCGACGGGTTCCCGAGCGAATCGACGACAACGTAGACGGCGAGAGCGGCTACGCACGATGGATGAAGTACCCAAGTTCGTCTCATGCCCTCGCCCAGATGATTGATGACGCGTACGCTAGGCGAACCACACACGCCGACGTCGTCGACAACACGAGACTCCTGTACTCGCGCAACCGTTCGGTTTGACATGAGCACATTGCAGGATTCCGACCTCCCCGCGTTCTTCCGCGAAGCAGATATGGAATCGAACGCAGCGCAGCGCGCAACACTTAGAGCGACTCAAGCACGCCTGGGCGGTGCAGTCGCAGCTGCGGTTGGCGGCGCGTTCAGTCTGACGCTTCACCAGATTGACGTCTGGGCGTGGATTGCCCTCATAGGTTTTCTCGTGGCGTTAATCTCAGAGCTTTTTCTCGCCCTGGCGACGCCAGAGAAACGCTGGTACCAGGCCCGCGCGGGCGCGGAGTCCGCAAAGACTCTAAGTTGGCGGTTCTCAGTCGGAGCAGACCCGTTCTTCTTATCGCTAGGGGATGAGGCTGCGGATTCGCTGTTCCGCCAGAGGGTGATCCAGGTCGCGCGACAAGTAACAGATTCAGTACAGCTACCAAAAGGTGACGCCACAGCACCGTCCGATGGGATGATTGCGCTCCGAAGGTCAAGTCTGGAGAACAGGCGCGTTACCTATCTCCGCGATCGAACACGAGCCCAGCGCGACTGGTACACGGACAAGGCCAAGTTCAATAGATCGCGGGCCGTGTTTTGGAGGGTTTCCCTCATTGCAGCTGAAGTGATTGCGGTTGTCCTCGCAGCTGGTCGAGTTTTCGCCGGCTGGGAGATTGACGTAGCTGGCATACTTGCCGCGCTGATCGGGGCGGGCGCTGCGTGGCTAGCTGTTAAGCAGCACTCAACGCTCCGCGCTGCGTATTCTCTCACTGCTGCCGAACTCGAGCGACAGATGGTCTCAGTTAGGTCCGCGAACTCAGAGGCCACGTGGGCGCAGTCCGTCGCGGACGCGGAAGAGGCGATCAGTCGCGAGCACACTATGTGGCTGGCATCACGAGGCGAAGTCAACGAGGATGTCGGTCGCGCCCAGCTTTAGCCACGCGCTCGAGCGTCAACGCCGACATTCGCCATCTCCCAGTCCCTAGATCACTGGGGGCAAGATTCCGCGAGGGGGTCGTGACGCTGCCTCCCGCGCTTCAAGCAGATATGGTGAGCGCATGGAGACGACGGCCAAGGCCTTTTGGAGCTACGCGCACGCCGACAACACGCGCGAGAACGACCGCATCCTCCGATTGGCGGACCTGGTCCGCTCGGAGTACGAGCTACTGACCGGCACCACAATCGAGATATTCACCGATCGCTCCGAGATTGCTTGGGGTGATGACTTCCGACAAAAGCTGGATCAAGCGCTCCAAGAGACATCATTCTTCATTCCGATCCTCACCCCGACATACTTCCTTCGCGAGGAGTGCCGCAAGGAACTGTCCCAGTTCGTCCGATCGGCCAAAGCTCTAGGACTGCAGCAGTTGCTCATGTCGATTCGATACATCCCCGTCGTGGACCTCACCGAAGAGAGCCCTGATGAGCTCAAAGCGGTAGCTGCTCGCATGCAATACGAGCTCTGGGATGGGATGAGGCTCGTCGACGAGCACTCCGCCGAGCATCGCATCGCAGTAAACCGACTTGCCGCACGACTTGCGCAGCTTGCGACGAGCCTTGAGTCGGAGTCCGGATCTACGCCCTCATCGGGTGCGCTCGGTTCCCAAGCTCCGCTCCTCCCCGCGGAGGACCGAGCTGCTGGAGTGGTTTCGGCGCCGTCCGTATCCGATCCCCTCCTGCCTCAGAACGAGGTAACTACTCCAGCACTCCCCGAAATCGAAGAAGACGATGACGACGATGCGCCAGGCTTGCTCGACCTCGTCGCTGATGCCCAGCCCGCGATGGAGGCTTGGACCGACACGCTATCGAATCTCGGGCCTGTAATCACGGAGTTCAACACAAAAGTTCAGGCGGCAACCGCGCGGATGAACCAGGCGAACACTCGGCCCGACGCATTTGCCCGCAAGATTGTCATTGCGCGCGAACTCGCGGCAGAGGTTGAACCAGAGTTGTCAGAACTGGAACGTCTCTCCAAAGACTATGCTTCTGGGCTCCTGCGTATTGATTCAACGTTTCGTGGCGTCTTCGCGCTCGCTGCCCTGTCACCCGAAGAAGAGGCCGCCGCGGCCAAGTCCAAACTGAAGGACAACCTGAGCGTCCTGGTTCAGACTTCGCGAGAAGCAATGAGCAGTCTCGAAAGCGCAGCTGACGCGGCACGGAACAACGCGAAACTCAGCCGCGACCTCCGCCCCGTTCTGCGTCGCTATGAAACCGCCGTGCGCAACATGGTGGATGGCTCCACCATCATCGAAGAGTGGGAGTCGCTCGACAGTCAATGAACACTCCGATTGTGCCGGTTCTGTGCCGGTAGCTCCACTGAAACCACCCTCAACCAGTCGAGACCAACCACGACGACTTCCGCGGAATCACGCGGCAAACGGCGACCAACGAGCACCCGCTGACCCACGGCATCCAACTGAAAATCGTGAGGTCACGGGATCGACGCCCGTCGGAGCCACAGGGTGATCATTACAGTCACCTTAGGAACCCTCGCCTAGCTTCTAC
>NZ_JAXCWI010000002.1:0-853994 GCF_034045055.1 Microbacterium sp. CFBP9023 | reverse complement strand
TTTACATTCCGAACCCGGAAGCTAAGCCTCACAGCGCCGATGGTACTGCAGGGGGGACCCTGTGGGAGAGTAGGACACCGCCGGACTTCTTTTAAACAGAAAAGCCACCCAATGTTGGGTGGCTTTTCTGCGTTAACGTGTGCGCAAGCGCAAGCGCAAGCGCAAGCGCAAGCGCAGTCGTCGACTGACCGGGCGCGGCAGCGGATGCGTCGCGTCAGCGCTTGAGCCGTGACTCGAGTACGGACGCCGTCTCGATCACGGCGTCCGCAAGGATACGCTCATCGAGCTCGCCGCCGGCCCAGGTCACAGCGACCGCGGCCACAGGCCAGCCCGCATGATCGCGGACGACGGCGCCGACGCTGCGCAGTCCGTCTGCCACCTCGCTGTCCTCGGTCGCATAGCCGCGTTCACGAACGGTGCGCAGCAGCTCGCGCAGTTCACTCGGCTTCCTGGGGCCGCGTCCCGTACGGTCGGGGAACGCAGACGCGCTCGGATACAGCGCACGCACCTGCTCGCGGGGGAGCGCAGCCAGCATGGCCCGCCCCGAGGCGGTGAGGTGCGCAGGCAAGCGGACGCCGACATCCGTCACGAGAGCCTGCCGTCGGGGAGCGCGCTCCTCGACGATATAGAGCACGTCGCCGCCGCTCATCACCGCCAGGTGGGTGCTCTCTCCGAGACGATCTGAGAGGGCGGCCACAAGAGGCCGCCCGATGCGCGCGAGCGGCTGCTGCCGCGCGTATCCGCCGGCGAGTTCGAATGCCGAGGTGCCGAGGCCCCAGCGCCGGTCTTCCTTCATATGCAGCACGAACCCGTGCGCAGCGAGGGTCGTGAGCAGGTGATAGACGGTCGACCGGGGCAGCTCGAGTTCGCGGGCGATCGCCGAGGCGGCGACGGGCGCGGGGCGCCCGGCCAGATAACTCAGGATCCGCAGCGTGTTGTGGGCGGCGGGCACCTGCGCGGCGGCCACTTCGTTGTCTGGGATCACAGACACAGGATGTCACGATCGCCTGCCACGCGCGACCCGTCGGGTGTGGAATCGAGACATGACCGATCTTCCCGCCGTCCTCATCGGCGATGCACCCCTGAGCCCCGCCGACGTCGTCGCGGTGGCGCGCCATGGCGCGAGCGTCACGATCAGCTCCGCCGCTCTCGATCGCGTCGCGGGGACGCGACGCGTGATCGACGGACTCGCGGCAGATCCGCACCCGCACTACGGTGTCTCGACGGGTTTCGGCGCGCTCGCGACGACGTTCATCGCCCCCGACCGCCGCCTTCAGCTGCAGGCGAGCCTCATCCGCTCGCACGCGGCCGGCACCGGCGCCGAGGTCGAACGCGAGGTCGTCCGCGGCCTGCAGCTGCTGCGCCTTCAGACGCTCTCCTCCGGCCGCACGGGTGTTCGCCCCGTCGTGGTCGAGACCTACGCTGCTCTGCTGAACGCGGGCATCACCCCGATCGTGCGCGAATACGGATCGCTGGGGTGTTCCGGTGACCTCGCCCCGCTCGCGCACATCGCACTCGCGGCGATGGGAGAGGGCGATGTGCGTGACGCCGAGGGCACGCTCATCCCGGCATCCGACGCGCTGGCCGCAGCCGGCATCCATCCCCTCACTCTCGTCGAGAAGGAGGGCCTCGCGCTCATCAACGGCACCGACGGCATGCTCGGCATGCTCGTGCTGGCGCTGCACGACCTCGAGACGCTGCTCGTGACGGCCGACATGGCGGCGGCGATGTCGGTCGAGTCGCAGCTCGGCACGGATGCCGTCTTCGCGGCCGACCTCATGGCGCTGCGACCGCAGTCCGGCCAGGCCGAGTCGGCGGCGAACCTGCGGGCTTTCCTGCACGATTCGCCGATCGTGCACAGCCACAAGGGACCGGAGGACGGGCGCGTGCAGGACGCATACTCCCTGCGTTGTTCGCCGCAGGTCCACGGCACCGCGCGCGACACGATGGGCTACGCATCGACCATCGCCGAGCGCGAGCTCGCCAGCGTCATCGACAACCCGGTGATCACGGTCGATGGGCGCATCGAGTCGAACGGCAACTTCCACGGTGCACCGGTCGCAGCGGTGCTGGACTTCCTGGCCATCTCGGTCGCCGACGTGGCCTCCATCTCCGAGCGCCGCACCGACCGCGCGCTCGATCCGGCACGCAACCACGGGCTGCCGCCCTTCCTCGCCGACGAGGTCGGTGTCGACTCGGGGCTGATGATCGCGCAGTACGCGGCGGCTGGAATCGTCTCGGAGCTCAAGCGGCTCGCCGTCCCGGCATCCGTCGATTCCATCCCTTCCTCGGCGATGCAGGAGGACCACGTGTCGATGGGGTGGGCCGCTGCTCGCAAGCTGCGCCGCGCGATCGACGGACTCGGCCGTGTCATCGCGATCGAGGTGCTCACCGGTGCCCGTGCGCTGGATCTGCGCGCTCCGCTGCAGGCCGGCCCTGCGACCGGAGCGGTGCGCGACCTGGTCCGCACGGTCGCCGCGGGCCCCGGACCCGACCGATTCCTCTCACCCGACATGGAGGCCGTGACTGCACTCGTGCAGTCCGGCGCCATCGCCCGCATCGCAAAGGAGCACGCGAATGACTGACATCACGACGGATACGACTCCGACCACCGGGCCGCGCACGGTTCGCGCCGCCCGTGGCAACCAGCGCACCGCCAAGAGCTGGGGTGCGGAGGCGGCGAAGCGGATGCTGATGAACAACCTAGACGCCGAGGTCGCCGAGCACCCCGAAGACCTCGTCGTCTACGGCGGTACGGGCAAGGCGGCGCGCAGCTGGGAGGCGTACGACGCGATCGTCCGCACGCTCGATGAGCTCGAGCCGGACGAGACGCTGCTCGTGCAGTCGGGCAAGCCGGTCGGCGTCTTCCGCACGCACGAGTGGGCGCCGCGCGTGCTGATCGCCAACTCGAACCTCGTGGGCGACTGGGCCAACTGGCCCGAGTTCCGCAAGCTCGAAGAGCTCGGTCTGATCATGTACGGCCAGATGACCGCGGGGTCGTGGATCTACATCGGCACCCAGGGCATTCTGCAGGGCACGTACGAGACGTTCTCCGCGGTCGCCCGCTCGCTCGGCAAGGACTCGCTCAAGGGAACGCTGACGCTGACCGGCGGTGCGGGTGGCATGGGCGGCGCTCAGCCGCTCGCGGTGACGCTCAACGACGGCGCCGTGCTGATCGTCGACGTCGACGAGTCGCGTCTCGCCCGTCGTGTGCAGCACGGCTACCTCGACGAGTACACCACCGATCTCGATGCGGCGATCACGCGGGTCGTCGCGGCGAAGGATGCGGGCGAAGCGCTCTCGGTGGGCGTGGTCGGCAACGCGGCCGAGGTCTTCCCCGAGCTGCTGCGCCGCGGGGTGCCGATCGACATCGTCACCGATCAGACCAGCGCGCACGACCCGCTCGCCTACCTGCCGGTCGGCATGGCCGTCGCCGACTGGAAGTCCGAGGCCGAGCGGGATGCGGAGGAGTTCACCCGCCGCTCGCGCGAGTCGATGGCTCAGCATGTCGCGGCGATGGTCGCGTTCCAGGATGCCGGGGCCGCGGTCTTCGACTACGGCAACTCGATCCGGGCCGAGGCGCAGCTCGGCGGATTCGATCGCGCCTTCGAGTTCCCGGGCTTCGTGCCGGCGTACATCCGCCCGCAGTTCGAAGAGGGTCGCGGACCCTTCCGCTGGGCGGCGCTCTCGGGCGACCCCGAGGACATCTACAAGACCGACCGTGCGATCGCCGAGCTGTTCCCCGAAGACAAGGCTCTCCACCGCTGGCTCGAGAAGGCCGGCGAGAAGGTGCACTTCGAGGGACTGCCCGCGCGCATCTGCTGGCTCGGATACAAGGAGCGCCACCTCGCCGGCCTCAGGTTCAACGAGATGGTGGCCTCGGGGGAGCTGGCCGCGCCGATCGTGATCGGCCGCGACCACCTCGACTCCGGCTCCGTGGCGTCGCCGTATCGCGAGACGGAGGCCATGAAGGACGGTTCGGACGCCATCGCCGACTGGCCCCTGCTGAACGCGCTGCTCAACACGGCATCCGGTGCATCGTGGGTGTCGCTGCACCATGGCGGCGGAGTCGGCATCGGGCGCTCGATCCATGCAGGGCAGGTGACCGTCGCCGACGGATCGGCGCTCGCCGCCGAGAAGCTCGAACGCGTGCTCACCAACGATCCGGGCACCGGCGTCATGCGCCATGTCGACGCCGGATACGAGCACGCTCGGGACATCGCCCGTGAGCGTGGACTCAAGGTGCCGATGCTGTGAGCACCTCGCTGATCACGAACATCGCCGAGCTGACGACCAACGTCGCCTCGCCCGACGGCGACCGCTTCGGCACGCTCGTCGACGCGGCCGTGCTCATCGACGGCGAGCGGATCGCATGGGTCGGGTCCGCTGCGGATGCGCCGGAGGCCGACGTCGTCATCGACGCGGCGGGTCGCGCCGTCATCCCCGGTTTCGTCGACAGCCACAGCCACCTGGTCTTCGGAGGCGACCGCGCCGCGGAGTTCGAGGCCCGGATGGCGGGGCAGCGATACGCCGCCGGCGGCATCCGCTCGACCGTGGTCGCGACACGAGCGGCGAGCGACGACGAGCTGCGCGCGCGTCTGCGGGGATTCGTCGACGAGATGCTCGCCCAGGGCACCACGACGGTCGAGATCAAGAGCGGCTATGGCCTGAGCGTGCGAGACGAGGAGCGCCTGGTGCGCCTCGCGGCGGAAGTCACGCCCGAGGTCACCTTCCTCGGAGCGCACGTGGTGCCGGTGGAGTACGCCGACCGCGCGGACGAGTACGTCGACCTGGTGACAGGGCCGATGCTCGACGCGTGCGCTCCGCATGCGAAGTGGATCGACGTGTTCTGTGAGACGGGTGCGTTCTCGGTCGAGCAGTCGCGAAGGGTGCTCGAGGCGGGCATCGCACAGGGGCTCGTTCCCCGAGTGCACGCGAGTCAGCTCGGCCCGGGTGAGGGAGTACGCCTCGCCGTCGACCTCGGCGCGGCATCCGTCGACCACGGCACCTACCTGACCGACTCCGACATCGAGGCGCTGGCAGCATCCGACACGGTGCTCACGCTGCTCCCCGGGGTGGAGTTCTCGACCCGCCAGCCGTATCCCGACGCGCGACGACTCATCGACGCGGGCGTGACCGTGGCGATCGCCTGCGACACCAATCCGGGATCGAGCTTCACGTCGTCGATGCCGTTCTGCATCGCGCTCGCGGTGCGCGACATGGGCCTGACCCCCGCCGAGGCGGTGTGGGCGGCGACCGCCGGGGGCGCTCTGGCGCTGCACCGCGACGATGTCGGCGTGATCACGCCGGGCGCGCGGGCGGACCTCGTGCTGCTGTCGGCGCCGACCCGCATCCATCTCGCCTACCGACCCGGAGTCCCGCTCGTCGAGCGGGTGTGGAAGGACGGCGTCGGGGTCTTCGCAGCATCCGGAACGGCAGAGGGGACGAATCATGGCACTGTCGCACGATGAGCTCTGGCCGCGCGCGGGCTCCTGGCCCGGGTTCGAGACAGGGGATGACGCGGATGCCGTGCTGCTCGGCGTGCCGACCTGGCGCACCTCGCTGTCACCGACCGGAGCACACGCGACGCCCGCCGCGATCCGCGAGTCGCTCACCCGGTACAGCGCGACGCTCATGGGGCCGCCCGTGGTCGATCTCGGGGCGGCACTCCGCGTGCTCGATGCCGGGGACGTCGACGAGCCGGACGGCGAGGACGGCATCGCGACCACCGTCCGGCGCGTGCGCGAGCTCGCTGACGCCACCCGTCTCGTCATCGCACTCGGGGGCGATAACGCCCTGACCTATCCGGTCGCGCGCGGTGCCGGGGCCACCGGACTCATCACCATCGACGCGCACTTCGATCTGCGTGACGGCATCTCGAACGGATCGCCCGTCCGTCGGCTGATCGAAGACGCGCCCGACGGCGAGAGGATCGACCCGACGAGGATCGTCCAGATCGGCATCGCGGACTTCGCGAACTCCGCCGCCTACGCGGCGCGTGCTGCCGGGTGGGGAATCCGCGTGATCACCCTCGACGAGGTTCGCCGCCGGGGCATCGAGGACGTCGTCGCGGAGGCGACGCGCATCGCCGGAGCGGGTGCCGCCGCCCGCATCCACCTCGACGCCGACGTCGACGCGGCCGACCGTTCCGCGGCGCCGGGCTGCCCGGCATCCGTTCCCGGCGGCTTCGCCGCGTGGGAGCTGCGCCACCTCGTGCGCGCGATCGTCGGCGACCCGCGTGTGGTCAGCGCCGACATCGCCGAGGTCGATGCGACCGCTGACACCGACGACCTCCGCACGGTGAGGCTCGCCGCGCTGTGCGTGCTCGAGATGCTCGCGGCGCTCGCGTCCCGCTGACACGGCGTCGGGAGAGCGCCACTCAGTTCAGCGCCGACGTCAGCCGGAACAGGCCGTCGAGGAAGGTCGACTTCGCAGGCTCGCGCAGCCATTCGTCGAGTGTCAGCTCCCGCCCGGCGGCGCGGTACTTCTGCTCGACCTGGCGCATCTGCGCGACGAAGGACCCGCCCCGCACCAGCAGCGACATCTCGGAGTTGAGGCTGAAGGAGCGGATGTCCATGTTGCTCGAGCCGATCACGGCGATGTCGTCGTCGATCGAGAAGTGCTTGGCGTGCAGGATGTACGGCGCGGGGTAGAGGAAGATGCGCACTCCGGCTCGCAGCAGCGTCTCGTAGTACGACCGCTGTGCGTGATAGACCATCGCCTGGTCGCCGAGCTCCGATACGAACAGCTGCACGTCGAGTCCGCGCTGGCATGCCGTGGTGATGGCATAGATCATCGCCTCGTCGGGCACGAAGTACGGGCTCGTCAGGATGACCTTCTCGGTCGCGCCGTGGATGAGCGAGAGGAACATCCGCAGGTTGTTCTCGGTGCCGTATGCCGGCCCGCTCGGCACCATCTGGCAGTGCAGATCGGCGGGTGGAGGTGCGGGAACGGCGGTGGCCGGTACGCGTTCGACCGCGGACAGGTCCTCGCCGGTCTCGATGAGCCAGTCCGACAGGAACACCGCATCGACCTGGGCGACGACCGGTCCGTCGACGCGGGACACCAGCTCCTGCCACATGAGGCCGCGTCTGATGTTCTTCTCCGAGTTGTAGTCGCGGGAGATGAGATTCTGCGAGCCGACGAAACCGACGTGGCCGTCGACGACGACAAGTTTGCGGTGGTTGCGCAGATCGGGGCGCTGGTACTCGCCCTTGAGCGGGCGAACCGGCAGCATCCATGCCCACGTCACGCCGACCCTGTCGAGCTCCGCGAAGGTCTCCTCCGACTTCGGGATCTTGCGCGAGGCGATGTAGTCGGCCAGCAGGCGCACCGTCACCCCGCGGGCGACGGCTCTCTCCATCGCGTCGAAGAAGCCCCGGGTCGTCTCGTCGCGCGCCGCGATGTAGAACTCCACGTGCACGTATCGCTCGGCGGAGTCGATGGCTGCGGCCATCGCGTCGATCGATGCCTGGTAGTCGTCGATCAGCTGCGCCGACGAGGCACCGACCATCGGCAGGCCGGTGAGGGCGTGATTCTGCTGCGCGACACGCTGCAGCCACCGCGGAGCCTCGGCATCCGGAAGGTCGAGGGCGCGCTCGGCGATCATCGCCGTGATGCGCTGCTGCTCGTCACGGCGCTTCTTCGGCAGCCGGAAGTCTCCGATGAGCAGGTAGAGCGCGATGCCGATGAAAGGAAGCAGGAACACGAGCAGCAGCCACGCCATCGCCGCGGTGGGCTTGCGATCGCGCGGGATGTAGATCAGCGCGAGCACGTTGATGCAGAACGCCGCGATCGCGAGCACCGACCAGACCAGGTTCGCGGAGAGCAGCGAGTCCATGACTCCTCCTTCGAGGGATGCCGGTATGCCAGAGGGGTTCCCGTGCGACCTGCGCGAGTGAGGTGCACGCTAGCAGTGGCGCGGCCGCCCCTCTACAGGCCCTCACCCGGAGGGTGCGATGCCGTCAACCCTGCTCAGTGCTCAGACCCCGGGGATCAGCAGGTGCGCGATCGTGAAGATCGCCAGGCCCGCGAGCGCGCCGACGAACGTGCCGTTCAGACGGATGTACTGCAGGTCGCGGCCGACCATGAGCTCGATCTTCTCGGTCGTCTCGACCGGGTCCCACCGCTCGACGGTGTCGGTGATGATCGACGCGATGTCATGGCGGTAGCGGTCGACGAGGAACACCGCGGCATCCGACACCCACGTGTCGACGCGGTGCTGCAGCGCGGCATCCGTCGTGAGCCTGTCGCCGATCTCCTGCAGAGCCTGTGCTGCCCGCACACGCAGACCGCTCTCGGGGTCGGCGAGGGCGGTGAGCAGTCCGTTCTTCGCCGTGTCCCAGGCCTCGGCGGCGAGGGCGCCCACGCGGGGGCTGTCGAACAGCGATGCCTTGGCGTTCTCGAGCTTGGCCCTCGTCGCGGGGTCGTTCTGCAGGCTGTCGGCGAGGCGGGCGAGGTAGCCGTCGACGGCGATGCGTGCCGGATGCTTCGGGTCGGCCTGCACGGCGCGGACGAACTTGACCGCCTCGTTGTAGGCGGTGTCGTCGACGAATCGGTGGGCGAGCTTCGGCACCCACCCGGGGAGCCTGCGCGAGATGAGTCCCGAGAACGACTCGGCGTTCGCATCCAGCCAGCGGCCGATGCTGTCGGCGGCGAGGTCGACCGCCCCGTGATGCGCATCGGCCTCGACGATCTTCTCGAGCCAGGCGCCGGCGGGCGGTCCCCACTCGGGAGAGACGAGGTGCTCGCGGGCGAGGTCGGTGATGAGGTCGCGCACGTCGTCGTCGCTGAGAGCGTTCAGGACGGCGGTCGCGATCGTCGCCCCCTCGGCCGCCACGCGTTCGGCGTGGGCGGGCTCACGCAGCCATTCACCGGCTCGCTTCGCGATCGCCGTGCTCGCGAGCTTGGTGCGCACGACGCTCGCCTCGAGGAAGTTCGTCTCGACGAACTCGCCCAGCGTGCGGCCGATCTCGTCTTTGCGGTTCGGGATGATCGCGGTGTGCGGAATGGGCAGCCCCAGCGGCCGACGGAAGAGCGCGGTTACGGCGAACCAGTCGGCGAGAGCACCCACCATGCCGCCCTCGGCGGCGGCGCGGACGTAGGCCAACCACGGCTGACGCTCCTGGAAGGCGAACGCGATCACGAACACGACCGCCATGAAGATCAGCGCGCCGAGAGCCACCGCCTTCATGCGGCGAAGAGCGCGAAGTCGTACCTGGTCTGCGGGCGACAGGAGCGCCATCGGGGTTCGCGGCATGACGTCATCCTTTCACGGGGAGTCCTCGCTGAGGTCGGCTTGTATCGTCCGGTCCGTCGCCCTTCACCGAGTCCACGCTGTGTAGTACTCTCACTACAGTTCGAAACGGGGTCCATCGTGTTCACCATGACCGCTCGAGAGTTCAACCAGTCCGTCGCGCGCGCTCAGCGCGTCGCCGACGGGCAGCCCGTGATGATCACGAGACGTGGCGAGCCCGCCTATGTACTGCTGAGCATCGGAGATTACGAACGCCTCCGGCCCGCCGCTCTGACGGAGGACACGCGATCCTTCCTGGACGTCGTCCGGCCCCTCCCTGAGGGGGCGGATCCCGATGACGTCTTCGGTCAGATCATGGACGAGATCGCCGCCGACAGATCGCGTGACTTCGGACGAGAGATCGACCTGTGACACCGTTCCTGGTCGACACGAACGTGATCTCGGAGATCCGTCGGCCCAGGCCCGACCTCGGCGTGGCGCGGTGGTTCGGCGCGACGGCTCGGGAGTCCATGCACATCAGCGTGATCACCGGGCTCGAACTCGAGCGCGGCGTCCTCCTGGCGCGGAGACGGGATGCCGTCGCCGCCGCGTCTCTGGAACGGTGGCTGGACTCGGTCAGAAGCGGACTGGTGCACCCCGCTCTCGAGGTGACGCAGGCGATCGCTCAGATCACCGCAGCCATCCAAGTGCCGAACCGGCGTCCGCTCGGCGACTCGCTCATCGCGGCCACCGCGCTGCACCACGGACTGACGCTGGTCACCCGCAACGAGAGAGACTTCGACATCCCGGGACTCGCTGTCCTCAACCCGTTCTCGGGCTGACCGAGGCAGGATCCGAGTACCCTCGAATCGTGATCGAAGACATCAAGAAGCGTGCGCTGCACCGCACCAGCATCCTCGAGGGTCAGATGCGCGGAGTCGCGCGGATGATCGAGAGCGAGGAGTACTGCATGGACATCATCACGCAGTCCCGCGCGATCCAGCGTTCGCTCGAGTCCCTCAACCGCCTGCTGCTCGAGAACCATCTGCGCACGCACGTGACGCACATGTTCGACGAGGGCGGGGAGGAGCGCGACAAGGCCGTCGACGAGCTGCTCAAGGCGTTCGACTTCGACCGCAAGTAGCGCCGCGCTCCTCCGCCCCGGTCAGCGTCCGCCGCCGAACACCTCGCCCTCCATGGCGTCGTAGCCCTCGGCCTGCGGGTCGCCGTGCGAACCGCCTGACAGCGCGTACTCCTCTTCGGGCGAGAGCACGAGGCGGTGTCGGAAGAACAGGCCGAATCCGAGCAGGATGATCGCATAGACGATCGCGATCGCGATGATCGCCGGGCCGAACGTCGGGTTGAGGAGGAAGCCCACGAAGATCAGTGCCGCGATCACCAGGGCGATCACCGCGCCGGGGATGCCCCACGGGCTGACGTACGGACGGTCGACGTTGGGGAACTTCTTGCGCAGGATGATGAACGACACGAGCTGCAGTCCATAGGCGACGACGGCTCCCCACACGGCGATGTTCAGCACGATCGCGCCGGCGACCGTTCCGGCACCCTCCGAGTCGACGGCGGTGAGCACGTCGAGCACGATCAGCGCCACGAAGCCGACCGCCGCGCCGACAGTGAGCGCGACCCACGGGGTCTGCCGCTTTCCGGTGAGCGAGAGGAAGCGGGGGTAGTAGCCGGCGCGGGACAGTGAGTACATGTTGCGTCCGTAGGCGAACATGATTCCCTGCAGCGACGCGAGCAGGCCGATGAGGGCGAACAGCGCGAGCACGGCGGCGAGCTGGTCGCCGACGATCGCGCGGAAGCCGTCGAGCAGCGGCTCACCGGCGGTGCCGGTGGCCTCGGCGCCGATCACGCCGGTGTTCAGGAAAAGCACCAGGAGTCCGGTGACGATCAGGGTGCCGCGGGCCCAGAATCCTGCCTTCGGGATGTCGCGGGTCGGGTTGTGCGACTCCTCGGCCGCGAGCGGGAGCTCCTCGATGCCGAGGAAGAACCACATCGCGAACGGCAGCGCGAACAGGATCGGCAGGACGCCGTGCGGAAGGAACGCGGTCTGGCCCTCGTCGGGGACGATGTCCCACAGGGCATCCCACGAGAACGCGCCGGAGAAGATCGCCATGGCGGAGAACACCAGGATGATGCCGATGGAGATCACGGAGACGACGATCGCGAAGCGGAACGAGATGGCGGCGCCCGCGGAGTTCAGGGCGATGAAGACGACGTAGAGGATGAGATACCAGACCCAGCCCGGCAGTTCGAGGCCGAGCAGCTCGCTCGTGATGCCGTTGGCATACGACGCCGAGAAGTAGACGATCACCGCCGTGGTCGCGACGTACTCGATGGTCTCGGCGGCTCCGGTGACGAGACCGCCCCACGGACCCATGGCCGAGCGGGCGAAGGAGTACGCGCCGCCGGTATGCGGCATCGCGGCCGCCATCTCGCCGATCGCGAAGATCATGCCGTAGTACATCGCCACGAGGATGGCGAACGCGATGAGCATCCCGCCGAAACCCGCGAAGTCGATGCCGAAGTTCCAGCCGGAGAAGTCGCCCGAGATCACCGCGGCGACCGCCAGACCCCACAGGCCCCAGACGCCGGCCGACCTCTTCAGCGTCCGTTTCTCGAAGTAGTCGCTCCCGGCACGTGTATAGGTCGCTCCGGCGACCTTGCGGGATTCATTGCTCTGCTGGGACATCCGCTCTCCGTTCGCATGCGTGCAGGCGCCGGGTGCACCTTGCGGATGATTGTGACAGTCAATGGTGGTTTCGTCTACCTTTAAACGACGAGTTGATCTACTCTGAGGGCGAAGCCGGTCGGCCGATCGCTTCACCGCACGAGAACGGAGCGTCAGATGTCGGGCAACCTGAGCATCGAACAGCTGGATGCCGGCATCGCCGCCGGTGAGATCGACACGGTGATCGTGGCCTTCGCGGATGCGCAGGGGCGACTGGTCGGCAAACGTGTGTCGGCGCGGCTGTTCCAGGAGGACATCCTGGCTCACGGGGCCGAGGCCTGCGACTACCTGCTGTCGGTCGACGTCGACATGAACACCGTCGACGGCTATGCGATGTCGGGGTGGGACCGCGGCTACGGAGACATGGTGCTGAAGCCCGACGTCGAGACCCTGCGCAACATCCCGTGGC
Organism: Microbacterium sp. CFBP9023; assembly: GCF_034045055.1. Lineage (NCBI taxonomy): Bacteria > Bacillati > Actinomycetota > Actinomycetes > Micrococcales > Microbacteriaceae > Microbacterium > Microbacterium sp. CFBP9023. Next base: position 841,598 of record NZ_JAXCWI010000002.1, on the reverse strand, counting down.
TCGAGGGCACCGCGCTGGTCATGTCCGATCTCGTGTGGCAGAACGGCGAACCCGTCGGGCCCTCGCCCCGGGCGATCCTCGATCGCCAGCGCGACCGCCTCGCCGAGCGGGGCTGGACCGCGTACTCGGGCACCGAGCTCGAGTTCATCGTCTTCGACAACACCTACCGCGACGCCTGGGCGCGCAAGTACGACGGGCTGACACCCGCGACCGACTACAACGTCGACTACAACCTGCTCGCCTCGACCCGCATGGAGCCGCTGCTGCGTGACATCCGCAACAGCATGGACGGCGCGGGCCTGTACTGCGAGGGCGTGAAGGGCGAGTGCAACTTCGGTCAGCAGGAGATCGCGTTCCGGTATGCGGAGGTGCGGGAGACCGCCGACCAGCACGCGATCTACAAGAACGGCGCGAAGGAGATCGCCGAGCAGCACGGCAAGGCGCTCACGTTCATGGCCAAGTTCAACGAGCGTGAGGGCAACAGCTGCCACATCCACCTGTCGCTGCGCGACGAGTCGGGTGCCCCGGTGATGGCAGGCGACGGAGAGCACGGCTTCAGTCCCGTGATGGAGCACTGGATCGCCGGCATCCTCGCCACTCTGCGCGAATTCACCCTGCTGCTCGCGCCCAACATCAACTCGTACAAGCGTTTCGCGAAGGGCAGCTTCGCGCCGACCGGTGTGGCATGGGGCATCGACAACCGCACCTGCGCTCTGCGGGTAGTCGGCCATGGATCGGGGCTGCGGGTCGAGAACCGGGTGCCCGGCGGAGATGTGAACCCGTACCTCGCGATCTCGGCGATCATCGCGGGCGGTCTGCACGGCATCGAGAACGAACTGCCGCTGCCCGAGCGCTTCACCGGCAACGCCTACGAGGATGCGGTCGACCACCTGCCGACCACCCTGCGCGAGGCGGCGAAGCTGTTCAGCGAATCGACCATCGCGCGGGCGGCGTTCGGCGACGACGTGGTCGAGCACTATCTGAACCAGGCCCGCATCGAGGTGGAAGCCTACGACGCGGCCGTCACCGACTGGGAGCGCATCCGTGGCTTCGAGCGCCTCTGACCCCGCGCCGCTGATCGGCGTCACGACCTATCTCGAGCGCGCGCAGCAAGGGGTGTGGGATGTCAGGGCCGCGTTCCTGCCGGAGCAGTACCTCACGAGCGTGACCTCCTCGGGCGGCATCGCCCTTCTTCTCCCGCCCCAGGATCCGGATGCCGCGGACGCGGCGATCTCAGGGATGGACGGACTCGTGCTCTCGGGTGGCGCGGACGTCGCCCCCGAGCTCTACGGCGAGGACCGGCATCCGCTCACCGACCCCGCGAGGGTGGACCGCGACGCGTGGGAGCTCGCGCTCTTCCAGGCGGCCGAGCGTCGTGGCATCCCGGTGCTCGCCATCTGCCGCGGTCTGCAGCTCGTGAACGTCGCCCGCGGCGGAACCCTGCAGCAGCACCTGCCCGAGTCGCTCGGCACCGAGAAGTACCGCATCGGCGGCGGTGTCTTCGCCGAGAACGACGTCGCGGTGTCGACCGACACACCCCTCGCCGACATCATCGGCGAGACCGAGATGCGGGTGCACAGCTACCACCACCAGGGGGTCGACCGTCTCGGCGAGGGGCTCGTCGCCGCCGCGCATTCGGACGACGGCCTCGTGCAGGCCTTCGTCGACACGTCAGCCGGCCACATCGTCGGCGTCCAATGGCACCCCGAAGAGAACGCCGAGGATCGGCGGCTCTTCACCGATCTCGTCTCACAGGCCCGTGCGTTCGCCGCGCGGCGGAAGGAGGACGCCCGATGAGCGCGTTCACAGTCATCAACCCGTCGACCGGCGCGGTGATCCGCGAGGTCGCGCGCGCCGACATCGGAGAGACGGATGCCGCGATCGCGCGCGCTGTCGCAGCGCAGCGACGGTGGGCGGCTCTCGCCCCGGTCGCGCGGGCTGACGCGCTGCGGTCCTTCGCTCGTGCGGTCGAGGCGGCCACGGAGGAGCTCGCACAGCTCGAGGTGCGGAACTCCGGGCATCCGATCGGCTCGGCCCGCTGGGAGGCCGGGCACGTCGCGCAGGTGCTCAACTACTACTCGGCCGATCCCGAGCGACTGTCGGGTCGGCAGATCCCGGTGGCCGGCGGACTCGACGTCACCTTCCACGACCCCTACGGCGTGGTCGGAGTCATCGTGCCGTGGAACTTCCCTATGACGATCGCGGCGTGGGCGTTCGCGCCGGCGCTCGCCGCAGGCAACGCCGTCGTCCTGAAGCCCGCCGAGCTCACGCCGTTGACAGCCATCCGACTCGGCGAGCTGGCCCGCGAGGCCGGGCTGCCCGCGGGACTCTTCGAGGTCGTCACCGGATCGGGTTCGGTCGTCGGGCAGCGTCTCGTCGAGCACCCCGACGTCCGCAAGGTCGTGTTCACCGGGTCGACCGAGGTCGGCATCGAGGTCGCCGCCGGATGCGCTCGCGCGCTCAAGCCCGTGACGCTCGAGCTCGGCGGCAAGAGCGCCAACATCGTCTTCGCCGACGCCGACCTCGAGAAGGCCGTCGCCGCGGTGCCCGGCTCGGTGTTCGACAACGCGGGCCAGGACTGCTGCGCCCGCAGCCGGCTGCTCGTGCAGCGATCGGTGTACGACCGGTTCCTCGAGATGCTCGAACCAGCGGTCAGGGCGTGGCGTGTGGGCGACCCGTCGAGTGCCGACACCGACATGGGGCCGCTCATCTCTGCCGCGCATCGCGACACCGTGTCGGGGTTCCTCGACGACGCGAACATCGCGTTCCGCGGCAGCGCTCCGAGCGGCGACGGATTCTGGTTCGCGCCCGCCGTGGTGCTCGCCGGCCCGTCCGACCGGATCGCCCAGCAGGAGGTGTTCGGCCCGGTCGTCGCGGTGATGCCGTTCGAGGACGAGGCCGATGCGATCCGCCTGGCGAACGACACCGCCTACGGTCTCGCCGGGTCGATCTGGACCGAGAGCCTCGGACGGGCCGTGCGCGTCTCGCGCGGCGTGCAGAGCGGCGTGCTCTCGGTGAACTCGCACTCGTCGGTGCGCTACGCGACGCCGTTCGGCGGCATGAAGGCATCCGGACTCGGGCGCGAGCTCGGTCCCGACGCCGCCGAGCACTTCACCGAGACCAAGAACGTCTTCTTCGCGACAGACGAATCCTGACCAGCGACACCCGGCCCGACCATCCCCACCTGCAACGGAGAGCACACATGACCATCGATCTGACCCAGCGCCTCAAGGACCGCGTCGCGATCATCACCGGAGGGGCGAGCGGGATCGGCTTCGCCACCGCTCAGCGCTTCGCGGCCGAAGGCGCGTTCGTCGTCATCGCCGACGTCGACCCCACCACGGGCGAGAAGGCGGCGGCCGAGGTGGGCGGTGCGTTCCGTCCCGTCGACGTGGCCGACGAGACCATGGTGAACACGCTCTTCGACGGCGTCGCCGCGGAGTTCGGCCGTATCGACATCGCCTTCAACAACGCCGGCATCTCGCCCGCCGACGACGACTCGATCGAGACGACCGAGCTGCCGGCCTGGGATCGCGTGCAGGACGTGAACCTGAAGAGCGTGTACCTGTGCAGCCGTGCGGCACTGCGCCACATGGTGCCGGCGGGTCGCGGATCGATCATCAACACCGCGTCGTTCGTCGCCCTGCTGGGGTCGGCGACCTCGCAGATCAGCTACACCGCGTCGAAGGGCGGCGTGCTGGCGATGTCGCGCGAGCTCGGCGTGCAGTTCGCGCGACAGGGCGTGCGGGTGAACGCGCTGTGCCCCGGGCCGGTGAACACGCCGCTGCTGCAGGAGCTGTTCGCCAAGGATCCCGAGCGTGCGCAGCGACGACTCGTGCACGTGCCGATGGGGCGCTTCGCCGAGCCGTCCGAGCTGGCCGCCGCTGTGGCCTTCCTCGCCTCGGACGACTCATCGTTCATCACCGCCAGCGCCTTCGTCGTCGACGGCGGCATCACGAACGCCTACGTCACCCCGCTGTGAAGCGGGACCATGTCACTGTGACAAGGTGAAAGCATGAGCGAGCACCCTTCCGACGGCGATCTCGTCGAGGTGCGCCGGGCGGTCTACCGGCCGCTTCGCCGAGGCAACGCCCTCGAGGATGCGGTGGCTCGCCTCGTGCAGACCATCCGCCTCGGCGTCGTCGCCCCGGGGGAGTCGCTGCCGCCGGAACGAGAGCTCGCCGCCTCGTTCGGCGTCAGTCGCGACACCGTGCGCGAGGCGATCCGCGAACTCGCCGACACCGGATACCTGGTGCCCAAGCGGGGGCGGTACGGCGGCACGTTCATCGCCGATCCGCTGCCCCAGCCCTCGGATGCCGGGGAGGTCACGGCGGACGAGATCGACGATGTGCTGGGGCTGCGGCGGGTGCTCGAGACGGGAGCAGTGCGGGCTGCGGCGAGCCGGACGCTGGATGCCGCGACCCGCGCCGACCTGTGGGCGCGACATGAGGCCGCACTGCCCGCCGGGCCCGAGGAGTATCGGCGTCTCGACACGCTGCTGCACCTCGCGATCGCGGAGGCGGCCGGCATCCCCTCGCTCGTCGCGCTGGTCGCCGAGAACCGGGCCGACGTCAATGCGTGGCTCGACACGTTCCCGCTGATGCCGCGCAACATCCAGCACTCGGGTGAGCAGCATGAGCAGATCGTGACGGCGATCCTCGCCGGGCGGCCCGATGTCGCCGAGGCGGCGATGCGCGATCACCTCGCCGGTTCCGAAGCGCTGCTGCGCGGATTCCTGATCTGAACCCGCGCAGCAGCGGCTGCGCCTCACGGCACTGTCAGCTCGTGGCTGCCTCGTCGGCCACGGCGAGAGCCTCGTCGAGCACGGCCAGACCGCGCACGAGATCGTCCTCGCCGATCACGAGCGGCGGTGCCACGTGGATGCGGTTGAAGTGCGTGAACGGCCAGACACCCGCCTTCTTGGCGGCGGCGGCGAAGGCGGCGACGGGCGCGGCATCCGCTCCGCTGGCGTTGAACGGCACGAGCGGCTCGCGCGTCTCCTTGTCGCGCACCAGCTCGACGGCCCAGAAGAGCCCGCGGCCGCGTACCTCTCCGACGCTCGGGTGGGTGTCGACCCAGCCGCGCAGGGTCGGCTCGACGATGCGCTCGCCGAGGTCGCGCACCCGCTCGAGGATGCCGTCGCGGCGGAACACCTCGAAGGTGGCGACGCCCGCGGCGCACGCGAGCGGATGCCCGGAGTACGTGAGCCCTCCCGCGAACGGCGTGGTGTCGAAGGCCTTCGCGATGCGCTCGGAGATGACGACGCCGCCGAGCGGCACGTACCCGGAGTTCACGCCTTTCGCGAAGGTGATCAGGTCGGGACGCCCGTCGTACGCGTCGATGCCGAACCACTCGCCGAGGCGGCCGAAGCCGACCATGACCTCGTCCGCGATGTAGACGATGCCGTAGCGGTCGCACAGCTCGCGCACGCCCTGCAGGTAGCCGGGCGGCGGCACGAGCACGCCGTTCGTGCCGACGACGGTCTCGATGATGATCGCCGCGAACGTCGAGGGTCCTTCGAGCTGGATGGTCTGCTCGAGGTGGGCGAGGGCGCGCTCGGACTCCTGCTCCGGCGTCTCGGCGTGGAACGGCGAGCGGTAGAGGTAGGGCCCGAAGAAGCGCACGGCTCCGGAATCCGGTGTGCCGTTCGCCCACCGGCGAGGATCACCCGTCAGCGAGATCGCCGTCGAGGTCGACCCGTGATAGCTGCGGTACATCGACAGCACCTTGTGGCGGCCCGTCGACTGGCGCGCCATGCGCACGGCGTACTCGTTGGCCTCGGCGCCGCCGTTGGTGAAGAAGACCTTCTCGAAGCCCTCGGGCGCGACCTCGACGATGAGTCGGGCGAGCTCGCCCCGCACGTCGTTGGCCATCGCCGGCTGGATGGTCGAGAGGCGACCCGCCTGCTGCTGGATCGCGGCCACGAGGTCGGGATGCTGGTGCCCCAGGTTGAGGTTCACCAGCTGGCTCGAGAAGTCGAGGTAGGCGTTGCCGGCGTAGTCCCAGAACGTCGAGCCCTCACCCGCGGCGACGGGCAGCGGATCGATGAGTCCCTGGGCGCTCCAGGAGTGGAAGACGTGGCCGCGGTCGTCCGCCCGCACCTGCGCCTCGGCCTCGGGGGCGGGGAGCGGATGCGATGCGCCGTGGCGATCGATGAAGTTCGTCATGTCTCGTGTCTCGGTTCTCAGTGTCTGCTCGGGGGCTCAGTGGTTGCTCGGGAAGCCCAGGTCGATCTGCGAGGGCGTGTGGTCGGGCCAGCGCGTCGTGACCACCTTCGACCGAGTGTAGAAGTGCACCGACTCGGGTCCGTAGATGTGCGAGTCGCCGAAGAGCGAGTCCTTCCAGCCGCCGAACGAGTAGGCGCCGATCGGCACGGGGATCGGCACGTTGACGCCGACCATGCCGACCTCGATGTCGAACTCGTACTGACGGGCGGTGCCGCCGTCGCGGGTGAAGATCGCGGTGCCGTTGCCGTACGCGTTCGCGTTGACGAGCTCGACGGCCTCGGCATAGGTCTCGACGCGCACGACCGAGAGCACCGGGCCGAAGATCTCGTCGTCGTACACCTTCATGCCGGGAGCGACCCGATCGATGAGGCTGACCCCGATGAAGAAGCCGTCGGAGTCGAACTCCTTCGTCGTGCCGTCGACCACGACGGTCGCACCCTCCGCGGTGGCGCCGGTCACGTAGGAGGCGACGCGGTCGCGGTGCTCGCGGGTGATGAGCGGGCCCATCTCGCTCGCGGCATCCGTGCCCGCGCCGATCGTGAGTCCGTCGATGCGCGAGGCGATCGCTGTGACGAGGTCGTCGGCGATGTCTCCCACCGCGACCAGCACCGAGACGGCCATGCAGCGCTCGCCGGCTGAGCCGTATGCGGCCGAGACCGCGGCGTCGGCCGCGGCGTCGATGTCGGCATCCGGCATCACGACCATGTGGTTCTTCGCGCCGCCCAGAGCCTGCACGCGCTTGCCCGCGTTCGCCGCCCGCTGGTAGATGGAGCGGGCGATCGGGGTCGATCCGACGAAGCTGATCGCGTTCACCCGCGGCGACTCGAGCAGCGCGTCGACGGCCTCCTTGTCGCCGTTCACGACATTGAGCACGCCGTCGGGCAGTCCTGCCTCCTGGAAGAGCTTCGCGATCCAGATGGCCGCCGACGGGTCCTTCTCGCTCGGCTTGAGCACGACCGTGTTGCCGCAGGCGATCGCCGAGGCGACCATCCACAGCGGCACCATGACGGGGAAGTTGAACGGCGTGATCGCCGCGACGACCCCGACGGGCTGCTTGACCGAGTGCACGTCGACGCCGCGCGAGACCTGCTCGCTGCGCTCTCCCTTGAGCAGGTGCACGAGGCCGGCGGCGAACTCGACGTTCTCGATGCCGCGCGAGACCTCGCCGGCGGCGTCCGAGAGCACCTTGCCGTGCTCCGAGGTGACGATCGCCGCGAGCTCGGGTGTGCGCTCCTTGAGCAGCTGACGCAGGCGGAAGAAGACGTCGGCGCGCTTGATGAGGCTCGTCTCGCGCCAGGCGGGCAGAGCGGATGCCGCGGCGGCGATGGCCTGGTCGACCTCGGCGGTCGACGCGAAGGCGACCTGCTTCGACACCTGACCGGTGGCCGGGTCGAAGACCTGTCCCGTGCGCGCCGCGTCGGCGGTCTCTGCTCCATTGATGAGGTGACGGACGATGTCCACGGGGCTCCTTCGTGCTGCGTGATCCGTATCGAACACTCTGACCGAGCAGCGATACGCTGGGTTCTCTCCCATGATCACAGAGCACGAGAGGGCGAACAGGTGTCAGAACGTAGCGACTTCGAGCTGGGTCGGACAGAACGTCCGGACGGCAGCACGTTTCTCAGCGTCTCCGACGTGCTCTCCGAGCCCGCCGTGCAACAGGGCGGCCCGTCCGTGCTCGTCGGCGGCGCCGCTCTCGATGTCGCCGTGCGGTGGGTGCATGTCTCCGACAGCCCGGACGTCGCGCGGCTTCTCGACGGCGGCGAACTGCTGCTGACCACGGGCGCCGGGTGGCCGAGCGACGTCGAGCAGCTGCGGGACTTCGCGACCAGCCTGCACCGCGCGGGCATCGCCGGCATCGTGTTCGAGCTCGGCACAGCCCGGGAGGCGGTTCCCCAGCCGCTGGTCGACCTGTGTGCGACGGCCGGACTGGCGCTCATCGCGTTGACCCGAGAGGTCAAGTTCGTCGCGGTGACCGAGGCGGTGCATCACGCACTCATCGCCGCGCAGACGCACGCGCTGCACGAGCGGCAGCACCTGCACGAGCTCTTCACCGCGCTGAGCCTGCAGGGCGCGCCGGCCGATGTCGTGGTGTCCGAGACCGCGCGGGCGCTGCGCGCACCGGTGATCCTGGAGAACCTCGCGGGTGAGGTGATCGCGGTCGAGGGGCTCGACTCTCCGATCGCCGACGTCCTGAGCTCGCGTGGCGACGCCGAGCGGGTGCCGGTGCAGGCGCGGGGAGTGCGCTGGGGCACGCTGCTCGCCCAGCCGGGACCGGCTCACCCCGCCGGGCGGGTCACGGTGCTCGAACAGGGGGCGACGGCCCTCGCGTTCGGCTGCATCGCCGACGGCGGCGACACCGAATGGTCGCTGCTCGCGCAGCGCACGGTGATCGATGATCTGCTGGGGGCGCGCTTCGCGAAGGCCGACGACATCGACGCGCGGCTGCGTGCCGGCGGTTTCGCCCTCGCCGACCGGCAGTGCCACGGGATCGTCGCCCGAGGGTCGGCGTCGATCAGCGAGCTCGCGTATCGCGCACGGCAGGCGGGGTTCGCCGTCATGGCGGCCAGGGTCGAGGGCGACGACGTCGCTCTGCTCTCGCTTCCGGCAACCGCAGTGCTGTCCGACGAGGTCGTGCTGCGCATCGCCGGTCCCGACCGCGCGGTGTTCGTCGGCCCGGTCGCCGATGACGTCGTCGGACTGCTCGGCTCGCTGCGCGCCGCGCGCGACCTCGCCGACAGCGACCGTGCCGAGGCGGGGGCCAGAGTGCGGCGGGTCGACGATCGCCCGCTCGAGAGGCTCGTCGCCACGCTGCGCGACGATCACCGACTGCACGAGCACAGCGAGCGGATGCTGGCGCCGCTGATCCGTCACGACCGAGAGCGTCGCGGCGACCTGCTCGCCGTGCTCGCGGCTCTCGTCGCACACCCGGGCAACCGCTCGGCGGCGGCCGCCGCGAGTCACCTGTCGCGGTCGGTGTTCTATCAGCGCCTCACGCTGATCGGCGATCTGCTCGGTGCCGACCTCGACGACGGCGAGACGATCGCGGCGCTCCACCTCGCGCTCCTCGCGAGGCGGCGCACCGCGGTGACCGACTGAGTCAGAGCACCGACTGGGCGTCGGTGAGCACGCTCCGCAGGATCTGCTCGATCTGACGGAACTCCGCGGGTCCCACCGTCAGCGGCGGTGCGAGCTGGATCACGGGGTCGCCGCGGTCGTCGGCACGGCAGTAGAGCCCGGCCTCGAACAGGGCGGGGGAGAGGAAGCCGCGCAGCAGCCGCTCGGACTCGTCGTCGTCGAAGGTCTCCCGCGTCGCCTTGTCCTTCACGAGCTCGATGCCGAAGAAGTAGCCGTCTCCGCGCACATCGCCCACGATCGGGATGTCGAGGAGCTTCTCGAGCTCGGCGCGGAACAGGGGCGAGTTCTCGCGCACGTGCTCGTTGAGCCCCTCCTCGTCGAAGATCGCGAGGTTCTCGAGGGCCACGGCCGCCGAGACCGGATGCCCGCCGAACGTGTAGCCGTGCGGGAACGACACGTCGCCCTTCGAGAACGGCTCGTAGATCCGGTCGCTGATGACGGTCGCGCCGATGGGCGAGTAGCCGCTCGTCATGCCCTTGGCGCACGTGATCATGTCGGGCACGTAGCCGAGGCCCGTGCACGCGAAGGTGTGGCCCAGGCGACCGAACGCGCAGATGACCTCGTCCGATACGAGCAGCACGTCGTGGCGGTCGCAGATCTCGCGCACCCTGGCGAAGTATCCGGGAGGAGGCGGGAAGCATCCGCCCGAGTTCTGCACCGGCTCGAGGAAGACCGCGGCGACCGTGTCGGCGCCCTCGAACAGGATCATCTCCTCGATGCGGTCGGCGGCCCAGCGGCCGAAGGCCTCGAGGTCGTCGCTCGGGCCGCCCATCTCGGCCGCGCGGTAGAAGTTGGTGTTCGGCACGCGGAACCCACCCGGGGTGACGGGCTCGAACATGGACTTCATCGCCGGGATGCCGGTGATGGCCAGTGCGCCCTGAGGGGTGCCGTGATAGGCGACCGATCGCGAGATGACCTTGTGCTTGGTGGGCTTGCCCATCAGCTTCCAGTAGTGCTTCGCGAGCTTGAACGCGGTCTCGACCGCCTCGCCGCCGCCCGTCGAGAAGAACACGCGGTTCAGGTCGCCGGGCGCCTCGGCCGCGAGTCGGTCGGCGAGCTCGATGGCCGCCGGGTGCGCATACGACCACAGCGGGAAGAACGACAGCTCGGAAGCCTGCTTCGCCGCGGCCTCGGCGAGGCGACGGCGGCCGTGGCCGGCGTTGACGACGAAGAGTCCGGCGAGGCCGTCGAAGTACTCCTTGCCCTTCGAGTCCCAGATGCGGTGACCGTCGCCCTTGACGATGATCGGGACGCCGCTCTTCTCCATCGTGGACTGCCGTGTGAAGTGCATCCACAGGTGGTCCTTGGCCATGGTCTGGAGTTCGGACTCGGACGGTGTCGGGCGTTGCGTGCTCATCTGGTCCCCCAGTTGTAGAGCTGCTTCTGCAGCTTGGCGTAGATGAAGGTCTCGGTCGACAGGACACCGTCGATCGGGCGGATGTGATCGTTGATGAGGGCGAGGAGGTCCTCGTCGTCCTCGCAGACGACCTCGGCGAGGATGTCGAACGAGCCGACGGTGATGACGACGTAGTCGATGGCGGCGATCTCGGCGATGGCCTCGGCCACGACCCTCGTGTCGCCCGAGACGCGGACGCCGATCATGGCCTGCCGGGGGAAGCCGAGCTGCATCGGATCGGTCACTGCGACGATCTGCATCACGCCGGACTCGGTGAGCCGCTGCACGCGCTGGCGGACGGCGGCTTCGCTGAGCCCCACCTCTCGCCCGATGTCGGAGTACGAGCGTCGCCCGTCCTCCTGCAGCAGTTCGATGATCGTCTTCGCGACATCGTCCAGTGGGGGGTGCTTCTTCGAGGACGCCATGATGCGATCCTCGCACCGCAGCGGCCGGTCTTCAACTGATTCCGCAGAATCGGCAGAGCCTCAGGGGTGAAACCGCAGAATATCGCGCTTATGCCTCGAGGGGTCCGAGCCAGGCGCTCGCCGCAGTGGAATGCGCCGATTCGGGATCGGAGGGATGGAATGCGCCCGCGAGGACGTCCCGGTAGAGACGCGACAGCTCGTTCGACGAGAAGTATGAGCCGCCGCCGGCGACGAGCATCGCCTGATCGACGACGTGCTTCGACATCGTGATCGCCCGGTGCTTGACGCCCGACAGCAGGGTGAACCACCGAGCGCCGTTGTCGACCTTCTCATCGACATCGCGGGCGAGCACCGCGATCTGCGGCGGGAGCGCGTCGTACGCGAGGCCCATGTCGGCGATGCGCCAGCGGATGTCGGGATCCTGGCTGTACGTCGCACCCGTCTTCTTCGAACGGCGCATCTGCGCGGTGAGCACCGCGAGGTCGAGGGCACGGCGTGCGATGCCCGTGTAGACGGAGGCGAGCAGGATCTCGAAGACGGAGAAGATCCCGAAGACGATGGGGTCGGGGTTCGGGCCCGGATCGATGCGACGCACCACGTGCGCGGCATCCGCCACGGCTCCGTCGAGACGCGTCGTGCGGCTCTGGGTGCCCCGCATGCCGAGGGTGTCCCAGTCGTCGCCCGTGACGACCGCGTCGGTGCGGTCGACGAAGGCGAAGACCAGCTTCGGAGCGTCGGCGCTCGTCGTGTCGAGGCCGTGCAGCCCGAGCCTCGTCCATACGGGCGCGAGCGAGGTGAAGATCTTCGTGCCAGTGAACGCGTAGCCTCCGTCGGCGGTGGGCGCGGCCTCGGTGTCGCTCCCGAACAGCACCAGGTCGTTGCCGCCCTCGCTGATTCCGAAGGCGAAGACCTCGCCCGCGACCGCGCCGTCCTGCACGAACTCGAGACCCGGCACGCCGCGGTCGGAGAAGACCTTCGCGACGCCGGTCCACACCAGGTGCATGTTGATCGCGAGCGCCGTGGCGGGAGCGGCGGTCGCGAGACGCTGCTGCAGGATCGCCGCCTCGGCGAGGCCGAGCCCCGCGCCCCCGCGTTCGGCGGGCACGAGGATCGACAGATATCCCGCGTCGCGGAGCTCATCGAGGTCCTGCTCGGGGAACGTGTTCTCGCGGTCGTGGATCGGGGCCCGCTCGCGGATGCGCTCGAGAAGGTCGTCGGGAAGGTAGGCGGTCGGATCGAAGGTGCTCACGCGAGTGCCTCTCTCAGCTGTCGGACGGTCTCTTCGGGCTTGTCGCGGTGCAGCGAGTGCCCGGCGCCCTCGACGACCGACATCGTGACGAGGGGGTTGGAGGCGAGGACGCCGGCCGCGACCTCGCCGGTGAAGATGCTGTAGACCGCGGGATCCGAGGCGATCACATGGGTGGGAACGGTCAGCCGGGCGGCATCCGCAGTGACGTCCCACGGAGTGTTCTGCGCACTCGTCTGCTCGACCGCCCAGGCGCTCGCGCGGTGCACCGCGTCGACCTTCAGCTCCCAGTCCTGCGGGTGCCAGTGCGGATGCTCCTGCCGCACCAGCTCCACCCTGTTGTCGGCGAAGGCGCGCTCCTGGCTCCTGCGGACGATCGCGGCATCCCGGCCGCCGACGAGGATCGCCGGATCGAGCAGCACGAGTCGGCGCGTCCACTCGGGAGCGGATGCCGCCGCCGCCGTGCTGGAGGCCCCGCCGAGCGAGTGGCCGACGACGGCATCCCAGGGTCCCCCTCCGTCGGGCGTCGTGGTGGCGAGGTCTGCCGCGTAGGCGGCGACCGAGTAGTCGAGGGCGCGCGGGGCGTCGCCGTGGCCACGCAGATCGACGGCGGTCGCATGCCATCCGGCGTCGGCGAGGTCGGAGCCGACGCGCCACATGAGAGCCGCGGACGAGCCGAGCCCGTGCACGAGGAGAACGCGACGATCGGATGCCGGGTCGCCCCAGGAGATGCGGGGCAGCGTGAGCGGTGCGGGCATGCAGCAAGCCTACGACCGGCTCGCGGCGGTGAGGCCTGCGGAGCTCAGTCGAGGGGCGGCAGGTCGCCGTGCGTCGTCAGCACGCGGGCCGCGGCGGTGTGGCCCGCGGACAGCCGTTCCGACAGATCTGCGCCGTCGAGGGTCGCGGCGAGGAACCCGGCCGCGAACGCGTCTCCGGCGCCGACCGGCTCGACGACCTCGACACGGGGAGCGGGCACGAACACCGGCTCGTCGTCGCCGAGGAACGCGGTCGCCCCGACGTCGCCGTCCTTGACGATGAGCAGCCCGCAGTGCGGCAGACGGGTGCGGATCTCGGCGGCGGTCGCGGTGCCCCAGATGCGCTCGGCCTCGTCGCGTCCGACGAAGGCGATGTCGGCGGCGTCCGCGAGGCGGGCGAGGGTGTCGGCGGCATCCTGCATCGTCCACAGTGCGCGGCGATCATTGACGTCGAAGGACACGAGGGCGCCGGCGGCGCGAGCGTCGACGAACAGCTGATCGACCATCGCGCGGCAGGACGGCGAGAGCGCCGGGGTGATGCCCGTGGTGTGCACGATGCGGACGCCGGCGAGCTGAGCGACGTCGAGGAACCCCGGTGCCATCAGCGAGGCGGCCGACCCGCGCCGGTAGTAGTAGACCGACGACGACTCCACGCCGGGGTCCTTGAACATGACGCCGGTGGGAGCATCCGCATCCGTCGTCACCCAGAGGTCGACGCCGCGCCGCTCGAGCTCGGTCGAGATGCGCACGCCGATCGGGTCGTCACCGAGGCGTGAGGCCCACGCGGCGCGGTGCCCTGCCGACACGAGCCCGACCGCGACGTTGCCCTCGGCTCCCGCCAGACCGAGCGCAGCCGTCTCGGTCTCGGCGAGCGGGGCTCCGAGAGCGGTGACGAGTCCCATGGACTCGCCGATGCAGACGACCTCGGGGGCGGCGGATGCGGGGGAGGGGGCAGAGCTCATGAAGGGGTGACCGCCAGGGGTTCGGTGTCGGGGTGGGGACTCGCGTCGCGATGGCGCAGGTCGGGGAAGGAGCGGACGAAGACGATCGAGACGACGAGGCCGGCTGCGGCGAACAGTGTCGCGGCGAGGTACGCGCCGCGCGGATCCGTCGCGTCGACCAGGAAGCCGGCGACCGCCGAGCCCGCCGCGGCACCGATGAGCTGTCCCGTGCCCGCCCAGCCGAACGCCTCGGCGGTCTCGCTGAACTTCACGCTTGCGGTCGTGATGGCGAACAGCACGGCGAGGGCCGGCGCGATGCCGATGCCGGCGAGGACCAGCGTGCCGCCGAGCCAGAACACGTTGAGGGAGAACATGGTGAGCGCCAGGCCGACGGTGACGATCGCGAGACGGCGGGCCATGGCCCAGGGGCCGATGGGGATGTGTCCGAACGCGAGTCCGCCGGCGAGGCTGCCGACCGAGAAGACGGCGAGCACGAGGCCGGCGGCGAGGCTGCCGTGCTCGAACGTGGCGACGACGCCGACCTCGACGGCGGAGCAGGCGCCAATGAGGAGGAACCCGATGACGGTGGCGAGCAGCACGGGCGGCTTGAGGACGACCTTGCCGAGGGCGTTGCGGCTGCGGGGGATGCGCACGCGACCGACCTCGGGCGAGAGGATGAACCACGCCCCGCCGCCCACCAGCACGACGGCGACGAGCAGGAGACCCTCGGCGGTGCCGACCTGGGTCGAGACGAGGGTGATCACGACGGGCGCGATGACCCAGATGATCTCCTGCAGCGAGGCATCGAGGGAGAACAGCGGAGTGAGCTGCTTCGAGTTCACGAGCTTCGGATAGATGGTGCGCACGGCGGCCTGCACCGGCGGGGTCGAGAGGCCGGCGATCATGCCCAGGATCATGTAGCCGGGGATGCTGAGGGGGAGGAGCGCGAGCCCCAGCACGGCGACGACGCAGACGCTGAGCGTCAGGGTGAGCACGCGGCGCATGCCCCAGGCGCCCATCCACCGACTCGTGATCGGGCCGGCGACGGCCTGCCCGACGCTCGTCGCGGCGAGCACGAGGCCCGCCGAGCCGTATGACCCGGTCTGCTGCTCGACGTGCAGCAGGATCGCGAGCGAGGTCATCCCGTTGGGGAAGCGAGCGGTCAGCTGTGCAGCGATCATGCGCGCCACTCCGGGCGTGCGAAGAAGGTCCCGATATCCCGCCACGGGTCAACGCTACCGGGAGGCGCGGACGCGGGTCCAAGCGGCTCCTCTGCGACACGCCGCGACACGCCCAAACCGAGTTTCCACAGAAAATCCGATGTCCGAGGTCGGCCGTATCGTCCCCCCTGTGGATGGATCTCTCACAGGTCGTTCCCAGCCGCGATTTCTCGCGGTTCGGAGGCACTGTCAAGGGGGCTGTGCCTGTGGAAGAAACGGTGGAGAACCTGTGTTGTAACAGTGGAGAGCGGTGGAAAACTACACGTATGTAACTACTACCCCTAGTGGTCACCCTGAATGTCCGTACCTATATGTAGTATTGAGATCCCGGTGAGGGTCTACCGGAAAGCAGCCTGATTCAGATGCAGGCCAGAGATGTGAGGGGAAGCGAAAAGATGTCGATCACGGTCTACACGAAGCCGTCCTGCGTTCAGTGCAACGCCACCTACCGCGCGCTCGACGCCAAGGGCATCGAGTACGAGATCCTCGACCTGTCGGAGGACGCCACGGCGCTCGAGCAGGTCAAGGCGCTCGGCTACATGCAGGCACCCGTCGTCGTCACCGACGAGGGTCACTGGTCGGGCTTCCGCCCCGACAAGATCGACGAGCTCGCCTCGCGTCTGGCGTGATCCGCCATGAGCGCCGTCGCGACCGCCGCGCCGCTCCTGGTCTACTTCTCGAGCGCCTCGGGTAACACCGCGCGCTTCGTCGAGAAGCTCGGGCTCCCGGCCCGACGCATTCCCCTTCTCCGACAGCAGGAAGAACTCGTCGTCGACGAGCCCTTCGTGCTGGTCACCCCCACCTATGGCGGGGGTGAGGGGCGCGGCGTCGAACGAGGCGCGGTGCCCAAGCAGGTCATCCGGTTCCTCAACGACGAGCGCAACCGGCGTCACATCCGCGGAGTCATCTCGGCGGGCAACACCAACTTCGGCGACTCGTTCTGTCTCGCCGGTGACATCATCAGCCGCAAGTGCAACGTGCCTCACTTGTATCGGCTCGAGATCTTCGGCACACAAGACGATGTAGATCGCGTGAGCGACGGATTGGAGCGACGGTGGGTACCGCAGTTGACGAGCAGGCAGGAGCCGACTCAGTGACGGATACGGTGGCGTTCAAGATGAACCCGACCTACGAGGGCCTGGACTATCACGCCCTCAACGCGATGCTGAACCTGTACGACGCGAACGGCAAGATCCAGTTCGACGCCGACAAGCGGGCGGCGCGCGAGTACTTCCTGCAGCACGTCAACCAGAACACGGTGTTCTTCCACTCGCTCAAGGAGCGCCTCGACTACCTCGTCGAGAAGGAGTACTACGAGCCGGCCGTGATCGAGCAGTACTCGCTCGAGTTCATCCAGAAGCTCAATGACCTCGCCTACGGCAAGAAGTTCCGCTTCGAGACGTTCCTCGGCGCCTTCAAGTACTACACGAGCTACACGCTCAAGACGTTCGACGGCAAGCGCTACCTCGAGCGCTTCGAGGACCGCGTCGTGATGACGGCCCTCGGCCTCGCCGGCGGCGACGAGCAGCTCGCCGTCGCACTGGTCGAGGAGATCATCTCCGGCCGCTTCCAGCCCGCGACCCCGACCTTCCTCAACTCGGGCAAGGCCCAGCGCGGCGAGCTCGTCAGCTGCTTCCTGCTGCGCATCGAGGACAACATGGAGTCGATCGCCCGCGGCATCAACTCCGCCCTCCAGCTCTCCAAGCGCGGCGGCGGAGTGGCGCTGCTGCTCTCGAACATCCGTGAGGCCGGTGCGCCGATCAAGCAGATCGAGAACCAGTCCTCGGGCATCATCCCCGTGATGAAGCTCCTCGAAGACAGCTTCAGCTACGCCAACCAGCTCGGTGCACGTCAGGGTGCGGGTGCGGTGTACCTCAACGCACACCACCCCGACATCATGCGCTTCCTCGACACCAAGCGTGAGAACGCCGACGAGAAGATCCGCATCAAGACGCTGTCGCTCGGCGTCGTCGTGCCCGACATCACGTTCGAGCTGGCGAAGAACGGCGAGGACATGTACCTCTTCTCGCCGTACGACGTCGAGAAGGTCTACGGCGTCCCCTTCGGCGACATCTCGGTCACCGAGAAGTACCGCGAGATGGTCGACGACCCGCGCATCAAGAAGACGAAGATCAACGCGCGCGAGTTCTTCCAGACGATCGCCGAGATCCAGTTCGAGTCGGGCTACCCGTACATCATGTTCGAGGACACGGTGAACAAGGCCAACCCGATCAAGGGCCGCATCAACATGTCCAACCTCTGCAGCGAGATCCTGCAGGTGAACACGCCGACCACGTACAACGACGACCTGTCGTACGACCAGATCGGCAAGGACATCTCCTGCAACCTCGGCTCGATGAACATCGCGCTGTCGATGGATGCCGATGACCTGGGCCAGACGGTCGAGACCGCGATCCGTGCGCTGAGCGCGGTGAGCGACCAGAGCCACATCCGCTCGGTCCGCTCGATCGAGGACGGCAACGACCGTTCGCACGCGATCGGCCTCGGCCAGATGAACCTGCACGGCTACCTCGCCCGCGAGCACGTGCACTACGGCTCCGAAGAGGGCATCGACTTCACGAACATCTACTTCTACACGGTGCTGTTCCACGCGCTGCGCGCCTCGAACAACATCGCGATCGAGCGCAAGCAGGCCTTCGACGGCTTCGAGGACTCGACCTACGCGTCGGGGGAGTTCTTCGACAAGTACATCGAGCGCGCCTGGGTTCCCGAGACCGAGAAGGTCAAGGAGCTCTTCGCGGGCAAGCACATCCCGACGCAGGAGGACTGGGTGGCGCTGAAGGCGTCGATCCAGGAGCACGGCATCTACAACCAGAACCTGCAGGCGGTGCCCCCGACCGGCTCGATCTCGTACATCAACAACTCGACGTCGTCGATCCACCCGATCGCGTCGAAGATCGAGATCCGCAAGGAAGGCAAGCTCGGCCGCGTCTACTACCCGGCGCCGTTCATGACGAACGACAACCTGGAGTACTACCAGGACGCGTACGAGATCGGCTACGAGAAGGTCATCGACACCTACGCCGCCGCCACCCAGCACGTCGACCAGGGCCTGTCGCTGACGCTGTTCTTCAAGGACACCGCCACGACGCGTGACATCAACAAGGCTCAGATCTACGCATGGCGCAAGGGCATCAAGACGATCTACTACATCCGTCTGCGTCAGATGGCGCTCGAGGGCACCGACATGGCGGAATGCGTCAGCTGCATGCTGTAATCGGCGAGAGATGATCATGCTGGAATTGAGGGATCGCGTAGGCGGATGGCCGATCATCGGTCTCGTTTACGCGGTCCGCCGCTACGATTCGCCCGAGTATCGGTATGTCGGCATGACAACGAAGTCCGTGGGAGTTCGCAGCAGGCAGCACCTGAAATCTGCGCGGGCGGGGAAGAGAACACCTTTTTACGACTGGATCCGTGCGCGCGATTCAGAGCAAGAAGAGGTGTATTTCGAACCCGTTGAGATAGTGATGGGCAGCCAACTTGAGGCTTTGGGTCTCGCCGAGCAGAGCTGGATTGCGAAGCTGCGAGCAGAGGGCCATCGGCTACTGAACCTTTCTGACGGCGGCCTGGGACCTCAAGGGCACGTCTGGACAGAGGCACAGCGTGAAGCCGCGGGTCAGCGATCGCGAGGAAGGAAACGACCGGATATAGGCTCCGGTCCGGATCATCCGAGCTGGGGGACTCGACGTTCCGACGAGCAGCGAGCCAGTTGGTCCGCTCAGCGCAAAGGCATGAACGCTGGGGAGAGGAATCCGAACTTCGCGAAGTTCGGACCCGAGCATCCGAAGTTCGGACATCGGATGTCCGAGCAGGCAAAAGCGAGGCTCTCCGAGATGCGGAAAGGCGAGTTGAATCCCAACTTCGGAAAATCCGCGAGCGTCGAGACTCGACTCAAGATGTCGATGACCCGCGCAGGCAAGCCGATGCCATCCAGCAGGCGAAGCGCGCACACCAGGTATCACTCAAACAAAGGCGTGTTCAAGGACACGTGCGCATGCTGCGTCGATGACCGTCAGAATGCACAGGACGAAATGAGGAAAGAATGACAGGGCAGAAACTTCAGCTTGTCAATGAGGTTCAGGCGATCAACTGGAACCGCATCCAGGACGACAAGGACCTCGAGGTCTGGAACCGCCTGGTGAACAACTTCTGGCTGCCTGAGAAGGTGCCGCTGTCGAACGACGTCCAGTCGTGGAACACGCTCACGCCCGATGAGCAGCTGCTCACCATGCGCGTGTTCACCGGTCTGACGCTGCTCGACACGATCCAGGGCACCGTCGGCGCCGTCTCGCTGATCCCCGACGCGATCACGCCTCACGAAGAGGCCGTGTACACGAACATCGCGTTCATGGAGTCTGTGCACGCGAAGAGCTACTCCTCGATCTTCTCGACGCTCGCGTCGACGAAGGAGATCGATGAGGCGTTCCGCTGGTCCACCGAGAACCCGAACCTTCAGAAGAAGGCTCAGATCATCATGGACTACTACCAGGGCGACGACCCGCTCAAGCGCAAGGTCGCCTCGACGCTGCTCGAGTCGTTCCTGTTCTACTCGGGCTTCTACCTGCCGATCTACTGGTCGTCGAAGGCGAAGCTCACGAACACGGCCGACCTGATCCGCCTCATCATCCGTGACGAGGCCGTGCACGGGTACTACATCGGCTACAAGTTCCAGAAGGGTCTCGAGAAGGAGACCGAGGAGCGCCGCCAGGAGCTGAAGGACTACACCTTCAACCTGCTGTTCGAGCTCTACGACAACGAGGTGCAGTACACGCAGGACCTCTACGACGGCGTCGGCCTGACCGAGGACGTCAAGAAGTTCCTGCACTACAACGCCAACAAGGCGCTGATGAACCTCGGCTACGAAGCGATGTTCCCCTCGACCGTCACGAACGTGAACCCGGCGATCCTGTCGGCTCTCTCGCCGAACGCCGACGAGAACCACGACTTCTTCTCTGGATCGGGATCGTCGTACGTCATCGGCAAGGCCGAGGCGACGGAAGACGACGACTGGGACTTCTGAGTCACCTGCTGAACGATACGAAGGGGGCGGATGCTGCGGCATCCGCCCCCTTCGTCGTGCTCCGCTGCGCGGATCACCCGACGAGTGGCCCACCTCGACGCCAGTAGCCGAGGAAGGAGACGCGGTCCTTTGGAATGCCGAGGTCGGAGGTCAGATACCGGCGAATACCGGTGGTCATGCCGGACTCACCCGCGATCCACGCGTAGAAGGCGGTGTCCTCGCGGGCGGACGCACCGTGGGTGGCGCCCCAGGCGTGCACCGCCCGTTCGATCGCCGTCGAATCCGGGGCGTCGCGCAGCACGCGATGCACGCGCGCGGTGTCGGGGGCAGCCGGCGAGATGAGGTCATCGGCGGGGTGACCGCATTCGAGGATGACCTCGGCGCGCGCGTCCGGCCCGAGGGAGTCGAGGATGCCGCGCACAGCCGGGAATGCCGTCTCGTCGGCGATGATCAAGAACCGCCCCGCATCGCCGGGATGCCAGTGCAGTCCGTACCCGGTCCACCCCATTCGCGCGTCGGGACCGTTGACGACGAGCCGGTCGCCCGGGGACGCCGCGGCCGCCCATGCAGAGGCGGGCCCGGCGGGCTCGTGGAGGAAGAAGTCGATGTCGATCTCGCGGTCCTCGGCTCTGATCGCGGCGGGGGTGTAGGTGCGCAGCACGTTGCGTTCGTCTTCAGGGAGGGCGCGCCACCGTGTGTACCAGTCGGAGGGATGCGGTGTCGGCTCGTCGAGCAGTCCGAAGTCGGCGATACCTCCGTCGGCCAGCGGCAGGACGACCTTGATGCGCTGGTCCATGCCCC
Source organism: Microbacterium sp. CFBP9023 (assembly GCF_034045055.1). Taxonomy (NCBI): domain Bacteria; kingdom Bacillati; phylum Actinomycetota; class Actinomycetes; order Micrococcales; family Microbacteriaceae; genus Microbacterium; species Microbacterium sp. CFBP9023. Next base: position 820,405 of record NZ_JAXCWI010000002.1, on the reverse strand, counting down.
AGTCGGCGAAGTTCCGCAGACTCTCACCGCCCAGGGTCAGCCTGACGAAATGCGGGCTGAGCATCACGCGTGCGCGAACCTCCACCGGGAAAGCGCTGTAGGCCCATGGGCGCTCGGCGGTCACGACCGCACTCCCGCAGAAGCAGAGCCGCGCAGCGGCACCACCAGCGGTCCTCCGGTGACGGGATCATCGATCACGACGTTCGCCAGGCCGAACACCTGCTGCACTCGTTCGCTCGTGATGACCTCGCGGGGTGGGCCTTGGGCGACGATGCGGCCCTCGCGCATCGCGATGATGTGGCTCGCGTAGCGTGCGGCGTGATTGAGGTCGTGCAGAACGGCGACGAGTGTGCGTCCCTGCGTATTGAGATGCGCGAGCAGCTCCATGAGATCCACCTGGTGGGCCACGTCGAGGAAAGTGGTCGGCTCGTCGAGCAGCAGCAGATCCGTCTCCTGCGCGAGCACCATCGCCACCCAGACGCGCTGGCGCTGCCCACCGGACAGAGCATCGACGGGGCGTGACGCGAGATCTGCTGTTCCTGTCGCGTCGAGAGCGTGCCGCACAGTACTCTCATCGGCATCCGACCATTGGCGCATCAGACTCTGATGCGGGTAACGTCCGCGGGCGACCAGATCGGCCACGGTGATGCCGTCCGGCGCTGTCGCACTCTGAGGAAGCAGCCCCAGCCGGCGGGCCACCTCCTTCGCCGGGTACTCGCTGATCGACCGGCCGTCGAGCACGACGCGCCCGCTCGAGGGAGGCAGCAGGCGCGACAGGCCGCGCAGCAGGGTGGACTTGCCGCACGCGTTCGGCCCGATGATCACCGTGAAGCCTCCTGCGGGCACAGCCACGGAGAGTTCGCGGACGATCTCGGTGCGGTCGTATGTGAGCGTGATGCTCTCGGCTCTGAGGCGCGAGGCGGCGCTGGGGTCGGGCGAGGTCGAGTTCTCAAGCACGGCGGCGGATCTCCAGGATGATCATCAGGACGAGGTAGGCGCCGCCGACCGACACGGTCACGACGCCGACAGGTAGAGCAGTCGGCAGCATGTGCTGGGCGATGAGGTCGGCACCGAGCAGGAGGATTCCTCCGAACAGCGCCGACAGCATCAGCGAGAGGTGCGGGGTGCGGGCCACGAGGCGCGCGATCTGCGGTGCAGCGAGCGCGACGAACGCCACGGGGCCGGCGACGGTCGTCGCGGCGGCGACGAGTGCGACGCCGATGAGCAGCGCCACGACCCGGATCCGCCCCGGCCGAGCCCCTGTGGCTGCGGCCGTGTCGTCGCCCAGCTCGAGCTGGCGCAGTCGCGGCACCAGGAGAAGCGCTGCGACGGCGAACGGCAGGGCGCACAGGAGCGCGCCCGCGAGCGGGCCTGCGGTGACGCCGTTCAGTGATCCAGTGCCCCAGGCAGACGCGAACATCGCGGTCTCGAGCTCGATCTGCAGGAGCAGCCAGGTGTTGAGAGAGGCGAGGATCGCCGAGACTCCGATGCCCACGACGATGAGGCGGAAGCCGTGCACACCGCCTCGTGCCGACAACAGCCAGATCACCACGGCTGTCGCGAACCCGCCGATGAGAGACCCGGCGGTGAGCACGGGCCAGCTCCCCGAGACCAGCACCAGCGCGATCAGCATGCCCGTGAACGCGCCGTTGGACAGGCCGAGGATGTCGGGGCTCGCGAGCGGATTCCTCGTGACGGTCTGGAAGAGCGCGCCGGCGATGCCCAGGAGCGCACCGACGGTGATCGCCGCGATCGCGCGTGGCAGGCGCCAGTCGATCACGACCGTGCGGTGCAGGGCGTCGCCCCCGCCGAGCAGCGTCTGCACGACCTCCTGGGGGGTGAGGGGATAGCTTCCCAGCCCCAGCGCCAGGATGCCCAGAACGATCAGAGTGGCCGCTGCAGCGACGCCGACGAGGATGCTGCGCCGGCGAACCGGCATCCGCAGCGGCCCCAGGTGCAGGATCATCCTGGGGCGGGTGGCGTCCGTGAGCGCCGAGGCGATCGACGCGCTCACAGGGCACTCACCTGGCGTCGTCGCGCCAGCGCGATCAGCACCGGCGCTCCGACGAATGCCGCGACGATTCCGACAGGCACTTCCGCCGGGGCGATGATGACCCGGCCGAGGACGTCGGCGAGAAGCAGGATCACCGGTGCCAGCACGGCGGAGAGCGGCAGGATCACTCGCTGGTCGACGCCGAACGTCCAGCGGATCACGTGCGGCACCATCAGCCCGATGAACGAGATCGGGCCGGCGAGGGCGGTCGCCGCGCCCGCGAGAAGTGTGACGGCGATGATGACCCCGACGCGGATGCCTGCGACATTCGCGCCCTGTGCCCGAGCGACGTCTTCGCCGAGGCCGATGGCGTTCAGGCCGGGACCGAGCAGCACTGCGAGTGCGACTCCGACAGCGACGAACGGGAGGACGGGAATGATGATGTCGAAACCACGTCCGAGCAGCGTTCCGGCGTTCCAGCTGCGCATCGAGTCGAAGGCTTCCGGATCGCTGAGGGAGATGCCCGTCGTGATGCCGGAGAGCACGGCTCCGAGTGCGACCCCGGCGAGCGTGAGGCGGAGCGGGTCAGCGGAGCCGCGTCCCGCCGAGCCGATCAGGTAGACGGCCACCGTGACGATGAGGGCGCCGAAGAAGGCGAACCAGACGAACTGCGAGACGTCGCGCAGGCCGAGCAGGCTCACGCCGAGGGCGACCGCGAGCGCGGCGCCGGCGTTCACGCCGAGGATGCCCGGGTCGGCGAGCGGATTACGGGTGAAGGCCTGGATGAGAGCGCCGGCCACACCCAGCGCCGCACCGGCGACGATCCCCGTGACGGTGCGAGGTATGCGCAACTCGAGCACGATGTAATCCATCTCGGTCGTGCCCGCGCCCCGCAGGGTCGTCCAGACCGCTTCGGGGGAGAGGGGATTCGCGCCGATCGCGAGGGAGAGGACGACGGCGGCCGCGAGCGCAGCAAGAAGGACGATCGCACCGACGACCGCACGACGGCCGCGTCGGGGGATCCGCGCGTGCGGAGCCCCCGACGTCTCGACCGGGGTGAGAGTCGTCACCGGCTCTCTTCGAGGTACGCCTCGATGTCATCGAGCACGGCCTGTGCGCCCTTCGGCCCGACTCCTGAGACCCAGTAGCTCGTGTCGACAGGGGTGACCGAGGGGAAGTCTGCGGCGTTCTGCGTGATCGCGGTGGGGATCTCCGAGGCGTCGTCGACGTCGGTCACGGTGACGAACACGTGGTCGGCTTCCGCCGAGACGATGTTCTCGGGCGAGATGTCGGCCTGCAGGCCGTCGGCCCACTCCTGCTCGGGGATCGTGAACCCGGCGCACTCGAGGAGGCTGCCCGAGAACGACACCGGCCCGTAGAGGCTGAGGGTCGTCTCGTCGCGGGGACGGATCAGCTGCGCGGTCTCGCCGTCGACCGCGTACTCGTCGGACAGCGACTCGCAGCGCTCGTCGACTTTCGAGAGCAGATCGGCCACCTCCTCTTCGCGGCCCAGCGCTTCGCCGATGAGCATCGCGTTGTCTCGCCAGGGGTCGGCCTGCGTCTCGATGAAGACCGTGGGGGCGATAGCTGAGAGCTGCTCGTAGAGCTCGGAGTGCCGGGCCTCGGTTCCGAGGATCAGGTCGGGTTCGAGCGCGGCGATGGCCTCGAGGTCGGGTTCGGGAACAGTGCCCACGGGCTCGACGTCGTCGGCGCCGAGGTATGCCGGTGCTCCGGCGACGTTGCTCGCGACCGCAGCGCCGACCGGCTCGATGCCGACCGCGACGGCGGTGTCGAGCTCGAGCGGTTCGAGGGTCACCACGCGCTGCGGCTCGTCGGGGACCGCGGTGGTGCCGCGGGCATGCTCGACGTCGTGGGTGCCGGCGGATTCCCCCGCCGCATCGGTGACGGCGGTCGGCTCAGGGGCGCAGCCGGCGAGCAGAAGCAGTGCGCATCCTGAGGCGGCCAAGGCCGTGACGGCGCGAAGACGGAGGCTGGAGGGCATGGTGAATGACCTTTCGGGACCGGGGAGGGGAACGACACCGACCAGATCGATGTTGGTTAGGCAACCCTAACAGTTTGGTCACTCGTGCCGGGCACCATGACGCCCCACCGTTCCGAGCAAGGGGTGAAAACGAGGGGTGAATTCGGCTCATTCGGGCGGGGGTGAATCTGCGGGCACGGCAGTCTTTCGGAGGCCCGGTTCGAGCGCGATGTCGATCGACAGCGCTCCGGGATGCCGCCGAAGGGGGTGGCGGGCCCCGTGTGCGCGAGTGCGCACCGGATGCGACAAGGGGAGAGCAGTCGTGATTATTCGTGGTGCGCGAAAGCGCCATCAACCGACCGAGACACAGCAGGCGACGCCACGCTGGGGGAGGACGGCGCGCAAGCTCGTCAGCGGGCTCGTCACCACAGCGGTCGTCGCGTCGTCGATGGTCTTGATCGGCGGCACGGTCACGGCCGCCCCCGCTGCGGCCGCCGACCCGTTCCTCTGCACGCCTGGGGCGGTCTTCGTGCAGAGCACGACAGAGATCCGCGAGTTCGCGGTGAACGAGCAGGGCGGCGCACCCGGTGACGGCGGCGCCCTCGGCGCGATCAGCTTCGGCACCGGCCACTCCGACAACGGTCTCGGCATCTCTGCCGGTGGTCGCTACGCCTACACGGTGACGAACACGTCGTCGAACAAGGTGCTGGCGAAGCACGACCGGGTCACCGATCAGACCACGCGCACCCCGTTCACGCTCAGCTCCGCCGTGCTGCGTGGGGCAGTGAACCCGGTGACCGGGGTCTACTACTTCGCGAGCGGCACAGCCGGCAATGCGATCAACATCTACGCCTGGAACGAGGGCGTCACCCCGCAGACCTACGTGCAGGTCGGCACGCTGCGTCCCACCGCAGGCAGCAGCGCCTTCGGTGCGAACGGCGACATGGCCTTCAGCGCCTCCGGCCAGCTCGTGCTCGTCGCAGATCAGGACATCTACGCCGCCGACCTGCCCACTGAACTCGTGTCGAGCACCGCCACCATCGACGCCAAGCAGGTGCATGACCTCGGCGACGGTGTGCAGGGCAACGGCATCGCCTTCGGCAACCTCGGCCACATCTTCGTCTCGGTCTCGAGCGGTGGCAGCCGCATCATCGAGGTCGACCTTCCGCGAGGCGAGACGGTCAACACGACTCTCCTCGGCAGCTTCTCGCCGACCGATATGTCGAGCTGCACCTTCCCCAACACCCTCACGCTCAAGAAGGACCTGCCGGATGGGCGCCACGCGCCGACCGACCAGTTCGCGCTCAGCATCCAGTCGCCCGACGGATACAGCGTCGCGCAGACCTCGGCCACGACGACCGGTGATGAGCCGGGCGTCCAGCGTGACTACGCCGGTCCGGTGTTCACGAACCAGGGCGACACGTTCGACCTCGCAGAGGCGGCCGCGGGCTCGGCCGACCCGACAGGCTACGACTCCTCTCTGGTCTGCGAGCAGATCAACGGAGACGGCTCGACCACACCCGTCGCCGTGAGCGACTCGGGACAGGTCACCCAGCCGGCTGGTCCTCTCGGCACCGACGTCACCTGCGTCTACTCCAACGTCCTCCTCACGCCCGGGCTCGACCTGCGCAAGACCTCCGACCCGGCAGACGGCACCGCCGTCGCGGCGGGGCAGCGGATCACCTACCAGGTCGCGGTGGAGAACACCGGGAACACCGTGCTGAACGATGTCGAGATCGCCGACGACCTGAGCGGGGTCTTCTCGTTCGCCGAGTACCAGGACGACCTCGCGACGACCGTCGACGGCATCGATCTCGTCGAGAGCGGTGCCGCCATCACCGGCGACATGCTCACGTGGACGGGAGCCCTCGAGCCGGGGCAGATCATGACCTTCACCTACTCGGTGATCGTCGACGACGACGTCGAGGGCGAGAGCATCGCCAACAGCGTCACGGCTTCGGGCACGCCTCCGGGAGGCGACCCGATCGTTCCTCCGGTCGTCACGACCGAGCACCCGGTCGCGGGCTTCACCCTCACCAAGACGGCTGATCCCACCTCGGGCGCCGTGGTGCAGCCGGGCCAGATCATCGACTACACCGTCACCGGCACCAACACCGGTGCCACCGCTCTCGACCCGGCTTCCATCGCCGACGACCTCACCGACGTGCTCGCGCACGCCGAGTACAACGCCGACATCGCGACCGCCGTCGACGGCACCCCGGTCGCCGCCGGTGCAGCCACCCTCACGGGCACCGACCTCGCCTGGAGCGGCACGCTGCAGCCCGGACAGGTCGTGACGATCACCTACTCGGTGACCGTCGGCGACGACGCATCAGGCCAGGTTCTCAGCAACGTCGCCTCAGGCACCGCCACCCCGACGACGCCGAATCCCGCAGACCCGACCGGCCCGCAGATCCCCGGCGAGCCCATCGTCCCTCCGACGGCGGTGACCCAGCATCCCGTGCTCGGGTCGGGCTTCACGATCAGCAAGACCGCCGACCCGGCATCGGGCACCGCGGTCTCGGCCGGCGACACGATCGAGTACACGGTCACCGGAACCAACACCGGCGACACCGACCTCTCTCCGGTGGCCATCACCGACGACCTCACGGCCGTGCTCGATGACGCCGCGTACAACGACGATGTGACTGCCGATCGCGGTAGCGCGATTGCGGCAGACGGCATGCTCACCTGGACGGGCTCGATCCCGCAGGGCGAATCCGTCACGATCCGGTACTCGGTCACCGTCGACGCCGGCGTCGAGAGCGCCCTGCTCGGCAACGTCGCGAACGGTGTGGCGACCCCGCGGATCCCCGCCGACCCGAGCGACCCCGAGGGTCCGTCGACTCCCGGCACGCCGATCACTCCGCCGCAGGTGGAGACCGCGCATCCCGTCGTCGACACCGGCTTCGAGGTCACCAAGACCTCTGATCCGGCCTCCGGCACGGCCGTGAGTCCTGGCGACACCATCGAGTACACGGTCACGGGAACGAACACGGGCACCACCGTGCTCGACCCCGCGGCGATCACCGACGACCTGTCGGCCGTTCTCGCGAACGCCGTCTACAACGGCGACGTCTCGGCGACCACAGGCACGGTCGACGTGACCGGATCCCAGCTCAGCTGGACGGGCGCACTCGGAGCCGGCGACGACGTCGTGATCACCTACACGGTGACCGTGAACGACGACGCGACCGGGGTGCTGCTGCGCAACACCGCCGAGGGCGAGGCCACGCCGCTGATCCCTTCGGACCCGACCGACCCGGAGAGCCCGACCACCGCGGGCACTCCGGTGTCGCCGCCGCCCGCGACGACCCAGCATCCGGTCGTCTCGCCCGGCTTCGAGGTCAGCAAGACCGCTGACCCGGCATCGGGCACGGCCGTCGACCCCGGCAGCGTGATCGAGTACACAGTGACAGGTACGAACACGGGTGACACCGTGCTCGACCCGGCGCAGATCTCGGACGACCTCGCTGACGTGCTGGCGAACGCCTCGTACAACGGCGATGTGGATGCCACGCGCGGCACCGCCACGGTGACCGACGGAGCGCTCGCCTGGATCGGTTCGCTCGAGCCGGGTGAGGACGTCGTGATCACCTACTCGGTGACCGTCGACGGCGGTGCCGGAGGCGAGACCATCACCAACACGGTGACGGGAGAGGCGACGCCGCTGGTTCCGTCCGATCCGAGTGACCCGGCGAGCCCGACGACACCGGGGGCGCCCATCGTGCCGCCGACCGCGGTCACCGAGCACCGGGTCAACGAGCCCGGCTTCGCGTTCTCGAAGACGGCCGATCCGGCATCCGGAACCGCTGTGGATCCGGGTGACGTGATCACCTATGTGCTGACCGGAGTGAACAGCGGCGAGACGGCGCTCGACAGCGTCGAGATCGTCGACGACCTCTCGAGCGTCCTGGATCACGCCTCGCTCGACGCCGATCCCGTCGCGACGATCATCGGCGGCGTGGAGACGCCTGTCGCAGTCGTCGACGGCGAGCTCTCGTGGACGGGCGCGCTGACCGTCGGACAGACGGTCACCATCACCTATTCGGTGACGGTCGGACCGGATGCCGCCGGCGAACTGATCGAGAACTCGGCGACCGCCATCGCGACGCCTCCGGGCGGCGAGGAGATCACACCGCCCCCGGCCACGACGACGAACCCGGTCAACGAGCCCGGCTTCTCGGTGTCGAAGAGCGCCGCTCCCGCTTCGGGCACGGCCATCGACCCCGGTGCCGTCGTCACCTACACGGTGACCGGCGTGAACACCGGCGAGACCGTGCTCGACCCCGTCGACATCCGCGATGACCTCTCGGACGTGCTCGACGACGCCGGGTTCAACGACGACGCGATCGCCCTGGTGGACGGTTCACCGGCTTCTGCTCCGCAACTCGTGGGCGAGACGCTCTCGTGGACGGGCGCACTCGGGATCGGAGAGACCGTCACGATCACCTACTCGGTGACAGTGAACGCGGATGCCGGTGGCGGGACGCTCGAGAACTCGGTGACGGGCGGCGCGACTCCTCCCGGAGGGGTGCCTCCGATCGAGACGCCCCCGGCGGTCACGGTGAACCCGATCAACGAGCCCGGATTCGAGCTCGTGAAGACCGCCGACCCGGCCTCGGGGACGCGGGTCGACCCGGGAAGCATCATCACCTACACCGTGACGGGCATCAACACGGGTGAGACCGCGCTCGACCCGGTCGCCATCGGTGACGACCTCTCGAACGTCCTCGCCCACGCCGAATACAACGGCGATGTGTCGGCCGCTGTCGACGGCACGCCCGTCGCAGCGCCGATCGTGCAGGGCGATGAGCTCTCGTGGCAGGGTGTCCTCGCGATCGGCGAGCGGGTCGCGATCACGTACTCCGTGACGGTGGAGGCCGACGCGGGCGGTGCGACGATCTCGAACGTCGCCGAGGGCAGCGCCATCGCCCCCGGCGGTGCGGAGCTCACGCCGCCTCCGGCATCGACGGAGCACAGTGTCGGCGCTCCGGGCTTCACGTTCGCGAAGACCGCGAACGTGGGCTCCGGGACGGCAGTGGCCGTGGGCAGCGTGGTCACCTACACGCTCACCGGCGTCAACACCGGGGAGACCGACCTCGACGAGGTCGTCGTCAGCGACGATCTCTCCAAGGTGCTGGACCACGCGGCCCTGACCGGTGTCGTCACCGCGACCGTCGACGATCACGAGGTCGCCGCACCCGTGGTCACGGACAGCGGGCTGCACTGGGTCGGCGCCCTCGCCGAGGGTGAGACGGTGACGGTCACGTACTCGGTGACCGTGGACGCGGATGCCGTGGGGGCCACGCTGGAGAACGTGGCCACGGCGCTGGCGACGAGCCCGGGGGATGCGCCTCTCCCGGTCGTCGAGAGCGCGACCGTTCATCCGGTCCAGTCGCCTCTGGCGATCACGGGCGGTCAGCTCGCACCCTGGGTGCTGGTGCTCGCGCTGACCCTGCTCCTGGGGGGAGCAGCGCTCCTGATCCTGCGCCGCCGCGCATCGATCGACTGAGCGACCCGCACGAAGAGCGGCCCTCGGCACCTGCCCCCCTCAGGTGCCGAGGGCCGTTCGGTGTCGTGATCCGACTCTGCTGTCCTGCGTCGACTCTGCTGCCGTCGAGGCTCAGCGGTCGGTGAGGAGGTCGTGCTTCGCGGCCTGCTCGATCGCGTCGGCGCGGTTGCGGGCATCGAGCTTGCGGTAGATGCTCCGCAGCTGCGTCTTGAGGGTGTTCTGCGACACGCTCAGGTCGGCCGCGATCGACGGCAGCGACGCACCCGAGGTGAGTGCGCGCAGCACGACGAGCTCGCGGGCCGAGAGACGCGGGCGATCGGATGTCGCGGGAAGCACCGCGGTCACCGGCCGCCCGGGGGCGTGGGTCGCCAGAGCGTCCTGCAGCAGCTCGACGTCGTCGGGGGCGAACAGGGTGGCCGGCGTCGTCAGCTCACGATCATCCAGTTGGATTCCCAGGGCGACCGCAGCCTTCGCGGCCGCGGTCGCGCCCGCCGTGCGGCGCAGGGCGACGACCTGGATCGCGGCCGCCTCGGCGCGCTGACGCGAGGTCTGCGGGATCTCCCGCTTCGGAGCCAGCAGCCGAGCCGCCTCGGAGGCGTCGCCCTCGACCACCGCGAGGCGTGCGCGTTCGATGGTCGTGCCGAACTCGTCGGGCCTCGCATCGTGCCGCAGCGTCGCTCGAGCCGCGGCCACGTCGCCGACGGCGAGATGCAGCAGGGTCCGGGCGCGGCTGAGCACGTGCCGTGCGTGGGTGCTCCCTGTCTCGCGCCGTCGCAGCCGTCGCAGAGACTCCAGCTGCTCGAGTCCGGCTGCGGCTCTGCCCTCGTGCAGAGCGACCCAGGCCTCAGCGAGCCCCATCGTCGCCCAGTGCTCGCTGGTCGAGCGGTGAGGTCCGAACACGCCCACATGCTCGCGAGCCGCGGCCACGTCGCCGTCCTCGACCGCCAGCAGCGCCTCCGCGACGCGATAGAAGGTGCCGCGGTAGCCGTCGCGCTGCTGCTGCTCCCACGAGCTCTCGCGGATCAGCTCGGCGTAGTGGCGTGCCTCTGGCATATCGCCGTTCAGCGCGTGGATGCCGCTGAGCAGCGCGATGCTGTGGAAGGCCTTGCTCAGGTCACGCGACGCCGCCATCGCCGCCGCGTTCTCGAAGCACTCGATCGCGTCATCCTCGCGCCCGCCGTAGTAGAGGGAGATACCGAGATGCGTGCAGAGCAGCGGCATCTCCAGGGCGTACGGCTGCCACACCGATTCCGGCGTCTCGCGGTAGAGGCTCAGTGCTCGGGCAGCGACCTGAGCGGCGCGCTCCGACATCCCGATGACTCGCAGGGCCGCGCTCTCGGCAGCCCAGATGAAGACGCGCTCGGTCGTGGCCACATCAGTGCGGCGGGAGTTCGCTGCCGAGATCGCCACGCGCATCAGCTGCAGGCCGCGCAGACGCCTCAGCTTGCTGGCGTTGTAGCAGATGGCGAGCAGCATGGCGATGAGTGGCTGGTCCTTCAATCGGGACACCGGAAGCCTGCGCAGCAGGCGCACTGCGGCGGGCCCGTGGTGGTCGAGCAGCTGGCTCCACCCCGACATGATCACGTGCGATGCGAGCGGAAGATCGTCGTACTCCATCGCGAGCTGCAACGCCTCCAAGGGCGCTCGCCGCTGGAGCGCGCCCTCGACGGCCAGGTTCATGAGGCGCGGGAGCTCGTCCGCGTGCGACCTCACGAGTTCGCGGCGCAGCAGCGTCCGCACGACCGGAGCGAAGAGGAACAGGCGGTCGTTCGACCAGCTTCCGAGACCGAACGCCTCCGCGTCGTCGAGCGGGCTCTCGATCTCGTCGACGCCCGACAGCGCGCGCGCCGAGGCGAGGTCGACGGCATCCGCGACACTGATGCGCACCAGTGCCTCGAGGACGTCGGGGTCGATGCCCGAGGCTTCGAGGCGTGACTGCATGTACTCCTCGACTGCGGGCGAGGCGGCCTCGATCGCCGCCGCCGGATCGTCGCCGAGTGCAGACCGCTTCGAGGCCGCGTGGATGAGTGCGGGGTATCCGCCCGTCGCCTGGAGCACGTCCGCCGCGTCCGACTCGTCGACCCGCAGGGCACGGGAGATCTCCTCGATGTCGAAGAGAAGGTCGTCCGGTCCTATCACCGTTCGATCGATCACCAGGCTCAACCCGTCGCGATCGAACGCGCTGCGCCGGTTCGTCGCTGCGATCGCGCGCGCTCGGGGCGCTGCGGCCACCGTCCGACACAGGTCGAAGATGCTGTCCGGCGACAGGGTGGCAGCGTCGTCGAGTACGAGGACGAGTTCATCCGTGGTTTCGCTGAGACACTGCGCGACGGCGCTCCACGGATGCAGACGGTCGTCGCCGGTCGGCGAGGTGAGTCCCGCACGGGACAGCGCGCGCAGAGCGGCGCGGGCGAGTTCGGTGCTGCTGGATCTCGTCGGATCGACAGTGACCCAGACGGTCGTCGACGCGGTGACGCGCGCCCATTCCGCGAGCGCGACCGTCTTCCCGAGTCCCGACGCGCCGCGGAGCACCGTCAGCGGACTGCGGTTCTCCAGCGAGGCCACCAGTCTCGGGCGCGAGGTGACATCGCTCGGCGGGCGGGGGACGTCCACATGCGCGAGCGCGGCAGAAGCTGGCATCGTCTCCTCCCCGGATGGTGTGCGTCTCTACGATATTCCGAAACATCGTCGGGGAGGCGCGTCAGGGTCTTCCTGCGACAGAGGGACGTCGGTCACGGATCCGCGCTGCAGTTGCACGGATCTAGGCTGGAGGGATGCATGAGGCCCGACCCCGAACCGTGAGGCGGGTGCCGACGAGCGCGCTGCTCATCAGCGCGGCATTCGCGGCGGTTCAGGCGCTGGTGTTCGTGATGGTCGTGCCCATCACCTCGTTGCTCGCCGTGTCGTCTCCGCCCGCGTACGCGCTCGTCGCCGCCGTGCACACCGCGATGCCGCTGCTCGCCCGTGTGGTCACCCGCGTGCCGGGCATGGCCACGTTCACCGCTGCGGTCACAGGGGTGCTGACGTCGGTGATCTCCCCGATCGGTCCGATCGCTGCGGTGCCGATGGTCTGCGCCGCCATCGCGCTCGATCTGGTCCTGCCGCTCCAGCGGGGAACGACAGCGAGCGCACGCCGCATCCTCCTTGCCGCTGCGGTCGCCGGCGTCGTGCTGTTCCTCGTCGCCTTGCCGGTGTTCTCCCCCGAGCACTTGGTGCCCGGCGTGCTGACGGCGACGTTCGGCGCGCGCCTCGTCGGCGAACTGGCGGTGGCGGCAGGCGTGATCGGAGTGCGGCGGTTGCTCGTGCGGGCCGGGACGATTCGCTGAACGCCCTGTCAGACGGCGCACGAAGGGGGCGGATGCTGCGGCATCCGCCCCCTTCGTCGTTCCCGCGCGCTCAGGCCGGGGTGTCGTTCGGGTCCAGCGTGCGCAGGGTGTCCTGCTCGACCTCATTGTCGGCCGTCAGCTGGTCTTCGGTGTTCTCGTCGCCGCCGATGGCCGCGTCGCGGTCGGGGCTCGCGTCGCCCTGGATGGCGCCGCGGGGTGATTCGCCGTGCGAGCTGTCGCCCTGGATGGCGCCGCCCTGGGCAGCGCCCTGTGCGTTCTCCTCGTCGGCGTCGCCCTGGATGGCACCGCGCGGCGAGTCGCCGTGCGAGCTGTCGCCCTGGATCGCGCCGCCCTGATTGGAGCCCTGGGCGTTTCCGTCGAGCTCGTCGGGCTGACGCCCGGCGTCTGCCGTCGACTGGCCGTCAGGAGCGGTGTTGTGCTCGGGGATCACGTCGGGGGAGCCTTCTGCGGGCTGCTCGGGGTGCGGGGTGCGTCCTGTGTTCTGGTCCATGACGTGACGGTACGTCCACCCCGCCTGCGCGTGGAGGGCATTGACAAACCGGTCTCACGCGTTCCGCCCGCGATGCCCGGTCAGAACGCGGTCAGTCCTTCTTCGAGGTGCGGATCGGCGTGGTGACGGCTGCCTCGTCGCTGAACTCGACCGGTTCGGCCTTCTTCTCGAGGATCTCGGCCTCGTCGACGATGTTCAGCGGTCGCGTCTCGTCGAGCGTCATGAGGAATCGGCTGCCCTCGGAGCGGTGCAGTCGTCCGGAGGTGAAGACCCAGATCGCGCCGATCGCGCACGCGACGAAACCGGCGGTGCCGCCGAGCATGATCGCCGTGCGCGGCCCGAAGGTGTCGGCCACCCACCCGGCGATCGGGGCGCCGACCGGCGTCGAGCCCATGATCACGGCCATGTACAGCGCGAGCACACGGCCGCGCAGGGCAGGCGCGGTGGTCATCTGCACGTAGCCGTTGGCGGTCGTCAGCAGCGTCACGATCATGAACCCGGTGAACGTCAGCGTGATCGCGTACGTCAGATACGTGGGCATGGATGCGGAGACGAACGCCGCGACGCCGAATCCCCCGGCAGCCAAGATCACGACACGCACCCTGGCTCGGTCACGCCGGGCAGCCAGGAGCGCACCGGCGAGCGAGCCGATCGCGAGCACCGAGCTCAGCACTCCGTACCCGTCGGCGCCCGCCCCGAACTCGATCGCCATGGTCGAGGCGAAGATGGGGAAGTTCATGCCGAAGGCGCCGATCAGGAACACCGTCACGAACACGACGCGCAGATCGCTGCGCCCCCACACATAGCGGAAGCCCTCGGCGAGTCCGCCGGGGCGGCGGTTCTTCAGGCGCGGCGCGAGCTGGCCGGTGCGCAGCATCAGCAGCGCGACGAGCATCGCCAGGAACGTCACGGCGTTCGCGATGAACACCCATCCCGAGCCGATCGCGACGATCAGCAGGCCGCCGACGGCCGGGCCGATCATGCGGGCCAGGTTGAAGGATGCCGAGTTGAGGGCGACCGCGTTGGACGTGTCGCCGGCGGAGACCATGTCGGAGACGAACGCCTGCCGCGCGGGGGCGTCGAAGGCGTTGACGACACCGAACGCCGCAGCGAAGCAGAACATCATCGGCAGCGTCATCACCCCGTTGAGCAGCAGCACGCCGACGGCGATCGCGAGCATCAGCAGCGCGCTCTGGGTGGCGAGCAGGATGCGGCGGCGCTCGAAGCGATCGGCGACCCATCCGGTGAGGCTCACGAGCACGAGCGGCGGACCGAACTGCAGCGCCATCGTGACGCCCATGGCCGCGGCGTCGTTGTCGGTGAGCTCGGTGAGCACGACCCAGTCCTGGGCGGTCGCCTGCATCCACCCGCCGATGTTCGAGACGAGGGCGCCGGCGAACCAGATGCGGTAGTTGATGTTCGAGAAGGAACGGAACATCGCGCTCATCGGTCGACCACCTTTCGCATCAGGGCGCTCGCTGCGCGCAGCGTCGCCAGTTCGTCCTCCGTGAAGTCCAGTTCGCCGAGCATCTCGGCGAGCAGCTCGTCTCTTCGTCGGATGGTCTGCTCCACGATCTCGGTGCCTGCCTCGGTGATGTCGACCTGCACGCGGCGGCGATCTTCGGCATCCGGAGTGCGGAGCACGAATCCCTGCTCTTCGAGCCCGTTGATCATGTTCGTCATCGACGGCGCGGTGACCCGCTCGCGCTCGGCCAGGGCGCTGATGGTGCGGCGACCGTGCATGCGCAGCGTCGCGAGCACCGCGAGCTGCGCGTCGCTCATCGCGTCGACGGCGCGAGCGCATCGCAGGCGCCGTGCGAGCCGGAACGTCGCCATGCGCAGGTCTGTCGCGGTGAGGTGGAGGGAATCATCAGGCGCAGACATTACTTAGACAGTCTAAGTAATTTTCGCCCGGATCGGAAGTCGGTGGCAGGACGCACCCGCCGCACAGGTCACAATGGACGGGTGACCCGAACCCCCGCGATCGAAATCGCCGTCCAGGATCCCGCCGGAGTGCGCATCGCCGGAGCCGTCGGCGCCGCGCGCGTCGAGCTGGCCCAGGCCCTCGCGCTCGGCGGCCTCACTCCGTCGCCGGCGACCCTCGACCTGTCGATCGACGCCGCGCATGCCGTCGGTGTCGAGGTGCACGTGCTCGTCCGGCCTCGGGCGGGCGGCTTCCGCTACTCCGCCGACGAGATCGCGATCGCCGAGAACGATGTCCGACGTGCGATCGAGGCGGGAGCCGACGGTGTCGTGATCGGCGCCCTCGACGACGAGGGGCTGCTCGACATCCCCGCCATGCGGCGTCTGCGCGACGCCGCCGGGGCGGCATCCGTCACCCTGCATCGCGCGATCGACGTGACCCCCGACCCCGTCGCCACGCTCGTCGCCGCTCGCTCGCTGGGCCTGCGCCGCGTGCTGACCTCGGGCGGCGCCTCGATCGCGATCGACGGCATCGACACGCTCCGGGCGCTCGTCGCCGAGGCCGCCGGCGAGATCGAGATCATGGCGGGCAGCGGAGTGGATGCCGCCAGCGCCGCCGCCCTCGCCGCCGCCGGTGTCGACGCCCTGCACTTCTCCGCGAAGCGCACGGTGAGAGAAGACGGCGGCGTGCGCATGGGCTCCGCCGCCGACGGCGTCGGAGGATACGAGGTCACCGACCTCGAGATCGCCCAGGGCGTCATCGCCGCGCTGTCGAGCTGACGCGTCCGACGCGGTCGGCCTGACGCATGTCGCGCACTCTCAGTAGGGTGGGGGCGTGACCGATACGCGCGAATTCACGGATGCCGACGGCATCGCCATCGTCTACGACGTGCACCCGGCGGTCGGTGATGCGCGGGGAGTCGTGCAGCTGCTGCACGGGGTGGGCGAGCACGCCGGTCGGTACGGCGCGCTGATCGCCGCGCTCACCAAGGCCGGATTCATCGTCTACGCCGACGATCATCGGGGGCACGGGCGCACCGGCATCCGTCAGCACGGCGGACCCGAGAAGCTCGGTCGACTCGGCAAGGGCGGTCTGCGTGCGGCGGAGGCGGCGATCTGGCAGCTCACCGGCATCATCAAGGACGAGCACCCCGACCTGCCCCTCGTGCTACTGGGGCACTCGTGGGGATCGTTCCTCGCGCAGATGCTCGTGAACGACCACCCCGAGGCATGGGATGCGGTGATCCTCTCGGGCTCGGCTCTGCGTACGCCCGGATCGCTCAACGCTGCACCGCTCAACGCCCGCTGGGCCGCCGACGACGCGACGGGCCTCGAGTGGCTGAGCCGCGATCCGGCGGTGTGGACGGCGTTCGACGAGGATCCGCTCACCACGAACCAGCCGCTGCTGAAGCTGTTCGGCCCCGTCGAGGCGGCCAAGCTCTACGGCCGTCCGCGCAAGGACCTCGGACGCGACATCCCCCTGCTGCTTCTCGTCGGTCGCGACGATCCGGTCGGCGGTCCGCGCAGCGTGCACAAGCTCGCCGACGAGTACCGCACCCGATCGGGACTCACCGACATCACGACGTTGGTGTATCCCGACGCTCGTCACGAGATCTTCAACGAGCTGCAGCAGGACGAGGTGCGCGCAGACATCCTGTCGTGGCTCGACACCCGCATTCCCGCTCGCTGACCGTCGCCTCGATCCGGGCGAGCCCCGCCATCATCCGGGCGGCTCGCGCGTCGGCGTGTTACGCCCCGTGAACGGACGTTACAGCGGGTGAATCCGCGTGACGTCATCCCGGCACATCGGCCTCTCCTCCGCATAGATTCGCGGCGAGAGGGAGGTGCGGGGTGGGATTCGAAGACGAGTGGCGTGCATGGCACGACGCGCGAGAGCGCTATGCCGGCGCGGAGTACGGTCCGGCCGCGCTCGAGTCGACGAACTGGCTCATCACCGAACCCGCCGCCGTGGAGGGGGTGCCGGGTCTCTGGGCGCTCACGGGAGACGGAGGGATCCGCGGCAGCGATCTCGGCACGGCCGGGTCGGTCGTCACGCTGAGGGGCCGTGAGACGCTGCGGCTCGGACGCCGCGAGCTGCGTGTGTTCGACCGGCGCGGCGAGGTCGCGCTGCGGGTGTTCAACCCCCGACGCCCCGAGCGCGAGCGGTTCAGCGCGATCGACGCGTATCCGCCTCGGGAGGGATGGCGGATCGCGGCGGTGTTCGAGCCGACGCCGGGCGAGACGATCACCGTGACCTCGATCGACGGGCGCTCGCACGACACCGACCTCGCCGGACGGCTGCGGTTCACGCTCGACGGTGTCGCGGTGGCGCTGGCCGCGACGCGTGCGCCGCAGGGCGGCCTGAGCGCCGTCTTCGCCGACGGGACCAACGGCACCGAGACCTATCGGTTCCGCTTCCTGCCGGTCGAGGAACCGGCATCAGACGGCTCGGTGGTCATCGACTTCAACCGCGCCTACCTGCCGCCGTGCGCCTTCTCGGACCAGTACGTGTGTCCTCAGCCGCCGCCGGGCAACCGCTTCTCGGCGCCGATCCGCGCCGGAGAGCGCGCGGTGGTGCACGGGCGCTGAATCCGCGGCGTACCGCGCCGTCCTGACGGCCCCGCCTTAAGCTGTAACCGTGCACGGTGAATACAAGGTTCCAGGAGGAAAGCTCGTCGTCGTCGACCTCGAGGTCGAAGACGGCAGGATCGCCCGCTTCCGGCTCGCCGGCGACTTCTTCCTCGAACCAGACACGGCGCTCGACGACATCGACCGGGCGGTCACCGGGCTGCCCGTCGAGACGGACGCCACGGCCATCGCCGCCGCGGTGCGCGGTGCGCTCCCCGAGGGCGCGCAGCTGCTGGGCTTCACGCCCGAAGCCGTCGGCACCGCCGTGCGTCGCGCCCTGGTCACGGCTCCCGGATGGAACGACTTCGACTGGGAGATCGTGCACGAGAAGGCGGTCTCGCCGCGCATGAACCTCGCGCTCGACGAGGTGCTCACCTCTCGGGTCGGCGAGGGGCGTCGGCGCCCCACCCTGCGCATCTGGGAGTGGGATCAGTCGGCCGTCGTCATCGGCTCATTCCAGTCGTACCGCAACGAGGTCGACCCCGAGGGCGCCGCCCGGCACGGCTTCGACGTCGTGCGCCGCATCTCCGGCGGTGGCGCGATGCTCATGGCCGCAGGGCAGATCATCACCTATTCGCTCTACGTGCCGGCATCCCTCGTGCAGGGCATGACCTTCGCCGACTCCTATGCGTTCCTCGACGACTGGGTGCTGCAGGCGCTGCGCTCGCTGGGGATCGATGCGATCTATCAGCCGCTCAACGACATCGCCAGCTCGTCGGGCAAGATCGGCGGAGCCGCGCAGAAGCGCCTCGCCAACGGGGGAGTGCTGCACCACGCGACCCTGTCGTACGACATCGACGGCCAGACCATGACCGAGGTGCTGCGCATCGGCCGCGAGAAGCTCAGCGACAAGGGGACGACGTCGGCCGCGAAGCGGGTGGATCCGCTGCGCAGCCAGACCGGCCTCGCGCGGGCCGAGATCATCGAGCGCTTCAAGGACACCTTCCGCTCGCTCACCTCGGCGGAGGACGGCACGGTCAGCGCCGACGAGTACGCGGATGCCGAGGCTCTGGTGGAGTCGAAGTTCGCCACCGACACGTGGCTGCACCGGGTTCCGTGACCGACCCCGCGCCTGACCCCTCGTCTGATCCCGGGGCGGTGGATCCCGCTCCTGTCGTCCGCGGTGACGTCTCGATCATCCAGGGCGACAACCTCGCCGTCGCGGCGACCCTGCCGTCGGCGTCGTTCACGCTCGTCTACCTCGACCCGCCGTTCAACACGGGCCGGACGCAGGAGCGACAGGTGGTCACCGCCCGTCGCACGTTCACGACTCAGCAAGAACCGGGTGCGTCCGGAGTCGGACTCCCGGAATCCCGCGGGTCGGATGCGACGGTCACGCCGATCGTGCTGAGTTCTGAACCGGCGGCGCCGCCGGCCGAGGTGCGGCACGGGTTCCACGGCCACGCCTATGAGCGGGTGCGCGGGATGCTCCGCACCTACGACGACCGTTTCGACGACTACGGCGCCTTCCTGATGCCGCGACTCGAGGAGGCGTGGCGGCTGCTGGCCGACGACGGCACCCTCTATCTGCACCTCGACTACCGCGAGGCGCACTACGCGAAGGTGATGCTCGATGCGGTCTTCGGCCGCGACTGCTTCCTGAACGAGCTCATCTGGGCCTATGACTACGGTGCGAAGTCCCGCCGTCGCTGGCCCACCAAGCACGACACGATCCTCGTCTACGTGAAGAACCCCCGCGAGTACGTCTTCAACTCCGACGACATCGATCGCGAGCCGTACATGGCTCCCGGCCTCGTCACGGCAGAGAAGGCCGCCCGAGGCAAGCTGCCCACCGACGTGTGGTGGCACACGATCGTGCCGACGACCGGCCGCGAGAAGACCGGATATCCGACGCAGAAACCCGAGGGCATCCTGCGGCGCATCGTGCGGGCGTCCAGCCGTCCGGGCGACCGTGTGCTCGACCTCTTCGCCGGCAGCGGCACCGCCGGGGCCGTCGCCTCGGCTCTCGGGCGCGACGCGGTGCTCGTCGACGACAACCCCGAGGCCGTGCGCGTCATGACCGAGCGGATGCCCGATGCCGTGGTGACCCGCGTCGGGGAGTAGCCCCGCACGCGGAGCACTCTCAGCAAGGATGCTCGCCTGCCGCAACAGGCGTCAGCGTGGTGCGTGGGTTCTCGTGTGCGCGTGGCAACGCGCGAGCAGGTCGGCGCGGCGTCTGATGGCGGCTTGTGCGCTCTCGGTGACGCTGCGTCCCACGCTGCTCGGGGTGGTCACATCGAGACCGGGGCGGGCGAACAGGACGTCGTAGAACGGAGCGAGAGTCTCGTCGGAGAACTTGAGCGTGCGACTGAGCGTCTGCAGCGGCGTGCCCCACCGACTGCCGCTGTCGGCATTGATATCCGCACCTTCATCGATCAGGCGGGCGAGCAGAGGCGCTTCGGCGGTGAAATCGTGTGCTGTCGCGCTCAGCAACACGTGCAGAGCGTTCACGTGGCTCTCGGTCGCTGCGGCGGCATCAGCGCCGTCGTCGAGCAGTCGCGTGGCGATCGCGACCCGGCTGGCGGGATCGGCGTTGCGGAGGGCTCGCATCAGCAGGGTCGATCCGTCCTCGTCTGCCCATCGTGCGAGCGAGGGCTCGTAGTCGGCGAGAAACTCGGTCTCGTTCGTGATCGCGGAGAAGTAGGCGCGGGGGTAGACCATGACGTCGACACTAGGCGACGGGCGCGGTCCGTGGCGGGAACATGCGGGACGAGGATCGACCGACGGGACACATCCCGGGCTGCCGTTCGGCGGGAGAGAGTCTCGGCGTGAGAGTGTGAGAGTCATGACCGAGTACGTCGAGGTGCAGACCGCCGCGGGGCGGGTTCGCGGGCGCTGGCGCCCGACCACCGGAGGCAGGGGCGCACCGCGGTCGGCGGCCTTCCTCGGCATCCCGTTCGCGGAGGCGCCGGTCGGCGAACTGCGGTTCCAGGCTCCGGTGCCGAAGGCGCCCTGGGACGGCATGCTCGACGCCCTCGAGTTCGCTGCGACCGCCCAGCGCGGCGATCCCGGGGTGACACTGATCCCCGAGCCGAGTGTCGAGGGCGACTCGACTCTGAACGTCAATGTCTTCACGCCCGATCCCACGGCGGCGGGTCTTCCCGTGCTGGTGTGGATCCACGGCGGCGGATACTTCGCGGGCTCTCCGGCGAGCCCCTGGTACGACGGCCGGAACTTCAACCGCGACGGCGTCGTCACCGTGTCGATCTCCTACCGGCTCGGCTTCGACGGATTCGGCTGGATCGAGGACGCCCCGTCGAACCGTGGCGTGCGCGACTGGCTGCTCGCTCTCGAATGGGTGCAGCAGAACATCGACGCATTCGGCGGAGACCCCGAGCGGGTGACGATCGCCGGGCAGTCCGCGGGCGGCGGCGCCGTGCTGACCCTGCTCGGCATGGAGAAGGCGCAGCACCTGTTCCACGGCGTCTATGCGATCTCGGGAGCGCTCGGCGATGTCGCGGCACCGCGAGCCGAGGCATTCGGGCGGGCGCTCGCTGCGGCGGCGAGCGTCGACCCCACCGTGGCCGGATTCTCTTCGGTCGCGGAAGAGCGTCTGCTCGCGCTGCAGAAGAAGGCCACCCAGCTCGGTCCGTCGTCGATGACCAGCATGATCGATGAGGGGCTTCCGCTCGGTCCCGCGATCGACGGCGACCTTCTCGTACGTCCGACCCCTGACTCTCTGCGTGCCGGCGTCGGTGCCGACAAGCCGCTCGTGATCGGCGCAGCCGACGACGAGTTCACCATGGCGTTCACCGGCAGCGCCGCGAGGGCGCTGCGCTGGGTGCCGCAGGGCGTCCTCTTGACCCGGCTGGGCCTGCGCAAGACGATCCGCGCGGACTATCTCGCCGCGAACGCCGACGTCGCCCGTCTCGGCAAGGCCCGCCTCGCCGGTCGCGTCCTCACCGATCGGATGTTCCGCAGCGGAGTTCCCCGCATCGCAGCCGCCCGGGGCGACGCGCCCACCTGGCTCTACCGGTTCTCGTGGCCGTCAGGGCATTTCGGCTTCGCGGAGCACTGCCTCGACGTGCCGTTCTTCTTCGACTGCCTCGACGGCCCCTCGATGGAGGCGCTCGCCGGACCGAATCCGCCGCAGGAACTCGCCGACGAGCTGCACGGTGCCGCCGTCGCGTTCCTCGCCGCGGGTGGTCCCGGCTGGCCGGAGCACCAGGGGGATGCCGGGATCGTGCGGGTGTACGACCTGCCCACCCGCGACGTCGCCGATGCGTACGCGTCGGTGCGTGCGCTGGTCTGACACGCCTCGACGGGCCCGAGCCGGGCCCGTGCGCGGCTGCGGGGCTCAGCTCACCCGGTAGGCGCAGTAGCGCACGGCATCCGCCTGCCTCTGAGCGGCCGAGAGGAACAGGGTTCGCTGCAGGTGGGCGAGTGCCGGCGCGGCCGTCTCGATCTGCACGGTCGTGCGGAAGTAGTACGCGCCCGGGTCGACGTCCTCACCGCGTCGCAGCTGCTCGAGCACGTCGGGAGTGCCTGTGCGGAGTCCCTTCGCGTGCAGCAGCAGCAGGTCGCCTCCGTCGGTCCGTGCCGAGTAGCGGCCGTCGATCTCGATCGTCCCGTCGGGTCGCACGATCTGCCAGTCCGCTCCGCCGGCCAGGATCTCGGCCTCGACGGCGCCCGTGATGCGCCCGCCGAGGATCGGCACGACACGGCGATGACCGACGCTCGTGGCGTGGTGATCTTCGAGCGGGCCGAGGTCGACGGTGACGTCGAAGGCGAACTCGAGGTCGGGTCGGGGGAGTTCATCGTGCGAGGTCATCGGGTCTCCTCATGGTCGGCGGCGAGCAGGTCCGTGACTCAACGCGCATCGAGATCGATGGCCTTCATCGGCGCTTCAGTGGCCCTGTCGGGTGCCGCGACAGCAGTACTGTTCTTCTTCCAGCCGTGGAGAAGCTGTCCCTATGAGGACACGTCCGTGGGGTGCGCCATGCTGCCGAATGACGCCGCGGTGATGGTGACCGCGCTGGGTATCGCCCTCATCGGCGCCGCGGTGTTCGCTGTCGGCAGGCTTCAGGGGCGTCGAGCGGGTTAGTGGTACAGGGGAGGCGGCGTAGCCAGCACGGCGATCAGCGCCCCCATCACGAGGACCGTGCTGAGCCCCACGATGCTCCATACCGTGGCACGTCGCTCGCGCTTCGGATGCACGCCGCCTAGCCCCACCAGCACGGCCGACAGCAGCAGCACGAGCCAGACCACAAGCGCGATGATGCCCATCCCGATACCGATCGCCCGCTCGGTGTCGTCCGAATCGGCGTACTCGATGACCGTGACGCCGGGGCCTCCCCAGCTGAGGCCGGGGCCCGCCAAGCTGAGGCCGGCTAAGCCGAGCATGAGAGCCCCGAAAAGTCCGATGAGCGTCGCGGCGATGGTCAGGGAGGCACTGCCGACGATCCGCACGGCCCCATAGTGGCACGTGGCGGGCGCGAGCGCAGTCACGGGCGTCGGCAGCGACAGCTACTGGCAGTTCGGCGACTGCAGCAGCGGTAGCTCGAACCTGGTCAGCCTCGCGGCCGATCCGGGCTCGAGGGCGAACCATCCGGCGATCTGCCCGTCGGCGATCCGCGTGCCGTAGTCGCCGGCGGTGAACGGCTGATGGCCGTCGTCCGCGCTCGTGTGCAGGACAGGGGTGGCGAGCAGCCCATCCTGCTCGAGCACGTCTATCGATGACAGGAAGAGGAAGGACCTCTCTTCGACGACGTATCCCGATTCGCACCCGTCGACCAGCAAGGGGGTGACGGGCCACGGCGTGGTCAGAAACCCCCAGAACACTGCCACCACGGTTCCGCCGATCGACAGCAGTCGCCCGATCACGATCAGTCCGAGCCAGCCGGACGGCGCCGAGACGGTGCAGAGCATGTAGCTGATCGCGATGAACGCGAGGATCGTGGATGCTCCGATGATGTGTCGTGACGGCAAGGTGCCGAGCAGCAGCTGAGCATCGCCACCGGATGCGGAATCGACCACGGCCACGCCGATCACCGCGATCGTCGCTGCGGCCACTGCCACTGTCGCCGCTGTCTGCAGCATCCGCGGGTGCCGGGATGCCGTGAGGGTGCGCTCACTCATCGCCGCTCTCTTTCACGAACGCATCACGAGCAGGACAGGTGCGAATATACCTCGATGACTCGCTCGATATCGGGGTAGCCCGCTTCTTCCAGAGCGGCCCGCACGTCCTCCCGCACGGATTCCAAGTAGGCGGACCCTCGGAGCCTGATCTCGGGAACGGAGTCGAGGTCAGGATCATCGTCGAGGAGTGAATACCACTCCGACCACTGAGACTCGCTGACCGTCGCATCATCGAGAGCTTTGGCGGCGATGCTGCTGGCCTCGGCGGGCGGATCATCGACCGCGGGGCTGAGCCACCATTCGATCTCGCACGTGCCACCCGGCACAGGCACGGTTTCGGAGCGATCGGGACCGCTCGCCGGCGGCATGAGGCCGCAGCCGGTCATCGCCAACAGGGCCGCCACCAGAGAACCACTGAACAGCCAAGGTCGACGCATGCAGAGATCATAGGTGAGCGTTCTGAGCATGCTCCGTCGCCAGCTCGACGAGCATTGCCTGACCAGAGGACATCGGTTCGGTCGTGAGCTCCACGGATCCGAAGGGGAAAGGGTAGAAGAACGTCCCTGTTCCGTCCCACTCGGTGATCGGGATCATCGCGAACCAGATCTGGCTGATCGCGACCGAGACGACGGCGAGGATCGCAACGGCAGCAGCGGCCCGATCGAGGTATCGGATTGCTGAGGGGATGTCTTGCGCGCGGCGCAGCACCGCGGTGATCGCCGCCAATGCGATCGCGGCGAATGCGAAGAGGATCAACGGGCTGGGCTGCAGAGCGAGATCCACGCACGTCGGCGCGGTCTCGGTCGCCTTGCCGGCTGCATCGATGAAACCGCCGTCCGCTGCGACGCCTCCTGGGCAGTATCCCTTGCCGCTCGTCATGAACGTCGAGTAGCCCAGAGCGGCGACCAGGGCGACCACGACCAGGCGCCGAACGCGAGCGATGATCTCCATGCCCGGCACTGCGGACTCTGTCGTCGGCGCGTCCCGCCTCGCGGTCTGAGACACGATGCCCCCCTTTGTGCTTTGCCCATGACACTATCGACGGCCGCGCCGAACATCCACCGAGGAATTGGTGATCGGAACGAGCTCGCCGACGGAAGGCACACACTCATGCGCGGCATCCAGGCGGTCGCCGTCGATGCCGCCCGTCAGGCGATGTAGATCTTGCGCAGCGTCTCGGTGACCGTCCACGCGGTGCGCTGCCCCGCGGCGAGGCGCACGACCGACCCGGGGCCGACCTCGACGGCGGGCAGCGGGGGGTCGACGAACTCGATCCGCGCCTGACCGGTCAGCACGACGAACACCTCGTCGACCTCGGTGTCCGATGCCGTGCCGGGCGTCATCTCCCAGATGCCGATCTCGACCTCACCCAGAGTCCCCAACGCCTGCGCCGCCGTCGTCGGGCGACCGATGAGCACGTCCTCCACGGGCAGCGGTTCGTGCATCAGCGGCAGCGCCGCGGCATCCACTCCGGTTCCCGGCGCGAGCTCGCCCGGCGCGAGCTCGCTCACGAGTCGAATCCCATGCCGACGGCATCCAGCGTCTTGAGGAACAGGTTGCGCTTGCCCTCGTTGTGGTCGGCCCGGTTCATCGCGGCTCGCACGAGGTTGACGCCGATCGAGGCGACGGGCTCGGGCGGGAAGGGGATCGGCTTCTCGCGCACCATCGCGAGCTCGGTGCGTTCGGTCGGCTCGCCCGACAGCTTGTCGAGCATGACGTCGGCGGCGAAGCGCGCGGCGCCGACGCCCAGGCCGGTGAATCCGGTGGCGTAGGTGACGCGTCCTTTGCGGGCGGTGCCGAAGAACGCGCAGAAGCGGCTCGACGAGTCGATCGCTCCGGCCCAGCGGTGCGTGAAGCGCAGCCCTTCGAGCTGCGGGAACGTCGTGAAGAAGTGCGACGCGAGCTTGCGGTGGCTCTCGGCGCGATCCTCGTATTCGGGTCGCACCTTGCCGCCGAAATGGTAGACCGCGTCGTATCCGCCGAACAGGATGCGATTGTCGGCGGTGAGGCGGTAGTAGTGGAACTGGTTGGCGCTGTCGGCCAGGCCCTGGCGGTTCGACCATCCGATCGACGCCAGCTGCTCGTCGGTCAGCGGCTCGGTCATGAGCACGTAGTCGTAGACGGGAACCGTCATCAGGCGGTTGCGCTTGAGCAGCGAGGGGAAGACGTTCGTGGCGAGAGCCACGGCATCCGCTCGCACCTGCCCGCCGTCACGTGTGACGAGCGTGATCGCGCTCGATCCGTCGCCGATGACCTCGCGCACGAGCGACTGCTCGTAGATCTCGACCCCGAGCTCGACCGCGACGCGCGCCAGCTCGAGACCGAGCTTGGCGGGGTGCACGAGCGCACAGGCATCGCGCTCCCAGGCGCCGGCGAGGAACGTGTCGGAATGCACCTCGGCCTGCATGGCCTCGCGGTCGAGGAATCCCTCCTCCTCGCGCAGCCACTCCACCTGGTGCGGCTCGACGGCGACGGCCAGCTGGCCGGTGCGCTCGAAGTCGACATCCATGCCGTACCGCTTCACGGTCTCTTCGATGCCGTGGAGGTTCTCGATCCCCAGCTCTTCCAGGCGGTCGATCTCGTCGGGCCAGCGCGTGAGGCCGTTCTCGTGTCCGTGCGTGAGGCTCGCCTCGCAGAACCCGCCGTTGCGGCCGGATGCCGCCCACGCGATGCGGGACGCCTCCAGCAGCACGACGCGACGCTCGGGATCGCGCTCCTTGGCGCGCACGGCCGTCCAGAGACCGGCGTAGCCGCCGCCGACGATGGCGAGGTCGGCCGTGATGCTCTCGGTGAGTGCGGGGTGCGAGACACGCTCGACGTCATCGAGCCAGAACACGCTGAACGCGGTGTCGCGCAGCGAGGCATCGATCACGGCATCCGCGGGGCGGCGACGTTCGAAGACCGTGGTTCCCATGGTGTTCTCCTGGTTCCGGACCCGCGCCTCAGCGCGTGCCCCAGTTGTAGAGGTCTTTGTAGAGCCCTGCGTAGAGCAGGCTCTCGGTGTGCGTGATGCCGGGGATCGTACGGATGCGGGTCGCGATCAGATCGAGCAGGTGGCTGTCGCTCTCGCACACCGCCTCGACGAGGATGTCGAACGTGCCGAGCGTGACGACGACGTACGCGAGTTCGGTGATCTTCGTCAGCTCCTCGGCGATCAGTCGCGGGTCGCCCGTGACGCGGATGCCGATCATCGACATGCGGTTGAAGCCGAGCTGCATCGGGTCGGTCACCGCGACGATCTGGATGATGCCCGCCTCGGTCATGCGCTGCACGCGCTGACGCGCCGCCGCCTCGCTGAGCCCCACCTCTCGGCCGATCTCGGCATAGGGTCGTCGACCGTCCTCCTGCAGCAACTCGACGATCCGCTTCGAGATGTCGTCCAACACGGGCTGCTTCGGCGTGGTGCTCATGTGTCGATATTGACAGGATCGGCGCTCCCTGGCAACTGATTCCATCGTTAAGATCACTTCACTCTTCTGTATTCGTGATCCGATCGCTAGCATGGCGAGCATGGCCACAGAACTCCTACAGAACTTCATCGGCGGGCAGTACGTTCCCGTGAGCGGACAGAAGCGGATGCCGTTGATCGACCCGGTGACCGAGGAGGCCTACGGCGAGCTGCCGGTCTCGGACGCCTCCGACGTGGACGCCGCTTATGCCGCCGCATCCGCCGCGTTCCCGATCTGGCGCGACACCACTCCCGCCGATCGCCAGCTCGCGCTGTTCCGCATCGCCGATGAGATGCAGAGCCGCGCCGAGGAGTTCGCCGACCTCGAGTCGAAGGACACCGGCAAGCCGCGAGCCAGCCTCGTGGCCGACGAGATCCTGCAGTCGATCGACCAGCTGCGCTTCTTCGCCGGAGCCGCCCGCAGTCTCGAAGGACGCGCGGCGGGGGAGTACCTCGCCGGCCACACCTCGTTCGTGCGCCGCGAGCCGATCGGCGTGATCGGACAGGTCACCCCCTGGAACTATCCGCTGAACATGGCGGTGTGGAAGATCGCCCCGGCGCTCGCCGCAGGCAACACGGTGGTGCTGAAGCCCGCCGAGTCGACGCCCCTGACCACCCTGCTGCTCGCCGAGATCGTCGCGCTGCACACGCCGGCCGGCACGCTCAACGTCGTGCTCGGCGACCGCGACACCGGCGTGGCACTGGTCGAGCATCCGACGCCGCAGATGGTCGCCATCACCGGATCCGTGCGCGCCGGGATGGCCGTCGCACGCTCGGCGGCGAACGACGTCAAGCGGGTGCACCTCGAGCTCGGCGGCAAGGCGCCCGCGATCGTCTTCCCCGATGCGAACCTCGACAAGGCGGCATCCGGCATCGTCACCGGCGCGTTCTTCAACGCCGGACAGGACTGCACCGCGGCCACCCGCGTGCTCGTGCACTCGTCTGTGCACGACGAGTTCGTCGCCGCGCTGGTCGAGAAGGCGAAGACGGATGCCCGCACGGGCGCCCCGCACGAGGAGGGCGTGCTCTACGGTCCCCTCAGCAGCGCTGCCCAGCTCGCTCAGGTGCAGGGCTTCGTCGACCGCCTGCCTGCACACGCCACGATCGAGACCGGCGGTGCGCGTCAGGGTGAGAAGGGCTACTTCTTCGAGGCGACCATCGTGTCGGGTCTGCATCAGGACGACGAGGCCGTGCAGGGCGAGATCTTCGGCCCGGTGCTGACCGTGCAGTCGTTCGAGACCGAGGAGCAGGCGCTCGAGATGGCGAACGACGTGCCCTACGCCCTCGCATCGTCGGTGTGGACCGCCGATCATGCCCGCGCGATGCGCTTCTCGCGCGACCTCGACTTCGGCTGCGTGTGGATCAACACCCACATCCCGTTCGTCTCGGACATGCCTCACGGCGGTTTCAAGCACTCGGGCTACGGCAAAGACCTCTCGCAGTACGGCTTCGACGACTACACGCGCATCAAGCACGTGATGTCCGCGCTGGACTGACGGCGGGTCTCGGGCTACCAGCGCGAGCGGATGAGCGACCCTCGCGTGAACCGCACCACCGAGATCGTCATCGGCACACTGCCGACGGGGGCATCGAGCGCTCGCGCGAGCAGCAGCTCTGCGGCCGATCTGACCTCGGCGAGCGTCGCGGCGACGCCGCGCACGTCGAGGTCGGCGACGTGCAGCACCCACCACCCGCGCTCCAGCAGGGCCGTCACCTCATAGGGGTACACGGCCGGGGTCGGAGTGTCGATGCGCGACGACGGACGTCGGTCGAGCCGGTGCGGGATGGTCGGTCGCATCAGATGCCTCCTCCCTGTGGTCGTACGGGGCCGCGGTGGCTCCCTGAAGCAAGACGCGCACGGCCGTGGATCATGACGCGGATCAGGGTCCGGATCTCTCGACACGTATGACGCGATGTGTCAAGCTGGGGCGGACGTCGAATCCGGGGGGATCAACTTGGCACGACCACTTGCGGGGCCCCAGACCCTGCTCCGAACACTCAACGGCCGCGCGATCCTCGAGACGCTCGCGCGCCGAGGCCCGCTCACCCGCGCCGAACTGGTCGCCGAGACCGGTCTCTCTCGCACTGCGGTGACGCAGGTGCTGCGGATGCTCGAATCATCGTCGGCGGTCGCCGCTGCGGGCGTCGACCGTGACACGCGGGGACCGGCAGCAGGGCGCGTCTCGCTGCATCCACATCTCGGACTCGCTGCCGCAGTGCACGTCGACGCCCACGCCGCCCACGTCGCGCTGGTCGACCCGACCGGAGCCGTGCGGGCCGAGAGCCACGCCGCCTTCCCCGTGCGCGGGGACCGCGTGCAGCACATCGCCGGGCTCATCGACGCCTGTCAGAGGGCCGTGGCCGGTCCGCTGCTGCTCGCGGTCGTCGGCATCCCGGGCATCGTCACCGCCGACGGCGGCATCCGCGATGATCAGGGTCCCGACGGCGGCGCGTTCAAGAACGCCCTGTCGACGCGCCTCGGCTGCCCGGTGCGGGTGGAGAACGACGTCAATCTCGCGGCGCTCGCCGAGCTCTCCGAGGGCGCCGGCGCGGCGCTCAGCAGCTTCGCGCTGCTGCTCCTCGACGACGGACTCGGCGCCGGCATCGTGATCGACGGCTCCCTGCACCGGGGCTTCTCGGGCGTGGCCGGCGAGGTCATGTATCTGCCGCAGAGTCCGCTGCCGATCGGCGCTCCCGTGCTCGGTGACGCCGTCGTGCGCGACCTCGCCCTGGCGAACGGGCGTGACCCGGACGAGACGATCGACCAGCATCTCGACGCCGCCTCCGCCGGCGATCCGGCCGCACTCGCCATGGCCGCCGAGATGGGACGCAGGCTCACCCTGATCGCGGGCAGCATCGCGCTCGTGCTCGACCCCGAGGCGTTCCTCCTCAGCGGCACGGCCGCCCACCCGGCGCTGGCCCGAGCAGCGGTCGCCTTCGCCGAAGAGCTCGCCCCGCAGCTCCCGCTCACCCTCCTCGTCTCGTCGTTCGGCCCGGAGGCGCCGCTGGTCGGCGCAGTCGGTGAGGCGGCATCCGCTCTTCGCGCGACCGTTTTCTCGCGGTTGCTTCCCGCATCGGACAGGAGTCGGCGATGACCTCGGACCTCGCGGATCGCCTCGGCCTCGCGCCGGGAGCCAGGGGCGTGATCATCAACGCCGACGACTTCGGCATGTGCCACGCGGCCAACACGGCGATCATGCAGCTGCTCGATGCGGGGCACATCGACTCGACGACGCTCATGGTGCCGTGCGCGTGGGCACCCGAGGCGCTCGCTTTCGCGGCCTCGCGCGCCGACCTCGACGTCGGCGCGCACCTCGTGCTCACGAGCGAGTGGACCGACTACCGCTGGCGGCCCCTCACCGGCACCGACACCACCCTCGTCGACGACGCGGGGTACTTTCCCGCCGGCGTTCTCGCGATCGAAGAGCTCGCGTCGGTAGACGACGTCACCGCCGAGATCGCCGCACAGCTGCAGACGGCGCTGGATGCCGGGGTCGACGTGACGCATCTCGACAACCACATGGGGTCTGTCTACGGTCTGCTGACCGGGCGGGACTTTCTCGGCCCGGTGTTCGAGCTCGCCGCCCGCAACGGCCTGCCGTTCCGGCTGCCGCGCAGCATGGACGGGACCGGCGACGACGCCGCCCTGCAGGCGAAGCTCGCCGAGGCCTCGGCCGCCGCCGATGCGCTCGGCGTCGAGATCATCGATCGGCTGTGGAGCCACCCGTTCGAAGAGGCTCCGGACGAGTCGTACGAACAAGTGCGCGACGGGTTCATCGCGCTGCTGCGCGCGGTTCCGGCCGGAGTGACCGAGATCTACCTGCATCCGATGGTCGACGACGACGAGCTGCGCGCGGCCGTCGACTTCGGTGCGGCCAAACGCGGGCACGAGCTTCGCCTGCTCTCCGACCCCGAGGTGCTGCAGGTGTTCGACGACGAGGGACTGGTGCGGCTCGGATGGCGCGATCTGCGCGATCTGCAGCGGAGCCGACGCGCATGACCTCGCTGACGACGCGGCTGCGCGACCGACGACTCGACGCCGCCCCCACGAGGGCTCAGGCCATCGCGTTCGGAGTATCGGGGTTCCCGACCCAGCTCATGGCGCAGACGTTCTCGGCGTTCGTCGTCTACTTCTACGTCACCCACCTCGGAGTCGCGCCAGCATGGGTGGCCGCGGCGATGATCGCGCACGGCGTGCTGAACGCGGTGCTCAACCCGGTCGTCGGGGCGCTGTCCGACCGCATCCGCACGCCGTGGGGCCGCCGCATCCCGTGGATCGGTCTCGGCATCGTGCCG
Source organism: Microbacterium sp. CFBP9023 (assembly GCF_034045055.1). NCBI lineage: Bacteria > Bacillati > Actinomycetota > Actinomycetes > Micrococcales > Microbacteriaceae > Microbacterium > Microbacterium sp. CFBP9023. The sequence continues at coordinate 788,706 of NZ_JAXCWI010000002.1, read as the reverse complement.
CTCGTGGTCGCCTTTGCGCTGGTGTGGATGCCGCCGGAGCTGCCGACCGCCGGGCTGATCGTCTGGTTCCTGATCGTGGTGGCGGTGTACGACATCGCCTTCGTCGTGGTCGTGCTGAACATCTCGGCACTGTTCCCCGAGATCTTCCGCACCACCGACGAGCGGGCGCGCGGCAACGTGCCCCGGCAGATCTTCGCGATCCTCGGCATGGTGCTCGGCACCGCGGGTGCCCCTGCGCTGTACGACTCGATCGGCTGGCCGGGAATGGCCCTCGTGCTCTCGGCCGTCTGCCTCGTGCTGCTCGTCTGGTCGTTCTTCGGCGGCATGATCGAGCGTCGAGTGCCCGAGGCCGCATCCGAGGCGATGCGCTGGGGCGACCAGCTGAAGTACACGTTCGCGAACCGGGCGTTCGTGCCCTACGTGCTCGGCTCGCTGTTCATCCAGACCTCGATCGCCGTCATCCTCGCGGCGCTGCCGTTCTACGTGCGCTACTCGCTGGGCGCCGCCGAGGGAGAGGCGAGCCTGCTGCTGGGGGCGATCTTCGTCACAGCCATCCCGTCGATCGTGCTGTGGAGCGCGATCGTGCGCCGCACCTCGCCCCGCGCAGCGCTGCTGTGGAGCGTCGCCGTGTTCGGGATCTCCGTGCTCGGCTACCTGCTGCCGTCGACCGTGCTCGCCGCAGCGCTCATCGGCGTCGCGGTGGGCGTCGGCGTCGGCGGTCTGCTGCAGCTGCTCGAGGTCGTGCTCGCCCAGATCATCGACGAGGACGCCACACGCACCGGTCATCGACGCGAGGGCGCGTACTTCGGGGTGAACGGCTTCGTCGTGCGCGGCTCGGTCGTGCTGCAGGCCGTCGTGGCGGCGGTGGTGCTCACGGCATCCGGCTTCGACGCCTCGCTCGGCGATGCGCAGCCGGAGGCCGTCGATGGCGGGATCCGCGTCATGGTCGCGGTGGTCCCGCTCGTCTTCGCCGCCCTCGCGTGGCTGTGCTTCTGGCTCTACCCGATCCGCACGCGCGACCTCTGACCGACGTCAGGACGCGGCCTGACGGGCCTCCCAGCCCGTGCGCACCATCTCGTCGACCGTGTATCGCATCTTCCAGTCGAGGTCACGCGCGGCGAGCTCGCCGGTCGCGACGATGCGGTCGGGGTCTCCCGGACGCCGAGGGCCGATCTCAGGGGTGAAGTCGATGCCCGTGACGCGCGCGACCGCGTCCATGATCTGCTTCACGCTGAGGCCGTCGCCCGAGCCGAGGTTGTACGCGGCCTCGATCGGCTCGCCACCGGCGAGACGCTTCGCTGCCGCGACGTGGGCGGCGGCGATGTCGCCGACGTGCACGTAGTCGCGCACGTTGGTGCCGTCCTCGGTGTCGTAGTCGTCGCCGTTGATGCGGGGGGTCTCGCCGGCGATGAGCTTCTCGAACACGATCGGGAAGAGGTTGTGCGGGCTCACGTCATAGACCGACGGGTCGGCCGAGCCGACCACGTTGAAGTAGCGCAGCGAGGTGTGACGCAGCGGCTTGTCGGAGTCGGCGGTCGCGATCGCCTGGTCACGGAGCAGCCACTCGCCGATGAGCTTGGACTCGCCGTAGGGGCTCGCCGGCTTCTTGGCGGTCTCCTCGACGACGAGCGCCACATCGGGCGTGCCGAACACGGCCGCCGACGACGAGAACACGATGTTGGTGACGCCCGCGGCATCCATCGCCTCGAGGATCACCCGAGTGCCCTCGACGTTCTGCGCGTAGGTGTGCAGCGGACGCTGCACCGAGACGCCGGCGTACTTGTATCCGGCGACGTGGATGACACCCTCGGCGTCGTGATCGCGCAGCGCCTTCTCGACCAGTTCACGGTCGAGGATGCTGCCCTGCACGAAAGCAACGCCTTCGGGCACGAACGATGCGACGCCGCTCGAGAGGTCGTCGAGGACGACGGGCGTGAGCCCGGCATCCGCCAGTGCGCGAACGACGTGCGAGCCGATGTAGCCGGCGCCGCCGGTCACGATCCAGGACATTGTGCTCCTCAGGGTGGGGAAGTGTTCAGTATCTCAGGTCGCGATCGGCGGACTCTGAAGCCGCGAGTTCACGACGTGGCCGAGCGGGCAGCGGTCACGCGTCGCGATGCGCCCCGGCCGACGGCGTGACGGTGAAGATCACGGGGGAGGTGAAACCGGATGCGGCGAACGCCGCCGACACGGCATCCGTCACCTGCTGCACCGAGTCCTGCTCGATCAGCGCGATCGCCGCACCGCCGAAGCCTCCGCCGGTCATGCGAGCACCGAGTGCGCCGGCCGCGATGGCCGTCTCGACCGCCGTGTCGAGCTCGGGGACCGAGATCTCGAAGTCATCGCGCATCGAGGCGTGCGAGGCCACGAGCAGGTCGCCGATCGCACGGGCACCGTCTTCGCGCAGCACCACGACGGTGTCGAGCACGCGCTGGTTCTCGGTGACCACGTGCCGCACGCGGCGGAACGTCACGTCGTCCATGAGCTCCTCGGCGCGGGGCAGGTCGTCGACCGAGACGTCGCGCAGACTCGGCACGCCCATGATCGCGGCACCGCGCTCGCAGGCCGCACGGCGCTCGCCGTATCCGCCCGTGGAGTGCGCGTGCTTGACCCGGGTGTCCATCACGAGGATCGCGAGGCCGGCCTCGGCGATGCCGACCTGCACGAGGTTCGCATCGAGCGAGCGGCAGTCGAGGAAGATCGCGGCATCCGGCTCGCCGAGCATCGACGCCATCTGGTCCATGATGCCGGTCGGGGCGCCGACCGCCTCGTTCTCGGCCTTCCGACCGACGCGGGCGAGGGCGACGCGGTCGAGCCCGGCGGCCCAGAGGTCGTTGAGCGCGGATGCCGTGGCACCCTCGATCGCCGCCGACGACGAGAGCCCCGCGCCCACGGGCACGTCGGACGCGATGGCGATGTCGAGCCCTGAACCGGTGGCCGCGGAGGGAGCGACACCGTCGGCCTGGCGCAGCGCCCACGCGACGCCGAGGGGGTAGGCGGCCCACTCGGGCACGCGCGGCGCGGTGCCGGTCGGGGTCGGGAACAGCTCGTCGAGGTCGTCGAGGGAGACCTCGACCGGCTCGTCGGCGAAGGTCGAGGCGACGCGGATGCGGCGGTCGTCGCGGATTCCCACGGCGGCGACTGTGCGATGCGGGATGGCGAAGGGCAGCACGAATCCGTCGTTGTAGTCGGTGTGCTCGCCGATCAGGTTCACGCGCCCCGGCGCCGACCAGACGCCTTCGGGGGTGCGACCGGTGAGGTCGGTGAAGAGTGCGCGCGCGGCGTCCTGGGTGGTGGTCATGCGGATGCCTCGTCTGCGTTCTGGTCTGCGGATGCGGTGTGTGCGGCGTCGGCCTTCGCGATGGCCTCGCGGATGCGGGCCGCACCCTGCTCGGGGGTGACCTCGGCGGCCCAGGCCCACATCGCGGCCTCGGATCCCGCGAGGAACTTGAGCTTGTCGGCCGCCCGGCGGGGGCTGGTCAGCTGCAGGTGCAGGCGCACGCTGTCTCGGCCGACGTTCACCGGGGCCTGGTGCCAGGCGGCGATGTAGGGCGTCGGGGTGTCGTAGAGCGCGTCGACACCGCGGAGCAGTCGCAGGTAGAGGGGCGCGAGCTCGTCGCGTTCGGCATCCGTCGTCTCGGCGAAGTCCGGAACGTGGCGGTGCGGCATGAGGTGCACCTCCAGCGGCCAGCGGGCGGCGAAGGGCACGAATGCCGTCCAGTGCTCCCCGCGGAAGACGACCCTCTCGGACGCCTGCTCGGACTCGAGGATGTGCTGGAACAGGTCGGGCGCGGTGCGGTCGATCGAGTCGAGCAGGCGCGTGGTGCGCGGCGTCACGTAGGGGTAGGCGTAGATCTGGCCGTGGGGGTGGGGGAGCGTGACGCCGATGGCCTCGCCGCGGTTCTCGAACGGGAAGATCTGCTGGATGCCCGGCAGCTTCGACAGGGCGGCGGTGCGGTCGGCCCAGGCCTCGATCACCGTGCGGGCGCGCGTCACCGACTGGGTGCCGAACGAGCCGGTGTGCTCGGGGCTGAAGCACACGACCTCGCAGCGTCCGACCGAGGTGCGGGTGCGGCCGAGTCCGAGGGCGGCGAGATCGTCGAGCCCGCGGGGAGGGTTGCTCGCCTCAGGAGCGGTGCCGGTCGCCTCGGCGAGGGCGGGGCCGAAGGCGGGCGAGCGGTTCTCGAACACGGCGACGTCGTAGAGCGACGGCACCTCCGAGGGGTTGGTCGGCGACTGCGGAGCGAGAGGATCGGCGTCGGCGCTCGGCATCATCACGCGGTTCTGCCGGTTGGCGGCGACCGTGATCCAGTCGCCGGTCAGCACATCGAGGCGCATCGTGGCGGTCTCGCCGCGGGCGTCGAGCGTGCGGCTGTCGACGGCGCGGTCGGCGCCGAGCGTCGTGTCGGGATCATCGAAGTAGATCAGTTCGCGGCCGTCGGCGAGCGTCGTCGCGCGCTTGACGATGCCGGCGGAGAGGGTCTCGGTTCGCAACTCAGGAGGTTCGGGCGTGTTCACGTAAACATGGTACGCCCAGCGCCGTGGTAACGTCAACATTCCGGAGTTGTGAGCGCGTAGAGAGGGTGCCCGTGGACGACGAGCTGCTGCGCGACGATGATCTGCGTCGCGGCGCCGCGCGCCCGCGCCGCCGCCAGGCCCCGTCCGGTCGTGTCTCGATGGCGATGGTCGCCTCCCGCGCCGGCGTCTCGGGTCAGACCGTGTCGCGCGTCGTCAACGACAGCCCTCGCGTCGACCCCGCGACCCGCCGGCGCGTCGAAGCCGCGATGGCCGAGCTCGGCTACCGCCCCCACCGCGCAGCGCGCGCTCTGCGCACCGGACGCTCGCAGACCATCGGACTCGTCGTCACCACTCTCGCGACGGTCGGCAACTCGCGGATGCTGCAGGCCACCGCCGAGGCCGCGGCCGAACGCGGCTACGCCCTCACCCTCGTCACCGCGGGCGACAGCGTGGCCGACGCCTTCGAGCGCCTGGCCGAGCAGGAGGTCGACGGCGCGATCGTGCTGAACGAGGCGTCGGCGCTGGTACCCGCAGCCGATCGGCCGCCGGGACTGCGCCTCGTGGTCGTCGACGCCCCGGGGTCTGCGGATCTCGCGGTCGTGCACAGCGACCATGTCGGAGGCGCCGCTGCGGCGACCGCTCACCTGCTGGGCCTCGGACACGAGACGGTGCACCACCTCGCCGGGCCTGCCGACTCGTTCGCGGCCGCCGAGCGCGAGCGCGGATGGCGGAAGGCGCTCGCGGAGGTCGGGGTCGAGGCGACCGAGGTCGTCCGCGGCGACTGGACCGCCGAGGCAGGGTTCGCCGCGGGCGAGGCGCTGCGAGCAGCATCCGCCGTCTTCTGCGCCAACGACCAGATGGCGCTCGGGCTCCTCCGTGCGCTCGCCGAGTCGGGGCGGCGGGTTCCCGAGGACGTCAGCGTCATCGGCTTCGACGACGTGCCGGATGCTGCCAACTACCGCCCACCGCTGACGACGATCCGTCAGGATTTCACCGCCCTCGCCCACCGGGCGGTCGGCCTGCTCGTCGCCGAGATCGAGGGTGCCGCGGACGGTGCGGCATCCGCTGTCGTCGTGCCGACGCTTCTGGTCGAACGCTCCAGCACCCGCTGAGCCGCGCCGGCCCGCCCCCGCGCCCCGCCCGCCCGCGCTGGGCGCCCCCTACGGTGCGTGGCCAGAAACGCACGTGAATCGCGCCCTTCAGATGTGTTTGTGACCACTCACGCGGCAGAGGCGGCCGCGCCACCGCCCCGCGAACCCGGATAGCGGTTTCCACCCGCCGCTTGCGCGCCCGACGGAGTCGTGGCATGCTGACGGAAAGCGCTTACCCATATCGGGCGACCGGCGCACCGGCTTCCCACAGAACGGACCAGCAATGTCGCAGACGACAACCCGCGAGATCGGGATCATCATGAACGGCGTCTCCGGGCGCATGGGCTACCGGCAGCACCTCGTGCGGTCGATCCTCGCGATCCGCGACCAGGGCGGCATCGAGCTGCCCGACGGATCCCGCATCACGGTCAAGCCGCTGCTTGTCGGCCGCAACGAGGCCAAGCTCGCCGAGCTCGCCGCGAAGCACGGCATCGACGACTACACGACCGACCTCGACGCAGCGCTCGCGGACCCGAAGTGGGAGATCTACGCCGATTTCCTCGTGACCAAGGCCCGCGCCTCGGCCCTGCGCAAGGCGATCGCGGCCGGCAAGGCGATCTACACCGAGAAGCCGACCGCCGAGTCGCTCGACGAGGCTCTCGAGCTCGCGCGTCTCGCGGACGAGGCCGGCGTCAAGACCGGCGTCGTACACGACAAGCTCTACCTGCCGGGCCTGCAGAAGCTCAAGCGCCTCATCGACTCCGGTTTCTTCGGCCGCATCCTCTCGGTGCGCGGCGAGTTCGGGTACTGGGTCTTCGAGGGTGACTGGCAGCCCGCGCAGCGCCCCAGCTGGAACTACCGCACCGAAGACGGCGGCGGCATCATCGTCGACATGTTCCCGCACTGGAACTACGTGCTCGAGAACCTGTTCGGCGAGGTCAAGAGCGTCTACGCGCAGGCCGCCGTGCACATCGCCGACCGCTGGGACGAGAACGGCGAGCACTACACCGCCACCGCCGAGGACGCCGCGTACGGCATCTTCGAGATCGAGGGCGGCATCGTCGCCGAGATCAACTCCAGCTGGACGGTGCGCGTCAACCGCGACGAGCTCGTCGAGTTCCAGGTCGACGGCACGCACGGATCCGCGGTCGTCGGACTCTTCGGCGCGAAGATCCAGCCCCGCAACGCGACTCCGAAGCCGGTCTGGAACCCCGACCTCGAAGACAGCCACGACTACGACGCCGACTGGCAGAACGTCCCGACCAACGATGTGTTCCTCAACGGCTTCCGTCAGCAGTGGGAGGAGTACCTGGTCTCGTTCGTCGAGGGCACGAAGTACCCCTTCGACCTGCTCTCGGGCGCCCGCGGCGTGCAGTTCGCCGAGGCGGGGCTGACCTCCAGCGCCGAAGGCCGCAAGGTCGCACTCACCCCGCTGACGCTGGGCTGAGCATGACCACTCTCCGACTTCTCGACGCCGCGGGTGCGGTGACGGATGCCGAGCTGCGCGAAGGCGGCAAGTACACGCGTCCGGCCTCTCCGCTGCAGAGCCGCGTCGCGTACGCCGCAGCCCATGTCGTGCCGAAGGTGCACGCCGACAACACCCCGGGGCAGCCCGCCGACATCGACTGGGACTCGACTCTGGCGTTCCGCCGCAACGTGTACTCGTGGGGTCTGGGCGTCGCCGACGCCATGGACACCGCTCAGCGGAACATGGGGCTGGATGCCGCGGCGACGCGCGAGCTCATCGCGCGCAGCGCCGAGGTCGCCCGCGAGGAGGGCGGCTCGGTCGTGGTCGGCGTCAATACCGATCACGTCGCCGAGTCGCACATCTCGCTCGACCAGGTGATCGACGCCTACAAGGAGCAGCTGCACTTCACCGAGGAGCAGGGGGCGGGCCCGGTGCTCATGGCCTCTCGCCACCTCGCCCGTGTCGCTGAGAACGCCGACGACTACCGTCGCGTCTATCGCGAGGTGCTCTCGGCGGCCACCGTCCCGGTCGTGCTGCACTGGCTCGGCACGGCTTTCGACCCCGAGCTCGCCGGGTACTTCGGCGCGGACGACTGGCAGACGGCATCCGCTGTGCTGCTCGACGTGATCGCCGAGAACCCCGACAAGGTCGCCGGCGTGAAGATGAGCCTCCTGAACGCCGAGTCGGAGATCTCGGTGCGCGAGCGACTGCCGCAGGGTGTGCGCATGTTCACCGGCGACGACTTCAACTACGTCGGCCTCATCGGCGGAGACACCGTGGGGCAGGGTGACGGGCACTCCGACGCGCTGCTCGGCGCGTTCGCGGCCATCACCCCGGTCGCCTCCGCGGCGATCCAGGCGCTCGATGCCGGGGACCCCGAGCTCTACCTCGAGATCCTCGGCCCGACCGAAGAGCTCAGCCGCCAGGTGTTCGCCGCGCCGACCTTCTATTACAAGACCGGTGTCGCCTTCCTCGCCTGGCTCAACGGGCACCAGCCCGCGTTCCAGATGGTCGGCGGACTGCACTCGGCGCGCAGCCTTCCGCACCTCAGCCGCATCGTCGAGCTGGCGAACGCGTCGCTCGCCCTCGAGAATCCCGAACTCGCACGCGAGCGCTGGCACGGGATGCTCCGCCTGAACGGAGTGGACCTGTGACCGTCGACCCGCGCCTGTCGATCAACCAGGCCACGATCAAGCACGCAGATCTCGCGACGGCGCTGCGGGTGACGGCGGATGCCGGCATCCAGGCGATCGGCCTGTGGCGCGAGCCCGTGAACGAGGTCGGGCTCGACGTCGCCGCGCAGATGCTCGCCGATTCGGGGCTGCGCTTCACGACCCACTGCCGCGGTGGTTTCTTCACCCTTCCGGAGGGGCCGGATCGCATCGCTGCGCTCGATGACAACCGCCGAGCGATCGAGGAGACCGCGACCCTCGCTGCCGCGGGCGCCGACGGATCGACGGCCGTGCTCGTGCTCGTGGCCGGCGGCATCCCGGTGGGATCGCGCGATCTGATCGGCGCGCGCGAGCGTGTGCGCGACGCGATCGGCGTGCTCGCGTCCGACGCGAAGGCGGCGGGCGTGACGCTCGCGATCGAGCCCCTGCATCCGATGTACGCCTCCGACCGCGCGGTCGTCTCGACGCTCGGGCAGGCGCTCGACATCGCGGCCGATTTCGATGCCGACGTCGTGGGCGCGGCGGTGGACACGTTCCACATCTGGTGGGATCCGCAGGTGCTCGAGCAGATCACGCGCGCCGGCCGCGAAGGGCGCATCGCGACGTACCAGGTGTGCGACTGGAAGACCCCGCTCGCCGCCGATGTGCTGCTGTCGCGGCACTACACGGGTGACGGCGTGATCGACTTCGGCTCGCTCACGCGGGCCGTGATCGACACCGGATACGACCGTGACATCGAGGTCGAGATCTTCAACGCCGACATCTGGGCGGACGCTCCCGAGCACGTCGTCCGTCGTACGGCCGAGACCTTCGGCACCGCGATCTCGCCGCATCTGCGCTGACGGCCGCCGGGATCCGGTCGGGGTCGGGTTTCCGGTCGGGGCCGGCGAACCGGGTCGGGCACCGGGATCCGGTCGGGCACCGGCCGCGAACGTCCGCGAGCGGGCCACGCTTCTACCGTCTGCAGGACTCGAGCACGGATGCAGGGCCATGACACCGTTTCCGTCCTGCATCCGTGCCTGGGTCCTGCAGATGGGACGGGGTGCGGCGGTCTTCTCGTCGGACCGGACCGGACAAGACCGAACCGGACCGGCCGAGGGAACCGGAACCGGACCGGACCGTTCGCCGGAACCGGACCGGACCGTTCGCCGGAACCGGACCGGACCGTTCGCCGGAGCACGTGCAGGACTCGAGCACGGATGCAGGGCCGTAACACGGTTTCTGTCCTGCATCCGTGCCCGCGTCCTGCAGATGGGAGGGGGTGCGGCGGTCTTCTCGTCGGACCGGACGGGACCGGACCGGAAAAGACCGGACGTACAGAACGCCGCCGAAGACCGGATCCCCACCCGGGAACCGCCCACCTGTACGCGGCGGTCGCGCACGGCGCAAGCCCCGAGACACCCCGCCGAACGATTGAGAGGATGACGTCATGACGAAGATCCGCCCAGGACTCTGCTCGGTGACCTTCCGGTCGCTGAGCGCCGAACAGGTGGTCGACCTCGCCGCCGACGCCCGACTCGAGGTCATCGAGTGGGGAGCCGATTCGCACGTGCTGCCCGGCGACGTCGAGCAGGCCGCAAGGGTCGCGACGCTCACGACGGATGCCGGGCTCGTCGCGTGCTCCTACGGCTCGTACTTCCGTGCCGGTGCCGACGAGCCGATCACCCCCGTGCTCGACACCGCCGAGGCGCTCGGTGTCGATCGCGTGCGCGTCTGGGCAGGGCCGATCGGGTCCGGCGAGGCGTCGCCGCAGGACTGGGCGTCGACGATCGCCCGACTGCAGGATGCTGTCGATGAGGCCGCCGCCCGGGGAATCTCGCTCGCGCTCGAGTTCCACTCCGGGACGCTCGCCGACACCGCCCCGACGACGCTGCGGGTGCTCGACGAGGTGGCTCGGCCGACGCTCAGCTCGTACTGGCAGCCGACGGTCGGTGCCACGGTCGATGCGGTGCTCGACGAGTACCGCGCGATCGCCGACCGGGTCAGCGCCGCGCACGTGTTCTCGTGGTGGCCGGACCACGAGAGGCTTCCGCTGCGGGCGAGGGATGCCCTGTGGACCCGCTTCTTCGCGGAGGCGCTGTCCGCGACGACTCCGCCCCGCGATGCGCTGCTCGAGTTCGTACCCGGCGATGATCCGACGCTGCTGGGTGGCGAGGCGGCGACGCTGCGCGCCTACCTCTCCCTCTGAGCCATGCGCCCCCGCAGCCCGGTCGCCGGACCCTCCCCGGCATCGCCCTCACCGCGCAGTATGCTCAGGGCATGAGTCAGCAGGAAAGCCCTTCCCGCGTGCGTCAGCCGCGGCATTCGCGGGGCGCGGCCCCGACCCTGCATGACGTCGCCCGTGAGGCCGGGGTCTCGCTCGCCACGGCATCCCGTGTTCTCAACGGATCCGAGCGCAAGGTGGCCGAGTCCTTCCGCGAGCGCGTCGAGCAGGCGGCCGCCGAACTGGGCTACACGGCGAACGCATCGGCGCAGGCGACCGCCCGAGGAACCTCGCCCGTGATCGCACTCCTGGTCGCCGACATCGCCGACCCCTACTTCGGACTCATTGCAGCCGGTGTCGCCCGCGGAGCCGACGAACAGGGCCTGGTCGTGACGATCGCGATCACCGAACGAGATCCGGCACGCGAGGCGCGCATCGTGCGAGCCCTGCGCGGGCAGCGACCCCAGGGCCTGATCCTCGCCGCATCGCGTACGAACGAGCCGACGGACTCCGACACCTCACGCGAGCTCGCGGAGTACGCGCGCTTCGGTGGACGCGTGGTCACGTTCGGCGCCGGCAGCGCAGACAACCGCCACGTCGAGATCGACAACCGCGCCGGCGCCGAAGCGCTCGGTCGCCGCATGGCGTCTCTCGGATACCGCTCCGCCATCGCGATCGGCGCGGCCGAGGGAGTGCTGACGTCGGACGAGCGTCTCGCCGGATTCCGCGCCGGCTTCGAGACCGACGGCGGGGCGATCGAGCGGGTGATCCGCGGCGACTTCCGCCGCGAATCGGGTGCGCAGGCGATGACGGCGGCCCTCGCCGACGGCGTCGAACCCGGCACGCTCGTGTTCGGCATGAGCGACGTGGTCGCGATCGGAGCGATGGCGGCGATCCGCGAGGCCGGTCGTGAGGTCGGTGCCGACATCGCGGTCTGCGGCTTCGATGACGTGCCCTCGAGCAGCGATGTCACCCCGGCGCTCACCACCGTGCGCGTGCCGCTCAGCGAGGTCGGATATCAGGCCTTCCGTGCGACGGTCGACGCCGACTGGCAGCAGGCTCCGCTTCCGCTCGAGGTCATCGTGCGGGCGAGCACCCCCGGACTCACCCGATGACCCGCGTGGTGCTGGCGCCGGATAGCTTCAAGGGCACGATAACCGCGGCGGATGCGGCGGCATCCCTCGCCGAAGGCTGGTCATCGGTCGAGCCGACCGCGACGTTCGTGCACCGCCCCATGGCTGACGGCGGCGAGGGCACCGTCGCCGCGTTCGACGCGGCAGTGCCGGGAGCGCGACGCATGCCGGTCGTCGTCGACGGACCCGCGGGGCTGCCACTGGAGACGAGCTGGCTGCGGCTTCCCGTCTCGGGGGATTCTCCCGGGGGGACCGCCGTCGTCGACCTCGCGTCGACCTCGGGCATCGAACTGCTCGACGAACTGCGTCCGTGGGATGCCGACACCACCGGATTCGGCCAGGCGATCGCCGCCGCCCTCGACCACGGCGTCACGCGACTGGTCGTCGGCATCGGGTCGAGCGCGTCGACCGACGGCGGCACCGGGATGCTGACCGCCCTCGGCGCGCGATTCCTCGATGCCGCCGGTGAGCCGGTCGCACGAGGAGCCCGCGGTCTCGCCGACATCGCCTCCGTCGACCTGAGCGGTCTGCGCACGGCACCGCGGGTGCGCGTGCTCACCGACGTCACGAATCCCCTCGTCGGCCCGCGGGGCGCCGCAGCCGTGTTCGGACCGCAGAAGGGTCTCGTCGGCCCGGAGCTCGACGAGGTGGATGCCGGACTCGCGGGCCTCGCCGAACTGCTCGGCCTCGACTCCGCACTGCCGGGCACCGGAGCCGCCGGTGGCACGGGCGGTGCGCTGGTCGTCTGGGGCGCGACGCTCGCCCCGGGCGCTGCCGAGGTGGCGGACCTGATCGGCCTCGCCGACGCGATCGCCGACGCCGACCATGTCATCACAGGGGAGGGGTCGTACGACGGTCAGTCCGGAGACGGCAAGGTGCCCTCGTTCATCGCCGGCCTCGCGTCGACGACCGGTGCGACCGCCCTGCTCGCCGCCGGACGCATCACGGCCGACTCCGACACCGCGCTGTTCACGGCATCCGCGTCGCTCACCGAGATCGCCGGATCCTCGGATGCCGCGCTCGCCGACCCCGCCCGCTGGTTGCGCGAGGCCGGAGCCCTGCTCGCCCGCTCGGTCTGACGCATCGCCTCCGCGCGCGTCGGCCCGCGGTGGGGTTCGCTGTTGCGCAGCATCCGTCCGCATCCTTCCGCATCCTTCCGCCCGGGTTGCCCCCGCCCCCGCAGCATCCGCCCGCCAGCCAGTCGGGACCACTTTCGCAGCCGGCTCGCCAGTCGGGGCCACTTTCGCATCGGGATCGGCCGTTTCGGGTGCGTAATTGACCCCGCACACGCAGGGGGGCGAGCACGAGGGCCGGAAGGCACCTCCGTCCGCCAGCCGGGGCCACTTTCGCACCGGGATCGGCCGTCTCGGATGCGTAATTGACCCCGCACACGCAGGGGCGGCGAGATAGGGGACGCGAGGGCATTTTCGCCCGCCAGTCGGGGTCAGTTTCGCATCGCGGACGCCAGCCGGGGCCACTTTCGCATCGGGATCAGCCGTTTCGGGTGCGTAATTGACCCCGCACGCACAAGGAGGGGATGCCGTGGGGCAGTCCGCCACGCGGGCGTTCCGCCACTCGGGCGTTCCGCCACGAAAGCGTTCCGGTCCCGGATGCACTTCTGCCCCCACACGGGCGACGTGCGGGGGCAGAAGAGCAGCCCGAAGGGCGCGGGATCAGCCCCCGAGGGCGGCGGACACGACGGCGCGAGCCTCCGCCTGCACCTCGGCGAGGTGCTCGGGGCCGCGCAGGCTCTCGGCGTACAGCTTGTAGACGTCTTCCGTGCCCGAGGGGCGGGCGGCGAACCAGGCGTGCTCGGTCTGCACCTTGAGGCCGCCGATCGCCGCACCGTTGCCGGGAGCGTGCGACAGCTTGGCGGTGATGTCCTCACCCGCGAGGGTCGTCGCCGAGACGGCATCCGGAGCGAGCTTGCCCAGCGTCGCCTTCTGCGCGGGCGTCGCCGGGGCGTCGACGCGCTGGTAGGCCGACGAGCCGAAGGCCTGCTCCAGCTCGGCGTACCGCTCCGACGGCGTCTTGCCGGTGACCGCGATGATCTCGGCCGCGAGCAGGCACAGCAGGATGCCGTCCTTGTCGGTCGACCAGACGGTGCCGTCCTTGCGGAGGAACGATGCTCCGGCCGACTCCTCGCCGCCGAACGCGACCGAGCCGTCGAGCAGACCGGGCACGAACCACTTGAAGCCCACCGGCACTTCGAGGAGGCGGCGTCCGAGCGATTCGGCGACCCGGTCGATGATCATCGACGACACGAGGGTCTTGCCGATCGCGGCGTCGCGCGGCCACTCGGAGCGGTGCGAGAACAGGTAGTCGATCGCGACCGCGAGGTAGTGGTTCGGGTTCATGAGCCCGGCGTCGGGGGTGACGATGCCGTGGCGATCGGCATCCGCGTCGTTGCCCGTCAGCACGTCGTAATCGCCCTTCTTGGCGACGAGCGAGGCCATGGCCGACGGGGAGGACGGATCCATGCGGATCTTCTCGTCCCAGTCGAGTGTCATGAAGCGCCAGGTCGGGTCGACCTCGGGGTTCACGACGGTCAGGTCGAGGTCGTAGACCTCCTTGATGAGCGCCCAGTACTCGACGGATGCGCCACCGAGCGGGTCGGCGCCGATGCGCACTCCGGCGGTGCGGATGGCGTCGATGTCGATGATCGTCGCCAGGTCGCGCACGTAGGCGTCACGGAAGTCGTACCCCGGAAGCGCGTCCCAGTCGATGTCGGCGAACCGCTCGCGCTTGACGTCGACGAGACCGCCGGCGATCAGCTCGTTGGCGCGGTCGGCGATCCAGCCGGTCGCGTCGGTGTCGGCCGGTCCGCCGTGCGGCGGGTTGTACTTGAAGCCGCCGTCGCGGGGCGGGTTGTGCGACGGGGTGACGACGATGCCGTCGGCGCGGCCGGCGGCATCCGGCGCGAGGTCGCGGTTGAAGGTGAGGATCGCGTGGCTGAGCGCGGGCGTCGGCACCCAGGCGTCGCGCGAGTCGACGCGGACGTCGACGCCGTTGGCCACGAGCACCTCGATGGCGCTGCGCTCGGCGGGCAGCGAGAGCGCGTGGGTGTCGCGGCCGAGGAACAGGGGACCGGTGATCCCCTGGCTCGCGCGGTAGTCGACGATCGCCTGGGTGGTCGCCAGGATGTGGTTCTCGTTGAAGCTCTTGGTCAGCGACGACCCGCGGTGACCGCTGGTGCCGAACGCGACCCGCTCGGCGGCGACCCCGGGGTCGGGCACGCGGTCGTAGTAAGCGGCGATCAGCTCGTCGACATCGATCAGATCAGATTCCTCGGCAGGGAGGCCGGCGCGGCTCGTCATGCAGACAGTCTGCCCCCATCTCGGCATCCGCGCATCTTCTGGGCGTGTGCCGGTGCCCTAAGGTGAAACGCGTGACTGAACGCCGCACCTACAGCTATCTCGGCCCCGCCGGAACATTCACCGAAGCGGCGCTCGAACAAGTCGCTGAAGCACGGGGTCAGGACTGGCGTGCCGTGCACAACGTCGGAGAAGCCCTCGCGGATGTGCTCGAGGGGCGCAGCGACGCCGCGATGATCGCGATCGAGAACTCGATCGAGGGCGGCGTCTCGACCACGCAGGATGCGCTGGCCACTCTGCCGGGCCTCCGGATCATCGGCGAGTACCTCGTGCCGGTGAACTTCGTGCTCGTGGCGCCTCGGGGCACGACCCTGGCGGACATCAGCGTGATCGCCGCTCACCCTGTCGCCTACGCTCAGTGCCACGGCTGGCTCGGGGAGCACCTGCCCCGGCACTCGCATGTGCCCGCGGCGAGCAACGTCGCGTCGGCGATCGGCATGCTCGACGGCGGTCTTCCGGCCCAGGCGGCCATCGCCGCCCCGGGCGTCGTGAAGCACCTCGACGTCGACGTGCTGGCCGAGGACATCGGCGACAACGCTCAGGCCGTCACCCGCTTCGTGCTCGTGACCCGCACCACCACGGCGCCGGCACCGACGGGGGCCGACAAGACCTCGCTGATCGTCGAGCTGCCCAACGATCATCCCGGATCCCTGCTCGAGATGCTCGAGCAGTTCTCGACCCGCGGCATCAACCTCTCGCTGATCCAGTCGCGTCCGATCGGCGACGAGCTCGGCCGCTATCGGTTCGTGATCGACGCCGACGGCCACATCGAGCACGAGCGCATGGCGGATGCCCTGCTCGGCATCCGCCGTTTCAGCCCGCGCGTGGTGTTCCTCGGGTCGTATCCGCGAGCCGACCGGCAGATCGTGCAGTATCCCGAGCGCTACTCCGACGACATCTTCGTCGAGGCGCGCGACTGGCTGCGCGGCATCCTCAGCGGCGAGCCGGACGACTGAGCGCCGCCTCCACGATCAGACCGCGCGGAGCTCGACCAGAGCCCGTTTGAACTCGGGCATCGCCGAGTGCGGATCGACCCGGTCGTCGGTGAGCAGATTGGCGCTCTCGGCATCCGCGTAGTGGAACGGCAGGAACACCGTGTCGGGCCTGATGTCGTGCGTCAGCTCGGCCCGCGCCCGCACGGTGCCGCGGGAGTTCGAGAGACGGATGCCGTCGCCCTCGCCGAGGCCATGACGACGCGCGGTCGCAGGGTGCAGCTGCGCGACGAGATCGGGCCGCTTCTCGGTGAGCTCGGGGATGCGGCGGGTCTGCGCTCCGCTCTGGTACTGCTCGAGCAGGCGCCCGGTGATCAGGGTGAGCCGGTCGGCGCTCGCCGTCTGATGCTCCCGAGCCCGCACGGCGACGAGCTTCGCGCGCCCGTCGGCGTGCGCGAAGCGGTCGGCGAACAGTCGAGGGGTGCCGAGGCTCCCGATCGGGAAGGGCCAGTGCGCCTCGATGCCGAGGTCGAGCAGTTCGTGGCTGAGGCCGGAGTAGTCGGCGCGGCCGCCGGCGGAGGCGCGGGCCAGTTCGCCGAACACCTCCGACGGCACGAGGCTCCAGGTGCCGGGGGCGTCGAGGCGACGGGCGAGCTCGGCCATGATCCACAGCTCGCTGCGGGCGCCGGCGGGGGCGTCGACCGCTCGGCGGCGACGCAGCACGCGGCCCTCGAGGTTGGTCATCGTGCCCTCCTCCTCGGCCCACTGCAGCACGGGGAGCACGATGTCGGCGGCCTTCGCGGTCTCCGAGAGGAAGAAGTCCGAGACGACGAGCAGATCGAGCCGGCCCAGGGCCTCGCGCACGGTCGACACGTTCGGCGCCGACACGAACACGTTCGAGCCGTGCACGAGCAGCGCTCGTACGCCGCCGGGGAGTCCCGCGCTCTGCAGCAGCTCGACCGCCGGGATGCCGGGCCCGGGAAGGTCGTCGGGGTCGACGCCCCACACGGCCGCCACCGAGGCGCGGGCGGCCGGGTCGCTGATCGACTGGTATCCCGGAAGCTGGTCGGCTTTCTGTCCGTGCTCGCGTCCGCCCTGGCCGTTGCCCTGCCCGGTCAGCGTGCCGTAGCCGCACCCCGGTGTCCCCGGAAGACCCAGGAGCAGTGCGAGGTTGATGGCGGCCGTCGCGGTGTCGGTGCCGTCGACATGCTGCTCGACGCCGCGGCCGGTGAGGATGTAGGTCGAGTCGGAGTCAGCCAGTCTGCGAGCCAGATCGCGGATGCTGCGCGCCGCCACCCCGGTGACGGTCTCGGCACGCTCGGGCCACCACGCCGACACCGACTGGCGGAGGGCGTCGAAGCCCGATGTGCGCTGGCGCACATAGCCGTCGTCGTAGAGCTCCTCGGCGATCACGACATGGATCACTGCGAGCAGCAGCGCGAGATCGGTGCCGGGCACCGGCTGCACGTGGATGCCGGCGCCGTCAGCGCTCAGTCGTGCCGTCGAGCTGCGGCGAGGATCGACGACGATGAGACCGCCGCGGGCCCTGGCGCCCTGCAGATGCGAGACGAACGGCGGCATGGTGTCGCCGACGTTCGATCCCAGCAGCAGCACCGTCTCGGCGGTGTCGAGGTCGGTCAGCGGGAACGGCAGGCCGCGGTCGATTCCGAAGGAGCGGTTGGCGGCGGCCGCAGCGGATGACATGCAGAAGCGGCCGTTGTAGTCGATGCGCGACGTGCGCAGTGCGATGCGGGCGAACTTGCCCAACTGGTACGCCTTCTCGTTCGTGAGCCCGCCGCCGCCGAAGACGCCGACCGCATCGGGGCCGTCCTCCTCGGCGATCAGACGCAGCCGCGCGGCGATCAGATCGAGAGTCACGTCCCAGTCCGCCGGGTGCAGTTCGCCGTCGGTCCCGCGCACCAGGGGAGTGGTGAGGCGACCTGCGTCGGCGAGCAGCTCGGCCGAGGTCCACCCCTTCTTGCACAGCCCGCCGCGGTTCGTCGGGAAGTCGCGTCCGGCGACGGCGACCGGCAGCGGTGCGCCCACGGTCGGGGTCAGCGTCATCGCGCACTGCAGCGCGCAGTAGGGGCAGTGGGTGTCGGTCATGCGACGGCCCCCGCGTGGGCGTGCAGCATCTCGGTGATGCGGGCGCGGCATCCTCCGCATCCGGTGCCGGCGCGGGTGCACTCGCCGACCGCAGCCACCGACGAGCAGCCGTCGTCGATCGCGTCCTCGATCCGGCCGACGGTGACGGCGTTGCAGATGCAGAGGGTCGCGTCACGACCGGCCGGTGCGATCGCATCGGCGTCAGGATCATCGAGACGCAGCAGCAGCGAGCGGTCGGCGGGCAGTTCGCCGCCGCGCAGGTACAGCACGCTCAGTTCGGCCGCGGCCCGCGGCATCCCGACCGCCACGAATCCGGTGAGGATGCCGTCGCGCGTCGCCATCTTCACGTAGGTGCCGTGCTCGGGGTCGGCCCAGACGGCGATGCCGGGGGCATCCTCACCGGCCGGGACAGGGGCGAAGGGGTCGGCCGAGACGTCGCCCGCGGATGCGATGTCGACCAGCTCGCCCTTGAGCACGACGACGCCGGGGTGCTCGTCGGCGAACTCGCCCGGGTGGTCGTCGGCACTGTCGAGCTCGGCGGCGATGGCCGCGGCGAGCCAGCTCGCCTGACGCCAGCCGGGGCCGACGAGGCCGTGCGGTCCGCCCGGCACCTGGCGGTCGTGCAGGAACTCGGCGGGGTCGGCGATGTGGGCGCAGTCCCCGATCGCATGGATGCGCGGATCCGACCACGAGCGCAGTGCGCCGTCGACGAGCACGCCGTTGCCGACGCGGAGTCCCGCGGCCTCGGCGAGCTCGGTGCGCGCCCTGACGCCGCACGACAGCACGAGCAGATCGCCCTCGATGCGCTTGCCGTCGGAGCTCGCGAGTGCACGGAACCGGCGGATGCCGTCGTCGCCCTCGACCCCGATCACTCCCTCGGCACGGGTGTGCGGCACCAGCGTGACGCCGGCCGAGGCGAGAGCGGTCGAGAGGATGCTCGCCGACCCCCGGTCGAGTTGGCGGGGCATCGGCATCGGACCGAAGTGGGCCACGGAGGGCACGGCGCCGGCGTCAGCGAGCAGCATGGCGAGCTCGATCCCCAGCACGCCGGCTCCGAGCACCACGACCCGGCCGCCGCGTGCGACCACGGCGCGCACCTGCTCGGCATCCGACAGATCGCGGAGCACGCAGACCCCTGCGGTCAGGCTGCTGTCGAGGCCGGTGGTGTCCGGACCGAGCGTCTCGAGGCCTTCGAGCGACGGGACGATCGATCGCGCGCCGGTCGCGAGCACCAGGCGGTCGTACCCGACGGTCGATCCGTCGACCAGCTCGACGACCCGCGCATCCCGATCGATCCGCACCGCTCGCGTCCCCAGCCGCAGATCCACACCGGTGAGGCTCGCGGCAGTGGCGAGAGTGAGCTCGTCGGACGAGGCCTCGCCCACGGCGTATTCCGCGAGCAGCACCCGGTTGTACGGATCCGCCGTCTCGGCGCCCAGCACGGTGACCGTCGCCCGACCCCCTGCCACGAGCGGCAGGAGCTCTTCGGCGAAGCGGATGCCGACAGGCCCCGCGCCGATCACGACGATGCGCTCGGTCATGGTCAGATCCGGTGTCCGGCGAGCGAGGGCCGAGGCATCAGATAGACGAAGACCGTGATGAGGAGCAGCACGATGTAGGCGGCGACGAATCCGCCGAATGCCGGAGCGTACGAACCTGTGCCGCTCTTCGCCGCCGCGAGAACCTGCGGGATCACGAATCCGCCGTAGGCGCCGATGGCCGAGATCAGCCCCAGGGCGGCCGCACCCTTGCGCTGGGTGCTGACAGCGAGCGCGTCGCCCGCGGTCGCGGCACCGCGTGCGGCGAAGACGTTGGGGATCATCCGGTAGGTCGCGCCGTTGCCGACGCCCGCCGCGACGAACAGCAGCAGGAAGCATCCGAGGAAGAGCGCGAAGCTGTTCGCCTCGAGAGTGACGAGCAGCGACAGGGCGCCGACGATCATGAGCGAGAACGCGGCGATCGTCATCCGTGCTCCGCCGAAGCGGTCGGCGAGCTTTCCTCCATAGGGGCGGGCGAGCGAGCCGACGAGGGCCCCGAGGAACGCCAGAGACAGCGAGGCGCTGCCGATCTGGAACGTCGAGAACTCGGGGAAGGTGTCGGCGATGAGCTTCGGGAAGACGCTCGAGAAGCCGATGAACGATCCGAACGTGCCGATGTACAGCAGCGACAGCACCCACAGGTGCGGTTCGCGCAGTGCGGCGGCGGCCCCGGCGAAGTCCGCCTTGGCCGACGACAGGTTGTCCATGTGGCGCCATGCTCCCCACACGGCCACGAGGATCAGCGGCACCCACATCCAGCCGGCGAACGACAGGCTGAAGGTCGACGCGGCGGTGATCGACACGACGATCGGCACGGCGAGCTGGGCGACCGAGGTGCCGAGGTTGCCGCCGGCGGCGTTGAGTCCGAGCGCCCAGCCCTTCTCCTTCTGCGGGAAGAAGTAGGTGATGTTCGCCATGGAGCTGGCGAAGTTGCCGCCGCCGAAGCCGGCGAGAGCCGCCACCGCGAGCAGCACGCCGAACGGGGTTTCGGGATCCTGCACGACGATGCCGAGCAGAATGGCGGGGATCAGCAGCAGCAGCGCCGAGACGATGGTCCAGTTGCGTCCGCCGAAGCGGGCGACGAGGAACGTGTACGGGAACCGCAGCGTCGCGCCGACGAGGCTCGGCAGCGAGATCAGCCAGAACGACTCGGTGGTGCTCAGAGTGAACCCGGCGGCGGGGAGCAGCACGACGACGATGCTCCAGAGCTGCCAGATGATGAAACCGAGGAACTCGGCGAAGATCGACCAGCCGAGGTTGCGGCGGGCGATCGCCTTGCCCTCGGTGGCCCAGAAGGCCGAATCCTCGGGGTTCCAGCCGTCGATCCACCGGCCGGGGCGGCGCGTGAGGGTCACGGCGGCGGTGTCGACGCTGCTTCTTCCGGTGATCTGGGACATCGCGGCTCCTGCGTTCGAGAGGTGAATGCTCTGAACGTAGGCGGCGGATGTTGCAGGGCCGCACGAGTGCGATTACCGGACGATTACTTCTCGATCACATCGGCGAGGTGGGCGATGAGAGAACTTCAGGAATCCTGGTCGTCGGCGCGCCATTCCCCGGCCAGCTCGGTGATGGTGGCGATCGCCGCAGCGGTGTCCTCGCGGCTGCCGCCCGCGCGACCTGCGGCGAGGCCGGCGAGGTAGGCGCTGAGCGGTGCGGCCGGGCGGGCGACGCCGTGCGCGACATCCCGGGCGAGATCCAGGAGCAGGGCGACATCGACGGACTCGCGATCGATCCCGAGCGCGCTGCAGACCGCCGTGGTCCAGTCGTCCAGGGCTTCGACCGGAAGGTGTTGCGGCTTGTCGGTCATGTCGTCTCCTCGTCTGGTGCTCCGTCGCGCGGGGGCATCGGTGCCGCGGCGCGGGCCCGTTCGAGATCGTCCCACGTGTCGACATCCGTTGCCAGGTCTCCCGCCGGAATCGCGCTGATGCGCAGGCGCGCCAGCAGCGATCGCAACGACGCGTCGCGGCCGCCGTCGGGGAGAGCCGCGGCGGCGGATCGCAGGGCGTCGGTGCGGTAGCGGCCGACGAGCCACTGCATGCGTCCCGACGCGTCGATCAGGCAGACGCCGTCGATGCCGTGCGCGCCATTCGTGCTGGGGGCGTCGTCGTCCTCGCCGCCCTTGCCGTCGTTGCCGGTCGTGCGGGGGGCGTCGGCCTTGCCGATTTTGCCGTCGGCGTCGGCGGAGAGGGGCGGATGCCGGTGCAGCAGCGCCACGGCGCCTTCGGCGTTCGGCAGGTCGGCCGCCAGCAGCAGGACGTGGGCGGTGTCGACGAGAGCGAGGCCGGCGGCGATGCCGGCGACCGGTCCGCCGAACTCCGGGGTCTCCCGGGTCCATACGACGCGAACACGGGTCGGCGCCGGCGGACCTACGACCACGATGGGGTCGCAGCCGTCGACGGCGGCGATGGCGCGGTCCAGCAGGGTGCGGCCGCCGACCTCGAGCAACGGCTTGGCAGTCCCGTCGAGTCGTGAGGCCCGCCCGCCGGCGAGGATGATCGCGGCAGTCGGCCCGGACGCCGGTGTCGCGGCGTCCGGTGTCTCGGTCGTGCGCGTCCCGGTCACGAGAGCAGCATCACATCGACCAGGTCGCCTGCTGCGACGGCTGATACGTCGGCGGGCACGACGGCATAGGCATCCGCTCTGGCGAGTCCTGCCGCCAGATGCGCGCCCGACGACCCGTCGGCGGCCGCCGGGCGCACCGACCAGGCGGCCAGGTCGGATCGGTCGAGGGCGACGGGCACGTACTGCTGTCGTCCCACCGGGCTGCGCCACGCTGCGGTGCTGGCGAGGCGGAGCATCGGGCGTTGCAGTGCTGCGCGACCCTGGAGAGCGAGCAGCGCCGGCCGCACGAAGGCCTCGAACGACGCGGCGACGCTCGCCGGATTGCCGGGCAGTCCGAACACCAGCGCGTCGCCAAGGCGCCCGAAGGCCTGAGGCCTGCCCGGCTGCATGGCGACCGCCACGAACTCGATGCGATCGCGCAGCACGTTCTTCACGACCTCGTGGGCTCCGGCGCTGACTCCGCCGGACGTGACCACGACATCGACGCGCGCATCGACGAGCGCGCGATCGAGGAGTGCGGTGAAGGCGGCATCCTCGTCTGTCACCGTGTCGACCGAGACGATGTCGGCGCCCGTCTCCGCGCACAGCGCGGCGAGCAGCACCGAGTTCGACTCGGGGATCTGCCCGCGGGCGAGGTCGGTGCCGGGGTCGGCGAGCTCGCTGCCGGTCGAGATGACCGCGACGCGAGGACGACGATGCACCGGCACCGTGTCGATGCCGGTGGCCGCGATGGCCGTGAGCTGGAGCGGGCCGAGGGTGGTGCCTGCTGTCGCGACGACGGCTCCGGCGCGCAGCTCCTCGCCGCGGCGGCGGATGTTGGCACCCGCGCGAGTCGGCGCGGTGACCACGATCGCAGGCGCATCCCACGCCTGCAGGCCGTCGCGGGTGTGCTCGAAGGGCACGACGACGGTCGCCGTCTGTGGCACAGGGGCGCCGGTCATGATGCGTGCGGCCCGTCCCTCACGCAGCTCGGGTTCGTCGGCCGACCCCGCCGGGAGGTCGGCGATCACCGCGAGCTCGACGGGGTGCTCGGCCGTGGCCGACTCGACGTCGGTGAACAGGACCGCATATCCGTCCATCGCCGAGTTGTCGAACACCGGCACATCGACCCGAGCGTGCACGGTCGTGGCGAGGACGCGGCCCGCCGCCCGTGCGAGCGGCACCGATTCGGCATCCAGCGGTCGGGTGGCGGCGATCACCTTCGCCCGCTGCTCCTCGACCGTCAGCATGCCGGAGGAGCGAGGGGAGTGGTGATTCGCATGCAGTCAGCGTACGACGGTCGCGGGGATGCCCCGCGACCGCGCCGCCCCTCTGCCCCTTGTTTCCCCGTTCGAAAGTCAGTGCTCGCGGAACATCGGCCAACCGCTGCCCGGCAGCATGTGCGAGTGCAACGCGCCCTTCGCCGATTCCAGGGTCGGGTACGTGCCTGTCGCCGCATCGGACCCGGCCATGACGACGGTGTATCCCTCGTCGTCATGTCGGATGCTGCCGACGACGCCGTTCGTGCCGTACGCCACCCAGAGGGCCAGGGTCTTGGTAGTGCTCATCATCGAACCCCTTCCGTTGCGGGTGACCCTACGCCCCGGCGCACCGGAATGCCAGCCCCTGACGCGGAGTCTTGGCGGCATTCGCCACATGGCGCCGGTGATGCGGGGCCAGTTGTGCATCGCAAACGGATGATCCGGATGCGGAACTGGCCCCGCCTGGACGCCGGATGCGGAAATGGCCCCGCCTGCGGGCGTGGGAGGGGCGGGGCAGGACGCAGAGATGTGCGAGCGTCAGCGACGGGATGCCATCGCGCGACGGATGCGGTCCATCAGGGGTCGCCCGTCGTCCAGGTCGAGCTGAGTCACGCGGATGACGATCCAGCCGAGGTCCTCGAGATCTCGCTGCCGCTGGATGTCGCGGCGCCACTGATCGCGACTCGTGCGGTGGCCGTCGCCCTCGTACTCGATCGAGATCCTGAGGTCGGGATAGGCCATGTCGCTGCGCGCGATGAGGAGTCCGTTCTCGTGGATCTCGTACTGCACGACGGGTTCAGGAAGACCTCCCGCGACGATGAGCAACCGCGTCTCGGTCTCCTTGGGCGATTCCACTCCTTCGCGCGCACGGGACAGCGCGCCACGGACTCGTCGAGAGCCGGGGAAGCGGCCCCAGGCCTGCAGGCGCTGTTCGATCTCGGTCTCTGTCAGGGGAGGGCGCCCCTGACGCAGCCCGGGATAGTTGTCGGCCGTGCTCAGCACTGCGTCGAGGGCGATGACCACCTGATCCTCGGTCAGCGTCGCGGCGCACATGAACAGAGCCGCGGCCGGATCGACGACCGGAATTCCACCGATTCGCCAGGGATGGGCCCGTCCCTCTGCCAGGCGCCGGCCAGTGACGCCGCGGCGGCGGACGCGCGCCGAACCCGTCGTCACGACCACGAGGATCGGTGCCTCGACGTTCCAGATGCCGGGATGCGAATACCCCCACACGCGCATCGCCGTCTCCCCGCCGATGAGCTGACCACGGTGCAGGAGGGGCGCGAGGGCGATGACGCGATCGAGTGGTGTGTCCGCGGCCGTGACCGAACGCACCCCGCGGAAGGGCCGGTCGAGATCGCGCGCGGACACGCGACCCCGACCGACACCTGCGGCCGCGGCCTGCCGCACGGAGAAATGGCGCCCGAGTTCGTCGGGCAGGAGTATCCGATGGCGCATCCCATCAGGCTCGCTGGTCGGATGTGTCTTCCGGGCCTGATGACCGCGAGATCCCGAGAGATGTGGACAAGTCGCGCCTGTGGACAGATTGAGCGCCGCGTTCTTCCGGCGTGGGGCGGGGCCACTTCTGTATCCGGTGCCGCGAGCGGGGCCAGTTCTGCATCGGGTGCCGCGAGCGGGGCCAGTTCTGCATCGGGTGCCGCGAGCGGGGCCACTTCTGCATCTGAAACCGGCGTTTCGGATGCACAAGTGGCCCCGCCTGGCGGCGGGATGCGGAAGTGGCCCGCTCGCGTGCGCGAGCGCGCGCGGCGACCAGCGTGCGGCGACCAGCGCGGCGACCAGCGCCCGGCGACGAGCGCGCGACGGCCCAGCGCGCGACGGCACGCGGCGCCCCCGGCGCCTACAGAGCGGCGCCCGCGGCGCCTACAGGGCGGCGGCGATGAGCTCGAGCGTCTGGGCGCGGCCGGCGGCGGCGTCACGAGGCTCGGACTCGTATGCACCGGCGACGGGCGACAGCATGACCTCGTCGACGCCGTACTTCTCGGCGAACGCGCGCACCTCGGCGGCGACCGACTCGCCGGTGCCGACGAACCAGCGCGAGCGGGCGGCTTCGACGACCTGGTCGGTCGCGGCATCCGATTCTGCGGCGAGGGCCTCTTCGACGGTCTCGAGTGCGATGAGCGGCTTGTTGAGGCGCAGGCGCGACATCATGCGCAGCTGCGGAAGGGCGCGCGCCTCGGCCTCTTCCTGTGTCGGCGCGGCGACGACGTTGACCGTGAGGAACGTCCGCGGCTCGGGGTGCTCTTCGCTCGGCTGGTAGCCGGTGCGGTAGAGGTCGAGTGCGCGCTCGAGGCCCTGTCCCGAGAAGTGGTTGGCGAAGACGTAGGGCAGGCCGTGGGATGCCGCGAGCTGCGCAGAGTAGTCGCTCGATCCGAGCAGCCACACCTCGGGGCTTCCGGTGGCGGCCGGGGTCGCGTGCACCGTGTACTCGCCACCCGAGGTGAAGCGCACGGTGGCGCCCTCGCCCGAGATGAGTGCGGCGATGTCCTGCACGTTGCGCGGGAACTGCTCGACGTCGCTGGTCGTGCCCGATCCACGCAGCAGCTGGGTGATGACGGGGTCGCTGCCGGGCGCGCGGCCGAGGCCGAGGTCGATGCGTCCAGGCGCGATGGCCTCGAGGGCGGCGAACTGCTCGGCGACGATGAGCGGTGCGTGGTTGGGGAGCATCACTCCGCCGGATCCCAGACGGATCTGCGTCGTGCGCATCGCGGCGGCGGCGATCAGCACCGGGGGAGTGGTGGATGCCACGGCCGGCATGTTGTGGTGCTCGGCGAACCAGTAGCGGCGGTAGCCGAGCCGGTCGGCGGTCGCGGCGAGATCGAGGGAGGAGGAGATCGCCTCGGCACTGGTCTGGCCGGTGCGAACCGGGACGAGGTCGAGGACGGAGAGCGCGGTGGAAGTCATCCCCGAATGCAACGGCGGGGGCGGGCGGGGCATTCCCGTCCGCCCCATCGTCGCCGTTGCGTCTCAGACAGCGACGAGACCTGCGGATGCCGAGGGCGTGAACTCCTCGGTGAGCGCGCGTCGCGTGAGGTGATAGCGGATGTGCCAGGCGGCGCTGAAGCTCTGCTCGGGAAGCTGGGCGAGGGCCGTTCGGTCATCGGGGCCGAGGCCGTCGCGGGCTGCTTCGCGGAGCAGGTCGTCTCGTGTCGCCGGGTACTCCATGCCGCGGAGGAACCGGTCGAGAGTAGAAGAGGGGCGCATGGGATCGTCCTTTCCGAAGGGAGAGCGGGGTGGGCCGGGGTGTGCGCCCCGGCCCACCGAAGGGTCAGGCGGTGATCGACTGTCGGTTGTCGCTCGACTCGACCTCGATCTTGCGGGGCTTCGCGCGCTCGCTGACCGGGATGATCACCGAGAGCACGCCGCTCTCGTACGAGGCGCTGATCGCGTCGAGGTCGACGCCGTCGCCGAGCGAGAACTGGCGGAGGAACGAGCCCGCCCCGCGTTCGCGTGCGAGCCAGCGGACGCCTTCGCGACCGTCGGCCGTGCGCTGCGCGCGGATCGTGAGCTGTCCGCCGTCGAGGTCGACGTCGATCGAGCCCGGATCGATGCCGGGGAGGTCGGCGTGCAGGATGTACCTGTCGCCGTCGCGGTAGAGGTCCACCGGCATGAGACGCGGTGCGCGGACGGAGTCCAGCACGCTCGCAGCGAAGCGGTCGAGCTGACTGAACGGATCGAAGGACATGGCCATGAGTGTCTCCTTTCGTGTGGCCCGAGCGGGCGTTCTCCGGTGCAGATTATCTGCAACCGTTGCTATAGATTTGTTATAGAACAACGCGAGATAGAATGCAAGTGCGTCGAGAGGGAGGTGCCCATGGGTGATCGTGATCCGAGCATGCCGGTCTACGGCATCGCCGTCGCCGCGCAGCTCAGCGGGGTCCCCGAGGCCAGCCTCCGACTCTTCGAGGCGAAGGGGCTGGTCACGCCCGCGCGCAGCGAGGGCGGCACGCGCCGCTACAGCGATGACGACCTCGAGCGCATCCGCCGGGTGACCGGGCTGCGCGTCGAGGGCATCAACATCGTCGGCATCCGTCGCGTGCTTGATCTGGAGGATGAGAACGCCGGCCTCCGCGACGAGCTCGCCGACGAGCGCCCCTGATCCGCGGCCCGCTGCGCCCCGTGACCGACGCGGCTGCGCCCCGTGACCGACGCGGCTGCGCCCCGCGACCGACGCGGGAGGGCAGTACTTTAGGGGCATGGATGCCGAGATCTTCTACGTGCTCGTCGGTGCTGTCGTGGTGGCCGCGATCGCCCGATGGCGCGTCTGGCCGGCGCCGCTCCTCGTCACTGTCGTGGCGCTCGCGGCATCCTTCCTGCCCTTCGTGCCGGATGTCGAGATCGACGGCCATCTGCTGCTGAACCTCGTGCTGCCGCCGCTGCTCTATTCGGCGGCCCTGGACGTCTCGTTCGTCGGCTTCAAGCGCAGCCTCCCGCAGATCCGCCGGCTCGGCATCTGGCTCGTGCTGCTCACGGCGCTCGCGGTGGGGTTCGTGGCCTGGTGGATCATGCCGTCGCTGACCCTGCCGGGCGCCCTGCTGCTCGGCGCGATCGTGGCGCCGCCGGATGCGGTGTCGGCCGCCGCGATCGGCCGCAAGCTCGGTCTGCCGCGCCGCATCATGACTGTGCTCTCGGGCGAGAGTCTGATCAACGATGCGACCTCGCTGACGCTGTACCGCGTGTTCGCGGCGATCCTCGCGGGCGCGACCGTCTCGGTGTGGGGCGGCGTGGGACAGTTCCTGCTGGCCGTCGCCGTGGGTGTCGCGATCGGACTCGTCTTCGGCATCCTGCTGCATCAGCTCCGCATGCGGATCAACGATGCGGTCGTGATCGGGACCTTCGGCCTGCTCGCACCGTTCGGCGCCTATGCGATCGCCGAGCACCTGCTGGGTTCCGGAGTGCTCGCGGTCGTCGCGATGGGCCTGTACGTCGGATACAACTCGCCCCGCACCGATTACACGACCCGCCAGCAGGAGAAGCCGCTCTGGCTGTCGGCCGATCTGCTGCTCGAGAGCTTCGTGTTCGCGTACATCGGTCTGCAGTTCCCCCGGGTGCTCCGCGACCTCGGCAGCGAGTCCGTCGAGCAGATCCTCGTGCTGTCGGGCATCGTGCTGCTGGTCGTGCTCGTGGTGCGTCCGCTGTACATCTATCCGACGAGCGCGTGGGCGAACTTCCAGGACCGCAAGCGCCTTCAGCGCTGGGATCGCGGCGTCGAGAACGGGGAGTTCGAGAAACGTCACGAGAAGTCCCGGCGGTGGGGGCAGTTCACGGCCGACGAGCTGCGCACGCACATCGTGCGCGACCAGATGGCCGGGCTGCAGCTGACCTGGAAGGACAGCGCGGTGATCTCGTGGGCCGGGATGCGCGGCGTCGTGACGCTCGCGATCGCTCTCGCGGCCGCCGATCTCGCGACGCTCGACGAGGAGGCCTCGCACGCGATCGTCGTGGTGGCGTTCGTGGTGACCGTGGGCACGCTGCTGCTGCAGGGGCTCACGCTGCCGATGCTGATCCGCCGCCTCGGGATCGAGGGAGACGTCGATCACGATGACGACCAGCGTGCGCTCGCCGCGGTGCGGGAGAAGAGCCGAGAGGCCGGCAAGGCGTTCCTGGCCGAGAAGCGCGTCGAGTGGGAGGCCAAGTACGGCGAGGTCGACCTGGGAGTGTTCGATGCGTTCACGAAGCGCATGACCCGCGTCGAGAAGGACACCGACGACGCGCAGCAGGTCGAGGATGCCGCAGCTCGCCCGTCCTTCGACGACCTGGCTGCCCTGAGCCGGGGATGGCTGCAGGTGCGCCGCGACATCCTTCTCGCGGAGAGGGACGCGGGCAACCTCGATGAAGAGCTCATGCGCGAGCTGATGACGGCGATGGATGCCGAGGAGCTCGCGCTCGACACCCGCGGTGCCACCCGCCAGCAGGGTCGCGCATAGCGGGAGACGGACGAGCGCCCCGCCCCGGAAGGGACGAGGCGCTCGGGCGGTGACGGAGAGAGGTCAGCGGGTGCTGGCCGGCTCGGTCTCGGATGCCGCGGCATCCGCCTCGGGTGCGTCGTCGTCGGCCGAGTCGTCGGCGAACGGCAGGCCCTCGCGGGGCGCGTTGTAGAGCTCCTCGTCGAGGATCCCCTCGCGCTTGGCGACGATGGTGGGCACGAGCGCCTGGCCCGCGACGTTGACCGCGGTGCGGCCCATGTCGAGGATCGGGTCGATCGCGAGCAGCAGGCCGACGCCCTCGAGCGGCAGGCCGAGCGTCGACAGCGTCAGGGTGAGCATCACGGTCGCTCCCGTGGTGCCCGCGGTGGCCGCCGAGCCGACGACCGAGACGAGCACGATCAGCAGGTACTGCACGAGGGTGAGTTCGATGCCGAAGAACTGCGCGACGAAGATCGCGGCGATGGCCGGATAGATGGCGGCGCAGCCGTCCATCTTGGTGGTCGCGCCGAACGGCACGGCGAAGGAGGCGTACGAGCGGGGAACGCCGAGGTTGCGCTCGGTCACGCGCTCGGTGAGGGGCAGGGTGCCGATCGACGAGCGGCTGACGAACGCCAGCTGCACGGCGGGCCAGACGCCCGAGAAGTACTGCCTGATCGACAGGCCGTTGGTCTTCACGAGCACCGGGTAGACGACGAAGAGCACCAGAGCGAGACCGATGTACACGGCGATCGCGAACCAGCCGAGCGAGGCGAGCTTCTCCCAGCCGTACTCGACGACCGCGGCGCCGATCAGGCCGAAGGTGCCGATGGGGGCGATGCGGATGATCCACCACAGCACGCGCTGGATAACCTTGAGCAGCGACTCCGTGAACGCGAGGAAGGGCTCGGCCTTCTTGCCGGCCTTGAGCGCCGCGATGCCGACGGCGACCGCGATCACGATGACCTGCAGGATGTTGAAGTTGACGCTCGAGGAGAACGTGCCCTCGGTCGCGCCGGGGTTGGTGCTGACGCTGAGGCCGAGGAAGTTCTGCGGGATCAGACCGAGCAGGAAGTTCCACCATGTGCCCACGGTGTAGGGGGCGCTCGGGGCGAGGTCGTCGCCGGCGCGCGACCCGGGCTGGATCAGGAGTCCGAGCACGATGCCGATGCTCACGGCGATGAACGCGGTGATCGCGAACCACAGCAGCGTCTGGCCGGCCAGGCGTGCGGCGTTCTGCACCCGCCGCAGGTTCGAGATGCTCGCCACGATCGCGGTGAAGATCAGCGGCACGACGGCTGTGCGCAGCAGCGTGACGTACGAGCTGCCGATCGTGTCGAGGGTGGCCGAGAGGCCGTTCGGCTCGTCGCCGGTCGCTCCGAGCTGACGGGCGATCAGGCCGGCGGCGATGCCGAGGACGAGTGCGGCGAGGATCTGGAAGCCGAACGACGTCAGCAGCTTCCGGACGGGACCGCGGGTGTCTGGCGCCTTCGTGGCGCGGACGGTGGTGCTCATTGGATCGGGGACTCCAGAATCGGTGCGCGCCGTGTGCGCGCTATCCGTCCACGCTAGGAGCCGCGCCCGCGACCGGAGGCGGAGATGACGAAGGATGACGGATGCCGCAGCATCCGTCATCCTTCGTGGTCGGCCCGGGGGTCAGCCCGCGCACTTCTCCAGGTTGTCGGTGAGGATCTGCGTGGTGAGTGCCTTGTCCTCTTCGCTGGACTGCTTGTCCTCGCCGTTGGCGATGTAGGTGAGGGTCTCATTGCTCAGGTCGGAGTCGACGAGGGCGTCGGCGAAGCAGGTCGCGACGTCGTCCGTCACGACATCACCGAGTCCCTGCTCTTCGTAGACCTTCTGGATGCCGTCGGCGACGTCGTCGACCGCGGGGCGGGACGTTCCCCCGCAGGCGGCCAGCGAGAAGGCGAGTGCGGCGATGGGCAGAGCCATGAGGATGCGGGAGGGTGTGCGCAGGTTCCGGTCGTTGAGCTTCATGCGGTCAACGCTATCGACCCACAGGAGATTCATAGAAGGGGTTGCGCTGAGCATGCCGTCCGTGATGCTGTCCCGCGGCCGTCACCCGAGGGCGGTCATCGAAACAGGAGCCCCCATCGCGGTCCCCCTACGCGAGCACCAGCAGGTCGCCGACCTCGCAGTCGAGCGCGTCGCAGATCGCGCGCAGGGTCGAGTACCGGATCGCCCGCGCGCGGTCGTTCTTGAGCACCGACAGGTTGACGATGCTCACCCCGACGCGTGCGCTCAGCTCGGTCAGCGTCATCCCTCGCTCGGCGAGCAGCTCATCGAGCCGGCAGTGGATGCCGGTGAGCTCGTCGTCGTTCTCCGCCGGGCTCATACGAGACCCCGAGTCTCATCCTCGAGGGCCGCGTTCGTGCGCTGCAGGCGGATGCCCTGACGGAACGCTGCTGCGATGAGGCCCACCGCGACGCCGGTCGCGAAGATCGGGACGATGGACCAGAAATCGATCGGATGCACCGGCTCGCCCGTGCCGATGCCCACCGCAGCGGACACCCCGTTCAGCCCCAGTTTCTCGAGCAGCACGATGAACATCGGAGCGAGCACGAGGGTCCAGCCGATCGCGTCGAAGGCCCGTGCGTTGCTCCGCACGAAGAAGCGTCCGCGGAGGAAGTTCCAGGCGACGAGCATCACGCCGACGATGACGATCAGCGGGGCGAGCGCCCAGAGGACGAGAGAGCCGATGATCGCTGCGGTCGAAGCGGCGTCCACCCCGGTGGCGAACACCATCGCCTCCTGAGCGATCCCCTCGACCGACGCGGCTCCTGAGCCGACGGTCGCGTCGATCGGCTGCTCGTCGATCGGAATGGACCACGCGATACCTTGATCTCGGAAGGTCCCGAGCACCCGGAACACGGTGCTGATCGACGTGACCAGCAGAGCGGCTGCGCCGAAGAGGATCACGGTGATCGCATCCGCGGTCTGCGAACGTGTCGCGGTGGTCGTGCTCATCATCAGACGAGCCCGTCCGTGTCGCGCTGCAGCCGGTCGCCGATCACGAAGACCGTGCTGATCAGGGCGATGACGAACGCCCCGAGGACGAACGTGAACGGCTCGACGCTGATCACGGCGTTGTCCACCCCGTTGTCGGTGATCCTGGCGACCGTCGCGTTGGCCAGCATGTTGTCGAAGAAGCGCACGGTGGCGAACCCGACCAGGCCGGCGATCCCGGCGGTCGCGACGAGAGCGGTGTTGCGGCGGCTGAACACGCGGCCGGTCAGCACGCTCCGCGCCAGCAGGATCAGGCATCCGATGACGAGGACGATCGTGAGGATCTGCGCGACCTGCCCGATGATGCCGGGCACGGCGGCGATCGCCGGAAGCTGCGGGGCGGTGATGATCGCACTGTCGAGACCGACCGTGATGGAGTCGCCGGTGCTGAGGGGCAGCTCGACAGGCGCCGTCGAGCCGACGAACTCGACCAGCACGGGCACGTCGACCCCACGAGCCAGTTCGATGATGCGGATGATCGAGAACACCGTGATGTAGGCGGCGATCAGTGCTCCTGCGATGCAGAAGCCGATCAGGGCTCCGGAATCGCCGCGAGAGATCGTGCGGTCCTTCGTCGAGGTCATCGTCCACTCCTTATCGAGAGTCGTTATTACCGATAATCGTTAACATAACGACTGTCGATAAGTCCGTCAACCCCGGTGGTCCAGGAGACGCGTCACCGGCGGTCACGGCACTATGCCGACGGCGAACACGGGCATACTGCCTGCGCACGGTGGTTACTCTCGATGTACAAGCGCTTCACGCGTCTTCGCCAGTGTCGAACAACACGTGCGAATAAGGAGTCACAGCATGTTCGAGAGATTCACGGACCGAGCCCGTCGAGTGGTCGTCCTCGCCCAAGAAGAGGCGAAGATGCTCAACCACAACTACATCGGCACTGAGCACATCCTGCTCGGCCTCATCCACGAGGGTGAGGGTGTCGCAGCCAAGGCGCTCGAAAGCCTCGGCATCTCCCTTGACGCCGTCCGCGAGCAGGTGCAGGACATCATCGGTCAGGGCCAGCAGCAGCCCACCGGTCACATCCCGTTCACGCCGCGCGCCAAGAAGGTGCTCGAGCTCAGCCTCCGCGAGGCCCTGCAGCTCGGTCACAACTACATCGGAACCGAGCACATCCTGCTCGGCCTCATCCGCGAGGGCGAGGGTGTCGCAGCCCAGGTCCTCGTCAAGCTCGGCGCCGACCTGAACAAGGTCCGCCAGCAGGTCATCCAGCTGCTCTCGGGTGCCCCCGGACGCGAGCCGGCAGCCGTCGGCGCGCAGTCGAACGACACCCCGAGCGCCCAGGGCGGCTCGCAGGTGCTCGACCAGTTCGGCCGCAACCTCACGCAGGCCGCGCGCGACAACAAGCTCGACCCGGTCATCGGGCGCGAAAAGGAGATCGAGCGGGTCATGCAGATCCTGTCTCGCCGCTCCAAGAACAACCCCGTCCTGATCGGCGAGCCCGGCGTCGGCAAGACCGCCGTCGTCGAGGGCCTCGCTCAGGCGATCGTCAAGGGCGATGTGCCCGAGACGCTGAAGGACAAGCAGCTCTACTCGCTCGACCTCGGCTCGCTCATCGCCGGTTCCCGCTACCGCGGTGACTTCGAAGAGCGTCTCAAGAAGGTCACCAAGGAGATCCGCACGCGCGGCGACATCATCGTCTTCA
Organism: Microbacterium sp. CFBP9023; assembly: GCF_034045055.1. NCBI lineage: Bacteria > Bacillati > Actinomycetota > Actinomycetes > Micrococcales > Microbacteriaceae > Microbacterium > Microbacterium sp. CFBP9023. Next base: position 754,760 of record NZ_JAXCWI010000002.1, on the reverse strand, counting down.
TCGACGAGATCCACACCCTCGTGGGTGCGGGTGCCGCCGAGGGCGCGATCGACGCGGCCAGCATCCTCAAGCCGCTCCTCGCTCGTGGCGAGCTCCAGACCATCGGCGCCACCACCCTCGACGAGTACCGCAAGCACTTCGAGAAGGATGCCGCTCTCGAGCGCCGCTTCCAGTCGATCCAGGTGAACGAGCCGAGCCTCCCTCACACGATCAACATCCTCAAGGGGCTGCGCGACCGGTACGAGGCGCACCACAAGGTGCAGATCACCGACGGCGCGATCGTCGCGGCATCGAACCTCGCCGACCGCTACGTGTCGGACCGCTTCCTGCCCGACAAGGCCATCGACCTGATCGACGAGGCCGGCGCACGCCTGCGCCTCAGCATCCTGTCGAGCCCACCCGAGCTGCGCGAATTCGACGAGAAGATCGCCAAGGTCCGCGAGCAGAAGGAAGTCGCATCCGAGGACCAGGACTTCGAGAAGGCCGCATCGCTGCGCGACGAGGAGAAGAGCCTCCTCGCCGAGCGCCTGCGCCTCGAGAAGCAGTGGCGTTCGGGTGACGTCGCGACCGCTGCGGTCGTCGACGAGGGCCTGATCGCCGAGGTGCTCGCCCAGGCCACCGGCATCCCGGTCTTCAAGCTGACGGAAGAGGAGTCCTCGCGACTCGTCTTCATGGAGAAGGCGCTGCACCAGCGCGTCATCGGTCAGGAAGAGGCCATCGCGGCGCTCTCCAAGACGATCCGCCGTCAGCGCGCCGGCCTCAAGGACCCGAAGCGTCCCTCGGGCTCGTTCATCTTCGCCGGCCCCACGGGTGTCGGAAAGACCGAGCTCGCCAAGGCGCTCGCCGAGTTCCTGTTCGACGACGAAGCGGCTCTCATCTCGCTCGACATGAGCGAGTTCGGTGAGAAGCACACCGTCTCGCGTCTGTTCGGTGCCCCTCCCGGGTTCGTCGGATTCGAAGAGGGTGGCCAGCTCACCGAGAAGGTGCGCCGCAAGCCGTTCAGCGTGGTGCTGTTCGACGAGATCGAGAAGGCCCACCCGGACATCTTCAACTCGCTGCTGCAGATCCTCGAAGAGGGTCGCCTGACCGATGGTCAGGGCCGCGTGATCGACTTCAAGAACACCGTCATCATCATGACCACCAACCTCGGTGCGCGTGACATCGCCGGTGGTCCGGTCGGATTCCAGATCGAGGGCGTCAACTCGACGAACTACGAGCGGATGAAGGGCAAGGTCAACGAAGAGCTCAAGCGCAACTTCAAGCCCGAGTTCCTCAACCGTGTCGACGACATCATCGTGTTCCCGCAGCTGTCGAAGGAAGAGCTGGTGCAGATCGTCGATCTGTTCACGAAGCGCCTCGGCGAGCGTCTGCTCGACCGCGACATGACGATCGAGCTCTCGCAGGCCGCCAAGGAGCGTCTCATCGAGATCGGGTTCGACCCGGCGCTCGGTGCCCGTCCGCTGCGTCGCGCGATGCAGCACGAGGTCGAGGACCGTCTGTCGGAGAAGATCCTGCACGGCGAGCTGAACCCCGGCGACCACGTGAAGGTCGACGCGAAGGACGGCGAGTTCCTGTTCGAGCACGGTCCCCGTGGCGAGAAGGTCGCGGTCGGCGTCAACACCGGCGGAGCGATCTCCGGCACCCCCGACCTGGCGGTCGCCAGCGGGGAGTGACCTGATCACAGAAGGGGCGGATGCTGCGGCATCCGCCCCTTCTGCGTGTACGGGGGACTCCAGCACTCCGGCATTCCGGGCTCGCTCAGGGTCTGGGGAGGTGACGGGTTCTAGGCTTGACGGTGTGAGCGAGTACATCGTCCGGCCTGCGCGCAGCGCCGACATCATCGGCATCCGGAACCTTCTGCAGCCGATGGTCGAGCAGCGCATCCTGCTCGGCAAGGATCTCGCTGTGCTCTACGGCGCCGTGCAGGAGTTCGTCGTGGCCGAAGCCGACGGCGAGCTGATCGGATGCGGTGCGCTGCACGTCTTCTGGGAGGACCTCGGCGAGGTGCGCACCCTCATGGTCCGCGGGGACTGGCTGCACCACGGCGTCGGCGGCGCGATCGTCGGCGCGCTCGAAGAGCAGGCTCGCGAGCTCGGGCTCAGCCGACTGTTCTGCCTGACCTTCGAGGTCGACTTCTTCGGCCGCCGCGGATACTCGATCATCGGCGAACAGGTCGTCGACCCCGACGTCTACTCTCAGCTGCTGCGCAGCGGCGACGCGGGTGTCGAGGAGTTCCTCGATCTCGCGCATGTCAAGCCGAACACGCTCGGCAACACCAGGATGCTGAAGAGCCTCAACTAACCTGAATCAATGCCTCGCCACTCCGCCGCCGTCTATCGTCGCCGCCGATTGGTGACCCTCGTCGCGGCGATCCTGCTCGTCGCCGTCATCGGCGCCGCGGTGTGGCTGCTCCTGGAACGCCCGTGGGCCAGCGCCGCCGAGGCGACGCCCTCGCCGAGCGCCTCGGCCTCGGGATCCCCGTCGCCGGATGCCACGACCTCCGAGTCGCCCGCAGCCGAGTCGCCGTCGCCTGAGCCGTCGGCCGATGAGACGCCCGGGATCGTCGCGTGCGAGGCCAAGGACGTCGAGGTGGCTGCCGTGACGGATGCAGATTCGTACGATCCCGGGGTGCTGCCGCAGCTGTCGATATCGCTGACGAACCGCGGGTCGACCGACTGCGCGATCGATGTGGGGTCAACGACTCAGCGGATGACGGTGTCGAGCGGCACCGATGTCTGGTGGACGTCGACCGACTGCCAGGAGAACCCGAGCAGCATGGTCGCCACGCTCACCGCCGGCGCGACCGTGACGAGCAAGGTGCCGGTCACCTGGGACCGCACGCGGTCGAGCGTCGAGACCTGCGCGGACGAGAATCGGCCGCGAGCTCCCGGCGGCGGAGCGTCGTATCACGTCGCTGTCGAGATCGGCGGCTTCAAGGGCACGACGACGAAGCAGATCCTCCTCTATTGAGGCAAAAACTAGCCAAAGGTCTTGAATACAGTCCTGCACTCAGTTTCGGGTGACACTGCTGTTTCTTTGGGATACCATTGGAGTGACCCTCGCAGACTTGCGGCGCATGCCATCCCCAGTGGCGTCGAGCACAGCGTCCCCAGCGCTTCGACATGCCGCCCGAGGGTCCGTGGGCCCTCTCGAGTACCCCAGTCCCCAATGGATGACTCGAGAGGGCCCCTTTCTTCTCCCGGCTCGGTTTCGGACCGCGCTGCGGCATCCGCTGAATATGCTGGATGCATGGCAGCGAAGAAGTCGAAATCCGCGAAGAGCAAGCCCGCACCTGAGGATTTCCGGTCGGATGCCCTCGCCCAGGCGTTGGAGAAGCAGGACATCGCGGCGGTCGCTCTCGCACTGCGCCACGGCACCACCGTCGTGCCGCTCGTGAAGCCCGGCGCCCGCGACAATCCTCTCGACAGTGGCGAGGTCTGGACCTATCGCGACCCCAACTCGGGCGATCTGGCGCTGCTGCTGTTCAGCGATGCCAAGAACAAGCCGGCGAACCTCCCGCCAGGGGTCGGCATCTACAGCGCTGAGTGGCTGCGGAAGTTCCTCGGCGCGCACCCGATCACCACGGTGTTCCTCGACATCGCGGGACCGCACCCGATGCAGGCCTCGCCCGAGGAGCTGCTCAAGGCCCTCGACGCCTGAGTAGCGGTGCGAGCTCGCGTGCTCTCGCGACCGGCGCAGGCCCCGCGGCCCGTGCCGGGTCACTTTCGCATCGGGTGATCTCTGCGGGGTCACTTTCGCATCCCGATCGCCCGTTTGGGGTGCGGAAGTGGCCCCGCTTGACGGTGCGGTGCGGAAGTGGCCCCGCTTGACGGCGCGGTGCGGAAGTGGCCCCGCTTGACGGCGCGGTGCGGAAGTGGCCCCGCTTGACGGTGTTCGGCCCGGATGAGCGCGGGACAGGCGCTCATCGCCGCGGGCTCAGAACGGCGGGATGTCGGCTTCGCTGCGCCTGCTCGTGTTCCGCGCACGCACGTCGTTGAGCGCCGCACGCAGCGTCTTCGAGCGGTCGTCGACCACCTGGTCGTAGCCGAGCCGCGACGCCTCGGACCGACGCTGCGCCGACTGGGTGACGGGGCGGATCTCGCCGGCGAGGCTGAGCTCTCCGACGGCGGCGACCGTGCGAGGCACCGAGATCTGCTGGATCGACCCCGCCACGGCGATCGCGATCGCGAGGTCGGCCGCAGGCTCGGTGAAACGCACCCCGCCGACGGTCGAGACGTAGACGTCGAGGTTGCTCGTCTTGATGCCGGCGCGGCGTTCGAGGATCGCGAGCACCATCGCGACACGCGACGAATCGAGTCCGTGCACCACTCGACGGGGATTCGGCGCGGTGGTGGTGATCGTCAGCGCCTGCACCTCGACCGGCAGCGCCCTGCGGCCCTCGAGCGAGATCGCGACGCAGGTTCCCGGCTCGGTGGCACCCTGTGAGAGGAAGAGACCGGACGGGTCGGGCACCTCGGAGATGCCCGCACCCGTCATCTCGAAGCAGCCGACCTCGTCGGTCGGACCGAAGCGATTCTTCAGCGCGCGGATGAAACGCAGCGACGTCTGACGGTCGCCCTCGAAGTGGCAGACGACGTCGACGAGATGCTCGAGCACGCGCGGCCCGGCGACGGTTCCGTCTTTCGTCACGTGCCCGACGAGGATGACGGGCAGCCCGCGGTCCTTCGCGACGCGGATCAGCGTGGCCGCCACTTCTCGGACCTGGCTCGGCTGACCGGCCGCGCCGTCGATGAGCGACGACGACACGGTCTGCACCGAGTCGACGATCACGAGCTGCGGGGCGACCTCGTCGATGTGGCCGAGGATCGTCGCGAGGTCGGTCTCGCTCGCCAGGTAGAGCTCGTCGTGCAGCGCGCCTGTGCGCTCGGCGCGCAGGCGCACCTGTGCCGGAGACTCCTCGGCGCTCGCATAGAGCACCCGACGGCCGGAGCGGGCGGCTTGAGCGGCGACCTCGAGCAGCAGCGTCGACTTGCCCACACCTGGTTCTCCGCTGAGCAGGATCGCCGCGCCGGGAACGATGCCCCCGCCGAGCACGCGGTCGAACTCGCCGACCCCGCTCGTGCGACGTGGGGCGTCTTCGGTGGTGATCTGCGTGATCGGTCGCGCGGCCTTCGCCGCGGTCGGCGCGAGCGGCGTGATCCGGCTCAGGATGCCCGTCTGGGTGCCCTGCTCCTGTACCGTTCCCCACTGCTGGCACTCGGCGCAGCGACCCACCCACTTGGCGGTCGTCCACCCGCATTCGGTGCAGACGTACGCAGGAGGAGCGGGTTTTCGGGTGGCCATGCAGCCAGGCTATCGCCGAGATCAGACATCCCTATCGCCTGGGGCATTATTCACGGCCGAACCACCCCATGGCGCCGAGCCCCCGCGGGATACTGGATCCATGGCCAACGGCGGGCCCGTCTGCGGGCCGATCTCGACCTTCTCGCGAGTGCAGATCCTGCACGCGCTGTTCGAAGGCGGCCCCCGCATCGATGGCGACGCCGAGCACGACGGCGGACCCGTGCGGACCCGCGGGGAGCGCACGATCGGCGAGCTGTGCGAGGCCACCGGCCTGCATCCCAACACGGTCCGCGAGCACCTGCAGCGCCTCATCGAAGGCGGCTACGTCATCCAGGCCAGTGAGCGCCGCACCACTCGCGGCCGTCCGCGCACGCTGTACAGCGCAGTGACCGGTGCAGCGGATGCCTCGAGTCCCATCGCCCGCGACAAGGCGAAGGCGGCCGCCGTCCGCGGCGATCTGCTGCGTCGGGTCCTGCCTGCGTCGGCATCCTCTCTCGGTCGCGATGCGACCTACCAGCTGGACGCCCTGATCGAACACTTGGAGGAGAGCGGCTTCGAGCCCGTCGTCGATGACGAGCAGCTCACCGTCGATCTCAGCCCGTGCCCGCATGCCGCGGGTCGCGCCGAAGACCGTCCGATGCTGTGCTCCGTGCACCTCGGCCTCATGCAGGGGGTGCTCACCGAAGCCGGTGGGCCGCTCGCCGCCGAGGCCGTTCGCACCTCCGCCCTGCCGGCGGACTGCACCGTGCAGCTGCGTCTGACGGAGATGTCCGCCGCCTAGGCGCGCATCTGCCTTATTCACGGTCGGCGGCCCATCGGGGGCGGCAGGCCCGTCGTTAGCGTGGCACCCAGGGCGCGGAAGAAGGAGTGGCTCATGGAATGGTTGGACCCGCTGGTCCTGTCTCGATGGCAGTTCGGTCTCACGACCGTCTATCACTACCTGTTCGTGCCGCTGACGATCGGCATGGCGCTCGTCGCCGCGATCTTCCAGACCGCGTGGGTGCGCACCGGCAAGGTGCAGTACCTGCACCTCACCCGGTTCTTCGGCAAGATCTTCCTCATCAACTTCGCCATGGGCGTCGTGACGGGCATCGTGCAGGAGTTCCAGTTCGGCATGAACTGGTCGGACTACTCGCGCTTCGTCGGCGACGTCTTCGGCGCTCCGCTCGCGTTCGAGGGGCTGCTCGCCTTCTTCTTCGAGGCCACGTTCATCGGCCTCTGGATCTTCGGATGGGACAAGCTGCCGCAGAAGCTGCATCTCGCCACGATCTGGTGCGTCTCGATCGGCAGCATCCTGTCGGCCTACTTCATCATCGCCGCGAACGCCTTCATGCAGAACCCGGTCGGGTACGTCTTCAACCCCGAGACGAACCGCGCCGAGCTCACCGACTTCTGGGCGCTGCTGACCAACCCGGTCGCGCTCGCCGCCTTCCCGCACACCATCTTCGGCGCGCTGATGTTCGCCGCCGGCGTCGTGATCTCGGTCTCGGCCTGGCACCTGGCACGCGGACAGCACTTCGACACCATGCGCATCTCGCTGAAGTTCGGCCTGTGGGCGATGATCTTCTCGACCGCCGGGGTCGTGCTCACGGGTGACCAGCTGGGCCTCGCGATGTATGCCGCTCAGCCGATGAAGATGGCAGCCGCCGAGGCGACCTTCAACACGGTGTGCGGCCCGGATGCCTCCTTCAGCCTCTTCACGCTGGGCACCCCCGACGGCAGCTCCGAGCTGTTCTCGATCCGCGTGCCGTACCTGCTGTCGCTGCTGTCGACCCACACGTTCGACGCGTGCGTGCACGGCATCAACGACCTCAACGCCGAGTACGCCACCACCTTCGCCGACACCGGACTCACCGAGTTCGCTCCGATCCTCTGGGTCACGTACTGGGCGTTCCGCTGGATGATCGGCCTCGGCATGGCCGCCGCCCTCGTCGCCGTGGTCGGCCTCTGGGTCACCCGCAAGAGCGCCAAGAACCCGCCGGCGCCGTGGATGTGGAAGCTCGCGATCTGGTCGTTCCCGCTCGCGCTCGTCGCCAACATCATGGGCTGGGTCTTCACCGAGATGGGCAGGCAGCCCTGGATCGTCTTCGGACTCATGACCACGCAGGACGGCGTCTCGCCGGGCGTCAGCGGCGTCGAGGTGCTGATCTCGCTGATCGCCTTCACCGCGATCTACGCCGCGCTCGCCGTGGTCGAGATCCGCCTCATCATCCGTGCGGCCCAGAAGGGTCCGGACACCGAAGAGCAGCCCCACGAGGAGACGGCCCAGCTGCCGTCCGTCGTGTACTGAGAAAGGGATCAGTCATGGAATACATGTGGTTCTGGATCGTCGCCTTCCTCTTCGTCGGCTACTTCGTGCTCGACGGGTTCGACTTCGGCGTGGGCATGTCGCTGCCGTTCCTCGGCAAGAACGACGTCTCGCGTCGCCAGGTCATCAACACGATCGGCCCCATCTGGGATCTCAACGAGACCTGGGTGATCGTCGCCGGCGCCTGCCTGTTCGCGTCGTTCCCCGAGTGGTACGCGACACTGTTCAGCGGGTTCTACCTGCCGCTGCTGCTGATCCTGCTCGCGCTGATCCTGCGCGGGGTGTCGTTCGAGTACCGGCACCAGCGTGAGGGCGCTCAGTGGAAGCGCGGCTTCGACCGGATGATCGTGATCGGCTCGGCCGTGCCCGCGCTGCTGTGGGGTGTCGCGTTCGGCAACATCGTGCAGGGCGTGGCGATCGACGAGAACCACATCTACGTGGGCGGGTTCTTCGCACTGCTGAACCCCTATTCGCTGCTCGTCGGCGTCACGACGCTGCTGCTGTTCTTCCTGCACGGCGTGCTGTTCGTCTCGCTCAAGACCGACGGACAGGTGCACTCAGACGCTCGTCGTCTGGTCAAGCTCGCCGCCGGCCCGACGGTGCTCGCCGCCGCTGGCACCGTGCTCTGGACGATCGGAATCGCCTGGGATCGCGAGTCTCCGCTCATGCTGATGGTCATCGGATGCGGGCTCGTCGCGGCGCTCGCCCTGATCGCGTCGGTGCTCTTCTCGATGCGCGGACGTGACGGACGGGCCTTCACGGCGGGCGCCGTCACCGTGGCATCCGCTGTCGTGATGCTGTTCGCGGCGCTGTTCCCCTACGTGATGCCGTCGACGATCGACCCGGCCTTCAGCCTCACGATCGAGAACGCCTCGAGCACGCCGTATACGCTGACGATCATGAGCTGGACCGCCCTGATCGCCCTGCCGCTGGTGCTCGCGTACCAGACCTGGACGTACTGGATCTTCCGCAAGCGCGTCACCCGCAGCTCGATCGAGGGGGCTCCGGCGCACGCGTGAGACACGACTTCTGCTCCGGTCGCAGTTCGCGCCGCCTCTCTGATCGGGGAGCGGCACGAACTGCGACCGGAGTGACCTGTCTGACCACGGCTGAGCGGGTGGCGCGGTGAAGCCGGTCGACATCCGGCTGCTGCGGTATGCGAGCGCCGCCCGCGGATTCCTGCTGCTCTCCGGCGCGATCGGGGTCGTGCAGACCGCGGTGACCATCGCGTTCGCGTGGATGCTGACGGACGCCGTCACCGGCGCGCTCGCCGGGCGCGATGTCACGGCATCCCTGCTCTGGCTGCTCGGACTCGCGGCCCTGCGGGGCGTGCTGATCGCGGCCTCGGATGCCGCCGGGACCCGCGCCGCGGCGAAGACGGGCATGCAGCTGCGTGCCGCTCTGATCGCCGCCGTCGGCCGCTTGGGGCCCGGATGGCTCGCGCAGCGCAATCAGGCTGGCCTCGCCGTCACCGCAGGGCACGGGCTGGAGGCGCTCGACGCGTACTTCGCCCGGTACATCCCGCAGCTCGTGCTCACCGTCATCGCGACGCCGGTGCTTCTCGCGGTCATGTGGTGGCAGGACTGGCCGAGTGGACTGACGGCGCTCATCACGCTGCCGCTGATCCCGTTGTTCCTGATCCTCATCGGCATCGCGACCCGCACGGTGCAGCGCACGCAGTGGCAGACGCTGCAGCGACTCGCGGCACGGTTCGCCGACACCGTGCAGGGGCTCTCGACGCTGCGTCTGTTCGGGCGCGAGCGCCGGGCCGCCGCGCAGATCGAGCACACGGCCGACGAGTACCGTCGCGAGACCATGAAGGTGCTGCGGTTCTCGTTCCTGTCGGGCTTCTCGATGGAGTTGCTGGCTTCGATCGCGGTGGCTCTGATCGCGGTGGCGGTCGGATTCCGGCTGCTCTCGGGCGACCTGTCGCTCGAGGTCGGACTGTTCGTGCTGCTGCTCGCGCCCGAGGCGTTCCTGCCGATCCGCCAGGTCGGAGTGCAGTTCCATGCGGCAGCCGAGGGGGTTGCGGCGACCGAGGATGTGTTCGAGGTGCTCGACGCGGCCGGGGCTCGGGAGGTCGGCGTTCACAATTCAGCACGGAACCGTGGCACGGTGTCGGGAGAAGAGCTGAGCGCTGGTTTTGGCCGTGTTCATGCTGAATTGCGAACGGGCGACGCGCGAGACCTCGTCGTCTCCGGTCTGCGCGTGCGCGATCTGCCGCCGGTCTCCTTCACAGCCGAGCCGGGAACCATCACGCTGATCGAGGGGCCGAGCGGCGCAGGCAAGTCGAGTCTGCTCGCGGCTCTGCGCGGTGCCGTCGAGTTCGAAGGTTCGGCTGCGGTCGCCGGAGTCGATGTGCGAGGTCGCGCGCCGTCGGAGTGGCTGGCCTGGAGCGGACAGCGCCCTCAGCTGAGTCGCGGCACGATCGCCGCGAATGTGGCGCTGGGGGATCCGGCACCGGATGCCGACGGCATCCGCCGTGCCCTGGATGAGGCGTGCGCGAACGACCTCGACCCTGCGCTCGAGCTGGGTGTGCAGGGCAGCGGGCTCTCGGGCGGACAGGCGCAGCGGGTCGCGGTCGCGCGGGCGCTGTATCGCCAGGCGCAGCGCCCCGACGCCGTGCTGGCGCTCGATGAACCGTCCAGTGCCTTGGACCCGGAGACCGAGCAGCGTCTGTGGAACTCACTGCGTGCGAGGGCGGATGCCGGGGCGACGGTGCTGCTCGTCTCGCACCGCCGGTCGGCACGGGACGTGGCCGATCAGGTCGTCGAACTGGGGGTGGGCGTGTGAGCGGCGCCAGCTCCGCCGCGCGTGTGCGCGGCATCCTGCGTCTCGCGCAGCCGCCGATGCGTCGCTTCCTCCCCGGCGCGATCTGGGGTTTCCTGTCGGCGGGCGCCGCGGTGAGCCTGCTCGCGGTGAGCGGCTGGCTGATCGTCAGCGCATCGATCGTCGACTCTCTCGTGCCGCTGTCGATCGCGGTGGTCGGGGTGAGGTTCTTCGCGGTGTCTCGTGCGGTGACCCGGTATCTGGAACGGCTGAGCGGCCACGATGCGGCGCTGCGTCAGCTCGCCTCGACACGCGCCGACATGGTGCGGCGCCTCACTCCGCTGTCGCCTGCCGGACTCGGACGAACCGACCACGGTCGCGTGCTCTCGGCCCTCGTCGACGATGTCGAGAACCTGCAGAACCTGCCGCTGCGGGTTGTGCAGCCGCTCGCAGTCTCGGGGCTCGTCGCCCTCGGCGCCGTCGGATTCCTGGCGTTCGTGTCGCTGCCGGCCGCACTCACTCTCTCCGCATGCCTCGTGGTAGCGGCCGCTGCGGCGATCGGACTGGGGTGGGTGTTCGGCTCTCGGGCCGAGGCCGCCGTCTCCCGCCGTCGCGGCGACCTCTCCGCCGCGCTGACCGACTACTTCGGCACGCTCGATGTGCTGCTCGCCTATGGAGCCGAGCCGCAGGCCCGCGAGCGGGTGCGGCAGGCGGATGCCGAGCTGCGCCGCGCCGTGAGCACGGCATCCCTGGCGCAGGCGATCGCGGCCGGCGTCGTGTCAGCGGTCGCGGGCGCGGCGTCGGTCTGGGCGCTGGCTGTCGCGGCTCCCGGGCTGACGACCGGGGCGATCGACGGACCCTGGCTCGCCGTGGCCGTGCTCGTTCCCATGGTCGTGTTCGAGGTCTTCGGCGCCGTGCCGATCGCCGCGGCATCCTGGCGCAGCGTGCGTTCGAGTGCCGAGCGCATCGTCGACGTGCTGCCGGCGGAGATGCCGGCCGAGCTGAGGTCGGACGACGGCGAGGATGTGACGATCGTCGGAGTTCCCGCGCTGCGACTCCGTGATGTGCGCGCGTGGTGGCCCGGGGGGACGCCGGCGCTCCGAGGAGTCGACCTGGACCTGCGTCCGGGAGAGCGTGTGCTGGTGGCCGGTCCGAGCGGGGCGGGCAAGAGCTCGCTCGCTGCCGCGCTCGTGGGGTTCCTGCGGATCGAGGGGGAGTATTCCGTCGGAGGCATGAATGCGGCGGAACTCTCCGGTCCCGCGTTGCGACGCACGATCGGGCTGTGCGAGCAGAGTCCACAGCTGTTCGACGAAGACATCCGCCAGAACCTGCTGTTCGCCCGAGACTCCGCGACCGACGATGAGCTGCTCACGGTGCTCGACCGCGTCGGCCTCGGCGCCTGGGTGCGCGAGCGGGGCGGACTGGATGCGCGGGTCGGCGACCGCGGCGGACTCGTGTCCGGCGGGCAGGCGCAGCGGATCGCTCTGGCTCGCGCGCTGCTCAGGGGCTTCCCGGTGCTGGTGCTCGACGAGCCGACCGCGGGCGTCGACCCCGATGCATCCGATGCGCTGCTGCGCGACCTGCTGCACGCGGCGGGGGAGCAGTCGGTGCTGCTGATCTCGCACGTCGCCCCGCCCGCGGGCACCGTCGACCGGGTCGTGCGGTTGGAGGATGGGCGCACGGTCGCGGAGTAGTCCGGCGGCTGTCGGCGTCCTGGGGCGTCTTCTCGCCGCTACCCCCGGGCACAGTGTCGGACGTCTAGGGCGGCGTGCCCTGGCATCCGTTCGTCCGTTCGGTGTGTCGGGGGTGGAGTCCGACGTCGTGCCGGGGTTCGGGAATGACAGGCCCGCCCGGTGTCGTGTCGGCGACCGTGTGCAGGACGGAAGCACCGATGTCGGTTCAGAACCGCGTTCTGGTCCTGCATACGTGCATCGGTCCTGCAGACGGACGCCAGCCCGGCCGAGGTCAGATGCCGGACCTATCGGGGCGGGGCTCCGTCATCATGCCCGACCGAGGAAGCGCGGAGGTCAGACGCTGAGGTCGGCGCGCGGTTCCATCACGATGCCCTGCGCCTCGAAGACGCGGCGGCGCTCTTCGATGCGACGGTGGAGTTCGACCTGTGCGTCGTCGACGAGCTGCGGGTCGAGGTCGACGGTCGCCGGGTGCGGGTCGCCGTGGTTCGCCTCGATGTAGGCGTCGAGCTCGGGACCCGACGTCCACGAGGTGATGAGGGCGTACCGCGGGGTCGTGCCGCGGTGCCAGACCGCGTGCCAGAAGCGCTGGGTGTCGACGATGATGCGGGATCCCTCGCGCAACGGCAGGCGGATCTCGGTCGCCGGGTCGAAGCGGTCGGAGCGCAGGAGAAGCAGCGAATCCGTGTCATCGGACAGGTTGTAGTAGCCGCGCACGACCCAGCCGGTGCCGTCTTCGTTGAGGCGGTTGTTGTCGTCCTGGTGCAGGTTGTAGACGGCATCCGCGTAGTCGTTGGGCTGCAGTTCGATGACGCGGCAGCGGCCGACTCCGGCGCCCGGCTCGAGGGCGCGTCGCTGCAGGGTCGGGGCGATCGCGACCTGCGACTCGACCCACACGCCGTCCTTGTCGGTGCGGGGAGGGGTCTGGTTCCAGAAGCCGTTGCATTCGATCGCGCCGGCGTAGCTGGCGAGCGGGGCGAAGCGGGTGACGCCCGACGAGCGCCAGCCGATGTACTCGAGATCGAGCCACTCCGCGGGATCGGACGCCTGATCGTGGTCATCGAGCACGACGTAGCCGGTCTCTGCCAGCGCCTCCGATGTGATGAAGCCCATTGCGTCCCCTCCGTGCCTCGACTCCGCGGCGCACCCTGCGACGGATGCCTTTAGGACAGCCTAACTTGGAGGCGCGGCGTTCGTCCGAGAGGCTGCCGGAGAAAACACGCGCCGATAACCTGGATGCATGACTCACCCGCAGGGTGCCCTCCTCGTGGGCAGTGTGAACTTCGACGACGCCGAGACCACGATGCGCACCGCCGCCGAACTGCTGGGTCCGCGACTCCGCCGCATCCCCGACGGTGAGGTCGGCAAGCGATTCCACTGGATCATGTTCCAGCCCGACGTGCTCGGCGAGGCCGACGGCATCGAGCGCATCGGCGACGAGCCCATCCCGTTCAGGGCCGGCATCGACGCTCGACCGCTGCGCATCGCCGACGGGGTGGACGCGGCGAGCATCCAGCTCCCGCCGCTGGGATATGCGGATGCCGCGATCGAGTCGTATGCGATCTTCTCGCGCCTGCGTGACAAGGGCGTCGTACCTGCCGCGACCCGCTTCCAGGTCTCACTTCCGACGACGGTCGCGGTCGTCTCGTCGTTCTTCTTCGGCGATGACCGCGCCGCCATCGATCCGGTCTACACCGCCGCGCTGCGGCGCGAGGTCGACAGCATCCTCGCGGCGATCCCGCATGACGACCTCGCGATCCAGTGGGACGTGGCGAGCGAGATGGGGATCATCGAGGCCGCGCCGGCGTTCGGGCGGGTCATGGACGTGTGGTGGGAGGGCGACCCGTTGCCCGGTCTCGTCTCGCGCCTCGCGGCACTGATCGACGCCGTGCCGGCCGACGTCGAGGTCGGAGTGCACCTCTGCTACGGAGACGTCGCCGAGAAGCACTTCTTCGAGCCGACGGATGCGGCGAACCTCGTCCGCTACGCGAACGCCGTGATCGCCGCATCGGTCCGCACGCTGACCTGGCTGCACCTGCCCGTGCCGATCGAACGCGATGACGAGGCGTACTTCGCGCCCCTCGCCGACCTCGCGTACGACGGTGAGCTGTACCTGGGGCTCGTGCACCGGGAAGACGGCGCGGAGGGAGCGGAGCGGCGCATCGCCGTGGCCCAGCGCTTCGCTCCGCAGTTCGGCGTCGCGACGGAGTGCGGCATCGGCCGGGCCCCCGAGGGGACGACCGACGGCATCCTGCGCACGCACGCGGAGGTCGCCGCCGCCTGGTGATCCGGTGCTGACCCACTCGATTCGCGCCGTGGCGCGGGTTGTCGTAAGCTAGTCCGCGGTGACGTGTCCGAGCGGCCGAAGGTGCAACTCTCGAAAAGTTGTGTAGGGTAACCCCCTACCGTGGGTTCAAATCCCACCGTCACCGCCACCACGAAGGCCCCGACTCCCTTGCAAACACTGGGATGCGGGGCCTTCGTTCTGTCTGGAGCGACGGTCGCGGTAACGCAGCAGTAACGGGCGCTGACTCAGGTTGTCGCCGGTACTTGGCTGAGCGGGGCGGTGGTCCAGTCGTTACGTCTTGAATCGCCCTGCAGGGCGAGAGGGATACAGGGCATCGCGGCGGCAAGACAGCCAGGCGAGCTTTCACGGCTAAGGGTGCAGGCTCTCATCGGGGTCCGTGGCGCGCCATGAGGTGAATTGGACCGTCAGGCCGCTTCGCGTGGGCGCGCAGCAGAATGGCCCAGCCGATACGACCGCGTCCGGGTCGAGAGGTGTGACGCGGACCAGTCGCCAGGGTTCCTCGTCGACGCGAGCGCGCAGCGTGACCGCGTCGCCTGAGCGGCTTGCGCGGATGGTGACCAGACGTCCATGCCACTCCGCCACGGGGGCGAGTGACCAGTCCGACGAGCCGCGCGTGGCCACTGCCCCAAGGCTGTCTACATCGTCGCTGCGCTCGATTCCGGACTTGATCCAGGTTTCCGCGTCGGCGCGGATGAAGAGGCCGGCCTGATCGAACTGGGCGGAGAAGTCTGACCGGAACGTGACCTCGATGGCGCTCTCCGGAGGAAAGGTCCTGAGGAGAGCATGCTCGCTGTCATGGATGAAACCATACGAGGTGATGCGCCAGGCGTCGCTGCCTTCGTGCGCCGTGACGAAGAGCCCGTCAGGCCGTATCTCTTGCCTGACGGGCGGCGTCGTCCAGGTTCCTGTTCTCCAGTCGATGTCAGTCATCATCTGCCTTCCTTATCGTCCGAGCGGGTCCGAGTGTTCACCAGGGACGCGGCCACGGTCGGTTGAGCTGAGGTCAGGACCCGCGTAACGGCGCGAACGACCTCCGTTGCTTCCCGGGGGTGATCGTCAAGAGAACGGTGTATCGATAGCCCCTCGATGAGCGCATCCACGATGCGTGCAGTCTCGGGATCGAAGTGCCGCTCGAGCGCAGTTCGGCTGCGCTTCATCCATTCAGTGGTGATGACGCGGTAGCCGGGGTCGCGGGCGGCGAGCGTGTAGATCTCGTGCGAGATGACAAGCTCGCGTGTACTCCGGAAGACGTCTCCGAGAATGATCTCGATGACGGCTTCGCGGGCGGACTCTGCGTCCGTCGCTGAGGTCATCCGTTGTTCGAAACGCTCACTAATCTCGCTGGCGAAGCAAGTGAGTGCTTCATGTAGCAACTCGTCGATCCCAGTGAAGTAGTAGGTCATGGATCCGAGTGGCACTTTGGCGGCCTCAGCGATGCGGCGATGGGAGGTGCCAGCGATACCGGACTCGGCGATGACATCCAGGCAGGCGGCCACGATCCGATCTCGACGATCCGGGTCGTTCCGTCGCCCGTATCGGGTTCCGGTCTCAGTGGTCATCGGGCGAGCCGATCTGCTTGATCACTCTGGCTGGGTTGCCAACGGCGACGACGTTCGACGGAATGTGCCGCGTGACTACGGACCCGGCACCGATGACGGTGTTCTCGCCGATTGTCACCCCGGGGCATACGATGACTCCTCCGCCGAGCCACACATTGTCGCCGATGATGATCGGCTGGGCGGCCTCGAGCTTGTCTCGACGCATCGCTGGATCGATAGGGTGCGTCGGTGTCAGCAGCTGCACGTTCGGCCCGATCTGGCAGTCTGCGCCGATCGTGATCTGAGCAACATCGAGGGCTGTCAGGTTGAAGTTCACGAAGGTGCGCGCACCGATTGAGATGTGGTCGCCGAAATCGACGTGGAGTGGAGGGCGGATCGACACTCCCTCGCCGAGATAGCCGATCAGGTCTGCGAGAGAAACTCGAGCCGCGGAATCACCGGAGATTGTTTGGCGAAAGTACAGGTCTGCGAGGCGGCTGGCCCGTTCGGATCGGGTGATGAGTTCGGGGTCATCGAAAATGTAGAGATCGCCGGCGAGCATCCGCTCCCGATGCGTGCGGCCATCCCCCGTGAAGTAGTTGCTCATGGGCCAAGAGTAACCATAATGCGTACGATCGTCCGCATCTTTCGTGCTCAGGCGACGCTGGGCCGTATAGCGATCACACACTTGTTGACTATGAAAGAGCTGCCTTGGCAACTCGCCTTGGTTTGCTAGGTTCAGAGCTAGCGCGCGCAGGCGCACAGCGGGAGGCATCGTGGCAGTACAGCGCAAGGAGCGCAGGACGACAGCGGCGGATGTCGCAAAGTCTGTGGGGCTTTCGCGCGCCACCGTGGGTTTCGTGCTCAACGACACCCCAGGGCAGACGATTCCGGAGGTGACGCGGCAGCGCGTGCTTGCCGAGGCGAAGAGGCTGGGATACCGGCCCCACACGGCCGCTCGCGCTCTCGCGAGTGGCCGATCTCAACTTGTTCTCCTGGTCTTGCCGGACTGGCCGATGGACTTCAGCCTTAGACGCAATATCGAAGAGGCATCTCTTGCGCTCGACGAGGCCGGGTACGCGCTGATCACCTACACGCCCCATCCCACGGGGGCGGCACGTCCTCTGTGGGAGGTGCTGCAACCAGACGTGGTGATGTCCCTGCAGCCACTGACAGACGAGCAGATCGGCGGCATTCGCGCTGCAGACATCTCGCGCATCGTTCCCAATCCGGCGACAGTGGCCGCCGAACAGCGCTGGGTCGAGGAGGGGCCGAGGCTGCAGATCACGCATCTCGCTGACGAGGGTCACCGGCAGATTCTCTTTGCCGGGTTGCGAGATCCACGCCTCGCCGATCTGGTAGAGAGCCGGTTTCGTAGCGCAACAGAGGCTGCCAATCGCCTATCGCTGCAGCCGCTCAGGCGCGCAGACATAGACCATCTGGATCCCGATATCGGCGATCTGGTGCGCTCATGGCGGGAAGAAGGAGTGACCGCGGTGGCGGGGTACAACGACGATGTCGCCGCCACCGTCGTTGGTGCGGCGCTGCGCGCGGGAATGGCGGTGCCGCAGGACCTGGCGGTCATCGGGCACGACGATACCCCCACTGCTTCAATGATTCACCCGCAGTTGTCCACCATTCGCGTCGATACGGCCGGACTGGGGCGCTACATGGCGGCTCTCGCATTGAGTGCAATCGACGAGACGGCGCCGCCGACTGCGGGACCGGAGTTCACGGCGACTCTCATCGCCCGCGCGTCCACTGTCGGCCAGGGCTGACGTTCGGAGGGTCTCTCACCTCCAAAGCCGCGGTGCGGTCGCGCGACGCACGAGTGGACCCGGATCACTTGCACGCGCTAGTGAATCGTAGTAGCGTCTAGCCATCACTAGCGCGTGCAAGTAACGCGTTTACCCAGACGCGGTCGAGCTTGCCGCACAGACAACGGAGTCTTCATGAATCAGCCAGCTGATCGCCCCTCCACGGAGCCCCTCGTTCTTGCCTCCGCTCAGGCGGCACCCATGCCACCCGCCGCAGACCTGAACACCTTCAACGTTGAGATTCCGCCGGTTGCCGAACTTGCCCCGGTCGGTGCCAAGTACATCTGGTTCATGGTTCTCGCCCAGTTCGGCGTATTCGTGGCCTTCATCACGCCGCTGGCGATCTCCCTGTCGATCCGGATCGCTGAGCTCGCTCCAAACAACCAGGAGTTCCTCGCCTACATCACAGGGGCTGGCGCATTCGCGGCCATGATCTCCTCCCCGTTCCTGGGGATCGCAAGCGACCGGACTCGTAGCCGCCTCGGCCGTCGCCGCCCCTACATGATTGGCGGCGCGATCCTCGGCATGGTGTCGTTGCTGGTGATGGCGACCGCTCCGAGCGTCCTGCTGCTGGGCGCAGGATGGGTGTTGGCTCAGATCGGGTGGGGCCAGGTCCTCAACAACCTGCTGTTCTCCATGGCGGACAACCTCCCCGAACAGCAACGAGGAAAGGTCGCCGGCCTCACAGGATTCGCCACCCAGGTCGCCCCCGTCGTCGGTGTTGTAGTCGCAGGCGGGTTTGCCACCCAGAACATCCTGCTCTTCCTCATCCCTGGCTTCATCGGGCTCGTGTTCGTCCTGCTCTTCGTGCTCTTCATCCGGGAGAGCGACAGCCGCACCATGGCTCGCCAGCCGCGCCTGCACATCGGCACCCTGCTGAGCAAGTTCCTGTTCAACCCTCGCAAGCATCAGGACTACGCGTGGGCGTGGCTGGGGCGCTTCCTGTTCTACTTCGGCCTGACCCTCAACACGACATTCACTGCGTTCTTCTTCGCCCAGCGCCTTGGCGTGGACGTCACTGAGGTGGCACCGACACTCGCCATCCTCTCGCTGCTGGGAATCGGGGCGACCACCATCGGCGCGGTGGGTGGCGGCTTCCTGTCAGACAAGCTGCGTCGTCGACGCGTCTTCGTCACTACCGCAGGCATCCTCTTCGGTGCGGGTGCCATCGTGATGGCGCTGTCGACGGACGTTGTGGGGCTGATGGCAGGCTCGCTGCTGTGCTCGGTGGGTATCGGGGCATTCGCCGCCGTTGACCAAGCGCTGATTCTCGACGTTCTTCCGTCACGAGAGACGGACACCGGCCGCTTCATGAGCATCATCGGCTTCGCGACCTCCCTCCCGCAGGCCGTCGCTCCGCTCGTCGCGCCCATCTTCCTCGCGATCGGCGTTACGGCAGCAGGCGAGAAGAACTACCTCCTGCTCTACATCGTCGCCGCTGCTTTCACCATTGCCGGAGGAATCGTTGTCCTCCGCATTCGCGGCGTGAAGTAGCACCGAGACCGCTCCGCCTTCTTGACCAGACCCGCGCCTCGTTACCCAAGAGAGTCCCGATCATGACCACAGCTTGGACCGCCGCGTTCATCACCCCCGCCTCAACCACCGGTGTCACGGATGAACCCGCGTCCTATCTTCGTCGCGAGTTCCACGTCAGCGAGCAGCCCATCCGGGCGACTCTGCACGTGACTGCGCTCGGGCTCGTGGAGCCTCACCTGAACGGGGCGGTTGTCGGCGATGAGGTTCTCGCGCCGGGCTGGACGTCCTACCGGCACCGGCTGGTGGTCAGTACTCACACAGTCACCGATCAGATCCGGGCCGGTGCGAACGCTCTCGGAGCCGTCTTGGGCGAGGGGTGGGCTCTGGGGCGCCTGGGGTGGGAGGACCGTCGGAATCACTACGCCGATCGTCCCGCACTGTGGTTGCAGCTCGAGCTTGAATACCCGGACGGCTCTGTCGAGGTCATCCGCACGGACTCGGAGTTCACCTCCCACGCGGGCGGCGTGCGAGAGAACAGCATCTACGACGGTGAGGCGTTCGATGCGCGCCTGGAACCCGTCGGATGGGATCTTCCCGGATTCGATGACAGCGAGTGGGGGGCCACGGAAGAGTTCGACTGGCCTGTGGAATCGCTGGTCTCGCCCGCCGCGGAACCGATTCGTCGCATCGAGGAGCTCGCGCCTGTCGAGATCCTGACGACGCCCCAGGGACGCACGGTGGTGGATTTCGGACAGAACATCTCCGGTTGGGTGCGCCTGAAGGTCGAGGGTACGACGGGCTCCACCATCACACTGCGTCACGCGGAAGTCCTCTTCGACGGTGAGGCCGACTTCGAGACCTTGCGCACGGCGAAAGCCACCGACTCCTACACGCTCCGCGGAGACGGTATCGAAGAATGGGAACCCCGGTTCACCTTCCACGGATTCCGCTACCTGCAGCTCGACGGCTGGCCCGGCGAGCTCACGGCCGACAGTGTGCGCGCCGTGGTCGTCCACTCCGATATGACGCGAACGGGCTGGTTGGAGACGTCGAACCCGCTGCTGAATCAACTGCATTCCAACGCTGTCTGGTCGATGCGTGACAACTTCGTCGGAGTGCCCACGGACTGCCCCCAGCGCGACGAACGGCTGGGCTGGACGGGCGACATCAACGCGTTCGCACCGACAGCGGCGTTCCTGTACGACGTCCGCGGGGTGCTGGGGTCTTGGCTGAAAGACCTCGCGGTCGAGCAGCAAGAGAAGGGGTTCGTTCCGTGGGTGGTGCCCGACGTGCTGTCCACGCCGTCATCTCCGACGGCCCTGTGGAGTGACGTCGCGGTGAGCTTGCCCTGGACTCTGTACCGCGAGTACGGGGACGAGACTATCCTCGCCGATGCGTATGAATCCATGACGACCTTCATCCGTCAGGTCGCCGACCTTCTTGACGACAACGGGTTGTGGAGTACGGGCTTCCAATATGGGGATTGGCTAGACCCGGATGCTCCCGCCGACAACCCTGCGGGGGGCAAGACGGACCGACACCTCGTTGCGGCCGCGTACCTGTATCGCACGACCCGCGAGATGGCGGACACGGCCCAGGTCCTCGGACGCGCCGATGACCACGCGGAGTTCACCTCGCTGGCCGCACGCGTCCGGACCGCGTTCCTCAACGAATACGTCACGGCGACGGGTCGTGTGGTCAACGAGAGCGCCACAGCGTACGCCCTCGCCATCACGTTCGATCTGCTCAGCGCGGACCAGATGGCGCACGCCGGAGACCAGCTCGCGAAGATAGTCGCCCGTGCCGGGTACCGGATCTCCACGGGCTTCGCGGGGACCCCGCTCGTCACCGACGCCCTCACCGCCACCGGCCACCTGGACGAGGCGTACCTGCTGCTCCTGGAGACCAGCGCCCCGTCCTTCCTCTATCCGGTGACGATGGGTGCGACCACGATCTGGGAGCGCTGGGACTCCATCCGACCCGACGGCAGCGTCAACCCCAGCGGCATGACCTCCCTCAATCACTACGCTCTGGGCGCTGTGGTCGACTGGATGCACCGCACCATCGGAGGCCTCACCGCCACCGAACCGGGATACCGCGCCGTGAGGATCGCACCGCAGCCCGGCGGAGAGCTCACCTCTGCACGGTTGCGTCACACCACCCGATACGGCGACATCTCAGTGGCCTGGGCGAAGAACGCTGACCTGGTCACCGTGGACGTGACGATTCCGGAGGGCACAACCGGTGATGTGGTCCTTCCCTGGCACCCGGAAGGGCTGACCGCACCCATCGCTGCGGGGGAGCACCACTGGGAGTACCAGATCGTTGAGGATGCCGCCGGTGTCGCGCTGTCGTTGGCCTCGACGTTGCGTGAAGTCGCCGATGACGCCAGGGCGTGGCGTGCATTCACCGACGTGTTCGCCCGCCACTACCCGGGCATCCCGCTGGATGCCAAAGCCCCGGAAGCTGCAGCACTGCCCATCAGCACCCTCCTGGACTATGTCCCCGGCGCATCCGCGGAGTTCCGCTCCGAGATCGAAGCGTCACTGATCACCTCCTCGAATGGACTTCCCGCATGACTGTCGACATCAGCACTCTCACCCTCGAGCAGAAGGCCTCTCTCCTCTCCGGGCAGGACTTCTGGTCCTCGCAGCCCATCCCGGAGGCGGGAATCCCATCCATTGTGCTGACCGATGGGCCGCACGGCATCCGTCGCCAGGACGCCGAATCCGACCACCTCGGAATCAATGACGCCCTGCCCTCCACCTGCTTCCCGCCGGCGGTGGCCGTGGGATCCAGCTGGGATCCCCAGATCGCCGCGCAGGTCGGGGCAGCGGTCGGGCGCGAGGGTCTCGCGTTCGGGATCGGGGTCGTCCTCGGCCCTGGCGTGAACATCAAGCGGTCTCCGCTATGCGGGCGCAACTTCGAGTACTACTCGGAGGACCCCCTGCTCTCCGGCGTACTGGCGACAGCTCACGTGAACGCCATGCAGGACGTGGGCCCGGGCGCTTCCGTGAAGCACTTCGCCGCGAACAACCAGGAGCACGAGCGGATGCGGATCAGCGCCGATGTCGACGAGCGCACCCTTCGTGAGATCTACCTTCCCGCGTTCGAGCGGGTCGTCACCGAAGCCGCCCCCGCGACGGTGATGGCCTCGTACAACAAGATCAACGGCGTGTACGCGTCTCAGAACCGGTGGCTGCTCACCGACGTGCTCCGCACCGAATGGGGATTCCAAGGCGCCGTCGTCTCTGACTGGGGCGCAGTCAGCAACCGCGTCGCGGGCGTCGCCGCGGGCATGGATCTGGAGATGCCCGGCAACGGTGGCGGCACAGACCAGGAGATCGTCGACGCCGTGCGCGACGGGAGTCTGGACGAGGGGCTCGTCGACGAGTCGGTCCGTCGGGTGCTCGCTCTTACCACGCGCCACCAGAAGTCGCGCGGGGTCGTGGACATGGACGCCCATCACGCCCTGGCGCGAACGCTGGCTGCAGATTCCATCGTGCTCCTGAAGAACGAAGCCAACGCCCTGCCTGTCGCCGCTGTTTCGCGGATTGCGGTGATCGGCTCGTTCGCGACTGACCCGCGATTCCAGGGAGGTGGCAGCTCGCACATCAACGCCGCACGTACCGACGCGGCGTTGGACACCATCCGCGACCATGCGCTCGAGCGCGGCGCCACCGTTGAGTACGCCACCGGGTTCCTTCTCGCAGACGATGGTGACGCGAACGCTCGCCGCGCAGAGGCAGCATCAACCGCTGAACGTGCAGATATCGCCATCGTGTTCGCGGGCCTGAGCGACCGTGAGGAATCGGAAGGGTTCGACCGCGAAACCCTGCAGCTTCCCGCCGCCCAGATCGACGTCATCAAAGCGGTCGCAGCGGTCGCTCCGCGCACCGTGGTGGTCCTGTCCAACGGTGGGGTGGTGTCCCTCGAAGGATGGCACGACGACGTCGATGCCATCGTCGAAGGATGGCTGCTCGGACAGGCCGGGGGATCGGCCATCGCAGACGTGCTGTTCGGCGTGGTGAATCCGTCCGGTCATCTCGCGGAGACGATTCCTCTGCGTCTGGAGGACAACCCCAGCTGGAACAACTTCCCCGGTGAGCAGGGACACGTCCGCTACGGCGAGGGCGTGATGGTCGGGTATCGGCACTATGAGACTTCGGGTACCCCGGTGCGGTACCCGTTCGGGCACGGACTCTCCTACACGACATTCGTCACGACCGGACTGGAGGTTGAACAGACTGGCCCGGACACCACGACCGTCTGTGTGACCGTCACGAACACCGGCGCGAGGACCGGCAAGCACGTGGTGCAGTTGTATGTGGCCACCGATACCGGGCCGATCCGCCGTCCCGCGCGGGAGCTGCGCTCCTTCGCAAAGATCAGCCTGGCGCCGGGCGACACGGAGACCGTCGAACTCACGCTCGGTCGACGCGCGTTCGCCTACTGGGACATCGAAGTGGGGGACTGGGTCGTGCCGGCGGGGGAGTACCGCATCCAGGTCGGGGAGAACGTATCCAGCATCGTTGCGGAGCGCTCCGTCACGTTGGAGGGAGACGTCATCATCCGCGCCCTCACGATGGACTCGACTGTCGGAGACTGGTTCGCCCACCCGGTCGTCGGACCCGCCCTCATGGCGGGAATGGCCGACGGCATGACCGAGGAGCAGGCGCAGCAGGCGGAGCAGAATCTTGACGCGCTGAAGATGGTCGAGTCGATGCCGATGCAGCAGTTCCTCACATTCACCAACGGGGCGTTCCCGCTCGAGATGCTGGAGCAGCTCATGGCCCTCAGCACGGACGAACCCGCGAACGCATGACCGCGCAAGCAACGACCATCACCGATCTCGATTGAACGGAATCATCATGTCCCGCCTCGACAGCAAGTCCATCATCGTCACCGGTGCCGCCTCCGGAATCGGACGCGGCACGGCGCTGCGTCTTCTCGACGAAGGTGCCCGCGTCGCCGCTCTCGATCTCAACGACGACACGCTCACCGCTCTCGTGGAAAGCGTGCCTGCAGAACACCGGGACCGCCTGTTCACCCACCGCGTCGACATCGCCGATGAGGAGTCGGTGAAGACGGCTGTTGCCGCGGCTCTCGCCGAGTTCGGGTCAGTCGACGCGCTGGTGAACGCCGCCGGCATCCTCTTCGGAGACCACACCCATGAGGTCACCCTGGAGCGGTGGAACAAGATCATCAACGTCAACCTCACCGGGACGTTCCTTGTCACACGAGAAGCGTTGCCGAGTCTGACTGCGAACCCGGGAGGCGTCATCATCAACTTCGCCTCGACGTCCGCGTTCTTCGCCCACCCGTACATGGCCGCGTACTCCGCGTCAAAGGGCGCCATCGCAGCGTTCACGCACTCCATCGCTCTCGAGTACGCAAAGCAGGGGCTGCGGGCGATCAGCGTCGTCCCCGGAGGTATCACAAGCGGAATCACCAGCACCACCGCCCAGAACCTTCCGGCCGACACCGACTGGTCTCTGTTCACCAACCTCCAGGCTCGCCTCGGCAACGGCTCTCAGGGGACGCCGGATAACGTCGCGGGGATCATCGCAACCCTGATCTCTGACGACGGTGCCTTCATCACTGGAACCGAAGTTCGCATCGACGGCGGCGCACACATGTAGGGCGGTCATGGCTCGAGAGGCGCCGTGGTAGCGACGAGAAAGCGGGACCTGCCTGTCGCGAGTGCCTCGTCGGCGGATGGCCGGTCGATCGTGATCCCCAGAATGCGCGGGCAGGACAGTCCGGCGTCGGGTCTGGAGTCCACGACTGCCTGTTCTCTGGCCGTCAGCGGGCCCCGAGCCCGCGAGCCTACGGAGGCGGAACTCGCTCGATCGGAGTCGGCGATGAGTCACGCGTCGTGTCCGATCAGCCGGCGGCCACGCGGATGGCGGCGCGGATGCCGGCGAGATAGTCGTCAGGCTGCTCCCAGGCCGCGAAGTGTCCTCCGCGTCGGCGCACCGACCACTCGGTCACGGCGAAGAAGCGTTCGGCGAACTCGCGGGGCGCGTTGACGAGGTCTTTCGGGAACACCGTGAACACGGTCGGCGCCGCGATCTTCGGCCACGGTTTCGGTGCCGCCTCGGCGTACGGGGTGAACGAGGTGCCGATGCTCCGGCTGAACCAGTACGCGGAGATCCAGGTCAGGAGCTCGTCCCGGGTGAACACCGACTCGATGTCTCCGTCGTTGTCGGTCCATGACCGGAGTTTCTCGAGGATCCACGCGGCCAGGCCTGCCGGGGAGTCGCTGAGACCGACGGCGAGAGTGTGCGGTTTGGTGGACTGCTCGTGCATGTACCCGCCTTCCGCTGACTGCCACGCGTGCCCATGCCGGACGTAGCTCTTCTCCGCGGGCGACAGGTCCGCTGGTGGGTCGACGAGGAAGTGGTATTGGGACACGTCGGTGAGGTGGAGTGCGGCGACGGCATTCGGATTGTTCGCTGCGAGGGCCTCTGCCACGTCGCATCCGACATCCCCCGCAGAGACGATGTAGCGCTCGTACCCGAGATCGGCCATCGCGTCTGCGACGGCAGCCGCGATGTCCACGGATGACAGGCCGCCCTCGGGGATCGGGTGGGCGAACGGGAAGCCTGGGAGCGCCGGTGCGACGACGTTCACGTCATCGAGTCCTGGCAGGATCTTCTCGAAGCGGAGGACCGAGTCCGGCCACCCGTGCAGCAGCAGCACGGTGGCTTCGGCTCCGGCCGAGGGACGATGCACCACCCGCAGGCGGTGGCGCCCGCCGACGAGCTTCCAGCCCCAGTCGCGGATGCGGGCCTCGTGTGCCGTCCAGTCGTAGTCGGATGCCCAGTACTCGATCAGGCTCTGCAGATACTGCTCGTCCACGCCTCGCCCCCAGGACCGTCCTGGGGGCAGGGACGGCGTCCGGAAGCGCCGCAGCCGGGTGCGGAGGTCCTCGATGTCGTCGCGGGAGGTCTGGGGTGGTGCAGCGGTCGTGCTCATGGCTCTTCCTTCCGGGATCATCTGCCGGTCTGCGACGACCGAGCTGCGATTCGCATCTTTCCGAGCGTCTCCATTGTCGCGCGCAGCCCGTCGAGATGTGGATCAAGCCCGGGGAGCGAAACGCGACTACCGGTAAGTTTCGTGAGACAACCGGCAGCTCCTGCAGCGCGCTACTTACCCGACTTTTCGGGGGTGATCTGTTTCACTAACCGCCGGTTCGGAACGTCAGCGGCTGTCGGGGCCGGAGGTGAGGGACAACCGTAGAAGCGATAGTTGCGATAAGTGGTCTTATCGTCGGTAAACGGCCAGACAGGGAAGTAAGAAGGGGCTGAGCAGGTGAGAGCGCGTTTCCAGCGCTGGCGCGGGGTTCCAGCCCGACACGCGGACTTGATGCCGAAGCTGGGAGATCGCAGTACGGACGAGTCGAGTGCGCGTCTGATGTCTACGTTGGACCATGACTCAACGCGGATCGAGGTTGATGACTGTCCTCGGCGCGTCATCGGGGCTGGTGGGGGCGGCGACAGCCGTGCTGTTCTTCTTCCAGCCCTGGAGAAGCTGTCCCTACGAGGACACATCCGTCGGGTGCGCCATGCTGCCTAACGACGCGGCAGTGATGGTGATCGCGCTTGGTGTCGCCGTCGTTGGCGCCGGGGTGTTCCCTGTCGGCAGGCTTCTTTCTCGTCGATCCCAAGGTGTGCGTACTTCCTAGAGCATGTGTCCGGGCGCGCGTTCGCACTAAGCGCCGACCGTTTCGTCTGGAAGGATCGAAGAGTGCCCGAACCTGTCGATGTCACCAATGCTGATCACTACGTGTGGGGCGAGGTCTCCGACGGGTGGCGACTATCCGACAGTCCAGGGCTGTCGGTGATCGAGGAGCGAGTACCGGCCGGAGCCGGCGAAGAGTGGCACGTTCACGACACTGCGACGCAGTTCTTCTACGTGCTCGAAGGAACCGCTCAGATGCAGACAGCCGAGGGCGCCGTCGTCCTCGAGGCCAGGCAGGGGGTCGAGGTCCCGCCGGGGCTCGCGCACCGGTTCTTCAACCCTGGGGACACGGAGACGCGGTTCCTCGTGATCAGCACCCCGAACACACGAGGAGACCGACGCCCCGTCCACGTCGCGCTCTGAGCCGTACGCCTCGGATAGCGTGACCGAGTACGGTTCCACCACCGTGCACCGGGGAGCCACGATGGCAACGGACAAGCTGAACGCTGAGCTGGATCGAATATTCGGGGAGCGAGACCGCGAGAACACGGCGCCGACGATCGCGGCGCTTCGCCCGATCCTGGAGCAGCACCCGCACGATCCGCGTGTCCTCTACGAAGTCGGCGGCGCGTTCGATACGGCGGGCGAAGAGGTCATGGCGAAGGGTTACTACCGGCGCGCCCTCGAGAACGGACTCCACGGCGACATCCGCCGCCGGTGCTACCTGCAGTACGGGTCCACGCTGCGCAACCTCGGCGATCTGGAGAAGTCCGCGGAGGTGTTCAGGACGGCTCGCGAAGAGTTCCCTGGCGACGTGGCGCTGGGTGCATTCGAAGCGCTGACGCTGCATGCGCAGGGGCAGATGAGTGCAGCGTTGGGTAGTCTGCTCACGCTGCTCGCCGAGCACGTGCATGTCGATGAGCTCGAGCGGTACAAGGCAGCGATGCGCGGCAACGCCGACTACCTGGTATCGCTCGACGCGCATGAGTACCGTTGAACGCAGCGCGCATCGCACTGGACGGTGCACCGCCCTCGCGAGATGAGGGTCGCTCACTCTCGGGCCGAGATGGTGCGATCCTGAGTCTGTCAGCGGGCGCCGGGGGGCGTGCGCTGACATCGGGTGTGACGCCCGGCGGGCACCGGCGTCACCCGGGATGCCCCGCCAGCGTTACCTCCCTCGAGGCGGGGCATCCCACCCTAGGACGTCTCGCTCTCCGTAATCTCGCGCTTTCATTGCTTGAGCATCGCGACGGCCAGCTTGTGCTCGTCGTCGATCAGGTGGGAGTGGTCGTCGTCGCCGAGGTCGATGCGTACCCAGTCGATCGTTCCGGTGAACGCGTTGCCGGTCGCGCCGTAATCGGGTGAGACCGGCGATGCGAGGTCTTGGCCGACGTCGACGGTCTCGTCGAAGGTGAACTGGTAGGGGATCGTCTTCTCGATCCGACCTTCGCCGATCTTGTCTTCGCCGGCGAAGAGAGTGACCATGCCGCCTTTCGCGACGCCGCCTCCGTCGTAGGCGAAGTGTGCTCGCAACTCGCGGTCCCCAATTGGCGCAGGCTCGTCAGAGCGCACGATGTCGACGGTGATGCCGAGCAGGTTGTACGCGAACGCGAGAGCACCATCCGTCAGGTAGAACGACCAGCCTCCGTACGCGCCTCCTTGCGCGATGAGCACACCGTCAGCACCCGCGTCGGGGATCGATACCTGCGCGGTGACGGTCCACGACTTGTTCTTGATGTTGATCGTGGTGTTCTCGCTCATGCGCTTCATACCGGGATAGAACTTCTGCGTGTCGCTGACGACGAGTTGCGGCCGGCCGGCGATGTCCGGGTTCATCCGCTCGGCGGAGCGAATGTCGAGGGGGAGAACGTTGAAGCGTGCCGCCTGGATGAGGAACAGCCGCTGCAGGTGAGCGAGGCGTTCGGGTTCTTCGGCGGCGAGGTCGTTGGCCTGTGTCCAGTCTTGCTCGACGTTGTACAGCTCCCAGACGTCGTCGTCGAGGCCATGGGATGACGCGAGCCAGGGATCCTTATGCTTCGCGACCGCCGTCCAGCCCTTGTGGTAGATCGCGCGGTTGCCGATCATCTCGAAGTACTGGGTCTCGTGCTGCTCGGCCGCGTCGGCATCCGCGTCAGTGAAGGTGTAGTTCATCGCCGTGCCCTCGTAGGGGCGTTGGGTGACACCGTTGACGATGCTGGGCTCGGGGATTCCGGCGGCTGCGAGCACGGTGGGTGCGACGTCGATGACGTGGCTGAACTGGTTGCGGATGCCGCCCTTCTCCACTCCGCCGTTCGGCCAGCTGACGATCGTGCCGTTGCGGGTACCGCCCCAGTGGCTCGCTACCTGCTTGGTCCACTGGTATGGGGTGTCCATCGCGTGAGCCCACCCGACGGCGTAGTGGTTGTAAGAGCGCGGGGTGCCGATGTCGTCGATGTGATCGGCGACGTACTGTTCGGTCTCGATCTCGTTCATGTGGTTGATCGTGAAGCTCTCGTTGGTCGTGCCGTGCATCGACCCTTCGGCACTGGCGCCGTTGTCGCCGATGATCACGTAGACGAGGGTGTCGTCGAGGATGCCGAGCTCTTCGTAGGCATCGAGCAGCCGGCCGACGTGGTGATCGGCATAGGCGAGGAATCCGGCGTAGACCTCCATCTGGCGGGCGAGAGCGGGCTTGATCAGATCACTCATCTCGTCCCACGCGGGGATGCCCGGGCTGCGCTCGGTGAGTACGGCGTCGGGCGGGATGACGCCGAGCTCGAGCTGGCGCGCGAACGTTTCCTTGCGGATCTCGTCCCAGCCCTGGTCGAACTGTCCCTTGTACTTGTCGGCCCACTCCGCAGGCACATGGTGCGGTGCGTGGGTGGCGCCGGGGGCGAAGTAGGTGAAGAACGGCACGTCCGGGGCGAGGGACTTCTGCTCGCGGGCCCAGGCGATCGCTTTGTCGGTCATGTCGCCCATGAAGTGGTATCCGTCTTCGGGGGTGCCCCAGGGCTCCACGGGTGTGGTGTTCTCGTACAGGGCCGGGTACCACTGATTGGTCTCGCCCCCGATGAAGCCGTAGAAGTACTCGAAGCCGTTGCCGGGACTCGGCCATCCATCGAATGGGCCGATCGCGCTCGCCTGCCACACGGGCACCTCGTGGCACTTGCCGAACTGAGCCGTGTTGTAGCCGTTGAGCTTCAGCGTCTCAGCCAGCGGAGCGCAGCTGTTGGGACGCAGCGAACTGTAGCCGGGTGCGGAGGTGGCGATCTCGGTGATCCCTCCCATGCCGACTGTGTGGTGGTTGCGGCCGCTGAGCAGTGCCGCCCTCGTGGGTGAGCAGAGCGCCGTGGTGTGGAACCGGGTGTACTTCAGTCCAGCGGCCGCGACGCGCTCGAAGTTCGGGGTCTGCACGGGTCCGCCGAACGAGCTGGAAGCGCCGAATCCGGTGTCGTCGATGAGCACGATCAGGACGTTCGGGGAGCCTTCAGGGGGGCGCACCGGGGTGATCGGCGGGAACGTGGTGTCGGGGTCGGTCGCGTCGTAGGTGACCGTGCCCGTGTAGGCGAGGTCCGGGATCGGAAGAACAGAACGCTGCGCGTCGGACATCGCCACTCCCTGAAGTACGGCGAGCCGGTCTCGCCCTGTGCGGTCGAGCGTATGCGCCACGCGCGAGGCGGAAACGGGCGGGTCACCCTTCGAAGGTGAGGGGCGGGAACGCCCCGTCCCGCTAGGCCGCATCCTGTATCTGGCAGGCGGCGCCGGTGGCGTTGTCCGGCCGTTCCAGGCTCAGAACCATCTGCCGCCGAGAAGGAGCTTCTTGACGGCACTTCCACGAAAGCAGGATCCCCATGGCCGATCTCATCGTCATCGCATACGACTCCGAAGCGGACGCGGAAGCGGCGTACAACCGGGTGCAGGAGTTGCAGGGCGACCTCGTCGTAGAGCTCGCCGGGCTCGCACTCGTCAAGGTTGACGGCGAGGGTAAGACCAAGGTCGAATACCCCGGGACCACCGGCAAGGTGGGCGCCGGTGCCGCCGGCGGGGCTCTCTTCGGCGGACTGATCGGGATCCTCTTCTTCGTCCCCTTCGCGGGACTGATCTTCGGAGGACTCTTCGGTGCCCTGTTCGCGGGCCTGGACAAGACTGGCTTGGACGCCGAGTTCCGCAACCGCGTGAAATCGACGGTCACCGCCGGGAAGTCCGCCATCGTCCTCTACGCCGTGAAGCTCACCGAGGACAAGTTCGCCGCAGCGCTCGCTCCGTACAACGGCACCGTCGTGCAGACATCACTGTCGGAGGAAGACGAGAAGGAACTCATCCACGACCTGGGCTCGCACTGATCGATCGCTACGTGTGCGCTGAGGCGGTCGGCCCCAGATTCGTCGCGCGGGACGACGAATCTGGGGAGGCTGCTGCGCCATCCGTAGCCGACGCACCACCTCCGCAGCCGGCCCCATGCCTCTCAACGCCGGCGTCGGCGATGGGCGGCATCGTCACTCCACCTCGTTCGGGTAGGCCATGAACGATCCTCGTTCGGCGCCGGTCGAACGCCCAATCCAGTGGCATTGGACGATGTTCTTGCTCGGTGCGGTGTACGCCGTGCCCGCGATGATCGTCATGCCGTTCAGCCCAACAGCGGGGCTCGCTCTCGCGGTCGGGGTCATCCCGGTCGCCGCATTCGATCTTCCCGGCTACCGCAGAGGTCGACGCATCATCCCCCTCGTGGGGCTCCTCAGCGCTGTGGGGTTCCTGACCGGCTCTCTCTTGACGCAGGTGCCGTTCCTTGCGGTTTGCGCCATGTTCGGCCTCGCCGTCGGCTGCACCTGGTGGGCGCGGCAAGCTCGAGCGGGCGCGCTGGCGCTTGCGGTGGTTCTTCCACTCACGGGCATCGCGTTGTCCTATCGCGATCTCGCGGAAGGTGCCCTGATTGCCGTCCTCATGCTCGCTGGATCTCTCTACGCATGGGGCGTGGCGATGCTCTGGCCGGAGAGGCAGGTCGCCCCTCCTGCGCGTCCACCTACCCCGACGCGGCAGGAGGCGCTCACATACGGCGCCCTTCTCGGTATGGCAGCCGCGATCGCCGCGCTCCTCGGATACGTGCTCGAACTGGAGCACGTCGGCTGGGCGACGGGAACTGTCCTGCTGGTGATGCGACCCGGCCGAGAGCAACTCGTCTTGCGTGGTGTCGGGCGAGCAGCGAGCGTCGTGGCCGGAGCCTTCGCTGCGGCATACCTGGCCGGACTTGATCCCCCTGCCGCAGTCACGATCGCCACCGTCGGACTGGCGATCGCTGCCCTCGCCGCAACACAGGGCAGCCGGTGGTACATCGCTCCGGCGTTCACCACCTATCTCGCGCTCACGCTCATCTTGCAGGGCGCTGGAGAACGACCAGGACTCCGCTTTGCCGAGCGGGCACTCGAAACACTCATCGGCGTCGCCCTGGCACTGCTGTTCGGCGCCGTGATTCCCATCCTCATTCGAGCGGCGCGCACCGCTTCACAGAAGCAGGTCTCCGACGGTCAAGGGTCAGGTGCCTAGCTGGCGATCACTCAGTGAGCAGATCAGCTTAGAGCTGGGCGGCGCCCGCGGCGTCAAGCGCGAGGATCTCGTCTTCGGGCACCTTCCGCAGCCGCTTGCTGAACGCCGCTTTGGCCAGGAGGACTGCCTCGCGCTCGTTGTCGTTGATGACCTGACGCAGAGCGACCAGCTCGTCGGTGTCGTGCGGGGTCGTGCTGTAGGTGGGAGCCAACGGTGTCTCCTCGAGGTCGTGTGTGGGGTGAGCGTCGAGCGCAGGTCAGTCGATCTCGCCTGCCTTCAGCGCGCGCTTGATCGCTTTCATCGACCGCCAGGGTCGACCCTTCAGTGCGTCGTCCTGCGTGATGACGAGGGCGCGGATGTGCCGGGCGGTCTTCTTGCCGATCGGTTTCGGTTCAGGCATCGGGTCACTCATTCGAGGTCAGGGGGCGGTCGTAACGAGCGGGGTGGAGGCTCGCTGAGCAACTGAGGTTTGTGAGGTTGAAAACACGAAACCCCCCGAATCACGCGGATCGACGTGGACGCCGCATAGTGAGGTTTCTGAGGTTGGCGCGCGCTACCGAGGGCGGATCGCGCCCCTCGGATGCGCTCGAAATCCCCGAGATTCCGCGGAAGTCGGATCGGGGGTCATAAGGAGTGACGCCCCGACGGCGCTTGTGACTCCCGCGCTGGCGCGTGGCTAGCCTCGAGCGGTCATCCGGCGGATCTGCTCGGCGTATCCGTCGAGGACGTCAAAGATCCCGCGGTGCTGCCAGACGCGGTTGCGTCCCTGACCGGTCGTCTCGGTGAGCACCCCGCGATCGGTGAGTGTGTCCAGCGCGCGCAGCGCCGCCATCTCGCCGAGTCCGAGCGCGCTCATGAGGTACTTCGTGTTCACAGCCGGCTGGCCCACGAGCGCGGGAAGGACCTTCCAGACCGCAGCGTCGGAGCGGACGCCCTGGAGTAGAGCGCGGGACTCGTCCAGCTGCGCGACGAGATCGTCGACCAGCTGCGTCCCCGTGGACGCGGCGATGCGACTCGCCATGGCGAACTCGCGGATGATCGGGGCAGCGTCGCCGGCTCGGAAGGCGGTCAGCGCCTGGAAGTAGCGCCCGGAGTTCACGAGCAGTCCTGCAGAGATCGGTACGGCGGTGGAGCCGACGAGACCCTTGTTGCGCAGGATCGACTGCGCGAGCGCGCGGCCGGTGCGGCCGTTGCCGTCGACGAACGGGTGGATGGTCTCGAACTGGGCGTGCGCGACAGCGACCTGAACAAGCACGGAGATGTCCTGGCGCTTCACGAATCTGACCAGGTCACCGATCGCACCGGGAATCCGGTCGTGGTGGGGAGCTATGAACTCCGCCTGGCGGGGGCCGGCGTTGCCGGGGCCGATCCAGACCGGTTCTTGGCGGTAGAGACCTGCTTCGTGCTCGAGGCCGGGTTGGTGGCGCAGCAGAGCGTGGTGCATCTGCAGGATCGACTCCTCGGAGATCTCGTCCGAGAGCGCGAGGGCTGCCTCCATGGCGCGGACGTTCCCGATCGCCGTGAGCGCATTGGCCTTGTCGCCTTCATCGATCTCGGCGAGAGCGAGCTGCTTCGCCGACGTCGTCAGCTGCTCGATCTGTGAGCTGGACGCGGACTCTGTGCGCAGCAGGATCGCCGTCATCGGGCCCAGGGCCGGATTGTCGGTGCCCAAAGTGCGCCGCGCATGCTCGTCGAACGCGACCAGCTGGCGCGTGGCGTCTTCGACATCAGCGGTGTCTTCGCTGGGAACCTGCGGGCTCCACTCGGCGATCGGTGCTGTGACCGTCGCCTCATACGGCCCGGTCTGACGCACAACCTCGGCCCGCGAGAACATCTCCGGTGCCCGCGGCTTCCAGTCCAGGGTCTCGCTCGAGATGGCATCGATGGGGATGCGGGTGCTGGGCGAAGACGTGGGCATCACACCATGATACCAACACTTATGGAACTAGGTGTTGGTAGGGGGTGGCTCAACCCGCGTCTGGCGCGAAGAGCTATCTGCGGCGAGATCATCTCGCCGGATGAACTCGAGCGTCCCTCGGTCGTGAAGGTTCTACCTCGACGTTCGGCGAGAGCCTCGATCCGAAGCTCCTCCATGCCCTGTCGGATCTCCTGGAGACGTGCGAGACGCGCCTGGTCTGGTGGGTCGATCATGGTGCCTGTCGATGACCTTGAGCGGTACAAGCCCGCGATGCGCGGCAACGCGGAGTACCTCGTCACTCGATGTCTAGTTGAGTCTTGTGGGAATGGACTCGAGCGGGGATCCTGAATCTGCCGGATGGCGCCGGGGGCGATCATCTGGCCGGAGTGACTCCGGCGGGCATCGGCGTCACTCGGGGCGCCTCGCATCAGCGTTCCTCCCTCGCGCGAGGCGTCCCACATCCGTCCTCCGCGACGAGAGGCCCGGGAGGTCACAGCGGTGATGCCGTGTGTCGACGAAGCCAGCGGATCGCTGAGCTGTCGCCGCACCCAGATCGCACCGTCGAACAGCGCCACGGGCCGAGAGGCGGCGCTCGATCGAAGAAGAGCTGGGCCGGCCCCGACTCTCCGTAGTCGCGCCAAACTGATGTGGTCTCTGTGGCGACACAAAGGCCAAGGCCGGGTCTACCGGCTCGATCGGGTGAAGGGGCGGCGGACTGTGCTGACGCGAAGATTGACCGCAGATGAAGTGCGCAGTCACGCGCCGCGCCTCCTTGAGCTTCAGCACGAGGCGTACGCTGTCGAGGCTCGGCTGATCGGTGACGACCGCATTCCGCCGCTCCATGAGACGGCGTCCGACCTGCTTTCGGCTGGCTTGGAGTGGCTGGTCTGCGTCGACGAGAATCACCAGATCGCCGGCGCGGTGGGATACGTGATCGAGAATGACGTCGTCGACCTCGACCGTCTCATGATCGACCCCACCCATCACCGGAAAGGCCTGGGCGCCGCGCTGGTGGGGAAGGTCATGTCGCTCGCGCCCCAGACGGTCGTCGCGACCGGGCGCGACAATGCGCCAGCTCGAGCGCTGTACGAGTCCCTCGGCTTCGTGCACCAGTCGGATGCCGAGCCGATTCCCGGCCTCTGGGTCAGTCGCTACTCTCGCACCGGAGCGTGAGGCAGAGGCTCGTTCCGAGCCGTCAGTCGTCGGATGGCTCCGGGCGAGTCGACGGAGGTTCTCCGCGCGGCTCGTGAGGAGAACCCGGACGACGTGGGACTGGCGCTGGGGCGGCGTGCACGGCAGCCGCCCCAGCGGGTCACTGCCGGAGCATCGCCTGGTTGACGTGCTGTTGGGCGTGGTGGTCGGCATGATCGGGATGCAGATCCGGCTGCGAGTCGAAGTCGACACGGACGATCTTGCCGGTGAACTTCGCGATCGGTCCGTACTCTTCGGAGACCGGTGAACCTTTGTCCCATCCGATGTCGAACGTCTCGTCCATCGAGTACCCCACCGTGCACGTTCGGGGGATCTCTCCCTCGCCGACGACTGTGCCGTCGACCGTGATCCGACCGGAGCCGCCGGCGCCCAATGGCTCAGGCCCTGTCTTGTCGAAGACGTAGTCGATCGTGTGGCGGCCAGGACTGAGCGCTTCTGTTCCGCGGATGTACGTGAGCTCCGGCCCGGGGAAGTTGTAGCAGAACGTCGGAACCCCGTCGTTCAGATAGAGGCTCCAGCCCGAGGAGTCGCCGCCCATCGCGGCGATGGGGCCCGTCGCGCCACCTTCGGGGATCTCGACGACCGCGCTCATCGACCACGATCGGCTCAGGGTCAGCGGCGCCTCGAACGGTTGAACACGCACGGCCCCCTCGTACCAGGTGGTCTTCGGGCTCGCCGCGTAGAGTGCCTCCCGGTCGAGTGCGCGCGCCTGGAACCGGTCATCCAGCGGGAGCACCTGGTATTTGCCGGCCTCGGCCCACCACAGCGAAACCAGGTCGATGCACTTGCGGACATCGGGGTCGTCGAGGTTGCTGGCGTCTTTCCCCTCCATGAGGTTGTGCGCCTCCGCCGGGTCTTCGGCGACGTGGTAGAGCTCCCACTTGTCCTCATCGAAGGACCAGGCGGCGGCGTTCTCCCAGGGCTTGCGGCCGTGGTAAGTGACGACCTTCCAGCCGTCGTGATAGAGCCCGCGGTTGCCGAGCATCTCGAAATACTGGGTGACGTGCGTCGACGGTGCGTCCGGGTCGGCGTCGAAGGTGTACTGCATCGACTCGCCTTCGATCTCCGCCTGTTGCACGGTGTTCACGTAGCGCGGCGCTTCGACCCCGATGGCGTCGAGGATCGTCGGCACGATGTCGGTGACGTGATGGTATTGGTGCCGCAGCTCGCCGGCGGCGCTGATGCCTGCGGGCCAGTGGACGACCATGGGGTTCCGCACGCCTCCCCAGTGCGTGTACTGCTTGCACAGCTTGAATGGGGTGTTGCCGGCGAACGCCCACCCCACGGGGTAGTGGTTGTAAGACCCGGGTTGGCCGAGTTGATCGATGCGCTCGAGGTTCCGTTCCACCGTCTCCGGCGGTTCACCACTGAAGATCGTCACCGACTGCTCGTTGAAGAGACCGTTCAGAGTTCCTTCCCCGGAGGATCCGTTGTCGCCGACGAAGACGAACAGCAGAGTGTTCTCGAGCTGCCCTGTCTCCTCGAGGAAGTCCACCAGACGCCCGATCTGCTCATCGGTGTGCTCCATGTATCCGGCGTAGACCTCCGCCATCCGCGCGAAGAGCTTCTTCTCGTCCGCAGAGAGTGTGTCCCACTCGGGTACGCCCTCCAGCATCGGGGAGAGCTCGGCGGACTCGGGGACGATGCCCATGGCCTTCTGCCGCGCGAGAGTCTCCTCGCGGTAGGTGTCCCAGCCGGAATCGAACTTGCCTTTGTAGCGGTCGGCCCACTCCGGCCAGATGTGGTGGGGGGCGTGCATCGCCCCGAACGCCAGATACGTCAACCACGGCTTCTCCGGCGAGAGCGACTTGTGCTGGGCGATCCAGCTCATCGCGCGTTCGGTCAGGTCCTCGGAGAGGTGGTAGCCCTCTTCCGGCAGCTTCGGCTGGTCGATGGCTTCTCGGTCGATGAAGAGCTTCGGGTACCACTGGTCGGAGTCGCCGCCCATGAACCCGTAGAAGCGGTCGAACCCGAACACCGGGCCCGTCGGCCACCGGTCATAGGGGCCTGAGATTCCCGTCTCCTCGGACGGGGTGTTGTGCCATTTGCCGATGCAGAAGCTCGTGTATCCGTAGTCATGCAGCATCGCGGCGATCCCGGCCTTGTTCTGCGGCTGGCGGGCGTTGTATCCGGGGAAGCCGCTGGCCAACTCAGGGATGTTCGCCATGCCCACAGAGTGGTGGTTGCGGCCGGTGAGAAGACACGAGCGCGTCGGAGAGCAGAGCGCGGTCGTCGTGAAGGAGGTATACCGCAGCCCGCCGTCGGCGAGGCGGGAGATGTTGGGCGTGTGAATGAGACCACCGAAGGCGTCGATCCACCCGAACCCGATGTCATCGATCACGATGTACAGGACGTTCGGTGCCCCATCCGGAGCAGTCGGCGGCATCGGAAAGGCCGCCTCCGACTCTTCGTACGTCCGTCCGATCCGGCCCGGGAATCGCTCGCCCTCGTGATACGTCTTCATCGTGCTCTCCGATCGTCAAGATGCCGCCGAGCGCCGCTGGCATGTGACACTCGATCCCCCGACGGTCAGCGGCAGTTCAAGTTCTACCGAAGCGACCCGGGGCGATGGGAGGACGGTCACCCCAAAGGGGTGACGACCACCGTCGTGAAGACTTCACGCGGGCCGAGAGGGCTCTGACGCTGCGGTCCCGCGCTCACGCGCAGGATTCGTACGGCGGCTCGTCGAGGGTCGTCGCCGTCACGCCCCAGATGATGTCGGTTCCGGCGGTATAGGTCAGGAAGACCGAACCGGTGCCGGCTTCCGACTCGATCGCGAGATAGCGGCGATCGCCGACGCTCTCGACTTCGACCGCGTCGGGGTAGACGGCCAGCGCCTGGTCGAGCCGGGAACCGAGACCGATCCCCTCAGCGGTCAGCGGGCCGACGGCCGGCTTGCCTTCGAGGTCGACGGGTGAGGCGGACACCTGCACGAGGTCGACCACCGCGGGGTCCTGTTCTGAGACCTCGGGGCGCTTAACGGTGAGCATGTATCCGTCGGCCTCCGTGGACGCGAGCCACGGGCAGGCGTCAACCGGAGCGGCACCCGCCGCCGCCACGGCTTCGTCGTAAGGCGCGCCGAGTTCCACGTCTCCGATGCCCGATGGGCTGACGCCCGCGGCCGGCGTGGAGGATGCGCTGGGCGACGGACTCGGCGTCGGATCAGCGGATGCCGTCACCGTCTGCGTGACCGTCGGGGTGGGGGACGCGGGGGCTGCGCATCCGGCCAGCAGCGCAGCGACGACCGCCATCCCGAACACGGGCGAGAGGATGCGTGCACGGCGAACCTGGGGTCGTCTGGTGTCGATATCCATGCTTCGACGCTATCGGCGCGGTCGCGACCAGCCCGTCGATTCTCACGGGATTCCCAGATGCCCCGGCATCCGAAAGGCGCAGGCCTTCTGCTGTCCCCCTGAGCCCGTTCAGCGCTGAGGTCCGGGTCTCCTGCGGGGCGGCGTGGGCTCGGGAAAGTAGTGCACCTCTGTGGGCTCGCCTTCGGTGTGCGCCCGCGCGGTCGCCTGGATCTCACGGTCGCGACCGGTCAGTCTCTGGGTCTGCTGTCGTCGGTACTCTCCCCAGGAGGGGACCATGAAGGACTCGAGCAGCAGGTCCTGCTCTTCGCCGCTGCGGAGGAGCGTCCATCGATACCCGCCGGTTCGCCGCCGCGAACTCTCCACCAGTCGCATGGATTCTCGGAACGCGTCGATGCTGTCGGGTCGCACGGTGTAGGTGATCTGCACGAGAACGGGGCCGTCCGTCGGCTGGGGGTCGAGGACGAGAGTCGGGGTGGGCCATGACATCGAGACGGTCCGGTCGACGGTGCTCGTGCCCGGCAGCAGCGGCAGCCACATCACACTGGCTGCGATGACGACGAGCAGCGCCGCGGCCACGGCCAGCGACGTCGCCGTGCCGACTGCTCCGGCCAGGGCACCCCAGCCGAACGACCCGACGGCCATCGTTCCCATGAAGACGAGGATGTAGATCGATGCTCCTCGCGATCGCACCCACTGCGGGAGGGTCAATTGCAGTGCGGCGTTCAGCACGGTGAGCGTGCCGATCCAGGCGACCCCGGCGAGAACGAGCAGCGGCAGCATGGGGACGAACGGCAGCCATGCCGCGGCGAGCGTGCCGGCTGCGAACAGCACAGCGCTCACCGCGATCACCGCGTTGTCCGAGAACCTCTTCCGGGCGATGGGCAGAACGAAGATGCCGAGCACGGACCCGGCGCCGAGCGCTCCGAGCAGGAAGCCGTATCCGCTCGCTGTGAGGTCGAGCCGTTTGGCGGTCACGGGAAGCAGCGCCCACAGTGCGCTGGCGGGCAGGGCGAAGAGAGCGGACCTCAGAAGGATGCGGCGCACGAGGTGGGCGGATGAGACGTACCGGACTCCTGCCCGCAGCGCGGCCGTGAAAGGTTCCCTGTCGTCGAGTCCGCTCTGCGGCGGCCGTCGCCACCACAGAAGGGCGACGACTGCTCCGATGAAGCTGAGCGCGTTGATGCCGAAGACGACGGGCGCGCCGAACAGCGACAGCAGCACGCCAGCGAGCGCGGGGCCGACGGCGCGGGCACCGTTCACCGTGACGCCGCCGAGCGCGGAGGACGCGCCGATGAGCGGGCGGGGCACGAGTTCCGGTTGGATCGCCTGCCAGGCCGGGGACGTCAGCGTGGAGGTGATACCGAGCAGGAACGTGAAGCCGAGGATCGTCCACGGAGTGAGCTCGTTCAGGGCGGCGATGACGGTCAGCGCCGCGGCGATCACGGCGCTCGCCACCGACCCCCAGATCAGCAGTCTGCGGCGGTCGAGGGAGTCGGCGAGCACCCCCGCGGGGAGGGAGAACAGCACGGCCGGGGCCAGACTCGCCGTCTGCACGAGGGCGATGATGGTCGCGCTGGCCGCGGCGTCGACGAGGTACCACTGTGCGCCGACGGTCTGCATCCAGGTGCCGATGTTGCTGCCCAGCTGCGCGAACCACAGCACCCGGAATGCCGGGATGGCCAGCGGCGCCCAGGCGGAGACGGCGGCGGATCTCGGTGCCACAGGTCGAGAGGTCATCGGGTCTGCTGACATATCCGGCTGTCCTTCCGCAGAGCACATCGAGCCTGGCGCCTCGATGCAGATCGTATAGCCGGAGAACGCAGGCGGAGGTCGATCGGTCGATCTTTCGACTTTCGTCCGAAGGTCGGCACGCAGCGTTCCTATGCGCGGTCGAGCGGCCTCAGCCCTCGGCATCCGTCGCGGAGCCGAGCTCGGACGGGTGGGTGAGCCGCCACCACTCGGTGGGCGGATCGATGGTCCCTGCGATGGTCACCGGGGCAGTGACGGTGTTCGGTCCCGCAGTCCAGGTGACGGTCCCCACGGCCGTGCCGTCGCGGTAGGTGGGAGGGGTGTCGATGTCCATCGTCAGCTCGATCGGCGTGTCCGACCAGGTGAAGATCGATGCGTCCTCGCCGATGACCAGGGTGGCGGTAGACCCCCAGGGTGTCGAGATCGTTCCGATCTCCTGGCCCTCGCTCGCGACGGGCACCTGATGGAAGCCGGAGCGGATGCTCTCGAGCTCGGCGATCACGGTGGCATTCACCGACTCGCGCGATGATCCGCCGAGGACGACGCCGGTGATCGCGAGCGGATCGGGCGCGCCCACGTCGAGCGTCGCCGTGTACAGCAGGCTGTGCGTGCCCTCGCCGAGGTTGCCGGTCTTCAGTCCCGTGATCCCGGCGGTGCCGAGGAGGGCGTTCGTGTTGATCAGCTGACCGGCGCCGGGGATCGAGACCGAGGGGGTCGCGACGATCCGAGCGATCGCCGGATGCGCGGCGGCGAGCTTCGCGATGGCCAGCAGATCGGCGGGCGTGCTCGTGTTGCGCGGACTGATGCCAGTGGGCTCGGTGACCGTCGTTCCGGTGAGGCCGTGGGATGCGAGCCAGGCGCGCGTCGCACTGAGGAAAGCGCTCCGCGACCCGAAGATCCGGGAGGACAGCGCGTCGGCGTAGTTGCTCGCGGAGGGGATGAGCATGACGGCCAGGGCATCATGCAACGACATCGAGGTGCCGGTGGGCATCGGAGCGATGGTCGCGCCCTGCACGTAGTACTGGTCGTAGAGGTCGTGATCGGCCTTGCCGAAAGTGATGGTCGGTCCGGGGTCGTCTGCGGAGGCGAGCGGTGACGCATCGAGGATGACGAGGGCGGTGATGAGCTTGGTGATGCTCGCGATCGGGAGCGGCTCGCCCGTCCCCGTCGCCGACCACGTGCCGCTCGCCCCCTCGCCCAGGTACGCGTCGGCGCCGGACACGCTGATCGCCGATGCCGCAGCCGTATGCGTGGCGACGGCAGCCGCGTCGCCGACAGGGACCTGCGGTGCGCGTGCGGTCACGGCCGGCGGATCCACCGGAGCCGTGAGTGCCCACCCGACGTACCCTCCGGTCACGGCCAGCACCAGGACCACGCAGACGGCGGTGATGATGAGTCCTCGTCGCCGGCGTCTTCTGTGCACCGCGGGGTCGACCCGATCACCGCTGAACTCCTGCTCATGCGCCATGAGCTCCGCGAAATCGGACAGCCCATCCACCGGCTGCCCGGGTGCCGTCATCGAGAGCCCCTCATCGCGTCCACCCGTCGCTCGCATTCCGCAGAAAAGGCCATCCTCTCGTATGCCGGCATCCTCCGGTATCCGCCGTTCGGGGGACAGCAACCGGTTGAAAGCCGAACGGCGATCCGATGGACTGACGGGATGCGATCGACGACTCCGATGCCGGGCAACCCCTGGCCGCACGACATGTCCATCACCGTGGAGGACAGGCCACAGCTCCTGCTCGAGTTGCTCTGGATTCGAGAGGCGCACGATCTGCGTCCTGTCGGCGAGACGCTGCCGCCGAGGCTGATCGAGACGCCTGCGGCTGCGGCGAACCCGGTGGATGCCGTCACCCGCGACCGCTGGTCGGCAGCCTGGTCGCGGATCTGGGAGGACGTGCTCGCTCACGCCGCCGTCGAACCCGACCGGGGGCTGCTCGACGCGGTGTTCAGCTCAGACCTGAGCTCGACGGAGCGGGAGCGCCTTCTGCGCGAGCTCGTCGGGCCAGCATGGCGAGACGACTTCGGCGGCGATGTCTTCGACGATGAGGCATATCGGGACTGGGAGCGGCGCGGCTTCGATTCTCACGTCGAGACACGACCGACGACGCTCGCCGAGAGTCCCGAGCATCGATGCGTCGAGGCGCTCGCGGATGCCTGGCGTCGCGGCCTGCTGAAGGTCGTGACCATCCCGTGCCGCGAGTTGCACGTGCGACAGATCGGCCCTCACGCGCTGTTGGTCACTGATGAGGTGCGCAGCGACAGCGCGTCGTATCGGTCGGCTCTGGGCTCGTTCGCTCCGAAGAGGTGAGCGACCTCTCTGCGTCAGTCGGGAAACGACGAGCGGAGGTTCCGCAACCCTAGGATTGCCAAGGAGACCGGAAGCTCGCTCTCATGCGGCGCCGACGGGGCGCCGTCCGACGAATCAGGGGAGCCTCAG
This sequence comes from Microbacterium sp. CFBP9023, assembly GCF_034045055.1. Lineage (NCBI taxonomy): Bacteria > Bacillati > Actinomycetota > Actinomycetes > Micrococcales > Microbacteriaceae > Microbacterium > Microbacterium sp. CFBP9023. The sequence continues at coordinate 711,710 of NZ_JAXCWI010000002.1, read as the reverse complement.
GATGAAGACCGCAATCGAACGTCCCCGCAGCATCTGGCTCGCCCTCGGGGTCGTGGTGTTCTACGTGCTGTGCGCGTGGGGGCTCGGGAACCTTCTCGGCGGACTGGCCAGCGAGGACGATCCTCTGGCTGAGTTCTCCCTCGGCCACTTCATCCCGCTCGCCGTCGCAATCGGCGGCATCCTGCTGTTCCTGCGCTGGACCCGTTGGGGTGCTGACGTGTGGCGAGAGCGCCCCACCCCGACGCTCACCCCGCGCCGCTGGTGGCTGATCGCCATCCCGGTCCTTGCCGTCGCCATTCCGGTGATCGAGATGTTCGACGTGCCCTGGGCCGAGCGCTCGCTCGGACTCCTGATCGTGCTGGCGCTCGGCACGCTGATGGTCGGCTTCGGGGAGGAGCTCGCGATCCGCGGTGTCCTTCTCGCGGCCGTGCGAGCACGCTTCGGAGAATTCTCGGTGTTCTTGATCACCTGCTTCGTGTTCGCTCTCGCCCACATTCCGGGGTACCTGTTCATCGATCTGCCGCCCTTCATCATCGCCTTCAACGTGATCGCGCTCATGTCCGCCGGTGCGACGTACTACTGGATCCGGCGCGTCACCGGACGCATCTGGGTCGCGATGATCGTTCACGCACTCACCGACTGGGTCCTCTACGTCGGGGACGCGGACGGGCCGCCGTCCGCATCGGTCCCCGTGCAGCATTCGCCTGCGGACGACTCGGGGACCGGAGCGCTCGGGTACGTGGAGAGCCTGCTTCTGATCCTGCTGGCGATCAGCGTCATCAGCGTCATTCGGGAGAGCCGACGCGACAAGCGCAACGCGCTCAGCGACGGCACGGGGGTCTAGGCAGCGACGGATCTCACGTCGCGTCCCGCGCTCTGGCAGGCTTCTGGCATGCATGTGACGATCACTCCGGCGCCCTCTGCGACGTGGGAACGCTACCGAGACCTTCGGCTGGCCGCGCTCGCAGAGTCCCCGGAGATGTTCGGGTCGACGCTGCAGCGGGAGTCCGCGTTCGGCGACGACGTCTGGCGGAGCCGTTCGACTCATCCCGGAGCATTCATCGCGAGCATCGATGGCGAGGACGTCGGGATCGGCGGCGTCTACGACATGAGTGGCCGCTGGGTGGTCAACGGGGTCTGGGTCGCACCGGCGCGCCGGGGTCAGGGAGCCGTCGACGCGCTGATGGTCGCCTGCGTGGACTATGTCTCCTCCCGCGGAGCGGACACGATCCATCTCGGTGTGATGGAGAGCAACCCCCGGGGGATCGCGGCGTATACGCGCCTGGGATTCGCGCCCGATGGGACGAGCGAGACGCTCCCCGACGGACGGATCGAGATCATGATGTCGCGGCCCGTGGTCACGGGCGGGGCCGAACATCCCGGCAAAGGGTCGCCTTCGGACTGAGGTATCGGGAGTCCGAGCTAGTCGCGGTCGGCGTCGATCAGCTCGAGGAGTTTGCGCAGCTCGTCGCGGATCTCGGTGTGGTCGTACTGCCCGGCACGGCTCTCACCGGAGATGACTCCCGAGCGGCGTACCGAGCGGAGATCCCCGAAGGGGAAGGAGTACGCCTTCTTCGTCTCGGGGTTCTCGCTCTTGTCGATGCCCAGGTGCCAGTGGGAGAACTCGGTCCATCCGTGCTGCTCGATGAAGCGGTTCTCGTCGTCAGCGCTGGGCGCGGCCTCCGACCAGTCGTCGCGCTCGTCGCGGACGACCTTGCCGTCGCGGACCAGCGAGCGGGCGTGTTCGAGGGCGGGGTGATTCAGTTCAATAGCCATGCGCAGACGCTAGGACGGAGAGCGGCACCGTCGAACCCCCTTGACGCACCGGGCGGGAGCATCCTCCTCAGTCGGCGTCGGCCGAGAAGACGGGGCTGAGGAAGCGGCGCTCGTAGCGGCGGATGCATTGGGTCCTGCGCGCGAACTCGAAGGCCTCGATGCACTCGGGGTCGGTCTTCGATGCCGTGCGGTAGACCTCGTACTCGGCCAACGAGGGGAACGTGAACAGCGCGAACGCCTCATCGCTGTCGCCTTCGCTCGGCATGAAGTAGCCGTGGTGGGTTCCGCCGTGCTTCGCCACCAGACGGATCCATGCCCTGCCGTACTCGGTGAAGTCGTCGAGCTTGTCGGGGTCGATCTCGTAGCGCAGGTGAACCGTGATCATGTCCTTGATCTTGCCAGAGCCGGACCGCGCGTTCCGATCGTCACTCCGCCGCCGCTGCGGCGCTCCGCTCCTGTTCTGAATTCGGCGTCCAGCCGAACCAGCCGTCAGCGCTCTGCACCACGCTCCAGTCGCCGCAGGCGAAGACCGTCTTCACCGTGTACGGGTCCGGGGCGTCGTCGAGCACCCAGGCGGGGGCCGACTGCCGCTCCACCTCGACGCAGTCCTCGCCGAGCGCGGAATCGCTGGTGAGCAGGATGACGGCATCCGGGGCATCCTCGATCGTCGACGTCCGCACGGTGATCGCGGTGCCGTCCGCAGGCAGCCAGTCCACGTCGACCTCTGCGCCGTCGTCGAACGCTGCGACGTCGTCGAAGGTCGACGTGGCCTGCTTGTGGACGATGCTGTCGTACGCGGCGCATCCGGAGAGAGTGAGCGCCCCCGCGAGGAGCAGAGCAGATGCGGCCAGTGCGATTCGTGCGTTCATGTCTCCAGCCTCGCTGGATCGCCGCGCTGCGGCATCGTGCAAGCGAGGTATCGGCATCCGCCTGGAGGATGATCCGGAGCCCGCCCGGAATCTCGAAGGTACGCTGAGGGCATGGGTGATCAATCGCCGACGCCTGTTCGCCCGCTCTGGGCGAGCGTGGCAGACGGCTTCTACGTGGGCAGCCAGGACGGCTCCTTCCTCGGCTACGTCGACCGTCTGTCCGACGGCGTCTGGCGCGCATTCGATGCGGCCTCGCGCTCCATCGGCGACTTCGCGGACCACCATCGAGCGATGGCGGCGGTGACGGCCACCGTCGAGGTCGGCGCGCATCGGTCGGCTCACCACGGCGGGGACGGGGTGCGGAATGACTGAACAGAATCCGCTTGTCTCGCTCGTCTACTGCAGCAGCGCCACGCAGCCGTTCGGCGAACACGAGCTCGGTGAACTGCTGGCAGTGAGTCGCGCCCGCAACAGCGACCGCGACATCACCGGCATGCTGCTCTACCGCGGCGGAGAGTTCGTGCAGATCCTCGAGGGGCCCAGGTCTGACGTCGAAGCGTTGATGGAGACGATCGGCCGCGACCCGCGCCACACGGATGTCCGCGTGCTGATCGAAGAGCCGCTGCACGAACGGCGCTTCCGGGACTGGACGATGGGATATCAGTCCCTCGTCGCTCCCGAGCCTGGAACGGCCTCGGGATATCGCGACTCGTTCGACGATCTCCGCATGGGCGATCACGACATGATCGGTCGCGCGATCATGGAGCTGACGCTGTGGTTCCGAGTGCGTGAGTCGGCCAGTCGGCAGCCCGTCGAGAGCGAAGCCCGGTCGCGCTAGCCGTCATCTGAGGCGGATGAGCACGCTCGCCGCGCCACCACCCGGTGTCACCCCGGCAGGGTGAGGTCGTCAGGACCGCGTTCGACGTGCCGATGCTCCAGTTCCTCGGACGCCATGACTGGACGACTCCCACGCCACCCGTCGAACGGTGGATCGAACGCGTGTCCACTCCGTCGACGCACGTCGTCTGGTTCGAGAACTCCGCCCACCTCTGCATGCTCGAGGAGCCGGGGAAGTTCGTCGTGAGCCTCGTGGAGCTGGCACTGCCGCACGCGGACACCGCCTGATCCGGCGGGCGGCGCTCGCCGCGGAATGATCAGACCCCGTGCGGCCATCCGGTGTATGCCTCTGCGAGGAAGGTGCGACCTGCCTCCGACTCGACGACCGAGCGCAGCTCCCCGACCTGTCGACGCTGATCGAACGCGGATGCATCCGACGCGGTGTGCAGCATGCTCGTCATCCACCACGAGAAGTGCTGGGCCTTCCAGATGCGGCGCAGTGCGGTGTCGGCGAACGCATCGATGAGACGCGTGTCGTTCTCGAGCAGCAGGGCCCGCAGCGCCCGGTCGAGCAGCACGACATCGGCGACGGCGAGGTTCATGCCCTTGGCGCCGGTCGGGGGCACGGTGTGCGCGGCGTCGCCGACGAGCACGGCGCGTCCGTGGCGCAGCTCGTGCGCGACGAAGCTGCGGAAGCGCAGAACGTCCCTCTGGAAGATGGGACCCTCGGTCAGGGCCGTCCCGGGAACGCGCGCCTGCAGGGTGTCCCAGATCTCGGCTTCGGAGACGGCATGCGGGTCGGCTTCGGGGTCGCACTGGAAGTACATGCGCTGCACGGTCGCGCTGCGCTGACTGATCAGCGCGAATCCGTCGGGGGAGTTGCTGTAGATCAGCTCGTCGGAGCTCGGCGGCGCTTCGCACAGGATGCCGAACCACGCGAACGGGTACTCCCGGAAGGATCCGCCGGAGGAGGAGCCTGTGACAGCGGGGCGCACGACGCTGCGCGAGCCGTCGGCTCCGACCACGAACTCGGCCTCGATGCGCAGATCGGTGCCGTCCGCTGAGGTCGCGGTCACCCAGGGGTGATCGCTCTCGACGTCGCCGACGGCAGTGGCCTCGGTCTCGAATCGGAGATCCTGACCTGCGGCGAGCCGCGCGGCGATCAGATCCTTCAGAGCCTCGTGCTGCGGATACAGCCAGACGCTGCGGCCGGTGAGGGAGGGGAAGTCGATGCGATGACCTTCGCCCTCGAAGTGAAGCTCGATGCCGTCGTGCCGGTTGCCGACCGTCAGCACCCGGTCGCTCGCCCCGGTCTCGCTGAGCACCCGGACGGTCTCCTGCTCGAGGATGCCGGCGCGGATCGTGGACTCGATCTCGTCGCGGCCGCGTCTGTCGAGGATGATCGACTCGATGCCGGCATCGGCCAGCAGGTGCGAGAGCAGGAGCCCGGCGGGGCCGGCGCCGACGATGGCGACCCGGGTGCGGACGGTGATGGTCATGGCGTCTCCTTCGACGGATGTGTCGCCAGCCATTGTGGGCGCCTGGGCGCGGCACCCAGCGAGTTCTACCGTTGAATGGGATTCCGCCTCAGCGGCGCCCGCCCAGTGCGCGCTCGATGTCCCGCGCCGCCGCGAGCAGTTCGCGCAGTGCCGGCTCGATCGGAGCCTCGCGGCGCAGCACGACCGAGAGCGCCGCCGCGACGCTCCCGGTCTCATCGTGCACGGGCACGGCGACACCCGTGGATACGGCCTCGATGTATCCGGGTGCCGCTGCATGCCCGACCGCCCTGACCTCGGCGAGCTTGCGACGCAGCGCGGCCGGGTCGGTGATGGTCTCAGCGGAGACCGCGGGCAGCGGACCGGCGAGGACGCGCTCCTGCACCGCCCGGTCGGCGTATGCCAGCAGGATGAGCCCCGATGACGACGCATGCAGGGGAAGGCGCCCCGCCACCCGGGTGACGTTCGAGCCGGATTCCGGGCTGCTGAGGCGTTCCAGGAACAGTGCTTCGTCCTGCTCCAGAATCGCCAGCTGGGTGTGCTCGCGCACCCGCGACTGCACTCGCTCCATGAAGGGCAGCGCCGCCTGACGAAGACGCAGGGCATGGGACGACCGCGTGGCGAGCTCCCACAGACGCATCCCGATGCGGATCCTCCGGTCGTCGTCGCGTTCGAGCATTCCGGCATCGACGAGCTCGCCCACGATGCGATGCGCGGAGGACGCGGGCAGCCCGGCCCTGCGGCCGATCTCGGCGGCGCTCTGCACGGTGCGCGCGGGCGTGAACGTCTCGAGCACGCGGATCAGTCGTTCGGTGACGGAGTCGCCCGAGGAGGAGTTGGCCATGCGTCGATGATCGCACGCAGCGCGCCTCGTGTCTCATTGGATGGGAATCGGACACCATTCGTCCGACCCGGGGATCAGGATGCTGTGAACGCAGCCCGCCGTGTCGAAGGAGACACCCATGACCGCCTCATCCGGAACGATCGCCGCCGCGCCCGAGTCGCTGCTCGCATCGCCCGTTCAGGTCAGTCAGGCCGAGATCACGCAGGAGATCGTCGACCTGCACGCGTCACTCGAGCGCCGGGAGGCCGCGGGTGAGGTGCTCCCCGCGACGATGCACGACTTCGCGCCGTATCGCTCGAGCCTGCTGCGGCATCCGACGAAGAACCCGCGCCTCGTCGACCCCGAGACCATCGAGCTGCTGTCGCCCGCGTTCGGACAGCGCGATGTCGCGGCGATCGAGTCCGACCTGACCATCCAGCATGCGGGGGAACCCCTCGGCGAGCGGATGACCGTGCGCGGGCGGCTGCTCGACTCCTGGGGCCGTCCGATCGCCGACCAGCTCATCGAGCTGTGGCAGGCGAACTCGTCGGGCCGGTACATCCACCAGCGCGATCAGCATCCGGCCCCGCTCGATCCGAACTTCACCGGCGCCGGTCGCGCGATCACCGATGCCGACGGCGAGTACCACTTCACCACGATCAAACCGGGGCCCTATCCGTGGAAGAACCACGCGAACGCCTGGCGGCCCGCGCACATCCACTTCTCGGTGTTCGGCTCGTCGTTCACCCAGCGGCTGGTGACGCAGATGTACTTCCCGGGCGATCCCCTCTTCGCCCTGGACCCTATCTACAACACGATCTGGCGGCAGAAGGACCGCGATGCCCTCATCGGCGTCTACGACCACGATCTGACATCGCCGGAGTGGTCGACGGGCTACCGCTTCGACATCGTCGTCGACGGCCCCGACGCCACGTGGTTCGAGCAGGAGGAGGCGTGAGCATGTCCGTTCCGACCAGGACCCGCCGACCGACGCCCGGACAGACCGTCGGTCCGTTCTTCGCGTACGGGGTCGAGTACCCCAAGATGCACGAGATCGCCTCGCCGCACTCACCAGGCGCCATCCTGCTCGCCGGCACCGTGCGCGACGGAGCGGGCCACCCGATCCCGGATGCGTTCATCGAGATCTTCGGAGCGGATGCCGACGGCGCCGTGCCCCGCGCCCGCGGATCGTTCCGCCGCGACGACCACACGTTCACGGGATTCGGCCGTGCCTTCACGAACGACGAGGGCCGCTACGAGTTCTGGACGCGCAACCCGGGCCCAGCAGGCGCGCGCGCACCGTTCTTCGCGGCGATCGTCTACGCCCGAGGCCTGCCCGACAAGCTGCACACGCGCATATACCTGCCTGAGGACTCGGCAGCTCTCGATGCCGATCCACTGCTCGCCTCGCTGTCGGCGGAGGAGCGTGCGACCCTGATCGCGACGCGCACCCCCGACGGCTGGCTGACACACGACATCCGCCTGCAGGGCGACGGGGAGACGGTGTTCCTTGTCTACTGAGGCGATCGGCGGCGTCGCGCGCGTCGAGCAGGAGGAGGCGAGTCATGACGGCATTCGATGAGGGGCTGCTCTCGCCGGTGACGGCCGGGCACGACGAGGCGGTGAGCGATGCGGCCGTGCTCGAGGCGCTGGTCTGTGCCGAGCAGGCGCTGGTCACGGCCTATCGCGAGATCGGGATGCTGCCCGAGAGCGAGCATGAGGTGATCGTGCGCGTGTTGCGCGGGGATGCTTCCGCGACCGATGCGGTCGATCTGCCCGCCCTCGTCGCGGCGTCGGTCGACGGAGGGAATCCGGTCATCCCCCTCGTCGCGCAGCTGAAGGACCGCGTGCCGGAGCCTCTGCGTCCCTGGGTCCACCGCGGCGCGACGAGCCAGGACATCGTCGACACCGCGATGATGATCATCGCCCTCGCCGCGGTCGAGCGCGTGCGCGAGTCTCTGACCGGGGTCGTCGACGGGTTGCGCGGAGTCGCCGAGCGGCACGGCCGCGATGTCGTCGCGGCGCGCACGCTGACCCAGCACGCTCTGCCGATCACCCTGGGAGCTCGGGTCGCGACCTGGGCGCGAGGCGTCGACCGGGCGATCACCCGACTCGCTGCGCTGGAGTTCCCGGCGCAGCTCGCGGGAGCGGCGGGCACCCGCGCGTCGTTCGTCGAGATCACGGGCTCCGTCGACAGAGCCGAGTCGCTCGTGGAATGGTTCGCGCGGCACGCTCGGCTCGAGACTCCCGCCGAGTCGTGGCAGGTCACACGCTGGCCCATCACCGAGCTCGGCGACGCCCTGGTGCAGACCATCGACGCGCTCGGCAAGATCGCGAGCGACGTGGCGACGTTGAGCCGCACCGAGATCGGCGAGCTGAGCGAGGGACGCGGCGGCGGGTCGTCGGCGATGCCGCAGAAGCAGAATCCCGTCGCATCGACGCTGATCCGCTCCGCCGCCCTGCGGGCGCCGCACCTGGGAGCGACACTGCACCTCGTCGCAGCGCTGGCCGTCGACGAGCGGCCCGATGGCGCATGGCACGCCGAATGGCCGACGCTGCGCGAACTACTCCGACTCGCGCTCGGCGCCTCGGCGCACGCGTCCTCGCTCGCCCGGAGCCTGCGCGTCGATCCGAGTGCGGCATCGCGGAACCTCGCGCTCACCGGCGCCCTGATCGTCAGCGAGCGGCTCGCGATCGTGCTCGTGCCCCTGATCGGGCGGGCGAGATTCGACGAGCTCATCGCGTCGGCCGCCGAGGGCGCCGATCTCGGAGAGTTCGTGCGCGCGCTGCCCGAAGCCGTGGATCTCGACCTCGACGGCCTGCTCGACCCGGCGTCCTACACGGGCGCCGACGGATCGGAGGATGGCCGATGATCGAGCTCGCGTACACCGAACCGATCGGACCATCCGGCGCCCCGCTGCTCATCCTCGGCCCGTCGCTGGGCACTTCGACGATCCTCTGGGAGTCGGTCGCCACGACGCTCGCGACGTCGCACCGTGTCGTCGCCTGGGACCTTCCGGGGCACGGAGCCTCGACTCCCGCGACCGTGCCGTTCTCGGTGGCCGACCTCGCGGATGCGGTCGCCGCCGCGGTTCGGGATCGGGGAGCCGACAGCGTCCGCTACGCCGGCGTCTCGCTCGGCGGAGCAGTCGGCCTGGAGCTGCTGCTGCGGCATCCGGCTCTCGTCGAGAGAGGTGCGATCCTCTGCTCGGGCGCGGTGATCGGCGAGGCCGCGGCCTGGCGCGAGCGCGCCGCGAGAGTGCGTGCCGAGTCCACGTCGGCCCTGATCATCGCCTCAGCGCAGCGCTGGTTCGCGCCCGGCTCCGTCGCCGCGCATCCTGATCTCACCGGACGACTGCTGCACGCGCTGCAGGACGCGGACGACGAGAGCTACGCACGATGCTGCGAGGCGCTGGCCGAGTACGACGTGCGCGCGCGACTGCACGAGATCGACGCCCCGGTGCTCGCGATCTGGGGCGAGCACGACCAGGTGACGCCTGAGAGCTCCGCGCGAGAGATCGCCGACGGCGTGCGCGACGGACGGACTGCCGGTGTCGCGTCCGCGTCGCACCTCGCACCGGTCGACGCCCCTGCCGAGATCTCCGCCCTGCTCGATGACTTCCTGAACGAGAGGAGCCGGCGATGACCGGTCTCAGCGATGACGAACGTCGGACCCAGGGGTTCGCGGTGCGGCGAGCGGTGCTCTCGGATGAGCACGTCGACCGTGCGATCGCCGCCACGACCGACCTGACCGCCGACTTCCAGGACTTCATCACGCGCGTCGCCTGGGGCGAGGTCTGGTCGCGTCCAGGGTTGGATCGTCGCTCGCGGTCGATCGCCGTGCTCTCGTCGCTCATCGCGCACGGTCATCACGAAGAGCTCGCGATGCATCTGCGCGCGGCTCTGCGCAACGGTCTGACCGTCGCCGAGATCCGCGAGGTGATCCTGCAGTCCGCGGTCTACTCGGGGGTCCCCGCGGCCAACACCGCGTTCCGCATCGCGGGCGAGGTCTTCGCCGCCGAGGGGGCATCGTGATCGACAAGACCGTGCCGGATGCCGCGACCGCGGTCGCCGGAATCGCCGACGGTGCCACGGTGATGATCGGCGGCTTCGGGCGCGCGGGGCAGCCGGTCGAACTGATCGACGCCCTCATCGCGCAGGGTGCGGGCGACCTGACGATCGTCGCCAACAATGCGGGCAACGGCGACACCGGGCTCGCAGCGCTGCTCGCCGAGCGGCGGGTGCGCAAGATCATGTGCTCGTTCCCACGGCAGCACGACTCCTGGGTGTTCGACGGCCTCTACCGCGCAGGTGAGATCGAACTCGAGATCGTGCCCCAGGGCAATCTCGCCGAGCGCATCCGGGCAGCCGGCGCGGGCATCGGGGCCTTCTTCTCTCCGACCGGCGTCGGCACCCAGCTCGCCGAGGGCAAGGAGGAGCGGTCGATCGAGGGTCGGCGCTACGTGCTCGAATACCCGATCGCGGCGGATGTCGCGCTGGTCAGCGCCCGCGCCGCCGATCGATGGGGCAACCTCGTCTATCGCGAGACCGCCAGGAACTTCGGTCCGGTCATGGCATCGGCGGCAGCTACGACGATCGTCCAGGTCGACGAGATCGTGCCCCTCGGGTCCATCGATCCCGAGACCGTCGTCACCCCCGGTCTCTTCGTCGATCGTGTCGTCGCCGTCGGGCGTCGTGCCTGGCTCGGCGACGCGGGGTTCATCGGCGGTGTCGACATCGAGGGTCGGCCGCTGGATGCCGCCGCCACCGGCACCGCCGGCGAAGGAGGCGTGCGATGACCACCCGCGTCACGCGTGACGAGCTCGCGGCACGGATCGCCGCCGACATCCCCGAGGGCGCCGTGGTCAACCTCGGCATCGGGGCCCCGACCCTGGTCGCGAACTTCCTGCCGGCCGACCTCGAGATCATCCTGCACACCGAGAACGGCCTCCTCGGCATGGGGCCTGCGCCGGTCGCGGACCGGATCGACCCCGACCTCATCAACGCGGGCAAGCAGCCGGTCACTGCGCTCCCCGGGGCCGCCTACTTCCACCACGCCGACTCCTTCGCGATGATGCGCGGCGGGCACCTCGACGTCTGCGTGCTCGGTGCCTTCCAGGTCGCCCAGAACGGGGACCTCGCGAACTGGTCGACAGGTGCACCGGGTGCGATCCCGGCCGTCGGCGGGGCCATGGATCTCGCGATCGGCGCGAAGCAGGTGTTCGTCATGACCGACCTGCTGGCGAAGGACGGCTCGTCGAAGCTCGTGACCGAATGCATTTACCCTCTCACCGGTGTCGGCTGCGTGACCCGCGTCTACACCGACCATGCGGTCTTCGACGTCGTCGACGGTCGTTTCGTCGTGCAGGAGGCCTTCGGCGACAACACCGTGGAGACGCTGCGCGCACTGACCGGACTGGAGCTCTCATGACCGCCTCCTTCATCTACGACGCGGTCCGCACGCCGTTCGGTCGAGCGGGAGGGGCGCTGGCGGGCGTCCGGCCCGACGATCTCGCGGCTGTGGTGCTCGCCGCCGTCCTCGAGCGCACGGGAATCGACCCCGCCCGCATCGACGACGTGCTCCTGGGTGATGCGAATCAGGCGGGGGAGGACAACCGCGACGTCGCCCGCTTCGCCGCCCTGCTCGCCGGCTTCCCGACGACGGTGCCCGGGGCGACGGTGAACCGCCTGTGCGGGTCGAGTCTCGAAGCTGTCATCCAGGGCTCCCGGGCGATCGAGACGGGCGACGCCGACATCGTGCTGGCCGGCGGGGTCGAGTCGATGAGTCGCGCACCGTATGTCGTCGAGAAGTCGCCGAAGCCGTGGCCGGCGGTCGGCAACCCGACGATGTGGAACACCGCGATCGGGTGGCGGATGACGAACCCGGCCCTGCCGAAGGACTGGACGATCTCGAACGGCGAATCGGCTGAGAAGCTCGCCACGGTGTTCGGGATCACGCGCGACGCGCAGGATGCCTTCGCGCTGCGCAGTCATCGGCGCTCCGCCCAGGCGTGGGCGGACGGTGTCTTCGACGGCGAGATCGTCGCTGTGCCCGGCATCGATCTCGCGCGGGACGAAGGCATCCGCGACGACACGACCCTCGAGAAGCTCGCGGGCCTGCGAGCGCTGTTCGCCGCCGACGGCACCGTCACGGCTGGCAACTCCTCGCCGATCAACGACGGCGCCTCTGCGGTCCTGCTCGGGGCCGAGGGCGTGATCGACGGCGAGCCGCTCGCGCGCATCGCCGGGCGAGGAGTCTTCGGCAACGACCCCGATGTGTTCGGCATCGCGCCGGTGGAAGCCGCGAATCGCGCGCTCACGCGGGCCGGGCGCACATGGGACGAGGTCGACCTCGTCGAACTCAACGAGGCGTTCGCCTCGCAGTCGCTCGCGTGTCTGGCCGGATGGCCGGACCTCGACCCCGACCGACTCAACGTGCACGGAGGCGCCATCGCGATCGGTCATCCGCTCGGTGCATCCGGGGGCAGGGTCGTGGCGCGAGCGGCGCACGAGCTCGTGCGCCGTGGCGGAGGCGTTGCGGTGGTGGCGCTGTGCATCGGCGTCGGCCAGGGGCTCGCGCTCGTCCTGGAGCGATGAGCACGGGCCGCTGTCGTTGCTTATGCGCGTATCAGTACTACTTATGACGAAAGCACGCATAAGAGGATAGATTCGTCCTGTCGCGACGACGCGGCACGACAAGGAGACCCAGTTCCGATGCTGCTCGAACGAGACATCCTCCAGGCCACCGGCTTCCGCAACGTCAGCGATGAGAGCGGAGCGACGACCGGATTCCAGATCAGGCTCCGCATGCCGTCGTATCGCGGCATGTCCGCGTCGTTGATCGACGGGGTCGCCGTGCGGGTGGGCGATGTCGTCGATGTCCCTGCCGAGGTGCCACTGTGGACGCTCGGCGGTGCGACGTACACGCTGCAGCAGCTGTGGGACGGCGACGGGGTGCGCTGGCCGCTCGAGGAGGCCGCGGTCGTGACCGTGCCGCTCGCCGGCGGGCTTCCGGACGGCATCCACGAGGTGTCGATCGAACTGCGTCTGCGGATGTCGTACATCCCGATCGAGCACCAGCCGTCGACCTACCGCGAGACGCGGCACATCACCCTCACCTCCGACAGAGACGGCGGCCCGTTCCAGTACGGCGTCTCGCTCTACAGCTACATGACCGACTTCGGCACCGTGCTCGACCTCGAGACCGCCTTCCGCCACGTCGCCGACGTCGGCGCCACGGGCATAGAGATCCTCGGCGAAGGGCACGTCGCTGGCTACCCGACCCCGTCGACGGCCTGGCTCGATCGCTGGTTCGAGCTGCTCGACACGTATCGCCTCGAGCCGACGAACTACGGATCCTGGATCGACACGCGACTGCACTCGAGCGGCCGCAACGCCCGTGACCTGACCGGTGCGGAGGGCGCCGAGATCCTGCAGCGAGACCTGCGACTCGCGAAGCAGCTCGGCTTCCGATTCGTGCGCCCGAAGATCGGCGTCGTATCGAGCGATCTGGTGCCGCATCCGGCATGGACCGAATCGGTGGAACGATCGCTCGACCTCGCGGCCGAGCTCGACGTGATCATCTGTCCCGAGATCCACTCGCCCACGCCCATCAAGCATGAGGTCGTCGACGACTACATCGACCTCATCGAGCGCACGGGAACGGCGCACTTCGGCCTGCTGCTCGACACCGGCATCTTCCAGGACCGACCGATCGCGCTGCGCCCCGGTGAGCTGCCGGGCCAGCGTCCCGCCTTCATGGACGGCATCGCCGTCGACCCCGCCGACATCGCCGACATCGCGAAGTACGTCGTGTTCATCCAGGCGAAGTTCCACGACATCGACGAGAACCTCGACGATCAGCAGATCCCGTGGGAGCCGGTGCTGCGGGCGCTGAAGGACTCCGGGTACACGGGCTACCTCTCCAGCGAGTACGAGGGCGCCCGTGACCCCTGGCGCTCGATCGAGCAGATCCGCCGCCAGCACTCCCTTCTGCGACGTGTCGTCGCAGGGCTCGACTGACATCTCACGAAGGACGCATCATGCCCAATGGACTCATCCAGCAGGACAGCCTGCGCGCGCACCCCGACGGCGTCGCCCTCGCCCTCACCCTGCCCTGGTACCGCAGCCTCTGGCTGTCGTCGGTCAGCACGATCTCCGTCACGGTGGACGGAGAGGAGGTGCCCCCTGAGGATCTGCGCGTCGAACTCGACGGTCGCACCTATCGGATCGACGAGCTGCCGGAGCAGAGTGAGACGCTCTGGTTCCTGCAGCAGCATCCGCTGCTCGTGGTGCGTCGTGACCGGCCGCTCGCCCTCGGCGAGGCGCATCGCATCGGCATCGCCGGCGACCTGCGGCTGCCGTACATGCAGATCGCGCCCGGCGCGGACGGCGGCCCGGGGATGTACGTGCCCAACGTCGTGCGGCAGTCGCTCGACCTGACCGTCAGGCAGGGGCCGGATGCCGCGCCCGCGCTCGTCTCCGAGGCCGCGCCACCACCGCCGGCCACCGAGTCCGACCCCTTCCGCCTCGGGCTGACGCTGTACTCCGCCAGTGCGGAGTTCCGCGCCGGCTGGTTCGACTTCGACGGCCTTCTCGATCGCGTCGCAGAGCTGGACATCGGCCCCGGCATCGAGATCGTCGCGTCGCAGATGGTGCCCACGTATCCCGTGGTCTCCGACGACTTCCTGCGCACCTGGCGTGCGGCGTTCGATCGCCACGGGTTCGACGCGAGCTCGTTCGGCGCCAACCTCGACATGGGTCGCCGACGCGATCGCGACATGACGCCCGACGAGGAGTTCGAGTTCAGTGAGCTCCTGTTCGAGGGGGCCAAGAAGCTCGGCTTCCCGCTCGTGCGCATCCAGAGCGCGAAGCCCGAGCTGCTGCGACGGCTGCTTCCGGTGGCCGAGCGGCTCGAGCTCCAGCTCGCGTACGAGATCCATGCGCCGATGGGTCCGAACTCCGAACCGATCCTCCGCGTGCGCGAGACGTATGCCGAGCTCGACTCCCCGCTGCTCGGGTTCGTGGCCGACTTCTCGTCGACCATGCACTCGATGTCTCCGACCCTGCTCCGAGCGGTGCGACGAGCGGGTCTCGATGACGAGGCGGTCGGACGACTGCAGGAGATCTGGGCGACCGACGCCACGATGCGCGAGCGCCAGGAGGAGTTCATCGGCTACCTCCGCGGACGCGACTTCGACCCGGGTCGGCTGGGATCCTTCGCGCACCTCGCCTTCAACATGCACGGACACGTCGCGCCGTCCGAATGGGCCGACATCATGCCGCAGATCACCCATGTGCATGCGAAGTTCTATGACATCGACGAGCAGGGACAGGAGCCGGCGATCGACTATCCCGAGCTCGTGCGGGTGTTCGTCGAGGGCGGCTACCGGGGCTACTGGTCGAGCGAGTGGGAGGGCCATGCCTTCGCCGAGCTCGGTGAGGTGGATCCGCTCATCCTCGTGCGTCGCCAGCACGACCTGATCCGGGAGAGCATGCGCAGCGTCACGGCCGTCGTCTGACGCGCTGCGGGCGCGGTCAGTCGTCGGCGTGAGCGCCGGACTCCACGATGCGTCCCGCCTCCTGGAAGAGCTCCACCATCCATGCGTGCTCGGGGTCGCGAGCATGCACCGGATGCCACCACAGCGCGTGCACGAGCGGAGTGGGCTCGAAGGGGAGCTCGACGATCCGCACGCCGCCGAGCCGTGCGGCGAGGGGCGCGAGCGCCCGCTGGATCAGGCCGATGCGACGCGTGCCCGCCACGTAGAGGGGGAGGGCGAGGAAGCTCTCGACGACGGCGTCGACGCGCGGTTCGACGCCGAGCTGCTGGATCTGCCGGCTCGCCGAGGTGAACGCGGTGCGCGACTGGTAGGTCATCACGTAGGGGCGTTCGGCGAGGTGCTCCATCGTCAAGTCGCCGTCGATACCGTGCTCGCCGTCGGCGACGAGGGCCACCCATTCGTCGCGCCAGAGGTCGGCGTAGGCCAGGTCCGAGAGGAAACCGTGGGGGATGATCATCCCGTCCACGGAACGCAGCCGGTTCGGTGCGTCCTCGACCACGGTGGGGTTGTGCAGCATGAACCGGAAGCGCACCCCGAGCCCGCGCTCGGCGGCCAAGCGCGAGACCACGGCGCCGATGGTGGCGAAGCCGTAGTCCGACCCGTAGATCGAGAACTCACGCGTCGACTCGGCGGGGGTCCAGGTCGCCTGGCTCTCGAACACGCGTCTGGCGGCTTCGAGGGCGGTCGTGGTGTGCTCGGCCAGACGCAGGGCGAACGGCGTCAGCTCGTACGTGTTGCCGCGTCGAGCGAGGATCTGGTCGTTGAAGTGGGTCCGCAGGCGTGACAGCGAGGCGCTCAGAGCGGGCTGGCTGAGGTGCAGCCGTTCCGCCGCCCTGGTGACGCTGCGCTCGGTGAGCAGAGCGTCGAGCGACACGAGCAGATTGAGGTCGAGTCGGGACAGCAGGGCATGGTCGGTCACCACAGTGTGATCCTTCGGCATCGGGTTGCGTTGCCCCATCCTATCGACCGAATCTATCCGGCAGGGGGCGACCATCGGTGCGCTGGATGGGTTCCTGGCCCCGTTCAGGCGGACTTATGCGATGCATCCAAAGCACTTATGTGTGTTTCTGACCAATCGGGTCGATACTGGCAGAACAGCACAGGACTCAGGCCCCTGAGTCCCCGACAACGTAGTCAGAAAGGCTGGACATGTCACAGCACTCTCGATCTCGCGTCCTCCGCACAGGCGTTCTCGCCGCGGCGACAGCGGGCATCGTCATCCTCGCCGGATGCTCCGGATCCGCCCCCGAAGGCGGCACCGGCGACTCCGGCGGAGACCAGGCATTCAGCTTCACCTTCGCGACCTCGAACAACCTCGAGAGCCCGTACGAGTCCCTCGCCAAGGCGTACATGGACGCGAACCCCGACGTGAAGATCACGCTCAACCCGACGCCGAACGACAAGTACGGCGAGACCATCCGCACCCAGCTGCAGGCCGGCAACGCCTCGGACGTCATCCAGACGACTCCCGGCTCGGGCGATGCGCGCGGTCTCATCCCGCTGGCCGAGGCAGGATTCCTCGAGCCGCTGGGCGACACCGCGACGGGCCTCGTGCCGGCGGGAAGCGAGCCGATCTTCGAGATCGACGGCGAGACCTACGGCCAGCCGATGGACTTCACCATCGCGGCGGTCGTCGCCAGCATGGGCACGGCCGCGATGAACGGACTGGACGAGTTCCCGACCGACGAGGAGTCGCTCTACGCGGCCTGCGACGCTCTCGCGGCCGACGGCAAGTCACTGCTGGCCCTCGCGGGTGCAGCCGGACCGAACGCGGGACTCACCGCCCAGGGCATCGCCGCCACGCGCGTCTACGCCGAAGACCCCGACTGGAACACCAAGCGCGCCGACGGCGACACGACGTTCGCCGAGTCCGACGGGTGGAAGGACACCCTCCAGACCCTCATCGATCTGAAGGACGGCGGCTGCTTCCAGCCCGGCGCCGAGGGCGGCGGCTTCGACGCCATCACCAACGGTCTCGCCCAGGGCACCTCGGTCGGCAGCTTCATCCCCTCGGGGTCGGCGGTCGAGATCGCGACAGCCGCTCCGGCGGAGGCCGACTTCAAGGTGCAGCCCTTCCCGGCCGCGGATGGCGGAGACCCGTACATCCTCGCCAGCTCGAACTACACGATCTCGATCAACGCGGCCTCGAAGGTGAAGCCCGCGGCGGAGGAGTTCGTCGAGTGGCTCGCCACGGACGAGGCTCAGGAGCTGTACTACGAGAAGTCCGGCCTGCTGCCCATCTCGGGCTACGAGAACCTCGACCTCTCGGACACCATCTACTCGCCGGTGGTCGACCTCATCGCAGACGGCTCGTACGCCACGCTGCCGAACAACATCTGGCCCAACCCGTCGGTCTACGAGGCGCTGCAGGTCGGTGTCCAGGGACTGCTCACCGGGCAGAAGACGATCGACCAGGTGCTCCAGGACATGGACAACGCCTGGGGCGACTGACGACGAGGGCCGTCCGGGTGTCGCGCACGCGCACCCGGGCGGCCGCTCCCATAACTCGCACGACGACGTACGAACATGAGGGAATCATGAGCCTGAGGACAGAGTCCGAGACCGAGCTGGTGATCGTGCCGAAGAGCTCGCAGAACGGACGCCGCCGCCCGCCCGCTCCGCGCAGGCCCGGTCTGCTGAAGTTCGGCCACTGGTGGTGGGCGCTTCCCGGGATCATCCTCGTGCTCGCGGTGCACTACGTGGCCACGACGATCGGCGGCTTCTTCGCCTTCACGGACTGGTCGGGAATCGGCACGTTCGCCTGGATCGGGTTCGACAACTTCGTGAAGATCTTCGGCGATCCGACGCAGATCGGCTCCCTCGGCAACACGCTCTTCCTCGCGTTCGTGTCGGTGATCCTCAGCAACATCGCCGGCCTCGCGCTGGCTCTGGGGCTGAACCGAGGCCTGAAGACCCGCTACGCGCTCCGCGTGCTCTTCTTCATGCCGGTCGTGCTCAGCCCGCTCGCGGTCGCCTACGTGTGGAAGTTCATCTTCGACTACAACGGGCCGATCAACGCGTTCCTCCGGGCACTGGGACTCGACGAGTTCGCCCGTGCCTGGGTCGCCGACCCGATGTGGGCGATCTGGACGATCCTCGTGGTGGTCGTCTGGCAGAACATCGGCTTCGCGATGGTCATCTACATGGCGGGCCTCGCCGCGGTGCCGGTCGAGATCGAAGAGGCCGCCGCGATCGACGGCGCCAACCTGTGGCAGCGCTTCTGGCACGTCACGCTGCCGTCGATCCGCCCCGCCGTCGCGATCGCGACGACACTCGGTCTCGTCAACGGGCTCCGCATCTTCGACCAGATCATGGCGATGACCGGCGGGGGACCCGCGGGCGCGACCGAGACGCTCGCGACGCAGGTCTACAAGGAGTCGTTCGCCCTCGGCAACTTCGGATACGGTGCCGCGCTCGCGCTGCTGCTCACCGTGATCATCCTGGTGTTCGCCATCATCCAGCAGCGTCTGACCAACGGTCGCCCCGAGGAGGACTGACATGTTCCGCTACACGAAATTCACCGCGCTGCGCGAGGTACTCATCTGGATCATCGCGATCGTCTTCCTGGCCCCCTTCTACTTCCTGATCACCACGGCGCTGAAGTCCGACCAGGAGGTCATCACCTCGTCGAAC
This sequence comes from Microbacterium sp. CFBP9023, assembly GCF_034045055.1. Taxonomy (NCBI): domain Bacteria; kingdom Bacillati; phylum Actinomycetota; class Actinomycetes; order Micrococcales; family Microbacteriaceae; genus Microbacterium; species Microbacterium sp. CFBP9023. The sequence goes on along the minus strand of NZ_JAXCWI010000002.1, from coordinate 692,716 downwards.
CTCGCGCCTCCGACCAGCCCCGACCTCGGCAACTTCGTCGAGGTGCTGACCGCTCAGGGAAACTCGAACGTCGTGCTCGGACTGGTGAACAGCATCATCATCACCGCGGGCAGCATCCTGTGCCTCGTGCTGCTCGGAGCGATCACCGGCTACGTGATCTCCCGCAGCACCCGCCGATGGAGTCGCACCGCCTACATGCTGTTCCTCATCGCGATCGTGCTGCCGACCCAGCTCGGCACCGTGCCCCTGTACATCGGCGCCCGCACGCTCGGCCTCACCGGATCGCTCTGGGGGATGGTCATCCTCTACACCGGGATGCTGCTGCCGCTGTCGATCTTCCTCTACGCCGGCTTCTTCCGCAGTCTCGGCACCGAGTACGAGGAGGCCGCGACGATCGACGGAGCGTCTCGCACGCAGATCTTCTTCCGCATCGTGCTGCCGCTGATGTCGCCGGCCACGGGAACGGTCGCGATCCTCGCGGGGCTGATCGTCTGGAACGACTTCTTCACCTCGCTGATCTTCCTCGGCGGCTCCGCGAACCAGACCCTCCCGGTCGCGATGTACTACTACATCGGCTCGCTCGTCTCGTCGTGGAACAAGATCTTCGCGATCGTCATCGTGTCGATGATCCCGATCCTCGTGTTCTACCTCTTCGCCCAGAAGCGCTTCATCCAGGGCTTCGCGGGCGGTCTCAAAGGCTGACCGCCCGGCGGTGCTCCGGCACTCGCCGTCCTCCACCGACCCCTTTCACCGCCTCCTCTGCACCGACGTCCCGTCGAGAAACGAGCATCATGTACCTTCTTGCGCCCAATATCGAGCTCCTCTTCACCGAGGCCGGCGACTACCACGACCGGGTGAGGGCCGCCGCGGCCTCGGGATTCACCGCCGTCGAGATGTGGGGGCCGACCGGAGCCGACGCCCCCGCCACCCCGAAGGACATCCCGGCACTCAAGGCAGCGCTCGAGGAGACCGGCGTGCAGCTGACCGCTCAGCTGGCCGAGCCCCGCACGCAGTTCATGATCCCGCCGTGGGACCACACCGAGTTCTTCCGCAAGCTCGACGAGGGCGTCGACATCGCCAGGGAGCTGGGCACGCCGCGCCTCGTGGTGGGCAGCGGCACCGGTTTCGGAGGCTGGAAGCGCCAGGTGCAGCTCGACAAGCTGATCGAGATCTATCAGAAGGCGATCGCGCAGATCGGCGGGTCGGGGGTCACCCTCGTGCTGGAGCCGGTGAACGTGCGCGTCGACCACCCGGGCTCGCTGCTCGATCGGACGGCCGAGGCCGTCTACGTCGCCCGAGGCGTCGACTCGCCCGACTTCGGGGTGCTCTACGACATCTACCACTCGGCGGTCGAGGGGGAGGACATGGCCGCCGAGCTGGAGAACGCGGGCGACGTCATCAAGTACGTGCAGCTCGCCGACGCGCCCGGTCGGGGGGAGCCCGGCACCGGGTCGCTCGACTGGGCGGAACGCTTCGGCATCCTCCGGGCCTCCGGATACGACGGGCCGATCGGCCTGGAGTACTACCCGCAGACCGCCTCCGTGGAGTCGGTCCGACTCATCCGAGAGGTCGCGGCGGCAGCATGAACCCGCGTGACTACCCCGCATCGGTCGACGTCGTCATCGTCGGCAGCGGGCCCAACGGCGCCGCCTACGCGCGTATCCTGAGCGAGCTGGCACCGGACGTCTCGATAGCGATGTTCGAGGTCGGTCCGACCGTGTCGGATCCCCCGGGATCTCACGTGAAGAACATCGAGGATGCCGAGCAGCGGGCTCTCGCCCAGGCGCGGTCTGAGGGGCCGGGCGAGCGCGCGGCGACGATCTCCGATCCCGGTGCGGCCAAGTCGGGGCAGCGCCGCGGACGTGCCGGAACCTACCTGCTGCCCGACGGCTATCGCGTCGAGGGCGAGGACGGCATGCCCGTCGCCGCCTTCTCGAGCAACGTCGGCGGCATGGGCGCGCACTGGACCGCCGCGTGCCCTCGGCCCAACGACAGCGAGCGCATCGACTTCCTTCCCGATCTCGACGAGCTGCTCGCCGAGGCGGAGAGACTGCTGGGGGTGACGACCGACGCGTTCGACTCGTCGCCCTTCGCGACCATCGTGCGGGAACGGCTCTCCGCCGCGGTCGACGCGGACCGCGACCACGCCCATCGGGCGCAGCGGATGCCGCTGGCCGTGCATCGCCGCGACGACGGTCGCCTGGTGTGGTCGGGGTCGGACGTCGTGTTCGGTGACGCGACGCGGACGAATCCGCGCTTCACCCTCTACGACGAGTCGCTTGTCACACGCGTGCTGACCGAGGGCGGCGCCGCGTCGGGGGTCGAGGTCCGTGATCTGCGCAGCGGAACGCTGCAGTCGGTCGCCGCCCGGTGCGTGGTCGTCGCCGCCGACGGACTGCGCACCCCGCAGGTGCTGTGGGCGTCGGGAATCCGTCCGGAAGCACTCGGGCGCATGCTGAACGACCAGACGCAGGTCGTGTTCGCCGCGCGTCTGCGTGACGTGCACGCCGGGTCCGAGGATGCTGTCGCAGCGTCGGGCGCGCTGAGCGAGCAGAGCGGCGTCACCTGGGTGCCGTTCACCGATGCGATGCCGTTCCACGGCCAGATCATGCAGCTCGACGCCTCGCCGGTGCCGCTCGCAGAGGACGATCCGATCGTCCCGGGCTCGATCGTCGGTCTCGGCCTGTTCTGTGCCAAGGACCTGCAGTGGGACGACCGCGTCGAGTTCTCGGACGATGTCGTCGACGGCTACGGGATGCCGGCCATGACCATCCACTACACGCTCACGCCGCACGATCACGCGGTGATGGATCGTGCCCGTGAGGAGATCGTGCGCCTCGGTCGCGCTGTGGGGGACCCTCTCGACGAGCGTCCGTTCACGATGCCGGCCGGGGCCTCGCTGCACTATCAGGGCAGCACGCGCATGGGCCAGACCGACGATGGTCGCAGCGTCTGCTCGCCGGACAGCGAGGTGTGGGGCATCCCGGGCCTCTTCGTCGCGGGGAACAACGTGATCCCCACGTCGACGGCCTGCAATCCGACGCTGACCTCGGTCGCTCTCGCCGTGCGCGGGGCGAGGAAGATCGCCGGATCTCTGCGCTGACTCTTGCTTATGCAGGAAAACGACATTAGTCTGTTTAAATCAAGACAAAGTAGTCAAGGAGAAGCACGTGATCCCCGATCGCATCATCGAACAAGGCACGCTCGCCGTCGACGGCACACGCGCGTCGGTGGAGGTGCGCCTCCCCTGGTACCGCGCTCTGCCCGGCAGCTGCATCGCCGGAGCGACGCTCACCATCGACGGCGTCGAGGCGCCGTCCGACTCGCTGCGCTGGCGCATGAACGGTCGGGAGTTCCGCTTCGACGAGCTCCTCGATGAGACAGGGGAGTGGTGGTTCCCCGTCGACTCGGCGGTGCTCTCGGGCCACCTGCCGATCACGGCGGACGACGAGCACGAGGTGCGGGTCGACCTGACGCTGTACATCCCCTACATCATCATCTCGGACACCGAGACGCTGCACATCGAAGAGCACGACACCAAGACCATGACCGCGCGTCAGGCACAGGAGGTGGCGGCATGACCGCTCAGGGCACACCCATCCAGGGCGTCACGCTGTACAGCTTCACCCGCGCCTTCCACGGTCGCGAATACGACCTCGAGCAGCTGATCCGCAAGGTGGCGGACGAGGGCTACGGGCCCGGTCTCGAGATCATCGGCTTCTCGAGCTTCCGCGGCTTCCCGCACATCGAGGACTCCTTCGCCGGGTGGTTCCGCGACCTGATCGACGAGGTCGGCCTGGTCACCACCTCGCTCGCCGTGAACGCCGACATCGGCATCCATCGCGATCGTCTGCTGACGCAGGACGAGCTCATCGACTACATGACCCTGCAGATCAAAGCGGCGGCGAAGCTCGGCTTCCCGATCGCCCGCGTGCAGATCTCGATCACCCCGGACTCGATGGAGGCGCTCGCGCCGATCGCCGAGGAGCACGGGGTGACGCTCGCCCTCGAGGTGCATGCCGATCAGTACGCCTCGCATCCGCGCATCCTGGCGCTCCGCGACCGCTACGAGAAGGTCGGATCGCCCTTCCTCGGATTCACCATGGACTGGGGCGCCACGGTCTCGGGCTTCGCGCCCTCGCTCATCGAGGCCTACCGCCGGCGTGGTGCGTCGGAGGAGCTGCTGGGCAAGGTCGTCGACCTGTGGAACACCTACTACGAGCAGGGCCCGCCGGCGGATCAGGCGGTGCACGGGCAGCGCTTCGGATCCTTCATCGGACTCGCCGCCCAGAACGGTCGACCCGACCTCGGCATCGACTTCGGCATCAACGGCACCGGCCTGTTCGGACCCGCGCGCGTCGACGACTGGCTCGAGATCATGCCGTGGGTGAAGCACGTGCACGGCAAGTTCTTCGGAATCGACGAGAACGGCGAAGAGCCGTCGGTGCCGGTGCGCGACCTCATCATGCTGCTCGTCGAGAACGGCTACTCCGGTGCCGTGTCGAGCGAATACGAGGGCTGGCACTGGAACCACTGGCAGAGCCCGTTCGAGATCATCGCCGGCGAGCAGGCCGTTCAGCGCTCCGCGGCCGAGAACGCCGGCAGCCGCATGATCACCGACGCGGCCGAGGCGCACCGCGCGCTCGCCGCCCACCTCCCGCACGCTCTCACGAAGGGACTCCGCGCATGACCGACGGAATCGCCGGCACCGGCATCAAGCTGGGCATCACGCTCTACTCGCTCACCTCCGAGTTCGCCGCGGGGCTCTACACGCCCGAGACGCTCATCAAGGCCGCCGCAGACCACGGCCTGGGCCCCGGGATCGAGTTCAACATCGCGCAGATGCTGCGCACCTACCCCGATGTCGACGACGACTTCGTGCGGCTCTGGCGCGACAGCATGGACCGCTACGGGTTCGAGCCGAGTGCGATCGGCACGAACCTCGACATGGGCCGCCGCAAGGATCGCGACATGACCCCCGACGAGGAGCACGACTTCCTGGCCCGACAGCTCAAGACCGCGCACACGCTCGGCTTCAAGAAGGTCGTCATCCGCTCGCACGGCAAGGAGCTGCTGCGCAGTCTGCTGCCGTTGGCGGAGAAGTACGACCAGAAGCTCGGCTACGAGATCCATGCGCCGTCGGGTCCGAACAACCCGCAGGTGCTGCAGATGCGCGAGATGTACGACGAGCTGCAGTCCGATCGACTGGGCTTCACCGCCGACTTCTCGTCGACCATGCACTCGCTCTCGCCCACCCTTCTGCGCACCATGCGGCAGATGGGCATGCCCGAGGAGTACTTCGCCGTCATGGACGAGATCTGGCATGAGCCGACGCCCATGCACGTGCGCAATCAGAAGTTCGAGGACTTCCTGACGTCGGAGAACTTCGACTTCGCGCGCCTCGGACCCTTCACGCGCCTGGCGTTCAACATGCACGGCCTTGTGCCGCCGGAGGAATGGCTCGACATCATGCCGCAGATCTTCCACGTGCACGCCAAGTTCTACGACATCGGCCCCGACGGGGAGGAGCCCGCGATGGACATCCCCCGCATCGTGCGCCAGTTCGTCGAGGGCGGATACCAGGGGTACCTCTCGAGCGAGTGGGAGGGTCACGCGTTCTCGGACCTCGGCGAGAGCGACCCCATCGACCTCGTCAAGAAGCAGCACGACCTCATGCGTCGTGCGATCGAAGAGACCGCAGTCGCGGTCTGAATCGGAGACACTCATGGCCACTCACAACTCCCTGTTCTCCGAGAAGGACGTCCGCCGCACCGACACCGGCATCGCCGTCGCGGTGCAGCTGCCCTGGTACCGCAGCCTATGGCTGTCGGCCGTCGACGGCGTCGCCGCCCGTGTGAACGGCGTCGACATCCCGACCGAGTCGCTGCGGTTCGAGCTCGAGGGGCGCACCTACCGCGTCGATGAGCTGCCCGAGCAGCACGAGACGCTGTGGTTCGTCGCCGAGCGCCCTGAGGTCCTCATCGACCTCGACCCGGTGCCGCAGGCGGGCGACGCCCTCACCGTCGAGGTCGTGCTGACCATGCGTCTGCTCTACATGCAGATCATGCCGGGCGTCGACGGCGGCCCCGGGCGCTACGTCACCAACCGCGTCCCGGTGCAGCGCGAGGTCGTGCTCGCATGACCCGAGAGCCGGCGACCGGCCGCGCGCTGCGTGTCGCGATGATCGGCCACGGCTTCATGGGCGCGGCCCACTCGGTGGGCTGGCGTCAGGCGCCGCGGATGTTCGACCTGCCTGATGACGTGGAGATGGCGGTTCTCGTCGGTCGCACGGCCGACTCCGTGCAGCGAGCCGCCGAGCAGTGGGGGTGGGCCGAGACGTCGACGGACTGGCGCGAGGTCATCGCCCGGCCCGACATCGACATCGTCGACATCGTCACGCCCGGTGACTCGCACGCCGAGATCGCGATCGCCGCGCTCGATGCGGGCAAGCACGTGCTCTGCGAGAAGCCCCTCGCCAACACGGTCGAGGAGGCTGAGGCGATGGCGGATGCCGCCGCACGCGCGGCCGAGCACGGCGTGGTCTCGATGGTCGGCTTCACCTATCGGCGCGTCCCCGCTGCCACCTTCCTGCGCGATCTGATCGCGGAGGGGGTGATCGGGCGCGTGCAGCAGGTGCGGGCCGCCTACCGGCAGGACTGGCTCGTCGACCCCGAGATGCCGCTCGCCTGGCGTCTGCAGAAGGAGCACGCGGGTTCCGGGGCGCTGGGAGACATCGGCGCCCACATCATCGACCTCACGCAGTTCGTCACGGGGCAGACGGTGGAGGCCGTGACCGGCGTCACCGAGACGATCGTGTCTCGACGTCCGCTGAGCGCGGGGGGATCCGGGCTGTCCGGCACTGCCGGGGCGGGCTACGGCGACGTCACCGTCGACGATCTCGCGCTGTTCACCGGCCGGCTCTCGGGAGGGGCGCTGGCCTCTTTCGAGGCCACGCGCTTCGCGACCGGCCGCAAGAACGCGCTGACGATCGAGGTGTCGGGAGACCGGGGCGCACTGGCGTTCGACCTGGAGGACCTCAACAGTCTGCAGTTCTACGACCGCACCCTTCCCGACGACCGACAGGGCTTCACGAAGATCATCGTCACCGAGGCGGCGCACCCCTACGTCGCCGCGTGGTGGCCCGCGGGCCACATGCTCGGCTACGAGCACGGCTTCACGCATCAGGTGGTCGATCTGGTGCGCGGGATCCACGACGGCACCGCGCCGCATCCGAGCTTCGCGGAGGGCCTCGGAGTCCAGCGGGTGCTCGATGCGGTCGAGCGCAGCGCGGCAGACGATGCGGCCTGGGTGCGCGTGCGCACCGAGGCGCCGGTCGGCATCCGCTGAGTCCTCCACCCACCGCAGTCACACATCGCCATCCGTTCTACGAAGGAGTCGTTCATGGCACGTCCGATCACGCTGTTCACCGGTCAGTGGGCCGACCTCCCGTTCGAGGAGGTCGCGCGCCTGGCGGGGGAGTGGGGGTACGACGGACTCGAGATCGCCTGCTGGGGTGATCACATCGATGTCTCCCGCTGGGACGACGACGCCTATGTGCAGAGTCGTCGCGACATCCTCGAGCGCAACGGCCTCGGGGTATGGGCGATCTCGAACCATCTCACCGGGCAGGCGGTGTGCGACGATCCGATCGACGTGCGCCACCGCGACATCCTGTCGGACCGGGTCTGGGGTGACGGAGACCCCGAGGGCGTGCGTCAGCGGGCCGCGGAGGATCTGAAGGACACCGCCCGGTTCGCGGCGAAGCTCGGCGTCGCCACGGTGAACGGCTTCACGGGATCGAGCATCTGGAAGGCCGTGGCGATGTTCCCCCCGGCATCCGACGAGTTCATCGCCGCCGGATACCGCGACTTCGCCGACCGCTGGAATCCGATCCTCGATGTGTTCGAGGAGGTCGGGGTGCGCTTCGCTCTCGAGGTGCACCCCTCGGAGATCGCCTACGACTACTGGACCGCGAAGGCGACCCTCGACGCGATCGGGCATCGCAAGAGCTTCGGGTTCAACTTCGATCCTTCGCACTTCGTCTGGCAGCAGCTGGACTCCGTCGCGTTCGTGCTCGACTTCGCCGAGCACATCTTCCACGTCCACGTGAAGGAGTCGATCACCAACCTCGACGGCCGTAACGGCGTGCTGGGCTCGCACCTCGCGTGGGCCAACCCGCGCCGCGGCTGGACGTTCGTGTCGACCGGCCACGGGGCCGTGAAGTGGGAGCCGCTGTTCCGTGCGCTCAACGCGATCGGCTACACCGGCCCGACGAGCGTGGAGTGGGAGGACGCCGGCATGGACCGCCTGCACGGCGCACCGGAGGCGCTCGCGTTCGTTCGCGGGCTCGCCGCGATCACGCCTCCGGATGCCGCCTTCGACTCGGCGTTCTCCTCGAAGGTCGACGAGACCGCCTGATGGCCGACGTTCTGAACGTGCTCATCCTCTCGGGGCACATGACGATCGAGCACGACAACGAGCACCGCAGCTTCCGCACCCACAATCAGTGGCTGACGACGCTGCTCGAAGACACCGGGCGCTTCCGCGTGCGCGTGATCGAAGATCCGCGCGGCCTCGGCGCCGAGATCATCGACGAATACGACGTGATCATCGTCGTCTTCGAGGGGCGGGACGGCTACCACGACAGGGCCGTCGGCTTCGGGCCGGAGACGGATGCCGCGCTGCTGCGATTCGTGCACGACCGGGGCAAGGGCATCGTGTGGTTCCACGGCTCGGCGGTGCAGGAGGATGACTGGGGCTACCCGGAGGAGTACAACGTCATGCGCGGTGCGAAGCTCAGCGTGCCGACCGGCATCCGTCCCCGTCCGTGGGGTGAGGCGCTGCTGCGCACGACGGAGCCACGTCACGCGATCACCGACGGCATCACTGAGACGTGGACCGTGACGGGCGACGACATCCTCGTCGGGGTCGAGCTGTATGAGGGTGCGCAGGTTCTGCTGACGACCTTCGACGATCTCGAGTCGTACGAGAAGGCGCCCGTCTGGCCGATGTCGCACTATCCCGTCGCGATTCCCGCGGAGGGCATCGCAGCGCTGCCCGGGATGAACACCGATCAGCCGATCGCCTGGATCAACGACTACGGCTCGGGCCGCAGCTTCACGATCACCATCGGTCACGACATCGACACGTTCCGGCGCATCGAGTTCATCAGGATGTTCCCGCGCGGCGTCGAGTGGGCGGCCACGGGCGAGGTGAGCCTCGAGGGGCCGGATCGGCGCGGCGACCGTCGATTCCTGCCTTGGCCGTACTACAACCGCGAGGGCTGACCGCGACCTCGAACAGGCGACGGCCTCGAGCCTCCGATCAGGAGGCTCGAGGCCGTGTTCGTGCGCCGTGTTCGTGCGCCCGTGTTCGTGCGCCGGTCAGACGCGTGCCGACGAGACGCCGATCCCGAGCGCCGTGCGGGCCAGTGCCAGGTGTGCGCGGGTCATCCCGGCCGCGTCGTCGTCGAGCCATTCGAGCCCGCCCCACTCGCTCGTGAAGGTGCCGCGGAAGTCGCGCCCCGCCAGCTCGGCGCCCAGAGCCTGGATCGGCGCGGAGATGCGGTGATCCGCGTCGTCCAGATCCCAGAACTTCAGATGGAAGGCGCCGACGAGGGGAACGATGCCGCGCAGCTCCGCGGCATCCGAACGCCCGAAGCGCACGAGCATGTCCATGTAGAGCGTGTGCACCGGACCGGGCACGCCGCCCGACCGCAGCAGATCCATCACGGCGTCATGCGTCTCGGCCTCGCGCCAGTCGTGGGTGAGCCGGGAGATCAGCTCGGGCGGGATCCCGCCCGAGCTCAGGCGCTCGAGGTAGGTCGTGGGCAGCGCCGGCATGAGCATGCTGATGTCGATCAGCAGCCGAACGCGAGAGTCGTCGATCGTCGCGACGGTGTCGTAGTCCGCAGTGTGGGCCGACGGGGTCTGGCGGCCCTGCGCTTCTTCGAACAGCACGAGGTCGAGCTCATGGAGGTGCGGCAGCAGGTCGGCCAGCAGCGCGGGACCCGCCTGTCCGATCGGCAGACGGAGTCCCGAGGCGCCCAGTCGATGCGCGGCCCGCAGCTGAGGCAGCAGGAACGCGAGTCTCTCGGCGTCGCTGCGCCGTCGGGCAGGCAGGTCCCAGTCGTCGATGCTCGCGCCGACGATGCTCACCCGACCGCCCACTGCGGCGAGCGACTCGCGCAGCGCTTCGGCCTCGGCGTCGGTCGGCACCGGATAGGAGCGCCACAGCTGGCCCAGCTCGACCTCGATGACCGAGGCGATGCCCTCCGCCACGATTCCGATCGCGATGTCCGGAGCGGTGCGCTCTGCACGCACGATCTCGGAGGACCAGTTGAAGGCGCTCGCAGAGAGCGTCCAGTCGGAGGGGAGTGCGGTCGTCATGTGCGGTCTCCGGGTCAGGCGACGTCGCGTGCCGCATCGGCGCTGGCGCCCGGGGTCACGGTGTCGAGGTCGCGGGCGAAGTGGAAGGGAAGGATCAGAGGACCGTCCGGGCCCGTCTGCAGGTAGGGGACGGCCAGACGGAAGGAGACCCGCACCGAGTGCGTGCCCGCGGAGAGACGCCGTCCGAGCCGCAGCGCGAGCCGGTCCTGCACGAACCACCAGCCGTCCTCGTGCGCGAGGTCGGCGGGTGCGATGTCGCGCTGACCGAGAACGACACGGAGGTGCGGAACCGGCACGCCGTCGATGTGCACCTCGACGTCTCGCACGGCGGCGAGGGGCAGCGCCCGGATCCACGGCAGTGCGAGCCTGAGGACAGCGCCGGTCGCATCCTCGACGAGTGAACTCGCCGTCAGCGCGTCGAGCACGGTGCGCCTCTGTGGTCTGCGGCGGCATCCGAGCACTCGCCCGGCATGGCATGCATCATCTTCGACGCCTCTCGTTCGACTTCAGTTCAGAACATACCTGCTTATGTCTGAAATAGGAAGAAGTGCGAGAGTGAGGGACTCAGTCCACCGAGTGGATGCGCGCGACCGTCGGCGCCCCGTCGGCGAACCACCGGGGGAAGGTCTCGTCGAACAGCTCTTCCCGAGCGAGCGCGGCGCCACCGCGCAGGGGCTCGCGCTGGTCGTTGAGCGAGTTCACGATCGACAGGTCGCGCGTCGCGAGAGGCAGGGAGAGCTCGTAGACCCGCTGCCGCACCTCCGCCAGGAAGAGCTCGCCCGCGGCGGCCACGGCGCCGCCGATCACGATGATGCTCGGGTTGAACACGTTGACCAGGGTCGCGATCGATTCGCCCGCCACCCGCGCGGACTTGCGGATCAGGGAGATCGCGAGGGCGTCGCCGCCCTCGGCGGCGCGGGAGATCGACTCCGGCGTGATTGCCTCTCCGTCGGCGACCCGCTTCGCCAGAGCTCCACCGCCGCCCTCGTCGAGCGCCCGCTGAGCGTCGCGCACGAGCGCCCAGCCCCCGGCCACGGCCTCGAGGCAGCCGACCTTGCCACACCGGCACAGCTCTTCGGAGTCGAGGACGCGCACGTGACCGATGTCACCGGCCGCGCCGTTCGCGCCGCGATGCACGCGCCCACGAGAGAGGAGCCCGGCGCCGATTCCTGAGCCGATCTTGCAGTAGATGAGGTCGATGCTGTCGTTCTCGCGACGCTCGCGCTCACTGAAGGCGAGGATGTTCACGTCGTTGTCGACCCATGTCGGGGCATCGAAGCGCTCCTCGAACCGGGTGCGGATGTCGAAGCCGTTCCAGCCGGGCATGATGGGCGGCGCGACCGGGCGGCCGGAGGTGAAGTCCACGGGGCCCGGAACGCCGACGGTGATGGCCCAGACGGGCGTGCCGGGCGCGGCGTCCTCCGCGACCAGGCGGTCGATCATCGACATCGCCTCGTCGAGGGTCTCCTCGGGTCCCCGGGCGATGTCCCAGGCGCGATGCGAGTCGGCGAGGATCGCGCCGTCGAGGTCGGCGAGACCCACGTGGATGTGCAGGGCTCCGAGCGCGCAGACGATCACTCGCCCGCGTTCGGCGCGGAAGCGCAGCGTGCGTGGCGCTCTGCCGCCGGACGACGGCGCGAACTCCCCGTCCTGCAGGAACCCGACTTCGATCGCGTGGTCGACCCGCTGGGCGACGACGCCTCGCCCCAGTCCGGTCAGGCGACCGATCTCGGGTCTGGTCACCGCCTCGCCCGTGCGAACGAGGTTGACGATGCGCAGGAGACTCGTCATCTCATCGGTCTGCGCGCCGAATCGGAGGGTGGACTCACTAGCCATACCCGATTTTCACACAGGGTCTGCCGGATTCCGCGTTCATCGCGTCATCTATTGTCGTGCGCGGACAGACTTAGGTACAGTTTCAACATAAGCCGATGGAGGCCTGATGCTTCCCGAGAGGAACGATCTCATGACGAGAGGCGTCGGAATCATCGGAGCGGGCCCGGGGGTGTCGGCCCTGCATCTGCCCACCCTCGATCGCCTCCCGGAGCTGTTCCGCGTCGTGCACATCGCCGACGGCGGCAGCGGACGAGCCGAGGCCCTCGCCGAGCGCACAGGAGCGCGGTACTCAGTGGGCACGGCGGCGCTTCTCGCCGATCCCGAGGTCGAGGTGGTCGCGATCTGCTCGCCCCCGGAGCAGCATGCGGCTCAGATACTCGATGCGGTGGCCGCCGGCGTGCGCGCGATCCTGTGCGAGAAACCCATCGCGCTCACCAGAGACGACGCTGATGCCGTGATGGACGCATGCCGTCGAGCCGGCACGGCGCTCGTCGTCGGGACGAATCACCTCTTCGATCCGGCATGGGGCAGGGCTCGGCATCACATCGCCGCCGAGCAGGCTCCGGTGCGCGCGGTCTCGATCACCGTCGCGCTGCCGCCGAACGGCCGATACCACGACGTCGTCACGGAGTCACTGCCGGGTGCCGCACCTGCCCGACCCGCGCCGGACTGGAAGGATCCGGGGTTCTCCTCGGCCGTGGTCCGGCAGCTGATCCTCGGCCTCGGCATCCACGATCTCCCCCTGCTGCGAGACCTCGCGCCGCGTGTCGATCGGGTGGTGTTCGCGCGTCCCGTCGCCCCCATCGGGTACTGCGTGGGATTCATCGCCGGCGACGTGCTCGTCCGCCTCACCGCGGTGATGCTGTGCGAGGGGGCGGAGGCGCTCTGGCGCTTCTCGGTCGCGACCGGACGCGATCTGATCGACATCGAGTTCCCTCCGGCTTTCGTGCACGACGGCAGCGCGCGAGCACGAGTGCGCCATGTCGACGGCCGGGTGTCGGAGTACCCGCCGCTGCCCGATGACGGCTATCTGGCCGAGTGGCGGGCGATGGCGTCGCTCGCCGCGGGCGCCGACGCGGTCGAGTACGACGAGATGCTCGCCGATGCGCACTACGCGATCGACCTGGCGGATGCCGCAGCCACCGCCGTGCGCGAGGGGATGACGCGATGATCGGGGTCACCGGAGCGACGGCCGGATATGCGGCGGCACTCGCCGAGCTGCCGCTGCGAGCGCGTGCGACCTCCACGGCCTCCGGTGCGGTCGTCGTGGTCGACGGCGCCTCGGGGTGGCCGGGGCGGGCGGTCGAGGCCGTGCGCCGGGGCGCGGCCGCGGTGCTCGTCGGGAATCCGGTCTCGACGGATCCGGCGGAGATCGGCGATCTCGAGGCTGTCGCCGAGGGCGCACCGGTGGTGCTGGACCGTCCGTGGCTGCGGGCCGACGTCGTCGCCGACGCGGCGGTCGCCGTCCCGGCGCGTCAGCTGACCGTCGATGCAGCTGGAGCGGCGCCAGCGATGGGCGAACTGACGAGGGATGCGGTCGGCTGGCTGCGGGTGCTCGGCGGAGGCGATCTCGTGCTGCGGACGGCAGCGGCGCTGCCGCACGGGCTGATCGCCCTGCTCGAGGAACCGACGTCGGGAACGGCGGCCGCGCTGACGGTCTCGGCGCTGGTCGGCCGAGGGCGACCGCGGCTCCGGGCACTCGCCGTCGGAGAGACGCGCATCGAGGTCGATCTCGACGCGGCGACCGATGTGAGAAGCGTGGAGTCGAGCAGCGCCGACGGCGTGCTGCGCCTGCCTCGGCGGCATGAGTCGGGTGAGCGGCTCGCACTCCGTCGAGCGATCCACGCAGCGCTGCAGGGCACGCTTCCGGCGGATGTCCGGGAGTTCCGGCACGACGTGCAGCTCGCTGAGGGGATGTGGGGAACGGATAAACGAGGCTGATTCCGCGCATAGCCACATCGGGATTCCTGAATAGCCGATATCCGACAAAAGTAGATGGCGGGGCAGGTCCCAGAGCCCCCACGAAAGGATCGAAGATGATCAAGCTGCTTTCCCACCTGTCCTACGTGGCGATCACGTCGCCGGACGTCGAGGCATCGGTGGAGTTCTACAAGACCCAGGTCGGTCTCACAGAGGTGGCCCGCGAAGACGGTCGCGTCTACCTGCGCTGCTGGGGTGACTACTACGCCTACTCGGTGGTCGTCGTCCCCGGAGACGAGCCGTCTCTCGAGACCATGGCCTGGCGCACGTCCAGCGCCGAGGCGCTCGAAGAAGCCGCGAAGCGCATCGAGGCCGCGGGGATCCAGGGCGAGTGGATCGACGGATTCAAGATCGGCCGTGCCTACCGCTTCACCGGTCCCTTCGGCCACGACATGACCCTCCACTGGGACGTCGAGCGCCACCAGTCGACGACGGACGCCGCCTCGATCTACCCCGACCGTCCCGAGAAGCGCAGCAAGATCGCCGGCGCACCGCGTCAGCTCGACCACGTCACGGTGGCGACGAGCGATGTCGACGCCTTCGTCGCCTGGTACGTCGACGTGCTCGGCTTCCGCTTCATGGCGCGCACCGTGCTCGACGAGGCGCCGATCTCGGTGTTCTCGGTGCTCACGACCAACGAGAAGTCGCACGACCTCGGCGTCGTGCTCGACGGATCCACGCGGGCCGGTCGGGTCAACCACTACGCGTTCTGGGTCGACACCCGCGAAGAGCTGCTGATCGCCGCCGACACCCTGATGGAGAACGGCATCCCGATCGAATACGGCCCCAACATCCACGGCATCGGGGAGCAGACGTTCCTCTACTACCGCGAGCCGTCGACGCTGCGCATCGAGCTGAACACGGGCGGCTACCGCAACTACGTCCCGGACTGGGAGGCGAACACCTGGAAGCCCTCGCTCGGCTCGAACAACTTCTACCGCAACGGCGCGATGCCGATGTCGATGACGGAGTCGTTCCCGCCGGCGGACGGCCCCTCCGCCACCGAGGAGGGCGTGCCCGACGAGATCAAGGAAGCGCTCTTCAACCCGTACGCCAAGCACGGCCAGGGCTGAGCGCCCGTCCGGGGCGGACGTCGACGTCCGCCCCGGAACCTCCGTGACGCCATACTGAACGACAGAGGATCGACCGACGATGACGACGACGACAACAGCACCCGACGCACCCTTCGCACTGGCGCGCTATCGCGACGACGGGCGCGTGCGTCTCGGCCTCGCGGTCGGCGAGCGCATCCGCCCGCTCTCATCCGAGGAGCTCGGAGCCGACGGGCTCAACCAGTTCCTCGCGGCCCCCGACTGGGACAGACTGCACGCGATCGCCCGAAGCGACGGGCCGTGGATCCCGCTCGCGGAGGTCACCCTCACCGCTCCCGTCGAGCCGCGTCAGGTGCTGCAGACCGGCGCGAACTACCGCGAGCACGTCATCGAGCTCGTCGCAGCCGGCCTGACCCAGAACTCCGATCGCACGCCCGACGAGGCGCGGGAGTTCGCCGCCACCATGATGGACGACCGCAAGGCGAACGGCGAGCCCTACTTCTTCATCGGCCTGCCCGCCGCGGTCGTCGGGGACGACGTCCCCCTCGTGCTGCCCACGTACAGCGAGGTGCACGACTGGGAGCTCGAGCTCGCCCTCGTGATCGGCAAGGAGGCCTTCCAGGTCTCGCGCGAGGACGCCTGGGAGCACATCGCCGGCTACACGATCGTGAACGACGTGACGACCCGCGATCTGGTCTTCCGCAAGGACATGAAGGAGATCGGCACCGACTGGTATCGGGCCAAGAACGCACCCGGATTCCTGCCGACCGGTCCGTTCCTCGTACCGGCACCGTTCGTCTCGGCGAGTGACGCGGCGGTGCGCCTCGACCTCAACGGGCAGACGATGCAGGACGCATCGACCAGCGATCTGCTGTTCGACATCCCGGCGCTGCTCTCGGCCGCGTCGCAGACCCACCCGCTGTACCCCGGTGACCTGCTGCTGACGGGCAGCCCTGCCGGCAACGGCCAGCACTGGCGGCGGTTCCTCCGCGACGGAGACGTCATGACCGGCACGATCGCCAATCTCGGCACCCAGGTCGTGCGCTGCGTGGCCCAGAAGACGGACGGGGCCTCGTGATGGGGACGCCCTCCGAGAATCCGGCCGATCTCGACCGCGCCGACCCCGAGTCCGAGATCGCGGCCCGGGCGACGGCCTATCGCAACTGGGGGCGCTGGGGGAGCGACGACGTGCTCGGCACCCTCAACTTCATCGACGACGCCGTTCGGGTGAAGGCCGCGTCGCTCGTGTCCTCCGGCCGGGTGGTCTCGCTCTCGCAGCGCTTCGACACCGACGGCCCGCAGAAGGGGTGGCGCAGGCGTACCAACCCGGTGCACACCATGACCGACACCGGTGTCGACGCCGAGCGCGGCAACCAGGGTTTCCCGCACGGCATCGGCGGGGCGGACGACGTGATCGCGATGCCCCTGCAGTGCTCGACGCAGTGGGACGGCCTCGGCCACATCTTCGACCACGGCAACGCCTGGAACGGGCGACGGGCGGGCGACGTCGTGACCAGCGAGGGCGACCTCGTCACGGGCATCGAGCACGCGGCATCCGTCATCGTCTCGCGCGGGGTGCTGCTGGACGTCGGCCGACACCTGTTCCCCGAGACCGGTGAGCTGCCGGACGGTCACGCCATCACGGTCGCGGATATCGAGGCGACGATCGCCGCGCAGGGCGCTTCCAGCGTCGTGGGGCGCGGCGACATCGTCGTGGTCCGCACCGGACAGTACGCACGCACCCGCCGCGAGGGCTGGGGCGACTATGCCGGGGGACCGGCGCCCGGACTGTCGCTGACCACCGCGGGGTGGCTGCATCGCACGGAGATCGCGGCCATCGCGACCGACACCTGGGGGTTCGAGGTGCGTCCGAACGAGTTCGACGTGCCGGCCTTCCAGCCGCTGCACCAGGTCGTCATCCCGAACCTCGGCCTGACGATCGGCGAGATGTGGAACCTCGATGAGCTCGCCGAGGCCTGTGCCGAGCGCGGCCGGTGGGACTTCCTCCTGTCGGCGCCGCCGCTCCCGATCACGGGGGCCGTCGGCTCGCCGGTCAACCCCGTCGCCATCCTCTAGTCCACTCACACCCGCACGATCACCCAGAACAGAGAGGTTCTGCTCATGACCGCAGTTCGCAAGGTCGCGATCGCCGGCACCGGCGTCGCCGGACTCGCCGCCGCCATCCAGCTCGCCAAGGCCGGCGTCGAGGTCGACGTCTTCGAGGCGAAGGACGCGCCGTCCACCCTCGGGTCCGGCATCTCGCTGCAGGGCAACGCCCTGCGCGTGTTCGATGCGCTCGGCGCGTGGGACGACATCCGCGCGGCGGGATTCCCGTTCGAGGGACTCAATCTGCGCGCACCCGGTCCCGGCGCCCCGATCGTGGCGGCGCTGCCGGACGTCAAGACCGGAGGCCCCGACTACCCGGCCGCTATGGGCATGCCTCGCGCCGAACTGACGAGCATCCTGCTCGAGCACGCGCGCGCGGCCGGAGCCGACGTGCGCTTCGGTGCGAAGGTCACCGGAGTCGAGCAGCATGGTCCCGACTCCGTCGAGGTCGTCGTGAACGGAGGGTCGGCAGGCGAGTACGACCTGCTGATCGGCGCGGACGGGCTGCACTCCGCCGTGCGGGACCTCGTCGGGATCGAGACCAAGCCGGAGCCGACCGGGATGGGCATCTGGCGCGCGTTCGTCTCGCGCCCCGCCGACGTCGAACGGTCCGAGCTCTACTACGGCGGGCCCATGTACATCGCGGGGTACACGCCGACCGGTGAGGACACCATGTACGCGTTCCTCGTGGAGGACGCGCAGGATCGCTTCGGGGTCTCCGGCGAGGAGGCCACGCAGATCATGCTCGAGGCGTCGCGTGCCTACGACGGTCCGTGGAACTCGATCCGCGCCGATCTCGAGGCGGGCGCCGTCGCCAACTACACCTGGTTCACCCAGCACGTCGTGCCCGCGCCGTGGAACCGCGGGCGGGTGATCGTGATCGGCGACGCGGCGCACTCCTGCCCTCCGACGATCGCCCAGGGCGCTGCGCAGGGGCTCGAGGACGCCTTCGTGCTCACCGAGCTGCTGACGACGCGGGATGCCGTGGACGACTCGCTGTTCGACGAGTTCCACGCGCGTCGCCTGCCTCGTGCGCAGGCCGTCGTCGAGGCCTCGGTGCAGCTCGGTCGCTGGCAGCTCGAGCACGATCGCGACGCCGACGCCGGCGGACTCATCTTCGGCATCGCGCAGAAGATGGCGGCACCGGCATGACCACCGACGTCCATGCTCACGTCCTGCTGCCGTCGCTGCAGGCCGAGGTCGAGCGACGCGTGCCCGACCTCGTGCGCGAGGCCGCCGCACTCGAGCTGACTCGGAACGGTGCCGAGAGCCTGGCTGTCTCGGGCCCGATGGTGGGCGCGCGCATCCCCCAGCTCACGTCCGTGCCGGTGCGTCTCGCCGACATGGATGCGCAGGGCGTCGACGTGCAGTGGGTCAGCGCCTCACCCAACCACTTCTACCCCTGGGCTCCCGAGGGACTGGCCGTGTGGGCGGCGAACGAGGCCAACCGACTGGTCGCCGAGCACGTGGCGCAGGCGCCCGAGCGGCTCATCGGTCTCGGACTCGTTCCGCTGCAGCACCCGGAGCGCATCGTCGAGTGCCTCGATGACGCGGTGCTCGGCCGGGGTCTCGCCGGTGTCGAGATCTCGTCGTTCGCCGGCGACGTGGAGCTCTCGGATGAGCGACTGGAGCCCTTCTGGGCGCGGGCTGCCGAACTGGGCGCCGTCGTCTTCCTGCATCCGTTCGGCTGCAGCCTCGACGAACGACTCGATCGGTTCTACCTGTCGAACACCGTCGGGCAGCCGGCCGAGAACGCCGTCGCGCTCTCGCACCTGATCTTCGCGGGTGTGCTCGACCGGCATCCGCAGCTCACGATCGTCGCGGCCCACGGCGGCGGCTACCTGCCGCTGTCGATCGGGCGCTCGGACCGCGCATGGACGGTGCGTCCCGAGGCTCAGCGCTGCGCGCACGCGCCCTCGACATATCTCTCGAAGATCTGGTTCGACACCGTGGTGCACGACCCCGACGCGCTGCGGCGACTCATCGAGGTCGCGGGGGAGTCGCGCGTGCTGCTGGGCAGCGATTATCCGTTCGACATGGGGCTCGACGACCCGGTCGAGTTCGTGCGGGGGTCGGGGCTCGAAGCCGCGGTCGTCGACCGCATCCTCGAGGAGAACGCCGCACAGCTGCTCGGGCGGCGGGTGCGGGCATGAGGATCGCCCGCTGGAGCGTCGACGGCGAGGTCGGCGAGGGCTTCGTCGAGGGCGATCGGGTGGTCTCCTTCCCGCGCCGGCTGCGTGTGGCCGATGTGCTCGCGCTCGGGCTGGACGCCGCGCGCGACCTGCACCGCGAGGTCGAGGGCGAGACGGGAGCGGCGCTCGCCGAGGTGACCCTGCTCGCTCCGGTCGCGCCCGCGTCGGTGCGCGATTTCGTGGCCTTCGAGGAGCACGTCGAGGGAGTGAGCGCCGGCGTCGAGGGCAAGAGCGACGTGGCGCCGGAGTGGTACGACGCGCCGACGTTCTATTTCGGCAACCCGCACACGATCTTGGGGCCTGCGGATGTGCTGCATCCGCCGGTGACCGAACGACTCGACTTCGAACTGGAGGTCGCGGTCGTGATCGGAGGCGCCCCGGGGGTCGGGGAGTCGAATCTCGACGCCGGGGCGGCGGCGTCGCTGATCTTCGGATACACGATCATGAACGACTGGTCGGCCCGCGACCTGCAGGCCCGCGAGATGAAGGTGCGCCTCGGTCCGTCGAAGGGCAAGGACTTCGGAATGAGCCTGGGGCCGTGGATCGTCACGGCCGATGAGCTCGAGCCGTATCTCGACGACGACGGTTTCCTCGCGATCCGCGCCGAGGTCTTCGTGAACGACGAGCTGATCGGCAAGGACCTCGTCTCGAACGCCGGCTGGCCGTTTCCCGAGTTCGTCGCCTATGCCTCGCGGAACTCGCGGGTCGTGCCGGGCGACGTCCTGGGCAGCGGCACGGTCGGCAACGGCGGGTGCCTGGGCGAGCTGTGGGGGCGCAACGGCGCGCTCACGCCACCTCCGCTCGTCGACGGCGACGTGGTGCGCATGGTGGTGGAGGGGATCGGTGAACTCGTCGGGAGAGTGGGCGCGCCCGTCACCGCGCCCGCGGTGCCGCGTGCCAGGAGCCGATCCCGTGCGCGTCGGCGTGCACTTTAGTTGAAAACCGACTAAAGATCCCGTATGCTGAACTCGGCGCCGGGGTTCCTCGAACCCGTTCCCGCTCGTGACGTTGCGAGCGGGGCACACGAAGTCGCGTCGACTGCCCGATCGATCGGGTCATCGGTCATGCCTCCACTCTCGACGCTGCGTCTGCGTCTCCTCGTCGTCTCGCTGCTCACCGTGTCCTTCCTCGGTGCGCTCGACCACACGATCGTCTCCACGTCCCTCGCCACCATCGCCGGTGAGCTGGGCGCCCTCGAGCACATGGGGTGGGTGGTGGTCGGGTACACGCTCGCGAGCACCGTGCTGCTTCCGGTGCTCGGCAAGCTCGGCGACGTGGTCGGCCCCCGAGCGGTGTTCCTCACCTCGCTCGTCGTGTTCCTCCTCGCCTCACTCGCCTGCGGCTTCGCGCAGACGATGCCCTGGCTGATCGGGGCACGAGTGCTGCAGGGCATGAGCTCCGCCGGTCTGCAACTGATGTCGCAGACGATCATCGCCCAGGTGACCTCGCCGCGGGAGCGTCCGAAGTACATGGCGGTCATCGGGGCCGCCTTCCCCATCGCGATCCTCGTGGGTCCCGTCCTCGGCGGGCTCATCACCGATTTCTGGGGCTGGCAGTGGGTCTTCTGGGTCAACATCCCCGTCGGTGTGGCGGCCCTCGCGCTCGCTCTCGTCGCGGTGCCGCGCATCGCACCGGGCGCGCTGCGCCGGTTCGACATCGCCGGCGCCGTCTCTTTCACGACCGCGCTCGTGGCCCTCGTGCTCGCCGTCTCGTGGGTGGCCGACCCGGCGCTGCGCACCGCCACGGTCGTCGCCTTCGCCGCGGCCCTCGTCGCCTTCGCCGCGTTCCTGCTCGCCGAGCTGCGGGCGGAGGAGCCGATCGTGCCGCTGCGCTTCTTCGCGAATCGGACGATCGCGGTCGGCACGGCGCTCTCGGCGATCATCGGCGTCGGCCTCTTCTCGATCACCGCCTACCTGCCGACCTACGTGCAGATGGCGTACCAGGCGACGGCGACCGTCTCAGGGCTCGTGCCCATCGCGACCGTGTTCGGGATGCTGCTGAGCAACCTGGCATCCGGCTTCCTCGCGAGCCGCACCGGCCGCTACCGGGTCTACCCGATCGTCGGCACCGCTCTGGGCGCCGTCGGCCTGACCGTCATGGCGCTGCTGCCGGTCGGCCTGCCGCTGTGGGCGCCGATGGCCGTCATGTTCGTGGTCGGCATCGGCACCGGCGCGTTCATGAGCCTGATCGTCACGGTCGTGCAGAGCGCCGCACCGCGCAGCGCGACCGGCACCCTCACGGCGACCGTCAACATCGTGCGACAGGTCGGCGCGACTGTGACCACCGCCGTCATCGGCGGCGTCGTCGGCTTCGGCGTCGCAGCGCTCCTGCCGTCGGGGCTCGACGCGACAGCGCTGACCCCGCAGCTGGTGCAGGTGTCGGACCCGGCCCTGCAGATCGAGGTCGCCGGCATCTACCACGATGTCTTCGCACCGGTGTTCGCCGCGCTCGCCGTCGCCTACGCCATCGGATTCGTCGTCGCGCTGCTCATGCCCCGAGGACGTCTGGCCGACGAGCACGACCCCATCGCCTCCGTCGAATCCGTCACCGCCTGAATCCGCACGCACCGGGAGAACAACCATGTCTGAGAACACCGCCTCCGAGCATCCGACCGTCGCGATCGTGGGCAGCGGACCCATCGGCTCCGCCTACGCGCGCGTGATCCTGCAGAGTCATCCGACCGCGCGGGTCGTGATGTTCGAAGCAGGACCGCAGATCACCGAGCGGCCGGGCGCCAGCGTCCGCAACATCGCCGATCCCGAGGAGAAGGCTCGCGCGCGTGAGATGGCGCAGGGTCCGCAGGCGGGCGCCTTCCGCGAGTCTCTGGGCATCCCCGCCGGAGTCGTCGTCGAGGGCATGTTCACGGCGCGGCAGGGGACCCACCTGCTCGACTTCGGCGGAGAGGGATCAGCCCACGCCCCGACGTTCCCGGCTGTCGCGGCGGCGACGAATGTCGGGGGCCAGGGATCGCACTGGACCTGCGCGATCCCGCGTCCGGCATTCAGCGAGAAGCTCCCGTTCATCGACGACGAGGAGTGGGAAGAGCTGATCACGACGGCCGAGGAGCTGCTGCATCACCAGGGTGCGGCCTTCGCTGACTCGCCGATCGGCGGTGCCATCCGCGCACTGCTCGAGGGTGAGTTCGCCGCCGAGCTCCCCGACGGATACGGCGTGAGCACTCTGCCCATCGCCGGCGACCCCCAGCCCGACGGCACGATGGTGTGGGCGGGCGCCGACATGGTGCTCGGTCCGCTCATCGAGCCGAGCACCGACGAGAGCGCCCGTTTCGCACTGCGCGACCTCTCGCTGGTGCGGCGGATCGAGCACGACGGGAGCCGCGCGACCGGAGTCGTGGTCGAGGACCTGCGCACCCGGCAGACGTCGTCCTTTCCCGCGGACCTCGTCGTGGTGGCCGCCGACGCCTTCCGTTCCCCGCAGCTGCTGTGGGCATCGGGCATCCGCCCCACGGCCCTCGGCCGCTATCTCACCGAGCACCACGTGGTGATCTCGACCGTGTCGCTCGACGGCGACCGGATGGCCGACCTCGTGACGGACGACGAGCTCGAGCGCGAGCTCGCCCGCCGCGCGACGAACCCGGCGGATCCCGTCGCCGCCGTGAACCGCATCCCGTTCTCGGAGCCCGACCATCCCTTCTCGCTGCAGGTGATGTATGCCGAGAACCCGCCCTTCCCGCTCGACGCGTCGCACCCGCACGCAGGCAACCGCTGGGGATACGTCAACATGGGGTACGGAGTGCGCAAGCATCCGCGGATCGAGGACGGGGTGCGCTTCGACGACGACGAGCTCGATTACCGCGGTCTGCCGAACATGACGATCGAGTACGCCCTCACCGACGTCGAGGAGGCGGAGATCTCGGATGCCACGGCGCATCTGCGTCGCGCCGGTGCGGCCCTGGGCACGTTCATCGCCGAGCCGCGGCTGCTGCCGAACGGGTCGAGCCTGCACTACATGGGAACCATGCGAGCGGGCACCGACGACGACGGCACCAGCGTCGCGGATCCGTATTCGAGGGTGTGGGGCTTCGACAACCTCGTGGTCGGCGGCAACGCTCTCATCCCCACCGCCAACACCATGAATCCGACCCTCACCAGCGTCGCGATCGCGGTGCGCGGTGCGCGCGAGGCGGCGTCGCGGCTCTGAGCGCCGGCGATGACCGTTCGGTCTGAGGACCGCCCGGTCATCCGTCGACGACTCTGTCTTCGCGTCGTCGACGGACCTCGATCTCCTGAGGGATGCCGCGCGAGAAGAACAGCGCCAAGAGGCTGATGACGATGAGTCCGAAGAACGCGACACGCAGCGAGGACAGCTGCGATTCGCGGTAGATCTCGGCCAGTGCTTCTGCATCGTCGGCGCTGAGCCCCGCCTCCTCGGCGATCGCGGGAACGGCCGACGCGGGAACGATCGTGACGCCGTGCTCGGTCGACGCGGCCACCGAGGCTCGGGTCGTCGCGGAGAGGTCGCTCGCGGCCACTCCGGAGGCGAACGAGGTCGACAGGGCCCCGATCAGGATCGACCCGATGAGTGCGGTGCCGAGCGATGATCCCAGATTCTGGAAGACCCCCTGCAGAC
Source organism: Microbacterium sp. CFBP9023 (assembly GCF_034045055.1). Classification (NCBI taxonomy): domain Bacteria; kingdom Bacillati; phylum Actinomycetota; class Actinomycetes; order Micrococcales; family Microbacteriaceae; genus Microbacterium; species Microbacterium sp. CFBP9023. The sequence continues at coordinate 668,572 of NZ_JAXCWI010000002.1, read as the reverse complement.
CGCCCACCTCGCTCGTCTCCTTCGCGCTCACGCTCGACATGTTGACGTTGCCCAGCTGCGAGGCGAGCAGCCCGAGGGCCGCACCCGAGAGGAACATGCCGACGGCGAAGAGGCCGCTGCGCAGGTCGCTCGTCGCCGATCCGAGCAGCACCAGCGCGCTGAAGACCAGAAGGAGCTGACCGATCCTCACGATGGTGCGAGGGGACATCCGCTTCGTGAGGGCGGTGCCGACGATGGAGAACAGCACCAGGGCCACCGAGAGCGGGAAGATCCTGATGCCGGTCTGAAGGGCATCCAGCCCGAGCGTCATCTGCAGGTACACCGGCACCATGAAGAAGAGTCCCGCCGTCACGGCGTACTGCGCGCCGAGCACCGAGAGGCCGCTGCGAAGAGAGCTGATCCGGAACATCTCGACGGTGACGAGGGGCTGACGCCCGACGCGCACGAGCATCCGCTGCCTGGCGATGAACAGCGCGACGAGCAGCACGCCGACGACGATGAGCCACGCCGCGAGCGAGATGCCGAGCGGCGCGACCGGCACGCCCCCGATGACGGGGATGCGCAGGGGCACGATCCATCCCCACACCTTGCTCTGCAGCATCCCGAAGACGACGGCGACGAGGCCCGCTGACGACAGCGCGACGCTCAGGAGGTCGATGCGGATGCGGACCCGCTCGGTGGCGTCGGTGATGATCCGGGCGCACAGCACCACCCCGACCATGATCACCACCTCTGCAGCGAACACGTAGCGCCAGTCGAAGTACGTCGTGACGAAGCCCCCGATGAGCGGACCGGCGGCCACCGCGGCCCCCGAGACCGCGCCGATGACGGCGAACGCGGTGACCCGTTCGCGTCCCTGATAGTTGTCGGCGACGAGCGCGGCGATGGCGGGTATCACCAGCACGGCGCCGAGCCCCTCGATGACCGACCAGCCGAGGAACAGGGTCTGCACGTTCGGGCTCACCGCCGTGACCAGCGAGCCGACCGCGTACACGCAGGATCCGATCACGAAGGCTCGCCGCCGACCCCACACATCGCCGAGCTTCGCTCCGAGCAGCATGAAGGCCGCCATCGTCAGCGTGTAGAACGTGATCGCGCCCTGCATCGCGGCCACGGTGGTGTCGAGGTCGTCCACGACCGTCGAGATCGACACGTTCATGACGGTGCCGTCGAGCACCATCACGAACTGCGCGCTGCCGAGCACGATGACGACGTTCCACCTCTTCATGACGCCTCCTGGCGAGAGTCGGGCCGGGTGGCCGGTCGAAGACTGCTGCCGCGCATGATGCGCGCGACCGCGGTGATGAGGAACAGCTGGCCCGTGATCGCCTCGGCGACGGCGACCGCCTGGCTGCCCGATGTCACCGGTGCGAGGTTGCCGTATCCCGTCGTCGTCAGCGTCGTGAAGGAGAAGAAGAGCTGATTCGACAGCGAGTCCTCGCTCCCGTCGCCGAACATCGGAGCGCTCGACACGAGCGACACGAGGTTGAAGACGAAGGTGAACAGCATGCCGACGAGGAGGTAGGCGGTGATCGTCGCCATCAGCGCTTCGAGATTGAATCCACGCCGCCGCGCCTGGTGAGCCACGATCGCGGCCGGAGCGACCAGAAGAGCGGCGATGGATGCGGCCGAGAACATGACGTCCAGGATCCGCCCTTCCGCGCCGACGAGCGTGGCGACGATCGTCGCCACGCCGGCGGTGGCCAGCACGATCCACGCGACGTGCTGGATGACGGCTCGCACGGCGGTGATGTGGAAGACGACGGCGACCGTGGCGAGGATGAGCAGGAAGGCGGACGGACTCGGGTTCGTGGTGCGCTGGACGGCGCAGATCCAGTAGGAGAGGGCCAGCAGCACGAGGGCGGCCACGTAGCCGGGGACGCCGTGCCTGCCGCGCAGGGCTCTGCGTCCCGCGGCATGCGCGGCGACCGGGCGCCTCGTCTGAAGCGGAGTGCTCATGGCGAGGGTCGTTCGAGATCGGCGGCGGCGAGTCGCCCGGAATCCAACGCGGCGCGGAACGAGGCGAAGTCCCGTTCGTTCTGGTCGGCGTAGGTGTCGGCGAACGCGATGATGGCGCTCTCGAATCCTCGGCCGCGCCCGAGATATCCGGCGATCTCGAGGCGGTCGCCACTGCGGGCGTGGGCACGGGCGAGGGTCTCACCGCAGACCCGTGCATAGAGCGCTGCGCCTCCGGGAGTCATCGCCTCGGGATCGATCCCGCCCTTCCAGTCCTGGAGCTGGCGGATGTAGAAGTCCCTGGTGACGCCGTCGAGGCTGGTGACGCGCTGCCATCCGAGGAAGATGTCCGAGGCCGCCTGCATCAGTCGCTGCCCGCGAACGACTCGTTCGCCGGCGTGATCGAATTCGCTGGGACCGAGGAACTGCTCCAGCACCGACGGCTGCGCCTCTTTCGCCTGCAGGAGCAGCGGATCGTCGTCGTCGCGTCCGCTGAGGAGGATCACCCACGCGCGGGTGCCCACGCTGCCCACCCCGACCACCTTGCGCGCCATATGCCGGTAGCGGTACTCGGAGAGGGGATGGCGACTGCCGGGCAGAGTCCGTCGGTACTCCTCGAGCAGTTCCCGCATCGCGCTCACGTCGTCGAATCCGTCGTAGCCTGCGGCGAGCTCGTCCACGGGCACGATCAGGGGCGGATTCCCTCGGATCCGCAGCTGGCCGTCCTCGCGGTCCACGAGCTTCGAGAACGACTTCGCGTGATCGCGCTTCCGCGCTCTGGCGAGTGCGGCGTCGAGCCGATCGACCGTCTCGTCGTCGGACCGCCCCTTCCGCCTCGCGGAACGGATGCGCCGCTGCGCGCGGTCCGCGTCGAATCGGTCGTACCAGGCGTCGAGGACCGACGCGTCGGCAGCGCGGCTCATGGCGATCCGATATCCGCGCACCGCGGCTTCGACGCAGTCGTGGATCTGCGCGGCAGTGAAGCGCCGTTGGCGTCCGGCCACGGCGAAGCTCGTCGCCAGTCGTTTGATGTCCCACTCGAACGGCCCGGGCAGCGTCTCGTCGAAATCGTTCATGTCGAAGATGAGCTGCCGCTCCGGCGTGCCGAACAGCCCGAAGTTCGACAGGTGCGCGTCACCGCAGATCTGTGCGATCACACCGCTGTGGGGTGTCGTCGAGAGATCCGCGGCCATGAGCAGCGCGCTGCCGCGGAAGAAGGCGAACGGAGAAGCCGCCATCCGCGAGTGCCGCACAGGCACGAGCTCTTCGACCCGTGAGGCCGCCTGGCCCTCCAGCAGCCCGATCGGATCGGCGCGATCCGTCGGTGTGATCCACGGCCCCTGGCCCGATCTGGGGGCGCGGATCCGGGCATCCCTTCCTCGGCTGCGCCGCAGGACGAAATCAGGTGCGACCGGGTGCGGTGCTGCAGGTGCTCCCGGTGCGTCGGACGAACGGGTCTTCGCCATCTCGCTCCTCATCTCGGGTGGAACCGGCACGTGAGAAGACGGTCATCGAGATTCTGCGCTCAGTATCGCAGTGCGCGCACCGGTCGGCCAGAGAATGTGCGATGGGCTCATCCGAAGCGGGTGAGGCCGATTCGGGCGGGATCACCGGTGGCATCCCTCTGTAGACCCAGGTACTGCCCGCTCGCCCTGTTCAGGACCGCAGCCCGATGTGCCCGTGTGCGGCCGTTCGTAGCGTCGAAGATGACGAAAGGCGCGACATGATCCGAGTTCAGTCTCTGACCAAGCACTATGGCGAGCGGGTGGCGGTGAACGGAGTCGACTTCACGGTCGAGCCGGGTACGGTCACCGGATTCCTGGGGCCGAACGGGGCCGGCAAGTCCACGACCATGCGAATGATCGTGGGTCTGGACAGGCCGACGGCCGGCACGGCGGAGGTGAACGGTCGCCCCTATGCCGATCTGCCCGCGCCGCTGCGCGAGGTGGGCGTCCTGCTCGACGCCCGGTCGGCCCACAGACGGCGCACCGCCTACAAGCATCTGCTCGCAATCGCCGCCACGCACGCGATCGGTGCGGCCCGAGTGCGGGAGGTGATCGGGATCGCGGGTCTGGATGCCGTGGCCGACAGGCGAGTCGGGGGATTCTCGCTCGGCATGAACCAGCGGCTGGGCATCGCCGCCGCCCTGCTGGGGGATCCGCAGACGATCATCCTCGACGAGCCGGTGAACGGTCTCGACCCCGACGGCATCCTGTGGATCAGGGCTCTGCTGCGGCAACTGGCGGGGGAGGGGAAGACGGTGCTGCTGTCGTCGCATCTGATGAGCGAGATGACCCAGACGGCAGACCATCTGCTCGTGATCGGGCGAGGATCGATCCTCGCCGACGGACCTCTGCACGAGGTGGTCGCCGGTGCGACGCGCTCTGTGGTGCGCGTCCGGACGCGGGAGGCGGACCGACTGGCGGCCCTCCTGACGGGGCCGGAGGCGACGGTCGCGTCGCAGGTCGACGGCGCGCTCGAGATCGAGAACCTCGCCGCGGAGGACATCGCTCGCAGGGCAGCCGACGCGGGGATCGTGCTGCATGAGATCGCCACCATCGAGGGGTCGCTCGAGGACGCCTACCTCGCCCTCACCGCGACCGACACCGAATACCGCGCGGGTGCGCGGCACGCCGAAGAAGGAGCACGACGATGACCATCACGACGAGTCCCCGACGAGCGGATGCCCGCACTCGCCGCCCCGCGTTCCGACACGTGCTGCGCTCGGAGTGGATCAAGCTGTTCAGTCTTCCCTCCGCCGCGCTCGCCCTGATCGGAATCTTCCTGATCGGCATCGGCGGCAGCCTCTTCCTCGGCGTGACGCTGGAATCGTCGGGGGCGCCGTCGGTGCCGTCGATCGAACGCACCATGGCCGACGTCACCGTGCCGACCGTCGTTCTGGGGCAGATCATCGCCGGTATCCTCGGAGTCATGCTGATCGGGGCCGAATACGCATCGGGCTCCATTCAGCCCACCTTCGTCGCCGTGCCCGACCGGCTGCGGATACTGCGCGCGAAAGCGCTCGTCGCATCCACCGCTGTCACGGCTGTCGCCCTGATCACGGCGTTCAGCGCGTGGGCGCTCACCACACCGATCTACGCGCAGTTCGGCCTCGCGGCACCGCTCGCCGCGCCGGGAGTCGTGCTCGCCCTGCTCAGCTCGGCCGCGTACCTCGGACTCTGCGCTCTGTTCGGCGTGGGAATCGGGGCACTGGTGCGGTCGACGACCGCAGGCGCGATCATCGTCTTCCTCGCCACTCTGCTGCTTCCCGTGCTCACGTCGCTGCTTCCCTACGGCCTGATCTCCCGCATCCTGCGGATCGGACAGCTGGGCAACGCGGGCGACGCGATGAGCCGTGTCGGCGCGGAGGGCGGACCGTTCCTCGACCTGTGGGCCGGACACATCAGCGTCGGCGCTGGCTGGCTCATCGCGTCGATCTGGGCAGCGGTCGCGCTCGCCGCGGGTGCGCTCGCTCTGCGCACGAGAGACGTATGAGTGGGCGGAGATCAGACCTCGCGATGCTCGGGGTCTACGCGGCCGTGTCGCTGGTGCTCGGCTATCTGTCCGTCGAGTCCTCGCTGACGACTCCGGCGTGGGCGCTGGTGGCGCTCTTCGTCGCCGGCGTCGCAGCGGTTCTCGTGTCGCGACGGCATCCGCTGGCGGCCTTCATCGTCGTGCTCGTGCTCCTGCCCCTGTCGTTCGCCGGCGGCTCCGGTGCCGAAGCGGTGCTGGTCGTCGGCGCGCTGTACCGCAGCGGCGTCGTCGCCCGCCCGCAGCGGGCGTGGCTGGCATTCGCCGCCGCGGCGGCGGCCGGGACGATCGCTGCACTGGTGCTCGCGATCCGGGTGCGCGTCGGTCCGCCCCTGCTCGGGCTGGCGCCGCGGGTCGACGTGGACGCCTGGCCACTGGACTGGCTCGCGATCAGCGCGGTCGTGATCGCCGTCGCACTGATCGCCACCCTCGTCGGACTCGATGTCGGCCATCGGCGTCGCGAGCTGCAGGCACTCGTGGAGCGCGCGGAGCAGATGCGCCGAGAGCGGGACCAGGAGGCGCACATCGCCGCCGTCCTCGAGCGCGAGAGGATCTCGCGGGAGATGCATGACGTGATCGCCCACAGCCTCGCCGTGATGATCGCCGTCGCCGACGGTGCGCAGGCATCCGCGGAATCGCGGCCCGAGGAATCGCGTCGTGCGATCGGACGTGTCGCCGAGACCGGGCGCCGCACCCTCGTCGAGATGCGTCGCCTGCTCACCTCCGTCCGCGGTGAGACCGACGCCGTCGACCGCCAGCGGGTGCAGGCCAGCATGGAGCGCATCCCCGCCCTCATCGCCGAATCGCGCAGCGCAGGACTGCCGGTCAGGTTCGAGCAGGTCGGTGCCATCGACCCCGATGCCATGGTCGGGCTCACGGTGTACCGCGTCGTGCAGGAGGCGCTGACCAACGTCCTCCGGCACGCGCGCGAGGTGCAGGACGTGCTGGTGAGGATCAGCGTCGCCGACGAGGGACTGTCGATCCTCGTGGAGGATCGATCCGCGCCGGTGGTGCCGATCGCCGATCCGGGCCGCGGCCTGGTCGGCATCCGCGAGCGCGCCGCGTTCTATGACGGACACGTCGAGGCGGGGCCCCGACCGGGCGGCGGCTGGCGCGTGTTCGTGCGACTTCAGACGGAGGCAGCGGGATGACCCCGGACGCACCCACCGATCGGATCCGCGTGCTGATCGCCGACGACCAGGAGCTCGTCCGCTACGGCCTCCGTCTCGTGCTCGAGGCGGAGGACGACGTGCATGTGGTCGGCGAAGCGGCCGACGGCGCCTCCGCCATCGAGGCCGCGATCGCGCTGACCCCCGACGTCATCCTGATGGATGTGCGGATGCCGGGGATCGACGGAATCCGGGCCACGCAGGACCTGGCCGCGCGTCTGCCGCGGACCAGGGTGCTGGTGCTGACCACGTACGATCTCGACGAGTTCGCCTTCGGAGCCCTGCAGGCCGGGGCTGCCGGGTTCCTGCTCAAGAACACGAGACCGGCCGAGCTCGTCGCCGCGATCCGCACGGTGGCAACCGGGGATGCGGTGGTCGCACCCCGCATCACCGCGAAGCTCATCGAGGTCGCCCTGCCGCACCTCGCGCCGCCGAACCCCGGGGCCCGTGAGGGCGCGCTCTCGGCGCTGACCGAGCGGGAACGTGACGTCTTCCTGCAGGTCGCGCGCGGCCTCACCAACAGCGAGATCGCGCAGACGCTGCATCTGAGCGAGTCGACGGTCAAGGCGCATTTCGGCCGCATCCTGGTGAAGCTCGATCTACCCAGTCGCGTCCAGGCGGTGATCCTGGCCTACGAGCTCGGAATCGTGAGCCCGGGCAGCTGAGACCGCGGGCCGATCCGGGCGTCGCATCTTGCCAGACTCGTTCCGGAGTGTCCACCACTGCCGCCGCGCGCTGTTCGTTGCCAGACTCGGCGCATGGTGTTCATCGGTTTTCATGCATCGCACGAGCAGATCCCCCCGAGCGCCCTGCTCGAGGCCGTGGTCGAGGCGGAGCGCGCAGGGTTCGACGGGGCGATGTGCTCCGACCACCTCGCACCGTGGACCACGACTCAGGGCGAGTCGGGTTTCGCCCTGAGCTGGATCGCCGCCGCGCTCGCCCGCACCCGCTTCTCGATCGGCATGGTCAATGCTCCGGGTCAGCGGTATCACCCGGTGATGATCGCGCAGGCGTTCGCGACGCTGGAGGAGATGTTCCCCGGCCGCTTCTGGGCGGCGATGGGCAGCGGCGAAGCGGTCAACGAGCACGTGACGGGCGACGGATGGCCCGACAAGAGCATCCGCAACGACCGACTGCGCGAGAGCGTCGACGTGATCCGCCGACTGATCGGGGGAGAGGAGGTGGACCACGACGGTCTGGTGCGCGTGCATCGCGCGCGGGTCTGGAGCCGACCGGCTGAACCGCCGCCGCTGTTCGCGACCGCTGTGAGCGCCGAGACGGCGGAGTGGGCGGCGTCGTGGGCGCAGGGCCTCGCGACGGTCGCGCAGGAACCGGCCGCACTGCAGCGCGTCGTCGATGCCTACCGGGGTGCAGGAGGCACGGGTCCCTGCATCCTGCAGGTGCATCTCAGCCTGGCCGAGAGCGACGATGCGGCGTTCGCGATCGCGCGCGAGCAGTGGCGGAACGGACTGCTCGCGCCTCCGGTCACCTGGGATCTCGAGCAGCCGGAGGACTTCGAGGCGGCGCTGGTCGGGATCGATGAGGAGGGGCTCCGCAAGGCCGTCCTCATCGACCACGACGCGACCGCACTGGCCGACCGCATCGCGGATCTGGTTCGGATCGGGTTCGACCGCGTCTACCTGCATCACGTCGGCTCCGAGCAGTCCCGATACCTCGACGCCGCAGGATCCGAGCTCATCCCCGCCTTGAAGGAGCGACTGTGAAGATCACCGACACGAGCGACCTCTGGTGGAAGACCGCAGTCATCTACTGCCTCGACGTCGAGACGTTCCTCGACTCGAACGGCGACGGCGTCGGCGATCTGCAGGGCCTCTCCCAGCGCATCGACTACCTCTCGCAGCTCGGCGTCACCTGCCTGTGGCTGATGCCGTTCTATCCGACGCCCGACCGCGACGACGGCTACGACGTCAGCGACTTCTACGGGATCGACTCGCGACTCGGCACCCACGGCGACTTCGTCGAGGTCATCCGCACTGCACGGGACCGCGGGATGCGGGTGATCGTCGACCTGGTCATCAACCACACCTCCGACCGGCATCCGTGGTTCCTCGCCGCGAAACGGAGTGTGGATTCGCCGTATCGCGACTACTACGTGTGGCGCGACGACGCGCCTCCGAAGGGACAGAAGAACGCCGTCTTCCCCGGGCAGGCGAACGGCATCTGGGGCAAGGACGAGAAGTCGGGGCAGTGGTACCAGCACAGCTTCTACGAGCACCAGCCCGACCTGAACATCGCCAACCCCCGGGTGCGTGACGAGATCGCGAAGGTCATCGGCTTCTGGTTGCAGCTGGGCATCTCCGGCTTCCGCGTCGATGCGGTGCCCTTCCTGCTCGAGATCCCCGAGGGCTCCGGCATCCCCGAGCCCCACGATCTGCTGCGCGACATCCGCCGCTTCCTGCAGCGCCGGTCGAGCGAGGCGATCCTGCTCGGCGAGGTCAACCTGCCCTACGACCAGCAGGTGCAGTACTTCGGCGGTGAGGATGAGGACGAGCTCACCATGCAGTTCGACTTCGTCGGGATGCAGTCGCTGTACCTGTCGTTCGCCCGCAAGGACCCCGCTCCGCTGATCGAGGCGCTGCGGGCTCGCCCCGTGCTCGGATCCGAGGTGCAGTGGGCGAACTTCCTGCGCAACCACGACGAGCTGACCCTCGACAAGCTCAGCGACAGCGAGCGTCAGGAGGTGTTCGACGCCTTCGCGCCCGATGAGCGCCAGCGCGTGTTCGGGCGGGGCATCACCCGCCGCCTTCCTCCGATGCTCGAGGGCGACCCTCGTCGCATCCGCATGGCCTACAGCCTGCTCTTCACCCTGCCCGGCACCCCGGTGCTGTTCTACGGCGAGGAGATCGGCATGGGGGAGAACATCGAGATCCCCGGCCGCGAAGCGGTGCGGACGCCGATGCAGTGGTCGGTCGACAAGAACGGGGGATTCTCGGATGCCGCGCCCAGCCGGCTCGTCGCTCGGCCACCGTCCGACGGGTACGCGCCGGAGCACGTGAACGTCGCCGCGCAGCTGGGTGACCGCGAGTCGATGCTGTATTTCGTGCGGGCGCTCACCTCGGCGTATCGGATCTCGCCGGAACTCGGCTGGGGAACGCTCGAGATCATCGACCAGCCGGCCGCCTCGCTTCTCGCGCACTCGCTCGCCGCGGACGTGGGCAGGATGATCGCCCTCCACAACTTCGCCGAGGTGCCGGTCACGACTTCGTTCCGGGTGGAGGACGAGCCTGAGGGCACGAGGCTCGTCGATCTGCTCGATCCCGCCCAGATCGCGCTGGGGCCGGACGGCGAGGTCGAACTGGAGGTGCCGGCGTACGGCTACCGCTGGCTCCGGGTCTCGCGACCGGGCGACGGACGCGTGACCTGAGGCTCAGTCGACGTCGCCTCGAGCCCCGTCGGCGTCGAGCACGGCGGCGGGGAGTTCGCGCACCAGCTCGCGGGCGAGGTAGCCGAGACCCCTCCGCTCGGCGAGCCGGTCTCCTGCGCGGGCGTGCGCCCATGCTCCCCAGACGGCGGCGCGTTCCGGGGCGAGTCCTCGGGCGGCGAAGCCGGTGATGGCGCCCGCGACGACGTCGCCCGATCCGGCCGTGCCGAGGCCGGGGCCGCCGTCGTCGAGTCGCCATGCGGCGCCCGAGGGTGAGACCACGGCGGAGTAGCAGTGGATCACGGCGTCGAGCTCCTGAGCGAGTCCCGGCAGCTCCGAGAAGAGGTCGTCGACGGGGCGGCCCAGCAGGAGCTCGGCCTCGTCGAGGTTGGCGTTGACGATCAGGGACGCCGGAAGATCCGAGCGCGGCACGTCGCGCAGTGCACCGACGGCGAAGGCGTCGACCACGAGGCAGGAGATGTCGTGGCCCGCCAGCCGCCGCAGCCACCCGAGGGCATCCTCGGGGTCGTCCAGCCCGGGCCCGACCAGCACCGCATCCGCTCCTTCGCAGGCGCTGCGCAGGTCGTCGGTCATCGGTTCGCCCGGACCGGGCGATTCGTAGACCCCGGCCTCGGGGAACGCGATCCTCACGACATCCGCGACCGAGGCGTCGGTCGTGACCGCGACCTTGCCCGCTCCGACGCGCAGCATGGCCTCCCCGCCCAGCACGACCGCGCCGGCCGAGAGAGACGAGCCGCCGATGATCACCGCCGTGCCGCGGGACTTCTTCGAGTCGCCGGGGTCGGGCAGACCCCACTCCTGCAGCAGCTGCGGCGTCACCCGCGTCGGCTCATCCCGGGCCGACATCGGGGCTTCCCGGGTGCACGGTGATGTCGGCGCCCAGCTGCGCGAGGTGGCGCACGTCGGAGAAGTCCTCGAGCTGCCACTGCCGGCCGTCCAGGCGCAGCCGCGTCACCGAGGCGTTGAGCACCGGGTTCGTCGAGGCGAACTGCATGAGGCGCGTCTCGTCCATCCCGGTCAGCAGTGCGACCAGCAGCATCACGACCGCGTCATGCGCGACGACGAGACCGACGCGGGCGTCGTCGGCCAGTGCGTCTCGCAGGAACGACCGCAGGCGCAGGGACACATCGGCCCAGGACTCTCCTCCGGGCGGCCGGTGGTAGTACTTGCCCAGCCGCGCCCGACGGTCGGCCTCTTCGGGATGCCGGGCGGCGACGCCCCACCGGGTCAGCAGATCGAGGATGCCGAGCTCTCTGTCGCGCAGCCGTTCGTCGGTGAGCACCCGCTCGACGCCGGCGACGCCCTCCACGCCCTCCATGCTGAGCGCGAACGTCTGCTGGGCCCGCACGTACGGCGACAACCAGGCGATCTGGGGCGTGACAGGGCCGCCGTGCAACGTGGCCGCCAGCGCTCGCGCCTGCTCGGCGCCGGTGGTCGACAACGCCACATCGGCGTCTCGGGTCGCGAGGTCGATCACCTCGGCGCGGGCGGTCTCCGCGGCTGTCGCGGCGACGTTGCCGACACTCTCTCCGTGCCTGACGAGCCACAGCTCCTGCACGTCACATCTCCCAGTCTTCGAACGGGAGGTCCCAGGAGGCGTGGTCCGGCTCGATGTGTCCGGTCGTATCGACGTGCGCGGCCTTCTCGACCGAGATCACCACGCGTGTCGTGGGGCGGATGAGCACGCTGATGCTGCGGTCGTCGCCCGACAGGGTGATGAAGGTCGGCGCTGCGGATGCGGCGGCCTCGATCTCGTCCATCACCTGCCTCAGAGGGCGATCGTCACGCAGCACGAAATTCCGGCCGTCGATCTCGATGTTCGTGCTCATTGTGCGCTCCTCCCTCTCGTGTGGCCGACGCTATGCGATCGAAGCGAGTGTGCCGAGGGCCTTGCGTCAGAGGCCGACGAGGGTTAACCGAACTCTCTACGATGAGATCATGCAGATGCTCGACACCCTCGCGCTCGTCGGCGAGGTGCTGTCGTGGGTCGGCCTCGGACTCGGTCTGCCGATGCTGCTGATCGGCGTCCTCATCCGGACGATCGAGGGGCCGTGGCTGCCCGCAGAGATCGCCGTCATCGAGCGCGACGGGGCGTTGCTCGCCCGCTGGTTCGCCGGGGGAGACTTCCATGAGCGACCGCTGAGCCGGCAGGAATCGGCGACCGCGGAGGCCGGCTGGGCCGACGGAGTGGTCAGCGCGAACAACCCCTCCCACGCGCGGGTGGGGGAGCCGCCGCACGCACGCCGCGTCGTCCTCACCCTCGGGATCGTGTTCGCCGGCGTCGGGTTCGTGGGTCTCGTGGTGTCGCTGCTCCCGCTGCTCTGGTCGTAGCTCGTAGGGTGACGGTCATGCAGGACTCCGCCGACATCCCCGCATCCACCCCGATGGACGACTGGTTCGACGCGCTGAGTCGTCCGACCGGTTCTCCCGGGGGAGGCGCCGCGTCGGGAGTGATGCTCGCGATCGCCGCCTCGCTGATGAGCATGGTGGGCGGGTATTCCGATGACGACCCTCGAGCATCGGAGCGCCTCGATCCGCTCACCGGGCGACGCGTCGAGGCGCTGCGGGCGGTCGAGGCGGACGGCGTCGTCTCGGCACGCTTCGGGGCTGCCCTCGCACTGCCCAGCGACGACCCGTCCCGCGACGAGCGCGTCCGCGAGGCGGCCGTCGAGGCGGCCGAGTCCGCGGCCCAGGTCGGTGGCATCGGCGTGCGGATGCTGCGCGACGTGCGGGTGCTCGTCGAGGCGGGCAACCCTCACATCGCCGTTGATCTCGCCGTCGCCGCAGAGGCCCTGGGCGCCGGATTGTCGGGGGCGTCGCTGAACATCCGGGCGAACCTGCAGATCGCACGCCGTCACGGATCGTCCGACACCGCGCTCGCCGGCCTCGACGCGGAGATCGAACGCCTGGCGGATGCGCGACGCGAGGTCGCACAGATCATCGAGGAGCTGTCCTCTCGACTCGACTGAGAGCATCTCGCCGTTGACAATAAAACTGAGTGCGCTCATAATAGAGTTCAGTCGTTATTCTGCGACGGATTCCGGAGATCACCCATGAGAGCTTTCGTCCTCTCGAAGTACGACACCGCCGTGCACGCGGCCGACGTGCCCGAGCCCTCCGTGGGCGAGCGCGACGTGCTCGTCCGCGTGCAGGCGGCGGGTGTCAACCAGCTGGATGAGAAGATCCGCGCCGGCGAGTTCAGAGCGATCCTGCCGTACCGTCTGCCGATCGTCCTCGGGCACGACGTCGCGGGCACGGTCATCCGCGTCGGCGCCGGCGTGAGCCGTTTCGCGATAGGCGACGAGGTCTACGCGCGTCCACGCGATCGTCGCATCGGGACCTTCGCCGAGCGGATCGCGATCGACGAGAGCGACGTGGCGCTGAAGCCCGCGTCGATCACGATGGACGAGGCGGGGTCGCTGCCGCTCGTCGCGCTGACGGCCTGGCAGGCCCTGGTCGAGATCGGCGAGGTGCGGCCTGGCCAGAAGGTGCTGATCCATGCGGGAGCCGGCGGAGTCGGATCGATCGCGATCCAGCTCGCGAAGCACCTGGGCGCGGAGGTGGCGACGACCGCGAGCGGCGCGAACGCCGACTTCGTGAGGATGCTCGGCGCCGACCATGTCGTCGACTACCGGTCTGAGGACTTCGAGGAGGTCCTCAGTGGATACGACGTCGTGCTCGACAGCCTCGGCGGCGAGAACCTCGAGAAGTCGCTGCGCATCCTGCGGCCGGGAGGCAGGGCGGTCGGGATCTCGGGTCCGCCCACACCCGAGTTCGCCCGCGCAGCCGGCCTCAATCCACTGCTCCGACTGGCCATGGCCGTGCTCAGCCGCAAGGTCCGGGCCCAGGCGAAGCGCCTGGGCGTCGCCTACACGTTCCTCTTCATGCGGGCGAGCGGCGAACAGCTGCGCCAGATCGCAGAACTCGTCGACGCGGGAGCCATCCGCCCGATCGTCGGTCGCGTGCTCCCGTTCGAGGAGGCCGCCGACGGCATCGCGTCGCTGACCCGGGGCGGAATCCGCGGCAAGGTCGTGATCAGGGGAGCCTGAGTCCTGATCGCTGCAGAGCATCCGGACGCACGAAGGCCCCGGGAGCGATCCGATCGCTCCCGGGGCCTTCGCCGTGTGGGCTACTGCTCCGAGGTGCGCGCCAGCTGCGGGTAGAGCGCCTCGAGCGGGGCGCTCAGGGCGGCCCTGACCTGCACCGAGGTGTCGTCGGCGAGCACCTCGTACTCGCCCGCCTCCGTGGCATCCAGCACCTTGGTCACGAGCACGGCCGGGTCGAGCTTCGGGTCGGTGACGTTCGCCGCCATGGCCGTGTCGACGTATCCGACGTGCACCCCGACGACGTGCACTCCGGCCGGGGCGAGCTCGAGGCGCAGCGAGTTCGTCGCCGACCACAGCGCCGCCTTGGTCGCGCTGTAGATGCCGGCGACGGCGTACCAGCTCAAGGCCGAGTGGATGTCGATGAGCGCCGACTGCGGCTGGGCCGAGAGCATCGGCGCGAAGGCGCGAGCGAGGAACAACGGGCCGAGGAAGTTGGTCTCGACGTTCGCGCGGATCTCCTCGTCGCTGTGCGAGAGGATGCCGGGGCTCGAGGGCGAGGCGCCGGCGTTGTTGATGAGCACCGTGACGTCGGGCGCGGCAGCGACGGCTGCGGCGATCGATGCCGGATCGGTGACGTCGAGGGCGAGCGGCACGATGCGCTCGTCGTCCCACTCGCGGGGCGTGCGCGCGGAGGCGTAGACCTTCGAGGCGCCGCGCGCGAGGGCCTCGCGGACGAAGTGCGTGCCGATCCCTCCGTTCGCGCCGGTGACGAGGACTACTGCTCCAGAGAGAGAAGGCATGAGGGTGGGCTTTCTGTGGGAGGGATCGAACGGATGCCGTCACGGCTTCACCGTGGATCGATGAGGCGCTCGTGGGAGAATGGGCGAACCGAGCCCACGCCCTGGTGACTATGATCAGAACTGAGCGTGATCATTATTTATTCCGAAGGACGTCATGACTGTCGACTCCCGCCCTCTCGGTCGACGTGAGCGCAACAAGCTCGACAAGCTCGAGCGCATCACGACCGCTGCCGGCGAGCTCTTCGCCGAGCGAGGGGTGGACGACGTCACGACGCAGGAGATCGCCGATCGCGCCGACATCGGCACGGGAACGCTCTTCCTCTACGCCAAGACCAAGGGCGAGCTGCTGCTGCTCGTGCAGAACTCGATGTACGCCGAGGCGCTCGAGCGCGGACGCGCCGCCGCCGCCGACGCGGACGGTGTTCTCGAGGGTGTGCTGGCGGTGATCCGGCCGGTCATCGAATGCAACCGCACCCAGATCGACAACGGCCGCACCTACCTGCGTGAGATCGTGTTCGGCGACCCCGAAGAACCGCATCACGGTGAGGCGCTCGCCCTCACCGGGCAGACCGAGCAGCTGGTCGCCGACGTCATCGCCCGTGATACGCGGGTCTCGGCCGACGAGGCCGCGGCGCTCGCCCGCATCGTCTCGGCCGTCATGTTCCTGACCATGTCCGCCACGATCAACATCGCTCGCTCGGTCGAGCAGATCGTCGACGAGGTCGCCGCGCAGATCAGAGTGATCCTGCCGGCCTGACCGGACGTCAGTGCACGAACGCCTTCAGCACGACGAAGGCCACCCCGAACAACGCCGTGCTCAGCGCCCCGAGGATGCGGACGGGGATGGAGCTGCCCCGACGGAGGAAGGCCACGTAGCCGAGGAAGGCCAGGATGACGGTTCCTGACCACAGGGCGACGTCGTTCGCGGCATCGTCGGGAATGACCCGCGTCGTGCCGGCGACGAGGATGAGCGCGGGGATCCCGGCCGAGCTCAGCATCCCGAGTGAATGGCGCACCGAGCGGCCGATGGCCGTGCGCACGCCCATCTGCTCGGGATCGTCTCGGCCGAGCCGGGCGACGGCACCCGCGTAGACATGCGCCGCCCAGAAGACGATGACGGTCACTCCGACCGACAGGAGCACCGCGGCAGACGTCTCTCCGTGTGCGGACGAGACGGCGATCAGTCCGCTCACGAGGATCGTTCCGTAGACCGCCGCTTCGGTGCCGAATCCCGGACGCAGGGTGCGGTGCGCGCGAAGCAGCGGGTGCTCATCGGGGGAAGACGCCGTCATGCTGCCGAGCGTAGTGCGGATTCCCCGGCATCCGAACCTCCCGTCGAGCGGTTCAGCGACGGGATGCGCTCGCGCGATCGACGCGGCGGAAGCCGTCGCCGTGAGGTTCCACGGCACCGCCCTCGACGAAGCTGTCTATCCAGCCGCGCATCGGCCACTCGCCCCATCGCTCGGCGAACAGAGCGCCGTTGCGCAGGATGTCGTCGAGGTGCCGCCAGGGCGGAGAGCCGGCCGGATGCCACTGGTGGTAGGCATGCGCGCCGCCGACCCAGCGCAGACCGATGCCACGCGCCCGTGCGCGTCGACCCAGGTCGGTGTCTTCGGCGCCGTAGCCCTCGTACACCTCGTCGAATCCGCCGAGACGCGTCCAGGTCTCGGGGGTCACCGCGAACGAGAGCGACCAGAACAGGTCGAACTCGTCATCGGTCGCCGCGACGACGGCGTCGCCCGCGGGCAGCGGGCGAGCGGGGTGCGGACGGGTCAGGATGCCGAGATCGTGCGGTGTCGACGGGCGCTGCACACTGTGGAGATAGGTCACCGGGCCGCAGAGGAGGTCCTGCGGGTGCGTTCGCGCGGCACCGATATATCGCTCGACGAGTTCCGGTCCCGGCAGGCAGTCGACATCGAGGAACACCAGCAGGTCGACGTCCCGAGCGAGCGCGAGCGAGGCCGCCGCGTTCCGCGCCGCGCCGACGCGCATGCCGTGGTCGCCCGGCGGCACATGCACGAACAGGGCCGGGGGCTGCACGGGCGGGGCCTCCGCATCCAGCCACGCCTCGATGCGGACGATCTCGACGCCGGGAGTGCTCACGTCGTCGAGGAACCGCCGCTGACGCTGCAGATGGTCGAGACGGTTGATCGAAGCCGGCGTGATGACGGCGACGCGGACGCTCATCGCGCCACCTCCTCGATCGCGCTCGCGGCGCGGGCGGCAGCCCCGTGCACCTGCCACGCGTGCCAGCGGGGAGCGGTCTCGGCAGCTCGGCGGATGCCGTCCACGACCTGGGAGGGCTCCGCATCGACCGGAAGACTCTGGGCGAAGCCCCGTGCGGCGAGCACGCGGGCCATGTCCTCCTGCTCGCCGAAGGGCCTCTCCTGGGCGATCACGACGGCGCGGGCATCGGCGGCGGCGAGGTCGGCGATGCTGTTCTGGCCCGCCGCGCTCACCACGACCGTGGCGCGGCACAGCAGGGGCCAGACGTCGTCGACCCGATCGACGTCGTTCGCGCCGGCGCTCTCGACGTCCCACCCGTCCGCTCTGAGCAGCTCGACGGTCTCGGAGAGCCCGTCACGGTCGAGAGCGCGGCCGAGGAACAGCACGCGACGGGGGTGCTCATCGCCGGTGTCGACGCGGGCTCGGCCGTCATAGCGAGACACGCCGCCGACCGCTCGCACGCGCTCGCGGCCGACGAGCGCCGTCGCCTCGATCGTTCCCTGCGGCCACGGCGTCAGGATGAGGTCGGCGAGGTCGTATCCGAGCCGGTGCGGGGCGTCGGTGCGCTCGCCCGGTTGAGCGAAGACGATCGTCGGCACGCCCATCAGGCGGGCGAGCATCGTGATCTCGACGCTGACGTCGACGACGAAGGCCGCGGTCGGGTGGACGGCCACCCAGTCGGCGATCACCGAGAAGCGAGCCTGATGCCCGGGATGCCCGAGGGGTGCCCAGTGCAGGCTGCCGTTCGCGGTGACATCGCCGAGCTCGTGCGCCTCTCGGCGCACTCCGTCGGCCCCGACGACCGGGTCGGAGTCGGAGGGCAGCTGAACCCATGTCGTCCGCGGTGCCAGGGACTCGGGCTCAGGCAGGCTCGAGAACACCGTGACCTCGTCGGCGAGGTGCGGGCGGATCGCCTGCATCCGCGTCAGGTGGCCCCACCCGTGATGGTGCACGTACCAGGCGATCATGCTCCGACCGCCTCCACGAACTCGTGGGCGGGCATCGCGCTCTGAGCGGCGACCGTGAGGACCCGTTCGATCTCGCGATGCCGATGGTCGAGCGAATGCCGCGCGGAGGCGGCGTCGCGCACATCCCGTCGGCGCAGTCCGCTGCGCGACTGCGCGACCAGGTTCGTCGCGGCGCGCGCGAGCGCCTCGGTGTCGGCGGACGGCACCACGGCGGTGCCGGGGATTCCGGCGAGCACCTCACTGGTGCCTCCCGAGTCGAACGCAGCGACGGGCGTGCCGGTCATGAGCGCCTCGGCCATCACCAGCCCGAAGGGCTCCGACCACACCGGTGTCACGAGGGCGACCGATGAGGCCCCGACGAGCGCGGCGAGCTCGGGCTGTCGCAGCGCGCCGACGTAGTCGATGCCCCGGCCGAGACGTGGGCGCACCTCGCGGTCGAAATAGGCGGCGTCGCCGACGCGCCCCGCGAGCTTCAGGCGTGCGCCGGCGCGTCGAGCGGCGTCGATGGCGAGATGGGGTGCCTTCTCGGGCACGATCCGGCCGAACCACACCCAGTCCCCTCCGCCCGATCCCAGACTCCACTGTGCGGTGTCGACGCCGTTGGTGAAGACGAACGCCTCGACGCCCTCGGCCGACCACGCGCGCGCCGTGTACTGGCTGACCGCGAGGAACCTGTGCGGCGACGAGCCGTCGAGAGCATTCGACGCGATCACCATGTCGGCGAGGGGAGGGGTGTGCAGCGTCGTGACGACCGGAACCCCGATCTCACGGCTCCACAGGATCGGATCGCCGTGGAGGCTGTGGTTGTCGACGACATCGACGCGGGTCTCCGGCGCGTCGAGCCGATCCCGCACCCGGGCGAAGGCGTCGGTCATGAGACGGCGGTGCCCCTCGGGGAAGTCGGTGTCGGACGCATCCCGCGCCCGGTGCCACCGCGGACTCGGCAGGTGCAGGTCTATGTCGGCGTCGAGGAAGTCCGAGCCCTCCGCCGCGCACAGCTCCACATGGTGGCCGCGGCTGCGCAGCCAGCGCACGCGGTTCCAGACCACGGCCTCCAGCCCGCCCGCGTGCGGTTGGCGAAGAGGATGACGTTCGGGCGCCACGACCAGCACCCGCAGCTGCTCGCGACCGATCATGCGCGGACCCCCTCGGTGACGCGCGCACATGCCTCGGCGTACAGCCGCGCATGGGCGGTGCGCACCGCCTGCCGCTCGGCCAGCCTCTCGGACCTGCGCGTGTCCATCGGCGGCCGGGGCGGCGCGTCCGACGCGTGCGACACGGCCGCTGCCAGCGTCCGCGCGTCGTCGAGCTCGATGACGAAGAAGTCGTCGGGATGCTGCGAGCCGATGTGCCCCACCTCGGTCCCGGCCACGGGGACCCCCAGGTCGTGGCAGAGCTCGACCCATCCCGAGTGGGTTCCGTGCAGGTACGGCAGGACGAAGAGGTCGAGGCCGCCGATCCACGCGGCGATGTCCGCGTCGCTCAGCCGCGGGGTGCGCCGCACGTGCACCGACGGGTGGTCGGCCGCGGCGGCGACCACGCGGGCTGCCGCCTCGTCGTCCCGCGTGCGCTCGTTCAGCAGGATCTCGAAGTCGACGGCGCGACCCGCCTCGGCGAGCTGTCCGGCCGCGTCGACAGCCGTGCGGACCGCAGGCTCCGCGTCGATGTTGGGACGCAGGTCGCGCAGGTGGATGCCGACCCGCACGGTCGCGTCGTCCGAGCGCCCGATCACAGGCGCATCGTCGAGCAGGGTGGGGTGCGCCAGCACCTCGCTGCTCCGGTGCCACCGTCGTTCGATCTCGTCCGCCGCCGTCGCGGTGAGCGTGACCAGGTGATCGGCCGACGGGATGATCACATCGAGCAGCTCTCGATACGGCGCCTGGTCGACCAGCTGCGGGTTCTCGAGGTCGTGCACGGTGTACACGACCGGGCGGCCGAGCCGGTGCGCGGTCTCGAGCGCCTCGCGCAGCTCGTCGGGCGAGAAGGATTCGAGGCCGAAGTGCACGTGCAGCACATCGAACTCATCTGCGTGCGACACCAGCCACTGCGGGGTGAGAGCCACCGGAGGCCACCAGACGCCCGCAGCTGCGCCGGGAACGGGCGGATCGGGGAGGACCTTCACTCGCTCCGTGTCGGCGATGGCGCGCACGTAGGGATGGGTGGCCGGGATCGAGGCGACGCGGATGAGGGCGGGTTCGGTGACGATGTGGTTCTCCGTGGGCGGGCAGAGCATCGACGTGCGGGGTCGCGATGACGGGGGTGACCGCACAGCAAAGGGGGCGCACGACTGATGCGATCGAAGGGGGTACGTTCGAATCATGAGCCACGATCCCGAACCGCGCACGGGCGTTGCGCCGACCGGCTCCGTGGTGCTAGCGCGTCAGAAGCACTACTCGGAGTTCTACGGGCTCACCCCGCTTCCCGAACGATTCGGCGTCGTCCTCGGCAACTGCCAGGCCGAGTCGCTGCGCGTGGTGATGGATGCGCCGGAGCACCGATTCGTGCGCGTCCCCGCCGTGCACGAGATGACCGCCGCCGACGCCGCGCGCCTGCACGAGATCGCCGGCCTCGCCGACGTCGTGGTGAGCCAGCCGATCCGTGACGACTATCGCGATCTGCCGCTGGGGACGCAGCAGATCGCCGCGGTGACCGATGCCCGGGTCATGACCGTGCCCCCGGTGCGCTTCGCCGGACTGCATCCGTTTCAATCCGCCTTCCGGGTTCCTGGCGTCGAGGGAGATCCGCCCGTCGTGGCTTACCACGACGTGCGCACTCTCGCCGCCGCCGCGGGCATCCCCGTCGTCGCCGCGCTCGCGCCCGCTGAGGTGCGGGCCGTGGGACAGACGTCGATCGACACGCTGCGCCTGCGCGAGCAGACCGCCGACGTGGCGGTCTCCGACCTCTTCGACTCCGTCACGGCCGATCACATGCGCACGGTCAATCATCCGGGCGATGCGGTGTGGATGCCGTTGGGTGGCCGCATGCTCGAGATGCTCGGCCATACGGGCGGCCCGACCGACCCCGGGCGCCCGCTGCTGAACTCGGTGCGCGCGCCGTTGGAGCCGGAGGTCGTCGACGCGTGGGGGCTGGCGGACGAGCCGCGCGCGCACTGGATCGTCGACGGCGTTGCGGTCGACGACGCCGAGGTGCGTGCCGCTCACCGCGAGTGGTACGCCACGCACCCGGAGTTCGTCGACGCCGCCGTGACCCGTCTCGCGCCCCTTCTCGACGTCTGGCGAGCACGATGAGCGTCACCCCGCTGCTGCTCGTCCACCCTGGGACGCACGGCGTCGCCATGTACGGACGGCAGATGGCCGATGCGGTCCGCGTCGCGGACCCGTCGATCCGCACCGTGGAACCGCACGGCCTGGATGCGGACGGCGACCGCGCCCCGTTGCACGTGCACTTCACCGACCGACTCTGGGGTCGCTCTCCCGAGGAGGCGGCGCAGACGTTCGGAGACCTCGCCGCCGGGCGCGCGATCAGCGTCACCCTGCACGACGTGCCGCAGGCGTCGGACGGCGAGCGCAACCTGCCACGGCGGCGGGCCGCGTACGCGGCGGTTGCGGCGGCGGCGCGTGGAGTGGCGGTGAACAGCGACCATGAGCGTGCGCTGCTGCGCGAAGAGCGGGTGTGGACGGGCCCGGCGGTGAGCATCCCGCTGCCCGTCGAGCTGCGGCCCGAGGTGCCGCGGACGCCGGCTGACGAGTCGATCGGAGTGCTCGGCTACTTCTACCCGGGAAAGGGACACGACGAGGCGGCCCGCGCAGCCGCGTCCGCGGGCATCACGAGGATGACGGTTCTCGGCCGGGCGTCCGACGGCCACGCCGCGGAGCTCGAGGAGTTCGTCCGTCGCGCGGGCGCCCTCGGGGTCGAGGTCGACGTGACGGGCTGGCTCGACGACGAGGAGATCGCCCGGCGGGGACGCGCGGTGTCGGTGCCGGTGATCGCCCATCGCCATGTGTCGGCGTCGGGGTCCCTCGCATCGTGGATCGGCTGGGGGCGCCGTCCCGTCGCCGTGCGCAATCGCTACATGGACGAGATGGCGGCGCTGCGTCCGGGAACCGTGCAGACCGTCGACGGATCAGAGCTCGCCGCCGCGGTGCGGGCGGCGTTCGAACGACCCGAGACGACCTGGCACGGACTCACCCGGCTGCCGATGTCGTGGCCGGACGCGGCGGAGGCCTACGTACGCTGGTGGGGCGGGCTGGCGTGGTGACACGGCGCCCGTGGGTCGTCGGCAACAGGTGGGACTCGCTCGACGGGGTCCGGCCGCAGACGCTGCCGAAAGTGTCGGTGATCGTCGCGCACTACGAGCAGCCGGGGGAGCTCGCCCGCACCCTGTCGGCGCTGTCGACGCAGGACTATCCGCACGAGCTCCTCGAGATCGTCGTCGCCGACGACGGCTCCGCCGGGGATGTCCTCGTGCCGCCGGGGGTCATTCTCGTGCGGCAGGACGACCGGGGCTTCCGCCTCGCCGCTGCACGCAATCTCGGCGCACGAGCGAGCACCGGGGACGTGCTCTGCTTCCTGGATGCCGACACCGCCCCGGAACCCGGGTACGTGCGGGCGCTCACCCGTCTTCCGGCGCTGCTTCCCGAGGCGGTCACGGTCGGACGGCGTCGCCACGCCGACTTCTCGGGCATCGATGCGGAGACTCCCGTGACCGGGGCGGTGATCGGCCGGGAGCTCCCGGAGCCGGCCTGGCTCGCCGAGGAGTACGCACGCAGCCGTGACCTGCTCGACGCCGACGACCGCTCGTACCGGTTTGTCATCGGCGCGGTGATCGCCTGCTCGCGTCGCCTGTTCGAGGAGACCGGCGGCTTCGACGAGTCGTTCTCGACCTACGGCGGGGAGGACTGGGAGTGGGCGCATCGGATGTGGCAGGCCGGCGCCGTGCTGGCGCACGTGCCGACGGCCGTGGCCTGGCACGACGGGCCCGAGTGGGCCGAGCGCACGGATTCCGGGCTCGAGCGCGCGAACGCCCAGACCATGACACTCGTCTCGTCGATCCCGGTCGACGGCTCGGCTCCGCGGGGACTGCTGTCGGCGGTCCCGGATCTCGTCGTCCGGCTGCGCGGCACGCACACCCGGGAGGCGCTGTTCATCGCGGTGGACTCGATCCTCACCGCGTTCCCGCGGTCGCGCGTGATGCTCGATGCGACGTCCGGACTCGACATCGACGACCCGCGCATCGTGATCGACGGCGACGAGCCCGAGGCCAGGGTGCTCTGGGAGCTCGACCGCCCGGTCGTGGTCCTCGAGTCGGCAGGGATCGCCGAGCTCGTCGCGGGCCTCGGTGCGGGTGACGTCGGCACCGTCGATCTCGTCGACTCCGCCGGCTCGTCCGCCGGTGTGCTGCACTCGCGCCGAGCGCTGCGGCGAGCCGCGCGATGGGGCACGGCGGAGGGATTCGAGACCCTGACCGTCCGTGCGGAAGGCGTGCATCTGCTGCGCTCCAACCCGCACGTGGAGGCATGGGTCGGAGGGTGGGGCGGTCCCGATCGGTTCCGCTGAGCGTACAGTTCTCATCATGGGGAAATTGGAGTACAACAGCTCGCGGCCCGCGATCGAGATCGAGGACGCCACTCTGGCGCACGTGAAGATCGTGATCGGCACGAAGCTGCGCCGCAATGAGAGCTTCATGATGACCTGGCTCTCGAAGCCCGAGGCATCGTCCGGCCGCATGACCATCTGGGTGCACCCCAGCATCCCATTGGTGCTCGAGTTCGATGATCCGACGATGCCCGCGATCGACCCCAAACGGGTCGCCCACATGATGGATCAGCTGAACTCGCGCGGCGAACTGGTGCTCGACCAGCTCTGACGTCGAGCGCTCACTCGTGCTCGGGGAGGATCGGACTCGACCACCCCGGGTCGCGCCCCAGCTGAGCGGCGCGCGAGACGGATGCCGCGCCGAAGCGACCGCGCAGGGTGTCGAGCACCGTGTCGAGTCGTTCGTCGTCGCCCCAGTCGATCGGCAGTTCGGGTGGCGCGTTCTCGGCGCGGTCGAGCTGCGACAGCGAGATCCCGATGAGGGTGATGCCCCGCGCCTCGATCTCGGGCCAGGCCGCGGCGAGCAGCGTCCGCGCGACGTCGAGCAGGATCGCGGTGCGATCGGTCGGCACTCGGAGAGAGCGTGATCGGGTCGCCTTGGCGAAGTCCCCGTAGCGAAGGCGCAGCACGACCGTGCGGCAGACGCGCTCGCCGTCGCGGAGCCGGCGGGCGAGCCGGTCGATGATCTGCGTGAGGAAGAGGTCGAGCTCGTCCGCTGTGCGGGCGCGCGAGCCGAGGGCGCGCTGCGAGCCGATCGAGCCGCGGCGCCGGGTCGTGTCGACCGGGCGCGGGTCGCGCAGGCGGGAGAGGGCGTGCAGGTGCGAGCCCGCAGCCTTGCCCAGCACCCGCTCGGCCGTCGCCGGCTCGAGCTCCGCCAGCTGACCGACCGTGTGCACCCCGTAGCGGTGCAGCTTCTCGGCCGTCACCGCCCCGACGCCCCACAGGCGCTCGACCGGCAGCGGCAGCAGGAACTGCTCTTCCCGGTCGGGTTCGACCACGAGAAGCCCATCGGGTTTGCTGACCGCGCTGGCGACCTTGGCGAGGAACTTGGTGCGCGCCACGCCCACCGAGATGGCGAGGCCGACCTCGGTGCGCACCCGATCCCGCAGCCGCACTGCGACCTCTTCGGGGGTGCCGACGATGCGCCTCAGCCCACCGACCTCGAGAAAGGCCTCGTCGATCGAGAGGCCCTCCACGAGCGGGGTCGTGTCGCGGAAGATCGCGAACACGTCCTTGCTCGCCGCCGAGTACGCCTCCATGCGCGGCGGGACGACGACGGCATCCGGGCAGAGCTCGAGCGCCTGGCGGCCGCCCATCGCAGTGCGCACCCCTCGGGCCTTGGCCTCATAGCTCGCCGCCAGCACCACGCCTCCGCCGACGATGACGGGCCGGCCGCGCAGAGCAGGCGCATCGCGCTGCTCGACCGAGGCGTAGAACGCGTCGAGATCGGCGTGCAGCACGGTGGCTTCGCCCCGCATCGTGTTCTCCCGTCGACGTGCAGATCGTCGCACGGGCCGGGGACATCCGGGCCGGGGCTGTCAGGCCGCGATCAGCCGCGACGACAGCGCGCGGATCCTCTGGCAGAGCGTGTCGAAGGCGCTCTCGAAGGCGGCGGCCGTGCCGACCCTTGCAGGATCCCGCACCGACCAGTGCAGGTCGTCGCCCGTGAGCATCCGCTCGTGCGCGTCGTCGCACACCGTGATCACCAGGTCGTCGTCGGTGCGCACCTCGTCGACGTGGCGGGGTGGCCGGGCCGGGTCGATGATCAGCCCGTGGCGTTCGGCTGTCGCCAGCGCCTGGGGGTTCACCGCGGAGGCGGGCTGGGTGCCGGCGGAGGCCACGTCGATCGCGCTCACGTCGCGCCAGATGACCTCGGCGAGCTGCGATCGGGCCGAGTTCGCGGTGCACACGAACAGCACCCGGCGCGGGGGAGCGACGCTCGGCGGTGCGAGCGTGTCGAACACCTCGGGGCGGAGCCCGATGTAGCTGCGCCGCCTGTCGAACTCGGAGCGCGTGCGCGTGATGATGCGCGCGGACTCGAGGACGCCGAGATGGTGGGCGATCAGGTTCGATCTCAGGTCGAGCGTCGTGCCGATCTCCGACGACGAGAGGTCGCCGAGGGTGAGCAGGTCGACGATGCGCAGGCGCGTCTGATCGGCGAGTGCGGCGAAGATCGCCACGCGGCGTTCGAGATCAGTCATCGTTCCCATCCATATCACGGGATGACGGACGTGTCCACGGGTATTGACTCAATCGGTGTTGACTATATTCTGGTCGTCGCGAGACCGCGGACGCGGTCTCGGAGAGGAATGGACATATGGGCATCGGCAGCGGCATCGCGCTCTTCGTCATCGGAGCGATCCTGGTCTTCGCACTCAACATCGACACCGGCGGCTACGTCGATCTCGATCTGATCGGCTACATCCTCATGGGCGCAGGAGTCGTCGTCTTCCTGATCAGCCTCATCCTCACGATGCGCAGCCGTCGCACCGAGACCGTCGACCGCACCGCCGTCGACCCGGCGACCGGCGACCGCGTGACCCGTCGCAGCATGCGCGACAACGAGCCCCTCGCCTGATGTCGGCGTGACCGAGGTGCAGCGCGGCACCGGCGCGATCGTCGTCGGTGTCGCAGCGACCCTCGCCTTCGTCGTGCTGCGGGCGGTGGTCGCCCTCGGCGGTCACGAGCCGCTCGCGATCGACGTCTGGTGGCACGACCTCATGGTCGCGCTGACCAGCGACATCTGGGTCGTCGTCGCCTGGGTCCCGGCAGTGGTCGGCGGCACCATCGGCATGATCGTCGTCGGAGCGCTGCTGATCGCTGCGCTCATCTGGCGCGGTCGGCGGTGGGATGCCGCGACGCTGGCGATCGCGATGGTCGCCGTCGTGGCGATCGGCGCGACCATGGCGGCAGTGATCGGGCGCACGCGACCGGCGGACTCGCTCGCCGAGAGCGTCGCGACGTCCTTCCCATCCGGGCATACGGCTGTCGCCACGACCGTCGTGGTCGTCCTCGCACTCGTGCTCCGTCGTCGATGGGTCTGGGTCGTGGGCGTCGTGTGGGTGCTCCTCATGATGTGGAGCCGCACCTACCTGCACGCCCACTGGCTCAGCGACGTCGTCGCGGGACTGCTCGAGGGCGCCGCCGTCGCGACATTCGTCTGGGCCTGCATGGAGGCGATCCGTGCGCGGCGCCTCGCGTCTGCGACCCCCACTCCCGACACCTCCGAAGAACCGATCGAAAGCACCGTGAATCCATGAACACTCGCGACTCGGCCGCCTCCACCGCGAGAGCCGCCCAGGACTCGACCGCCTTCCGCGTCCTCGCGCGCGTCGGCTACGTCGTGCTCGGCATCCTGCACATCCTCATCGGGGGCATCGCGATCTCGATCGCGACCGGCGGCGGCGGCGAGAACGCCGATCAGGGCGGTGCCATGCAGCAGATCCAGGAGTCTCCCGCCGGCGTGTTCCTGCTGTGGCTGATCGTGCTCGGCCTGCTCGCTCTCGCGATCTGGCAGATCGCCGAGGCGGTCGTCGAGCGCGATCCCGACGCGAAGAAGAAGTGGGCGCACCGGGCGAAGTTCCTCGGCACGGCTGTCGCCTATCTCGCGATCGGCGCGACGGCTCTGGTCTATGCGCTCGGGGGCCAGTCGCAGTCGTCCGAATCCTCCCAGTCGTTCAGCGCGAAGCTGCTCGCGGTGCCGGCCGGCGTCGTGCTCCTCGTGCTCGTCGGACTCGGAGTGGCGGCCGTCGGCGTCGCCTTCGTCGTCCGGGGCATCACTCGCGCGTTCATGGAGCATCTGTCCGTGCCGTCCGGAAAAGCGCGATCCGGCATCGCCGCCTTCGGAACGGCCGGCTATGTCGCCAAGGGCATCGCGGTCGGGGTCGCGGGTGTGCTGTTCGTCATCGCGGCGCTCACGCATGACCCCGAGACCGCCGGCGGCCTGGACTCGGCGCTGCGCGCTCTGGCCGGACTCCCGTTCGGCGCCGTCATCCTGTGGGTGGTCGGTGCAGGCCTCGCTCTGTACGGCCTGTTCTGCTTCGCCCGCGCCCGCTACGCCCGGATGTGAGCTGACCCCGCCGGTCGGGCTTCGCCCGCATATCGAACCGTGCGCCGCCGCGCAACCCTGCGCTGCAGATCGGCCGAGTCGGCCAGGATGTATCCATGAAGATCGTCTCGTACGCAGGCCAGCAGCTGGTGACCACGGATGACGTGGCGGACTCTCTCGTGACTCTCGCCGCAGCCGTCGCCAAAGAGGGGGAGGCCGACGCCGTCGAGATCCCCATCCTCGTCGGCGGGCGCGAGGACTGCGCCGACCTCGTGATCGGCGTGGGCAACGACCTGCTGGTCGGGCCGCACGAGTTCGATGACGACGAGCCCGACTTCAGCGAGCACGCGGCGAAGCTGCAGGCGCACCGCCTCTATCCCGATTCTCCGGACTCGGGAGAGCACGGCGGCCACAGCGACTGGTACGTCGATGTGGACCTCGACCTCGACGGCTCGGCCGCGACGGCACGCTGACCGCGAGGTTCCTTCGCCGACGGCGGAGGGCACGAGAAAGGCGCCCGCCGTCGTCGGGGGTTCTGATCAGTCGGTGGTGAGCAGCACCTTGGTGGCGCGGCGCTCGTCCATGGCCCTGTAGCCCTCGGCCGCCTGCTCGATCGGCAGCGTCAGATCGAAGACGGCCCCCGGATCGATCTGATCGGTCATGATGAGGTCGATCAGCTCGGGCAGGAAGCGGCGCACCGGAGCCGGCCCGCCCAGAAGGCTGACGGTCGAGAAGAACAGGTCCAGGCCGTCGAGCTCGACGCCGTGGCTCACGCCGACGTACCCCACGTGTCCGCCCGGACGCGTGGCGTGGATCGCCTGCATCATCGACTCCTGGGTGCCGACCGCCTCGACGGTGGAGTGGGCGCCGTACCCTCCGGTGAGCTCCTTGATCTTCGCGACGCCTGCGTCGCCGCGCTCCTCGACGATGTCGGTGGCCCCGAACTTCGTCGCCAGAGCCTGACGGTCGGCGTGGCGGGACATCGCGATGACCCGCTCGGCTCCGAGCTGCCTGGCCGCGAGGATCGCGAGCAGGCCGACGGCTCCGTCGCCGACCACGGCGACGGTCTTGCCCGGCCCCGCCTCGGCGGCCACGGCGGCGAACCATCCGGTGCCCAAGACGTCGGATGCCGCGAGCAGGCTGCGCGTCTGCGCGGGGGTCGGATCGCCCTCGACGGTGACGAGAGTGCCGTCGGCGAGAGGGATGCGGGCGTAGTCGGACTGGGTGCCGACGCCGCCCATCATGACCTGGTGGATGCAGCGCGACTGGAATCCCGCCTGGCAGATCTCGCACGTGTTGTCGGACGCGACGAACGATCCCACGACGAAGTCGCCGACCGCGATGTCACGGACCTCGTCGCCGACCTCCTCGACGACGCCGATGTACTCGTGACCCATCGGTGTGGGGTGGTCCACCGGCTCGATGCCCCGGTAGGGCCAGAGGTCCGAGCCGCAGATGCAGGCGGCGGTGACGCGGATGACCGCATCCGTCGGCTCGACGACGGAAGCGCGGGGGACCTCCTCGACGCGGACGTCTCCGGGGGCGTGCATGACGACGGCGCGCATGGTGCGGGTGCTGACGGTGTCCGTGCTCATGATGTTCTCCTTCAGTGGGTGAGGGCGGCGGATGAGGTCGTGTGCGGCGAGTGCCGTGGCGTGCGCCCGCGTGCGGTGCCGATCAGCACCAGGGTGACGGCCGCGAGCACGGTCGCGGAGACGGTGACCACGCCGAGCGGCAGGATGCTCAAGGCACCGGCGACGCCGACGAGCGGGGCGGCGATACCCCCGAAGCCGAACCGCACCATCCCGAGAAGCGACGAGGCGGTGCCGGCGATCTGCGGGTATCCGACCAGAGCGAGGGTGGTGGCCGGGGGAGACGAGATGGAGACGCCCGCGGCGAGGGCGAACAGCGACGCGAGCACGACCCACAGCGGCATCGTCGTGAGTCCGGCGGCGAGCAGGCCGAGAGCGCCGGCGGTCGCGACCACGACACCGGCGGCGAGGACGGCGTGCACGTGCCCTCGTTCGGAGAATCGGCCGGCCAGGTGGCCGAAGACCATGAATCCCGCGGAGTTCGCGCCGAACGCGAGGGCGTAGCCGAGGGGCGACAGGCCGTAGATGTCCTGCAGCACGAACGTCGCGCCGGACAGGTAGGCGAAGAGCGCGGCGTACATCAGCCCCTGATTCAGGACGGCGCCGACGAAGACGCGGTCTCGCAGGAGCGTCCGATAGTCGCTCAGGGTGCGGGTCAGACCGCCGGTCGTCCGTGCCTCGATCGGCAGGGTCTCCCCGAACCGCGCGAGCGCGATGATCAGGATGGCGGCGCCGATGACGGCGAGGAAGACGAAGAGTCCCCGCCAGTCGATGATCGTGTTGAGGAGGCCCCCGAGCAGCGGGCCGACGATCGCCGCGAAGCCGCCGACGACGGTGAGCCGCGCGTAGAAGCGGATCAGCGTCCCGCCGGAGAAGACGTCACGCCCGGCCGCCTGTGCGATCACGATGCCGACGCCGCCGGCGAGTCCCTGCACGAATCGGGCGGCGATCAGCAGCTCGACCGTCGGACTGATCGCGCACAGCATCGACGTGACGATGTACGCCACGATGCCGATGAGCAGGACGCCGCGGCGGCCGTATCGATCCGACACCGGCCCGGCGATGAGCTGACCGGCCGCCAGACCGATGAGGCAGGCGGTCACGGTGAGCTGCGCGACCGACGTGGCGGCGCCCAGCGCTGCCGTGAGAGCCGGAAGAGCGGGCAGATAGAGGTCCATCGAGATCGGCCCGAAGACGGTCAGCAGAAGCAGCAGGGCGGGGAGCACCCGGTCGACGGAGGGGCGGGCTGCGGATGTCATGCTGTCCACTCTGCGCCTGTCGGGTGCTCCGAGGGAGTCCCTGTCGAGGGGTGTACTGCGAGAACCTTCCTGCGAAGCACGGTCGGGGGTAGCGTCCTGAGCATGGACAACAGATCCGAGGTCCGCGAGTTCCTGATGACCCGCCGCGCGCGCGTCGCGCCCGAGTCGGTCGGCATCCCGGCCGGCGGGAACCGACGTGTCGCCGGCCTGCGGCGCAGTGAGGCCGCAGCGCTCGCCGGAGTCAGCGTCGAGTACTACGCGAAGCTCGAGCGCGGCGCGATCGCCGGCGCCTCCGCCGCGGTGCTCGACGCGCTCGCGTCAGCCCTTCGACTCGACGACGCCGAGCGCGCGCATCTGCTCGATCTCGCCCGCGCCGCCGACGGCATCCCGTCGAGCGGCCGCTCGCGTCGCCGGTCGGCGAAGCCCGGGGCTGCACGACCCAGCCTGCAGTGGGCGCTGTCGTCGATCACCGATGCGATCGCGTTCGTCCGCGACCCCCACCAGAACCTGGTCGCCACGAACGATCTCGCCCGAGCCTTCTATTCGCCGGTGATCGGCGACGGCGGCCGCACCCCGAATCTCGCGCGCTTCCAGTTCCTGGACCCGGCAGCGCACGACTTCTATCCCGACTGGGATCTCTTCGCCGAGATGTGCGTCGCGATCATGCGAGCCGAAGCCGGGCGGGATCCGCACGACAAGGGTCTGCAGGATCTCGTCGGCGAGCTGTCGACGCGCAGCGAGACGTTCCGCCGGCTGTGGGCGGCGCACGATGTGCGCATCCACGGCGCCGGCACGAAGCGATTCCGGCATCCGCTCGTCGGCGAGCTGACCCTGGCGTACGAGGAGCTCGCGATCACCGCCGAGCCGGGCAACGTGCTGCTGATCTACTCGGCCGAGCCGGGCTCGCCCTCGGCCGAGCGTCTCGCGCTGCTCGCGTCGTGGTCCCTGGACCAGCGCGTCGTCGAGCCGACCAAGGACGAGAGCCGCGGCTAGCGTCCCACTCCATCGACAGATGGTTGCCTCCGGTCTACAGTTGCACTTTCGCAACCAATAGGCGTATAGTTGACTCTTGTCAACTTTCTACACAGGAGCTCTCCACTGTGACACACATCTCACCCACCTCCTCAGGCGACGCGGTGCGCTCGCCTCGCGAGGTCTTCACCGCGATCTCGGGCCTCGTCGTCGGCATGTTCGTCGCCGTGCTCTCGGGCACCGTGGTGTCGACCTCCATGCCGGTCATCATCGCCGACCTCGGCGGCACCCAGTCGCAGTACACCTGGGTCATCACCGCCAGCCTCCTCGCGACCGCCGTCTCGACCCCCATCTGGGGCAAGCTCGCCGACCTCGTCGATCGCAAGATCCTCGTGCAGCTGTCGCTGATCATCTTCACGGTCGGCACCGTGATCGCCGGCTTCTCGACCGACACCAACATGCTCATCGCGGTCCGCGTGATCCAGGGCATCGGCGTCGGCGGACTGATGTCGCTCGTGATGATCGCGGTCGCCCTCATCATCTCGCCGCGCGAGCGCGGCAAGTACATGGGCGTCGTCGGCGGAATCATGGCCCTCGGCACCATCGGCGGCCCGCTGCTCGGCGGACTCCTCACCGACGTCTGGGGCTGGCGCTCCAACTTCTTCGTCGGAGTGCCCTTCGCCATCCTCGCCCTCGTGCTGCTGCAGTTCACCCTGCACCTGCCCAAGCCCCAGCGCGACCGCAAGGTGTCGATCGACTACTTCGGCATCGTGCTGCTCGCGGTCGGCGTCTCGACCCTGCTCATCTGGGTCTCGATGGGCGGCAGCCAGTTCGACTGGGACTCCTCGACCAGCATCATGCTCGCCGTCACCGCGGGTGTCGCGATCGCCGCGTTCATCACCGTCGAGTTCTTCGTCAAGGAACCGATCGTGCCGATGTCGCTGTTCCGCAACCGCACCTTCACGCTGTCGGTCATCGCGTCGATCGCCATCGGCGTCTCGATGTTCGCGACCTCGGTGTTCCTCGCCCAGTACTTCCAGCTCGCTCGCGGTGCCACACCGACCGAGTCCGGCCTCATGACGATCCCGATGATCGTCGGACAGATGGGTGCGTCGATCATCATCGGCCAGCTCGTCAGCCGCTTCGGCAAGTGGAAGGGATGGATGCTCACGGGCTCCGTGCTGACCACGATCGGCGTCAGCCTGATGGCGACCCTGCGCTACGACACCCCGTTCCCGCTGGTCGCGACCTACATGTTCGTGCTCGGCGCAGGTCTCGGCATGGTCATGCAGAACCTCACGCTCATCGTGCAGAACGACACCGCGCCGCAGCAGCTGGGCGCCGCCTCGTCGAACGTCAACTTCTTCCGCACGATCGCCGGCACCATCGGCGTGACGGTCATGGGCGCCTCGCTCTCGACCAGCGTCGGCAACTACATCTCCGACGCGCTCGAGGGATTCACTCCCACGACGCCCGATGAGATCGACGCGCTGAAGCACCTCGCCTCCGGCGATGTGCCCAAGGTGACGCAGCTGCCCGACACGATCCGCACGATCGTCGAGGGAGCCTACGGCCACGGCATCGCGGATGCGTTCATCATCGCCATCCCGCTCGCAGTGATCGCCATCATCGCGATCGCGTTCATCAAGAACAAGCCGCTGTCGACGAAGAACGCCGCCGAGCAGCTGCGCGAGCAGGCCGAGGAGTCCGTTCTCGAGGTCTCCGAGGCCGAGGTCGGCGCCACCATGTCGACCGGAGCCATCCGCATCTCGGGCACCGAGTCCGCCTCACCCTCGACCGGCTCGGTGACGACCGTGCTCGAGCGCGACGAGCGGGAGTCGGGGCGCTGACATGGTCACCTCCGAAGCGGCGGCGCCCGCCGACGTCGACACCGCCCTCGGCGACCTCCAGACGCATCTGAACCTCATCTTCGCGAGGACTCGGACGCTCTGGAGGGAGTCGGCGGCGCGCATCGACCCCGAGCTGCAGGTGGGCGGCTACAAGCTGCTGACCTTCATCGATCGGGCGGGCTCCGCCAGCGCTCACGAGCTCGCCGAGCGCTTCGAGATGGACAAGTCCGTCATCAGTCGCCAGGTGCGGATGCTCGAGGAGCTGGGCCTGATCGAGTCGAGGCCGGACGAGCGTGACGGCCGGCTGCGGGTCCTGACGGCGACGCCGTCGGCCTGCTCCGCCCTCACCGAGCTGCGCAGCGACCACGCCTCGCGCCTGCGCACGGTCGTGGCCGAGCTCACGCAGGACGAGATCCACGCGGCATCCAAGGTGTTCCGTCTGCTCTCAGAGGTCTGAGCGAGAGCCCGGGCCGATCACGCGACGTGTCGGCCCGGGTTGTCGAGAGCGATATTCTGTGGTTCAGTCGAATGTCTTGACTTCGCGATTCGGCGTCCCAAGACCGTAAAGAACGGTACTTCGGATGAACTGGATCGCCTCCAACCTCGGATTGATCGTCGATCTGACGATCAATCACGTGCGTCTGGCGATCATCCCGATCATCCTCGGCTTCCTGATCGCGGTGCCGCTGGGCTGGGTGGCCAGCCGCAATCGCGTCGCCCGGACGTTCATCATCACGACGGGCAGCCTGCTCTACACGATCCCGTCCCTGCCGCTCTTCGTCATCCTGCCGGTCATCCTCGGCACCCGGATCCTCGATGACACGAACCTGGTCGTGGCGCTGACGATCTACGCGGTCGCGATCATGCTGCGCTCGGCGACCGACGCCTTCGGATCGGTCGATCGGTCGATCATCGAGTCGGCGAAGGCCATCGGCTTCTCGCGCAGCGGCCGGTTGTGGCGCGTCGAGTTCCCTCTCGCCGGGCCCGTGCTGATCGCCGGCCTCCGCGTGGTCTCCGTGTCGACCATCGCCCTCGTCTCGGTGGGCGTGATCATCGGCTCGGAGAATCTCGGCTACCTCTTCCAGAACGGCAAGCAGCGCGGCATCCTCGAGGAGGTCGTCGTCGGGATCGTCATGAGCCTGCTCATCGCTCTCGTCTTCGACCTGATCCTCGTGGCGATCGGGCGGGTCCTCATGCCCTGGAGCCGCGCCGCCGGCGTGCGCGGCACGAGCGGCGACCCGACCGACTCCGACCCCGCGACCGACAGTGTCAGCACCCGTCGAGTGCTCGCGCCCCCGGGGGCCGGTGTCCGATGAACTTCTTCCTCGACGCCATCGCCTGGATCCTCGACCCCGCCAACTGGGTGCCGGGCTCGCAGAGCCCGCTGCCCATCGGCGACCGACTCGTCGAGCATCTCATCTACTCGGGCGTCTCGCTCGTCATCGCGATGCTGATCGCTCTGCCGCTCGGCTTCTACATCGGGCACACCGGGCGCGGTCGCCAGTTCGTGATCGGCTTCACCGGTGCGATGCGCGCTCTCCCGACGCTCGGGCTCCTGTTCTTCCTGACGATGGTGCTGCGCTCCGGTCTCAGCACCACTCCGGCCGTGCTCGTCGGCTCCGTCGTCGCGTTCGTGCTGCTGGCGATCCCGTCGCTGCTCGCCGGCGCCTACGCCGGGCTCGAGAGCGTCAGCCGCGAGTCGATCGATGCGGCGCGCGCGATCGGGATGACCGAGATGCAGATCCTCCGCAAGGTCGAGATCCCTCTCGGGCTGCCGGTGATCATCGGCGGGATCCGCTCGGCCACGCTGCAGGTCATCGCGACCGTGACGATCGCGTCGTACGTCGGACTCGGCGGCCTCGGGCGGATCATCTCGTCGGGCATCGGCCTCAACGACTACACCGTGATCCTCGGCGGGGCGCTCCTGGTGACCGTTCTCGCGCTGAGCGTCGACGGCGTCTTCGCGCTCCTCCAGCGCCTCACCCGTACTCGGGGGCAGACGAGCCGTCCCCTCCGCAGTGTGCAGCGAAACAGGTCGGATGCCGCTGTGGCGCCGATCGTCGACGAAAGGACCCCCGCATGACCTCTCGAGCCCGTAAGACCTGGCTGACGGCCTGCCTGCTCGCCGTCAGCACCACCGTCGCGCTCGCCGGCTGCGCGACCGCCGACCCGACGTCCTCGGGCGGTGACGCCGCCGAGGGCGACGCGATCGTCGTGGGCTCCTTCGCCTTCCCCGAGAGCGAGATCCTCGGCGAGATCTACGCGCAGGCGCTCGAGGCCGAGGGCTTCGACGTCTCGACCAAGTTCAACATCGGTCCGCGCCAGCAGACGATCCCCGCGCTGCAGGACGGGTCCATCAACCTCATCCCGGAGTACAACGGCAACCTGCTGGCGTACTACGACACGGCGTACGAGGAGCGGACGACCGAGGACGTCGATGCGGCGCTGCCGGATGCGGTGGGCGCGGACGACCTGCAGGTGCTCGACTCGGCCGAGGCCGAGGACAAGGACGCCTACGTGGTGACGAAGAAGACGGCCGAGGACAACGACCTGACGGCCATCGGAGACCTGAAGGCGCTCGAGCCGTTCTCCCTGGCGTCGAACCCGCAGTTCGGCGAACTCGGCTACGGGATCCCGGGGCTGCGCGACGTCTACGGCGTGGGCGTCGAAGCGGGACAGGTCACGTTCGTCCCGTACGAGGACTTCGGCGGTCCCGACACGGTGCAGGCGCTCGTCGACGGCACGGTGCAGGTGGCCGACATCTACACGACGTCGCCGGCGATCAAGTCAGAGGACCTCGTCGTCCTCGAGGACCCGGAGAACATGATCTCGGCGCAGAACGTCATCCCGCTGCTCTCGAAGGACATCTACACCGACAAGCTCGCCGAGGTGCTCAATGCGATCTCCGCGAAGCTCACCACCGACGACCTGATCGACTTGCGCGAACGGGTCGAGGGCGACGAGAAGGCGTCGGCTGCGACCGCGGCGGAAGAATGGCTCACCACCGCAGGTCTGCTCGACAAGTGATCGTGCGGACGGATCGCGAGTCGGTGATGTGATCGAAGCCCCGCCGGCACAGCGCCGGCGGGGCTTCATCGTAAGCTGGCGAGCATGAGTGCCTCGTCCGACGAAGTCGCCCCGATAGACGGCGCCGCAACCCCTGACCTCGATCAGGCGATCTCGAGGGTCGAGCACGAGCTGGGCAGGCTCTTCGCCCGCATCCGGGTGAGCTGGCGCGAAGCCGCGACCACCGTGCATCCCGACCTGCAGCCTCTCGGATACCAGGTGCTCACGTCGATCGCCACCGGCAAGGCGACCTCGGCCGGCGCCATCATCGAGCGGCTGCAGACCGACAAATCGGCCGTCAGTCGGCACGTGCGCCAGCTCGAGCAGCTCGGTCTCGTCGAGAGCGTCCCCGACCCGGACGATCGCCGCGCGCGGGTGCTCGTCGCCACGGAGCTGGCGCAGGAGCGGGTGGCCCTCGCCCGCGCTCGGTACGAAGAGCGCCTCGGCGAGAGGCTGCGCCGCTGGACGGCCGAGGATCTCGACCACTTCGCGGAGCTGCTCGCCGCCTTCGGCGACTGAGCCGAAGGCGGCGGACCGTTCGCCACGGGGGCTGGACGCAGACGCGAGCCCGGACGAGACTGATCTCACGACTACGGGAATGAGGAACAGTCATGGCATACAGGGTCGGATACTTCGTCGGAAGCCTCTCGTCCACCTCGATCAACCGCATCCTCGCGACGGCGCTGATCAGGCTGGCGCCGGATGATCTCGAGTTCTTCGAGATCCCGATCCGAGACCTCCCCCTCTACAGCCAGGACTATGACGCCGACTACCCCGCGGTGGCCGTCGATCTGAAGGAGTCCATCGCCTCGGCTGATGCGGTGCTCTTCGTGACGCCCGAGTACAACCGCTCGATCCCCGGCGGCCTCAAGAACGCGATCGACTGGGCGTCGCGGCCGTGGGGGCAGAACTCCTTCGACCACATCCCCGCCGCGGTGATCGGCGCCTCGGTGGGCGCGATCGGCACGGCGGTCGCCCAGCAGAGCCTGCGCGGGGTGCTGAGCTTCTGCAACGCCCGTCAGATGACGGCGCCCGAGGCCTACATCCAGTTCTCGCCCGACACCTTCGCCGATGACGGGACGGTCCACAACGAGGGCACCGCGACCTTCCTCCGCGACTACCTGGTCGAGTTCCGAGACCACATCGAACGCGTGCTCACGGTGCTGCCGCGCGACACCGACGTGTGAACCCGGGGGCGCGAGCCGCGTAGCCTGAACCACATGACGCTCACGAAAGCCCGCACCGCCGCAGAGGTCGTCGACTGGCGACGCCGTGTCTTCGCCCTCTACGACGCCGTGCGTCGGGCGGACTCCGCCGAAGACGCGCACGAGCTCTGGCGCATCGAGCGCGACGACCTGCTGCTGCACCATGCGGCGACCCCGCTGATGGCCGACGATCGACCGCTGTTCGAAGGGCTCCCGATCGCGTCGTACGATCCGCAGTGGCGCTTCGAGCTGCCGATCCTCGAGGCCGAGCCCGGGGGCTTCGAGTTCGCGACCGGCACCGACGGCGTGGTTCCCTTCGAGCGCATCGGCAGGGTCGAGGTCCCCGACACCGGGTCGCTCGACGTGTGGCGTCTGACGACCTACGGCGGCGGGATCTTCATCCCCGTGCGCGACGCTCTCGCCGGTCGTCCGGGCGGAACCTACGGAGGCGGCCGCTATCTGATCGACACGATCAAGGGCGCCGACCTCGGGTCGGATGCCGAGCGCGGCACGATCGTGCTCGACTTCAACTTCGCCTACAACCCCTCGTGCGCCTACGACCCGGCGTGGGCCTGCCCGCTCGCCCAGCCGGGCAATGTGCTCGAGGTCGCGGTGCCCGTGGGGGAGATGTACGGCCGCGTCGCCCACTGAGCATCCGGTCTGCATATCTCCGCAGGGGAATACTCGGCACCCCAGGGCGCTTGTCCCTGAGCGTGACCCTCTTCGAATCGGCCGTCTTCGGCGCCCTCCCGCTGTCCAACCGCGTCGTCATGGCGCCGCTCACCCGCACCCGTGCGGACGACGACGGTGTGCCCACCGAGACGATGGTGGAGTACTACCGCCAGCGCGCGGGCCAGGGTCTCATCATCTCCGAGGGCACGTGGCCGGCTGCCGAGGGCAAGTCGTACTCCGGGCAGCCCGGCATCGTCACTCCCGCGCAGATCGACGGATGGCGGCGGATCGCCGACGCCGTGCACGAGGCCGGCGGCACGATCGTCATGCAGCTGATGCACGGCGGCCGCGTCTCGCACCCCGAGATCTCCGGTGAGCCGCGTGTCGTGGGCCCGAGCGCGCTCGCCGCCCCCGGCCAGACGCACACCCCGGTCGGCAAGGTCGACATGCCGGTCGCTCACGCTCTCACGCTCGACGAGATCCCGATGGTCGTCGAGCAGTTCGTCCAGGCCGCACGCAACGCGATCGCCGCGGGCTTCGACGGCGTCGAGGTGCACGGCGCGAACGGCTACCTCGTGCAGGAGTTCCTCTCGCCGGTGTCGAACATCCGTGACGATCAGTACGGCGGATCGCCCGAGAACCGCGCGCGGTTCGCGATCGAGGTCACGTCGGCGGTGGCTGAGGCGGTCGGGGCCGACCGCACCGGCATCCGTCTGTCGCCGCAGCACAACATCCAGGGCGTCCTCGAGGAGGACGACGCCGACGCACTCGCCACCTACCTCGCCGTCGCCGAGGGCCTCGCACCGCTCGGCCTCGCATTCATCGACGTGCTCAGTGCCGTGCCGACCAGCGAGCTCGTGCAGCGCATCCGCCGCACGGCCGGCGCCCCGCTGATCGTCAACTCCGGATTCGCCGCGCAGACCACCCGCGACGAGGCCGAGATGCTCGTCTCGGAGGGATGGGCCGACGCCGTGGCAGCGGGTCGTCCGGTGATCGCGAACCCCGACCTCGTCGAGCGCTGGCGTCAGGACGCCGAGCTCAACGAGCCGCGCCCTGCGCTGTTCTACGGACGCACGGCCGAGGGATACACGGACTACCCGTCGCTCGAGACCGTGCGCGCCGACGCCTGACGCGCGCGGCTGCGCGAAGTACCCCTGTCGGCGCGGAATATCGGGGCGTACTGTGACCGCATGGTCACCGACGATCCCACTGTCACCAACCCCGATCACTACCGCACGCTCTGGGAGAACGATCTCGTGCGCGTGCTCGAGTACACGGATGAGCCGGGCGACCGCACGACTCCTCACGATCATCCGAACAGCGTGATGGTGACCCTCAGCGATTTCTCGCGCCGTCTGTCAGCGGGGGAGCGCACCTTCGACACGTCGTTGACCGCGGGTCAGGCCGTCTGGCTGCCGGCCCAACGCCACTGGGGAGAGAACACGGGGGCGACGTCGACGCACACCATCCTCGTCGAGTTGAAGGGCGACGCCGCGGGGGAGCCCGGCGGCGGCGCGCTCGGACCCCAGGTCTGAGGCGCGCGCGTCGTTCGGCTCAGCGCCGGACGACCCGCGCCCGGTTCTTCGCGACGCTGCTGAGGGTGGCGCGCACGGGCGTTCCCAGATACAGGCCGAGCGATGCGCCCGAAGCCAGTGCGATTCCGATCACCGCGGCATCGACCAGAGAGCCGCCGATGCCGACGACCCCGGATGTCGACCCTGCCGCGTGGATCATCTCGAGCAGGCCCTGGAACACCGCGACACCGGGCACGAGCGGCACGATCGCGGCCGTGGTGACCGCGACCGACGGGACGTGCAGCTTCACCGCGATCAGCATCCCGATGAAGCTCGCGAGCAGGGCGCCGATCGCGCTCGCCGCAGCCGGATGCAGGTTCAGACCGACCATCGTCGAATAGCCGGCGATGGTGACGGCGCTGAGCAGCGCGCTGACGAGGATGATCCGAAGACCCGCGCCGTTGAACACGGCGACGGCGATCGCGATGATGATCGCCCCCGCGAACTGGTTCAGGAGCGGACCGAACGGGGCCGGGTCATCGGGCAGACCCATCGTGAAGCCGAGCACGCTGCCGAGTTCGAGGCCGACGAGGATGCCGATCACGACTCCGAGCGTCTGCATCGTCAGATCGAGGATGCGTCCGCCTGCGGTGAGCGCGAATCCGTCGATCGCATCCTGCGCGGCCCCCACCACGGTGAGTCCGGCGAGCATGAGCACGATTCCCGACGCGACGATGATCGATGGTCGGATGCCGACGAAGGGCTCGATGCCGGCGGCCCCGAGGGCCGAGACGGCGACCGCGACGACCGTGGTGACGAACCCTCCGGCGATCTGACTGAAGAACAGCGGAACGCGCACGCGCGCGAGGCCGGCCTGGGTCAACGCCGCGCAGAGCGCCGCGATGAACGTGAGCCCGACGATGAGCGGCGAGGCCCCGAGCATGATGCTCACTCCGACGGCGAGCAGCGCTCGTGCCACGATGACCACCGGCTGCTGGTAGCCGAAGGGCACGCGCCGCAGGGCACGGAACGTCGAGCGGGCCGATTCGAGATCCAGTCCGTCGTCGATGTCGGCGACCAGGGCCTGCACTCTCTGCAGCTTGGCGTGGTCGGGTGCGGCGACGCGCACGACCCGCACGAGCGTCTCGGGCCAGACCTCGCCGCTCAGGTGGAACGAGACCGTGATCGAGTTGTAGGTGACATCGACCTGCACGTCCCGCATGCCGTACGCGGCGCAGATGCGGGTGATGGCCAGCGTGACCTCGTGCGCCGAGGCGCCGACCCCGAACATCGATTCGCCGATGCGGGTCGCGAGGTCGAGCACACGCGGCACGGTGCGTTCGTCGATGATCGGCATCGCCTCGGTGTGGGCGACGGATGAGGGGTCGGTGTGCAGGATCCTGCGCACGGAGGCGAGCAGTCGCCGCTGGGGATTCGGGGACACGATCCCATTCTTCCTCCTCCCGACCGGTGCATCCGACGCCGCGAGGACTGGGGAGGAGAAGATCCGTCAGGCCTGCGCCGGAACCTCGACGCGCTCGACCGGCGGCGCCGTGCCTTCGGCCGGCTCGCTCACCAGGCGCAGACCGCCGGGGGCGTTCGCCGTGAATGCCAGCGCTTCGATCCACGCGCGGTTGATCTGCGGTTGACGGCTCCCGCTGTACTTGAAGACGAGGGAGCTGCCGGCGTGCACCCAGACAGTCGTCCGACCGCCGCCGACAGCCATGTCCTCGCGCCAGGAGAACGAGAAGGGCTCGCCTCTCCTGAGCTTCGCCGTCATCACGAGCTGCAGGTGCGTGAGCGCCCTGTCCTCGATGTCCGATTTGACGGTGCCCTCGTAGATGAATTTGCCCATGATGATCTCCCCAGTACGCCACAGTGCCCGCGAGACGAGGCGTATCGAATGATCACCGATGGTGGATCCAGTTTCCCATATTCCGATGTGCACCGCGCCTGTCAAACGTTCAGGAACCGCCTGTCAACCCTCTGTCCCTTCGCGCGCCGTCGATGGAGGGTGGCCGTTCGACACGTAACGAGGAGGATGACGATGAAGGCACTCACCTGGCAGGGAACGCGCAACGTGGCGGTCGAGGAGGTACCGGATCCGACCATCGAGCACGCGACCGATGCGATCGTCCGGATCACCTCCTCGGCGATCTGCGGTTCGGACCTGCACCTCTACGAACTGCTCGGACCGTTCCTCGACAAGGGCGACATCCTCGGCCACGAGCCGATGGGGGTCGTGGTGGAGGTGGGCAGCGGTGTGCGCGACCTCGCGGTCGGCGAT
This sequence comes from Microbacterium sp. CFBP9023, assembly GCF_034045055.1. Lineage (NCBI taxonomy): Bacteria > Bacillati > Actinomycetota > Actinomycetes > Micrococcales > Microbacteriaceae > Microbacterium > Microbacterium sp. CFBP9023. The sequence continues at coordinate 626,452 of NZ_JAXCWI010000002.1, read as the reverse complement.
CGCATCGTCATCCCCTTCAACATCTCGTGCGGGCACTGCTTCTTCTGCCTGCGCGGCCTGCAGTCGCAGTGCGAGACGACGCAGGTGAAGGAGTACGGCAGCGGCGCCGCGCTGTTCGGCTACACCAAGCTCTACGGCCAGGTGCCGGGCGGGCAGGCCGAATACCTGCGCGTCCCGCTCGCCGACTACAACCACATCAGGATCGCGTCCGATCTCCCCGATGAGCGGTACCTGTACCTCAGCGACATCCTGCCGACGGCCTGGCAGGGTGTGGAGTACGCGAATGTGCCGGAGGGCGGGACGCTCGCGGTGATGGGGCTCGGCCCCGTCGGGCAGTTCGCAGCCCGCATCGGAGCGCACCGCGGATACCGGGTGCTGGCCGTGGACCCTGTCGCGGAACGCCGGGAGATGGCGGCACGCCACGGAGTCGAGGTCTTCGACCTCACGGATGACGTCGTGGCCGAGCTGCGCGACCTCACCGACGGACGCGGCGCGGACTCCGTGGTCGACGCCGTGGGCATGGAGGCGCACGGCAACGCCGGCGTCGCCCTCGTGCAGAAGGCCGTCGGACTGCTGCCGGATCCGGCCGCCCGCGCCGTGTTCGACAAGGCCGGGATCGACCGACTCGCCGCCGTGTACGCATCGATCGACGTCGTGCGCCGGGGCGGCACGGTGTCGCTCAGCGGCGTCTACGCGGGCGATGCCGACATCCTGCCGATGAAGACCCTGTTCGACAAGCAGATCGGCATCCGTATGGGCCAGTGCAACGTGAAGCGCTGGGCCGACGATCTGATGCCGCTCGTCGAAGACCTCTCCGACCCCCTCGGCGTGATGGATCTGATGACCCACGATGCCCCGCTCGAGGATGCGCCGGAGCTCTATCGCACCTTCCAGCGCAAGGAGGACGGCTGCATCAAGGTCGTGCTGCGACCGTCTGCCGCGTGAGGGTCAGGCGGCGGCCCCGACACCCGGGGCCGCCGCCTGCGTCTGCTCGACGCGACCGCGGATGAAGAACAGGCAGATCACGCCGACGACGATCACCACGATGTTGCCGAGGTTCGCGATCGAGCCGAACGCGCTCTCCGCCGGGTAGGTCGTGTGCAGGAAGATGCTCGGGTCGGTGCTGGCGTGCAGCAGGATCGGCGCGACGATGGTCCCGGTCACGCGCATCGCGAGATACATGCAGATGCCGAACGCGAAGGTGTAGGCCAGCTGGATGAGGGTCGCGAACAGGGACTGGCCGGTGAGCAGATTGCCGGCGTGGAGCAGGGCGAACAGGGCCGAGGAGATCACCGCGACGACGAGCTCGCGCTGACCCGCCTTGCGCAGCAGGTTCACCACGAGGCCGCGCGTCAGCACCTCCTCGGCGAAGCCGATGAACAGTCCGGCGAGGAGCCAGGTCGCGACGACCTCGAATCCGGCCGCTCCGTAGTCGATGGCGAACAGGTGGAGCACGTTGAAGAGGAGCACGACGGCGACCGCGATCCACATCCATCCGCGTCCGCGGATCGGCTGCGGACGGAAGATCTCACCCAGCCAGCCGACGGATGCCGCGAAGCCGATGAGCAGCAGGCAGCCGACGAGAACCGGGATCGCGTAGAACACGAGGATCCCCGCCGCGCTCTGCGGATCCTCGATCTGAGCCGCGAACGGGGTCAACAGCAGCGACAGCCCGTTGTAGAGCACGAAGTAGACGACCACGAGGATGACGGCCCGCCACCATCCGCCCTGTTCCCAGAAGCGTCGCCAGGCGGACTGCGTCACATCAGTCATCGTGCATCCCTCCGCATCCGCGGAGGTCGCGGCTCACAACCCAATATATGGGCAGGAGCGGGTCAGGACGCGCGCCCCTCCGCGAGGTAGGCGAGGCGGTGCAGGGTCTCGGAATTGCGCCAGCGCAGCAGGGGAGCGGTCAGCAGACCGGGCAGCAGCGTGGCGGGGCCGTTCACGGGTTCCTCGTCGATGCGCACCATCGTGCCGCCGTCATACGACCGCACCCGCAGAGTGACGCGGGCCTCGCCGATCGGCCAACCCTTCGCGCGCATGACCATGCGGTTCGGAGGCGACCATTCCTCCACCACGGTCGTGTCGTCGAGCAGAGCGGGCCAGACGCCGACCGAGTGATGCAGCTCAGCGCCCGGCTGCGGCCACGACTCATCGACGTCGCGCATGCGCGAGGCGCCCACCACCCACGCCGGGTACAGCCAACCGTTGCCCAGCACCCGGAAGACATCGTCGGGCTGACAGTCCATCGTGCGCACGTTCTTCGCCATGTCGGGAACTCCTCTCGCGTCGTGACGATGATCGCGTGGCTTCCGATTCGCAGACAGGGGGTTGACGACCGCGCGTGGGGGAGTGCGGGTCGCGCGGCACGAGTGAGGCACTAGCACAGAGGCCCCGCTCGCGCCTCCCCCTGGTTCGGCGACCACGTCTCTGCGAACGTCGCAGCATGGCACTCATCGACATCCCCGCGCGTGCGGCGCGAAAGCTCGGCGCACTGGCACAGGACGACGCTCCCACCCTGCTGACCCGCGGCTACGGGTTCGGGGCACGGATCTGGCGACGGGTGCCGCCGGGTGCGAGATCGGCGCCGATGCGGCTGCTCGGCAGTGACGCGGTCTTCGTCAGGGGAGTGGAGGGGGTCGAGCTCTTCTACGACGAGACCCGCATCGCGCGCTCCGGAGCCATGCCCGCGATCGTGCAGGAGAGCCTGTTCGGGCACGGCTCCGTGCACAGCCTCGACGGCACAGCCCACCGGCACCGCAAAGCCGCCTTCGTCGGCGCCCTCTATGAGGACGAGCAGGTCGCACGACTCACGCCCTGGCTCGAGCGCGAATGGCAGAGCGAGCGCCGGGCGTGGCTCGACGGCGGCACCCGCAGCGCCTACGACGCGGCCGTCGGCGCGCTGGGCCGGGCGATCATGGGCTGGGCGGGTGTGCCGGGCACGCCGGCGGCCCAGACCCGATGGGCGGCGCGGCTCGCCCAGATCGTCGACGGCTTCGGCTCGCCGTACTCGCCGGTGTACATCGCCGCCCTGGCGAACCGGTGGTGGTCGGACCGTCATTCCGCTCGGCTCATCGAGGCGGTGCGGCACGGCTCGCTGCGCGCCGAATCGGGCACGGCGCTCGAGGTGTGGGCGCATCACCGCGACGAGGACGGCGAGCTGCTCCCGGCGCGCGTCGCCGGTGTCGAGCTGCAGAACAGCATCCGTCCGATGATCGCAGTCGCCCGGTTCGTGGCCTTCGCCGCGAAGGAGCTGCACGAGCGTCCCGACTGGCGCGAGCGCATCGCCGCCGAGGCCGTCGAGCGCGGGTCGCTCGTCGGCGGACCGCTGTCGATCATGTTCGCGCAGGAGATCCGTCGCACCTCTCCCTTCGTGCCGATGCTTCCCGGCTGGGCCACCGCGGACATCGAGATCGACGGTCAGACGGTGGATGCCGGAGGACGCGTCGTCCTCGACCTGCAGGGCACCAACACGGACGACCGCTTCTGGGCGCGTCCCCAGCGCTTCGACCCCGAGCGCTTCCGTGACATCGAGGACTACGAAGCGCTCGCCGCATTCGTTCCTCATGGTGGCGCCGACGTCCCGACGGGGCACCGCTGCCCGGGCGAGAAGCTCGCGATCGCAGGGCTGGCCGCGGCGATCACGGTGCTCAGCGACCCCGACCTGCGGATCCTCGACGAAGGGCTCGACGTCGACCGGCGTCGGCTGCCCACCAAGCCGCGGTCCGGCGGTGCGGTGCGCTCGGCGGCATCCGTATCGGCGTCGTCATCGGCATCCGCGTCCCGTGGGTGCCCCTTCCACTGAGTGGGTGAACGCGTTCTGTCAAGGGGCGCGCATCGGCTGCTCCGTCCCGGCATGCTGACCGGACTGCGCACACCGACGAAGGGAGCACCATGTCAGACATCGAATCCACCCCCGACGACGGGCGATCCGAGGCGGACGAGACGCCGATGATCCCCGACGAGCTCGCGCCGCGTCAGCAGTCCGAGGACCCGGTCCCGAACGATCCGGACGCCGCGGGCTCGGAGGACGGCGACGACGAGGACGACCTCTGACGCCTGCCGAGAGCGGCCGGTCGCCCCGAGCGACCGGCTACGGCGCCCGCCGCACGGACTCCCCCTAACTGGTGCGGTGGGCGTCCTGCCGTCCGGGGTCTCGCTCCGAGCGAGGTCAGTCACGGCCCGACGTGTCGACGCCCTGGGGGAGCTCCTCCACCGGGACGACGACCACATCCTGCACCTTCCAGTCGAGGTCGGTGATGCGCGTCGCGAGGTCGGTGACGTCGCCCATCGACACCTTTCCGCGATGCGGCACGACGAACGCCTCGATGTGGAAGACCTGCCCCTGATCCCGCATCCGCACTCCCGCCTCCGTGACCCAGGGGCGGGAGCGCATGGTCGAGATCACGTCACCGGCGAGCGGATGCGGGTGCTTGCTGTCGTACGTCCTGGCGCGCTGGTCCATGAGATCGATCACGGCGGTCTTGGTGTTGCGCCAGCCGTCCCACACGATCCCGAGCGAGATCACGAGAGCCGCAGCGCCGTCGAGCCACCACACGCCGGCACCCACACCGAGGACGCCGACGATCGAGGCGACCGTGGTCTGCCAGTCGGCCTTGGCCATGTCGGCGTCGGCGAAGAGCAGCTTGTTGTGCAGCACGGGCGCGAGCTTCGCCTTCGCCGGTCCGTAGAAGAACACCGGGCCGACGATGACCACGGCCATCACGGCGACCATCAGCCAGCCGAGCCAGATCGTCTGCCCGAACAGCTGCACCGTGCCGATGGTCGGGTGCTCGCGGGCGATGAGCCCGGTCACCGCTTCGACCGCCAGATTGAGTCCGACCGCCAGCAGGGCGACGCCCGCCACGAGGTGTCCGATTCCCATCACGCGGTGCAGGCCGTAGGGATGCTTGACCGAGGGGCGCTTGCGGATGAAGATCAGCGCGACGAGGAAGGCGATCTGCGGGATCAGCGACAGCATGTCCTCGATCCACGCGGTGCGCATCGCCTGCGAGTTGCCGACGACCAGGGCGATCACCGCGATCGTCACCGACGTGTAGGCGATGGTGAACCATTCCCACCCGATCGCTCGGCGGAGCGCTGCGCGCTGCTCGTCCGGCAGCTCGGTGCGGCCGATCCGCTGCACGGTCATCGCGACCCCACCGCCTCGTCGAGGTGACGTTCGAGAGCGCTGAGGAACGCGTTCTCGCCGAGCGGCACCAGCATCACGATCTCGCGACCGTCGGCTCCGTCGATCTCGGGATAGCCGCGGGTGACCCCGGCCTTGTCGATCCAGGGGGTGTCAGAGGTGAAGCCGCCCGCAACGAGGTCGAGGTCGCCGCGCTCGAGCATCCCGACCAGCGTCTCCTCCGACCCGTAGGTCCAGTCGATGTCGGCGTCGATGCTGTCGGCGAAGCCTGTCACGAGGTCGGCGATGCTTCCTGTGGGGGTGTCCCGATCAGTGTCGACCAGCCCGGGATCGGCCGAGACGCCGACCCTCAGGTCAGCGCCGGTCGCCGACGCGAGAGTGCCGTCCGGGTCGGCCGGGATGGTCAGGCCGCAGCCCGAGAGTGCGGCGGCGAGCAACAGCGCCACTGCGGCCGAGACCGCGCGGCGGGGAGTCCACGTCGATGCGTTCACGACGCCATGGTGCCCCCGCAGGGCGGCGGTGAGAACCGGGTTGACGCCCGATGTGGCGCGGAGTATGCCGCTGGCGTGAGCCGGGGTCGGTGTCCTCATGCCGCTCGACGACGGTGATCCACCGGTACGGTAGGGCACATGTCACAGGCCCTCCGCACGTTCGGGCGCATCCTCGCCCGACACTGGCCTGCGCTCATGGCCTGGTATCTCGGGGGCGAGGCGCTGCATCGCGTACTGATCGAGCTCGCCGGCTTCGTCGGCGGTCACACCACGCTCGGGGGCCTGCTGCTGCTGCCGCTGGCGGTCGCCGCCCGACTCGTCGCGTACGTCGCGATGTATCTCACTGTGCGCCCCTCCTTGCCGCACAGCCGGAGGGAGGATGCCGGCGGCCTCCGCGAGTTCGCCTCCGCGACTCTCGCCGCGATCCTGCCGTTCTTCGCCTTCTACACCGCGTGGGGTCTGCTCGATGCCGACCAGATCGAGTTCTTCCAGATCGCGAGCGCGATCGCGCTGGCCGATTCCGGGTACGACCTCGTCCAGATGGGCGACCGCGGTGGTGTCATCGCGGTCGGCGTGCTGCCGGTGACGGTGCTCGTGATCGCGTTGATCGCACGACTGCTCTTCACGCGCTTCGCCGACCGGCTGCCGCGGTGGACGATCATCCTGGCCACCTATGCCGAGGTGCTGTGGACCTTCATGCTCTTCACACTCGTCGCACGGTGGTGGGTCAGCGTCCTGGACTGGTTCGGTGAACGAGAGGCGGCCGGGTGGCTGCAGAGCCTCGGCGACTGGTTCTCGGTGAACATCGAACCCATCGCCGCCGTATGGGAAGGGGCGACGTGGCTGGCGGGCATCCTCGTCGCCGCACTCCTCGTCCCCGCGGCGTGGCTCACGGTCGCCGGTGTGATCTTCGGCACGACCTTCGACTCGACTCCGCCGTTCGCACGCGTCGGCGGGGGAGCGGCGCGAGGGGCGGCCCTGAGCATCGCGCGCACGCTGGTGATGCGACTCGAAGGCCTCTGGGCTGCCGTCGCGGTGATCTGGCGTGGCGGGCCGTTGCTCTTCGGCGTCTACGCACTGGCCTACGCCGCGTGGGGCTTCGCCGAGCAGGCGGGCACCCGGGGAGTCCTGCTGCTGATCGGGGGCCACGAATCGTCGTTCTGGGCGGGGTTCTTCCCACTCGTCACCGTCGCCATCGGTGCCATCGCCGAACCGCTCAGGGTGGCGATCGTCGCCACGGCCTATGACGCCGTCATCGGCCGGCCCCGGTCTGGCCTCGACACCCGCCCGTCAGGGCTCGATACGGAAGCGGGCGAGGTCGTCGTCACTGCCCTCGACGTCGAGCAGGAACGGGCCATCGGCGTCGTCGGGAAGCAGGAAGGTCAGCAGGATGCGGTACGACGCCGGCTCGGCGATGCATGAGCTCTCGCCCTCGTCGTAGGGCACATCGAGGTCTGCGCGAGAGCTGAGCCAGGTGCGATCGGCGTCGATCTCTGTGAGCGTCGTCTGTCCGCAGAGCGATGCCGCGGATCCGCCGCTCGACGACAGTCGGACGCTGAGCGTGCGGCTCCCCGTAGGCGCCTCGAACTCCGCCCATTCCGTGGGCCCGAGCGTGAGGGTCTGTCCGGCGATGTCGACCGTCGTGTCGGCGTCGATCACCCGATCCGTCGGCCGGATGCTCGGCGCGATGTCGAGCCATGCCGTGGCGCCCACCATCGCGACGGCCGCGATCGCCAACGCGATCAGCCCGGTCCGCTGCGTCCGCCACCAGCTCATGGGATCCGCAGTTCGGGGTCATCGAGCTCGAGACTCGGCGTGCGAGGAAGGTCGTCCAGTTCGAACGGGATGGCGATCACGTCGTCGAGCTCGGCGGTGAAGTACGAGGAGATGAGACGCAGGTCCGCCTGCCCCGATGTCAGATCCGGTGGCAGCTCGAACGCCAGCGTCCCGACCGTGTCGATGCCGAGTCGCAGCGGGGTCGACGTCAGCGTCGCGTCGGGTCGCTCGCTGGCCTGGAACACGCGATCGTCGATCGTCAGCGTCGCGAGCTGGATGGCGGCATCCACCTCCGTGCGGGGCGCCGAGGCGATCACCGTCACGACGAGCCAGTTCCCCTCCGCGCTCCAGTCGCCACCGGACACCGCCACCTGGTCCGCGAACGTCGCGTCCGTCGCTGCCGCGATCAGAGTGCGGGATTCGACGGGGTCGCCGAAGGCGCCACGCACGACGGTCGGACCGATGACGTCGTCATCGGTCGGGGTGACGGCGGTCAGCGCGCCGGCCGCGACCACCAGCGCAGCGCCGACCAGCCAGGGGGTCGCGCGTCTCATCGTGTCTCCTGGGCGGTGACCGAGATGCGTGCGCTGAGGGCGGCAGGGCGCCACGTGACCGCTCGTGAGGAGAGGATCACCGCTCCACGCTGGATCTGCACCTCGTGCACGTCGAGCGCGACAGAACCGTCGAGGAACGCGTCCTCGGGTATGGTCCAGGCGAAGGTCACCTGGCTGGGGACGCCCGGCTGCAGGATGACCTGGCCGGATGACCCGTCCGCTCGCCAGACCGCCACCGAGTCACTCGCGGGGACGCCTGCGAGGTCGAGAAGCGGACGGCCGGTGTTGACGAACCCGGTGCTTATGCGGTCGACGGTGGTGCCGACTCCGATCGGAGCATCCGAGAGATTCTCCATGCGCGTGCTCATCACGAGCAGCTTCTCGCCGGGCTCCGCCTCGAGATACTCCGACTCGACCTCGGTGGCGAACTCGGCGTCGAGCACGGTGATCGCGTACTGCGAGGTGCGCACTTCCTCATCCGCGCCGAGCAGCGTCGGCGAAGCCTCTGCACGGGCGAACCCGCCCATCGCCGCGACGACGATGGCCACGGCGGCGACCGCGACTGCGGCGAACCAGATCCATCGGGGCAGCTCGGCGATCCCGCGCGTCCACCGGGAGGCAGCGTGCCGCACGACCTGCGCGGGCGCCGGGCGCGAGGCCGCAGGCGTGGCGCCACCGTGATCCCCCGTCATGCTCACGGGGCCAGCATATCGATGTGCATTGCTGAGGCGACGGTCAGCGATCGCAGGTCTCGAACACGTACCCGTCGTCTGACGGCGTGACGAGGTCGCGGTCTCGCAGCACCATCGACGAGGGGGCGTCGTCGTCGGCGCACATCTCGTCGAACGACCGCGGCAGCTCGTCGGAGTACTCGATGTCGATCACGGCGTCTCCGTAGACGTCGGTGAACGCCCCGCACTCGTCGAAGACGCTGCACTCCTCGACGACGGCGAAGTCGAATCCTGCGTGCTCGCGCAGCACCGGTGCGTCTTCGGCGGCGTTCTTCTGCCCGGCCGCGAGTCCGGAGTCGTGGGCGACGTCGACCAGCAGCGCCGCGAGGGCGAGGTTGTCGTCGAGAGTGAGCGCGTCGTCCGAGCGGGTGTACGAGTCGAGGTTGTCGAACTCGACCGCGTCGAATCCCGACTCGGCGCACCCCTCGATCCACGGTCCGGCGATCTCGGCGATGCGCTCGCGGCGCTCGTCCGTCGACGTGTCGAGCAGAGCCTCATCGGGCCAATCGGGGTCGAACACCGGCTCGCCGTCGCTCTGCAGCACGAGGTCGTCGGGCCAGGTGTCGAGCTCGCCCGGCTGGGTCTGGAATCCGTTCACATAGCAGACCGAGTACAGCCCGTCGGCGGGCACATCCGAGCGGTCCCGGCCGACGATGCCGACTCCGTCGGCGGGGTCGTAGCCGCCGCCGAGCTGATAGTCGGGGGTCGCTCCCGCGGGGGGAAGGGCGAACTGCGCCGGAGGGTCGGAGATGGTCGTGACGCACCCTGTGAGCGTGAGGACCAGCACGGCGATGGCGGCGACCTCGACCGTCGCGCGCCTCAGCTGCCGGCCCCGTACAGTGCGGCGATCTCTTTCGAACCCATCCCTTGAGAATACGTCTCATGCTGGGGCCAGCCGGCGGGGGAGTCCTCCCACTCCTCCTGTCGGCCGAAGGGCAGCAGATCGACGAGACCCTGCAGCTGGCTCATGCGCTCGGTGCCACGGCCGTTCGTGTGCCACGTGCGATAGACCGTGTCGCCGTCGCGGAGCAGCACGTTCACGCCGAAGCCCTCGTTCGGCCCGGCGTCCATGTCGGCACCGAAGGTGCTGTCGGCGCTCGAATACCAGGTCATGCGGTTGCCCACCCTGTCGCGGTAGGCCAGTGCCTCATCGATCGGTCCGTTCGTCACGATCACGAAGCGGGCGTCGTAGTAGCGCTCGAGGAAGTCGAGGCGGGTGAACTGCGACGTGAAGCCGGTGCAGCCGGGGCATTGCCACTCATTGCCGTCGGTCCACATGTGGTTGTAGACGATGAGCTGGCGGTGCTCGCCGAAGATCTCGGGCAGCCGCACCGGCCCGTCTTCGCCGACGAGCGTGTAGTCGGGCAGCTCGACCATCGGCAGTCGTCGTCGTTGTGCCGCGATCGCATCGAGTTCTCGCGTCGCCGCCTTCTCACGCACGCGCAGTGCATCGAGCTCGCGACGCCACGTGTCAACGTCGACGACGGGCGGAAGGGGCGTCTGGGGCGTGCTCACGGTGGACCTCCGGGTGCTCGGTAGGACGATGCCCCCAGTGTGCGCCCGACCACCGACATCGTCAACCGATCGGCGAGGGTGCCCCGTCGACGGCCGGAGCCTCGGCCTCCTCGGCCGGATTGCGGCGGATGCCGATCCACGACACCACACCGCCGAGCACGAGCAGCGCGGCGGTGACCCAGGCCGCGTTGTGGAAGCCCGCGAGATCGAGCGTGCCGCCGATGATGGTCGACAGCATCGCGACGACGAGCAGCCCGGCGACGCGGGAGACCGCGTTGTTGACCGCGGAGGCGATGCCCGAGCGGGATTCGTCGATGGCGCCGAGGATCGCCGAGGTGAGCGGAGCCACGGTGAGCGAGAGCCCGAGGCCGAGCACGATCATCGCCGGCAATACCTGCCACCAGTAGTCGAAGTCCTCGCGGACGAGCAGCAGCATCAGCGCGCCGACCGCCATGATGAGCGGACCGACGGTCATGAAGATGCGGGGCCCGAAACGACCGGCCCAGGATCCGGCGCGCGAGCTGACGAGGATCATCAGGATCGTCATCGGCAGGCTCGCGAGGCCGGCCGCCGTGGCACTGAGACCTGCGCCCTGCTGCAGGTAGACGCCGACGACGAAGCCGTTGAGCGACAGTGCGGCGTAGACGAAGAGGGTGGCGAGGTTGCCCCAGGCGAAGTCGCGCACCCGGAACAGCGACAGCGGCATCAGCGGCGAGGCCGAGCGCTGCTGGCGTACGAGGAACCAGGCGAACAGCGCCGCTCCGGCGACGCCGGGCATCCAGATCGCAGGGGACTGCCACCCGAGGTTCGGCTGCTCGATCAGCGCGAAGACCACAGCGCCCAGACCGATCGCGCACAGCGCACCGCTGAGCCAGTCGACCCGCACACCGCTGGGGTGCTCCTTCAGCTTCAGGCGCGAGAGCAGCACGAGCGTGACGGCGATCGGCACCACGTTGATGAGGAAGACGAATCTCCACGAGAGGAAGTCGACGAAGAGCCCGCCCAGCAGGGGGCCGACCAGCTGTGCCGCCGTCGTGAACGCGGTCCAGACGCCGATCGCCCGCGACTGCACGTCGGCGCGCATGGTCGCCGTGATCAGCGCGAGCGAGCTGGGCACGAGCAGCGCACCCGCTGCGCCCTGCGCCGCGCGCGCGATGATCAGGATGAGGGGATCGGGTGCGGCGGCCACCGCGACGGATGCCACGCCGAAGGCGATCAGGCCGATGCGCATGACGAGCACCCGGCCGTAGGCGTCCGACAGCGACCCCGCGAGCAGGATCAGCGCGCTGAGGGTGATGAGGTACGCGTCGACCACCCACTGCTGAGTGGTGATGCCGCCGCCGAGCTCTCGGCTGATCGCGGGCAGGGCGACGGTCACCACGGTGCCGTCGAGGAAGGTCACGAAGGACGCGAGGACGGCGACGGATATCACGAGCCGCTGCAGCGGCGCGAAGCGAGAGGATGCCACACGGCGACACTACTGCCGCCAGGAGACCTCCGGGGCGGTCAGCGGGTCGCGGTGCTCGTCCGATACAGCTCGCGGAGTCCGGCGGCGCCGTCATCCGCGTAGGCGCGGTGCTGGCGCTGGGCGCCGGTGCCCTCGGAACGGAGGCGGGCGAGGCCGTCGACCACGAAATCGTCGTCGCCGAGCTGGGCGAGCGCCGGGCGCAGCCGTTCGAGCAGCCGGTCGGCGATCGTCCAGGCCGGTTCGATCGATCCGTTCACCGGGTCGACGAGGCGAGCATCCGTGCCGTATCTGGCCGCGGTCCACAGCGAGGCGTCGATCGCGTCGAGGCTCAGACCGTGACAGTCGTCGAGGGCGTCGCTCACCAGCAGCGCGCGAGTCAGGGCCACGGCGAGCAGCGTGTCGTCGACCGTCAGCTGCGCATCGAAGACGCGCACCTCGACGGTGGGGAACCTCTCGGACAGGCGGACGGTCCATGACAGCGAGCTGGCTTCGGCGATGGCGCCCATCGAGACCAGCTGATCGACGTGCGAGCGGTAGTCGCTCAGATCGTGGAAGAGAGGAGGACTCCACGAGGCAGGAAGTCGGCGGATCAGGATGCTGCGCCAACTCGCGTAGCCCGAATCCCGCCCGTGCGCGAACGGCGCATTGCCGGTGATGGCGAGCAGCGGAGGCAACCAGGCCCGCACGCGGTTGACCACGCGGACGCGCTCCTCCTCGTCCGGCACCTCGACGTGGATGTGCAGGCCGTTGACCTCGTGCTCACGCGTGATCTCGACGAGCTGGGCGGACACCGCGTCGTAATGGGGCGACGACGAGACCACGAGGCGGTTGGGCGAGATGAAGGGGGTACCGGAGGCGGCCACGATCGATCCCTGCTTCGCAGCGACCTCGCCGAGAATCCCTCTCGTGCGACGCAGCTGCCCCTCGGCATCCGCTCGCGTGAGGCACGGCTCGGTCGCCGACTCGAGCTGGCAGGTCAGATACTCAGGGGTGAGACCGGAGCCCGCCGCGTCGAGGATGCGCTCGCGCGTCTCAGGACTCATGGCCGACGGCACGAGTGTCTGCTCGTCGAGGAGGACGAACTCCTCCTCGACACCGAACCGGGCCACAGACGCGGACCTAATGATCGCGCAGCGCCGAGATGAGCTCGGCCTTGCGCTTGCCGCTGTAACCGGTGAGGCCGATCTCCTTGGCGCGTTTGCGCAGTTCGTCGACGGTCCAGTCCTCGTAGTCGCCGTGCTCGCCGCCTCGGCGCCCGACCGTGCTGCGGCCGTCTCTGGCTGCGGCGTTCGAGATCCTGGCGGCCTTCTCCTTCGAGGTGCCGTCATCGCGGAGCTCTTCGTACAGCTCCGGATCCTTCAGTGAGTTGTTCCTGCGTCCTGGCATGTCGTCTGCTCCTCTCGCACGGCGGGAAGCCCCGCGTCAAGGCCCTCCGGTGACAGGCCCCGGGGGTCTAGGTTGAGTGACCGATGGGCGCACTCCCCCGCGCCCCCAAGAAGGGAAAGACCGATGAACATCCTGCTGATCATCATCATCGTGGTCGCCATCATCCTGGCGATCACCGGCGGGCTCGTGCAGTCCCTGCAGTTCCTCCTGTGGGTCGGCCTGGTGCTGCTGGCCATCGCGGTCATCGCCTGGTTGATCCGAGCGATCTCCGGCAGCCGCACCCGCTGATCCACGCAGTGAGGCCCGCTTCGGCGGGCCTCACTCCGTTTTCAGGGATCAGTCCCGGGAAGCGTCCCGCAGGCCGTCGCCGACGTTGTGTGCGGCGTCCTTGACGTTCTCTCCGGCCTGCTTGACCGAAGCCTTCGTCTGGTCGGCGCGACCCTCGGCTTCGAGGCTCTCGTTGTCGGTCGCCTTTCCGACGCCCTCCTTGATCTTTCCGCCGGCCTTCTCGGCTGCGTTCTTGATGTCGTCTGCTCCACTCATGGCGCGATTCCTTTCATCAGTCGATCAATGGATGTCCACCGTCGCACGGACCGAGAATCCTGCACACGGGATTGACAACCGCGGTCGGGCGTGACAGCGCCACCTCCCCGTCGACGCGGACGTCGGCGACGACTAGCCTGGCCCCAGGCGGGTGGTCCTGCCCGCTCTCACCTCGGCTGCGGTCGACGAAGGAAGCGGTAGAACATGGACTCGATGATGATGGGCGCCATGCGCTCGAACATGATGTCGATGCCCGACATGGCGACCATGGACATGTCGGTCATGCAGGCCTGCATGGACGCGTGCTCGGCCTGTGAGCAGGCGTGCACGGTGTGCTCGACGCAGATGATGGACTGCTCGCCGGCATGCATGAACTGCGCGGACATGTGCAACACCATGATGCGGTCGATGATGCGGATGCAGGGCATGACCCCTGCGTCGATGATGGCGATGCTCGACGCCTGCATCGCGATGTGTCAGACGTGCATGGACGAGTGCATGGCGCACGCCGACCACAGCGAGGTGTGCAAGATGTGCGCTCAGACCTGCAAGGACTGCATGGACGCGTGCATGGCCGTCAAGGACATGATGATGGCGGCCGCCTGAGCGGCAGCGAGGTGTACGGCGCCCTCAGGAGAGCGCGACGTTGAACTGCGTGCGACCGACGGCCAGCACGCCGTAGCGCACGTGCAGCGCGATCGGCGTGCCCGCAGGAGCCTCGAGCGCTGCGCCGCCGCTGTTCCACAGTGCGTGAGTCGCCCCGTCGAGGGTGCGCACGGTCAGCTCGCCGGTCGCCGCATCGGCGTGCTCGACGATCGCGTCGGCCCACTCGGTCGGGGTCGCCGATGCGATGCGCGCCTGGATCAGGTGCAGCGCGTGACCCGCCTGGAACGAGGAGCACGCGAAGCCGTGGTGGCACATGCACGCAGAACGCTCACGCACCGAGAGGGGCGAAAGGCGGTTCAGCGGCGTGGACACGATGGTCTCCTTCATGAGCGGACGTTCCGGCAAGAGTAGGTCGGCCGTGGCAGCGAGGAAACCCGAGCCGACATGCTCCGAAACAAACGGGCGTAGACTCTCGGGGTGCTGTTGTCGAAGAGCGCTCACCGGATCCCGGATCGAGCGCGGAATGGAGCCGTGGGCGCGTTCAGCGCCACGGACAGAGGCTGACGATCGGCCGGAGGCGGAACATCCCGTCCCCGGAACCACGTCGTACCCGGCATCCGTGCGGATGCCGCCCTCCATTCCTCTTCCGCCGCCCTCTGCGGCCCACACGAAAGCACCGACGCATGCGTCCCATCGACGAGCGCACCCTGCGCGCCTCCTTCATCAACGCCTCCCGCAAGGAGGTCTCCGATCTCACCCTGCCCGCCGGCTTCGCCGACCTCGACGTCGAGAAGCTCGACTACCTCGGCTGGGTCGACCCCAAGCTCCCTCGACGTTCCTATGTCGTCGCCTGGGTCGATGACGTCCTCACCGGCGTGATCCTGCAGCGCGCCGAGCAGCGCGTCACGGCCAGAGCCCAGTGTTCCTGGTGCGAGGACGTCACCCTGCGCAACGACGTGCAGCTGTACGTCGCCCGCAAGGCGGGTCCGGCCGGCCGCAAGGGCGACAGCATCGGCACCCTCGTCTGCGCGGAGTTCGGATGCTCGCAGAACGTGCGCGTGCTGCCGCCGCTCGCGTACGAGGGCTACGACCGCGAACTCGCCCGCGAGATGCGCATCCTGAAGCTCCAGGAGCACGTGAGCGCGTTCATCGCGGGTGTGAAGGACTGACGCCTCACACGATCTCGAGCCGGGCGACCGTCTCCTCCTCGTCACAGGCGCCGCCGACCCACAGGCGTACGGCTCCTGCTTCGACCCGCTTGACGCCGTCGAGCCCGGTGAAGGCCAGCCGGTCGATGGGCACGTCGAACTCGACGATCTGCTCGGCACCGGGCGCGAGCGCGACCCGCCGGAAATCCAGCAGCTGGGCGACCGGACGGGTCACGCTCGCGACCTCGTCGTGCGCGTAGAGCTGCACGACGTCCGTCGCAGCGATCTCGCCGGTGTTGCGCACGCGCACCGTCGCCCGGAAGTTCTCCCCCGAGGTGACCGATGCGGGTGCGGTGAGCTGATCGTGGGCGAAGGTCGTGTAGCTGAGACCGAAGCCGAAGGGCCGCACGGGCGTGGAGTCGGCGCTCGTGACATCCGTGAGCCCGCCCAGCACGGGGTGCAGATATGAGTACGGCTGCGCTCCCGCCGAACGCGGCAGCGATACCGGCAGCCGACCCGACGGAGCGACGCGACCGCTCAGCAGCCGAGCGATCGCGGGGCCGCCCTCCTCGCCGGGGAAGAACGTCTGCAGCACAGCCGCGGGGATGCCCGCGGATGCCTCGTTCGCCACAGTCGAGCCGTCGACCGCTCCGAGGCCGGTCATGGTCCCGGCGGCGCCCGCACGGGTCGGCAGCGCCCAGTCGAGGACGTACGGACGTCCGGTCATCGCGATGAGGATCACAGGAGTGCCGGTCGCGACGACGGCCTCGACCAGCTCGCGCTGGACGCCGGGGAGCTCGAGGTCCTCGACGTCGTTGCCCTCGCCCACGGTGCCTCGTCCGAAGAGGCCGGCGCGATCGCCCACCACGACGACGGCGACGTCGGCAGCGGAGGCGGCGTCGACCGCGGCGGGGATGCCGGAGCGATCGGAGCCCTCGACATCGCATCCGATCGCCGAGACGATCTCGGCGGCGGGGAACTCGTCGCGCAGCGAGCCGGCGACCGTCGGCAGATCGATGCCTGCGGGGGTGTCGGGGTGATGCGCGAGCACATGGTTGACGAACGAGTAACACCCCATCAGCGCTTCGGCGCTGTCGGCGTTCGGCCCGATCACGGCGATCCTCGCGGTGGTCGAGGGCGCGAGCGGCAGGGATCCGTCGTTGCTCAGCAGCACGATCGACTCCTCGGCGAGACGGCGCGCGAGCGCACGGTGCTCTGCCGGATCCAGGTCGATCGCGGTCGGAGGGGTGTCGAAGTCGGCATCCAGCAGCCCGAGCTCCTCCTTCTGCGCAAGCACCCGGCCCACGGCCCTGTCGAGGATCTCGACCGGGAGCCGACCGTCCCGCACCTGATCGGCGAGCGTGACGAAGGCGTCGGGCGAGGGCAGCTCGACATCGATTCCCGCTGTGAGCGCGAGCCTGGCGGCGTCCGCTGAGTCCGCGGCTGCGCGGTGCATGCTGTAGAGGAAGTCGACCGCGAAGTAGTCCGACACGACGACTCCGTCGAACCCCCAGCGATCGCGCAGGATGCCGGTCAGGTAGTGCGCGTCTGCCGTGACGGGAACGCCGTCGATGTCGACGTAGGAGTTCATCACGCTGCGGGCGCCGCCCTCGTGGATCGCCATCTCGAACGGCGGGAGCAGCACGTCCTCGATCTCTCGCACGCCCGCGCTCACGGGCGCGTGATTGCGTCCGGCCTTCGAAGCGGAGTATCCGATGAAGTGCTTCAGGGTCGCGTGCACGCCCTCGGACTGGAGGCCGCGGACATACGCCGTGCCCACCCGGCCGACGACCAGCGGGTCCTCGGCGATGCACTCGTCGACCCGGCCCCAGCGGGGGTCGCGGATGACGTCGAGCACGGGAGCGAGGCCCTGATGGATCCCGAGTGCGCGCATCGATGATCCGACCGCTCGGCCCACCTCCTCGACGAGCTCGGGGTCGAACGCGGCGCCCCAGGCGAGCGGCGTCGGGAAGGTCGCTGCCTTCCAAACGGCGAGACCGGTCAGGCACTCCTCATGCACGATGGCGGGGATGCCGAGTCTGGTCTGCTCCTTCAGGCGGCGCTGCTCGGCCCACAGCCACTCGGCGCGTTCCACAGGGTCGACCGGACGCGTGCCGTACACCCGGGTGAGGTGGCCGATCCCGTGCTCCGAGGCGTCCTCGTAGCGGGTCGAGCTCTTCTTCTCGCCCGACATCGGCGCGACGACCTCGACGCCCTGGTCCACCCAGAAGCCGACGAGCTGCGCCTGCTTCTCCTCGAGGGTCATCCGCGCGAGGAGCTCCTCGACGCGGGGGGAGCGCGGCGCGGCGCCTGCGTACTGCGACATCGTGTTCTCTTTCTCGTTCTCGTTCTCGTCGACGTGCGGGGTCGCGACGGCGACCGTGTCAGCCCTTGACAGCACCGGTCAGCCCTCCCACGATCCGCCGTTCGAACAGGCTGAAGAAGATCAGCGCAGGGATCATCGACAGGGAGGTGAATGCCAGCACTTTCGCGGTGTCGACCGAGTACTGCGAGGCGAACGACTGCACGCCGAGCGGCAAGGTGAACGCCGAGGCGTCGTTGAGGATGAACAGCGGCAGCAGATAGCCGTTCCAGCTGCCGATGAACGCCAGGATGCCGGTCGTGATCACTCCCGGCAGGGAGAGCGGCAGCACCATCCGCCAGAAGAACCCGATGCGGCTGCATCCGTCGATGAACGCGGCCTCCTC
This sequence comes from Microbacterium sp. CFBP9023, assembly GCF_034045055.1. Classification (NCBI taxonomy): domain Bacteria; kingdom Bacillati; phylum Actinomycetota; class Actinomycetes; order Micrococcales; family Microbacteriaceae; genus Microbacterium; species Microbacterium sp. CFBP9023. The sequence goes on along the minus strand of NZ_JAXCWI010000002.1, from coordinate 608,374 downwards.
GATCTCATCGGGGATCGCCCGGAGGAACGGCACGAGGATGATGATGGTCGTCGGCAGGGCGAAGGCGATCTGCGGCAGGATCACTCCGCCGAGCGAGTTCATCAGCCCGAGACTGCGCACCACGATGTACAGCGGCGTGATCGCCACGGTCAGCGGGAACATCAGGCCTGCGGCGAAGAAGGCGTAGAGCACGCCGCGACCGGCGAACCGGTATCGAGCGAGCACGTATGCCGCCATCAGCGCGAGAGCGACGGTGCCCACGGTGGTCGCGAGGGCGACGATCGTCGAGTTGCCCACGAGCCGCCAGAACACGTCGCCGGTGAGGACGTCGAGGTAGTTCGACACCACCCAGGGAGACGGGAACCCCGACGGGTCGGTCGTGATCTGCGCGTTCGTGCGGAACCCGCCGGTGATGATGTATGCGATGGGCGCGAGCATCAGTCCGACGGCGATCAGCGCGACGAAGTACACGGTCGGATGCGCCCACGGGAGCTTCGGCGTGGCGGTTCGACCCGGGCGTCCGAGACGTGCGGGTCGCTGGGTGACGAGCACCGAGGTGGCGGTCATCGGACGTACTCCTTCTGTGTGGTGGCGTCTGCACCGGAGTCGGCGTCTGCGTCTGCGACGGCATCCTGCGGGACGGCATCCTGCGACGCGCGCGACCGGGAGCCGCGCTTGCGACCCGAGGCACCCGTGAGGGCGCCGTCGGTGTCCTTGCGCAGCACCGCACGCTGATAGATGAGAGCGACCACGAGCGAGATGAGGAACAGGACGACCGCGACCGCGTTGCCGTAGCCATAGTTGCCGGCGTTGCGGCCTTCGGAGACCATGTAGGTCGCCATGGTCGACGTACCCGCGGTGGAAGCGATGTACTGGCCCCAGATGATGTAGACGAGGTCGAACAGCTGCAGTGAGCCGATGATCGACAGGAACGCCCAGATGCGCAGAGTCGGCGCCAGGAGCGGCAGAGTGATGCGCCACTGGATCTGCCAGTAGGACGCGCCGTCGATCGCCGCCGCCTCGTGCAGCTCCTCCGGGATGCCCTGGAGGCCTGCGAGGAACAGGATGACCGCGAAGCCGATGTACTTCCACGTGATGATGGCCATCAGCGTCCAGATCGCGATGCCGGGATCCGACAGCCAGTCGGTGGCGAGGAACCCGAGGCCCATGTTCGTCAGCATCGCGTTGATCGCGCCGTTGGTCTGCAGCATCAGGCTCCACCCCGTGCCCACGACGACCTCGGAGATCACGTACGGGACGAAGATCAGCACGCGGATCAGCGACTGGCCGCGCATCTTGCGGTTGAGCAGCAGCGCCAGCACGATGGCGATCGGGCCCTGGAGCACGAGGGAGAACACCAGGATGAACCCGTTGTGCGCGAGCGCGTCGTGGAACAGCGGGTCCTGGAGGATCGTGAGGTAGTTCTTCAGCCCGACGAAGTCGGTGGGAGGGCCGTAGCCCTGCCAGCTGAAGAACCCGTAGTACGCCGCCATCAGCACCGGGAAGATGACGAAGGCGAGGAACACGAGCAGGGCGGGCCCGGCCAGAAGGATCACTTCCAGCCGGGCACGCATGTCACGCTTTCGCTGCGGCATCCTGCACAGCCTTGACGAGGTCTTCCGCGCTGCTGTTGCCGGCGAGCAGGTCGACCACGGCGACGTTCAGCGCGTTGCCCACGTTCTGGCCGTAGACGGTGTCGAGCCACTGCGTCGCGTAGGGGGCAGCGTTGTACGCCTCGAGGATCGTCTGCAGGTAGGGCTCGGTGACGGCCTCCTGAGCGACCGTGTTGACGGGCGGGGCGTTGAACGCCTTGTAGTACGCGGTCTGCACGTCCGAGGTGCCGATGTAGTTCAGGAAGTCGACGCAGGCGTCCGGTGCATCCACCGAGCACGAGTAGCCGTCGACGCCACCCATCATGGAGCCGGGTTCGCCGTCTCCGCCCTCGACCTCGGGGAACGGGAACCAGCTGAGGTCGGCCAGCGGCTTCTGATCAGGGGTGAGCGAGCCGATGACGCCGGGGTTCCAGGCGCCCATGAGCTCCATGGCGGCCTGGTGGTTCGCGATGAGGCCGGCCGAGCTGCCCGCGCCCTGCTGTGCGGGAGTCGTCAGGAATCCGGAGTTGAAGGGCTCGGTCTCGGCGAACGCCTGCAGGTCCTCACCGGCACGCACCCAGCAGTCGTCGCTGAAGTCCATCTCGTCCGCCGCGGCGGCGAGGGTGTCCGAGCTGCATTCGCGCAGCGCCAGCCAGTAGTACCAGTGCGCGGCGGGCCAGGCGTCCTTGGCGCCGAGTGCGATCGGGTCGATCCCCTCCGCCTTCAGCGCCTCGGTGGCGACCTCGAGCTCCTCGAGGGTCGTCGGGTTCTCGGTGATGCCGGCCTGGTCGAAGAGGTCCTGGCTGTAGAAGAGGCCGCCGGGCAACACGGCGACGGGCATGGCGTAGATCTTGCCGTCAAGGCTGTTCGCCGAGTACGACGCATCGGGGATCTCGTCGGCGGCCGGGCCGTCGATGGCGTCGGTGAGATCCTTGAGCTGGCCGGCTTTGACCATCGCCGCCATCTTGCCGCCACCGCGCTGCAGGAAGATGTCGGGGGCGTCGCCGGAGTTGAGGGCGGTCTGCAGCTTGCCGTCGAGATCCTCGTTCTGGATCGACTGGATCTCGATCGTGACGCCCGGGTTGTCCTTCTCGAAATCCGCGACGGTCTGTTCCCAGAACTCCACTCCGGGGCCCGTCGTCGAGTTGTGCCACAGGGTCATGCTGGTGTCGCCGCCGTCTCCGGAGCCGGACGAGTCCGCGGTGCAGCCCGAGAGCGCGAGCGCTCCGACGGCCAGGACCGTGACTGCGGAGGCGAGGGGGAGCCTTCTGCTGTTCATGTGATCGTTCTCCTCATCGAGTTGCGCGCCGCGTCACTGCGGGGCGCCTGCGGACACTCTGGTGAGACCGCAGTGGCATGAGTCTCCGGCGGACGCGCTCGATCGTCAAACGTTTTCGAAAACAGTTTCCATCGCGATCGGCGGGAGACTACGCTGGCGTCTCATGGGGGCACGCACGACGATCCATGACGTCGCGAAAGCGGCGGGAGTGTCTGTGTCGACCGTCTCGAAGGCGGTGAACGGTCGGTACGGGATCGCGGATGCCACGGTGCAGCGCGTACTCGACGCGGTGAAGGAGCTCGGCTACGAGTCGAGCCTCGTGGCGAGCAGCATGCGCGCGCGGCGCACCGGTGTGATCGGCGTGCTGCTGGCGGACTTCGAACCCTTCAGCGCCGAGATCCTGAAGGGCGTCGGCTCGGCCGTGCACGACACCTCCTTCGATCTGCTCGCGTACAGCGGCTCCCACCTCGGCGCGGGCGACGGATGGGAACGCCGATCCCTGAGCAGGCTCTCCGGCACGCTCATCGACGCCGCGATCATGGTCACGCCCACGGTCGTCAGCGCCGGCACCGAGATCCCCGTCGTCGCGATCGACCCGCACACGGGCCGGGCCGACCTGCCCACGGTCGAGTCGGACAGCTTCGGAGGCGCGCTCGTCGCGACCAGACACCTCATCGAACTGGGCCACCGCCGCATCGGCTTCCTCGCCGGTCGCCCCGACCTGCGCTCCGCCGGGCTGCGCGACGCCGGGTATCGCAGGGCTCTGTCGGACGCGGGGATCCCCCTCGATCCGTCGCTCATCGGTGTTGGTCGCTACGAGCTCGACGCGACCAGGGAATCCGCCCGCATCATGCTGAGCGGCGACTCGCGTCCCACGGCGATCTTCGCCGCCAACGACCTCTCCGCGATCGCGGTCATCGATGTCGCCCACGAGCTCGGTCTGCGGGTGCCCGACGATCTGTCGGTGATCGGATTCGACGACGTGCCGGAGGCCACCAGAAGGGCGCTGCCGCTCACGACCATCCAGCAGCCGATGCGGCGACTCGGCGCGGTCGCGGCTGACATGGTGTTCACGCTGCTCGCGGGGCAGGAGGTCGACGAGATGCACGTGATCCTGCCGACGCGGCTGGTGGTGCGGGCTACGACCGCCCCGCCGCGGTGAGCTCGGCGCCGGTCGCGGAGCTTCCGGCCGCGGAGTGTCGCGTGACGTCGCGCACACGCCGCCACGCGGCATCCGACAGCTCTGTCGACAGCCTCTGGAACTCGGCGACGCTGCGCCGACCGGGCCACTCGGCCGGCAGCATCGACGGCGGCAGCCCCGGATCGACGTAGGGCAGCACTCGCCAGCGGTCGAGCAGCTGCACATACGCGGCGAACGGCGCGGTGGGCAGCGTCGCGAGCGAGGCCTGGAACGCGAGGTGCTCGGCGCGCAGCGACTCGAGGTCCCACCAGTCGGCGGCGGCCTCGGGCAGTGTGCGGGCCGTCGTCGGCGTGCCGGCCTGGAACAGGGTCACCCACTCGCTCGCTTCGAGGTCGTCGACGATCTCCTGCACCTCGCCCTGCAGATGCCCCGGACAGATCCACAGCGCAGGCGAGACGACACCCGCCCCGATCCACTGCAGGCGACGGCGAAGCTGGTGCCGGGTGGCTCGCGCGCTCTCGGGCATCGAGAACGAGATGAGGCACCAGCTGTCGGCATCCGTCATCTCGCGCATCTCGAAGATGCGCCGATCGCCGCGCTCGAGCATCGTCGCGGCATCCGGATTCAGCAGATACCCGGCCGCGTGCCTGCGCTCGGCGAGCAGCAGTCCCTTCTGCTTGAGACGGGTGACGCCGGTGCGCGCCTGCGCCGTGGGGATCCCGAGATCGCCGGCGAGGGCGACCAGGTCGGCCGTCGAGATCCAGCCGCCGAGAGGTCGCAGATACAGCCCGACCAGAGTGCGCAAGAGGGAGGCGGTGCTGCCGGGGCGCGCATCGATGTCATCGAGCACGGGGCCTGTGGTCGCCTCTGCGCGGTCAGCGGTCATGCGACTCCAGTGCGTCGCGCACGGCGAGGACGCCGGTGAGCGTCTCGACATACGACGTGCTGAGAGGGGAGAGCCCCAGACGGATGCCGTCGGGGAAGCGGAAGTCGGGGATGATGCCGTCGGCCCACAGCCGCTGCGTCACCGCGCGGAAGTCGGGGTGGCCGATGGTCACGTGGCTTCCGCGCTGTGCGGCGTCGCGGGTGCTGAGCAGGCGCACGCCGAGAGGCGCGAGCACCTCGTCGTGGGCGCGGACCGCGAAATCGGTGAGCGAGAGCGACTTCTCACGGATCGCCTCGACCGACGCCTGCTCGATGAGGTCGAGCATGCCCTGCATCGCGAGCATCGAGGTGATCGGGGGAGTGCCGCTGAGCAGCTGACGGATGTCGCCGGCCGGCTCGTACTGCGGACCCATCGCGAAGATGTCGGCGGCGCTCCACCACCCCTGGATCGGCTGGCGCAGCACGCCCTGATGCTCGCGCCGCAGGTAGGCGAACGCGGGGGAGCCGGGGCCGCCGTTGAGGTACTTGTAGGTGCACCCGACGGCCATGTCGACGCCCCAGTCGTCGAGCTGCATGGGGATCACGCCGGCCGAGTGGCACAGATCCCACATCATCAGCGCGCCGACCTCGTGCACCGCGGTGGTGATCGCCGGCATATCGGCGAGGGCGCCGGAGCGGTAGTCGACGTGGCTCAGCGACACGAGCGCCGTCTTCGCAGAGATCGCAGCGACCACATCGGCCATCTGCACCCCGAGCACCGGATCGGGCTCGATCCACCGCACCGTCATGCCGGTCTCGGCGGCGACGCCCTCGGCCATGAATCGGTCGGTCGGGAAGTTGCCCGCCTCGATGACGAGCTCGGTGCGCGAGGGGTCGGCGGTGGCGGCCGCGCGCATCAGCTTGTAGATCAGCACGCTGGTCGAGTCGGCGACCACGGTCTGACCCGCGGCGGCGCCGAGGGTGACACGTCCGATGCGATCGCCGAGCTCCATCGGAAGGGCCATCCACTGCTCGTCCCACGAGCGGATCAGGCGCGCGCCCCAGTCGTCGCGCACGAATGCGGCGAGCTTCTCGGGGGTGTCCTTCAGGGGCCGGCCGAGCGAGTTGCCGTCGAGGTAGGCGCCGACGCCGGGCGCTTCGGCGAAGGCGGAGAGGTGCGAGTGCAGCGGATCGGCCGCGTCGAGAGCCTGCGCGAGGTCGAGGAGGGTGCGGTCGGCGGTCGGAGCGGCGGTCGTGGTCTCGGGTGAGTCGGTCATGTCATGCCTTCAGATCGGCGCTGGTCAGCGGGCGGGCGAGTGTCGGGTCGGCGTCGGTGCCGGGGAGTCTCAGGAGCAGAGCTGCGGGATCGAGCAGGTCCTGTGGCGCGAGAGCGCGCAGGAGGTCATCGCCCGCGATGCCTGCCTCGCGGAGCGCTGCGAGCTCGGCGGGGTTCAGGCCCACGGGCGTCGGACCGTTGCCCATGTCGGTGCCGTAGAGCACCATTCCGCCGGCGGCGTGGAAGCGGCGGACGTTGTCGACCGCGGTGGCTCGCTCCTCGCTGTCCGCATCGTGGATCGCGAGCGTCGAGATCCACGAGACGGATGCCGCCTGTCGGGCGATCTCGTCGTCGGCGAGCCGTTCGGTGAACGGTGTATGGGCGAGACGGGCGGCCCCGAGGCGAGCGGCGCGCTGCGCCTGGCCCGGTCCCTCGGCATGGGCGACCACGGACAGCCCGCGGGCCGAGGCGGCGTCGACGATCGTGCGGAACAGGTCGTCGTCGAAGACGGGGCCTGCGGTGGCGTTGCTCGCCACCTTGATGCAGGATGCTCCGGCATCCGCCATCGCGGTGACGGCCGCGCGCGCCGTCTCTGCGTCCGTGATCTCGCGGAAGGATCCTGTCGGGGCCCAGTCGCGGTCACTCGGGTACCCGCCGACGGGAGTGAGGAATGCGCCGGCGAAGTCGACCTGGACACGGTGCGAGGCGTCGGTTCGCCGGAACTCCGGAATCCCCGCGTCGGCTCGGCGGACATCCGCATAATCCGGGATGGTGTGGCGCAGATCTCCAAAGTCGTGGGGCGACGATGCCCGGGACAGCGGTTCGATGACGGCCGGGTCCGCCCCGAGGTCGACCACGCGGCCCAGGGTCGAGCTCGCGAGCAGCGTGTGGTCGACGAGCTGAAGGTGCACGTGGTGGTCGGTGAAGCCGCCGATGACCACGCCGGCCAGACGGGGCAGATCGCCGGCGGGAGGCTCGGCGCGGAGTCGCATCCGCTCGCCGTCGCGGTCGATGATGCCGTCGCGCCATCCTTCGCCGTCGAAGAAGGTCGCCGCGTGCATCAGCCGCCGATCTCGGTGCGCACGGTGTAGAGCTCGGGGAAGAACGTCAGGTCGAGGGCTCGCTGCAGGAATCCGACTCCGCTCGAGCCGCCGGTGCCGACCTTCATGCCGATCGTGCGCGCGACGGTCTTGAGGTGACGGAAGCGCCAGAACTGGAAGTTGTCCTCGAGATCGACGAGGTCTTCGCACGCTTCATACAGATCCCAGTGCTGCTGGTGGTTCTGGTAGATCTCGCGGATGGCCGGCACGAGTGCGGGCGTCTCGCGGTAGGGGAGACGCACGTCCCGGTCGAGGATCTCGGTCGGGATCGGGAGGCCGCGTCGCGAGGCGTAGCGCAGGAACTCGTCATAGAGCGTCGGCTTGTGCCATTCGGCGGTGAGCAGCGCGAGGTTCGCGGGGTGGTCGCTGAAGACGCTCAGCATCTTCTCGTTCTTGTTGCCCAGCGCGAACTCGACGGCGCGGTACTGCACCGACTGGAAGCCGGAGGAATTGCCGAGCGCTCCGCGGAACTGCGCGTACTCGGTGGGCGTGAGCGTCGCGAGGATCGCCCACTGCTGGGTCATGACGTCCTGGATGCGCTTGACGCGCGCGACCCTCTTCAGCGCCTCACGGAGGTCGTCGCTCGCGAGCAGCTGGCGTGCGGACGACAGCTCGTGCAGCAGCTGCTTGAGCCAGAGCTCGGTCGTCTGGTGCTGGATGATGAACAGCAGCTCATCATGGTGCTCCGGGACGCTGACGGGATTCTGGGCGGTGAGCAGCTGGTCGAGCGACAGATACGACCCGTACGTCATGCGTCCGGACAGATCGGTGACGATGCCGGCCTCGAGCTCGCGCTCGTTGTTCTCGGTGCTCATGGGTCGCTTCCTGTCGTGACGGACAGGAAGAACATATAACAATCGTGGCGAGCGTCACAATAGTGAAATGTCGCGCGGTGGGACCGGCTCCGCCGAGGTCAGAGCCTCGACGTGCGCAGCGGGGGAGTACGCCGCTCGCCGGGTGCGCCGACGGCTTCGAACCCGGCCGCGAGTCGCAGCAGCGACGAGTCGTCGTAGGCGCGGCCGGCGAACGTCAGGCCGATCGGCATGCCGATGTCGGCCATCAGACCCATCGGCACCGTCACGGTCGGAATGCCGAGATGACGGATGGTCAGGTTGCCGTTCGCGATCCAGGTGCCGTTGCGCCAGCCGAGGTCGGCGGATGACTCGTTCACATCCATGTCAGCCGGCCCGACGTCGGCCACCGCGGGGAAGACGACCGCGTCGAGCTCGAGCTCGTCCATCCACTGCTCGAGGTCGACCCGGCGGGTCTCCTCGAGTCCGCGGAGGCCGTCAGGCAGCTCGGGCATGTCCTCGAATCCGACGCCGGGGTTCTCGCGCACCCATTCCGGGTACTCGGCGATGTCGTCGTCGAAGCCGGTGTAGCGGTCGGGCAGTGCACCCTCAGGGTGGGGGAAGATCGATGCCCCGTCGACCTCCGCGAGAGTGTGCAGCCGCGGGTCGCCGTTCGCCTGCAGGAAATCCTCCCAGGCCCAGGCCGACAGGTCGACGATCTCGCGGTGCAGGTACTCCGGCGTGACGAGCCCGCGGGTGGCGATGGTCGGGGCGCCGGGTCGATCGCCCTCGTAGTTCGACACCACCGGGAAGTCCACGTCTACGACCGTCGCGCCGGCCGCCTCGAGGCTCCGTCGGGCCGCCTGCCACTGGTCGATCACGGACGGACGCGTCGCGATGCGCCGGCCGGTCGGGCCGCCGATGCCCGCATCGTCGGCGGTGCCCGCGTCGGAGTCGGCGTTGATGTACATGCGCGGGATTCCGATGCGAGCGCCGTCGAGAGCTGCCGCCGCATCGGTGGAGAGCGCGCGGTACGACGCGGGGCGGACCTCGGAGGACTGCGGCAGTGACACCCACGGCTGTGCGCGCCAGAAATCGCCGCGGACCTCGGCGTCGTCGGCGACGATCACATCGAGCACCTCGAGAAGATCGGCCATGGTGCGGGTGTGCGGCACGACGACATCCATCGTCGGCACGAGCGGCCAGTTGCCCCGCGTCGAGATGACGCCTCGTGAGGGCGTGTAGGCGCACAGGGCGTTGTTCGTGGCCGGGCCGCGACCGCTCGACCAGGTCTCCTCGCCCAGACCGAACGCGCCGAAGCTGGCAGCCGTCGCCGTGCCCGAGCCGTTCGACGACCCGGAGGCGAAGGGCGCGGTGAGGAAGTCGGCGTTGTAGGGGCTCTCGGCGCGGCCGTAGACGCCGCGCTGCATGCCGCCGTTCGCCATCGGCGGCATGTTGGTCAGCCCGAGGCAGATCGCGCCTCCCGACCGCAGGCGCTCGATCGTGAACGCGTCGCGCTGCGCGACGAGGTCGGCGAAGGCGGGGCTGCCGGCGGCCGCCGTGAGCCCTCGCACGAGATAACTGTCTTTCGCCGTGTACGGGATGCCGTCGAGCGGCCCCCGCGTCTCGCCACGGGCACGTCTCGCGTCCGATGACTCGGCCTCCGTGCGCGCCTCGGGATTCGCGACGACGATCGCGTTCAGAGCCGTGTCCGTATCGGGGCCGTCGTAGGCGGTGATGCGCGCGAGGTAGGCGTCGACCAGTTCGACGGAGGTGGCAGCGCCCGTCTCCAGCGCTCGCCGCAGGTCGGCGATCGAGGCCTCGACCACGTCGATCATGCGAACACCCCCACACTCGGCTGCTGCTGGGTGATGCAGTGGATGCCGCCGCCGCGGTCGAACAGCGGGCGCGCGTCGACGGTGACGACCCGGCGGCCGGGATAGACGTCGGCGAGGATGGCCCTCGCGGCGGCATCGGCCTTCTCGTCGCCGAAACCGCACGCGACGACGCCGTCGTTGGTGACCAGATGGTTGACGTAGCTCCAGTCCACGAACCCCTCGTCGTCGCGCAGGGTCGCGGGCGCGGGCAGGTCGACGATCTCGAAGCGGCGACCGGCGGCATCGGTCTGATCGCCGAGGTGCGCGCGCAGCTCGCGGGTGACCTCGTGGTCGGGGTGCGCGGGATCCTGCTGATCGTGCAGCAGCAGCCGACCGGGGGAGACGATCGTCGCGACGATGTCGACGTGGCCGTTCGTGCCGAAGTCGTCGTAGTCGCGGGTCAGGCCCCGGGGCAGCCACACGGCCTTCGAGGTGCCGAGAGTGCGGGCCATCTCGGCCTCGACGCGGGCCTTGTCGGCGTAGGGATTGCGGCGCGGATCGAGCTGCACGGTCTCGGTGAGCAGCACGGTGCCCTCGCCGTCGACGTGGATTCCGCCGCCTTCGTTCACGAGGGTCGAGCTCACGAGCTCGGCGTCGACGGCCCCGGCGATGATGCGCGCGTGCTGCGCCGCCTTCTGCCACTGCGCCCAGGCCGGTGCGCCCCACCCGTTGAAGATCCAGTCCACCGCGCCGAGCACGCCGGGTCGCTCGTCGTCGATGACGAACGTCGGCCCGGAGTCGCGCATCCAGAACTCGTCGACCGGCGCCTCGACGATGTCGATGGCACCGCTGAGCATCCGCCGGGCGCGGGCGATCTCCGCCGGGTCGACGATCATCGTGACCGGCTCGAACTCGGCGACCGCATGGGCGACGGCGGTCCAGGTCTCGTAGCCCTCGTCGCGCTCGGCCGCCGTCTCGCCGAGCGTCGGCCCCTCGGCGGGGAACGCCATCCAGGTGCGGTCGTGCGGTGCGGTCTCGGCGGGCATGTGCCAGGCCATGGTTGTCTCCCTCGCTGCTGATCACGACCGCGGCAACGAGAGTCGCCGTCGCTATTGAACACGCGATCAACGAGTGATACGGTAACCCGTGATGAAGACCACGTCAAGAGCCGCCGCACCGCGCAGGCTGCCGCCGGAGGAGCGCGAACGCTCGATCCTCGACGGCGCCGTATCGCTCGCCTCGGAGAGCGGCCTCGAGGCCCTCACCGTGCGCGCCGTCGCTGCGCGGGTCGGCGTCACTCCCGCTCTCGTCGCCCACTACCGGCCCGTGATGGAGTCGTTCGTCGCCGAGGTCTTCACGACGATCGTCGCGGCCGAGCGCGAAGAGGTCATCTCCTCCTACGACCCGACTGTCGACCTGCGCACGAATCTGCTGCGTCTCATCGAGACGCTGCTCGACGACTCGCGCGACGACGTGGCGATGGTGTGGGTCCAGTCGTGGGCGCTCGGAGCCCGCAACGAGGCGCTCGGCACCCGGGTGCGCACCGAGATGGACCTCTGGCACAGCGCCCTCGAAGACCTCATCGCCCGGGCGATCGCCGAAGATCCGGCAGTGCGGGTCGATCCCGATTCGTCGGCGTGGATGCTGCTCGCCATGGTCGACGGGATGAGCGCCCACTCGCTCGTGCACTGGGCGCCGCGCGATCGGGCGGCACTCGCTCGCCGCACCCTCTCCGCCGTGCTCGATGTCCCCGTGACGGACGTGCCGGAGCCCTCCGTTCCGGTGTCGGACGATCTCGAGCCCGGCGCAGCACGACGGGCAGCACAGCCCGCACAGCCCGCAGAAACCCTCAGGTAAGGACAGCTCATGGGAGCAGAACGCATGCACGCGGCCTCGGCCGAATCGACGGCGATCGTCGATGCAGTGCTCGACTACTCGCGCCGGCGGATGCTCGCGGCCGATGTGCCGCTCGACAAGCCCCAGTCGCCCGCCGAGCTCGACCGTCTGGTCGGCACGACGATCACCGATGCGGGTCTCGGATCGCAGCGGGCGCTCAGCGTGTTCGAGCACATCCTCGCTCCCGCCTGCCTGACGACGAGCCACCCGGCGTATCTGTCGTTCATCCCGACGGCGCCGACCATCGCGTCGATCGCGTTCGACCTCGTGGTCTCGGCATCCGGCCTCTATGGCGGCAGCTGGCTCGAGGGCGCAGGAGCCGTGCACGCCGAGAACGAGGTGCTGTCGTTCCTCGCCTCCGAGTTCGGCCTTCCCGACACCGCGGGCGGGGTGTTCGTGCAGGGTGGCACGATCGGCAACCTGTCGGCACTCGTCGCGGCGCGCGAGGCGGCGAAGGCGAAGCTGCTCGACGCGGGCAAGGAGCTGCCTCGTCGCTGGAAGGTCGTGTGCAGCGTCGAGGCGCACTCCTCGAACAAGTCGGCGGCGAAGGTCATGGACGCCGACGTGCTGCTCGTGCCGGCCGGAGACGACGGCGTGCTGAGGGCGGACGCGGTGCGCGACGCACTCGCCGAGCACGGCGACGAGATCTGCGCTGTGGTCGCCACCGGCGGCTCGACCAACTTCGGCATCGTCGACGACATCGCCGGCATCGCCGCGCTGAAGGACGAGTTCGACTTCTGGCTGCACATCGACGGCGCGTACGGGCTGACCGCCATGCTGGCCCCCGAGGCCCGGGGTGTCTTCGCCGGGGTGGAGCGAGCGGACTCGGTGATCGTCGATCCGCACAAGTGGCTGTTCGCGCCCTTCGACTGCTGCGCGCTGATCTACCGTGACCCCGATGCGGGTCGTCGCGCGCACACCCAGCACGCCGAATACCTCGACACGCTCACCGACGCGGGCGACTTCAGCCCGTCGGACTACTCGATCCAGCTCACCCGGCGCCCCCGAGGGTTGCCGCTCTGGTTCTCGCTCGCGACCTACGGAGTGACGGCCTATCGCGAGGCCGTGAGCGCGACGCTCGCTCTGACGCAGCGGATCGCCGCCGAGATCGCCGCGCGGCCCGAGCTCCGTCTCGTGCGCGACCCGCAGCTGTCGGTCGTCGTCTTCGAACGCGAGGGCTGGGAACGCGGCGACTACGACCGGTGGTCCGACGAGCTCCTCGACTCGCAGCGTGCGTTCGTCGTGCCGAGCTCGCACGGAGGCCGCCCGAACACCCGCTTCGCGATCCTCAATCCGCTCACCACGTTCGACGACCTCGTCGGCATCCTCGACACGATGAAGTAGGCAGCGGGACACGAAAGACGGCCCACGCCGACTCCGCCCCCGTCAGCGGGTGGTGTGCGCGTCCAGGAAGTCGATGGTCTTCTGCAGGGCCGTCTGCGCATCCGGCATGTCGAGATGGAACTGGTATTCGTGGGGCAGCTGCGGCTCGTGCGGCGCGGGCCAGAAGAGGGTCGTCACGTCGACGCCGAGCGCGTCGAGCCGCTGGGCCATGGGGATCGACTGCAGCCAGGTGAGACCGTCGCCGTTGCCGCCCGAGATGTAGGTCGTCGGGAAGTCCTCGGTGACCCAGTCGATCGTCGACATCGTGGCACCGGTCGAGTCCTCGGCCCAGGTCTTGGTGCCTGAGTACGCCCACATCGAGGTCTTCAGCCCCCAACCGGCGATGCCGTCGAGCGTCGCGAGTGCGGCCAGGTCGTAGACGCCGCAGTTCAGCACGGTCGCCACCACCTGCTCGGCCTCGAGCGCCGGGGTGACGTCCATGATCTCGGCGTAGTCGGGGCTCGTGATGAGCGTCGCCATCTGACTGGCCAGCTGACCTCCGGCGGAGTCGCCCGCGAGCACGATCTGGGTCGGGTCGACGCCCAGCTCGTCGGCGTGCGCGTCGATGTAGGCGAGCGCGTCGTTGAGCTGGTGCACGGCGAGCGGATACACCCCTTCGGGTCCGATGGTGTAGTTCACGGCGATGGTCGTGTAGCCCTCCGCAGCGAGGATCCGCATGTACGGGTCGACGTTCTCCTTCGATCCCGAGATCCAGGCGCCGCCGTGAATCCAGACGACGGTCGGAAGCGGGCCCGTGGCGGATGCCGGTGTGAAGACGTCCATCGTGGTGTCGGCGCCGCCGTCCGCATACGCGAGATCGAGTTTCTCGGTGAGTTCGGTGTCGGGCACGTGCTTGTCCATCTCGGCGGCAGTCTCGTCGCCGCCCCGGGTGAACACCGCGCGGATGGCCATCGCGGACGGCCAGGGGGTGAGCGCGCCGATGATCGTCACCACGGCGACGACGATCAGCACGATTCCGACCGCCACCTTCGTGCGATGCCAGGGGCGACGACCCTTCGTCGGGTGGACGGATCCGTCGTCGTGCGCGCTCGCGGTCATGGAAACCCCTCTCCGCGCATCATCTTGGCAGTATTCCGGTTGCTCTTCGGCGCAGCCGCTCGCCGAGCGGTGAGATCGGCAGGCCACCGAGCGGGGTGCTCCGACCTCTCAGGCGGTCAGTCCCGCGAGTATGCGCTCCACCGCGTAGTCGAACGCCTCGTCGACGTCGCCGCCCAGACGGAAGGCTCCGGCGAGTTCCATCTGCAGGAACCCGGTCGCCCAGGAGGTGAAGAGCCGGGCCGCATCGAGCGCCCGATCCGGCCCGACGAGAGCGGCGCATGAGCGCAGCACCGGAACAGACGTCCGGTGCAGGGCGTCTTCGGGCGCGGAGGCGGTGAACAGCAGGCGGAACGCGTGCGGGCGCTCGTGCGCGAAGGTGCGGTATGCGGTGGCGAGGAGGGGGAGCTCGTCGCCTGCGGCGTCGAGCCTGACCGTCAGCGCGTCGGCCGAGGCCTCCGCCACTGCGGAGAGCAGAGCGTCACGATCGCGGATCCGCTTGTAGAGGGAAGGTGCGCGGACGCCCACCCGCTCGGCGACCGCCTGCATGGTGAGTCCCGCGGGTCCGGCGGACTCGAGGATGTCGCGACCGGCGTCGATGATGGCCGCCAGCGAGGTTCGTTCGGGGGTCGGCATCCGGGTCTCCTTCATGGCTATTGACATTAGCTATGATAGCTACGTAGTCTAGCCATCACAAGCCACCGCGAAGGGAACGGCCATGAAGCTCGCACCGCACCTGCATCGACTCGGCAACGATATCGTCGCGTCATATCTCATCGATCTGCCCGAGGGGATCACGCTCGTCGACGCCGGGCTGCCCGGCCACTGGAACGATCTGCAGCGCACCCTCGCAGAACTGGGGCGCCCGCTCTCCGACATCAGGGGCCTCGTCCTGACCCACGGCGACAGCGACCACATCGGGTTCGCCGAGCGGCTGCGCAGCGAAGCAGACGTGCCGGTCTTCATCCACAGCGCCGACGCGCACCGCGTGCGCACGGGTGAGAAGCCGAAGACCCCGATGGGACCCGCTCGCGTCGGTCCACTGCTCGGCTTTCTCGCCTACGGCGTGCGCAAGAACGGGCTGCGCACGCGCCATGTCACCGACGTCATGACGGTCGCCGACGGCGAGGTGCTCGACCTGCCGGGATCTCCGGTCGTCATCGGGATGCCGGGACACTCACCGGGCAGCATCGCGGTGCACATTCCCGCAGCGGACGCGGTGTTCGTCGGCGACGCCCTCACCACGCGCCATGTGCTGACGGGGCAGGTCGGTCCTCAGCCCGCGCCGTTCACGGATGAGCCGACCGAGGCCATCGCGTCTCTCGACAGGCTGGCTGCCGTGTCGGCATCATGGGTGCTGCCCGGGCACGGAGCTCCGTGGCGGGGGTCGCCCGCCGACATCGCGGCCGCGGTGCGCGCGGAGATCTAGAGCCCCGACAGCACGGAGGCGGTGTCGCTGATCGTGATCTGCGGCGGGTAGAGACCCATCACCTGCATCGCGGCCGCATGATTCTCCGCCGTCGATCCCGCGCAGGCGTCGCCGACCACGGTGACGTGCGCTCCGGCATCCGCTGCGGCCAGTGCGGTCGAGATGACGCAGCAGTCGGTCGCGACACCCGCCAGCACGACGTGCGCCCCTCGGCCGACGACCGCCTCGATCTCTGCGCCCCACTTGCCGAAGGTCGGCAGGTCGAGAGTCGGATGCGGCGACAGCCCGGCCGCATCGGGGACGAGGTCGAACAGCGGATCCGTCGGCGGCTGGTCGGCGAACGGCCACGCGGCGAAGTAGGCGCCCCAGGAGGTCGAGCGGTCTGCCGTCGGCATCCAGCGCGTGACGATCACGCGGTCGCCGAAAGCCGTGGCCAGCTCGCGGATGCGCGGCATCGTGTCGGCGAAGAACGGCGATCCCCACGCAGATCCGGGCGACGCGAAGATCTGCTGAGGATCGATCACGATCAGCCAGGGACCGTCGCTCACGCCGAGGCCTCCTGCGCGCGGATCTTTCCGGCCCGGGCGAACCAGGTCACGACGAACGACAGCACGAGGGCGAAGAAGACCCCGAGGTTGGCATACGCCCAGTCGCCGTCGACACCCCCGACGAGGCCGAGCAGGTAGCCCTGCCAGTTGTTCCATGGCGCCGCATCCGCGAATCCGTTGAGCACGAAGCCCCAGCCGATCACGCTCGCGATCACCATGGTGCCGATCGAGATCCAGTCCCACGCGCCGTAGCGGCCGCGGCTGTCGAAGAGCGCCTCGTCGTCGTAATCCTTCTTGCGACGCAGGATGTCGGCGATCAGGATGCCGGCCCATGACGCCAGCGGCACGCCCAGCGTGATGAGGAAGCTCTGGAACGGACCGAGGAAGTCGGTCGCGAAGAACACGACGTAGATCGTGCCGATCGTGAGGATCACGCCGTCGATCGCCGCCGCGGACGCGCGGGGGATGCGGATGCCGAGGCTCAGCAGCGTGAGGCCCGAGGAGTAGATGCCCAGCACCGCGCCGGAGACGAGCGCCAGCACGGCGGTGAGCAGGAACGGAACGAGCACCCAGATGGGCAGGATCGTCGCGAGCGCGCCGATCGGGTCGGCGGCGATCGCCGCGCTGAGCTCGTCGTCGGATCCGGCGAGCAGCAGACCGAAGATGACGAGGATCACGGGAGCCACCGAGCCGCCGATCGTGTTCCACAGGACGATCGCCCCGTCGGATGCCGTGCGCTTCTGGTATCGCGACCAGTCGGCGGCGATGTTGATCCAGCCGAGGCCGAAGCCGGTCATGACCATGACGAGTGCGCCGGTGACCTGTCCGATCCCGCCGTCCGGACGCGCGAGGACGGCCGCCATGTCGATGCTCGGAGCGGCGAGGACGATGTAGAGCACCGTCACGATGCCGGTGACCCAGGTGAGCACCGACTGCAGCTTCATGATCGTGTGATAGCCGAGCACGGATGCCGCGACGATGAGCGCGGCGACGATCACTGTGGCGGTGATCTTCAGCGCGATGCTGTCGCCGTCACCGCCGAGCTGCGTGATGACGGTGGCCGTGGCGAGCACGGCCATGATCGCGAGGAACGTCTCCCAGCCGATCGACGTCAGCCACGAGACGATGCCCGGAACCTTCTGCCCCTGCACGCCGAACGCCGCACGGGACAGCACCATGGTGGGCGCCGAACCGCGCTTGCCGGCGATCGCGATCAGTCCGCACAGGAGGAACGACACGACGATGCCGATGATCGACACGAGGGTCGCCTGCCAGAACGAGATGCCGAAGCCCAGCACGAACGAGCCGTACGACATGCCGAACACCGACACGTTCGCCGCGAACCACGGCCAGAAGAGGTCGCTCGGCTTCGCGGTGCGCTCGGATTCGGGGATGATCTCGATGCCCGCGCGCTCGATGAGAGCAGGCTTGATGTCCGTCATGCCATCATCCTGGCACTGCGCAGGGCCCGCGAGGGCGTCGGCAGGGCTCAGCCGGCGAAGAAAGCTCCGGCGACGCGGGTGAGGTCGTGCAGGTCCGAGACGCCGGCGAGCTCGCGCGCCGAGTGCATCGACAGGATCGGGATGCCGACGTCGACCGTGCGGATGCCGAGACGCGTGGCCGTGATCGGGCCGATCGTCGAGCCGCACGGCACGTTGTTGTTCGACACGAACTCCTGCGTGACCACGTCGGCGGTCTCGCACCAGCCGCGCCAGGCGGCGGAGCCGACGGCATCCGTCGCATAGCGCTGGTTGGCGTTGAGCTTGAGGATCGGTCCCGAGCCGAGCACCGGCTGCACGACGGGGTCGTGCTTGTGCACGTAGTTCGGGTGCACCGAGTGGCCCACGTCGCTCGACAGGCACCACGACGCGGAGAACGCGCGTCGACGCTCGGAGGCGTCGGCGCCGAGCGCGTCGTAGACGCGGCCGAGGATGTCTTCGAGCAGGGGGCCGCCCGCGCCGGAGCGGGAGTTGGAGCCCAGTTCTTCATGGTCGAACGCCGCGAGGATCGCGATCGGTCCGCTGACTGCCGTATCGATCTTCTCGAGCGCGACGACGCCGGCGTGCACCGAGGCGAGGTCGTCGAGTCGGCCGGAAGCGAAGAACGCGCGGTCCTTGCCGAAGATCGCGCCGCGCGCTGTGTCGGAGATCAGGACGTCGTAACCGCGGATGTCGGATGCCGAGACGCCGGCCGAACCGGCGAGCTCGGCCAGGATGTCCTCCTGGGTCGGGTCGCCGAGGCCCCAGACCGGCTGCGTCTGGAACTGCTTGTCGAGCGCGAGGCCCGTGTTCGCCTCGCGGTCGAGGTGGATCGCGAGCTGGGGAAGCCGCAGCAGCGCTCCCGTGTCGGCGAGCACCACGCGTCCGTCGGCGAGGGCCAGCCGTCCGGCGAGACGCAGCTCGCGGTCGAGCCACGAGCTCAGCAGCGGACCGCCGTACACCTCGACGGCCGCCTGCAGCCAGCCCCTCGAACCGGTCGTCGGCTGCGGCTTGAGCTTGAAGCCGGGGGAGTCGGTGTGAGCACCCAGGATGTGAGCGGGCGTGGTCGCGGTGGCGTCCCCCGGAACCGTCCACGCGATCGCGGCACCGTCTCGCACGACGACATAGCGTCCGCCGGGGGCGACATCCCAGGCCTGATCCTCTTCGAGCCGCGTGAAACCGGCATCCTCGAGGCGCCTGGCCACCTCGGCGGCGGCGTGATAGCTCGAGGGCGAGGCGGCGACGAAGTCGGCGAGATCCTCGGCGTGGGCGAGAGCGTCCGGGGTGACGGGCATGAGCGACCTTCCTGCAGGGGCGGTCCTTCGATCGTAATCGGCGACTCGATGCGCGATCTCCGCGACGGTCGGATGGCGGTCGTTCACCTTCTCGTCACCATCGGCCGGTACGGTCGATCTCGATAGCGCCTAGGGTTCCGGGGTTCGTCCCGTCTGGTCCGAGCGGCGCCACGGTGCTCCTCCGCAGGAGCGCCGTCATCTGACAGGACAAAAGCCCGGAGGACCCTGTTCGTCGCGCCCGCGAAGAACGGAAGGGTCTCTGATGTCCGCTCTCGCCTTCGCTCTCGTCCTCGCCGCAGCCGTCACTCACGCCGCCTGGAACATCATCGCCCACGGCGTGAGCCGCGCAGGGACGCCGTTCCTCTGGTGGGGGGCCGTCGGAGGAACCGCCGTCTGGATCGGGGTCGTGCCGTTCACCGGAGGGCTCGGCACCGACGACGTGCTGGCGTTCCTGCTCGGCGTCGGAGTCTCCGGTGTGCTGCACGTCGCCTACATGGCGGTGCTGCAACGCGGATATCGCGAAGGCAACCTCTCGACCGTCTACGCGACGGCTCGGGGCACCGGGCCGTTCCTCTCTGTGATCGTCGCCGTGCTGGTGCTCGGGGAGCGCCCGTCGGCCCTCGCGCTCACCGGTGTCGCGGCGATCATCCTCGGAGTCGTCGCGATCGGTCTCGTCGACCGAGGACGCGCCGACCGGTCGCGTCGCCTGGATCCCGGGCTCGTGTTCGGTCTGCTCACCGGCGTCGCGATCGCGGTCTACACGATCTGGGACGCCAACGCCGTGCGCACGTGGAACCTCTCGCCCGTCGCCTTCATGGTGGGGACGATGCTGCTCGAGATCCCGTTCTACTCGCTCGGCGTCCGAGGCCGATGGGCGGCCGTTCGCGCGCTCGGCCGCACCCAGTGGAAGCGCATCGTGGCTTTCAGCATCCTGTCGCCGCTCTCGTACATCCTGGTGCTCACGGCCATCCAGATCGCTCCGGTCGCACTGGTCGCGCCGCTGCGCGAAGTCAGCGTCGTGCTGGTCAGCCTGTTCGGTGTCTTCGCCCTGAAGGAGAGCAGGCCCGGATGGCGTCTCGCCGCGTCCGCGGTCGTCGCCGGCGGGATCGTGCTGCTCGCGCTGTAGCGGTGGATCTGCAGCGGTGGGGCTGTGGTCGTGGTTCTGTGGTCGTGGTCGTGGTCGTGGTCGTGGTCGTGGTCGTGGTCGGGGTCGTGGTCGCTCCGGGTGCGTGGCCTGCGTGATTGTATGGATGCTGTGTGCGCCGGGTGGAGTCTTCGAGAGAGCAGTCCGTCGGATGCGCACTGGATGTCGGAGCTGCGAGCGATCGTCATGCGTGCCGATCTGGAGCGTCTCGGACGCTTCGACCCGGTGCGTGTGCGGCAGCGGTTCCTCGATGGGTTCGTCCCGCAGAACACGCGAGTGATCGTGGTTGCCGGGCAGGACGTTGGCCTCATCGCGGTGAGGCCCGAGAGCGACGCGGTGTGGATCGAGCACTTCTACCTCGATCCCGCTCAGCAGGGCCGCGGCCTCGGCTCCGCGGTGCTGGCGGACGCCTTGGAGACGCGTCATGCGGGCGATGACCGGCCGTTCCGCCTCAATGTGCTGCAGGGCAGTCCGGCGCGACGGCTGTACGAGAGGCACGGCTTCGAGCTCGAGAGCGAAGACGCGGTCGACGTCTTCATGAAGGCCGAGCCGCTCCGGCGCTGATCGGGTGCCCCGTGACGGGTGCTCGGTCTGGGGTCTCGTTCCTCGTGTCTGGGTCCTTGTTCCTCGTTCCTCGTGTCTCGTTCCTCTTGTCTCTTCCTCGTTCCTCGTTTCTCGTTCCTCGTTTCTCGTTTCTCGTTCCTCTTGTCTCTTCTGCCCTCGTTGACTGGTCTCTCCGCTCCTCTTGTGCCTGCGTTGTGCGGCATTCCGGGGGATTGGAATACGTGCTCTGATCTGGTCTAAATCGGACTGGTTTCGGGGGTCGAATGTCGGTGGTTCCGTGATGACTCGAGGGTATGAACAGCATCGTGGAGCGTCTGGGTCGGGTCGTCGCTGACCTTGATGCGGTGCTGTGTGATGACGCGCTGGCGGGGTTGAGCGATGCGGAGCGTGTCGCGGTGCTGCAGGCGGCGGGGGCCGTGTTCCGGCGGGCCGAGGCGGTGATCGTGGAGACCGTGGCGACCGGGGATCCTGCGGGGTTTCCGCATGCGGCAGGGTGTCGCGGGGTGAACGAGCTGGTGCAGCGGATGGTGGGCGTGGATGTGCGGGGTGCGTCCCGGGTCGACAGGGTCGTCGATCTGGTGCGCCGGCCGGTGAGTCTGGCGGGGGAGCGGATGCCGGCGCGGTGGTCGGAGATGCGCGTGGCCTTGTTGGATGGTGTGGTGGGTGTCACGGGGTTTCTGGCGGCGACGGGCCCGATCGAGCGGGTGTGGGACCGGTTGAGCGTGGATCAGCGGTTGGCGGCGGATGTGGCGTTGGCGGGGTGCGCCCGCGGGCACGGGATCGGCGGGGGCGCGGATTCTGGTCCGGCGCCGACGGTGCAGGACCTGAAAGCTCTTGCGGAGGATCTCGCCTCGATGTTCGACCCGGACGGGGAGGAGCCGAAGGATGAGGACGCGCGGCGCAAGCGCGGGATCACGATCGGTCGTCTCACGGACGGGATGCATGCGATCCGGGGGTATCTGACTCCGGATGCCGCGGCCCAGTTGCAGCTGATCCTGGACGCGATGCTGAACCCGAAGGGTGACGGCCCGCCCATGCCGGGAGTGTTCTTCACCCCCAGCGGTGACACCGGTCACACAGACACAGACACAGACACAGACACAGACACAGACACCGGTGTTGACCCGGGTGTTGATCCGTTCAATATGGATGAGCGCAGCGTGCTCGATGGTCGCACCGCGTCGCAGAAACGCCACGATGCTCTCGCCGCCGCTCTCGCGATAGCCGCCCGTCACAAGGACATGCCCACGCTCGGTGGCGCATCCCCGGTGCTCGTCGTCACCGTTGACGCGACAGACCTCGCCCACCATGCGGAAGGTTCTGCTTTCGGTGCGGGCATCGCCGGCGCGGGTGGTGGTGCGGACATCGCCGGCGCGGGTGGTGGTGCGGGCAACGGCGGGTGGGCGACGATCCCTGGATCCGGTGCGCATGTGCCTGTGTCCGTCGCGGCGCAGACCGCATGTGCGGGGGCGATCCAGCGGGTGCTCCTGGACGAGGGGCGCATCATCGGGATCAGCACCACCGACCGCGTGTTCACCGTGCATCAACGCCGGGCGATCATCGCCCGCGACAAGGAATGCCTCATCCCCGGGTGTCACGTGCCCGCATCCTGGTGCGAGATCCATCACGTCACCGAACACGCCCGCGGTGGGCCGACCCACACCGACAACGGTGTGCCTCTGTGCTGGTGGCACCACCGATCCCTGAGCAGCTCGCAGTGGGAGATCCGCATGAACCACGGGCTCCCCGAAGTCCGTGGACCGAACTGGTGGGACCCCGAGCAACGCTGGCGCACCCCACAACACAGCCTCCCCGCGGACCGTGACCGAAGGCGCCTCGTTCGAACCGGGTGATACGCGGCGGCATCCTCACGGCAAGTGCTGCTGATCCCGAACAGCGGGCCGGACTCAGCGGGCCAGCCCCAGCGGGCCGGACTCACAGTGCCCGGCTCAACGGGCCCGTCTCGCCGTGCCCGGCTCAATGGACGCGCCTCAGCAGTCTCACTCCAATGATCCCGCCGGTCAGCGGTCTCGCCGGTCAGCGGTCTCGCCGGTCAGCTGCCCGCTTCAGCGGAAGTCGACCAGCCCGGCGTGCGCTGCCGTGACGAGGATCTGCACGCGATCGCGCACGTGCCACTTCGACATGATGCGGCCGAGGTGGGCCTTCACGGTTCCCTCCGACACGATCAGTGTGCGCGCGATCTCGGCGTTGGACATCCCCTGCGCGAGTCGCTGCAGCACCTCCTGCTCGCGATCCGTGAGCGCCTCCAGGGTGTCGTCGCCGCCGACGGGCTCCGTATCCCGCACGTGCTTGATCAGCAGCGACGCGATCCGCGGCGACAGCGAACTCGCTCCGCTGTACACCTCTCGCACACCTTCGAGAATGCTCGCCGCGCTCGAGTCCTTCAGCAGATAGCCCGACGCACCTGCGCTGAGCATCGGAAGCACGGTATCGCTGCCGTCCAGCGTGGTGACCGCGAGGATCTTGATCTCAGGCCAGCGTTCGCTGATCACCGCCGTCGCCTCGATGCCGTTCATCTCCGGCATCTGCACGTCCATCATCACGACGTCGGGACGCTCGCGTTCCACGACCTCGATGCCCTCGAGCCCGGACTCCGCCTCGGCGATCACCGTGATCTCCGGGTCGCGGGAGACGAAGTGAGAGAGCGCTGAGCGCACCAGGGGATCGTCATCGACGATCACGACGCGGATTTGGGACATGGAGGAAGCCTAACCGGGGTCTACCTGCGGCGCGAGGTATTAGACCTTTGGCTATCGAGGTGTAGCCGTGAGACAGATGTGCCGCTCGCAGATCACCGAGAAGATGAGTACATCGCTAGTCAAAAGTGCAATAAAGGAGGTGAACGTATATGTCTTTCTGGAACCAGGTTGGTCACTTCTTCGGCTTCTACCGCTAATATATATGGCGAAAAGGAGATACTGAAGTATGGCTTCAAGTCTTTCGACGGGTGACCGCTCTGACGTCACCCGACTCGGCAGGGGCGAGAAGCTCAGCACGATAGAACGCATCGCCGTTTTGGCGGTCGTCGGGACCATCGTCATCTTCGACATCGTTGGACTGTTCCTCCCTCCGGGGTTGGAGCCTCTGACAGCGGCAATCGGGATCGCATCCACTGCAGTCCTCGGCCTCTTCCTCTGGTCGCCACTCATCGCGACATACGCCCTCGGCGTCGTGTTCGCCCTATCCTTCATCCCCGGCATCGAAGCCCAGGTGCTGACCGTCGCCGCTTTCGCGGCCGGCTTGATCGTGCGCCTGGGGTGGACCTCACTGGTCCTGTCCTATGTCGGAGTCTTCCTCGTCGCATCCGCGTTGGTCGCCATGGGCGATTCGACGGATGCGTTCAACATCGGCATCTTCCTGGTCGGCGCCGCAGTATCCGGAGCCGTCGGCTATGCGCTTCGCCTGGCATTCGCTCGAGGGCGGACGCTAGAGATGCAACTGGCCGAGAAGGCCGAGCAGGAACGCCAGGCAGTACTCGCTGAGCGGCGCTGGATCGCCGGCGAGCTGCACGACAGCATCGCGCACCACCTCACCGTGGTGGCGCTGCACGTGCAGATGCTCGACGACGATCGCACGAGCAGAGATTCGCAGGAGGCGATTCGCATCGCCGCACGCAAGGCGATGACCGACCTCCGCTTCGTGATCGACCTCGCAGACGACGGACCCCGCTCCGAGGGAATGCCCTCCGGTGATCTGGTGGCCTCCATCGAGGAGGCCGCGCAGGAGTTCGAAGCCGCCGGCCATGCCGTGGCCGTCATCGGCGACCCCTCTGATGAGCGCGTCCCGCGGGCCGCCGAGATCATCCTCGCGCGCATCATGCGAGAGTCCGCCACCAACGTCCTCAAGTACGCCGGCGCGGGCGAAGTCGAGATCCGATTCGACATCGACGACGACGCCGCGAAGATGGCGGTGAGCAGTCCGCTCTCCATCACGCCGCGTCGCGAGCTCTCCTCGAGCCGCACGGGCATCGGCCGCATGGCCGAACGAGTTCTCGGTGCCAGCGGCGAATTCAGCGCCGGCGAAGTCGACGGCCGCTGGGTCGTCTCGGCGCTGCTGCCGATCGTCTGACGCCTCCGGCATCCCAGCATCCCGGTTTGAAAATGGCAGGGGATTGCGTACCGGTATTCCGGTACGCTGGGAGCAAGATCCGCGGAATTCCGGGGTTTTCGACGTGAAACCTAGACGAAAGTCCAGGGTAGATCTCGACTATAGACCGTGTTCCATGGTGTAGCCGGGCGCTTACATTGGGTATACCCCAGAAATAGCGCATCCCCAGCGCTGTGATCGCGAGCGCGGTCTTTGGAATCTGATCCCCATCGCGCTCGCGATCGGCTTCTTCCGACGAGTCACCTCGAGGAATCGATGCCCATCGACTGGCCGGCTGTCAGCCGCCCACCGCACGCATGTAGTGCCCGTCCGTCGAGATCCCCGACGCCGCGACCGTGAACCGCACCACCTCGCTGAGGTAGCGATCTTCGGATGCCTCGAAGATGCGCCCGCCCGCATCACGGGAGATGCGGCTGAGTCGAAGGATCGGCGTTCCCTGCGGCACGCGCAGCAGGGCGGCATCCTGCTCGTCGGCGGCGACGGCGTCGATCTGGTGCTCGAGCCCGACGATCGGGTGTCCCACCGACCCGAGGTACTCCGTGATCGAGATCTCGTCCGTGTCGACGTCGAGCAGTCGTCGTCCTACTGCCTCGGTGTAGAAGAGCCGCTCGAGCATCGTCGGCCGGCCGTCGAGCAGGCGCAGTCGCACGACGCTGACGATCGTGTCGTCGGGCGACACTCCGAGCAGTTCTGCGCGGTCACCGGCCCTGCGAAGGCTCAACTCCTGCGTCTGCGCGCCCGGAGTCACCCCGAGATCGCGGGCCCAGCGAGTGAACGGCACCGACACATCGACCGCCTGGCTGGCCTTGCGCGACACGACCCGCGCGGGGCGTCCCCGCCCCGTCTCGATCAGGCCCTCTCCGCGCAGGGCGGCGAGAGCGTTCCTGATCGGACCCCGCGAGGTGCGCCACCGGTCGGCGAGCTCCGCCTCGGTCGGTACGTCGTCGCCGGGGCGGAGCGTGCCCGCCGCGATCTGCGCGCGGAGGTCGTCTGCGATCTGGGTGTATACAGCTTCGGCCACATAGGCATACTACTTCGCTATCGAGGTGGAAGGGCTGCGCGTTCCCTCGCCGTTCATCCGAGGAAAGACCGGGTGAACGGACCTTGAACTCTTCCAAGTTAGGTACATATCTTGGCTGTTGTCCTGTCAGAGTGGCTCGTGGATCACCCCTCCCACTCTGAAAGGTCCTCATGAAGCTCCGCGCTCTCCCCGTACTCGCCGGCGCCGCGATCCTCGCGCTCGGCCTCGCCGCCTGCTCCGGCTCCGCAGAGGCCACCGGCGCGTCCGGTGCCGACGCATCATCGGCCGCCGGCGGATTCGCCGTCGACGAGAACACGCTCGTCTTCGGCGTCGTGCCCGACTCGGTCGACACCGAGACGAACTACCAGCCGCTCATGGACTACATCGCCGAGATCACCGGCAAGACGGTGGAGTACCACGAGTCCACCGACTACGCGGCGCTCATCGAGGCCGCGGTCGCCGGCAAGGTCGATGTCGCCTCGTTCTCCGGTTTCACCTACGTCACCGCCACGAACAACGGCGCGAAGCTCACCCCGATCTCGTCGATCGTGACCGAGGAGGGCCAGGAGCCCGGGTACTACTCCCAGGCCATCGTGCCTGCCGACAGCGACATCTCGAGCATCGAGGACTTCGCCGGCAAGAAGGTCTGCTTCGTCGATCCCTCGTCGACGTCGGGATACCTCTTCCCCTCCTACAACCTGCTCGAGGCGGGCATCGACCCCAAGACCGACATCACGCCCGTCTTCGCGGGCAAGCATGACGTGAGCGTGCAGAAGGTCGGTGAAGGCGTCGAGTGCGAGGTCGGATTCGCCGAGGACTCCGAGGTCGAGAAGTCGGATGCCGTCAAGGTCATCGACGAGACGATGGTCCCCGGAGCGCCGCTCGTCTACTCGTCGACTCTGCCGGACGACGTCGCGCAGGAGCTCATCGACGGACTCTCCGAGATCACGATCGACGACATCATCGCCGCCGGCATCGAGGGCGCGGACACTGATGCGTTCCGCAGCGTGTTCTACGCCACCAAGCCCGTCGACGACGCGTACTACGACCTGATCCGCGACATCTGCAAGGAGACCGAAGCGGAGCAGTGCCAGGGCTGACGCCCGATCGCTGACCGCAGCGTCAGCCGAGCGCCCCCGTTCCGCAGTGTGCTCCCACCCCGGGGCAGCGGAGCGCGGGGCGCTCACCCGCAAGAATCACGCTCGACGCCACGACCCTGGAGAACTGACATGAACACGGCATCCGATGCCCTCATCCGCCTGGACGGTGTGACGAAGACCTTCGGCTCGACCACCGCGCTGAAGAACGCATCGCTGCAGGTCTCGCGCGGCGAGATCGTCGTGCTGCTCGGGCTCTCCGGCTCGGGCAAGTCGACGCTGCTGCGCCACCTCGACGGTCTCGAGGTGCCGACCTCGGGCGAGATCGAGGTGCTCGGCGCGAAGGTCCCGACGCTCAAGGGCAGGGCGCTGCGCGCCCTCCGCAGCCGGGTGGGATTCATCTTCCAGCAGTTCGAGCTCGTGCCCTCGCTGACGGTGCTCGAGAACGTGCTCACCGGATCTCTGTCGGAGGTCCGCGGCCCGCGGCTCGGCCTCTGGGGCTACTCGAAGGCGGCGAAGCTGCGCGCCCTCGAGCACCTCGATCGCGTCGGGCTGCTCGACCGGGCCTATCAGCGCAGCGACACCCTCTCCGGCGGCCAGCAGCAGCGCGTCGCGATCGCCCGCGCCCTGATGCAGAAGCCCGACATCCTGCTCGCCGACGAGCCCGTCGCATCCCTCGACCCGGAGTCCAGCGACCAGGTGATGGCGCTGATCCGTGAGATCGCCGCCGACGAGGGGCTCACGGTCGTCTGCAGCCTGCACCAGGTCGACCTCGCGATCTCGTGGGCCGACCGCATCGTGGGGCTGCGCCACGGCGAGATCGTGCTCGACACCCCGACCGGCGACCTGACCAAGGCCGAGGTCATGGAGATCTACGGCCGCGTCGCCACGACCACCGCAGAGATCCGCGCCGTGCAGGACGAACTCACCGAGATCACGGTCGACGTCGCCCAGCTCGACAAGGCGCGGGCCTCATGACCGTCCTCTCGGACCCGCCTCGGGCGCACGCGACCCCCGCACGCGCGAGTGTCGCCGATCGAGCTCCTCGCCGCCCGATCTCCGCCGAGCGCATCGCCGCCGGGTTGACGCTGCTGGCGCTCCTGGTGCTCGGCATCCTCGCCGTCGACGAGGTCGGCATCTCGATCCCGGCGATGGTGCAGAGCTGGGGCAACGCCGAGAACTTCATGGCCCGAGTCGGCGGCCTCTCGTTCCCTGAACCGGCCGACCTCGCCTGGCTGATCGCCCTCACCGTCGGGCTCGTGCTCGTCGGCACGTTGCTCGCCGCCGCCCTGTCGGTGCCGATCGCCTACCTCGCAGCCTCCAACACGACCCCCGGCAACGGATGGCGTGCCGCCGCGCGGTTCGTGGGAGTGCTCACCCGAGCGCTGCCGGACGTCGTGCTCGCGATGGCGTTCGTTCTCATGTTCTCGCTCGGCACCCTGCCCGGCATCCTCGCCATCGGCATCCATTCGATCGGGATGATCTCGAAGATGTTCGCCGACGCGATCGAGCAGATCGACGAGGGCCCCCGGCTCGCGATCCGCGCCGCGGGCGGATCGAAGATGCAGGAGTTCGCCTCAGGAATCCTTCCCCAGGTGCTGCCGAGCTGGGTCGCGACGGTGCTGCACCGCAACGACATCAACCTGCGCGGCAGCGTCGTGCTCGGCTACGTGGGCGTGGCCGGCCTCGGACTCGAGATGTCCTACGCCTTCAAGTCGCTGAACTACGGCAAGGGCCTCGGCATCGCCCTGGTCATCTTCGTCCTGTGCGTCGTGATGGAGATCGTGTCGAGCCTGGTGCGCGGGGCCATGCTCGGCCAGCAGCGGCAGACGCGGTCGTGGATCGACCGCATCATCCACCCGCGACTGCGCGGGGCGACGGGCGCGGCGACGACGGAGCGCCCGGAGTGGGCGGCCAGCCCGCAGACCGCCGTGCGTCGACCGTGGACCGCGGAGCGGGTGCGCAACACGACCGGCATCGTGACGGCGGTGCTCGTCGTCATCGGCAGCGTCGTCGTCAGCCAGATCAACTGGATGGACTTCTTCACCTTCTGGGCCAAGCTCCCCGAGGTCGCAGCGAAGTTCTGGCCGCCGTCATTCGGCAGCTATGAGGCGTCGGCGATGATCGCGGCCATGCGAGACACGGTCGCGATCGCACTCGCGGCGACGGTGCTCACGCTGCTGCCGTCGCTGATCCTCGGCTCCCTCGCCGCGAGCAACGTCGCACCCGGAGCGGGAGCGCGGGGCATCGCGCGCTTCCTGCTCGTCGGCATCCGCGGCATTCCCGAGCTGATCCTCGCGATCGTGCTCGTCGTCATCACCGGCCTCGGCGCCCAGGCGGGAGTCATCGCGCTGGCCATCGGCGGCATCGGTCTGCTCGGCAAGCTGATCGCCGATTCCCTCGAGGAGGTCGACCGTGGGCCCGAACGGGCCCTGCGGGCGGTCGGCGCCACCCGGCTGCAGACCTACGCCTCGGCGACCGTGCCGCAGGGCATGCAGGCGCTCATCGGGCACAGCTTCTACATGCTCGACACGAACATCCGCGCCGCGACCATCCTCGGCATCGTCGGCGGAGGCGGTGTCGGGTACTACCTGCTCAACGCCAGCCAGGGTTCGCGCTATGAGACCGTGACGGCGATCGTGCTGATGATCCTCGTCACCGTGCTCGTCGTCGAAGGGCTCGCGATGTGGATGCGCAAGGTGTTCCGATGAGCGGTCGCGCCGGCTCGACCGACTCCGTCGACCTTGTGGTCGTCGGCTCGGGGATCATCGGCCTCGGCGCCGCGTACGCGGCGGTGCGACGGGGTCTGAGCGTCATCGTCGTCGACAGAGCGGATGCTCCCGTCGGCGCGACGATCCGCAACTTCGGCCACCTCTGCATCGGCGCGCAGACGGGGGAGGCCCGGCGCTACGCGGACCTGTCCCGAGAGCTGTGGCTGCGCCTCGCTCAGGATGCGGGGTTCTGGATCCGCGAGTCGGGGACACTGGTCGCCGCCCGCCACGCCGACGAGATCGCCGTGCTCGAGCAGGCGGCGGCCGATGGCGGCATCCGGATGCTCGATGCGGATGAGCTGCTGCGCCTCGCCCCGCTCCGTCGCCGGGGGCTCCTCGGCGGAGCGCACATCGAGACCGACCTGCAGACCGATCCGCGCACCGCCGCCGCGGCGATCGTGCGGCACCTCGCAGGACTGGGCGTCGACTTCCGCTTCCGCACGGCGGCGACCTCCGTCGCCGGACGCCGCGTCGAGACGACGAGAGGCGCGATCACCACAGGCGCGGTCGTCGTCGCGGCGAATCACGACATCGACCAGCTCCTGCCGGAGGTGGCGGAACGGTCAGGCGTCGTCCGGTGCGCTCTCGACATGATGCGTGCAGCGGTGAGTCTCGGGCATCCGCTCTCCGCCCCGCTGCTGACCGGTTGGTCGCTCGTCCGCTACGGACGCTTCGCCGACGGTGCCGCCACCGCCGCGCTCCGCGATCGCCTGCATTCGGAGCGTCCGGACCTCGCCGCGCTCGATCTCAATCAGATGTACACGCAGCTGCCGGACGGCACGCTCATCATCGGCGATTCGCACGCCACATCGACCGCGCCGGAGCCGTTCCAACCCGAGGCCGCGTTCACGGCGTTCCTCGCCGAGGCGGAGGCGCTGTTCGAGATGCCGACCCCACGGGTGCTGGAGCGCTGGCAGGGCGTGTATGCGAAGGCGTCGAAGGACTTCCTCATCGACACGGTCGACGAGGGGGTGCTGGTGCTCGCCGCGACCACCGGCATCGGAATGACCACGGGTCTGGGGCTCGCCGAAGAGAATCTCACCGCCGCCTTCGGGTGGACACCTGCAATGGAAGGAACCCCATGACCACTCAGCTCGACGCAGCTCCGGCACCGGCGCTCGAACTCATCGTGCTCGACATGGCCGGCACGACCGTGCTCGACGACGGGGTCGTCGAGACGGCGTTCCAGCGCGCCGCCGAACGCACCGGAGTCGCCGATCGGATGCCGTGGGATGACGCGCTCGCGCACGTGCGCGCCACCATGGGGCAGTCCAAGATCGAGGTCTTCACGCACCTCGCGGGAGGAGATCGTGCCGCCGCCGAGCGTGCGACGGCCGCATTCGAAGGCGCCTACGCCGAGATCGTGGCCGAGCAGGGGGTCACCGAGATCCCCGGGGCGGCCGATGCGATCCAGGGGCTGAAGGACGCCGGTCTGAGGGTCGTGCTCACGACCGGATTCGCGCCGGTCACCCGCGATGCGCTGATCGACGGTCTGGGCTGGCGCGGGCTCATCGACCTCGCCCTCTCTCCGGTCGACGCCGGGCGCGGGCGTCCGGCACCCGATCTCGTGCTCACGGCGCTGATCCGCACGCAGACCTCGTCGGTCGCCGCTGTCGCTGTCGCCGGAGACACGATCAGCGACGTCGAGTCGGGCCGCCGCGCAGGCGCCGGTCTCGTCGCCGGCGTCCTGACGGGCGCCCACGACGCACGCGCGCTCGATCTCGCCGGTGCCGACGTCGTGCTCGAGGACGTGACGCATCTTCGCGGCACGCTCACCGAGCGCGGGCTGTTCCCTCTCGTGCCCACGGTCTGAGGCCCTGACATGGGAACTCTGCTGATCCGTCCTCCCGGCCACCGTCGCGACGTGGCCCTGCGGCCCGCGGCCACAGCGATGGTGTGGATCGGTGAGGGCCACCCGCACGAGATGATCGCCGTGCCCGGTGTCGCGCTCGGTGAGCACGACGTGCTCGTCGCCGTCGAGATGTCGACGATCTGCGGGTCCGACGTCCACACCGTGCACGGACGTCGGTCCGCCCCGGTGCCGCTGGTGCTCGGACACGAGAGCGTCGGACGGGTGATCGCCCTGGGCGACGGCGGGGCCTCGACGGTCGACGGCGTCCCCGTGCGCATCGGGGATCGGATCGTCTGGTCGGTCACGATCTCGTGCGGCACCTGCGACAGATGCGCCCGGGGTGTGCCGCAGAAGTGCCGCACGCTCGGCAAGTACGGTCATGACCGCATCGGCGTGCACGGCGACCTCACCGGCGCGTTCGGCTCGCACGTCCAGGTGCGGGCGGGCACCGCGATCGTGCGGGTGCCCGAGTCCCTGCCAGCCGCGGTGCTCGCTCCGGCATCCTGCGCGACCGCGACCGCCTGGGCCGCCGTAGCCCGGGCTGCGCGCGATCACGACCTCGACGGCGCGACCGTCCGCATCCACGGAGCCGGACTCGTCGGGCTCTCGGCCGCGGCGATCGCGGTGGAGCACGGCGCGACGGTCGAGGTGCTCGACCCCGCACCCGAACGGCTGGCTTTGGCCGCACGCTTCGGTGCCGGTCCGATCGATCGTGACCCGGACGTCGTGATCGAGGCCTCGGGGCATGCCGTGACCGAGGCGCTCGCCGGCGTCGCCACCGGGGGCACGGTCGTGCTGGTCGGGAGCGTCTTCCCTGCCGAGCCGGTGCCCCTCGACGCCGAGAGCATCGTTCGCCGGCTGGTGACCGTCACCGGCGTGCACAACTACACGGGATCGGAGCTCGCCGAGGCTGTCGCATTCCTCGCAGGACGAGGACGCGCCTACCCGTTCGTGGACGCGGTCGGCGAAGTGCGGCAGCTCGCCGACCTCGACGAGGCCATCACCGCGGCATCCGCACCCGGCGCGCCGTTGCGCATCGGCGTCGTACCCGGACGCTGACGGGAGACGGGTCGAGCGCAGGAGAGCCAGGGCTCAGGCCGTGGGCTCTGCCGCGCCATCTCCCTCGGCGTCGTCTTCCGCGTCGTCTTCGGCAGCCGCGGATGCCGAAGACTCCGGTCCCGAGCGCCGCGGCCCCGCAGGGCGGACGCCCTCGGCATGGAACGCGAGCAGCCGCATGGCGGTGTCGACCGTCTCGTCGAGGACCTCCTGCGGATCGCCGCTGAGTGCCAGCCTGCGGTGACCGACCCCGTCGGCCGTGGCCCATCCGACGTAGACGGTGCCGGGCTCGTGCCCGCCTTCAGGATCGGGCCCGCCGACCCCCGTCGTCGAGATGCAGACGTCGGCGTCGAACAGCCGCAGTGCGCTCGCGGCGAGATGCTCGGCGCACTCGGGGGAACACGGATCCGTTCCTGGCGTGAGTCCGAGCAGGCTCTCCTTCACATCGGTGAGGTAGGCCACGATGCCGCCGGCGAACCACGAGCCGGCGTCGGCCCCCGCGCCGATCGTGCTCGCCAGACGTCCCGAGGTCAGGGATTCCACTACGCAGATGCGCAGTCCGCGCTCAGCGGCGACCTCGCTGACGCGGTCCAGCGGTGACTGCTCTGCTGTCACTTCTCTTCGGCGGAGTCCGCGTGCGTCGGGGCGTCGGACTCGATGGTCGCCTCGTCGGAGTAATCGGGCCGCGGGGGCTGCAGCGGCTGGTCGGAGTACTCGCCGCCGAGGCGTCCGCCGTACGGGCGCCCGTGGTCGGCGAACTCGTCGCGTGCGTAGACCAGCTCCCACTCGCCGACGGTGAAGCGTGCGCCGGTGCGCAGCGTCTGGGT
The DNA here is from genome assembly GCF_034045055.1 of Microbacterium sp. CFBP9023. NCBI lineage: Bacteria > Bacillati > Actinomycetota > Actinomycetes > Micrococcales > Microbacteriaceae > Microbacterium > Microbacterium sp. CFBP9023. The sequence goes on along the minus strand of NZ_JAXCWI010000002.1, from coordinate 574,969 downwards.
GCGATCGCCGGGGTGGGTGGCGGTGGCGTCGGGGTTGCTGTTCATCTCGCCCTCGCCGTGGAGTTCGAGGACGTACTCGTCACGGTCGTCGTGCGTGATCGTGGCGTGCACGGGGTCGGCGCCGTCGAGCCGCAGCTCGTTGTCGGCAGCGGAGCCGATGCGCACCACGTCGACCTCGAGGGCGAACTCGGCGCGCTCGCCGTCGCGCGTGACGCGCAGGCGCGGGTTGCCCTCGCCGAACTCGGCGTGAGTGGTCGTGGGGGTGTAGCCCTCATCGGAACGGTCGTCGATGTGTCGTGCGTTCATGGTGGGTCTCCTCGCGGTTCCTGCCAGGATATCGGCGAAGGGATCCGCACGCAGGGGGTTGACTTCGGCCCGCTCCGACCCCGTCTGGACAGCCCGCTCGGGCCGACGCATCGAGGGCCTGCGGTCCCATAAACTGCATGACGAAGACCTGCACACCAGAGGAGAGGGCGAATGGGCAAGTTCATCTACGAGGGCAGCGTGAAGACCGAGATCGAGGATCGCGCCCTCACCCACCTGCAGCTCGTGATGACCGCCAAGCTGCGACGCGCCGAGCCCTTCCCGTTCAGCTGGCGCGAAGACGCGAGCGTCGGCGGCGGCCGCACGACGGTGTGGGTGCAGCCGGGCAGCTCGCTCGTCTTCAAGTACTTCGGCAGCAGGCAGCCGTCGATCAACCGCGCCTGGATCGAGGCGCTCGCCTTCACCGCGAACGCGCCGAGCGGGCTGTATCTCGTTCCCGAGCCACAGGACACGTCCGGCCCCGTCGCGTCGGCCGACGACGAGCCTGCCGCTCCCGGGGCCTGAGCGGCCCGAGCCATTCACCTGTCGCACCCCGATCGTCGATCGAGGTGTCGATTGTCAACCCCCTCCCGAGGGCGCCGACGGGCCGCGAGTCTCGTTGAACGCCCGACTCAGGCCACGCACGATGATGGCGAGTCGCGAGGAAGAGGAGACACCATGGCAGACAGCACCCCCGACCCCCGCAGCCAGCACCGCGACGAGGAGTTCCCCGGTCAGCAGCAGAACCAGCCGGGACTGACCGACGACATGCGCCCGGCTCCGGACCACGGCGAGGAGTCGTACGTGGGCCACGGGCGTCTCGAGGGGCGTAGAGCCCTGATCACCGGCGGGGATTCCGGAATCGGCCGAGCCGTCGCGATCGCCTTCGCCCGCGAGGGAGCCGACGTGGCGATCGTGCACATGCCGGAGGAGCAGGCGGACGCCGACGAGACCATCGATCTCGTGCGCGCCGAAGGCCGCCAGGGGCTGAGCCTCGCCGGCGACGTCCGCGACGAGGCCTTCGCCACCGAGGTGGTGACCGAGACGCGGAGCGCCCTCGGCGGCCTCGACATCCTGGTGCTGAACGCCGCGTACCAGCACGACATCGACGGCTTCGAGAATCTCGAGACCGACCGCCTCCGCCGCGTGTTCGAGACCAACCTCTTCGGCCTGCTGTACTCGGCCAGGGCCGCGTACCCGCATCTGGAGTCCGGCTCCAGCATCATCGTCACGTCGTCCGTGCAGGCCTTCGAGCCGTCGCCCAACCTCATCGACTACGCGATGACCAAGGCGGCGCAGGTCGCGTTCGTCAAGGCGCTCGCCGAGGAGGTGGGAGAGCGCGGCATCCGCGTGAACGCCGTCGCTCCCGGCCCCATCTGGACGCCGCTGATCCCGGCCACCGGCTGGTCGGACGAACGGGTGAAGACCTTCGGATCCGACACGCCTCTCGGCCGGGCCGGACAGCCCGCAGAGCTCGCCGGCGCCTACGTGTACCTCGCGTCGGCGGAGTCGTCGTACACCTCCGGCGCCGTGCTCGCGGTCACCGGCGGCAAGCACCTCTGACGGGGCCGGTTCGCCGGCATCCGCGCGCGCCGTAGGCTGGCTGGGTGAAGCAGTCCACGCCGTCCCGTCCGCTCGTGGGCGTCGTGCTCGTGGTCTGCTCCTGCCTGTCGCTGCCGTTCGGGGCCGCGGTCGCGGCCCAGCTCTTCCCGGTGCTCGGCCCGTGGGGTGTGACCTCGCTGCGCGTGGCGATCGCGGCGCTGCTGCTGGTCGTCATCGTGCGCCCGAGACCATTCCGGTGGTCGAAGTCGCAGTGGCTCGCCGCCGTGCTGTTCGGGGTCTCGCTCGCCGCGATGAACGGCTTCTTCTATGCCGCGATCGACCGCATCCCGCTTGGTCCGGCCGTCGCGATCGAGTTCCTCGGGCCGCTCGTCCTCGCCGCCGTGCTGACCAGGCGCCTCGTCGATGCCGCCTGGGTGGGGGTCGCGCTGCTCGGGATGGTACTGCTCGGCGTCGACGGACTGATCGGCGCCGAGCCCCTCGATCCGCTCGGGATCGTCTTCATCCTGATCGCCGCCGGCTTCTGGGCCATGTACATCCGGATGAGTGCCCGGGTGGGTGCCATCATCCCCGGCAGCAGCGGACTCGCGGTCGGCCTGGTCGTGGCCGCGATCCTGCTGATCCCGGTCGGTGTGCCGGCCGCGGTCACCGTCGCGGGCGACATGCAGCTGCTGCTGCTCGCCGCGGTCACCGCCGTGCTGTCGTCGGTGATCCCCTACAGCTTCGAGCTCGCCGCGCTGCGTCGCTTGCCGCAACGCGTGTTCGGCGTGCTCCTGAGCCTCGAGCCCGCATTCGCGACGCTCGCCGGGTGGCTGATCCTCGGGCAGTCGGCGACTCCGCTGCGGATGCTTGCGATCGCCCTGGTGGTGGCAGCGAGCGTCGGCACGACGCTCGGCGTGCGACGTCAGCGCCGTCGAGACGATGCGGCCGCAGCCCGAGAGGTCGGGACCGGGCCCGACGGCGCCCGCCGCGACGACGAGCCCGGTCCCTTCACCGCGCCGATCCCGCTGCCCGAATGACCGGCCGACCCGTCAGGCGCTGACCGCAGCAGGCACGGGCAGCGGATAGCGGCGCCGCAGCAGCATCCGCTGCACCAGCGTCCAGACCACGGTCACGGTGAGATACAGCGCGGCGGCGAGCGGCACGAACATCGCGAAGACGGCCGTCAGATAGTGCAGAGCGCTGGTCACACGCAGCATCGTCGGCGAGTTCAGCGGCGAGTCGTCGTCGACCACGGCCGGCCGGAAGACCCGTCGTGTGATCTCGGCCACCACGATCATCACGGCGATCAGCGCACCGAAGACCCACAGCGTCTCCGGCGTCGCCGTGCCGCCGAAGACGGCGGAGACGAAACTGGTGCCCAGCGGTGCACCGAACAGGTCGTGCGTGAGCAGGTCGTTCGGGTGCCCGGCGATGTCGGGGCGGATGAACAGCGTGTACAGGATGCCGACGACCGGCGCCTGAGCGAGGACCGGCAGCATCCCGGCGAACGGAGACGTGTTCTCGGAGCGGTAGAGCTCGAGCATCTCCTTCTGCAGGCGCTCGGGATTCTTCTTGTGCCGGCGCTGCAATTCTCGCAGCCGAGGAGCCAGGCGCGCTCTGGTCTGCTCGGCCTTCGCCTGCGAGACGCCGACGGGAATCAGCAGGGCGCGCACGAGAAGCGTGACGAGCACCACGGCGAGTGCGGCGGCGGATGCTCCGGCGAGCGGTTCGAGCAGTGCGGAGAGCCCGGCGAGGGCGCCGTACGCCGCGTCGAGCAGGAAGGTCAGGGGTGGGAAGGCGAAGATGTCCATGGAAGTCCGTTCGTGTGTCGGGAAGGGTCGGCGAAAGCCGCGCAGTCCCGTACGAGGACGGACTACGCGGAGACGGCGACTCCCGGCGCACGAGGACGCGGGTGACCGGCGGCGTCAGGATCGCTCTGGGCGAGCAGGGTCGAGACGTCGATCGCCCGCAGCGGGTGCGGGGCGCTGCGTGGAGAGGGCGGTGCGACGCTCAGCGCCACGGCGATCGTGAGGGTCGTCAGGGCGATCAGCGCGATCGCGACACCGAGTGCCGCGGCATCCGGCACCGCGATGACCCCGAGCGCGGCCGCGACGAAGCCGAGCATCTGCCCGAACCATTCGCTCATGCGCGCCTCCCTGATCCCTCACGCCGAGATTATCACCGGCATCCGAGTGCGGCGTCGGTCGCGCGCCCGCCTCGGGGCAGGGGAGCGGAGATAGCCTCGAAGCATGAGTGATCTGCGCGCACTGCTCGGCATCGAACACCCCATCATCCTCGGTCCGTTCGGCGGGCTCTCCTCCGTCCGGCTCACGGCGGCGGTCAGCGAGGCCGGCGGCCTCGGGGGCTATGGGCTCTACGGCTACGACGCCGACCGCATCGGCGCGACGATCGCGTCTCTGCGGGAGGCGACCTCGCGTCCTTTCGCGGTGAACATCTGGCTGCCGACCGGCGACGAGGTCGAGCCGAATCCGCAGCACACCGTGTTCGCGCAGGCGCTGCAGCCGTTCTACGACGCGGTCGGACTCGAGGTGCCCGCCCGCCCCGAGCGCTACCTGCCTCCCCTCGACGAGCAGCTCGGCGCGATCTTCGAGGCGGCACCACCCGTGCTGAGCACCGTCTTCGGGGTTCCGTCCGGGGCCGTCGTCGACGAGGCGCACCGCCGCGGCATCCGTGTCGTGGCAACCGCGACGACCGTCGCCGAAGCCGTCGCACTCGCGGGCGCCGGGGTCGACGCCGTCGTCGCGACCGGCTTCGAGGCCGGCGGCCATCGGGTGTCGTTCCTCCGTCCGGCCGAGGAATCGCTCGTCGGGACCTTCGCACTCGTGCCGCAGGTCGTGGATGCCGTCGATGTGCCGGTCATCGCGGCCGGCGGCATCGCCGACAGGCGCGGAGTCGCCGCCGCGTTCGCGCTCGGAGCGTCAGCCGTGCAGGTCGGCACGGCCTTCCTCGCGACGGCGGAGTCGGCGGCGAACCAGGCGCATCGCGACGCCATCCGCTCCACCGCCGCCGACGGCACCGTTCTCACGAAGGCGATGAGCGGACGCCTCGCCCGCGGCACCCGCAACCGTGCGGTGCGGGCGATCGAGGCGAGCGGGACGATCGCCCCGTTCCCGATGCAGAACTGGCTCACCGGCCGATTCCGCGCGGCAGCGGGCGAACAGAACCTCGGCGAGTTGCAGTCGCTCTGGATGGGTCAGGGCGCGGCACTGGCCGGTCATGCGACCGCCGCCGAGGCCTTCGCCGAACTGCTGGCGGGAGTGCCGGAGGCCCGGTGAGGGTCGTTGTCGATCCGGGCTGTGAAGCTGGCCAGGTACGGGGGCTTGCCAGCGACGTCATCGGCTAGAGGCGTCGCACCCCTCTGAGCACCCCGGGTCAGAGGATGACGGTGGACCGGCCGTGGACGATCACACGGTCCTCGGCATGCCACTGCACGGCACGGGCGAGAACGAGGCGTTCGACGTCGGCGCCGCGCTGCTGCAGATCGGCGGCCGACTCCGAGTGCGTGACACGGGTGACATCCTGCTCGATGATCGGTCCCTCATCGAGATCCGCCGTCGCGTAGTGCGCGGTGGCTCCGATCAGCTTCACACCGCGGTCCTTCGCCCTCGCATACGGGTTCGCCCCGATGAACGCGGGGAGGAAGGAATGGTGGATGTTGATGATCGGGGCGCCGAGACCCTCGATGAAGTCGTCGGTGAGGATCTGCATGTACCGGGCGAGGACCACCAGATCCACGTTGCCGCGCAGGAGCTCGAGCTGACGCTGTTCCATCGTCTGCTTGTCGCCTGAGGGGATGTGCACGAACGGCACCCCGAACGAGCGTACGGACTCGGCGAGGTCGGGGTGGTTCGAGACGACCATCGTGACGTCGATGTCGAGCTGGCCTCGCTGCGTGCGCCACAGCAGCTCCATCAGGCAGTGGTCGTACTTCGAGACGAAGATCGCGACGCGCTTGCGCCGCGCGGTGTCGTGCAGCGACCACTCCATGCCGAACCGCTCGGCGACCTGAGCCAGATCGGCTTCGAGAGCCGTGCGCGCCGCAGAGAGCCCGGGGAGGTGGATCACCGTGCGCTGGAAGAACCGGCCGCCCTCGGAGTCGGTGGAGTGCTGGTCGAGCGAGATGATGTTCGCGCCGTGGACGGAGAGCACGCCGGCGACGGCGGCGACGATGCCGGGCTGATCATCGCAGGCGATCAGCAGGCGGGCGGTGTCGGGCTGAGACATGAGGGCTCCTCGGGGGTGTGCATCGATTCTGCCGTGGATGCGACCACCGGGCGAATCGGACGCATCGCGACGACGGGTCGCTACTCTGGGAGCGTGGACGCGGGCGATCTCGGACTGGTGCTGATCCCGCTGCTCGCCGTGCCAGCGCCGCTGCTGGCGCGCGGCATCCGACCCCTCATCCGCGTGCCGATCATCGTGTTCGAGCTCGTCCTCGGGATTCTCGCGGGGCCCGCGGTGCTCGGCTGGGTCGAGCCGACGCCCATCCTCGAGAAGCTCAGTGATTTCGGTCTCGCGATGCTGTTCTTCATCGCGGGCTCCGAGATCGACTTCCGGGCGGTCGCCGGACGGCCCCTCGTCCGCGCCTCGATCGGGTGGGCCATCAGCGTGGTGCTGGGCATCGGGATCGGCTTCCTCCTCGCCCCGGGCGAGGGGATGGTCGTGATCGCGATCGCCCTCAGCTCCACCGCACTCGGCACGCTGATGCCGATAATCAGGGATGCGCAGGAGACCGACACCCCGTTCGGGCGAGCGGTCACCGTGATCGGCGCGGTCGGCGAGTTCCTGCCGCTGATCGCGATCTCGCTCTTCCTCAGCACCCGCACCACCCCGCTCGCCACCGCGGTGCTGCTCGCCTTCGTCGTGCTCGCGGGGCTCGCCGTGCTCATGGCTCGGAGGATGCCGCACGGGCGCCTCCACTCGTTCGTGCGTGCGACCCTGCACACCTCCGACCAGTTCGGCGTGCGGTTCGTGCTGCTGCTCATCGCGTCGCTGGTCGGCCTCAGCGTCGTGCTCGACCTCGACATGCTGCTGGGTGCATTCGTCGCCGGAGCGGTGTGGCGCATCATCATGGCGCGCGCGCCCGAGAAGGACGCCGAGGCGGTCGAGACGAAGCTCGAGGCCATCGCGTTCGGCTTCCTCGTGCCGATCTTCTTTCTCTACACGGGCGTGAACTTCGACCTGCAGGCGCTCACCGGCTCGTCGTCGGCGATGCTGATGCTTCCGCTGTTCCTCCTCGCGCTGCTCGTGCTCCGAGGCACGACCGCGCAGCTCTCCGCGCCGACGGGCGCGAGCGCCAGGGACCGCACGGCGATCGGGCTGCTGGCCGCCACCGGGCTGCCCATCATCGTCGCCGTGACGGCGATCGGGGTGGATCAGAAGATGATCGACACCGGCACGGCGGCAGCACTCGTCGGGGCCGGGATGCTGTCGGTGCTGCTGTTCCCCCTGATCGGGATGCTGATCCGCGGCGAGGCGGCACGACTCGTCGACCCGGCGCTCGTCCGCGAGACACCGCAGGGGGAGCTGTGACGGCCGCGTCCGCGCTCGTCGCCGACGCGGTGCGTGCGCTCGCCGGCCTTCCGAAGGAGGGACTCGGTGAAGAGCGCGAATCGCGGTGGCGCGGACGCCGCATCGTGCGGGTGGGCGAGGCGTGGCACTTGGGCGTGCTGCTGCTCACCGAGACGCACGCACTGGCGACCGCCGAGGTGCTGAGGGCCGCCGATCCGGGGCGCCGCGGCTACACGGCGGAGTCCGCGCGCGAGCGCGCAGAACGACGTGCCCTGGCACTGCGGGGCGGGTTCGACGAGGGCGATGTCGTGCACGTCGGGTGGTCGGTGATCGACCTCGCCGCCGTGGACGCGGGCGGAGCATCCGGGCCTCTGGCGATGGTCGACACGGTGCCATCCGTGCGATGGAGCACGGCAGGCGGTTGGATGCCGCTCGAGGCATACCTCCGCGAACGGGTCGAGCTGCTGCGCGGCTGAGGCGACGGGCTCGCCTGACCGGCTGAGCCCGCGAGTCAGGATGAGCCCGCGGGCGTCAGGCTGCCGCGAACGTCTGCGCGAAACGGCGCAGCAGCGCCGCACCCTCCGTCACGGATGCCGACAGCACCTGCCCCTGCACGGCGTCGAACTCGTCGGGGTCGAAGTACCCGGTGGTGCGATAGAACGTCATCCGATCGGCGAAGTCCCGCGGAGTCGGCTCCGGATGGAACTGCGCCGTGTAGAGGTGGGTGCCCACCCGATACGCCTGCACGGGACAGGTGTCGTTCGTGGCGAGCAGCACCGCGCCCTCCGGCAGAGCCGCGGCGCTCTCCTTGTGAGCGGTGAAGACGGTGAGCGCGGGGGAGCTCGGACCGAAGACGGGGTCCGCGGCGCCGGCGGCGGTGGTCTCGATCACGGTGGCGCTCGCCGACTCGGGGGTGTCCGACGTGACCTGGCCGCCGAGCATCCGCGTCACCACGCCGATGCTGAAGCAGGTGAAGAAGGCGGCGACCTGCGAGTCGATCGCCAGCCGCGCGATGTGCTCGAGATCCGCTTCGACCCTCAGCTGCACGGCGGACTTCTCGACGTCGCTGACGTTGAACGGCGAGCCGCCGACGACGACGCCGCTGTATCGCGCGAGGCGCGCGGGGTCGAGGCGCTCGGTGAGCAGGTCGAGGCGGTCGACGACGTCGACGCCGAGCGCCCGTCGGAACGAGGCGTGCTCGGCATCCGCCGCCCCGAGTTCGGGGCGCACACAGACGTAGAGAAGCGAGACCACCACGAGAGTCTAACGACGACGGGACACGGTCGACGTCGCCGCCGACTCCGACCACATCACGGAGCCGCCGCGGAGCCGTCGCGGTGGCGGCGCGCTCGCGTCATCGGGACGAGTTTGACGTGCGGCCGCGCACGATCCCGACGAACGTCTCGACGTCGGGGGTGGTGTGATCGCGGCGCCAAGCCAGGGCGACCGTCGAGGTGGGGCCGTCGGCCAGGGGTCGGTGGCCGACATCCTTGCGGTGGTGCAGGCGTGCGAGCGACATGGGGACGATCACGATGCCCGTCCCGGTGGCGGCGGTCACGATGGCGTCCGCGACCGACAGCGGTGCGAAGGCCGGCGCGACGGCACCCGGGATGTCGATCGGACCGAGCGCATCGTCGGTCGGGACCATCACGATCTCGCCCGACAGATCGGCGACGGTCAGGTCGTCGGCCGCGAGGAGGTGCGACTCGATCGATGCGACCACCACCGGCACCTCGTCGTACAGCGTGATGATGTGCAGGTTCTCATCTGCCAGCGGCAGGCGCACGAGGGCCGCATCGAGGTCGCCGATGGCGTCTCGCTGATCGGCGACCTCGATCGTCACCAGCTCGATGGGCACATGCGGCATCCGCTGCTTCCAGGCATCGATCCACTTGCCCGGCGTCGCGCCGGGGACGACCCCGAGACGGAATGTGCGCGGCTGCTCCGGTTCGGTGTCGGGCGCGTCGAAGACGACCTTGGCGGTCTTCTTCGGAGGCTTGGGTGGCGGGAACCGCTGAGCCGGTGCGGCCTTGTTGCGCCGCACGGGCGAGCCCTTGCCGGCACGTCCTGCCGGTCGTCGTCCCTGAGTCGCCATGTGCTCCAGGGTACCCGGCGGATGCGGTGAGACGTTCTGAGAGCGCGGCCGATCAGGCCGCGAGCCACAGCCCCTTCGGGTCGGTGGCGACCGTCAGTCCGGCCGCGACCGTCTCGTCGTCGCCGATGCGCGCACCGCGGACGATCCGCGCTCCCGCGCCGACCTCGGTGCGGACGCCGATGTGCGCGCCGTCTCCGACGGCGGCACCCTGGCCGATGTGTGCGTGCGCGTCGACGTGCGCACCCTCGCCGATCACGGCATCCGGTTCGATCCATGCGCCGCGGGCGATGGTCGCCCCCGCGCCGATACGGGCGCCGGGTTCGATGTAGGCGCCCGCTTCGATGTGCGCCTTCGGATGGACCTTCGCGCCGTGCGCGACGAGACCGCGACCGTTGGCGTGCTTGCGGTATCGCAGCGTGGCGCCCTGGTCGTTCTCGATGTCGACGTAGTTCTTTCCCACGATTCCTCCCGTGTTCCGGAGTTCTCCGGATATATCAATAACCACGGGGGTGCTGGATTCATTCCCGAGCATGGATGCGGGTCATCGCTGACACACGGGGCACCAGAATGTGATCCTCTCGCGGGTCGGATCCGCGCCCTGCTCGCCGCGTCTGATGGGGGTTCCGCAGCGGCGGCACTGGCGTCCGGCACGTCCGTACACCCACGTCCCCTGACCGGGGCGGTCGACTCCGGTGAAGGTGCGATGGCGACGATCGCGGTTCGCGCGGATCGTGCGCACGCCGAGGTCGAGCAGTGCGGGAACGTCGACCTCCGGTGCGGGGGTCGTCGGCAGGATTCCGCGGAGGAACAGGAGTTCCGCGGCGTATTCGTTGCCGAACCCCGCGACGTTGCGCTGGTCGAGAAGGGCGACGTGGATGCTGCGGGTGTCGGCGCTCACGCGTCTGGCGGCCTCGACGGCATCCCAGTCCGGGCCGAGCGGATCGGGGCCGAGATGGCCGACGAGCTCGTCCTCGTCGCGGGTCGGAACGACCTCGATCTCGGCGAGGTCGATGCCCACCGCCTCGCGCTGCGCCGTGCCGACGATCGCGCGGACCTTGAACGCCGGATGCCGCCACTTCTCACCCGCCCGGTAGACGAGCCAGGCGCCGTCCATGCGCAGATGGGAATGCAGCGTGCTGTCGCCGATCCGCAGCAGCAGATGCTTGCCGCGCGCGATCGACGAGAGGATCGGCTGACCCGTCAGATCGAGCGTCGCGAATCGCGGCACCCGAAGGTCGAAGCGCGCCACCTCGCCGCCGACCAGCGCCTCGTCGAGACGTCTGGCGGTGCGGAAGACGGTATCGCCCTCGGGCATCAGGCGTGCCCTGACCCGGGGGGTGGCGGCAGCGGCGCCGAGACGCTGCCCGGCGGGGGAGGCGGAGGAGTGTGCTGTGGAGTGTGCTGTGGCAGCGGCGTGCGCTGCAGCATGGTGCGCGCGAGGGCAGTGGCACCCGCGACAGCGGCGGGCATGACCGCGACAGCCCCGCCGGGGATCAGAAAGCACAGCTGCGTGGCGACACCGAAGCCGAGCACGCGCGCGCGGCTGCCGCGGAACAGCACCGCCCGGTCGGCAGGGCTGAGATCGCGGGCGTCGAACGCCCGCCCGGTGAGCTCGCGGGCGAGCATCCGTCCCGACAGCACGACGCCGCCCACCGCACCGAGGAATCCGCCGATGAGAGGGATGAGACCGAGGAGCAGCACGGCGATCGCGATCAGGATGCCGAGGACCACGAGTCTCAGGCCCTCGCCGACCGCCATCCAGAATCCGCCGCCGTCCGAGGGCGGGGCGTCGCCGAGATCGGCCTCGACAGCGCGCCAGATGCGCTGGTAGAACGGGTCGCCGATCGTCAGGGCGAGGGCGCTGAACACGGCGCTCGCGAGTGCGAGCGCCGCGGCGAAGATCACGATGCCTACGGCGGCGCGCAGCACCGAGCGCCAGGCCGGGATCCAGCCGTCGGCGAAGGGGGTGAGACCGTCGGAGATCGGCCCGAGAGTGAGCGCCAGCGGTATGAGTCCGGCGAGCAGCACCAGCGCGGCGATGAAGCCCGGTACGAGACCGAGGGCCATGAGCCCCGGTCGGCGCCGCCATGTGCCGAAACCGCGCAGCAGGGTGCGGACGCCGCTGATGAACTCCCCGATCATGCGTCCAGCCTAGAAGCAGTGGTCATGGGCCGGTCAGATCGCCTTGCGCAGCGTGTAGCCGCGGGGGGTGGCCACGAATCCGGACTCCTGCAGAGCGAGGGCGAGCTCGGTGCCGTACACGCCTTCGCCGTTGACCTTCTCGACCGTGAGGGTGTCGAGGCGCCGCGCACGGGCGGTCGCTGCGAGGTCGGTCGCTGCCGCGCGCAGCACCTCGGCGTCGTCGGTGAAGCACAGCACCGTGCGTCCCCCGCGTTCGAGGTAGAGGATGAGCGATCCGTCGACGATCACCACCAGGCCTCCGGCCTTGCGCCCGGGGCGATGCGAGACCTCGTCGCGCTTGGGCCATCCGAGCGCCGCGCCGTAGGGGTTGGCGGGATCTGTCGCGGCGAGCGTGACGGCATTGCGGGGAGGCGGATCGGCGAGCCCGGCGAACGTGCGAAGTCGGTCGACGGTGGCGGATGCCGCGAACTGCGCCGCGCCGAGCCTCTCGATCACATAGCCGCGGCGGCAGTGCCCAGCCTCCTCGAAGCCGGCGAGGACCCGGTATGTCTGCGCGAACCCGCCCGGCACGCCCTCGGCCTGCACGGCTCCGCGGGTGACCACGCCGTAGCGGTCGAGGAGCAGCCCTGCGGTGACGGTCGCACGACGAGCGGCATCCGTGTCGACGGTGGGCAGCAGCGACCAGCGCCCGCCGATCGACGTCGGTCGGGGCGCGGTCCGTGCCAGCGACATCCCCCGATAGGTGCGCGTGCGCGGAGCGCGTCGGGTGACCCGGTGCGCCTGGGAACCACCGGCCAGCAGCGACCGGATCGGGGCGAAGGTGTCGTTGGTGACCCGGCCGCCCCACGTCAGCGCCCACAGCGCCTCGAGCACGGACTGCTCGTTCTCGGCGCCGGTCATGTCCTTCAGCTGACCGGCGAAGTACGCGCCACCCGCATCCAGCGCGATCAGCACTCGGGCCTCGAGCGAGTCGGCGGCGATCTCGTCGTCGGGCTCGGGCAGCGTGAACGGCGCGAGGTCTGCGGGATGCAGCGAGACCCAGCCGTCGCGCCCCGGCAGCGTGCCGTGGCCCGACCAGATGACCTCTCCCGAGGCAGTGAGCTCGTCGAGCAGGGCGGGGGAGTAGTCGCGCACCCGAGAGGGCAGCACGAGCGACTCCCACGCGCTCGCGGGCACGGGCACCCCGGCGAACTGCTCGATCACCGCGAGCACCCCGTCGAGTCCCTCGAGCGGGCGTCCCAGGTGCTGCCAGTCCGGCAGGAAGCGCGCATACGCCTCGGGTGACACGGGCTCGACGCTGCCTCGGATCGCGGCGAGCGACCGCATCCGCAGGCGGCGCAGCACCTCGGTGTCGCACCATTCGGTCTCGTTCTTCGTGCCCGAGGCCTCGGGCAGGAAGTAACCGCTGGTCAGTCTGCCCGAGTGCTCGAGCCGCTGCAGCGTATGCCGCGCGACGGCGGCGCCGAGCCCGAATCGCGTCGCGACGGCATCCGTCGTGAAGGGACCATGCGTGCGGGCATAGCGCGCGATGAGGTCGCCGAGCGGATCGGCGAGCGGTTCGAGGAATGCGACGGGGATGCCGGTGGGCAGCGCGGCACCGAGTGCGTCACGCAGCCGACCGGCGTCCTCGATGGCTGCGACGCGCGTGGTGCCGGCGACGGTGACGGGGATCGCGCGGCGAGCGGCGATCAGCGCGTCGAGGTGGTCGGATGCGGACCCCGTCTCCGGGTCGAGTCGTGCGTCGATCTCGGCGGCATCCATCGGACCGAGCATCCGCAGCAGATCGGCGACGCCTTCGAGACCTCGCGCTCGTCGCTCGGGGTCGAGGCGCTGCGCTTCTCTCTCGAATTGGGCGATGACGTCGGGGTCGAGCAGCTCGCGGAGCTCGATTGTGCCGAGCAGCTCGCCGAGCAGCGCGGGGTCGACCGAGAGGGCGGCCGCCCGGCGCTCGGCGAGGGGGGAGTCCCCTTCGTACATGAAGGCACCGACGTAGCCGAACAGCAGGTCGCGGGCGAAGGGCGAGGGCTGAGGCGGCTGCGTCTCGACGAGCCGGATGCGCCGGTCGGCGATCGACACCGCCAGCGTGCGCAGCGAGGGCAGGTCGTAGACGTCCTGCAGGACCTCACGGAGCGTCTCGAGGATCACGGGGAACGTCGGGTGCCGGCGCGCCACCTCGAGCAGCTGCGCCGAACGCTGACGCTGCTGCCACAGCGGGGTGCGCCGGTTGGGGTTGGTGCGCGGCATGAGCAGCGCGCGCGCCGCGCATTCGCGGAAGCGCGACGCGAACAGCGCCGAGCCGCCGACCTCCTGGGTGACGAGCTGCTCGAGTTCATCCGGGTCGAACACGAAGAGCTCGGCCCCGGGCGGCTCGGCCTCGGCATCCGGGATGCGCACGATGATGCCGTCGTCGCTCGCGACCGCAGAGCCCTCGACTCCGAGTCGCTCGCGGATGCGGGCGTTGATCGCCAGCGCCCACGGTGCATGCACCTTCATGCCGTACGGGGAATGAAGGATGACCCGCCAGTCGCCGACCTCGTCGCGCCCGCGCTCGACCGTCAGAGTGCGATCGGTCGGCAGCGTTCCGGTCGCTTCGCGCTGCTCGGTCAGGTGCGCCATCAGGTTCATCCGCGCCTGCGCGTCGAGTCCGGCTTCGATCAGTCGCTGGGCGGCCTTCTCGGGAGTCGCGGCGGAGACCTCTCGCGAGAACCTCCCCAGCGCCTCGCCGAGCTCGAACGGTCGGCCGATGCCGTCTCCGTGCCAGAACGGCACCTTGCCGGGCTGGCCGTAGGCGGGGATGACGTTGACCCGGTCATGGGTGATCTCGGCGATCCGCCAGCTCGTCGTGCCGAGCGTGAAGACGTCGCCCACTCGCGACTCGTAGACCATCTCCTCGTCGAGCTCGCCGACGCGGGCGCCGGTCGACTCGCCGGCGACGAAGACCCCGAAGAGTCCGCGATCGGGGATCGTGCCCCCGCTCGTGACGGCGATGCGCTGCGCGCCCGGACGTCCGGTCAGGGTGCCGGCGTCTCTGTCCCACACCAGCCGCGGGCGGAGCTCGGCGAACTCATCGGAGGGGAACCGTCCGGCGAGCAGGTCGAGCGTCGCCTCGTAGGCCGATCGCGGGAGCGACTGGAACGGAGCCGAGCGACGCACGGTCTCGAACCACTCCTCGACGCTGATCTCGCCGAGGGCGCTGGCGGCGACCGTCTGCTGCGCGAGGATGTCGAGTGGATTGCGGGGCACCTGGATCGCCTCGATCTTGCCCGCCAGCATCCGCTCGGTGACGATCGCGGTGTGCAGCACGTCGCCGCGGTGCTTCGGGAAGAGGGCGGCCCGGCTGATCTCGCCGACCTGGTGACCTGCTCGCCCGACGCGCTGCAGACCGGAGGCCGCGGACGGCGGAGCCTCGACCTGGATCACCAGGTCGACCGCACCCATGTCGATGCCGAGCTCGAGGCTGCTCGTCGCGACGACGCAGCGCAGGACACCGGACTTGAGCTCTTCTTCGACCTGGGCGCGCTGCTCTTTCGAGACCGACCCGTGGTGCGCCTTGGCGAGCACGGGGTCTGCTCCGGCGGTGGCACCTGCCTGCGCCATCATGGCTGCCGGCA
Source organism: Microbacterium sp. CFBP9023 (assembly GCF_034045055.1). NCBI lineage: Bacteria > Bacillati > Actinomycetota > Actinomycetes > Micrococcales > Microbacteriaceae > Microbacterium > Microbacterium sp. CFBP9023. The sequence goes on along the minus strand of NZ_JAXCWI010000002.1, from coordinate 559,744 downwards.
CGGAGGCCTCGGGCAGTGCGACGCCGATGCGCTCGGAGTAGATCTCGTTGAGTCGCCCGGTGAGGCGCTCGGCGAGGCGACGCGAGTTGGAGAACACGATGGTCGACTTGTTCTGCAGGATGCGATCGACGATCGCCTCCTCGACGTGGGGCCACACGGAGCCGGTGACCTCGGTGTACTCCGCATCCGCCGCGTCTCCCGCGTCCTTCGGCGCGCCGGGAGGGGGTGGCGGATTGGTCATGTCGTCCATCGGCACCACGACGCCCAGCTCGAACGTCTTGGACGCCGGCGGCGCGACGATCTCGACAGGCGCCGCGCCGCCGAGGAACCGCGCGACCTCGTCGATCGGACGCACGGTGGCCGACAGTCCGATGCGCTGTGCGGGTTGGTCGTGGCCGTGGGTGCGACGCAGCGCATCGAGACGCTCGAGGCTCACCGCGAGGTGGGCTCCGCGCTTGGTCGCGGCGACCGCGTGCACCTCGTCGATGATGACCGTGTGCACATCGCGAAGCGTCTCGCCGGCGCGACTGGTGAGCATCAGATACAGCGACTCGGGGGTGGTGATGAGGATGTCGGGCGGATCGGAGACCAGCTTGCGGCGATCGCTCGAGGTCGTGTCGCCCGAGCGCACGCCGACCGTCACCGAAGGGGCCTCGACGCCGAGCCGCCTGGCCGACTGGCCGATGCCGATGAGGGGCGAGCGCAGGTTGCGCTCCACGTCGACGCCGAGCGCCTTCAGCGGCGAGATGTAGAGGATGCGCGTGCGCGAGGCGTCGGCGGCCTTCGTGCGCTTCGCGGGAGGGGTGGGCTGCTCGATGCGCTCGCGGAACACGCTGTCGATCGCCCAGAGGAAGGCCGAGAGCGTCTTGCCCGAGCCGGTCGGTGCGACGACGAGCGCGTGCTTTCCGGCAGAGATCGCATTCCAGGCGCCCGACTGGGCGGGCGTGGGTTCGGGAAACGCACCCCGGAACCAGTCTTGCGTGGCAGGGGTGAAGCGTTCGAGCACGTCGCTCATCCCTCCATCATCACCCGTGCCACCGACATCGGGGTCGGCATTGTCCGAGGGTGCGGGCATGCTGTAGGCATGGCGACGCACACCACGAACTACGCGAGCACGTTCATCGAGGTCGCAGAAGACTGTCCCGTCGACCACGCCGAAGAGCCGCCGACGGGTGAGAGGCCCACGATCGCCGCACTGCACTATCGACTGATCGCGCAGGAGCCGTATGCGCGCACCTCCGACGACGTGATCTTCACCACGCATGCGCTGCGTGCCGGGATCGACCCCGACGACTCCGCCGCACGCGAGGCGTTCTTCTCGAAGGGGCAGCCCTGCCTGCGCTCATCACCGCTGGGAAAACGCTACGGGTGGGGGATCGCCCACGACGCCGAGGGGCGGGTCGCGCTCGTCCCTCGAGAATCCGAGGACTACACCCTGCTCGCCGCCGACCCCGCGATCGCCCATACCCGGGCGATGCGGAGCCGACGGGCGTGAGCTCACCTCGCGGTCAGTGAGCCGTCGACGTCGATCTCGAGCGTGAGTCCCAGGTCGAGACGCGCGAGGAACGCATCGTCATGACTCACGACCAGCACCGCCCCGCGGTATGCCCGGAGCGCCTCGACCAGCTGATCGACCGTGTCGATGTCGAGGTTGTTCGTCGGCTCGTCCAGCACCACGAGGTGGGGTGCGGGGTCCGAGAGCAGCAGTTTCGCCAGAGCCACGCGGAACCGCTCCCCGCCTGACAGAGCGGCGACAGGTCGCTCCGCGGTGGCCCCTCGGATGAGGAACCGTGCGAGGCGATTGCGCAGCTCCTTCTCGGGCACCTGCGGTGCGGCATCCGCGATGTTCTCGAATACCGACCGGTTCTCGTCGAGCCCGTCGACGCGCTGCGGCAGGTAGCCGATCCGGTCGGTGAGAGCTGTCGCGACGAGGCGCGCTCCGGAGCTCCGGAGATCCGCGTCGTCACCTGACGGATCGGGCCGGTCCGCGTCGAGCGGCAGCGCTTCTCCGGAGTCGTGGCCGACGTCGGCCACGAGCCGTTCGAGCAGCGTGGTCTTTCCGGCGCCGTTGCGCCCGATCAGCGCGACCCGGTCGGGGCCCTGGATAATCCACGACCTCTCGCCGTCGCCGATCGTCGCGATGCGACGACTGCGTGACACCTGCGGATCCGGCAGCTCGATCTTCATCGACGCGTCGGACCTCAGGCGCCGCCCCGCCTCGTCGAGCGCGGTGCGGGCGGCATCCTCCTTCGCCCCGACCTCCGTGCGCAGCCTGCCCGCCGACACCTCGGCCGCCATCTTGCGCCCGTGGGCCACGATCTTCGGCACGCGCTTCTCGATCTCGGCCTTCTTGGCGGTGCGCGCTCGGTGGGCGAGCTTGACCTCGGCCTCGATGCGCTGGCGCTTCTCCTTGCGGAACTCCTGTTTCGCCGTCACCTCCGCCTGCCTCGCGGCATCCTGCTCGGCGTCCAACCAGGCGCGCCATTCGGAGTACGGCCCGCCGAACACGCTCAGCGTCTGGGCGTAGAGCTCGGCGGTGTCGTCCATCAGTTCGAGCAGCGACAGGTCGTGGCTGACAACGATGAGTGTGCCCTTCCACGAGCGGACCATCGCCGCGAGTCTCGCGCGGGCGTCGCGGTCGAGATTGTTGGTCGGTTCGTCGAGCAGGGTGATCGGCGCGCGCCGGAGACGGATGCCGGCGATCGCGACCAGCACGGCCTCACCACCCGACAGCTCGCCGACCCTCCGGTCGAGGAACTCGGGGGCGAGCCCCGCGTCTGCCAGGGACATCTCGGCGCGCGCTTCGATGTCCCACTCGTCGCCGACCGTGTCGAAGTGCACCTGATCGACGTCGCCCGCGCCGATCGCACGGACGGCATCGAGGGCGGGAGCCACTCCGAGAAGATCGGCGACCCGGCGGTCGACGTCGAGTGTGAGCTGCTGCGGCAGGTAGGCGACCTCGCCGGTGGTGGTGAGGTGCCCGGCCGTCGGGGTCAGCTCGCCCGCCATCAGCCGCAGCAGCGTGGACTTGCCGGCTCCGTTGCGACCGACGAGGCCGGTGCGACCGGAGCCGAACGATCCGGAGACCGAGTCGAGCGCTGACGTGCCGTCGGGCCAGGTGAAGGTGAGTCGATCGAGGGTGACCGATGAATGAAGAGTGGGGACTGACATGGTGTCTCCTGTCCAGTGCGAGGGTGCACTGACACCGGTCGCCCGATGGACCCGTCTGAGCGGGTCGCTGTCGAAGGACAGCGGGCGGTGGTCTGCCGTGGAGTCGGCGATCGTCGGGTCAGCGCGCGGAAAGATGAGCGCGGAGGCGACGGATCAGATCAATGGACTTCCAGACACGGCGGACAGGACTCAACGACGATACCCGGGCGTGTCGGAGTTTCGCAACCCCGGGCGTGTCGCGGCTGCGTGCGGGGGCGGTCACGCCTCGACGGCGCGCTCCAACCACTTCGTGAGGAACCCGCGCACGTCTCGGAGCTCCTCCTCCGAGATGCTGTGCGTGAGCCCGGTGTAGACGCGTCCGGACAACTCGGAGTGCGCCGGAAGCCACTCGGCGGTGTGCGCGACCAGCGCCTGGGGGATCACCTGGTCGTTCGTGCCTCGGCCCCAGAAGACGTGCGGTCGTGCCTCGGTCAGGGCATCGTCGCCCGGCAGCTCGCCGGGCGCGGCGTAACCGCTGAGGGCCACCACGGTGTCGATGCTCCCTGGCGCGAGTCGCATGGCCTGCAGGGCGACGGCGGCACCCTGCGAGAACCCGAGGAGGGCCACGGCAGGGGCGTCGGCCCTGGCATCGTCGAGCCAGCGCAGGAACGCCTCTGCCGCGACGGTGACGGATGCCGAGCTGCGGCCGTCGAGACCCTCGATGGCGTACCACGAGCGCCCGGGCATCGGCCACGGGGGAGCGAGCGGGGCGGGGACGGACGCGACCACGATGCCGTCCGGCAGGTAGGGGACGAGCCCGAGCAGGTCGTGCTCGTCGGCGCCGTATCCGTGCAGCAGCACCAGCAGCGGCATCCCCGCGCGATCTTCCGTCGACCAGCGCGTGAGGAGCCCGTCGATCATCAGTTCTTCGCTCACGGTCCCATCCTGCCAGCGCCATCCGACACCCGCAGGAGACGATCATCGGATCGTATGCCGGTCGTGGCCTCAAGTCGGTGTTCGCCGGAGGGCGCTGCTGGTAGAAAGGAGACATGGCCGTCCGCACACCTGATCCCGACCCCGAGCCCGACGACGGCATGGAGGGCTTCGGCGCCGCACAGCCCTCGCGTGACTCCAACCCGGGGTGGTTGAGCGACTTCGAGCTGGCGGAGGCGAGACGCCATCTGCCCATGCTCTACGTCGAGGCGATCCCGGTGAGGACCGATGGCTCCGGGCAGGTGACCGAGATCGGCATCCTGCTGCGTTCGACGCCCATGGGCGAGATGACGCGCACCATCGTCTCGGGCCGAGTGCGGTTCGGCGAGACGATCCGCGATGCGCTGTTCCGCCATGTCGAGAACGATCTGGGCCCGATGGCGTTCCCCCTGCTGCCGCCGCAGCCGCTGCCCTTCACGGTCGCCGAGTACTTCCCGATCCCGGGGGTCAGCGCCTACCACGATGACCGTCAGCATGCCGTCTCGCTCGCGTTCGTGGTGCCGGTCACCGGCACGTGCGAGCCGCGCCAGGACGCACTCGAGGTCACCTGGTTCTCGCCCGAGGCCGCGGCATCGGACGCCGTCGCCGCCGAGATGGAGGGCGGGCGAGGCACCCTCATCCGCCTGGCGCTCGCGAACCTCGGTCTGCTGCGCTAGCCGCTCCGCTCAGTTCCGCTCAGCTCAGCGTGTCGTGAGGCGCGCGAGCTCTGCGACGAACTCGTCGACGTCGGACTCCTCGGTGTCGAAGCCGCACATCCACCGCACCTCGTTGCGCGCGGCATCCCAGTCGTAGAAGCGGAACTTCTCGCGCAGCTGGTCGGCGATGCCGTCGGGCAGCTGCGCGAACACGCCGTTCGCCTGGGTCGGCTGCGTGAACGAGACGCCGGTGATCTCACCGGCCGCGATGCCGGCCTCGATCGCCCCGCGCAACCGCTGCGCCATGGCGTTCGCGTGCTGGGCGTTGCGCAGCCACAGGTCTCCTTCGAGCAGCGCGATGAGCTGGGCGGAGACGAAGCGCATCTTCGACGACAGCTGCATGTTGAACTTGCGGGAGTACTGCAGTCCGTTCGATGCCTCGGGGTTCAGCACCACGATGGCCTCGCCGAGCATGGCGCCGTTCTTCGTGCCGCCGAAGCTGAGCACGTCGACGCCGGCGTCGCGGGTGAACGCGCGCAGCGGCACGTCGAGGGCTGCGGCCGCGTTCGAGATGCGCGCGCCGTCGAGGTGCAGGGTCATGCCGCGTTCGTGCGCGTGATCGGCGAGAGCCCGGATCTCGTCGACGGAGTAGAGGGTGCCGAGCTCGGTCGACTGCGTGATCGAGACCACGAGCGGCTGCGCGCGGTGCTCGTCGCCCCAGCCCCAGGCCTCGCGGTCGACGAGCTCGGGCGTGAGCTTGCCGTCGTCGGTCGGGACGGCGAGGATCTTGAATCCGCCGATCTTCTCGGGCGCTCCGCCCTCGTCGACGTTGATGTGCGCGGAGGATGCCGCGATGACGGCTCCCCAGCGGGGCAGCATCGACTGCAGGCCGGTGACGTTCGCACCCGTGCCGTTGAACACCGGGAACGCCTGGACGCCCTCGCCGAAGTGGGCGCGGAACACCTCTTGCAGACGTGCGGTGTAGGCGTCCTCGCCGTACGCGACCTGGTGGCCGCCGTTCGCCGCTGCGATGGCCGCGAGGACCTCGGGGTGGACGCCGGAATAGTTGTCGCTGGCGAAGCCCCGGACCGCGGGGTCATGCTGAATAGTCACCGCACAAGCCTACGGGCGGATGCCGAGCCCGGCGTCCCCCGGCCGGCATACCGCTCTAGCGAATGTCCGAGGCCCCGCCTACCCTCTAATTCATGGAGCGCAGCGCTGCGAAGACCGCCTTCGCGAACGTCCTCGTCAACACGCTCATCGCGAACGTGACGACGAGCTTTCTGTGGTTCGCGCTGACCTTCTGGGTCTACATCGAGACGCAGTCCGTGCTCGCGACCGGCGTCATCGGCGGCGCGTACATGTTGTTCATCGCCTTCTTCGCGATGATCTTCGGCACCATCGTCGACCGCAATCGCAAACACACGGTGATGCTGCTCTCGAGCGTCATCTCGGCGGTCGCCTTCCTGATCGCCGGCGTTCTCTACGTCTGGCAGCCGGAGGCGGCGCTGCTCGACCTCGGCGGTCCGTGGTTCTGGCTGTTCTCGGCGATCATCCTGTTCGGCGGGGTGATCGAGCAGCTCCGCAACATCGCGCTCTCGACGACCGTCACGCTGCTCGTCCCCGAAGATCGACGGGCCAACGCCAACGGCCTGGTCGGCACGGTGCAGGGTCTGGCCTTCCTCGTGACCAGCGTCTTCTCCGGGCTGTCCATCGGCTTCCTGGGCATGGGGTGGACGCTCGCGATCGCGATCGGCGCGATGGTGCTGACCTTCCTGCACCTGCTCTTCATCCGCATCCCCGAGGGGGCGCCGCAGCCCGACCCCGATGCGAAGAGCGCCCTCGACTTCCGCGGCAGTGTGGCGGCGATCCGGCTGGCCCCCGGACTGTTCGCGCTGATCATCTTCTCGACGTTCAACAACCTCATCGGCGGCGTGTACATGGCGCTGATGGATCCGTACGGTCTCACGCTCTTCGACGCGCAGATGTGGGGCTTCGCGCTGGCGTTCGCGTCGACCGGGTTCCTGATCGGCGGCGGGCTCGTGGCGAAGTTCGGCCTCGGGGCGAAACCCATGCGCACCCTGCTGCTCGTCGTGATCGCGATGGGCATCCTGGGGTCGGTGTTCATGCTGCGCGAATGGTGGCCGCTCTACGTCGTCGGCATGTGGATCTACATGGCCCTCGTGCCGCCCGTCGAGGCGGCCGAGCAGACCATCATCCAGAAGGTCGTCCGCTATGACAGGCAGGGGCGTGTGTTCGGCGTCGCCGCGGCGATGGAGGCCGCAGCCGCTCCGATCACGGCATTCCTCATCGCGCCGATCGCGGAGTTCCTGATCATCCCGTACATGAGGACGCCCGAGGGGCAGCAGCAGTGGGAATGGCTGCTGGGTGAGGGTGAGGCTCGGGGCATCGCCCTGATCTGCCTGTTCGCGGGCATCATCATGGTGATCGCCGCGACGCTGGCCTTCTTCACGAAGTCGTATCGCAAGCTCACCGAGCTCTACGCGAACGCGCCGGAGCAGAATCCCGGCGACGGCGAACCCGACGGCGACGGCGACGGCGCACCGGACGACGCAGGCGAGAACACGGGCGGCGGCACGGGCACCGGCGCCGAGTGGAACGCGGACGCGGTGGCCGAGGGCCGAGCGGATTCCGCGGAGGACCGCAGCGTCGATGCGCGCGTCGCGGATGCTCCGCCGCCCCTCCGAGGGCTCCCTCCTGAGGTGCCGGAGGCGCGCCGCTAGCGGAACGGCGTCACCAGCCGAACGCGTCGGCAGCGGAACGGGCTGCGGCGTTCAGTCGAGCGTGATGATCCGGTCGTTGAGATCGGCGGCGTCCGCATCCCACAGTGTGAGCACCTGCGGCGCGAGCGAGTCCGGGTCCAGTGCTTTGGCGCGGAAGACGACCGATGCCGCGCGCAGGGGCTCGACGGCATCCCGCGCTGCCTTCGCGAAGCCCTGCGCCACCGCGCGCGTCCACGCCTCGCTCGCGGCCTTGACGGCGGCGTAGTTCGCGCCTCCCGCCAGAGGGCGACCGACCGCTGTCGACGAGACGATCGCGAAACGTCCGGCGTCAGAGGCGCGCAGCAGGGAGTCGAAGGCGCGGCTGGTGGCGCGCACCGCATCGAACGCGGGCATAAGCGCGTGCAGGTCGTCGTCGGTCTGCCCGGCGAGGCCCCCTCCGCCGCGCCAGCCGCCGACCAGCGGGATCACGGCGTCGATCGCCTGCAGGCGGGAAGCGAGTTCCGTCATCGACGCCAGCGAGGTCGCGTCGGCCACCTCGACCTGTGCGCCGAGTGCGTCGAGCGCGTGCAGCCGTTCTGAGGATCGGCCGGTGGCGACGACGCGCGCGCCGGCGTCGACGAGTGCTCGCGCCAGGGCGAGGCCAGACGGGCTGGTGGCTCCGGCGAGGAGGATCGTGCGGTCGGTGACGCTCATGTGCTCAACTCTCGTGAAGAAACAGTTCTGCGGCCACCCCGGGCAGGAATGGCCGCAGACGCTGCGTCCGGTCGCACCACACGATCGGACCCCAGAAATGCGCGATTCGAGTCAGTCGTCGGTGCCCCGGATGCCGACGGTCGACTCGATGACCGCCTTCATCTTCTTGTCGAGGGTCTCGAAGAACATCGACAGCGGGAACTCGTCGTCCATCACGGCATCCGTGTAACCCTTCGGCGCGCCGGCGAGGATCTCGTCCGACAGTCCGCGGGCCCACTGCGATGCCGGGTGCGGCGTGAGCGTGCCGCGCACGAGGTCGTACGCGGCAAGCCAGTGCGCGACCTTCGGGCGGTCGATCGAGTGCCAGTACAGGTCGTCGATCGCGTCGCCCAGAGCCACGACGGCATCCGGCACGTTGTCCCAGTCGAAGGTGAGCGCCGTGTCGGTCCAGTGCAGCACGCCGCGCTGGTGCAGCCAGGCGAACAGCAGCTGTCCGCCGACGGCGTCGTAGTTGCGCGTGCGGGTGCCGGTGATCGAGAAGCGGAAGATCCGGTCGAAGATCACCGCGTACTGCACGAGGTGCGCGTAGTCGTGCATCTCCTGCTCGGTCTCGGTGAGCTCCTCACCCGCGGCGATGCGGGCCGCGAGCGTGCGCTCGATGTTCACCGACTCGCGGAACGCCGTCATGTCGCAGCGCATCTCCTCGAGCGAGTAGAGGAAGAACGGCATCCGCTGCTTGATCATGAACGGGTCGAAGGGCAGGTCGCCGCGCATGTGGGTGCGGTCGTGGATGATGTCCCACATGACGAAGGTCTTCTCAGCCACCTGCTGATCGTCGAGCATCGCGCTCGCGCGCTCAGGCAGGTCGAGGTTGGTGATCGCGGCAGCGGCGCGGGTGACCCGGCGGTAGCGTGCGGCCTCGCGGTCCTGGAAGATCGCGCCCCATGTGAACGAGGGGATCTCGCGCATCGCGACGGTCTCGGGGAACAGCACGGCCGAGTTGGTGTCGTAGCCGGGCGTGAAGTCGACCAGACGCAGCGAGACGAACAGCTTGTTGCCGTAGTCGCCGGCCTCGAGGGCGGCGATGAACTCGGGCCAGATCGTCTCGACGATCAGCGCCTCGACGAGTCGGTCGCTCGATCCGTTCTGCGTGTACATCGGGAAGACGACCAGGTGGCGGATGCCGTCGACGCGGTGCTGCTGCGGCTGGAACGCCAGGAGCGAGTCGAGGAAGTCCGGCACGCCGAAGCCCTCCGAGACCCAGCGGTCGAAGTCGACGACGGAGGCGGCGAGGTACTCGGCGTCGTGCGGGAAGGCGGGAGCGAGTGCGCGGATGCCGGCGGTGATCGCGGCGACGAGGTCGCGCGCCGCGGCGTGGTGCGCGGCATCCGGGATCGATCCGTCCTTGATCTGCATCTCGCGGATCGCGATCGCGGCGTCCTTGAGCTGAGCCCAGGCGACGCTCTGCTCGGCGATCGATGCGTCCTCGACGACCTCGGGTTCGCCGACGATGGCCTGAACAGCGGTGCTGTGGGCAGAAATGATGGACATCGGGACCTCCGATCGGAGAGTTTGACGGAAAGATTCCGGCATATACGGAATCCTGACGATAATATTACATCTATGGATGACTCTGTCGACCGCGCGATCCTGGCCGAGATCTCACGAGACGGCCGTGCGACACTGTCCCAGTTGTCCGATGCTGTCGGCCTCTCCGTGTCGGCCGTGCAGTCACGTCTGCGTCGCCTCGAGACGCGCGGGATCATCACCGGCTACCGCGCGATCCTCGACCCCGAACTCGTCGGCACGCCCCTGTCCGCCTTCATCGAGATCACGCCGCTCGACCCGGCGCAGCCCGACAACGCCCCCGAGCTTCTCGAACACCTCGACGCGATCGAGGCGTGCCACTCGATCGCGGGAGACGCCAGCTACATGCTGTTCGTGCGGGTCGCCTCGCCCCGCGCGCTGGAAGAGCTCGTGCGCGACATCCGGCTGGCCGCGAACGTGAGCACCCGCACCACGGTCGTGCTGCAGACCTACTACGAGCACCGGCCGATCATCTCGGTCGCGCCGGACGCATCCGCATAGCGCGGACGCGCGGTGCTCACAGGGCGGCGCCGACCATCGCCTCGCCGAGGGGCGTGCGCAGATGCAGCATCCTCGCGCCGTCGCGCTCGCTCGAGATCAGTCCTGCGTCGCGCAGCACGGTGAGGTGGTGGGATGCGGTCGACACCGCGATTCCCGCGTCCTGAGCGACCTGCGAGGTCGTGCGGGACGTGCCGGCTCCCAGGAGGATGCCGGCGCGAGCGGGGCCGAGGAGGGCGCCCAGCGCCCCGGAGATCTCGGCGGCGTCCCTCGACCAGCCGGCGGTCACCCCGCGCGCCGGGTAGAACAGCGTGGGTTGCGCCGGCGGCTCGGTGAGCACCATGCACCCCCATGTCGACATCACCGACGGAACGAGCACCAGCCCGCTTCCGTGGCAGTCGACGACCTCGCTGTGGCGGCGCAGCGAGACGCGCACGGCCCCGTCGCCCCAGGTCACTTTCGGGTGGAGGCCCCCGGCCATCTCTCTGATCCCCGACGTGGCGATCACGCGCGATCGGACCGCGATGTCGGCTCGCAGCAGCCGATCCAGCTGCGGCCAGACCGGCGCCAGTGCGGCATCCCACATCTCCGACCAGGCGTCTGCGATCATCGCCCGCGCTCGTTCGGGCTGCTGCTGCATGTCGCGCAGTGCGCGTCGGCGAGCGCCGGTCGAGCGGATGACCATCTTGCCGAGGTCGACGCGCAGCGGATCGAGGGGTGCGCTGCGCAGCGCCGACAGCTCGGTCTCCGGTGTCATGTCCCATGCGGGGGCGGTCGTGAAGAAGTCGGGAAGATAGCCGTCATCGCCGACGACGACGGCGAGCAGGCGGAAGCTCTCGCGAGGCAGCCGATCGCGGACGGCGCGCAGCCATCCCCACTGCAGGGGGTGCTGGGCCGGCCGCAGCAGCACGCGCACGGCGTGGGCGAGCTCATGCCCGGGGGATGTGCCGAATCGCACCGCCTGGATGTCTCCGGGGCTCAGAAGGAACTCCACGCGGTGATCGGGATGCTCGACGCCCTCGCGTGGCGTGCCGGCACCTGCGACGACAGAGTTTCGATCCACATCGAAACTCTAGGTCGTTCATCACGGCCTGTCGAGACTGGGCTCATGAACACCACGTCATCTGCTCTCGCAGCCGTCGCCGCGGTGGGCGCGGACACGATCGTCGCCTCCGCCGGCGACACGGCCACGGGTCCGGCGTTCGTGCCACACTCCTTCACGAACATCGGTCGCGGAACGCCGCGCCTCATCGGCGTCCATGCGTCCGCCACGATCATCCAGACCTTCCTCTCCGAGGACTGACCAACGACACACCAGGAGCACCCATGTCCTTCCAGGCATACCTCGACAAGGTCGAGACGCAGACCGGCCTCACCCCGCGGCAGTTCATCGAACTGGCGAAGGAGCAGGGCTTCGACGAGACGACCAAGTCCACCGTCGTCCTCAACTGGCTCAAGCAGGACTACGGCCTCGGGCACGGGCATGCTCAGGCGATGGTCCACGTGATCCTCAAGGGGCCGAAGATCAGCGACAAGCACGTCGGCAAGGGCGGCGCGCACGGCGATGCGTCCGACACCCTCTGGCTCGACGGCAAGGACAGCAACCCCGACGGCTGATCTCGCCCGCCACCGCACGACCGAGAACACCCAGAACACCGCACCGAGGAGCCCACATGGCAGTCCGCGTCGATCTCAACGTCTCCCTCGACGGATTGGCGACGACCACCGACCAATCACCCGAGAATCCGTTCGGCGAGGACTGGTCGCGCCTGGTCGCGGCGTACACCGCGACGCGGACGTTCCGCAGCCGCGTGCTCGGCGACACGTCGGGTGCCGGCACGACCGGCGTCGACGAGAGATACGCCCAGGAGTACTTCGAGGGCGTCGGCGCCGAGATCATGGGTGCCGGGATGTTCGGTCTGCACCAGAACCCCGATGACACCGAGTGGCGCGGATGGTGGGGCGACGAGCCGCCGTTCGAGGTGCCGGTCTTCGTGCTCACGCATGCACGGCGCGAGCCGATCGAGTTCGCCAACGGGACCGTCTTCCACTTCCTCGAGACGACCCCGGAGGAGGCGCTCGCCCGGGCTGCAGCGGTGGCCGGCGACCGGGACGTGCGCGTCGGCGGCGGCATCGACGTCGTGCGGCAGTTCCTGCGCAGGGGCCTGGTCGACCGGCTGCACCTTGCGGTCAACCCGCTCGTGATCGGAAGCGGGCAGCGCATCTGGGACGGACTGCGCGGCATCGAGAACGACTACGAGCTGCGTTCCGAGGTGGCCGAGAGCGGTGTCATCCATCTGAACTTCCGCCGAGACTGAGGCGCAGAGGGGGCGTCCATCGGCGCCCCCAGTAGGATTCCCTGCGTGGCAGCATCCTCGAAGCGCAAGAAGAATCAGCCCCGTGTGAGCGGCAATCCCGCGAAGCGGGCGAGCGGCAATCCGGCGACCCAGACCGCCATCGACGCCGGGCCCGTCACAGTCCGCGACTGGATCGGCGCCGCACGGCTGCGCACTCTGCCGCTCGCCGTCGCCCCCGTCGTCATCGGCACCGGCGCCGCACGCAGCACCGGTCCGGAGTTCCACTGGGTGATCGCGCTCGCGTGCCTCGCGGTCGCCGTGCTGCTGCAGGTCGGCGTCAACTTCGCGAACGACTACAGCGACGGCATCCGGGGCACCGATGCCGTGCGCGTCGGCCCGGCCCGCCTGACGGCATCCGGTCGGGTGAAGCCCCGCACCGTGCTCGTCGCCGCGTTGGTCTTCTTCGCACTCGCTGCGGCGGTCGGCGTCGCGATCGTGGTCCGCACCGAGCAGTGGTGGATGCTGGCCATCGGCGCCGCGTGCATCATCGCCGCGTGGTTCTACACCGGCGGCAAGAGGCCCTACGGGTACAACGCTCTCGGCGAGTTGTTCGTCTTCATCTTCTTCGGCCTCGTCGCGACGCTCGGCACGACGTGGGTGCAGGCGTTCGAACTGCCCCAGCAGGCGTGGCTCGGGGCGGTCGCGGCGGGCCTCTTCGCCTGCGCCGTGCTGCTCGCCAACAACCTGCGCGACATCGATCAGGATCGCCTGGTCGGCAAGCGCACGCTGACGGTGCTGATCGGCAAGCGCGCGACCCAGGTGCTCTTCACGCTGTTCGTGATCGTGCCCTTCGGCATCCTCGCGTTCATCGCGCTGCTGTACCCGATCGCGTGGATCGGGCTGCTCGCGCTGCTCGCCGGGCTCCCGGCCATCCTGATCGTCTGGACCTATCGTCAGGCGAAGGAGCTCGTCACGGCCCTGGCGCTGACATCGCTGACCGCACTGCTCTATGCCGGTGCGTTCTTCTGGGCCCTCGCCGGCTGAGCCGCCGATCGAACCGGCTGGCGCTGTGCGTCAGGCCCTCTCGGCGCCGTCGATCGCGTCGTCCTCGACGTCGGCGTCCTTCTGCGCGGCGGAGCTCTTGCCTTCGCGGCGCTCGACGATCCGGGCCGAGGCGTCGGTGAGCGGCCGGCGCAGGAACAGCATCGAGATGCTCACGCCGATGAGCGCGGCGAAGATCGCGGCGAGCCACCAGTACTCGCGGAAGATCGGGAAGAAGAACCACATGATCGCCAGCGGCACGAGGAAGGCCAGCAGACGCAGCACGGTGTAGACGAGGAAAGGTGCACGGTTCTTCACCTGCTCAGTCTACGTTCGCGACCTGAGGGGTCAGCTGTGTCAGCCGTCGATGCCCAGCGTCCGGAACGGGATGCCGCGCACGACGCGCTTCCACGGGTGCTCGCCGAGCGACCACAGCAGCTTCTCGTCGAGGTCGAGCGCGAGGTCCTCGCAGCCGACGGGCAGCGGCACCCGGTCGCGTGCCAGCGAATCGCGGTTCCCCGTCCACAGGACGCCGGGTCGCATGTGATCCGACTGCGAGACGAAGTGCCGGTCGCCCCAGCGGACGGCGCCCTGCATGTGCGTGATCCCTGGCGAGAAACGGCTGATCTCGCGGAACTCGTCGCCATCGCCGTCCGGCACGGAGAACTCGCCGATGCGTCCCTCGTCGTCGCGGGTGTACTCGCCGATGAGCACCCTCCGCAGGGGCACTCCCTCGTCGTCGTAGACGCGGCCGAGGTACGAGCAGCGGAGGTCGAGCGGGTGCACGCGGGTGCGCACCGCGACGAGCGCGGTGGCCCGCAGACCGCTTCCCCGCGCGCCGGCGAGGCGTCGCGCCTCCGGGCCGCGGACGCGCCGGATGTCGGCGAGGTCGAACTCCCAGATGCCACGGCCGGTGGCTGCGACGAACAGGCGGTCGTCGAACCACGCGAGTCCGCCGGCGTGGATCCGGGCGGGCTGAAGCTCGCCGTCCTCGTCGATCGCGAGCAGCACGTCGAGATGTCGGGAGCGCTCGAGGTCGACGAACGCGACCCGCGATGCCAGATGGTGTCCGTCGAGCTGCTGCCGGAACCAGCTCACGGCGAGAGTCCGACGCCCCTGCCACAGGCCCAGGTCGATGCCCTGCGGGTACCAGCGGCGGGTCCAGGTGCGGGCGCTCAGCCACCGCAGGTCGACCGTGCTGCGGCGCTTCTGCCGCACCGGGCGCCACGTCGTTCCGAACGGCCAGAGCATGCTCCCATCGTCGCCGATCCCCGGGCGCGGTGCGAATCCGGCATCGCCACGCCGGGGTCGACCGAGATCACGTCACCGCGCGTTCACCCGCAGGCCGCCGACCGGCAAGGAGCGCCTGAGAGCATTCCGACACCGTCGACCCGGGGGAGTTCTGTGCGCACACCGCTCGTGACCGTCATCCTGCCCGCCAAGGACGCAGGCGCCTACATCGGCACGACGCTCGAGACGCTGACACGGCAGTTCGACGATCCCGCCGCGCTCAAGCTGGTGGCGATCGACGACGGCTCCCGTGATGACACCGGCATGCTCATGCGACGTTACGCCGAGCGCTTCCCGCACGCCGAGGTCATCGTCAACGCCCGGCCGAAGGGGCTTGCGAGCGCCCGCAATCAGGGGCTCGAGCGGGTCGACGGCGACGCGTTCTGCTTTCTCGACGGCGACGACTGGATGCAGCCGGGGCGGCTCTCGGTGCTGGTGCGCCGACTGCATGAGCTGCGCTGCGACATGCTCCGCACCGATCACGTCACCGTGAAGGACGGCGTGCGCACCCTGGTGCCGGCGCCTCACCCGTGGCGCGAGGCGGTCGGCTCTCCGCGCGACGCGATCCTGCCCGAGAACGAGCCGACCATGGTCGACTATCCGTTCGCGTGGGCCGGCATCCTGCACCGTCGCCTGATCGACGAGGGAATCGCGGGGTTCACACCCGGCCTGTTCACCGCCGAGGATCGTCCGTGGATCTGGCGTCTGCATCTGCAGGCCCGGTCGTTCGCGGTGGTCGACGCTCCTGCCCTGCTCTACCGCCGGGGGGTGTCGACATCGCTGACCCAGGTGCGCGATCGCCGCCAACTGGACTTCGTGCGGGCGATGGGCGAGGTGCTCGACATCGTCGAGGCGGATGCCGAGGCCGACCGCTTCCTCCCGAAGGCGGTGTGGAGCGTGATGGCCCTCTCGTCCCGGCACCTGGTGCGATCGAGGCGGATGACGCCGTCGCTGCGCGCCGAGATGCGCGCCGGCCTCCGCGGGCTGCTGGCCCGCCTGCCCCAGAGTGAGACGACGGCCGTGCTGTCGCGCCTCGACGGACCGCGTCGCCGAGTGCTCGCCCCGCTGCTGCGTGCGGTCGGACGTGCGGCATGACCCAGCTCTTCGCGGTGCACAGCGCCTATGGGCTCGCCACCGTCGCCGCCGCGCTCGACGGCGGGCTGCTCGGCGAGCATGGCGAGCGCGTGCTCGTGCCGTTCGTGTCCTCGCGGGTGCCCGAGACGTCCGTGGGCATCGTCGCCGACCCGGCGCTCGCGAGCCTCCGCGACCGGTTCGACCGGATCGAGGATCTCGACGCGCTGCTCGGTCCGCTGCATCCGAGCTCCTGGAAGCCGGATGCCGCCGACCTGCCGCTGCTGCGGCGACTGCTGACGAGGGCATGGGGGATCGACCCCGGCGACCTCGAACTGCTCGTGCAGAGCCCGCAGGTCGCCCCGGCGCGCGTCCTGATGCAGATCTTCCCTCATGCGCGTCTCACGATCATCGGCGACGGACTCATGACGTACTCGCCGATGCGGGTGCGGATGCCGCACACGATCACCGCTCGGATCGGCCGCGTCGTGCACGTCGACGTGGTGCCGGGGGTCACACCGCTGGTGGGTTCGCCCGTCGCGACGCCGGTGCCGGTCTCACCCGATCTGTTCCGGGCGGTGCTCGCCGAGACCGCCGAGGCGGTCGACGACACGGCGGAGCTCGAGAGCGCGCTCGACGGAGAGCCGACAGTGCTCGTCCTCGGCCAGTACCTGTCCGCCCTCGGCCTGGTCGGCG
This sequence comes from Microbacterium sp. CFBP9023, assembly GCF_034045055.1. NCBI lineage: Bacteria > Bacillati > Actinomycetota > Actinomycetes > Micrococcales > Microbacteriaceae > Microbacterium > Microbacterium sp. CFBP9023. The sequence goes on along the minus strand of NZ_JAXCWI010000002.1, from coordinate 543,049 downwards.
AGCGCGAGGAGATCGCGCTGCAGAAGGAGATGATCGATCGTGCGGCCGGCCGGCGACCACAGCACATCGTCTTCAAGCCGCACCCGTCGGCGCCGCCTCAGCTCAGCGACGCGCTGCGCGACCGAGCAGCGGTCCACGGCATCGACTTCCGCGAGTACCGCGGCGCGCTCGCCGCAGAGGCGCTGGCCGAGCGGGTCGATGCCAGGGCCGTCATCGCCGGGTTCTCGACGGCGCTGCCGACCGTCCAGACCCTGTTCGGTCGAGAGATCGAGGCGGTGGGCACCGACACCGTGCTCGCACGTCTGACCCCGTACGAGAACAGCAACCGGGTGCCTGCGACGATCGTGGACGCGCTGACCAGGCCGGACTCCCCGTATCGCGATCCGGCGCGCATGCAGCTCCTGATCGACGCGGTCGGCTACGTCATGCAGCCCGTCGTCGCCGCACACCTCCGCGATCGTGCCGAGCAGCTGCTCTCCGGCATCCGCCCGTCCGATCGCGATCGCTACTTCGCGCCCGAGAGGCTGATCGAACTGCGGTTGCCCGGGGCGCCGCGCGAGACGGCGATCCGTCGCGTGCTGCGCCCGGTGGGCGGCATCGGTCGAGTCGAGCAGGTGCGGCTCACCGTGCTCGCCGCGCGGCGCAGACTCTCGCGTGCCTGGCGCGTGCTCAGAGGGCGATGACGGACGATGACGGGCGATGACGGCGAGGGGACGAGCGGCATGATCGAGCAGCAGCAGCAGCAGCAGCAGCAGCAGAGGACGGATGTCGGCAGGGTCGTCGCGATCATCCCGGCACGTGGCGGGTCGAAGGGCGTGCCGCGCAAGAACCTGCGCCGTGTGGGCGGTGTGCCTCTCATCGAACGCGCCGTGCGCACGGCGCTGGAGGCCGAGGGCATCGACCTCGTGGTGGTGTCGACCGACGACGACGAGATCGCGGCGGTGAGCGAGGCGGCCGGGGCGCGAGTCGTGCGGCGACCGACCGCGATCTCCGGCGACACGGCGTCGTCGGAGTCGGCCATCCTGCATGCTCTCGACGAGCTCGCCGCCGGGGGAGACCGGGCTGACGTGGTGGCCTTCCTGCAGGCGACATCGCCGTTCATCCCGCGCGAGGCCCTGTCTCGTGCCGTGCGCGAGGTGAGCGAGCGTCGGGCGGACAGCGTGTTCGCGGCCCATGAGACCTACGCTTTCCTCTGGGCACGCAGCGCGGATGCCGACGCAGCCGTCGCACTCAACCACGACGCCGCGCGTCGCCCGCGTCGCCAGGATCGCGAGCCGCACTACCTCGAGACGGGCGCGTTCTACGTCTTCCGCGCTGAGGGCTTCCGTGAGGCGGAGCACCGCTTCTTCGGCCGCATCCGCATCGCCGAGGTGCCCGAATGGACGGCGATCGAGATCGACGACGAGCAGCAGCTCCGCATCGCCCGAGCGCTCGCCGCCCTTCACGAGAGCCCGGACCGGGTGCCGGTGCGAGCGATCGTGACCGACTTCGACGGCGTGCACACCGACGACACGGCGACGGTCGACGCCGACGGCATCGAACGGGTGCGGGTGAGCCGGGAAGACGGCATGGGGGTGTCGCTGCTGCGGCGGGCCGGCATCCCGATGCTGATCCTCTCCACCGAGGTCAACGCGGTGGTGCGGGCTCGGGCCGACAAGCTGCGCGTTCCGGTGCTGCACGGCATCGACGACAAGGAGTCCGCGCTGCGCGGGTGGGCAGAGGAGGTCGGCATCGCGCTGGCCGACATCGCGTACCTGGGCAACGACGTGAACGACCTGCCGGCGCTGCGCATCGTCGGCTGGCCGGTGGCGGTGGCCGACGCGCATCCGCTGGTGCTCGAGGCCGCCAGGGTCGTGCTGACGCGCCGGGGCGGCCACGGCGCCGTCCGCGAGCTGATCGAACGGGTGTTGCCCGCCTGACCGGTGCCGGTAACCCTCCTGTCGTTCGGCGTTCACCCCCGGCGCGTACTCAGGAGAGAAGGCCATTTCGACGACCGGAGGAACCATGACTGTCAGCATCGGCTCACGCGTGATCGGCGGCGGTCACCCCGCCTATGTCATTGCGGAGATCGGCCTCAACCACAACGGCGACGTCGACCTCGCCAAGCGCCTGATCGACGTCGCGGCGAAGGCGGGAGCCGACGCCGTGAAGTTCCAGAAGCGCACCCCCGAGATCTCCACCCCCGAGCACATGCGCGATGTTCCGCGCGAGACGCCGTGGGGCACCATGAGCTACCTCGACTACCGCCGCCGCGTCGAGTTCGGCCGTGACGAGTACATCGCGATCGGCGATCACGCCACGATGCTCGGGCTCGACTGGTTCGCGTCGCCGTGGGACGTGCCGAGCGTCGCCTTCCTCGAAGACCTCAATGTCGTGGCGCACAAGGTCGCCTCCGCGAGCCTGACCGACACCGAGCTGCTCGTCGCGCTGCGCGAGACCGGCAAGCCCGTCATTCTCTCGACCGGCATGTCGACGATCGAGCAGATCGACCGCGCCCTCACGACCCTCGGCACCGACCGGGTGGTGCTGATGCACGCCACCTCGACGTATCCGCTCGAGCCCGAAGAGGCCAACCTGCGCGCGATCGCCACCCTGCGCGACCGCTACCCCGGTGTTCCGGTCGGATACTCGGGCCACGAGCGGGGGCTGCAGATCTCGCTCGCCGCCGTTGCGATCGGAGCGGTGGCCGTCGAGCGCCACATCACGCTCGACCGCACGATGTGGGGCTCCGACCATGCGGCATCCCTCGAACCCACCGGACTCGAGCACCTCGTGCGCGACATCCGCGTGATCGAGATGGCTCTGGGCGACGGCGTCAAGCGCGTGTTCGACAGTGAGCGGGCGCCGATGGCCAAGCTGCGCCGCATCCCGGCATGAGCGGATCCGGCTCGCTGCGGGTCGTCGCGATCGCCGACGCCGACTCGTTCGTGAAATGGTCGGCGTCGCTGCTCGGCAGCGTGCCCGGCATCCGTCCGCACCTGCTGCTCGTGCAGACGCCGCTGACCGCCAGCCTCGACCAGCAGCGGAGTGCGCTGGCGGGCACGGGGATGCTGTCCGACGATGTGACCCGCCTGTCCTTCGCGCGCGTGAGCGCCTGGCTCGAGGGGCAGCGTCCTGACGTCGTGCTGCTCGCCGGCCGCGGCCCGTTCGTGCGCCTGTTGGGCCGGGTCGTCGACGGGCTCACCGTGCGACCGGTCGTCGTCGCCGGACTTCCGGGCATGGCCGTTCCCGCGCAGCGCGGTGCCCTCGAGTACCGGCGGAACGCCGATCTGCTCGTCGTGCACTCGCATCGGGAGGAGCGCGCGTTCGCCGAGCTCGGTCGCCGGATCGGCGTGCAGGTGCCGACGGCGCTCGCGACCCTGCCGTTCGCGAGATCCCGATCGCGGATGGTGGCGGCTGATCGGGCACGGGTGATCGCGGCCGAGTCCGGAGGATCGTCCGGAACCCTCGTCGCCGAGAGGCCGGCCGAGCCCCGGGCGGTGCGGATGCCGGCGACCGACATCGTGTTCGCGGCCCAGGCCCTCGTGCCCACCGACCGGGAGGAGCGGGCCGAGATCGCGGCCACCCTCGTGCGCGCGGCCGAAGCGGACCCGAACCGCCGTGTGGTGGTCAAGCTGCGGTCGCGGCCCGGTGAGTCGGAGACGCATCTCGAACGCGACGCGTACCTCGATCTGCTCCCTGCGAGGCGTCCGGAGAACCTCGTCGTCTCGTACGGATCCATGGCACAGGCGCTGTCGACGGCGGCCGGACTCGTCACGGTCAGCTCCACCGCGGCGGTCGAGGCGGTGGCGCAGGGGGTGCCCGTGATCGCCCTCGACTCGTTCGGAGTGAGCAAGAGCCTGTTGAACACGGTGTTCGTCGGCAGCGGTCTGCTGGGCGGGCGCAGTGAGGTCGTGGCCGGGCGCTTCCGGCATCCGCACCCCGTCTGGCTGCGTGACAACTACTTCCACCCCTCGGCCGAGTCGACCTGGTGGGAGCACGTCGAACAGCTCGTCGCGCTGCGCCGCGCCGGGGGACTCCCGGCGAAGCGCGTGCCGGCGGCCCGCGGTGGCGCGATGCACGAGGCGTGGCATCGCGCGAGTGTGCTCGGGTCGAACGACCGCACAATCCGCGGAACCGCGGCGCTCGCCGTCGGCGTGCCCGCCACGGCGCTGCTCGGCGCTCTGCGGCGGGGTCGATCGTCGGTGGGCAGCGGCACCTGGGCCGACGCGTCGACCGATTTCACGCTCGAGCCGAACCCCTTCCACGACTCGATCCGGCGCTGAGGGCGCTGCCGACCCCTCCCACGGCTGAGTGCCCTCACGCGGCGGACGGTCGAGGCGCGGCGATCGACGGCGGGTTCGGGTCGTTCCACCGCTGGAAGGTCTGCACCCACCAGAACGTGGCGAACAGGATCAGCGCGACGGCCTCGCCGATCAGCACGACCGGAGTCTCACCGAAGGCCTGACGGAAGAGCAGAGCCACCACCAGCAGCACGAGGTCGGCGATCATCAGCCCCGAGATCCACCGATAGATCGTGCGCTGTCGGGGCGTGGGCGGCGTCTCGTCCGGGTCGAGCGGCCCTCCCGCGTAGAGGATCGGGACGGCTGCGAACACTCCGAAGAACAACAGGGTCGCTGCGAAGTGGATGCTGTTGACCGGCCAGAAGTTGAACGGGAAGTGCTCGTTGACCGCCGGAGCGAATCCGAGCGCCACGACCACGACCGCGGTCACGAGCGCGATGATCGAGACGAGCATCGCCGAGCGATTCGGGGTGCGGGTGCGGCGACGGATCAGCGCCATCGTCACCACGACCGCCACGACCACCACGGCGTAGACGGCGATTCCCGCTTTCGCGCTTGCGACGGCGTCGACGGGGATGCACTCCTGCGCCGTCGGGCACGGCATCCGGTCGACCGCGCGCGGATCGGCGATGCCCACGGGAACGATCGCGATGAGCGGCGCGAACACCGCGCACACGTCGAGCAGGGTCGTCGCGCGACTGCGTCCCGAGAGCGCGAGCAGGGCCACGGATGCCGCGATCAGGGTGCCGACGAAGACGTCGCGGACCGGTGTGTAGAAGGCGTGGCTGATCGAGGGCAGCGGGTTCCAGCCGAAGATCAGGGGTGTCCACGACACGACGATGCTCTGCAGCACGACAGCGAAGATCAGCGCGACGACGATGAGAACCAGCGCCAGACGCAGGTAGCGATGCGTCTTCTGTCCGGTCGTGACGAGGGCGTCTGCGGCTGCCATGATCGTGACGGTACACCGCCGGGCCGACGCCGACGTGTGACGCCCCGCGACGGCCCTTGTCATGCGCGGACTCACTCTGTCAATCCCCGCAACGTTCCTGGTCTTCCCGGTCGGGGCCGGGTAGCGTCATTCCCATCGCGGCGATCCGGGCGGTCCCGGGCCTCAGCTCATACCTGATGGCGTTGCGGGTTCGACTCCCGCCGTCGCGTCCACTTCACCGGTGACGCAGTCAGTCCTCGCCGGTGATCCGCGCTTCGACCGGCGCCCATCCGTTCTCGAGCACGGTGAATCCGGCGGCGAGGATCCCGAGCTGGTCGTCGCTCTCGTTGACGAGCAGCTGCATCTGCAGCACGAACCGCGAGTACACGCGGATCTCCGGGGTGGCCAGGGTCAGTCCCAGTTCGACCGCGATCGCATCCGCGAGCGCGTCCTCGTGTCGCAGCCACATCCGGGCGGCGTACTCACGCAGCGCCGGTGTCTCGTTGAGGAACCGCGAGAAGACCTGCGACACCTCCGCGCCGTGCTCGGCGAGGTTCGCGTGCACCTCGGCCGTATAGAAGTCGTGGATCGCGCGGTTGATGGTGACGCCCGGGGCGCGGTCGCGAACGGCGGAGACGAGCCGGTCTCGCTGCTCGTCGTCCTCGTCGAAGACGAGCGCCTCCTTCTGCGGAAAGTGCGCGAACACCGTCGTCGGGGAGACGTCGGCCGCGTCCGCGACCTCGCGGATGCTGACGTTGTCGAACCCGCGCTCGAGGAACATCATCGTCGCGACATCGGAGATGTTCTTGCGCGTCGCGGCCTTCTTGCGCTCGCGGCGACCGATCGGCTCAACGTTCGTCATGCGTCCACGATATCGCGAACCCGATCCGAAACTGGCTTGACAACAAAACTGGTATTGATACAGTTTCGGAGTGACTTCACTAAACACATCGCTCGCGCGCAGCGACAAGCGCGCCTGGACCATGCTCATCGTGCTGACGATGCTCACCGTCGTCGGTATGACCGTCGTGCTTCCCGTCCTGCCGTTCGTCGTGCTGCAGTACGTGTCGCACGAAGGCGACCTCGCCATCTGGGTCGGCATCCTCGAAGCGATCAACGGCCTGTGCGCCTTCCTGGTCGCCCCCTTCCTCGGTCGCCTGTCCGACCGCTTCGGGCGACGACCGGTGATCATCGCCGCCGCCTTCGGAGCGGCGTTCGCCATGGCGCTGTTCGGCATCGGGGGAGCGATCTGGGTGCTCGTGCTCGCGCGTGTCATCCAGGGACTGACCGCCGGCGACCTTCCGGCCCTCTTCGCCTACCTCGCCGACATCACGCCGCCCGAGAAGCGCGCTCAGCGGTTCGGTCTGCTCGGTGCGCTCTCGGGAATCGGCATGATGATCGGACCCGCGATCGGCGGACTGCTCGCGGCCGTCAGCCTGCAGCTGCCGGTCTTCCTCACCGCAGCCGTCGCCCTCGTGATCGCGATCCTCAGCATCTTCCTGCTGCCCGAGAGCCTCGCGCCCGAGAACCGGATCGAGCGCATCTCGGTGCGCGAGATCCAGCCGTTCGGCGTCTTCAAGGAAGCGTTCGGACGCAAGGAGCTGCGTGGTCTGATGATCGGATTCGGCCTCCTGGCGCTCCCGTTCGGCTTCTTCGTCAACAACTTCAGCGTGCTCGCGCTGGACTCGATCCAGTGGGGGCCGACGCAGATCGGTCTGCTCACGGCAGGCGTCGGCATCATCGACATCCTCATCCAGGGCGTGCTGCTCGGCATCCTGCTTCCTCGCATCGGCGAGCGCGGCGTGATCATCAGCGGCATCGTGGCGCAGGCGATCGGACTGGCCGGGCTCGCTGTCGTCGCGTCGATCTTCGCGCAGCCGTGGGTGTTCATCGTCGGTGCGCTGATGCTCGCCGCAGGGCAGGGCGCCTCGACCGCGGCGATGGACGGAGCCATGTCGAACGCGGTCGGCGACGACGAGCAGGGCTGGCTGGGCGGAGCGACGCAGTCGCTCAACGCCGCGATGAACACGGCGGCCCCTCTGATCGCCGGTGCGCTCTATGTCACGGTCAGCCATGCGGCTCCCTACTGGCTCGGCGTCGCGCTGATGATCGTCGCCGTGATCGTCGTGTCCCGTGCGCACATCGCGAACACGGCGAAGAAGGACGCGCGGACGCACGATGTTGGGGCCGAGGTCGAGACCGACGCGAGGGACGTCCCGGTCGCGGTCACCGACGCCCGCAGCTGAGACGCAGGCTCCGCAGTCGGGGGATGATGGATACATGCCCAGTCCTCATCGCCCCGGTCTGCGGGTCTCGTCGGGTCTCACGATCCCCGAGGCCGAGCTGTCGTGGCGTTTCTCGCGGTCGTCGGGCCCCGGCGGACAGGGTGTGAACACGGCGGACTCGCGGGTCGAACTCCTCTGGGATGCCGCGGGCAGCACGGCGCTCACCCCGCACCAGCGGGATAGCCTCCTCGATCGGCTGAGCGGGCGTCTCGTGAACGGCGTGCTGACCATCGCCGCATCCGAGCACCGCGCCCAGCTGCGCAACCGTGATGCTGCACGTGAACGACTCGCGAGCATCGTCGCCGAGGCGCTGCGTCCGCCGGCGCCGCAGCGCCGCGCGACCAAGCCGAGTCGAGGGTCGAAAGAGCGGCGGCTCAAGGCGAAGCAGCGGCGCACCGATGTCAAGCAGCTGCGCAGGCGCCCGAGCGACTGACCCGCGCATCGCACCGACAAGGTGAGGTCCGCTTTCGCCACCCGCCCTCTGCGGGCACTCTGAGTTCATGACCGCACTCACCATCGGCACGCCTCTCGACAGCGGGCTCGGAACCGTCACCCTCGATCCGCGGCGCTTCAACCGGCACACCTTCTGGTGCGGCCAGAGCGGCAGCGGCAAGACCTACGCGCTGGGCGTCGTGCTCGAGCAGCTCCTGCTCGAGACCGAGCTGCCGATGCTGATCCTCGACCCGAACGCCGACTTCGTGCGGCTGCAGAGCACGCGGCCGTCCGCGGCCCCGCATCACGCCGAGCGCATCGCGGACTCCGACATCCGGGTGTTCCGCTCGGGGCGCGTCGACGGCGAGCCGTTGCGCGTGCGCTACATCGATCTGTCGCCGGCATCCAAGGCAGCCGTGCTGCGGATGAGTCCGATCCAGGATGCCGAGGAGTACAACGTCCTCCTCCATCTCGATCAGAACGCGAGGCTGCTCGGCTCGGATCGCATCGTGCCCCACCTGCGCGACGGCGGGCACGACGCCCGCAACCGACTCGCCGACCGCATGGAGAACCTGCAGGTGCTGGAGTGGGAGCTCTGGTCCCGCGGCGAGGCGTCGGTCGTCGACGTGATCGAGCAGCGGCCGCGGGTGACGGTGCTCGACCTCGGCGGATTCGACCACCCCGCCGAACCGAAGGTCGCAGCCCTCGCGGTGCTCGAGCACCTGTGGTCTCGTCGCGAGGAGCGAAAGCCCCTGCTCATCGTGATCGACGAGGCGCACAATCTGTGCCCTCCCGACCCGCGCACCGAGGTCGAGCGGGCGCTCACCGAGCAGCTCGTGCAGATCGCCGCCGAGGGTCGCAAGTTCGGGCTGTGGCTGTTCCTGTCGACACAGCGGCCGACGAAGATCCATCCGAACGTGCTGTCGCAGTGCGACAACCTCGGTCTGATGCGCGTCAACGCGCCGCGCGACCTGGCGGAGCTGGCCGAGGTGTTCGGCTTCGCGCCGGAGGAGGCGATCCGCAGGTCCCAGACCTTCACACAGGGTCAGGCCCTCTTCGCCGGGGGGTTCATCGCCGAGCCGACGTTCGTGCAGATGGGGGAGCGACTGACGGAGGAAGCGGGCGGCGACGTCTCGGTGCCGCTCCGCTCGACCCCGTAGAGCCACCCCTCGGGTGCGGGATCAGCTCGCCGTGAGCGCGGGGAACGCCCACGTGCCGTCCAGCACTTCGGGTCGAGGTCGGTAGAGACGCACCAGGTAGTTCCACCCTTGCGTGAGGGGAAGCACGTTGGGCAGTGCGGGGTCGCCGCCGAAGCGCACGGTGATCGACCCGTCCGGATCCCGCACGCCCGTCACGCTGTTGACGCTGTATGCACCGGCGTCGTTCGGAGCGAAATAGCCTTCCGCGTCGTACAGCGAGACGGACCAGAAGCCGTCCACCGGCACGTCGCCGACCCGCAGCGTGTACTCGCCGACCGGGAGACGGGGATCGACGTTGAGGTAGAAGGCCTCGTTCTCGGGCAGACCGCCCCAGGCGGCTGCGGTCCCGAGAAGGTGCCGCACGGGGTCGACGTCCTCGGCTCGACCGAAGCAGCGCTCCAGACCGCCGAGGCCCTTCGCGAGGGTGAGGATCGCCTGGCGGGTCTCGGCGAAGCTCGATTCGTCGTAGGCCGGCGCAGCGAACTCCCGCGCGCCGGTCGAGCTCACAGCGAGTTCGTCCTGCAGGGCGTTCACGATCGAGACATCGTCAGGATCCTCGGAATCCACCAGGATGCGAGTGGCCGCGAGCACGAAATCGGAACCGAGGTCTTCGGCCGAGAGCGAGTGGACGCCGGGGTCGTGCAGCACCCGGTCGATGTAGTGGCCCTCGTTCACCAGCATCACCGAGACGTACCGGTCGCCGGCATCCGGCACGGTGATCGTCGCCCCTTCGGAGATGTCGATGATCGCAGCGCTGTAGAGGGTGTCGCGATTCATCCTGATCACGGTCTGCTGGTCGATCGGCGTGGGCACTCGATAGTGGTTCCACCGGTTGGAACCGCCGGCCGACGCCGCGATCGCGGCGAACATGCGGGCGGTCTCGATCTCGGCGAAGTTCGCGAACGTGACGGGAACGGAGGTGTCGGTCATGGCTTCATCCTGGCGCTGCCGGTCTCGGCGAGCGCGGAATCATCACCTCAGGAAGGTGAGGCCTCAGTCCTTGCTGCCGCGCACCAGCTCCAGCCCCGCTCCCGCGAACTGCCTCAGCGTCGCATCCGGCAGGAACGCGCGGGTGAGCGCTGTGCCGATCGCCGCGAGATCGCTCTCGTCGCGGAAGAGCAGATACATGGTCTCGTACCGCGGGTGGAACTTCTGCTTGAAGCGGTGCAGCGAGCCGAAGCCGTACACGGGCTCGAGCGCTTCGGCGAGGCGTTCGCTGAGGACGGCGATGATGCCCGCGTCCGGCGGATAGTCGTGCGCGAGCGGAGCACCCGAGAGCGACATGATCTCGGCACCCTCCTCGGAGAACTGCTTCGCGGACGAACCGATGAGGTACTCCATGACGGGTGCGAAGCCGCCGTCGCGGCGGCGCATCAGGTCGAGCGTCCAGCCGCGCACGACGCCGCCTTCGCCATAGACCGGCAGCCACGAGAGGAAGCCGTCGACGTCACCGTTCGGGGCGATCGCGAGAGCGAGTCGCACCTCGCGGTCCTCCGCCTCATCCAGCGTGCCGAGAGTGAACCGCATCTCGGGCAGATCCTTGTCACCGACCCATGCCTCGGAGATCGCCCGCAGCTGCTGCCGTACGCCCCACGATTCGTCCGCCAGGCGCGTCATCCGGAAGGTCATCTCCTCGCGCCCCGCCCGATTGAGCGAGCTGCGCACCGAGTTCCAGCGCTTGCCGGTGAACTCCAGACCCGGCAGGTCGACGATGGTGTCGTCGGCGACGACCAGGCTGCGCCAGCCGGCGGGCACGGCGGCCCGGGTGGCGTCGTCTGCGCTGAAGAAGCACGGGACGAGGCCTGCCAGCTCCGCCGTGCGGATGAACTCTGTGACGGCGACTGCGCGGGATGCGGGCGCTCCGATCGGATCCGCGAGCGCGAGCGCCACACCGGCCCGTCGCTGGTAGGCGACGATCCCGGCATCGCTGCGGGCGTAGCTGTTGCCCTCCCAGGTCGTCATCCACGACAGGGTGCCCCCGCCGTGCGCGCGCAGCTCGGTCTTCACGTCGTCGACCGTGGGGGCGGGCTGGATGCCGAGGAGAGACTTGCGCTTCGCCCGGAACGCGCGGCGCACGGCGATCAGGTAGACGAGCAGGATCACCCAGAGGAAGCCGTTGGCGAGCGCGAGCTCCGTCTCGCCGTCCCACCGCAGATCGATCTGCGCCTGCGAGAACACCGTGATGAGGATGAGGACCAGCGCTGCGACCAGGATGTTGAAGAGACCGAGCAGCATCACGAGAACCCACGCCCAGCGACGACCGCGCAGGAGTCCGTTCACGAGCACCACGATGACGACGAGGTCGAGCGCGAGGTCGATGAACCCTCCCGACGCGGGCTCGGTCGGGCCGAACGGGCCGTCGGTGGCGACGAGAGTCGTGATGATCTCGACCGCTCCGAGCACCATGAGCGAGATCACGGCGATCAGACGCTGCTCTCGCACCGTGGTCCGCTGCACACGCAGGGTGCGGTCGACGACGAGGATGAGCAGCACCGCGAGCAAGTGCTCGAGATCGGCGACCGCACCCCAGAACAGCATCGCGATGAACACGAAACCGAGCAGCACGAGCCAGCCGCGCACTCGCCATGGCGGGCGGAAGAGCCCGATCGCGGCGGCGATGCACGCCATGGTGCCGCCGGAGGCGCCGACATCGAGCGCCTGGGCCTGCTCCTGAGCCCAGGCCCAGGGCAGTTGCGAGGCGACGAACAGGACGAGCGCGGTGGCGAGGATCGCGAAGAGCTGTCCGACCCAGTAGTACGCGAGGGCGACCCTGGTGCCACGTCGGTATTCGAGATACGCCATGCCCCAGAATCCCGAGATCGTGAACAGGTACACCCACGGCTCGTTGACGAAGAACGTGCCGGTGAGCGGCGTCCACCACATCCCCTGCGCGAGGTTGGGCAGGCCGTATGCGACGGTGCCGAACAGGTCGGTCTTCTCGAACGGGGTCCACAGGCCCTGCCAGATCACGCCGACGGCGAGGATCACAGCCACCATCGTGAGGGTGGCAGGAATGCGCCGCAGTACGGCGGCGACGGGATGCGATGTGGGGGTTCGCGCCTCGGTCATGCGCTCAGCGTAGCGACCGACCGTCGCCTTCCGGAGTGGAACGTCGTGGCGCGTGATGGCTCCACGCCCAGCGGTAGCCGACGCCGCCGAACGTCATGAAGCCGGCGGCGAGCACCAGTCCGGCGACGATGCCGAGCGCGATCGCCCCGGCGAAAGCGCCGCCACCCGCGATCACGGCCGAGCCGACGAGCATCCCCACGACGCAGGCGTTCACGACGATCAGCAGCATGACCGAGCTGCCGAGCAGGATGCTCAGGCGACGGGGACGGAGGAACGAGTACGTGCGCTTCATCCCCGGTTCATCGTCGTGCGGCGAGGCGAGGAAGACATCGGCGACCTCCGGATCCAGGTCGACGTACGCGCCGCGGATGCGGTTCATCGCGACGACGTACATCATGTCCTCCTCCGACACGTTCATCACGCGCACTTGGGTCATGAAGCCGATGACCGCGAGGAACGCGAGGATCGCGAGTGACGCGCCGCCGAACCACCCGCCGAAGTCCGACGCCTGCCCCAGCAGTCCGATGGTCACGAGTCCGGCGGAGACGAGGGTCAGGAAGATCGTGATGCGCGACAGCACCTCGCTCTGCGCGGTGCTGCGGGCGGCGAGAAGCCCCCAGTGCTCGGTGGCGAGAAGCTGCGCACGGCGGCCCAGCACCGCATCCGACTCCCCGCTCGTCCGTGGCGGCGCGACATCGTCGTGCGGCCCTGCCGGCCCCTCCGCAGGCACGGGCTGCTCCACGGAAGCGCCCTCGTTCATATCGGTATTGTGCTCCTGCATCCGACTCTCCGTAATGGGTTCATCGGCGCGCACCAGATCGACGCTGTCGCTCGGCGTCGATTCCGCGTTGGATGGAGTCATGCCCGCGCACCGATCCGATCGCTCCTCGACGACACGTCGGCGCGCATCCATCGCGTCGATCACGGCGAGCGTCGCCCTGCTCGCTGCCTGTGTGGCGCAGCCGACGTCGACGTCGGCGTCGGGGGCGGAGTCGTTCACGGAGGATCTCAACGCCCCCTGGTCGATCGCATTCCACGGCGACGTGCCCCTGGTGAGCGAGCGCGACACCGCCCGCGTGCTCGAGATCGCCGAGGACGGCGAGGCGCGCGAGGTCGACGTGATCGACGGGGTCTCGCCGGGTGGCGAGGGAGGCCTGCTCGGGCTCGCGGTGCACGACGGCGAGCTCTACACGTACGTCACCGCCGACGACGAGAACCGGGTCGAGCGGCGGCCGATCGTCGGAGACGCCGGTGCGCTGTCGCTCGGACCCGCCACCACTGTGGTCGACGGCATCCCCGCCGCGGGAAATCACAACGGCGGGCGCATCGCGTTCGGACCTGACGGGATGCTCTACGTCACGACGGGCGATGCCGGCGACCGCGACAGTGCGCAGGATCTCGACGCGCTGTCGGGCAAGATCCTGCGCCTCACTCCCGCGGGTGAGGTGCCCCCCGACAACCCGTTCGATCAGTCGCCCGTCTACAGCTACGGACACCGCAATCCGCAGGGCATCGCCTGGGATGCCGAGGGCACGATGTATGCGAGCGAGTTCGGACAGGACACCTGGGACGAGCTCAACGTCATCGAGGCCGGCGGCGACTACGGCTGGCCCGAGGTCGAGGGGATCGCCGATGACGACGAGCACATCGATCCCGTGCAGCAGTGGAGGCCCGACGAGGCGAGCCCGAGCGGCATCGCTGTCGTCGGCGCGGACATCGTGATCGCCACGCTCCGCGGCGAGCGGCTGCGCGTCGTGCCACTCGATGACCTGACCTCCGGCACCGAGCGGTTCGTCGGGGAGCTCGGCCGGCTGCGCGACGTCGTCGCCGGACCGGACGGCATGCTCTGGGTGCTCACGAACACTACCGACGGACGCGGAAGCCCCTCGCCCGGCGACGACCGCATCCTCCGTCTCGCCGCCGACTGACGGCAGCAGCCCGACGCGGGCCGCCGCTCAGGCGAAGCCGTCGACTCCCGTCGCGGTGACCGAGAGCGCCCACAGCCGCTCGGCGGCCTCGGGATCGATCGCCCAGTGCTTCACGCCGCCGGTCGTCATGTCCGTGTGCTCGGGCGGGACGATGCCCTTGATCGAGCAGTCCTCGCAGTACGCGCCGCTGAGATCGGCCAGCTCGGGAGCCGTCGCGGCCCAGAGACCCGTCGACGCTCCCTCTGCCGGCGTCTTGAAGCGCGGGTTCGGCGTTCCGTCCTCGTCGATCCATCCGCGCGAGATCAGCTCCTCGCGGGGCACGTGCCGCTGCAGGTCGGTCATGATCCCGCCCGGGTGCACCGAGAAGGCGAGGATGCCGCGGGCCGCGCCACGACGGGCCAGCCCGACGGCGAACAGCGCGTTCGCCGTCTTCGACTGCCCGTAGGCGACCCACGGGTCGTAGGGCGTCGTCTCGAAGTCGATGTCCTCGAATCGCACGGGGGAGCGGAAGTGCCCTCCCGAGGAGTAGGAGACGACGCGAGCGCCCTCCGGCAGCAGTTCGGCCACTCCGTTGACCAGGGCGAAGTGGCCGAGGTGGTTGGTGCCGAACTGCGACTCGAAGCCCTGCGCGGTGTGACCGAACGGGGTGGCCATGATGCCGGCGACATCGAGCACGAGATCGATCGGGCGTCCGTCGCGACGGACGGTCTCGGTGAACGCTGCCACCGAGTCGAGGTCGCCGAGGTCGGCGCTGCGGACGTCGACCGCGTCGATCCCTGCGAGCGCCTCCTCGGCGGCGTCGAGGCGACGCGCAGGCACGATCACGCGCACTCCGGCATTCGCGAGCGCACGCACCGTCTCGAGTCCGAGTCCCGAGTATCCGCCCGAGACGATCGCGGTCTTGCCCGAGAGGTCGACCCCGGCGATCACCTCGGCCGCAGTGGAGCGGTAGCCGAACTCCGAGGCGAGGGGCTGCTGACGGGCGATCATGTCGAGAGGGGGGAGTGCATCTGTCATGCTCCGACCGTACGATCTAGAGTGCACTCGAAGTCAAGGAGGAGTCCTCGTGGAGGATGTGATCGACACGACGCGCACGTTCAGCATCGGCGAGCTCGCCCGTCTGGCCGGCGTGAGCGTGCACACGCTGCGCTGGTACGAGGCAGAAGGGCTCTTCCCTCGCGACGTGCCGCGCACCCCCGGCGGTCGGAGGGTCTACGCGCACGACTCGCTCGCGTGGCTCGCGCTGCTGGCGCGACTGCGCGAATCCGGCGCCCCCATCGCCCTGCTGCGTGAGTACGCCGCCCTGGTGCGCGCCGGCAGCGGCAACGAGGCCGAGCGTCTCGCCCTGCTGCGCGCGCACGAGCGCTCTCTCGACGCGCAGATCGAGACGCTGATCGCCTGCCGTCAGGTCGTCAGCGCGAAGGCGGGCGCGTACCAGGAGGCGCTCCTCGCCCGAGGACTCCTCTGACGACGGCTCTGCGGGCTACTGCTCCACGGCCTTCTCCAGAGCCGCTTCGAGGTCCCCCCACGCCTCCAGCACCACGGGCTCGCCGTCGATGAAGAAGCTGGGGGTGCTGCGCGCTCCGAGCCGCTCGCCGTCGCTCCTGTCGGCCTGCACGCGATCGAGCGTCGCCGGGTCGGTGATCGCCGCATCGTAGGCGGCCATGTCGAGTCCGAGCTCGGCCGCGATTCCCCGGAACACCTCGGGCGTCTCCTCGGACTTCTCGCCCCACTGGGCCTGCGTCTCGAAGAGGCGGTGGTACATGTCCTCGAAGCGGTCCTGCTGTGCCGCGGCTTCGGCGGCGAGAGCGGCCTGCGTCGAGTTGATGTGACCGGGCAGAGGGAAGTACCGCACGACGTAGGTGATCTCGCCCGAATACTTCTCGCGCAGGTCTTCGACGATCGGATAGAACGCTCCGCAGGCCTCGCATTCGAAGTCGAGGAACTCGACGACGGTGACGGCGTCCGGTCCTCCGTCGTCGAGGACGTGCGAGTCGGTGCGGACGGTCTGCCGCTTCTCGCCCTCGGGCGACAGGGGTTCTGCGGGGCGCTGCGACAGGGCGTAGGCGACGCCGACGATCGCGAGGACGATCGCGGCGGCAACGGTGATCAGGGCCACCTTGACAGGGGTCTTCATGGGGTTCTCCAACGGTTCGGATCAGGCAGGGTGAGTGAGCCGCGACGAGCGCGGCCGGGGTCGCCGACGAGCGGCGTGCCTGATCAGGTGCGGGAGACCGAGAGCTGAGCGAGGGTGAGTGCGGGGACGTGCAGACGAGGACCCGCGCGGCTCGGAGCCGAGGCACGCACCACCGCAGCGCGACGGATCAGCGGCGCGCCTCTGACGGAGCGCAACGAGAGCAGCACGAGGAGGACGCAGCAGAGCGCCGCGACCATGACGATCCCGGCGTCGTCCGATGGAGCGGACTCGACCATGCTCGTCTCGTCGTGGTGCGCCGTGACCGACGCGACGCTCGCGCCCGGAGCGAGGCACAGCGTCGTGTGCGCATCCGCCTTGCCGTGCGACGCCGACCACGCGCCGATCACGAGCAGCAGGGCGAGGCCGAGGGCGAGACCGACCCGGAGGATCAGCATCCGCTCGACGCCCTGGTGACGCAGCGGCATCGACGGGGCAGGCATGGTCCGCGCAGTCTAACAATCGGGCATCGGCGCCCGCGCTGAGCGCCCAGGCAGATCCACGCGTCACAGACCCGCCTACACTGGAGGGGTGGCGAGACTGTTGATCGTTGGCGGCTTCCTGGCCGCCATATTCTGGGTGTACAGCATCGTCGACTGCGCAGTGCAGCCGCCGACGCGACACCGGGGCGTGCCCAAGGCCGCCTGGATCGCCATCGTCATCCTCATCCCGGTCATCGGGGGCATCCTCTGGTTCACGATCGGCCGACGCCGCGCGAACGACAACGGCGGAGCGATCACGATCATCGCGCCCGACGACGACCCCCAGTTCCTCCGCAGTATCAGCAAGAGCGAGCAGGATGCGCGCATCCGCCGTCTCGAGGAGGAGCTCGCTCGTCTCGAGGACGAGACCGACGACGGAGCCGCACCGGACGGTACGGCGCCGGACGCGCGTCCGTGACGTCATCGCCCGCGACGGATGCTGCGGCATCCCTGATCGCCGACCTGATCGGCCACGGCGTGCGCGATCTCGTGCTCTCGCCGGGGTCTCGATCTCAGGCGCTCGCGCTCGCCGCGGTGCATGCCGCGAATCAGGGGCAGCTGCGTCTGCACGTGCGCATCGACGAGAGGGTCGCAGGATTCACCGCGCTCGGTCTCTCGCGTGAGACGGGTGTGCCCGCGGCGGTGCTCTGCACTTCGGGGACCGCTGCCGCCAACCTCCTTCCCGCGGCGATGGAGGCCTTCCACTCGGGGGTGCCGCTGCTGCTGCTGACGGCCGATCGGCCGCCCGAGCTGCGCGGAGTGGGAGCCAATCAGGCCACCATCCAGCCGGGCATGTTCGCCTCCTGGGTGCGCGAGCAGATCGATGCCCCCGTGCCGGGCGACGGTGACTGGGCGGGTCTCGCGATGCGCGCCGTCGCCGCGGCGATGGGCGCGGATGCCACCCACGGTCTGGCCGGTGTCGCCGGCCCCGTGCACCTGAACCTGCCGTCGCGCGAGCCGCTGTCGGGCGACGGCCCGACCGTCGACATCGTGCCGGGCGACGTGCCCAGACCGGTGGCGGCAGAAGCGCTCCTGCTCGAGCGGGGGCCGCGCACGGTCGTCATCGCCGGCGCCGACGCGGGACCGGATGCCGAAGAGATCGCGCACGCCGGATCCTGGCCGTTGATCGCCGAGATCGTCAGCGGTGCGCGCTTCGGCCGCCAGGTCGTGCACGGCTATCGCGCGCTGTTGGGCGACCACGAGCTGGGCGGTCGCATCGAGCGCGCCGTCGTGCTCGGGCACCCGACGCTCAGCCGTGAGGTGGCTCGCCTGCTGTCGCGGCCGGATGTCGACGTGATCGCCGTCCGACGTGGCGGCGAGGCTCTCGACCTCAACGGCCGCACGACGGCCGCGGCGTCCGTGTCGGTCGCACCTGGCGTCGCCGACCGCGAGTGGCTCGGTGCGTGGCTCACGGCATCCGCGGCTCACGCCGTCGATCTCAGCGAGCGGGCGCCCGACCAGGACGGTCTCACGTCGACCGATCCGTCGGCGCGGCGCGACGCGGTGAAGGCCGAGCTGGCGGCGGTGCGCCGGCCGCTCGACCGTGAGCTGCTCGCCGACGCCGTCTGGCGGGCGACCTGGCCGCACGATCGACTCGTCTTCGGCTCGTCGCGGCTCGTGCGGGTGGCCGATGCGGTGCTCGGTGGCAAGAAGGTCCCGGTGCACGCCAACCGCGGGCTCGCGGGGATCGACGGCACGATCGCCACCGCCACGGGCATCGCGCTCGCCAGTCAGGCCGGGGGAGCGCCCGGGGTCACCCGCGTGCTGCTCGGCGATCTGACTTTCCTGCACGATGTCGGCGCCCTGCTGCTCCCGCCCGACGAGCACGAGCCTCGTATCCAGGTCATCGTGGGCAACGACGGCGGCGGCACGATCTTCGACGGCCTCGAGGTCGCGGGCACGGCGGATCGGGCCGATCTCGATCGCGCGTTCTACACGCCGCACGCGGTGCGGCTCGAGCAGCTGGCACTCGCCTACGGATGGGAGTACCAGCGCGTGACGACCCGCACGGCACTCGACCAGGCCCTCACCACCCCGGCCGGTGGCCGTCAGCTGATCGAAATCCCGCTGTCCCGCCGAGGATCTTCGCCTCCGCTGCGGATGCGCAGTGGCAGGATGAACGCATGACAGCGCATGAGTGGGCCAAGGCCCTCCAGGTCGGCGACGGATTCCGCCTCTCCGACCTCGATCCGCAGAGCACACCCGGCTACAGCGGCGCGAAAGCCGACGGCAAGCGCGATCTCGAGGCGGGCCTCGACGAGCTCAATCAGCTGCAGGAGCGGCTCTTCGCCGAGAGCCGCGTCGGCGTGGCGAAGGACTCGGTGCTGCTGATCCTGCAGGCGATGGACTCCGCGGGCAAGGGAGGCATCGTGCGCCACGTGGTCGGCGGGGTCGATCCGCAGGGCGTCGCACTCACGGCGTTCAAGGCGCCGACCGACGAAGAGCTCGAGCACGACTTCCTGTGGCGCGTGTCCAGGCGCCTCCCGGAGCCCGGGTTCATCGGCGTCTTCGACCGCTCACACTACGAGGACGTGCTGATCGGCCGGGTGCGTTCGCTGGCCCCGGCGGACGAGATCGAGCGCCGGTACGACGCGATCAACGAGTTCGAGGCCGCGGTCGCCGCATCGGGCACGCGCATCGTCAAGGTCATGCTGCACATCTCGCCCGATGAGCAGAAGTCGAGACTGATGGAGCGGCTCGAGCGACCCGACAAGCACTGGAAGTACAACCCGGGCGATGTCGACGAGCGACTGCTGTGGGACGACTACATGGCGGCGTATCAGATCATGTTCGAGCGCACCTCGACCGAGCCGGCTCCGTGGCATGTGATCCCGGCGAACCACAAGTGGTTCGCCCGCCTCGCCGTACAGGAGCTGCTGCTCGACGCGCTGCAGCGGATCGATCCGCAGTGGCCGGCGGCCGACTTCGATGTCGACGCGGAGAAGGAGCGGCTCGCGGCGAGCTGACCGCGGCCGGTCCGGCGCGGGTCAGGCGAGCGCGTCGACCAGCGGACAGAACTTGACCCGGGTCTCGAGCAGCTCGGACTCGGGGTCGGATCCTGCGACGATGCCTGCGCCCGCGTAGGCGGTGACGGCGATGTCGGTCTCGGCGGGGGTGAACTGCGCGCAGCGCAGCGCGATCGCCCACTCGCCGTTGCCGGCCGCGTCGACCCACCCCACCGGACCGGCATACCGCCCGCGGTCGAACGGCTCGAGCTCGCGGATCGCCGCGATCGCCGCAGACGTCGGGGTGCCGGCCACGGCGGCGGTCGGATGCAGGGCACCGACCAGGTCGAGTGACGAGCCGCCATCGGCCAGCTCGCCCTCGACGTCGGTCGCCAGGTGGAAGAGGTTCGGCAGCTTGAGCAGGAACGGCTGCTCGCTCGCCGCCAGCGCGCGGGTGTGCGGACGCAGCGAGGCCAGCACGCTCTGCACCGCGTACTCATGCTCGTCGAGGTCCTTGGTGCTGGAGGCCAGGTGGCTGGATGCGACGGTGTCGGCATCCGCGTCGGCTCCGCGTCCGATCGTTCCGGCGAGCACGCGGGCGGTGACGGTGCGCTGCTGCACGGTGACGAGGGTCTCGGGACTCGCGCCGATCAGCCCGTCGACCGCGAACGCCCACGTGTCGGGGTATCCGGTCGACAGCGCGCGCACGAGCCGGCGCAGGTCGGAACCGGCCGGGATGCTGCCGGTGAGGTCGCGTGCGAGCACGACCTTGCTGAGCTCGCCGGCGGCGATGCGTTCGAGTGCCTGGCGCACCGAGTCCTGATAGCCCTGCGGGCTCTGGGCACCGGGGCCGACGGTGCCGGCCCAGTGCGGGCCGTAGGCGATCGTCGCCGCTTCTGGCCGCGGCTCGGTTGCAGTGGGCCGCGGCGCGGGCGCGGGTGCCGACGCCGAGGACGAGCGGATGCGGGTGAGCCAGGTGCGCCCGTGGTGTCGACCGATCACGAGCGCCGGCACGACGAGGATGCTGTCGGCGGCGGAGTCCTCGTCGAAGGTCAGCGCACCGAAGGCGACCAGTCCGGAGCCGGGGAGCCCGAGCTCGTCGTCGATCTCGGCATCCTGCGCGAGCTCTCGCCATGCCCGAGCGATCGCAGCGGATCGCAGGGCCGCTGCGCCGGCGGGGATGCGGACCGTCTCGACGATGGCGTCGCCGACGGCGACGATGCCGTCGCCGCGGCGCAGCCAGGCGAGAGGCCGCGACGGGTCGGCGTAGGCCAGGAGATCCTCGACCGGATCGATCTCACGGGTCTCCACGACCAGCCTGCTGCTCACCCCTCCAGCCTAGTTCGTCACCCGTCGACCGGGATGTGACAGGCCACGCCTACGCTGAGTGCATGAGCGACGTCCGCCCCGCACCCGGCACCGAGATGATCTTCCAGTGGCGCAAGTGGGACGGGTCTCCGCACTGGCGTCATGAGTGCGTGTACCTCGGCGCCGACGAATGGGGCGACTGGCTCGGCCAGCCCGTCGGCTGGTCGAGCGCTCGACCGGGCGCGGGCTACATCGCCGAGGCCCCCAATGTCACGCTCGTGCCGAGGCGGCCCGACTTCGCCCTGACCGTGAACCGTGACCACCCGAAGGGCATGCGGATCTACATCGACATCGGATGGGAGGTGCGCTGGTCGGACGACCCGCTCCTCGCCGTCGGCATCGACATGGACCTCGACGTCGTGCGGGTCGAGGGTCCGCGCGGCACATGGGTCGACGACCGCGACGAGTGGGCCGAGCACAGCGTGAGCTACGGATACCCCGCCGAGATCATGACCGGACTCGAGGCTCTGGCCCTCGATCTCGAGCGGCGGGTGCGAGAGCGCATCGCCCCTTTCGACGATGCCACGCCGGATCTCTGGCTCGACCGCCTCGACGCGCTGCACCTCGCGCCTAGACTGGGCGTGTGACCTCGAACGAAGCCAACCGCGCCGATCTCGGCAAGGACCCCGCCCGCGTCAGCGGCATGTTCGACCAGGTCGCCGCGGGCTACGACCGGACGAATACGGCGATGACGGTCGGCAACGACGCGCTCTGGCGCGCGGCCACGACGAGGGCCGTCGCCCCGAAGCCGGGGGAGAAGATCCTCGACCTCGGCGCGGGCACCGCGTCCTCATCGGCATCCCTCGCCCGCAGCGGTGCGCAGGTCGTCGCCGCCGACTTCTCGCCGGGCATGCTCGCCGAGGGGCAGCGCCGCCACGGCAGCATCCGCAATCTCTCGTTCGTGCAGGCGGATGCCACCGATCTGCCGTTCGACGACGGCGAGTTCGACGCCGTCACCATGTCGTACGCGCTGCGCAACGTCAACGACCCGAAGAAGGCGCTGCGTGAGCTGCTGCGCGTCACGAAGCCGGGCGGTCGTCTGGTGATCAACGAGTTCTCGACCCCGCCGGGCTCCGTCTTCCGCGCCGCGTACCGGTTCTACAACTCGCAGGTGCTTCCTCGCGTGGCTCGCGTCGCCGGCACCAACGGCGACGCCTACGACTACCTGAACGAGTCGATCCGTGACTGGCCCGACCAGAAGAAGCTCGCCGCGTGGATCCGCGAGGCCGGGTGGACCGAGGTCGAATACCGCAACCTCTCGTTCGGTATCGTCGCGCTGCACCGGGCGTTCAAGCCCGCGTGAATGCGACGCGCGTACCCGCCCAGCTGACGACGGTAGGCTGAGACCGTGACTTCGAGCCGCGTAGCCCCGGGTTCGCGACTGGCGAGCCGTCTCGGTTTCAGCGACCGTGTCTTCATCGGCACCGCCGGTCGACGCATCGCGCAGGCGATCGAAGACGGGCTCGAGCTCGTCGAGACCGGTCTTGCCGACGACGTGCGTGTGGCCGATCCGCTCGCCGATGCCGCCAGCCGCTATCTGTACGAGGCGGGGGGCAAGCGCATCCGCCCCGTGCTGACGCTGCTCGCGGCCCAGCTCGGCGACGGCAACACCGATCAGGTGATCGATGTCGCGAAGGCGCTCGAGATCACCCATCTCGGCTCGCTGTATCACGACGACGTCATGGACGGTGCGGATCGCCGTCGCGGAGTGCCCGCGGCGCAGACCGTGTGGGGCAACAACATCGCGATCCTGACCGGCGACATCCTCTTCTCCCGTGCGAGCCAGCTGATGTCGCGTCTGGGCGAGCGGGCCATCCGGCTGCAGGCCGACACCTTCGAGCGCCTCGTCCTCGGACAGATGCACGAGACGATCGGCGCTCAGCCCGACGATGATCCCATCGAGTTCTACCTCCAGGTGCTGGCCGACAAGACCGGCTCTCTCATCGCCGCGGCGACGCAGGGCGGCGTGATCTTCTCCAACGCACCGTCGGAGTACGAAGAGCCGCTGCGCGTGTACGGCGAGAAGATCGGCGTCGCCTTCCAGCTGCTCGACGACGTGATCGACCTGTCGGCGAAGCCCGAGGACACCGGCAAGGTGCCGGGCACCGACCTGCGGGCCGGGGTTCCGACGATGCCGTACCTGCTGCTGAAGGCCGAGGCCGATGATGCCTCGATCGGTCTCGCCGCTCGCATCGACGACGGGGTGGCGCGCATCGCCGAAGGGGCCGACCCCGCGATCCTCGACGGACCGCTGACCGAGCTCCGCGACCACGTCGGAACGCAGAAGACCCTCGCGCTCGCGCACTCCTGGACTCAGGATGCGATCGACGCGCTCGCCCCGCTCCCGCGTGGCACCGTGCGCGAAGCGCTCACTCGTTTCGCAGAGACCCTCGTCGAACGCTCCAGCTGATCGCGTCGCGGCCCTCGGCCGCGTGCGCCGGGCGTGACGGCATACGAAAGGACCCCTTATGACCAAGCTCAGACTGGCCATCGTCGGAGCGGGCCCCGCCGGCATCTACGCAGCAGACATCCTGCTGAAGGCCGAGCGCAAGTTCGACGTCTCCATCGATCTCTTCGAGCAGCTCCCCGCCCCCTACGGCCTGGTCCGCTACGGCGTCGCACCCGACCACCCGCGCATCAAGGGCATCGTCAACGCGCTGCGCGATGTGCTCGACCGCGGTGACATCCGGCTGTTCGGCAACGTGCGGTTCGGCGAGGACATCACCCTCGACGACCTGAAGAAGCACTACAACGCGGTCATCTTCGCCACCGGCGCGATCCGTGACACGACGCTCGACATCCCCGGTATCGACGCGGTCGGCGCCTACGGGGCAGCAGACTACGTGAGCTGGTTCGACGGCCACCCCGACGTGCCGCGCGAGTGGCCGCTCGACGCCGCATCCGTCGGTGTGCTGGGCAACGGCAACGTCGCTCTCGACGTCGCCCGCATGCTGGCGAAGCACGCCGAAGACCTGCTCGTCACCGAGGTGCCGGAGAACGTCTACGAGGGTCTCCAGGCGAGCGCCGTCACCGATGTGCACGTGTTCGGACGCCGCGGACCCGCTCAGGTCAAGTTCACCCCGCTCGAGCTGCGTGAGCTCGGCGAGCTGCGTGACGTCGACATGGTCGTCTACGACGAGGACTTCGACTACGACGAGGCGTCGAAAGACGCGGTGGCCAGCAACAAGCAGGTCATGGTGATCGACCGCATCCTGCAGTCGTGGCGCAAGCGCGACTCGGTCAACAATGCGGGAGGCACGGCATCGCGTCGTCTGCACCTGCACTTCTGGGCCCGCCCGGTCGAGGTCCGCAAGGACGACGCCGGTCGCGTCGCGGCCCTCGTCTACGAGCGCACGAAGCCCGACGGACAGGGCGGAGCCGTGGGCACGGGCGAGATGCGCGAGGTTCCGCTGCAGGCGCTCTACCGCGCCATCGGCTACTTCGGCTCGCCGCTTCCGGGCGTCCCCTTCGACAAGAAGCACGGCGTCATCCCCAACCGCGAGGGCCAGGTGCTCGCCAAGGACTCGAACCAGCAGATGCCCGGCATCTACGCGACAGGGTGGATCAAGCGCGGACCGGTGGGCCTGATCGGCCACACCAAGTCGGATGCCATGGAGACCGTGCGGCACATCATCAACGACCAGGGCTCGTGGTGGCACCCGGAGGACCCGTCTGAAGAGGCGATCCCCGCCCTGCTGCTCGAGCGCGGTGTGAAGTGGACCGACCTCGAAGGCTGGCACCGGCTCGACGAGCATGAGGTCGCTCTCGGTGCGCCGCACGAGCGCGCGCGCGTCAAGGTCGTGCCGCGTGATGAGATGGTGCGCGTCTCCCGCGGAGAGTGACCGACGCCGGATCGTTGTCGGCACCCGGTGCGCCTGCGGGGCGGCATCCGTAGGGTGAAGGGATGCGACTGCGATCCCTGATCGTCCTCGGCACCGCCGCTCTGCTGCTGGTGTCAGGGTGCACTGCCGAGCCGGCCGCCGAGCCGAAGCCATCAGGTTCGCCGTCTGTGACGGCGTCGTCGACCGGCACACCGTCCCCGACGCCGGCGCCCATCGTCGAACCGGCGGCGGCGTTCGATGTGACGTGCGACGACGTCGCCGCCACCATGGCCGAACTCGTGGGGGAGCCGTCGACGCCGGTCGCACCGGCGCTGTCGCTGGTGTCTGCGATGGGCTGGCTGCCGGGCCCCGGGCAGTACATGTTCCAGCGCGCAGGGGGGATCGCGTGCTCCGCGGGTGACACGGAGCGCAGCTGGGAGGTCACGATCGTGCCGGATGCCCAGGCTGTGATCGCCGGCGCGACCGAGCGTCAGGGCTTCTGGGGTGAGCAGGCGAGTTGCGAGGGCGGGCGCTGCGGCTTCGAGCTTCCCGACGGAGACGTGTTGCTGTCGGCCACCGTCGTCGACCCCGATCTGGGATCGGATGACACCGCTCCGATCGAAGAGGCGCTGCGTCGGATCGCCGCCTCGGCGGCTGCGAGCCTGCGCGACGTCGACTACGTCGAGAGCGACATCGTCGGTGCGCCGTGCGAGCGCTTCATCACACCGGAGCAGGTGAATGCCGAATTCGGAGTGACGGATGCCGCGCTCTTCTCGGACTTCGGCGGCTGGGGCATCCCAGCGGAGGTGTACGAGGTCGTCAACGGATCGCGCATCTGCTATTTCAAGTCGGCCGGGAGTGAGTACGAAGGATCCAGCTATCTGATGCTCACGACACTTCCCGCCGGGGCATGGGCGTTCGAGAAGATCGACGGTGAACCCGTCGAACTCGAGGGAGCCGATGCCGCCACGGCGAGCTCGGGTGCGAACGGCGAGAAGATCGTCGACGTGCGAGTCGGTCCGGACTGGATCCGGCTGGTGACCTTCGACAACGGAGCCGGGGCCGCTGATCCGGCACCGCTCGCGCAGCAGGTCGTGCGCAGCCTCACGGTCGGACACACCGCTCCCCAGTAGTCGACACCGTTTCGATAGCCTGGCGGCATGCCTGAGTGGATACCGGACGTCCTCGGCGACGAGTTCGAGCAGCTCACGCTCGAGCTCGGCGAGGACGATGAGGGACCGCTCGTCGCCACGCTCGTGCGTGCGGTGCCGCGGGACCGGCCCTGGTGGGACCGGCTGCGCGGGCAGAGCCTCCCGCTGGACGATGTCGACGTGCTCTATGTGCACGGCTGGTCGGATTACTTCTTCCAGAAGCGGCTCGCTCGATTCTGGACGTCTCGCGGGGCGCGCTTCTTCGCGCTCGACCTGCGCAAGTACGGCCGGAGTCTGCGCGATGGGCAGACTCCCGGCTACGTCACCGACCTCGTCGCGTACGACGAGGACATCGCCGGGGCTCTGTCCGCGATGGGGCACGGGACTGGAGCCGCGGCATCCCCCCGGCGGCTCGTGCTGCTCGGCCACTCGACCGGCGGACTCACCCTGAGCCTGTGGGCGTCGCGGCACCCCGAGACGGCGGATGCCGTGATCCTGAACAGCCCCTGGCTCGAGTTCCAGGTCGCTTCCGCCCGCCCGCTCATCGCTCCGGTCGCCGAGCTGCAGGCCAGGTGGGCTCCTCGGGAGGTCGCGCCGCAGGTCGATCTCGGTTTCTACACCCGCGCGCAGCAGGAGGTCGCCGACCCCGACGATCCGGTCGAGGTGAACCTCCTCTGGCGTCCGGCGCAGACGATGGCCGTCCACGCGGGGTGGTTCCACGCGATACTCACCGGACACGCCAAGGTCGCGGCGGGGCTGACGATCGGCGCGCCCGTGTGCGTGCTGCTGTCCGCGCGCTCAGCGACGCCCACGCGATGGTCGGAGGACCTCACCCGAGCAGACTCGGTCTTGGTCGTCGACGACATCGCGCGGGCGTCGCTGAAGCTCGGTCCGTCTGTCACTGTCGAGCGCATCGACGGAGCCCTGCACGACGTCTTCCTCTCGCGGCATGGGGCCAGAGAGGAAGCGTATCGCCGCCTCGACCGATGGGTCAGAGGCTGGACGGCCGCGCGCCGGCAGTGATCAGGCGCAGTGTCCGACCCAGTGGTCAGACGTAGTGCATCAGACGTGCCTGCTGCTCGGCCTCGTCGGCATCGCCGCGCAGCACCGCGTCGTGGAAGTCCCGGTAGACCTGGAGCATGCGCTCGCGGTCGTTCTCGGGCACGCTCCAGCCGTGGAGATTGCGGAAGAGAGCCATGCTCGCGTCGTTGATCAGCACCTGGTGCTGCGCGTTACGACTGCGCGCGCTGAGGAACGAGAACACCGCCCACCGTGTGTTGGAGATGTGCACGTCGTCATCGAGCGCCGTGTACATCTCCTCGACCAGTGCGGCGAGACTCTCGCGGTCCTGCTGGCTCATCCGTGCGACGCCCATCCGCGCGGCCATCCCCGCCTGATACCCCGCGAACTCGAGCGTCTGCTCGACGGTCTCTGCCGTGACGGCGGTGACCTCGGTGTATCTGCTCGGGTACATCGTCACGAGCCCGAGACGCTCGAGACGCTGTAACGCCTCTCGCACCGGAGTCCGTGACACATGCAGTTCTTCGGCGACGTCGACATCGCGGATGCGATACCCCGGCTCCAGCACACCGTCGACGATCTGCGCGCCGATGTGCTGAAACACCTCCTCCGCCAAGAGCTGCTTGCTTTCTCGAATACTCGTCATCGAGTTGTTGGTGTTCATGGACTGCCCCCAGTTGCTTTCCAGATCCGGGCTCCCCATGATGTGCCCGGACGGCCACTACATCACGAAGTGGATCGCGATGCCAATAATCCACAGACGAGTTTTCCGACGATCACGCAGGCGCTTGTCGTCGGCGCGTCGTCGCAGGATTGAGTACGGGTGATTCTGTGGTCGGCGAGTGTTGGGACACTCGCCGACCACAGACGATGGCGTGCACGGAGCTGAACTGCGCCCAGTCCCCACAAGGCGGGAACCGCGATCCGCGAAGCGCGGAACCGTGGTTCGGCAGCGCGTCATGCATCGCCGCATCGTCTGTCGCGTCGGGACGCGACTGCATCCAGTCTCGGTCACTCCGACCCATATATCGGAATGGGATCCGAGGGCACAGAAAAGGGGACGGATGCGGCGGCATCCGTCCCCTGCGTTGTGGGATCAGCGGTAGTTGATGAACTGCAGGTCGAGATCGAGATCCGCGCCCTTGAGCAGCGCGATCACCGACTGGAGGTCGTCACGGCTCTTCGACTGCACGCGCAGCTCGTCGCCCTGGATCTGGCTCTTCACGCCCTTCGGACCCTCGTCGCGGATGAGCTTGTTGATCTTCTTCGCGTTCTCCGAGGAGATGCCGTCCTTGAGGGTCGAGACGATGCGGAACTCCTTGCCGCTGGCGAAGGGTTCGCCCGACTCGAGGCTCTTGAGCGAGATGCCGCGCTTGATGAGCTTCGACTGGAAGACGTCGAGAACGGCCTTCGCGCGCTCCTCGGTGCCGGCGATGATCAGGATCTGCTCGCCGCTCCAGGCGATGGAGGCGCCCGTGCCCTTGAAGTCGTAGCGCTGCTCGATCTCCTTGCGCGCCTGGTTCAGGGCGTTCTCGGCCTCCTGGTGATCCACTTTCGAGACGATGTCAAAGGAACTGTCAGCCATACGCAAAGTGTATCGACACCGCCGTTTTCACGCTCGCTTGGAAGCGCTTCCATCGACTCTCACGCACCAATCCGCGGTTACAGCTTGATATCGAAGGGCTTTTGCATTGCGATTCCCGCCGTTCTCGATGCATACTGTAAGCGCTTGCAGTCCTTGCAGGCCACCAGTACTCAGAGAGGCACACACCAATGAAGGTGAACAAGAGGGGCATCGTCGCCGCCGGCGTCATCGCGATCGTTTCGACTCTTTCCCTGGCCGGTTGCTCGAACGCGACCGACGGCGGCGACGCATCCGAGGGTGAGAACGGCGGCACGCTGACCGTCTGGGTCGACGCCGAGCGCGTCGACGCGCTGCAGAGCGCCGCCGACTCCTACGAGGAGAAGACCGGAGTCAAGGTCGAGCTCGTCGGCAAGTCCGTCGACGACATGAAGGACGACTTCATCCAGCAGGTGCCGACCGGCAAGGGCCCCGATGTGGTCATGGGCGCGCACGACTGGCTCGGAGAGCTCTCGACCAACGGCGTGGTCGCCCCGCTCGAGCTCGGCGACTCGTCGGCCGACTACCTGCCCGTCGCCCTTCAGGCGGCGACCTACGACGGAACCGTCTACATGCTTCCCTACGCGGTCGAGAACATCGCCGTGCTGCGCAACGCCGACATGGTGCCCGCCGCCGCGACGAGCTTCGACGACATGGTCTCGAAGGGCGCGTTCGTCGTCGAGCAGGGAACCGAGGGCAACCCGTACCACCTGTACCCGTTCCAGACGGCGTTCGGCGCTCCGGTCTTCGGCACCGACGACTCGGGCAGCTACGACTCCGCAGATCTGCAGCTCGGCAGCGAGGGCGGAACGGCCTTCGCCGACTGGCTCGCCGCTCAGGGCGCCGCAGGCACGCTGAACACCGACGTCGACGGCGAGATCGCCAAGCAGCAGTTCCTCGACGGCACCGCGTCCTTCTGGCTGACCGGCCCGTGGAACGTCGGCGCCGCAGTCGACGCCGGCATCAACGTCGCGATCGACCCGATCCCCAGCCCCACGGGTGAGACCGCGTCGCCGTTCGCCGGTGTCAAGGGCTTCTTCGTGAGCTCCGAGTCGAAGAACAAGGTCGCCGCGAACGACTTCCTCGTGAACTACATCGGCACCGAAGAGGTGCAGCTCGAGCTGTTCGAGGCCGGCAACATCCTCCCCGCGCTGACGGCCGCCGCCGATTCCGCCGCCTCCGACCCGATCATCGCCGGCTTCCAGGCCGTCGGTGCGGATGCCGTCCCGATGCCCGCGATCCCCGCGATGGGATCGGTCTGGGAGTTCTGGGGCGTGGCCGAGGCCGCGATCATCAACGGCTCCGACCCGGCGTCGACGTGGCAGAAGCTCGTCGACGACGTCACCGCAGCGATCAAGTAAGACACCCAGCACCATCCCTGCCGGGGCGGACCTCGTCCGCCCCGGCAGCTCGACGACGGGGACGAGATGACAGACACCGCTGAGCCCACGGCTCCACTCACCAAGCGCCAGCGCCAGGCCGCCGGCATCGCCGA
Organism: Microbacterium sp. CFBP9023; assembly: GCF_034045055.1. Taxonomy (NCBI): domain Bacteria; kingdom Bacillati; phylum Actinomycetota; class Actinomycetes; order Micrococcales; family Microbacteriaceae; genus Microbacterium; species Microbacterium sp. CFBP9023. Next base: position 512,825 of record NZ_JAXCWI010000002.1, on the reverse strand, counting down.
GGCCGCATCCGGGCCGATCGGCTGGATGCTCCTGAAGATCCTGCTGCTGGCCATCGTCGACGCCATCGCGCTGTATGCGGCGTTCGTCCTCTTCGGGCAGCAGGAGTGGCTGGTGCTCGGCCTGGTCGTGGCCGTCACCGTGCTCGTCAACTACATCTACTTCTCGCGCAAGCGCATCCCCGCGAAGTACCTCACGCCCGGCATCATCTTCCTGATCATCTTCCAGGTGTTCACGCTGCTGTACACCGGGTACATCGGCTTCACCAACTACGGCACCGGCCACAACGGCACGAAGGACCAGGCGATCTCGTCGCTCCTCGCCTCCGCCCAGGAGCGCGTCGAGGACTCCCCGACGTACCCGGTCACGGTCGTCGAGCAGTTCGGAACCTACGGCCTGCTGGTGACCGATCCCGACTCCGGCGACGCGCTGCTCGGCACGGCCGAGCAGCCCCTGGAGGAGGTCGACGCCGAGTTCGACGGCGACCAGGCTGTGGCCGTCGACGGCTGGACCACGCTGCCCCTCGCGAAGGTGTTCACACTCTCGGAAGAGCTGGAGAAGCTCTCGGTGCCGTTCAGCGACGACCCCAACGACGGCAGCCTGCGTGCGCCCGACGGCCAGAAGGGCTATCTGTACGTCTCGACGCTCGAGTACGACGCGGATGCCGACACCATCACCGACACCACGACCGGCGCGGTGTACTCCGACACGGGGGAGGGCTCGTTCATCGCCGAGGACGGCACCGAGCTGCTTCCCGGCTGGCAGACCACCGTCGGGTTCGACAACTTCGTGCGCGCGGTGACCGACGACTCGATCCGCGGCCCGCTCATCTCGGTGACGATCTGGACTTTCGTCTTCGCGGTGCTCTCCGTGGCGACGACGTTCTTCCTCGGCCTGCTCCTCGCGCTGGTGTTCAACAACACGCGGATGCGCTTCCGCAACGGGTACCGGATCATCCTGATCCTCCCGTACGCGTTCCCGGCCTTCCTCTCCGCGCTCGTCTGGGCCGGGATGATGAACGAGAGCTTCGGCTTCATCAACCAGGTGATCTTCGGGGGAGCGGACATCCCCTGGCTCACCGATCCGAACCTCGCGAAGGTCTCGGTGCTGCTGGTGAACCTCTGGCTCGGCTTCCCCTACATGTTCCTCGTCTGCATGGGCGCCCTCCAGGGCATCCCCGAAGACGTCAACGAGGCCGCGGTGATGGACGGCGCCAACCCGTGGCAGGTCTTCCGGCGCATCAAGCTTCCGCTGCTGCTCGTCACGGTGGCGCCGCTGCTGATCTCGTCGTTCGCGTTCAACTTCAACAACTTCAACCTGATCTACATGCTGACCAAGGGCGGGCCGCGGTTCGACGATGTCAGCATCCCGGTCGGGCACACCGACATCCTGATCTCGATGGTCTACAAGGTGGCTTTCACGGGGCAGTCCCGCGACTACGGCCTCGCCTCCGCGTTCACGATCCTGATCTTCATCGTGGTCGCGACGATCTCGATCATCAGCTTCCGCAAGACCAAGGCCCTCGAGGAGCTGAACTGACATGAGCACCACGGACATCGGCACCACCGCCCGCACCGTCGCCGTCGAACAGAACCTCGCGCCGCGTCGCCGCAGCTTCGGCGCATGGTTCGCCGACACCGGCTGGCGCCATGTGGTCGCCATCGTCGTGAGCGCCTTCGCGCTGTTCCCGCTGCTGTACGTCGTCTCGGCGTCGCTCAATCCGAGAGGAACGCTGACCGGATCGAACCAGCTGTTCTCGGCGTTCGGCTTCGACAGCTACGTGCGCATCCTGAGCGACCCGCAGAACCCCTACGGGCTGTGGTTCCTGAACACGCTCGTCATCGCCGTGGTCACGGGAGCCGTGACGGTGTTCATCGGCGCCCTCGCGGCATACGCCTTCTCGCGCATGCGCTTCGCGGGTCGCCGCATCGGCCTCGTCACGATCGTCGTCGTGCAGATGTTCCCGCAGCTCCTCGCCGTGGTCGCGATCTTCCTGCTGATGTCGACGCTGGGGGACTGGTTCCCCGCGATCGGACTGAACACGCACACGGGGTTGATCCTCGTCTACCTCGGCGGCGCGCTCGGGGTGAACACGTACCTGATGTACGGTTTCTTCAACACCCTGCCGATGGAGCTCGATGAAGCGGCCCGCATCGACGGCGCCGGACACGCGCGTATCTTCTTCACGATGATCCTGCCGCTGGTCGCGCCGATCCTCGCGGTCGTCGCGCTGCTGTCGTTCATCGGCACGGTGAACGAGTACGTGATCGCGAGCGTCATGCTCGTCGATGTCGAGCAGCAGACCCTGGTCGTCGGTCTCACCAAGCTCGTCGCCAACCCGCGATACGCGGACTGGTCGGCCTTCTCGGCCGGCGCGGTGATGGCCGCCATCCCGGTGATGATCCTGTTCCTGTTCCTGCAGCGGTACATCGTCGGCGGACTGACCGCGGGCGCCACGAAGGGCTGATCCGCCATCATGGTCGTCGCGTTCGCGGCGTTGCGATCACCCGTCGTGGGACGGCGGCCGTAGCGTGATGGCATGACGCGTGTGGCCGGGCGGAACGTGGCGATCAGCTGGGTCGCCGGAGTGCTGTGCGCGGGCGTGATCGGCGCTCTCGTCTGGTTCTCGATGCCGATCGTGCCGGTCGTCGCTTCGTTCGTCGGCGACACCCTCCGTTCGACGCTTCCCTAGCGATCACGGGCTGCACGACACGTCGGCACGCCTCCCTCGGGGTGCGGTCGGGCGGCGGTAATCTCGCAATGCACACATCCGATGAGAGGCGCACCCCCATGAGTGACCCCGAGGTTCCCCAGCCCGAGCGGCCGAAGGACGTCAACGACGTCGTCGACAGCGCGAACGCTGGACTCGACGCCGCCGCCGCAGCGGGTGCAGACGTGCATGGCACGCCCGCGGACGCTGCGCACGACACGTCGGCTCCGACACCTGCCCAGCCCGCCGTCGACCCGGATCTCGCCGCGTTCGAAGCCGCCGAGAAGGATCACCCCGGCACCTTCGCGACGCCCGAGCTCAACGACCCGAAGTACCTCGACGCAGACGACACGACGACGTCGCGGAACACGGATGCCGACACGACGAAGTCGTTCGGCACGGATGCGGACGCACCCCCCGCCTACACGCCGCCGGTCGCGCACGAGCAGTCCGCTCTCGCCGGAGCCGCGTACTCGTCGGCCGACCACACTGAGACCCGGATCGTCCCGTCCGAGCCTGCCGCCGCCGAACCGGTCATCGCGCCGGTCCAGCAGCAGCCGATCTTCGTCCAGGCTCCCGAGCCGCCCCGCGAGCGGGGAAACCGCGGCACCGCCGGTGCGATCGGTCTGCTCGCGACCGTCGCCTTCGCGATCCTCTACCTGGGTGCGACGCTCGGCCTTCGTGCCGTCGCGGGTGACATCACGGGCGAGAACATCGGCGAAGCGGCTCTCGCTCCGCTGATGACCTGGGGCTTCTGGGTCCCCGTCGTGGTGTTCTTCCTCGGCTTCTGGCTTCTCGGAGCGTTCATCAACCGCGGACGCTGGGGACTCTGGGTGGTCTTCGGCATCATCGTCGGGCTCATCGCCTACGGCGGACACATCCTCGGTGCTCTCTTCGAGGCGCCGTTCTGGCTGCTCACGGCTCGGGAGGGGAGCGAGCTCATCGGAGCCCAGCTCTTCCACCCGCTCGCCATCGCGGCGTTCGTCTTCGGCCGCGAGCTGACCATCTGGTTCGGCGCGTGGGTCGCCCGCAGCGGGGCGCGCAAGACCGAGCTCAACGCCGAGGCGCAGCGTGAGTACGAGCGCACGCTCGAGGCCGGTCCGACGCTCTCGAGGTAATCACGAACATGTCATCGCCGAACCCCCGTGGACCCTCGTCCCCGGGGGTTTCGGTCATCCTGGCTCTGGTTCTCGCCACGATCAGCTTCTTCGCCCTGGCGGTGTTCGGCCTCGGCGCGCTGAGCGTGGCCACCGACCGGGACATCATCGCCGTCCCTGGCCTGGGGCAGGTGCCGGGAGCGGTCGGGATGCTCGCGGCGGTGGTGGCGTTCGCGCTGTCGCTCTGGGGGTCGCTGCGGCGATCGCATCCGTCGTTCCTCGCGGTGCCCGCCGTCGCGCTGGCCACGGCGCTCGCGCATCTGGTCGTCCTCTGGATCGCGGTCGCGGTCGCGAGCGGTGACCTGATCGTCGCGACGGTCGTCGCGGGCGATCTCGTCCGTGGCGGGGCGAGCGCGGTGCTGTTGGCCGCCGGGGCCATCGCCGCCTGGGGCGGCATCGCGCTGCGCCGCACGCGCGCGCAGCAGCCGCAGTGGCCCTGGGAGCGCGACGACCAGGAATGACGCCCCGCCGTCGAGACGAAATCTCGGCAGCAGCGGTGCACGCGCCGTACGCTCTACGTGTGGAGCGCTCGTTGGAGACGCAGGTCGACCAGGCCGTCGAGGCCTGGTTGCGGTGGGTGCCGCGCTGGGAGCCGGCGACCCATCGTGGTCGGGTCGCGCCCTGTCGGCGTTGCCTGGGCTCGCCGATCCTGTCGGCGGCGGGCATCGGCTCGAACACGCCGCACGGCGTGCAGCACGGCCTCTCGACTCGGATCAAGACGATCGTCGACCATGCCGTGGCCGAGTACACCGCAAGAAACCTCCCGATGCTCCAGCGCGAGCTCGACCAGCAGGCCGCACGGAACCGGGCGCGCAGCTACCGTCCGGCCGACGGGCTGGATCCGGAGTTCGACGGACTCCCGCTCGATCCTGAGCCGGTCCCCGGTGCGCCGTTCCTCTTCACGATCGCGGGACTGGCGGACGAGGCGGTCGACGATCTGCCGCCGTTGCCGCCGCTGAGCGACGAGGCGAAGGTGGCGCTGCGACAGGAGGTGGCCCTCGCCGACGAGTACGCGAACATGGTCGGCCGTGAGATCTGCGGCATCCTGCTGCGCCACCGCATCTACATCCAGGCCGCGATCTCGCAGCATGTCGAGCCGCAGATCGAGGCGCTGCTCGCCGAGCTCACCTATTCGCTCGACTCCCCGTTCGACTCGGACCAGGCCTAGCGACCGCCGCTGAGCGGCCTTCATTTGACCACCACGTTACGCGGCATTACACTTGATCAGGTGTGTGCACGTCTCGACGTGCGCGCTGGGCGTCGGCACCATGCCGGTCCGCCCCCACGGCATACCCACCACCACAAAGGCTCGTCGATTCCGGCGTGCCGGTGGGTCACTGATGTGAAACCCATCACGCTGTCACCGTGCAGCATTATGAGGAGAGAACGTGCCAACCATTCAGCAGTTGGTTCGCAAGGGTCGCTCGCCCAAGGTCTCGAAGACCAAGGCGCCTGCACTCAAGTCGAACCCGCAGCAGGCCGGGGTCTGCACCCGCGTCTACACCACCACCCCGAAGAAGCCGAACTCGGCGATGCGCAAGGTCGCTCGTGTGAAGCTCCGCAACGGCACCGAGGTCACCGCCTACATCCCCGGTGAGGGTCACAACCTCCAGGAGCACTCGCTGGTGCTCGTCCGTGGAGGCCGTGTCAAGGACCTCCCCGGTGTCCGTTACAAGATCGTCCGTGGCGCCCTGGACACCCAGGCCGTCAAGAACCGTAAGCAGGCTCGCAGCCGCTACGGCGCAAAGAAGGGCTGAGTCCAATGCCTCGTAAGGGTCCCGCCCCCAAGCGTCCCGTCGTCAACGACCCGGTATACGGCGCTCCGATCGTCAGCCAGCTGGTCAACAAGATCCTGGTCGACGGCAAGAAGTCCCTCGCCGAGTCGATCGTCTACAACGCCCTCCGTGGCGTCGAGGCGAAGAACGGTCAGGACGCCGTCGCCACTCTGAAGAAGGCGCTCGACAACGTGCGCCCGACTCTCGAGGTCAAGAGCCGCCGCGTCGGTGGCTCGACCTACCAGGTTCCGGTCGAGGTCAAGCCGCACCGCGCGAACACCCTCGCGCTGCGCTGGCTCGTCAGCTACGCCAAGGGTCGTCGTGAGAAGACGATGACCGAGCGTCTCCAGAACGAGATCCTCGACGCGTCGAACGGTCTCGGTGCAGCGGTCAAGCGCCGCGAGGACACGCACAAGATGGCCGAGTCGAACCGCGCGTTCGCTCACTACCGCTGGTAAACAGCTTCGCCCGCCCCCGATCACACATCGGGGGCGGGCACCCCCCTCTTCGCAGTACGACTGCACAAAAGATAAGGACACTCCTGTGGCACAAGACGTGCTCACCGACCTGAGCAAGGTTCGGAACATCGGCATCATGGCTCACATCGATGCTGGCAAGACCACCACGACCGAGCGCATCCTGTTCTACACGGGCGTCAACCACAAGCTCGGCGAGACCCACGACGGTGCCTCGACCACCGACTGGATGGAGCAGGAGAAGGAGCGCGGCATCACGATCACGTCTGCCGCCGTGACCTGCTACTGGAACAAGAACCAGATCAACATCATCGACACCCCCGGTCACGTGGACTTCACGGTCGAGGTGGAGCGCTCGCTCCGCGTCCTCGACGGTGCTGTCGCCGTCTTCGACGGCAAGGAGGGCGTCGAGCCCCAGTCCGAGACCGTGTGGCGTCAGGCCGACAAGTACAACGTCCCCCGCATCTGCTTCGTCAACAAGATGGACAAGCTCGGCGCGGACTTCTACTTCACCGTCGACACCATCATCAACCGCCTCGGCGCCAAGCCGCTGGTCATCCAGCTGCCCATCGGTGCGGAGAACGACTTCATCGGCGTCGTCGACCTCGTCGAGATGCGCGCGCTCGTCTGGGCGGGTGACTCCAAGGGTGACGTCACCATGGGTGCCTCCTACGAGATCCAGGAGATCCCGGCCGACCTCAAGGAGAAGGCCGACGAGTACCGTCAGCAGCTCCTCGAGACCGTCGCCGAGACCGACGACGCGCTGCTCGAGAAGTTCTTCGGTGGCGAGGAGCTGACCGTCGCCGAGATCAAGGGCGCGATCCGCAAGCTCACCGTGGCTTCCGAGATCTACCCGGTCCTCTGCGGTTCCGCGTTCAAGAACCGTGGCGTGCAGCCGATGCTGGATGCCGTCGTCGACTACCTCCCGAACCCGCTCGACGTGGGCTCGATCGAGGCGCACGACCCCAAGGACTACGACACGATCATCGAGCGTCACCCCGACGCGAAGGACCCGTTCGCGGCTCTCGCGTTCAAGGTCGCCGTGCACCCGTTCTTCGGTCGCCTGACCTACGTCCGCGTCTACTCGGGACAGCTCGACTCCGGCGCTGCGGTCATCAACTCGACCAAGGGGAAGAAGGAGCGCATCGGGAAGATCTTCCAGATGCACGCCAACAAGGAGATCCCGGTTCCCTCGGTCACCGCCGGCAACATCTACGCCGTCATCGGTCTGAAGGACACCACCACCGGTGACACCCTCACCGACCCGGCCTCGCCGGTCGTCCTCGAGTCGATGACGTTCCCCGAGCCCGTCATCGAGGTCGCGATCGAGCCGAAGACCAAGGCCGACCAGGAGAAGCTGGGTGTCGCCATCCAGAAGCTCGCTGAAGAGGACCCGACCTTCCGCACGGAGCTCAACCCCGAGACCGGTCAGACGACCATCAAGGGCATGGGCGAGCTGCACCTCGACATCCTCGTCGATCGCATGAAGCGCGAGTTCAACGTCGAGGCCAACGTCGGCAAGCCGCAGGTGGCGTACCGCGAGACGATCCGCAAGGGCGTCGAGAAGTACGACTACACGCACAAGAAGCAGACCGGTGGATCGGGTCAGTTCGCGAAGATCCAGTTCAACATCGAGCCGCTCGACCTCGACGACGAGAAGACGTACGAGTTCGTCAACGCGGTCACCGGTGGTCGCATCCCGCGTGAGTACATCGGCTCGATCGATGCCGGCTTCCAGGACGCGATGAACGTCGGCGTGCTCGCTGGATACCCCATCGTGGGTGTCAAGGCGACCATCGTCGATGGTGCTGCTCACGACGTCGACTCCTCGGAGATGGCGTTCAAGATCGCAGGATCGATGGGCATGAAGGAAGCCCTTCGTCGGGCGAACCCGGCGCTGCTCGAGCCGCTCATGGCGGTCGAGGTGCGTACTCCCGAGGAGTACATGGGCGACGTCATCGGCGACCTGAACTCGCGTCGTGGCCAGATCCAGTCGATGGAGGACGCCGCAGGCGTCAAGGTCGTCCGTGCACACGTCCCGCTGTCCGAGATGTTCGGCTACATCGGCGACCTGCGCTCGAAGACCTCGGGCCGCGCCGTCTACTCGATGGAGTTCAACAGCTACGCTGAGGTTCCCCGCGCTGTGGCCGACGAGATCGTCCAGAAGCACCAGGGCGGCGGCGAGTAACACTTTCCTGGGAGCCGGGTTCACGCCCGGCTCCCAGGTCCCCTACAACTTCACATTCCCTCTCTACTAAACTGAGAACCTAACCCGTAGAGATCCGGTCGCAATCCAGTGCCCGGTGACCTCTACACGACGTCCTGAGGAGGACCAAGTGGCTAAGGCCAAGTTCGAGCGGACCAAGCCGCACGTCAACATCGGAACCATCGGTCACGTCGACCACGGCAAGACCACGCTCTCCGCAGCGATCTCGAAGGTGCTTGCTGACAAGTACCCCTCCGACACGAACGTGCAGCGCGACTTCGCTTCCATCGACTCGGCGCCGGAAGAGCGCCAGCGTGGAATCACCATCAACATCTCGCACATCGAGTACGAGACCCCGAAGCGCCACTACGCGCACGTTGACGCTCCCGGCCACGCCGACTACGTCAAGAACATGATCACCGGTGCTGCTCAGATGGACGGCGCGATCCTCGTGGTCGCCGCCACCGACGGCCCGATGGCTCAGACGCGTGAGCACGTGCTGCTCGCCAAGCAGGTCGGCGTCCCCTACCTGCTCGTCGCACTGAACAAGGCCGACATGGTCGACGACGAGGAGATCCTGGAGCTCGTCGAGCTCGAGGTCTCCGAGCTGCTCGCCTCGCAGGGCTTCGCCGAGGACGCTCCTGTCGTCCGCGTCTCCGCTCTGAAGGCACTCGAGGGTGACGAGAAGTGGACCCAGTCCATCCTCGACCTCATGGAGGCCGTCGACAACAACGTTCCCGACCCCGTGCGCGACAAGGACAAGCCGTTCCTCATGCCCGTCGAGGACGTCTTCACGATCACCGGTCGTGGAACCGTCGTCACCGGCCGCGCCGAGCGTGGCACGCTGGCCATCAACTCCGAGGTCGAGATCGTCGGACTCCGTCCGACCGTCAAGACCACGGTCACGGGTATCGAGATGTTCCACAAGCAGCTCGACGAGGCATGGGCCGGCGAGAACTGTGGTCTCCTGCTCCGTGGCACGAAGCGTGAGGACGTCGAGCGCGGTCAGGTCATCGTCAAGCCGGGTTCGGTCACGCCGCACACCGACTTCGCCGGTACCGCGTACATCCTGTCCAAGGATGAGGGTGGGCGTCACAACCCGTTCTACACGAACTACCGCCCGCAGTTCTACTTCCGCACCACCGACGTCACCGGCGTCATCACGCTGCCCGAGGGCACCGAGATGGTCATGCCCGGCGACACCACCGACGTGACGGTCGAGCTGATCCAGCCGATCGCCATGGAGGAGGGCCTCGGCTTCGCCATCCGTGAGGGTGGACGCACCGTCGGCGCCGGTACGGTCACGAAGATCATCAAGTAAGCATCTGCTTTCTCGCACAGGGGTCGGGCCTTCGGGTCCGGCCCCTGTGTCGTACCCGGGGCAGTGGGCCTCGGGGCGGTTTCTCGGTGACTTCGCGGCGAGATGCGATCGACGATCGATAGCATGGCCCGAGTCTGTCCGCAGGCGTCGTCGCCCGGCCCCGGGCATGAGAGGAACGCGACCATGACACAGATCCACGGGGGACCGCCGCCTCCGCGAAGCCATGCGCGGCTGTGGATCTCGACGCTGCTGCTCATCCTCTACTCCGCCTTCGTGCTGCTGGTGACGATGTGGCCGCAGCCCGAGCAGCTCGAGTTCGACAGCATCGCCGGGCGCGTGCTCCGCGCACTGCACAACCTCGGGGTGCCCGAGCGGTTCGGCTACAACGAGCTGGAGTTCGTCGCCAACATCGGCATGTTCGTGCCGCTCGGATTCCTGCTCGGACTCGCGCTCGCGCGCAAGGCCTGGTGGCTCGCGATCTTCCTGCTGCCGGCTTTCTCCGGAGCGATCGAGTTCACGCAGGGCATCGCCCTGGACGAGCGCGTGTCTACCGTTCTCGACGTGCTGTCGAACACGGTCGGCGGGTACCTGGGGCTGCTGCTCGCGATGATCCTGAGGGCGATGATTCACGCCAGAGATCGCACCATGATCGAACGCGAGCTGTGGGAGCGTCGCGCTGCCGCGGCCGAACTGCAGCGCCAGAATGCGGCTCGAGCGGCTGCTCGCTCGTCCGAGGGCGCACGGCAGGCTGCGGTGTGGGCGGAGGAGCCCGACCCGGTGACCCGCGTCTTGGACGCGGACTTCTGGGAGACGGGCGACGCTCCTACGGTGCGGATTCCTGTCTGACGGCGCGAGCAGGCGTCAGGTCGAGTCGTCGGAAATCTCGGACGGTCACCGTTCTGACCGATATTCTCCAGGACTGTAGGCTGATCACAGCCGTATCCGGTGCAGCCGCGCCACCCCCTGACCGTCGATCGAAGTTGCTGGCCCGCGCCCGTGGGCTCTGAAGGAGTTTTATGTCCCGCTACACGGGTCGCGATATCGCGTCTGCCGCCGTGTTCCTCGTGGGGGGCAGCATCGCCGCCACCCTCGCGCTCGTGGGGTTGACCGACTGGGCGGTCGCCGTGGTCGCCATCCTGGCCGCACTGATCGGTGTGTTCGCCCAGCTTCAGTTCGCCAGTCGACGAGGCGCCATCCGCCGGTTGGGTCAGCTCTCCCGCTCGGCCCGCACCGCAGCGGATCAGACGGCGGACGTCGCACGAGGTCTCGTCTCCGACATCTCACTCAGCCGGAGGGAACTCTCAGCTGTGAAGTCGGAGGTGGCCGGCGTGCACAGCGAGCTCGCCGCGCTGCGCGAGTCTCTCGAGAAGCAGGTCGCGTCCGCCGCGCCCGCGCTCCCTAAAGCGAGCGAGCAGCGGACAGCGAAGGCCGTCACCGCGCCGGCCCCTGTCGCCACGAAGCAGATCAGTGCCCAGACCCCGGCGACCAAGAAGTCGATCGGACTCGTCGGATTCTTCGGTCACGGCAACTACGGTGATGAGCTGTTCGTCGATGTCTTCCAGCAGTTCCTCGCTCCGACGTTCGACATCCAGATCATCCCTGACCTCGAGCGCCAGCCCTACTTCAGCCGTCCCGTGGAGGAGAAGGTCGCTGAGGTCGATGCCATCGTGATGGGCGGCGGCGATCTCGTCCAGCAGTGGAACACCGACCCGCGCTACTTCGATCGCACCTACCTCCAGAAGCCGTTCTACGTGGCCGGAGTGGGAGTGCCGATCTATCACGGCTCCGAGAAGCACAAGGAGAAGCCGCACATCATCAACCGTCTGCGGAGCTTCTTCGGCCACGAGAACGTTCAGCTGATCGGGATGCGCGACGATTTCGGTGCGAACTGGATCCGCGAGAAGCTCGAGCCCACCGCACCGGTGACGAGTGAGCCGGACATCGTCTGCTCGCTCGACCTGCCGGAGGTGACGAAGCCCGCAGGGCAGCCCATTCTCGGAATCGTCACGCGCCAGCGCCGCGTCGACACGCCTGACGACTACACGAAGCTCGAAGAGCTGGCCGCACACGCGAAGCGACGTGGATTCCGCATTCGTCACATCATCCTCGGCACGGGTTCGGTGGGCGAGCGCGACTTCGCGAACGCTCCGGCGCTTCAGGTCGAGGACAAGGAGGTCGTGCACTCCGAGGACCTCGACGTCCTGACCCGCGCGATCGGCGAGTGCACCGTGCTCGCGAGCATGAAGTTCCACGGGACAGTCGTCGCGACCATGTACGGCGTGCCGTCGATCGTCCTGGTGCCCACGAACAAGAACCGCGCGTTCATGGAGCGCATCGGGCGGAGCGAGCTCGTCGCGGCTCACCACTCCGACAAGCTGATCGAGATCTTCGGTGAGACGGGCCCCGCTCCGATCGATCCGCAGCAGGTGGCTATGCTGCGCGAGAGGTCCACGGCCTTCATGAACCGTCTCCGTGACCAGCTGATCGAGGAAGTCGAGCACTCCGGCTCCGCGTGACATGAGGCGCGCACGGCCCAGGATCGAAGGTCGGGTCCGTCCCGACGTCGGCCCTGGGCCGAGCGAAATGGCAGTAGAGGATATCGGGGGAGATGGATATCAGATGAGCACCGAATCACAGTCAGGCACACCGGTCGCGCGATCGCCCTACCGGGGGCGGCCTGGTCGTACTTTCTGGAAGAAGTCCATCTCGGGTCGAGATGTCACCGACCTGCAGGGCATCTACACGAAGAAGTTCGAGATCGATCCGAGCTCCTCCGTGGCTACCGCGGGCAGCTGTTTCGCACAGCACATCTCCCGGTACCTGCGCGGGGCCGGCTACAACGTCGTGGACGCCGAGCCAGGACCCGGCAACGTCGACGTCGAACTGCTGCGAGAGCACGGCTACGGCGTCTACTCCGCCCGCTACGGCAACATCTACTTCGTCCGGCAACTGCTGCAGCTCGCCCAGGAGGCGTTCTCCGGCTCCGTGCGCGAGGACATCGCCTGGCAGCGGGGCGATCGCTGGTTCGACGCACTCCGTCCTGCCGTCGAGCCCGAGGGCCTCGCCAGTGCTGCACACGTGGAACGACAGCGCGCCGAGCACATCGTCGCAGTGAGATCGGTCCTCACGGACTCCGATGTCCTCGTCTTCACGCTGGGGCTCACGGAGGGATGGGAGGATGTCCGATCCGGAACGATCTACCCGACCGCTCCCGGCACCATCGCGGGCGATTACGATCCTGACCGTTACCGGTTCCACAATTTCACCGTCTCCGAGATCGTGCAGGACTTCACCGAGTTCCGCACCCTCGTGCGGACCGTGAACCCCGGCATCAAGTTCCTGCTGACGGTGTCGCCCGTCCCGCTCGCCGCGACCGCAACCGACGACAACGTCCTGGTCGCCACCACCTACTCCAAAGCCGTACTGCGTGCAGCGGCGGGGATGCTGGCATCGGAATTCGATGACATCGACTACTTCCCGTCCTACGAGATCGTCACCTCCCACGCGCCCGGCAATGAGCCGTTCGACGAGACCGGGCGAAACGTGCGGCCCGAGACTGTCGAGAAGGTGATGGCCTACTTCCTGTCCGAGCATGTGGCGCGAGGCGCCGAGGCGGACGCGGATGCAGATGCCGGACACCCGGTCGTCCCTCCGGCATCCCCCGAGGCCGCCGGCCGGAATCCGAAGTCGGCCGACTATGAGGCCGTCGACGAGCGCGTCTTCTGCGAGGAAGCGATTCTGGAGGCTTTCGCCGATGAGGATTGAATTCGTGGGGAACTCCCACCTGGGAACCATCGCGCCCGCGCTGACGAAGGCGCGAGGCGATCGAGATGTCGCGCACTTCATCTCGCGAACGTACGGGACTGTCGATGCGGTCGTCGTCAGCGACTCGGGCACGGTCGAGCTCCCTTTCATCAAGCTGGAGGATCCGCCGCGATACGGCGCGGAGATCGATGTGCGACGCGCCGACGCCGTCGTCGCGGTCGGCCTCAACTTCTCCTTGGTCCAGATGGTCAAGCTGTGGCAGAGCTTCGCTCCCGTCGACGCCGTCGGAGACTACGGAGTGCCGTCGCTCAGCGACGCGGTCTGGAACGCGTATGTCGATGCGGCGTTCGACCAGATCTTCATGGCGCGCCTCACCCGACTGCTGGTGGACGTCGGAGCCGCGCAGGTGATCGTGATTCCGCAACCTGCTCCCGCGGAGTGGGTGTCTTCGAGAGACGGCGAGAAGTTCGCACTGTACGGGCGCCTGGCGTCGAGCGGCGACTGGAACAGAGTGCGCTCGGACTTCGCGCGACAGGTGCGTCGGCTCGAGGACGAGGGTGTGCGGGTGTTCTCGCAGCCCGGCCAGACTCTCACCGCCGACGGTTTCACCGAGAACGTCTACGCGATGGGCGATCCCTCCGACACCGGAGCCGATTCGTTCTATTCCCGTGGAGATTTCTACCACATGAACAGGTCTTTCGCTGCCGCCCTCGCGACCGGATTCTACGATTGGCTCGGTGAGCCGGGCCAATCGCCGGCGAGTGGCGACCCGATGAAGGCAGGATCGTGACAGCCACGAGCGGAGCTCTGCTGACCCGTCTCGGAGGCATCGACGTCCTCTCGTGGAACCCGCTGCGAACGGCCGAGGGCGAACCCGGCGGCCGTCTGGTCAACAACTTCGGAGATCTGCTCGGACCTCTGCTGGTGGAGCGGATACTCGGTGACCTGAGCATGAGGGCGTCTTCGACGGGGTCCTCCGAGGCACCGGTGCTGATCACGATCGGTTCGGTGCTTCACTTCGCACCGGAGGGCGCGGTCGTCTGGGGCACCGGGGTGAACTTCAAACTCGCATCCAAGCTGCCGCCCCACTTCGAGACGCTCGACATCCGCAGCGTTCGGGGTCCCCACTCCGCCCGTCTCATCACGGCCAAGGGGGGCAGGGTGCCGGCCGTGTTCGGCGATCCTGCGCTTCTGCTCCCGCGGTTCATGCCGGAGCTGAGAAGCTGGGGCCGTACCGGAGCGGGCGGGATGCTCATCGCCCCGAACCTCAACGACTTCGAAGAGATGTCGCAGACCGCGACCTCGCTCGGCTACACAGTGCTCGATCCGAGAGCGCCGTTGAACGCAGTGCTCCGGACGATCGCCGGGAGCGGCTTCGTCGTGGGGAGTTCGCTGCACGCCATCGCGATCGCGGATTCGCTCGGCATCCCGGCCCGCTTCGTGGTGTCCGCCGCCGAGGGAGCACTCAAGTACCGCGACTATCTGGCGGGAACCGGTCGGCCGCTCACGAGGATCTCGGGGGACATCTCCGCTGCCATCGACCTCGGCGGACACACGGCGCCGGACGTCGACCTCGACGCCCTGCTCTCCGCATTCCCACACGACCTGTGGGGTCGTGCATCGTCGTCAGCGCGACCCGCCGTCTTCGACGACCGTGACGTCATTCTCGCGGCGTGGGCCGACGTGGGTGTCGCGTCGGGACCCGACGAATCCGGGAGCCGTGACCACTTCGTGCAGGAGGTGTTCCCTCATGTCGTCGAGGCGGGCCGCGCCCTGATCGAGGGCGATGACGGGACGGTCCGCTCCGTGTCTCGTCGTGCATTCGACGGCAGCTTCGCGGAAGCGCACGCATACCGACTCGCGCTGGTGCCCGGACTCGAGCACACGGACCTGTCGACGGCCGATGCAGGCCTGCTCGCGGCGCTCGACGGAGGGGACCCCGACAGATTCCTCCGCGCACTCTGGCTCGAGCGCGAAGGGCCGCACGCGCTGATGCGAGCTGTGCGCTCGGCTGAGGGGCTGCACGTCCTCTCGATAGCCCTGCGCGTGGGGACCCCCACCAACGAGGTGTCCGCCATCGAGGTGGTCTGTCAGGATGACGCCGGCAGGGAGAGCACCGCCGACCTGCCCGTCTTCGCGATGTACCACCGCCAATGGTCGATCGACCTCACCGCATCCGTCGCCATGGGCTCGGAGGTCGAGATCGATTCGGTCATCGTCCGCGTGACCCACGCGGACGGGTCATCCTCGCAGATCCCCGTCATGCGGGGGACCCAGGACCAGAGCACCCTCGTGGGGTACCGGTCGCTCGCGGACTCCGTGCCGTGGCGGGAAGCCGGTGCCGACATCAGTCTTCAGAATGGGACATTCACAGCGTGAGCGGAAAAATCCACGTCTTCCCCGCCTGGGCGCAGAATCCGTATCTGAACATGCTCTATGTCGGGGCACGCTCGGAAGGATGGCGCGTCGAGGGGTCCAAGACCATCGAGACGCTGGTCGACGCTCTGCCCGGCCTGACGGACGGCGACATCTTCCACATCCACTGGACGAGTCCCATCGTGAACTCGGACGGCACTCGTGACATCGCAGAGCGCTCCCTCAAGCGCTTCGCGGGGATCCTCCTGAGGCTGCGCAAGGCGGGCGTGCGGATCATCTGGACCGTCCACAACACGCTGGCTCACAACACCCCGTATCCGGACCTGGAGGTCAAGCTGGCGCGCCTCCTCGCGGAGCGCACCGATCGGATCATCCAGCTGAACGCCAGCACCAGCGAGGCCGTCTCGGAGTTCTACGATCTCCCACCCGAGAAGATCGTCACCCTGAGGCACGCCAGCTATGCGGGTATCTACTCCGACCCGCCCTCCCAGGACCAGGCTCGTGAGCTTCTCGGGATACCGTCGTCCGCATCGGTGGTCGGATTCGTCGGGCAGATCCGCGGATACAAGGGCATCCCGACCCTGCTGCGCGCGGTGGGGAAGGCGTCATCCCACGTCGACGATCTCGTTCTGGTGCTCGCCGGGAAGACGGCACCCGAGGAGATCGCTCTGATCGAACGGGAGCTGCCGACGGGCGTGCCGACCGTGCGACGGCACTCGTTCATCAGCGACGCGAACATCTCGGCGTGGTTCGCGGCGTGCGACGTGCTGGTCTTCCCCTATGAGCGCGTGCTCAACTCCGGCAGCGTCCTGCTCTCGGCGACGTTCGCGCGACCGTGCATCCTGCCCGCCGAGCCTCATCTCATCGCGGAGTACGGCGCGCAGCCGTGGGTGACCTTCTACGACACCCGGCGCGATCCCGTGTCTGCCCTGGCGGACACGATCGCGGCTGCCTTCCCCGTGAGGGAGGACGTGCGAGCTGCGGCGACGCGATTCGCATCCGAATACTCGACGCTGCACATGGCCTGGGACTATGTGTCGATCATCGAGGACCTGACCGACTCTTCCACGCAGACCACGGAGGTGCCATGAACGAGGTCGCTGATCTGAGCGTGGTCGTCATCTTCCCCGAATCGCCCATGCATGTGAGCGACCTCCTGTGGTCGACCCTGCGAGAGGATTCCCCGACCCTGGACGTCGTCGTCGTCGTCGACGGGCGTAGCAGCCCGGACGTCGCCTCGGTCGTGCGCACGGCGGCGCGCTCTGATGCGCGTGTTCACGTGATCGACGCGGACAGCGCACGCGGGCGAAGCGCAGCGCTCGCCGCCGCTCTCGAGCGCTGCTCAGCCTCCTGGGTGACGGTCGCGGATGCCGACGGGCTCTCGATCCGGGGCGGCTACCGAGCCTTGGTCGCCAGCCTGCAGTCGTCCGGATCGGACATGGCTGTCGGAACCGCGGAGTCGATCGCCAAGCACCGCTACCGGATCGGTCGTGCAGTCGACGGCGCGCTCGACACGGACGCGACGAGCATCCTGCTGGAGGACCGGCCCGGCCTGGTCTCGGATGACATCCTGTGCGGCAAGGTGATGCGGCGCGATCTGATCCGTTCGCTCGTGCACGCGGAGGATCCGTGGCTCGAGGAGCTTCTCGTAGCCCGGCTGTATCTGGCTGCGGGCCGCGTCGATATCGTCTCGCGTTCCGTCGTCTTCTGCCGGGAACGTCCGAGCAAGAGCCCGGCTGCACCGATGTCCTCGCGCTGGGTCACGGACGAATCTCGCATCTGGGCTGCGCTCGCCGCTGCTCCGCTGGCAGTGCGCCAGTCGTATGCCCGCGAGGTGATCTCCCGTGACGTGCTGAACCCGAAAGCGCTCGATCTCCTCGCCGCCGGTCAGGAACGACCCGATGCGAAGGAGCTCGTCAACGATCTCGCGCGAGACCTCTCGACGACCTCGTTGTCGAATCTGACGATCTGGAAGCGCTGGCAGCTCGCGCTGATCGCGATGGGCCATGCTGCCCTGGTGGACGTCGCACGGCCCGATGGCCGCCCCATCGGGGTCGACGACGTGCCGAGCTTCGATTCGACCCCCCTTCTCGTCGACGCCTGGGCCCCGCTCGGGCTGCGCGGGGAGGAGGACCTCCGGGACGCGTTCATCGAGCGATTCGTGTCGCGACCCGGGGCGACATCGGGGGACCCCGACACCGACTCCGATGCCATCGACATCTCCGTCATCATCCCCACCTACAACGTGGTCCACTACGTGGACGAGCTCCTCGAGAGCATCCGGGCCTCCGTGGGCGTCAGGATCGAGATCATCGTCGTCGACGACGGGTCGACCGACGGGACTCAGGACAGAGTCCTCGCGCATCAGCGCGCGGACCCCCGGGTGCGTCTGGTGAGGTCGCCCGGGGCGGGCGGCGGACAGGCGCGCGACGCCGGCATCGAGCTCGCCCGCGGAAAGTACCTCGCGTTCGCCGACGGTGATGACGTCGTCCCGCCACGCGCGTACGCGCACCTGCTGTCGCTCGCGCGCAGGTCGGATCCGGATGTCATCAACGGCAGCTATCTGAAGTTCTTCACGACCTCGACGTGGGACGCGGGCACCGGCTTCAATCAGGCCTATGCGCTCCCTCTCGAGAACGTCACGATCGAGACCCACCCCCAGCTGGTCAGGCACCGGGCGGTGTGGAACCGTCTCATCCGGCGCGAGCACTGGCAGCAGACCGCATTCCCCTTTCCCGGGGTTCCGCGATCGAACGACATCGTCGCGATGACGAGCGTCCTCTTGAGCGCGCGATCGATCGCGGTGTCCCCGCTGCCGGCGTACGTCTACAGAGACCGTCCGGGCGGGGGCTCCATGACCTCGCGCGCGGGCTCGACGGATTACACGGTGAGCTACTTCAGCGAAGAGGCGACGTGCGCCGCGCTGGTCCAGCAACGCGAGTCGGCGCCGGTGACCCGCGAGTACTGGGCGATGGTGCTCAACGCCGACGCCTGGCAGAACATCGGCAAGTTCCTCGAGCGTCGCTCCGGCGACCGCGCCGAGGACCGTCGGGTCGCGGAACATATCGCGAAGCTGCTCTCGCGTGCGCCCCGCAACGAGCTCCGCAGACTGAAAGCAGAGAACCAGGTCGTCTGGGCGCTCGCCGCGGACGGTCGATTCAACGAGGCGCGGATCATGCTGCGCGCCGAGAAGTCGGCATCCACGCTGAACGCCGACCAGCTCATCCGTGCGCTGTCGGCTGCCGAGGCGCTGCCGACGATCCCTCTGGCCACGATCGACAGCCTCTCACTGAAATACCTGATGCGCCGGTTCATCAGTGATCCGTCATGGCGGACCGATGCCTTCTCGCCGGCCCTGCCGGTGCTGCGGAGACGTCTTCTGGATCCGAACGTCCCCCTTGCTGTCGTTCCCCACAGTCTGGAAGAACGGCTCGCGGGTGCCATCGTCGAGTCAGATGACGTCGACCTCGCCCGGCAGTCGATCAGTCCTCCGTCCGCCGGCATCGCCGCCACGCTGAGAAGCGGGGCGCGGACCACGCTGTCAGGCGCGATGACGGGACTGCGACCCGGGGGAGTCACGCGTCTCGTCGCTCGACAGTACCGAGACCGGGATCGAGTCCGGTTCCCGATCCGCCACTTCGACTTCGACGATCGCACCTGGTCGGCAGAGATCTCCCCCGAGCTCTTCCCTCGGGCAGGGGTGTGGGTGATCGAGCTCGAGTATGAGGACTCACTCGGGATGCGCCGGTCGCCCCTGAAGATCGAAGAAGCGGCCAACCGGTTCTTCCCCGGTAGGTTCCAGCGCCTGACGGCGGCCAGCGCGGGCAAGAACCGCTCCATGATCCGTGTGAGGGACTCGATCGTCGAGCGGGTCGGTCACCGAGCGTCGCGCATCACCGGCAAGCGCGGCTGATCGGCAACCGCCGTCACCGACCCGGCGCGATGGCCGTCACCGACCCGCTGTGATGTCGATCATCGAACTCTCGCGACGGGGTGTCACGTGAGCGTGCGCTTGATCCTTCGAGCGATCGGACCCATCCAGGGAGCGACCTCGATGAGTCTTCTCGCTGCCGGAGCGGCACGCCGTGTGGCGCGCGCCCGCCACGTCGTCGCGACCCTCGCCGGCGTCCCGGGCGTGCTTCCGGCCGCACCGCGAGAGCGCTGAGGCCCGGAGCGCTTCGCCGCGTGCTCCTCGGCGAAGGTGATGGAGAGGTCGATGAGCTGCCGGACGTCGTCGACTGTCGGTACGGGTGACAGCTCGGACGGAAGCGCGCCCTCGACCAGCCGGCGATACAGCACCGCGAAATCGTGTGAGAGCTCTCGCTCGGCTGCGGCCAGCGACGCCGCCGACATGCGGGTGTAGACGTCGGCGTCGGCGGCGACCTCGGCGATCTGTCGGGCGAGAGCCTCGGCATCCCCCCAGCCCGTCTTCGCGACGCCCCCGTTTCCATCGGTCACGGCCAACCACGGCAGGTCGTACATCGCGACCGGGAGACCCCGCGCCTGTGCCTCCGGGATCGTGAGGGGGTAGCCCTCGATGATGCTGGTGTTCACGAACAGATCGGACGAGTCGATGGCGGCACTGAGGGCGGCACCATGAAGCGGTCCCACCGCTTCGACGCGGTGCGCGAGGCGTCGCGCCTTCGCCATCCCGTTCAGCCGTGACGCCGTCATGTCGCGCCAGTCGGGGCCGATGATCCGGAGCCGGAAATCGACGCCCATCCGCTCGAGGTGCTCGGCGACATCGATCAGCTCGCTGACCCTCTTGGTGCGTTGCTGCAGGCGGCCCCACCAGACCAGCTCGACGCGCCGCCCCGCAGGTGGG
The DNA here is from genome assembly GCF_034045055.1 of Microbacterium sp. CFBP9023. Taxonomy (NCBI): domain Bacteria; kingdom Bacillati; phylum Actinomycetota; class Actinomycetes; order Micrococcales; family Microbacteriaceae; genus Microbacterium; species Microbacterium sp. CFBP9023. Next base: position 492,216 of record NZ_JAXCWI010000002.1, on the reverse strand, counting down.
CGCCGCGGCGCGGTCGCGATTCCGGCAGAGAGCAGGTTAGACGACGGCGGATTGGGAAGGTAGGACACACGCGGCATCCCTCGCAGCTTCCAGAACGCGACGTCGAGTGGCGAGAGAACGACGAGATGCGAGAGCAGCGCGAAGTATCGCGGCGCGGATTCGAGGCGATCGAGACCGAGCAGCAGCGATCGACCGGCGAAGTTGTGCGACCACCCGATCGTGGCGACACCCTCAGCGCGTGCCGCGAGCGCGAAGGCCTGCCACGACGGTGAGTACTGCCACTGGTGGTCGATCACGAGATCCACCTCGTGCTGCGTGCAGATCTCGGCCCACTGGGCGAGCGAGCCGCCCAGGGTGTCCGCCGACACCTCGGCGAAGCCGACGCCGGCCGGAAGGTTCGAGAGATCACTGCCCGGCTCGCGGGCCACGACCGTCACGCGGAAGCCGGAGTCGTGCAGCACCCGAGCCTGAGAGATCACGACGCCGGAGATTCCACCGGTGCGCAGATGGTTCGTTGCGAGGATGATGCTGTGCACCGGTCGAGCGACGAGCTCGATCGCGTCGCCGTGGGCGGCGAGCGTGTCGATCGCCTTCGGCCAGTGCAGGGCGGTCGCCTGCACGATGTCGTGGGCGGACGCCCGGGTGTACAGGTCGGCGAACATCGCATCGCGCAGATCCGCACGTGTGTGCTCTGCCAGGTAGTGGGTGGTGTATCCGATGATGGCGCGTCGTACGGATGCGTAGGTCGAGAGCACGAGGTCAGGGTCGATGCTCGTGCCGGCGACCCGGAGGACGGCCGGCTCGATCGAATCGATGGATCGGATGGCTCCTGCGTAGAACGATGCGGTGCTGAGGTCACGCACCTTCTGGCCGCTTCCGCCTCGCCCGAAGTGATACCGGTACAGGCGGTCCGGGATCGATTCGAAGCGAGCGGCCAGCGCCGCAGCGAGGAAGGAGATCGGCAGGTCGTTGACCCTCGGCAGCACCAGGTCTGTGGGCATGAGCGCATAGGCATCGGCGAGGAGGCGGGTACGGAACAGGTAGCGCCACAACTGCCCTTGGGCAGGGCGATCCAGCGGGAAGAGGCCGCGCAGGACGTCGCTGCCTGTGAGAGTGGGGTGCTTCGGCTGCAGGCGTGACTCGAACGGCCCCCCGGTGCGCCCATCGAGACGCACGACCTCGACGCCGAACTGCACGAGATCAGCGCCGGTCTCCGTCGCCTTCTCGAGAGCTGCCTGCGCAGCCGTCTCCGCGAGTTCATCGTCACCGTCGAGGAACAGCAGATGATCGGCCTTCGCCGCGAAGATCCCGACGCGACGAGCCTGGTACGCCGACGCGTTCTGCTCCTGGCGGATGAGTCGCACGCGCGAGTCCTGCGCGCTGTAGCGTTCGACGATCGCGGCGGTGTCGTCGGTCGACGCGTCGTCGACCACGATGACCTCGATCGCTGCCAGCGTCTGCCGAAGACAGCTGTCGAGAGCAGTGGCGATCACGTCGGCATCGTTGAAGACGGGGACGACGATCGAGACGAGGGGAGTCGCTTGCATGTGGTCTCTCGCTATCGGCGCAGCAATACGCGCTTGACTTTGTTCGCCGCCGGTCGAAGCCACGGAGCAGCATCGATGACGCGGTGGCCGATGGGGGTCAGCTTCCGCTCGACACGCTCCCCGAACGTACGCGGCTGCGACCGAGGGCGGAGTGCTGCGGGCGCGAGCGCCGTCGACCGAGAGGGCGCCGCTCGTGGCGGCGGGGTGCTCCGCTCGGCGAAGAAGAGGAGCAGTTCGAGCACCTTGCGTCCGTCGTCGAGCGTGGGCTCGGGAGAGAGCTCCGCTGGAAGGCCACCATGCAGCAGCTGCTCGTAGAGCTGGGCGAAGTCGAACGAGGTGGCGTCAGTCGCGGCCAGGACGGAGGCTCTCGACATCGCTTCATACCGGGCCGGATCCGCGGCGACATCCGCGATCGCCTGGGCGAGCGACTCCGGATCCTGCTGCGCCGTGGTGACGACGCCGGCGTTGTCCTGGATGAGCGACAGCCACGGCAGGTCGTACATCGCGATCGGAAGACCGCGCGACTGTGCCTCGGGGAGGGTGAGAGGGTACCCCTCGATGATGCTCGTGTTGACGAAGATGTCCGACGAATCGATCACCTCGAGGAGATCCGATCCATGCCGAGGACCGGTGGGCTCGACGCGGTCGGCCACGCCTCGGGTCGCGGCCAGATCCCGCAGCCGATCCGCGCTCATGTCGGCCCAGTCCGGACCGACGATCCGCAGCCGGAAGTCGATCCCGAGCCGCTGGAGCGCCGCGGCCACCTCCACCAGCTGCGTGACCTTCTTGGTGTGCTCTTCCAACCGCCCCCACCAGACGAGCTCCAGCCGGCGACCCGCCGGCGCCGGCTTCGCGCTGCGCGGTTCGCCGACGGCGAGGAGGAACGGCGACGGCGGGTTCGGGAGGTAGCTCACGTGACGGATGCCGCGGAGCTTCCAGAACGCCACATCGAGCGGAGAGAGCACCACCAGGTGCGCGAGCGCGCTCAGATGGGTCTGGAGCAGCGTCTGGAGGTCGTTCCCGTTGTACGTGGGGCGGCCTGCGAAGTTGTGTATCCAGCCGATGGTCGCCGACCCTGCCGAGCGGGCCGCGAGCGCGAACGAAGGCCAGTCGCGCGAATACAGGATGCGGTGGTCGATGACCACATCGACGGCGAAGCGTCGGCAGAACTGCGCCCACTGCGTCACGCGCTGACGTCGGCTCGTGCCGGTCAGCTGAACGAGCGTGGCGCCTTCGGGAACGAGCGATTCGGCGCTCCCGGGGCGATGCGTGACGATCGTCACCCGGTATCCGGCTCTGAGAAGGAACCGCGCCTGCGTGAGCAGCACACCCGAGACCCCGCCGGTGGTCAGCACATTGGTCGTCAGCAGCACGCTCCGCACCGGCGCGCGGCCGAGTTCGAGACGTTCCCCGTGCGCGACGAGCGCGGGGATCGCGTCGGGCGCGAAGGTCACGGCCGCCGCGATCAGGTCGAGGTCACCGACGCAGGATCGCAGCGTCTGGTGCGCGTGGGCGCGCGCCTCCGGCGGCAGCGCGGCGAAGGCGTCGAGTGCTTCCCCGATCGCGGTGAGATAGCCCGTGGTGTACCCGTCGAGCAGTGGCTCGGGGTCTGCGCTGTGTCGGGCCTTCTCCCGGACGGCCGGCTCGACGGCTTGCAACGACCTGACGTGGTGCATCGCTTGTTCGAGGCGCACCGGGTCAGCGGCGATGTCGCGCTGCTGCGATCGGCGCAGGTACTCGACCGTGCTGACCGCTCCATACGACTCCGCGGATGCGTAGGCCAGCAGCACGGCGCCCCGGTCGTCCATGAGCGGGCCGGAGTCGGTTGCGGACGTCGCGTACGCCCGTCGCAGCAGGTCGGTCTGGAACAGGTGTCGCGAGGGCACGAGCTCGGCGACGGTGTCCCGGGGGACGAGGGCGCGGAGGATGTCGGGTCCGTGGAGAGGCCCCGACTCAGCCGGGTGCGTCTCGCCCTTGCGGTCATCGGGCGACGTCTGGACGGCGAATCCGACGAGCTGCGCCTGCGATTCCACGGCGCAGCGGTGAAGCCGCATCGCGGCGCCGCGAGCCACGGTGTCTCCCGGCTCGAGCAGCAGCACGTACGGCGCCGTCGCGGCTTCGACCCCCGCCCGCCGGAGCTGCGAGCGGGCGGAATCGGAAGGTCGGGTGATGGTGACGACACGCGGATCCGAGGTCGCCTCTGCGGAGGCGAGTCCGGTTCCGTCGGGGAGCACACAGACGATCTCGATCTGGGCGAGTGACTGAGTGAGACACGATCGAAGGCTGCGCGCGACGGAGTCTGCTTCTGCGTCGGCGGGGACGATGAAGGAGACGAGAGGAGTCGAAGGCGTCGGCATGAGAGTCGTCCGGCGTCAGCGCGCGGCCGCGGCGGCGCGATACACCGCGAAGTACTGCTCGCTGATCAGGTTGGGGTCGCGCGCATCGAGGCGGGGGCGACCGGTGGGCGGATCTGCTCGCAATGCGGCGAGCTCGTTCTCGAGTGTCTGGGCGGTCAGCGGACCGGCATGGCGCCGCACCCATGAAGGGCCGACCTCGTCAGCGAGCGCCCGCGTCTGCGGGCTGTCCTCGACGAGCACGGGCCGATCCAGCGACAGAGCGAGCATGAGGACGCTCTGGGACCTGTGGTTCGTCGGCGCTGTGATGAGCACGATCTCCGCCTGGCTGATCTCCGAGACGCATTCTGCATCGGAGAGCAGCTCGTCGCGCAGCGACACCGTGTCGGTGAGGTCGGCAAGCGTTCGCGCGTAGGAGTCCTCGAGGTCGATCGGCACCTTACCTGCGAGGCGCAGCGTCCAGCCGGGCAGGTCAGCGACTCCGAAAACGGTCACGGCCGGTCGGGACGACGGATGCAGGGTGTTGACCGCCGTGATCAGCACGCGGCCCGCGACGGCCTCTTCCCGAGGGAAGCCGAGGAACCGGTTGCGAAGGTGGCTGTGGCCGATGAGGACCGTCGCTCTGCCGTCCGCCGCCGTCACGGCATCGAGCGATGTCACGGTCGTCGCTGCCGCATCGACGATCGCCTCCGCTCGGGACCGCGACCGATCCGCCTCCGTCTCGCGCACGGTCCGCACGAGGGCGATGCCTCGGCGTCGGAGCATCTTCGTGAAGCGCTTCGCCCGCCGTGTGCGCTCTCGGTCGCGAGTGCGGGGGCCGCCGATGACCGTCGCGATGTCGGTCAGGTGGATCACATCCACGCCGTGCGCCCGAAACGGATCGGTGCGGAACTCCAGCACGGCGCCGGTCGGAGCACGACCCTCCGAGTCGTCGCCGACGAGTTCATCGACGTAGTCGACGCGATGCCGCGGCGGGCGCGAGGTGACGAGCACCGTCGGAACGGAAGCCTCGGTCGCGCCCGGTTCAGTCGCTGCTCCGGTCCTGGGGAGGGGCACGGAGAACACAGAGCCACCATATAGTGGGGTGCAGTGATTGTGAAACCGACTCAGCATGTGTTCGCCCATCTCAGCGGGCAGGACGACAACCTCGGCGACTCCGCACTGCGACTCGCCTATCTCGAAGCCTTGAGAGGCGCGGGGCGGCACGTGCACGTCTATCTCGGTGAGGCGACGGGTGATTTCACGGCCGGGTTCACACCGGCGTCAGACCTCACGTTCTATGACGCGAGAGGGGAGTGGGCCCAGGCCGAGGCCGCGGCCGCTCGCCCCGTGCACGCGTTCAACGCCGGGGAGATCAATCCGCGTACGGGGCATTTCCCGGTGCCACGTCGTGCGGCCGAGTGCGCACGGGTGCTCGACGCGGGCGGGGCGCTGATCTTCGCCGGCATCGGCATCAAGAACGTCGACACGCTGCATGGCGTGGTGTTCGACCCGGTCATGCGCGACGCCTCGGTGATGTCGTGGCGCGATCGAGGTTCTCGCGACGGTGCGGGATTCGGCGATTTCGCGCCGGACTGGGCCTACTCGGAGGGGCGAGCGGTCGACGAGTGGGCTGCTGCCGGCGATCGACCGCTCATCGCGGTGACCATGCGCTTCGACCGGGCGTGGCCCGGTGAGCAGTGGCTCGCGGACGTCCGTGCGTTCGCGGCTGCGACTCAGACCCGGATCGTCACCGTCGCCCAGGTGGCGCGCGACGCGCCTCGAGCGGTGCGGCTCGCAGAGGCTCTCGGCGGTGAGTACGTGATGCCCTCGAGCATGCGGCACGACGTGCTCGACGACTACGTGCGCGCGGTGTACCGGCAGTCGCTCGCCGTCATCAGCGACCGGGCGCACGGCCTCATCATCGGTGCGACCGAGGGTGCATACCCGATAGGTTCGGGCAGCGACCCGCACAAGATCTCACGCCTTCTGACAGCCGTCGGACTCGGTGACCTCGTCGGTCGATACGAACAGCTCGGCGAGTTCGCCGAGCAGTTCGAGTCGCACCTGCCGTCGCTCGCGCCGGCGGTCCACTCGGCCCGTGAAGACATCGTCCGCCTGACCGCGCGCATCCACGCGGCGATGGATGCCGTGGCGTAACGCTGACTTCGAGACTCAGCGCGCGCCGAGCCAGCCTTTCGCGCGGTGCGCGAGCGGCTGGAGTCCCGGGATCCGCCGCAGGGTCGCGCGGCCGAGTGGCGCCGCGGACTGCCAGGCGCGCTGGCCCCAGGTCGACGAATCGGCGGACGAGACGGAGCGGCCATCCGCGCGCTGGGCGAAGAACACCAGCAGACCGAGCAGGCGACCGGCATCGTCGAGCGTCGGCTCGGGCGAGTACATCGGCGACAGCTCGCCGGTGACCACTTCGCGATACAGCTGCGCGAAGTCCTGGTCGCGCGCGCGTCTCGCGGCATCCACCGACGCCAGAGACAGCTGCAGATAGCGCTCCGGGTCCTCGAGCGTCTCCGCGAGCCGTGAGGCGAGCCCCCGGGCGTCCCCCTGGGGCACGGCGACGACACCCTGGTTGTCCTGCACGAGCGTGAGCCAGGGGAGCTCGTACATGAAGACCGGGAGCCCCCGGGCCTGTGCTTCGGCGATCGTGAGCTGATACCCCTCGATGATGCTGGTCGAGACGAAGGCATCCGCGGAGTCGATGGCCGAGACCAGCGCAGCCCCTCGCAGAGGCCCGACGGCGACGACGGCATCTCCGACGCCGCGACGACGCGCGAGGGCGTTGAGCTTCTTCGCGGTGACGTCATCCCAGTCCGGGCCGACGATCCGCAGTGTGAAAGGCACGCCGAGGGCGCGCAGCTGCACTCCGACCTCGACGAGCTCCCGCACCTGCTTGGTCCGCTGCTCGAGTCGCCCCCACCACACCAGCTCGAGACGGTCGGACGGCGGCGTCTTCGCACCTGTGCGAGCCGCCGACTCGAGCATCAACGGCGAGGGCGGGTTCGGCAGGTACGCCACGTTCTCGATGCCGCGCAGGCGGAAGTAGGCGACGTCGAGCGGTGACAGCGTGATGAGCTGAGCGAGCGTCGGACTGCAGCGCTCGATCAGGGTGAGCCGATCGTTGCCGTCGTAGACCGGTCGAGCGACGAAGTTGTGCAGCCAGCCGATCGTCGCCGCGCCCTCGGCTCGTGCCACGAGCGCGAACTCGGGCCAGGTGTCGGTGTAGAGCAGTTGGTGGTCGATGACCACGTCGACCTCGTGGGCGCGACAGATCTCGGCCCACTGCGTGAGCTGGGCGGGCAGTTGACGTGAGGTCAGCTCGACGAACGGGATGCCGGCGGGAAGAACGGTCGCGTCGCTGCCGCCGTTGCGGGCGACGACGGTCACCCGGTAGCCCGCCTCATGCAGATAGCGCGCCTGCGAGGTGAGCACGGCCGACACGCCGCCGGTACGGAGGGTCGACGTCACGAGCAGGATGCTGCGTGCGGGCCGGTCAGGCAGCCCCTGCCACGTCGTGTGGAACCTGAGAGCCTTGAGAGTCGCCGGATAGAACCGCGCAGCGGCATGGATGATGTCCGGGCCGCTGACGACCGTGTGCAGATGTGCGAGAGCGCCGTCGAGCATGCCCTCGTCGCTGTGCTCGACCAGCTGGAAGCACACGTATCCGATGATCGAGAAGCGCACCGACGCGTAGGTGTCGCGGACGAGGGTCGGATCGGCATGTGCGGTTGCGAGTGCCTCGACAGCCGATCCGATCGCGTCGACCGAGCGGATCGCCCCCGTGTAGAACCGCGCCCGTTCGAGGGTGTCGACCCGGTGCCCACTGCCACCGCGACCGAAGTGATAGCGGTACAGCTTGTCGGGGACCGCCGCGTAGCTCTCGGCGAGTATCGCCACGAGGAAGAGAAGCGGCAGGTCGTTGATGCGCGGGAGCACGAGGTCGTCGGGGACGAGGGAGTACGCCTCGCGCAGCACGCTCGTTCGGAAGAGGAATCGCCAGAGCTGACCCTGAGCAGGCTTCCCCACCGGGAAGAGGGCGCGCAGCACGTCATCGCCGGCGAGCGGATGCTGGGGCGGCTGCAGGCGCACCTCGTACGGGCTGCCGGTGCGGCCGTCGCGCTCGATCACCGTGACACCGAACCCGACGATGTCCGCGTCCGTCTCCTCGGCCTTCGCGACCGCGACCGCGGCGGCATCCGGGGTCAGCTCGTCGTCGCCGTCGAGGAACATCACGCGATCGGCGCTCGCCGCGAGGATCCCCGTGCGGCGAGCCTGGAAGGCCGACAGGTTGCGTTCGTGGCGCACGACGCGCACTCGCGGGTCCCGCAGCCGGAATCGCTCGAGCACGCCGGCAGTGCCGTCGGTCGAGGCGTCATCGACGCAGATGATCTCGATGTCGACGAGGCTCTGCGCGAGGGCGCTCTCGAGAGCCGTCGCGACAGTCGCGTCGTCACCCGAGACCGGTATGACGATGGAGAGCAGGGGGCGCGGTGTCATCGCGCACGAGTCTATCCGCGGGCCGGGATAGCCTGAGGGCATGAAGATCGCCATCGCCGGGACCGGATACGTCGGCCTGTCCAACGCCGTCATCCTCGCTCAGCACCACGAGGTGTTCGCCGTCGACATCGACCCTGCGAAGGTCGAGCTGCTCAGTCGCCGCGTCTCGCCCATCGCCGACGTCGAGCTCGAGGACTATCTCGCCACGCACGAGCTCGATCTCACGGCGACCGTCGACGCCGAGGAGGCCTACCGGGACGCCGACTTCGTCGTCGTGGCCACGCCGACGAACTACGACGAGGTGACCAACTACTTCGACACCTCGTCGGTCGAGAACGTCATCGACACCGTGCTCGCCGTGAACCCGGACGCCGCGATCGTGATCAAGTCGACGGTGCCGGTGGGATTCACCGCGCGCATGAACGCGGAGCATGGACAGGCGACGATCGTCTTCTCTCCGGAGTTCCTGCGAGAGGGACGCGCGCTGCACGACAACCTCTATCCGTCGCGCATCGTCGTCGGCGATCGCGGCCCCGTCGGCGAGGCATTCGCCGCTCTTCTGCTCGAAGGGGCGATCGCCACCGACGTGCCCGTGCTGCTCACCGAGTCGACCGAGGCCGAGGCGATCAAGCTCTTCGCCAACACCTACCTGGCATTGCGCGTGGCGTACTTCAACGAGCTCGACACCTACGCAGTGGTGCACGGGCTCGACACGAAGCAGATCATCGAGGGAGTGGGACTCGACCCGCGCATCGGGTCGCACTACAACAACCCATCCTTCGGCTACGGCGGATACTGCCTGCCGAAGGACACCAAGCAGCTGCTGGCGAACTACTCGAAGGTGCCGCAGAACCTCATCGCGGCGATCGTCGATGCCAACAGCACCCGCAAGGACTTCGTCGCCTCCGACATCCTCGCCCGAGAGCCCCGGACCGTGGGCGTCTATCGCCTCGTCATGAAGTCCGGGTCGGACAACTTCCGCGCGTCGTCGATCCAGGGCATCATGAAGCGCATCAAGGCGAAGGGCGTCGAAGTCGTCGTGTACGAGCCCTCGCTCGAGGAGGACGAGTTCTTCCACTCCGAGGTCGTTCGCGATCTCGACGAGTTCAAGTCCAGGGCCGATGTCATCATCGCCAACCGCTCGACGGATGCGCTCGACGACGTCGTCCGTAAGATCTACACCCGCGACATCTACGGTCGCGACTGAGCCTGGGTCCAGACGACGGACTCACCCGGTGGGGTAGCATGATCCGATATGCCGGCTTCGTGCATGCGCATGATGCGACGCGGTAGAGAGGTAGAGGATTCGGTATGGGAGCGACTGCTGTGCCCGCGACCTCCGGTCTGAGCGAAGTCGGGACGCGTCCTCGCTTCGGCGACTACCTCGCCGACACCTGGCAGCTTCGCACCTTCGCCCTGCGGCTGGCTGGCAGCCGTCTGATCGCGGGACTGCTGCCGAACCGTCTCGGTGTGCTGTGGGTCGTGCTCAAACCGCTCTCCCTCGCGATCGTCTACGGCACGATCTTCAACTTCATCCTCGCCGGCGCCGCGCGGCCGGCGAACTTCGTGCCGTACCTCATCGTCGGCGTGTTCGTCTTCGAGTTCTTCACCGGCTGCTTCGGCAGCGGATCCAAGGCGATCACGAGCAACTCCAAGCTCGTCCAGAGCTTCGGATTCCCGCGCATCCTCCTGCCGATCTCGGTGATCGCGGAGCAGGCGATGCGGATGGTGCCCGTCGTGCTGCTGCTCGGCATCCTGCTGCTCATCCTGGGCGAGCCGGTGGCGTGGTCGTGGCTCCTGATCATCCCGATCCTCGCGGTCATGGGCGTGTTCAATCTGGGCATCGCTCTCATCGTCGCGCGGATCTCGGTGCGCACGCGTGACATCCAGCAGCTCGTCCCGATCATCAACCGCGTGCTCTTCTACGCCAGCGGCATCTTCTTCAACATCGACGGCGCGCTCGGGGGGTACCCGGTGCTGCTCACGATCGCGCACCTCCTGCCGACGTATGAATTCATCGCCCTGGCCCGCGACGTGATGCTGGACGGCTATGCCGCACCGCTCCTCGCATGGATCGCTGCGCCGATCTGGGCACTGGTGGCGATCGTCGGGGGAACGATCTTCTTCTGGCAGGGCGAGCCGAGGTATGGCCTCAGTGACTGATCTTCTGCTCCCGGACACGCGAGCGAACTCGCTCGACACCTCACCACGGCCGATGATCGTGGCCGACAACGTGCACGTCAACTATCGCGTGTACGCATCCGGCAAGCGGATGACGACGCGCGAATCGCTGACGAGTCTGCGCTCCTTCCGAGGCGGTCGAGACCTCCACACGGTCCCGGCGCTGCGAGGAGTGAGCTTCACGGCGACGGAGGGCGAGTCGATCGGCGTCGTCGGCCACAACGGCTCGGGGAAGTCCACGCTGTTCCGGGCGATGACCGGACTCATCCCGCCTTCCGAGGGCGCGATCTACGCTCGTGACCGCCCCGTGCTCCTCGGTGTGAACGCTGCGCTCGTCCCGGAGCTCTCGGGCGAGAACAACATCAGGCTCGGACTGCTGGCGATGGGATTCAGCCCCGAGGAAGCGGCTGCGCGCGTCGACGAGATCGCCGACTTCGCGGAGCTCAACGACTTCATCTACCACCCGATGCGCACGTACTCGTCAGGCATGGGGGCGCGACTCAAGTTCGCGATCGCATCGGCGAAGGCGCATTCGATCCTCCTGATCGATGAGGCGCTGGCCGTGGGGGACAGGCGATTCCGCGCGAAGAGCGAGAAGCGCATCAACGAACTGCGTGACAGCGCCGGCCTCGTGATGATCGTCAGCCACTCGACCGGTTCGCTCAAGCAGACCTGCGAGAGAGTGCTCTGGGTGCACAAGGGCGAGCTCATCGCCGACGGACCCACCGACGATGTCATCGCCGAGTATGTCGCCTGGACCAAGAACCCCGGGTCGAGTGCTGTCGGAGCCGCCTCCGCCGCGAAGCCGGCGACGAAGAACGCGCCGGTCGCCGTCGGGTTCGACGCAGGCGAGCATCTGCAGAGCGGTCGGTCCGGAGGCGGAACGCATGCCGCATCCGCACTCTCGTCCGGAGCTGAGGAGCCGCGCGCTCTCGCCCGTCGTGAGCGCCATCGTCGCGCCGAGAAGCGTACGAGAAAGCGCAGCGTGCTGCTGATGGTCCTCTCCGGAGTCGCGCTGCTGCTCGCGGTCGCAGCCGGAGCGATCATCGGCACCCTCAGCAGCGTCGCGGCGCCCGCTGACCCCGAGCCCTCGGTGCGTCCGACCCCCTCGGCCCCGGCCCCCGCGGCGGACCCCGTCATCAAGAGCTTCACCGCCAACACGGCGACGGTCGAATGCGCCTCAGAGGAAGCCGAAGCACAGGTGCTGCTGAGCTGGCAGATCGACGATGCCGAGAGCGTCGCGATCGCGGCAGGCGACGCTCAGGTCGATGCGCTCGAGTTCCCGATCGCAGCGGCGCTGCCGGCCAACCTCACCGATCGAGCGGTTCCCTTCGCGTGCGGCTCCGAGGCCACCGTGTACACCGTCACTGCGGAGAACGGCGACGGTGTGAGGGTCAGCGCTCCTGTCACCGTGACGCGCGCACTGCCTGTGGAGACCGAAGAGCCCGACAACCGGGACTCCCGGCCCGACCAGGAGCCGTCGCAGCCGATCGAGCCCGAGCCGGTTCCTCCGAGCGAACCCGCGCCGCCGGTGGAGCCGCAGCCGACCACTCCGCCGGTCGAGCCGACGCCCGAGCCGTCACTGCCGCCGGTCACCGAGCCTCCCGTCTTCGACCCAGGCACCGGAACGACCACCCCCTGAGCGCGGGGACCGCCGAGTTCCGCGGCATCCCTGACCGGCCCGAGCGCTGAGAGCGGCTAGATTTACCTCATGCGCCGCCTGGTTCCTCTCTCATCCAGAGCGCCCGGGCGAACCCGGACGTTCGTGTCCCTCACCGGCCCCGCCGGCAACATCGGAGATGCGCTGATCCGGCGTGAAACCCTCGGCTGGGCGCTGGAAACGAGCGATCAGCTGGTCGCTTACACGGGAGACGCACCCGATGTGTGGCTGAGGCAGCTGAACCTGCCGGCGGACGCCATCGTCCTGCGGTCGAAGAAGTCGGTTCCGCGCTGGCTCTGGCTTCTCCTCATCGCCCCGCGGCACCCCGTGCTGGTCTTCGAAGCGGGGGAGATCCCGCTCGACCGCGGCAACGGACTCAGAGAGCTGGTGTTCCTGGCCGAGACCCTCGTCGTCCGTCTCAAGGGCGGCGTGGTCGTCCGTCCGCCGCGGGGGATACGCGCGCCGTCGTCGCCCGCTCTCGCCATCCATCGTGCGGCAGCCCGCCTGTCGCAGGTGACACTGTGGCGCGACGAGTCGACGCTGGCGATCGCGCGCTGCGGCGCACTCGCACCCGACATCGGATTCTCGGCCGGCGTACGCGACGGGCGCCCATGGAGCGAACGCTCCGAGCTGCTGGTGAGTCTCCGCGGCGCACGTCCTCTGCCGGACGCGGCGTGGCTGAGCGTGGTGCGTGAGGCCGCCGAGTCCGCTGGCCTCTCGATCCGAACCGTCGTCCAGGTGCGGGAGGACGAGAGCCGGGCGCGCGAGCTCGCGCAGCTGCTCGGCGGCGAGTTCGAGGCCTGGGGAGACACCGATCCCCTCGTACAGGAGGAGCGCCTTCGACAGCGCTATGACGCCGCGCAGATCGTGGTCAGCGACCGCATGCACGTTCTGGTGCTCGCCGCGCTGAGCGGGGCCATTCCGGTGGAGCTCGTGCCCAGCCCCACGCCGAAGATCTCGAAGGCCTTCGCGGCGATCGGTCTGCACGGACTCTCCGTCGACGCCTCTGCGAGCGACCCGCCGCGCCTGCGGGAGGCCCTCCGTCCGACGCCGGAACGCGCGGCAGAGGTCTGCGAGCGGGTGCGCATGGCAGCGTCGACTCTCGAGAGCGTCCAGCGGATGATCCGCGACGGCGTCCGCAGGACGCGAGCATGACCGACGCCTCGGCGCGCACCGGCACCCCGACCGGGCGGATCCTCTTCCTCTCGCACAGCCATCCGTTCGGGGTCTTCCGGGTCGGCAGCCACCACTACGCCCGAGTGCTGTCCGACCGCGGGGTCGATGTCGTCCACGTGAGCACTCCGATCTCCCTCGTGCATCGGCTGACCGGGCGGGTGAACACATCGCGCCTCACCGGCATCCCTCGTCGAGCCGAGCGAGACCGGGACGGTGTGCTGCAGATCGTCCCGCGCACCGTCCTGCCGAGGCCTCTGGCGGTGCCGACCGTCGCCCGGATGCTGCAACGCGAGGGCATCGATGCGGCGTTCGATGCGGTGCTCATCGATCAGCCGCTGCTCTGGGACTCATCCGTGCGGTCGCTCTCGAGCCGCGTGATCTATCGACCGACCGACCTCTACCCCGGCGGGGTGAAGCACGCCCTGCAGCGACGAATTCTCGACCAGGCCGACGGTGTGATCGCCACCTCCGACGAAGTGCTGCGCGGGCTCGGCGACCTGCACGTGCCCTCGCTGATACTGGCCAACGGGGCGGAATCCGCCCGATTCGCGCCGCCGCGCGCTGATGCGAGTCCCCGCGGCGCCCGCTGCGTGTATGTCGGAGCGCTCGACGACCGATTCGATTGGGAGCGCATCGAGGGCTGGGCTCTGGCTCGGCCGGACGTCGAGTTCGTCATCGCGGGGCCCGATGCACGCCCGCCCCGAGCCCTGCCGGCGAATGTCGAGATCGTGGGGCCCGTTCCGTACGCCGACGTACCGAGCCTGCTGCACACGGCGCGCGTCGGTCTCCTCCCGCTCTCCGACAGCCCGCTCAACGCGGGGCGCAGCCCGATGAAGCTCTATGAGTACCTCGCAGCCGGGCTGGCAGTCCTGGCGCGCGAGACGCCCGGCATCGGCGCATCATCCGACCTCGGCATCGAGGTCTACACCGATGACGGCGACGCGGATGCTGCGCTCGAACGCGCGCTGGCGCACCCGTCGCCGAACCGTTCCGGTGGCGCCCTCGCATCGTCCGCGTCGTGGGAGCGCAAGACGGACTCGCTCGAGCAGTTCCTCCGGACGGTTCCGAGTCGCGGCGTCTAGTCAGTCGAGCATCCGGGTGATCGTCGCCGAGATGATCCCCGCGGTACGGTCCCAGTCATAGCCTTCGGGGGGATCGACCCGGCGTTCGTCGGACACGGCCTCCGTCAGGGCGCTGGCCCACTCGTGAGCGTCGTCGGCGGAGGCCACCGCACGACCGCGGTATCCCACGATCTCCGCGACTGCTTCGCATCCGGCCCAGTACACGACCGGCGTGCCGCAGCGGATCGATTCCAAGGCGGGCAGCCCGAACCCTTCGAGCGTTGAGGGCATCACGGTCGATGAGGCGCCGCGATAGAGGTCGGCGAGCTCCTCGTCACCGAGGTTGCTCACCCAGCGCACTCTGGCGTCGACGTGCCGTTGCGTCGCCCTGGCGGTCAGCTCCGCGACCTCGCGCTCAGGGACGACGGCAACGAGGCGCACGTCGCGTGCGGCGCTCAGAGCGTCGAGGACCACATCGAGATTCTTGTGCGCACGGCCGTTTCCGACGAACAGGATGTAGGGGTCGGACCGCTGCAGCGCGCCTTCTGGCGGACGGAAGGCCTCGGAGCATCCATTGCCCGCGTTGACGATCTCGACGTCGTCGTCGTCCACCCACGATCGAATGGCTCTGGCGGACGTCTCGGACACGGTGAGCACGAGGCCGGCCCGGCGCACGACGGCACGTACCGGGCCGGAATAGTAGGCGGCAAACTTCCAGCGGTCGAGTCCCGGACTGCTCAGTTGGATGAGATCGTGCAGCGTGAGGAGCTGTCGTCTGCTGCGAAGGAGCGCGCCGTAGCCGGGGGAATAGACGAGAGCGTCGTGCGCCGCCGCCGGTCCCACCGAACGGAAGGCGTCGACCCCCGAGAACGGAGTGCCGCCCAGGCCGAGTGGTTCCCAGGGCAGGGTCAGCCGGGGGAGCACTTCCGAGGCGTATCGGCCGATGCCGTGCGTGCCGCGGTAGCGGTCGTCGACGAGGAGCGTCACGCGCTCCTCGTCTCAGGCGGGCGTGCGTCGTCGACCGATTCGGTCACCCATTCTCTGATGCGGTCGGCGAAGACCGCTTCCGAGAACCTCTGCGCCTGCGCACGACAGGCGTCGGCTGACAGGCCGGCCACCACGTCGACCGCGCTGCGCAGCTCGTCGCGCGACCAGTGCTCGACGAACGCACCGGTGCTGCCCTCGACGATCGTCTCCGCGGTGCCGCCGACGGCCGCGGCGATCACCGGCTTGCCTGCCGCCATGGCCTCGACCGGGACGATGCCGAAGTCCTCCACCGCCGGGAACACGAGGGCGATGCACCTCTGCAGCAGAGCGCGATAGAGCTCCGCCCCCGGTGACGCGACGAAGAAGACACGACCGGGCGCGCGCTCCTCGGCGATCGAACGCAGGCGAGCCTCATCCGATCCAGATCCTGCCAGCACGACGGGCACGTCGGCGGCGATCCCGGCCTCGATCACTAGATCCAGCCGCTTGTAGGGGATCAACCGTGAGAAGCCGAGAAGGAATGTCTCTGGCAGCGCCGCGAGGACGCGCTCATCGCGTTCGTCCGGCGCGGGCGGACGGGTGAAGCCTGTCACGTCGACGGGCGGGTGGATCACCGTGCTCTCGCGATGCCATGCCTGGGCTATGCGCCTCTGCACGAACACGCTGTTGGCGGCGATCGCCACCGGTTCCTGAGCGCGCTTGCGATCGACCCCCTTGAGCACTTTCGCCGCGGCTCGGGCAGCGAGCGTGTCGCCGCGCAGATCGAGCTCGGGGTTCCAGATGTATCGCGCCGGAGTGTGCGCGTACACGAGCTTCGGAGCATCGCGCGCAGAGCCGGCGAACCTCGCATGGTGCGCGAAGAGATGCGAACTCGTGAGGATCCAGTCGGCATCCACGCGCGGGAGGGCCCGCCAGGCGAGAGGCATCAGCGGGACGGCTGCGGCCTTGTGTCCGCGCAGCGGCGTGCGAGCGAGCCAGGTCTCGCCGTCGACGACGAATCGGCCGTCGCTCTCGTTCCACAGGCAATACCGCGCGGCGTCCGGGAACACCTCGTTCAGCGCCTCGAAGACGTTCTCGGAGCCGCCCCGCGGTGCGAGCCATTCGTGCACCAGCACGCCGCTCACAGCGCCGCCCTCTCCCCAGGGGGCGCGGGGGCGCGGAGTCTCGACGAAGCCTCGGCACGCATGCGTCGAGTCTAGGGAAGTTCCGCGCACACGGCCGCGACGGCTGTCAGGTTCGCCTCGACTCGACCCGATATGTTGGGAATCGGACACTTGGGGGGAAAGACATGATGGCTCTGCGCGCGACGAAGAAGACGATCATCATCGCGAGCGCGGTCGCCGTGCTTCTGGTCGGAGGCGGTGCTGCCGCAGCGATGGTGATCGCGGGACAGCAGCCTCAGCCTCAGCCGCAATCAGAGGCATCGCCCGAGGCCTCTCCGACGCCGGTCGTGTCCGATCCGCCGGCCGAGGTACCCGTCACGAACGTCGCGCGGGCGTCGATCGACGGATGGACACTCGCGGACCGCACGGTCGTCGGCACGGTGCTTCCCGAAGTCGGTGACACCGCAGAGGGCGCTGTATCGCTGCGTGTGGATGCTCCGGCCGACGATGCCGACATCGTCGCCGCATCCGCTCCCGTCGCTCTCGCGCCCAGCACCGACTACACGCTCAGCGTCTCTGCGCGAGTCCTCGCCGAGGAGAAGGTCGAGAGCGGCGTCCGGCTGACCGCGGCTGGTCAGACCTTCACTCTTCCCGAGCTGGATGCGGAGTGGGAGACGATCGAGTTCCCGTTCACGACCGCCGCCGACCAGGCTGCCGCATCCACGTTCGACGTCGTGCTCTCGGGCGCTGTGCGCGGTTTCGGCATCGACGACGTGTCAATCGCGGCGGACGGCGGCGACAATCTCGTCCCGAACGGCTCGTTCGAGGCCGTGCAGACGCCGGCGGGGATCGTCAACGACTCCCTCGTGATGACCGACGAATCCGCTCTGCTCGCCGTCTCGCTCGCCGAGGGGGCCGTGCAGTGGAGCGCGACGTCGACGTCCGGCGGCGATCCGATCACCGGCGAGTCGAACTCGAGCGGACCGCTGTCCGCGCTGCCGCTGGCAGGCGTGCCGCAGGGGCACTACACCGTCGCGATCAGCGACGCCGCGGGCCTCCAGGTCCAGACGGACGTCGCCGTGATCGACGCCGACGGCTTCTCCGTGGCGCAGGACGGACGCTTCGGTGTCGGCGCGCACGTCGAGAAGGAGGCCTTCGTCGGCACCGGCTCGCTCGCGGCCGCCATCGGCTTCGCCGAGGTGCGCAACGACATCTCGTGGGAGCGCAACGAGAAGGTGGCCGGCCAGTACGCGTGGGACCAGAATTACGTACGCGAGTTCGAGCGCATGCACGCGAACGACGTGAAGCTGCTGGGCCTCGTCGTGTACGGCAACCGACTCTACGGCGCCAGGAAGGCACCAGGCGACGAGGCCGCGATCCAGGCTTACGGCGCCTATGCGAAGGCCGTCGCTGACAGGTTCGACCTCGTCGGCCTCGAGGTGCTCAACGAGTTCAATCACCGAGAGAATGACACAGCGTGCGGTTCGGCGCCCGCGTGCTACGTCCCGATCGCGCAGGCCGTTCGCGACCACGTCAGCACCGCGTACCCCGACCTCCCGATCGTCACGGGATCCACGGCCCTCTACGACCGCGACTGGTTCGTCGGGTTCTGGCAGGCGGGTGGGATGGCCGTGACCGATGCTGCGAGCTATCACCCATACGAGTCGTGGATCAACCGCGACGCCGATCTGATCGCCGGCACCGTGCAGCAGTCGTATGCCGACATGCAGGAGGCGGCGGGGGAGACCCGGCCGGTGTGGGTCACCGAGATGGGCTTCCCGACGCACTACGACGGCGTCTCCGCGCTCGAGCAGGGACAGATGATGGTTCGCAATGAGGCGCTGGCCTTCGCGAACGGGGTCGAGAAGTACTTCTGGTACGACCTGGTCAACGACACGCCCGATCCCGCGGCAGGCGAGGCGAACTTCGGGCTCTACGAGCACGCACCGCGCGCGAACGTGGTGGCGTTGGCGCCGAAGCCGGGTGCTTTCGCCCAGGCGCTGATGATCACGCAGCTTCGCGACAAGGCATTCACCACCGACGAATCCGACGATACGAGCACGGTCCAGGTCTTCGGAGCCGGAGATGACGAGACCCGAATCGCCTGGGCGGCGCAGGGCGAGGTCCAGCGCACCTTCGCATCGGATGCGCCACTGACCGTCACGGACATGTCAGGCCTCTCGCAGTCGTTCGAGCCCGAGGACGGCGAAGTCACGCTGACTCTCGGCCCGTCTCCGGTGTTCATCACCTCCGCGGTGGAGTGAGGCAGTCGACGGCGGCCTCAGGGGCCGCAGGTACAATTCCCCAGATCAATCCAGCACGAGAGGCAAGTCCTTCATGAGCGCAGACCGTCAGGATGCGAAGGTCATCGACAACCCGAGCTCGGGCCGCCAGCGGCGCCGACGGCGGATCTGGGCGATCGTCATCGTGGTCATCATCGCGTTCCTCATCGCGGTGTGCTGGGTGGGCCTGCGAGCCATCACGGTGAAGGACGGCCTCGTCGAGAGCCAGGCGCTCATCGCTGACATCCAGGACGGCGGTGACGTCGATGCGGTGCTTCCCGACCTGTCCGAAAGTGCCGCCAGTGCCGGAGCAGCGGCCTCCGATCCGGTGTGGTGGGTCATGGAGTGGATCCCCGTCCTGGGCGACAACCTCAAGGGTGTGCGTCTCGCGGCACAGTCGCTCGACACGCTCGTCAACGACGTCGCGCTGCCCGTGATGGGTGACGAGGACTCGACCGGCTCGATCACCGAGCGGCTTCTCGCCGCCACCGACGACCAGGCGAAGAACATCACTGAGCTCGCCGATGGGCTGGATTCCGTCTCGAAGTCGCCGTTCCTCGTCTCCGTCGTGCGTGACGGCGTCGACAAGGTCGACGAGGTCATGGGGTCCGCGGCGCCGATGATCGCCGCTCTCCCGACGCTGCTCGGAGGGGACGGGGAGCGCAACTACCTGCTCGTCTTCCAGAACAATGCGGAGACCCTCGCCCTCGGAGGCAGCGCAGCGGCCCAGACCCTCGTGCGCGTCGATGCCGGCTCGATCGCCATCGGGGGACAAGGCGACAGCGGCAACTATCAGAACGGCGTCGCTGTCGACGTCGATGTCCCGCAGAGCGCCATCGATCTGTACACGAGCTACCTGGTCGATCACATCAACACGAGCATGAGTCGCCCCGACTTCCCGACGGCGGCGAAGATCATGCGCGCATGGTGGCAGCGGGACATCGCCGACGATGAGATCGCCGGCGTCATCTCGATCGACCCCCTCGCCCTGTCTCGGATCCTGAAGGCGACCGGCCCCATCGAGCTGGCCTCCGGCGAGATGCTCTCGGAGGACAACGCCGTCTCTCTGCTTCTCAGCGAGGTCTACGGCCGCTGGGATTCGTACAAGGAGCCCGACCTCGTCGACGGGTTCTTCGCCGATACGGCGGCGGCTGTCTTCGAAGCGATCGCCGCCGGCGACTTCGATCTCAAGGACATGATGTGGGCGATCACGGAAAGTGCGTCACAGGGCAGCGTGCTGGTCTGGAGCGATGACTCGCAGGTCGCCGAGGCGATCGAAGGCGCCAGGATCAGTGGTGTGCTCCCCACCGTGAACTCCGACACGACGACCATGGGCATCTACTTCAACAACACCAACGGCTCGAAGATCGACTACTTCACCGAGACGGCGACGAGCGCCACGGCCACCTGCGAGGCCGACACCGCCACCTTCACCGCGACTGCGTCGCTCGGTCTACCGCTCACGCAGCGCCAGGCCGAGGCTCTGCCGCGGTACGTGCAGAGTATGACCTTCGGCGCCCGCTTCCGAGACACGATCTATGTCTACGGGCCTCCGGGGACCACTCTCAGCGACGCGACGTTCAACGGCGACGAGGTATCGATCGCCCACCGCGACATCGACGATCTCGGACGCCCCGTCGTCGCATTCGAAGCGTGGTTCGATCCGGGAGACTCGGTCGACGTGACGGCCACATTCGTCGGACCGAGCGGTGATTACGGCCCGCTCGCGGTGCGGACGAACCCGATGGTCAACGGCACGAAGCCCGTGGTCACCGACGACTGCGCAGGCTGACGTGCTCGGAAGCCCCGGATTCCGGGGCTTCCGAGACCGATATACTTGCTCCCGTTCTGGCGTCAGCACAGTCAAGGGGGGTGAGAGTCGTCGTCGTTCAGCTCGAGCACGGTGGCTCCGGCTCGTCACGCGAGCCGTCGGAGACGACTCCGGTGCGCGCGAAGAAGGCGCGGCGGGTCGCCTGGACTCGGCTCTACGCGAGCCGTCTCTTCTACAACGATGTGATCGTGGTCCTGGTCACGCTGGTCGTATCCTCGATAGTCGTCCTTCCCGGGCTGCTCACCGGTGTGTCCTGGCCCGGCGGCCCTCGCGTCTCGTATCTCGTGGTGCTGGGCGCGATCGGATTCCTCTGGCTGGTCGCACTCGACGTCACGGATTCGCGCGACCGCCACACGGTCGGGCACGGGGCTGACGAATACCGTCGCATCGTGAACGCCTCGGTCGCGGTGTTCGCCGTCACCGTCGCGATCGCGTTCTTCCTCGGGATGGAGCTGTCGAGGGCGCTCGTCGCGGTCGTCTTCCCGCTCGGCCTGGTGCTTCTCCTCATGTCGCGATGGATGTGTCGCCAATGGTTGAGGGGGCGGCAGAAGACCGGCCAGTATCTGCACAGGGCGGTGGTCATCGGCGAGCCGTCGAAGGTCGCCCTCGTCGCGCGCGAGATCCGGCGGGCGAAGAGCAGCGGGTACGAGATCGTCGGCGTGATCACCGAGAACACGTCGGCGGCAGACATCTCGGGCTTCGAGGTGCTGGGGGACATCGCGAACGTCGAGAAGGTGCTCGACGAGGTGCGCTTCGACGCGCTGATCATCGTCGGCTCCGACGACCTCGATCCGCTGACGATGCGTCGGCTGGGCTACTCAGTGTCCGACCGGGACATCCAGCTCATCATGGCTCCGGTGCTGACCGACATCGCCGGACCCCGCATGCACGCGACGCCTGTTGCCGGCCTGCCCCTCGTGCACGTCGACTTCCCTCGGATGGAGGGCTCCAAGCGGTTCCTCAAGCGCGCGTTCGACATCGTCGGATCCTCGTTGCTGCTGGTCCTCCTCTCGCCAGTCTTCCTCATCGCGGCCATCGCGATCCGCATCGAAGGCCCGGGAAGCATCTTCTATCACCAGGAGCGCATCGGTCGGGGTGGGAAGACCTTCGGCATGCGCAAGTTCCGATCGATGGTCGCCGACGCCGACGATCAGTTGGCGACGCTGCTCGATCTTCAGGGCGACGGTGGAACGCCGCTGTTCAAGATCAACGACGATCCCCGGATCACCAGAGTGGGACGCTTCTTCCGCAAGCACTCGATCGACGAGCTGCCGCAGCTGATCGACGTGTTCCTCGGGGACATGAGCCTCGTGGGGCCTCGCCCGCAGCGCGCTTCCGAGGTCGCGCTGTACGACGACTTCGCCCATCGTCGCCTGTTGGTGAAGCCCGGTATGAGCGGACTGTGGCAGGTGAGCGGACGCTCGTCGCTCTCGTGGGAGGAGACGATCCGACTCGACCTGTACTACGTCGAGAACTGGTCGCTCATCCAGGATCTCATCATCCTCTTCCGCACCATCCGTGCCGTGGTAGCCCCCGGTGCGAGTGCGCACTGACGTCCGTACGACGACATTCGCGGCGACTGTCCGCGTCGTATCCAGGGCTGCGCGGCGTCGCTCGGTACATTCAGAATCATGAGATCCCCCCTTGCCCGGCATGTAGCCGCGAGTGCTCTGGCTGTCGTCGTCCTGATCGGTGGCGTCTCGGGCTGTGCCTCGCTGCCGGGCGCGTCGAGCCCCGTGCCCACATCGAGCGCAGCGCCCGCGCCGTCGGCGACCGAAACCGGGTCGGAGACACCGACCCCGACGTCGACACCGACTCCGACGCCGACGTCATCGGCGGAGTTCGGCGAGTTCTCCGGTGAGGAGCTGGCGCAGATCTGTGTCGACGCGACCCTCTCGGCATTCCCTGCCGACGTCGTCTTCTCCGCCGAGAAGACACGCATCGAGCACCGGCTGGTGTCTCCGGAATGGCTCGTCCTGGTCCCCGCACAGGCCTCGGGCCTCGAGGCTCAGGCTCAATGCACGATCGGGGGATCGGCCTCCGCGCCTCAGCTCGGCATGTCCTCGGCATCTCTCGAGCCCCTGCCCGAGGAACAGATCCAGAACCTCATCCGCGGCGAGAACGAAGGCGGCGATCGCTAGTGTGCGACGCGGGGGACTCCGAGCCCTCGTCGACCGACGCGACGCAGTCGTTCGTCTCTCGCAGGGGAGTGCTTCTCGGCACCGGTTTCGTGCTCGGCGCGGCCGCGGTGGGGTGGGAGTTCTTCTCTCCGACCCTTCGTGCGAGCGCCGAGGGAACCTACCTGCGACCGTGCGGGATCGTGCCGATCTCGAGCTCGTGGATGGGGCACAGGAATCGGAATCCGCCGTCGGGCGAGCCGGGCACCGACTACGCGGTCGTCCGGGGCACGCCGATCCGCGCGGCCACCAGTGGGGTCATCGTCGATCGCAAGGACTCCACGACGACGGCGACCGGGCGCTACCTGGCGTTGCGGACGGACGACGGCAACTACATCCGCTACCTGCACCTGCAGTCGAGCACGGTGCCGCTGGGTGCACGCGTCTCGCGCGGACAGCTGATCGCCTATTCGGGTGCGTCCGGTTTCGGAAGCGAGACGGGCTACGGCCCACACGTCCATGTGTCCCTCTGGATCGGCGGAACACCGCTCCAGCTCGGGTTCACCAACTCGGTCGACTTCGAGAACTACGTCGAAGGCGGTCCCATCAAGCCACCATCGGAGGATCCCGTGCCCATCCATCAGTCGAGCACTTACCAGTGGAACGCCGTCGTGCCGAGGGGGATCTGGACCAGGATCCCGGTGGCCGCAGATCTGTACTGGCTGGCGCACAGCAGTGCGACGGTCAAAGAGACCGGTGACGTCGCGATCTACCTGACGACGGCCAAGGTGACGAAGGGCTTCCAACTGCGCATCGTCGCCGAGACTCTGAATTCCAGCGGAGCCCCGATCGCCAGCGCGCCGCAGCCGCCGTTCGAAGTCCCGGTCACCAGAGCGGAGGCCCCCAACTCGCCGACTTACGGACAGTATTCGCTGCCGTACTTCCTCTCCGGTCCGGTGCGCCTCTTCGCTGAGATCCGCGCGCTGAACACCGGAATCATCGTGCAGGAAGTGACCGTCAAGAAGAACTACTGGCTGTCCTAGACCGGCCCGGATGCGTCTTCCGCCGACCACCGGTTGCGTGCAGAATGAACGTGCGTCGGGGATCCGTCGCACTGATCGCACACAAGGGGGCCCGCATGGGTATCGATGAGACTGTCAACAAGGGCAAGGATCTGTACGAGCAGAACAAGGACAAGATCGCCGAGGCAGTGAAGAGCGAGCAGGCGGAAGACATCAGCGACAAGGTGCTCGACGGCGTCGCCGACTTCGCCAAGAAGATCGCACCGGGTGCCGCTGACAAGATCGACGAGATCCGCGACAGCGCCGACAAGGCCGTCGGCAACGAGTGAGACCACGCGTCTGAGACGCAGAGCGGCGATTCCCCACACGGGGGAGTCGCCGCTCCTCTGCGTGCGGCACCAAGTATTCGGCCCGCCGGTATCGCGTTTCACGTCCGGGTTCCCTTAGAATGGATGACGATCGCCTGGGGAACTTGCGATCAGGGATGTCGAAGGGGTTCGACTTCCCGAATTCACGCGGTTCGCCGCGTCAAACTGGGGATAACGATTTTGGGGATCATCGTGCGACGCGCGCACTCTGTGCGCTCAGACGTCTTCCCGCCCGCGCGGCGGTCTCTTCGCCGCGCCCTCGGTCGAGGAACCCGGCGTCCCTTCACGCCGGAGTCCTCGCGTTCGGTGTGCCCCCTCGCACTGAACGCCCTCCCCAAGCGGGGCGAGGCATGGGGATGCCTCGCCCCGCTCTCCTCAGCGCGCTGAGGGGTCGTCGGCGGCGTCGATCAGAGGCGCCGATCCGACGGCTGGGGTGCGCACTCAGGGGATGCTCAGCGACTGCGACACGCCCGGGTTTGCGCAAGTGAAATCGGCCGTGGCAGAATAGACAGGTTCGACATTCCGGCGCGCTCAGCGTCAGCCGGATCACCATCACGACAGTGCATAGGCGGCGCAGACGCGCAGGGACCTAGGCCGCGGGTGGCAGAACGATCCCGACATCTTCATCACGAGGGCTTCGCCGTGCGCGGCGGAGGTCGGACATCCGCTCGCCGAGGCGTGCGGGATGACAGCAGAACAGTGGTGCAGCAGATCGACTCGCGAGAGCCGTTCGAGTGCCGAGGCGCGAACAGCGCCGACGTGCGTCCAATGCCCCTGGGTCACCCGGCCCAGGTCGGTAAGACGCTTAAAGAGAGAGAGCAGACAATGGCGGGACAGAAGATCCGCATTCGCCTGAAGTCGTATGACCACGAGGTCATCGACACGTCCGCACGCAAGATCGTCGACACCGTGACCCGTGCGGGCGCAACAGTCGTCGGCCCCGTGCCCCTTCCGACCGAGAAGAACGTCGTGTGCGTCATCCGGTCGCCCCACAAGTACAAGGACAGCCGCGAGCACTTCGAGATGCGCACCCACAAGCGTCTGATCGACATCGTCGACCCGACGCCGAAGGCTGTCGACTCGCTGATGCGTCTCGACCTGCCTGCCGATGTCAACATCGAGATCAAGCTCTGAGGTCGGACATGGTTGACATCAACTCCAAGATTTCCAAGGGCATGCTCGGCACCAAGCTCGGCATGACCCAGGTGTGGAACGAGAACGGCAAGCTCGTTCCCGTCACCGTCATCGAGCTCGCCTCGAACGTGGTCACGCAGATCCGTACCCCCGAGAAGGACGGCTACAACGCCGTGCAGATCGCATACGGCCAGATCGACCCGCGCAAGGTGAACAAGCCGCTGACCGCTCACTTCGAGGCCGCCGGCGTCACGCCGCGTCGTCACGTCACCGAGATCCGCACCGCGGATGCCGCTGACTACTCGCTGGGCCAGGAGCTCACGGTCGACGGCACCTTCGAAGCCGGCCAGCTCGTCGACGTCGTCGGCACGAGCAAGGGCAAGGGCTTCGCCGGTGTCATGAAGCGTCACAACTTCAAGGGCGTCTCGGCTTCGCACGGTTCGCACCGCAACCACCGCAAGCCCGGCTCCATCGGCGCATCGTCGACCCCGAGCCGCGTCTTCAAGGGCATGCGCATGGCCGGCCGTATGGGTGGCGAGCGCGTGACCGTCCTCAACCTCACGGTGCACGCCGTCGACATCGAGAAGGGTCTGCTGCTCGTCAAGGGCGCCGTCCCCGGTGCTCGTGGTCGCATCGTCTACGTCCGCAACGCAGTGAAGGGTGCCTGATCATGGCTGACTCCACTCTCGCGCTTGACGTCCTCAAGGCAGACGGCAAGAAGGCTGGCTCGATCGAGCTTCCCGCCGAACTGTTCGACGCCAAGACGAACATCCCGCTCATCCACCAGGTCGTCGTCGCGCAGCTCGCGGCGGCTCGCCAGGGAACCCACTCGACCAAGCGTCGCGGTGAGGTCTCGGGTGCAGGCCGCAAGCCCTTCAAGCAGAAGGGCACGGGTAACGCCCGTCAGGGCTCGATCCGCGCGCCGCACATGACCGGTGGTGGAATCGTGCACGGCCCCAAGCCGCGCGACTACTCGCAGCGCACCCCCAAGAAGATGATCGCCGCAGCCCTCCGTGGTGCACTCAGCGATCGCTTCCGCGGGGACCGTCTGCACGTGATCGACACGTTCGGCACCGATGGCGCCCCCTCGACGAAGGCAGCCGTGAGCTTCCTCTCGCAGGTCGCCACGTCGAAGAACGTCCTGGTCGTCATCGTGCGCAACGACGAGCTCGCGCTCAAGAGCATCCGCAACCTCAGCAACGTTCACGTTCTGACGTTCGACCAGCTCAACGCCTACGACGTTCTCGTCTCCGACGACATCGTCTTCACCCAGGCCGCGATCGAGGGCTTCATCGCCTCGAAGTCCGGCGCCAACCAGGAGGTCTCCGCATGAGCGAGCAGGCATCTGTTCTCCAGACGGCCCTGAACAAGGACCCGCGCGACGTCATCCTGAAGCCGGTCGTGTCCGAGAAGAGCTACGGTCTCATCGACGAGGGTAAGTACACCTTCCTCGTGGACCCGCGCGCTTCGAAGACCGAGATCAAGCTCGCCATCGAGAAGATCTTCGGCGTCAAGGTCGCAGGGGTCAACACCCTCAACCGCGTCGGCAAGGCTCGTCGCACCCGCTTCGGCACCGGCAAGCGCAAGGACACCAAGCGCGCCATCGTGACCCTGAAGTCGGGCACCATCGACATCTTCACGGCAATCGGCTGATCCGGGGGATAAGGACAATAATGGCTATTCGCAAGTACAAGCCCACGACCCCGGGCCGTCGCGGCTCGTCGGTGGCTGACTTCGCCGAGATCACCCGATCGACGCCGGAGAAGTCGCTGCTGCGCCCGCTCTCGAAGACCGGTGGTCGCAACAACCAGGGCCGCATCACGACCCGTCACATCGGTGGTGGCCACAAGCGCCAGTACCGTGTCATCGACTTCCGTCGCAATGACAAGGACGGGGTCGACGCCCGCGTCGCTCACATCGAGTACGACCCCAACCGCACGGCACGCATCGCGCTGCTGCACTACTTCGACGGCGAGAAGCGCTACATCCTCGCGCCGGCGAAGCTGAAGCAGGGCGACGTCGTCGAGTCGGGTGCTGGTGCCGACATCAAGCCGGGCAACAACCTCCCGCTGAAGAACATCCCGACGGGTACCGTCATCCACGCGATCGAGCTCCGTCCCGGTGGCGGCGCGAAGATGGCACGTTCGGCCGGTGCATCCGTCCGTCTCGTGGCCAAGGATGGCAACTTCGCCCAGCTGCGTCTGCCCTCGGGCGAGATCCGCAACGTCGATGCGCGCTGCCGCGCGACCATCGGCGAGGTCGGCAACGCCGAGCAGTCGAACATCAACTGGGGCAAGGCCGGCCGCATGCGCTGGAAGGGCGTCCGCCCGACCGTCCGTGGTGTCGCGATGAACCCGGTCGACCACCCGCACGGTGGTGGTGAGGGCAAGACGTCCGGTGGACGTCACCCCGTCTCCCCGTGGGGCCAGGCTGAGGGTCGCACCCGTCACGCCAACAAGGAAAGCGACAAGTACATCGTGCGTCGTCGTAACGCCGGCAAGAAGCGTAAGTAGGAGTAAGAGAAGATGCCTCGCAGTCTTAAGAAGGGCCCCTTCGTCGACGATCACCTGCTTCGCAAGGTGGTCGTGCAGAACGAAGCCGGCACCAAGAACGTCATCAAGACCTGGTCTCGCCGGTCCATGATCATCCCGGCCATGCTGGGTCACACGATCGCGGTCCACGACGGTCGCAAGCACATCCCCGTGTTTGTGTCCGAGACCATGGTCGGCCACAAACTGGGCGAGTTCGCGCCCACCCGCACCTTCCGCGGCCACGAGAAGGACGACAAGAAGGGCCGCCGCCGCTGACGCGGTGGCGATAGAGGAGAGAGAAATGGTGGAGTCCATCGCACGCGTGCGACACATCCGCGTGACCCCTCAGAAGGCTCGTCGTGTCGTCGCGCTCATCAAGGGCAAGCAGGCCCAGGAGGCTCTGGCGATCCTGAAGTTCGCACAGCAGAGCGCCAGTGAGCCGATCTACAAGCTTGTCGCGTCGGCCATGGCCAACGCACAGGTCAAGGCGGATCGTGACGGCGAGTACCTCGACGAGCAGGACCTGTACGTGGCTAACGCCTACGTAGACGAGGGGACGACGCTCAAGCGTTTCCAGCCTCGTGCACAGGGTCGCGCTTTCCAGATCAAGAAGCGCACGAGCCACATCACGGTCGTGCTCTCGACGCCTGAGGCGGCTCCGGCCGCTGCAAGCGACAGCAACAAGAAGGCGAGCAAGTAATGGGACAGAAAGTAAACCCGTACGGCTTCCGCCTCGGCATCACCACGGACCACGTGTCGCGTTGGTTCTCGGACTCGACGAAGCCGGGTCAGCGTTACGCAGACTACGTCGCCGAGGACATCAAGATCCGCAACCTGCTGAAGACGCAGCTCGACCGCGCCGGTGTCTCGAACATCGAGATCGAGCGCACCCGTGACCGCGTCCGCGTCGACATCCACACCGCCCGTCCGGGCATCGTGATCGGTCGTCGTGGCGCCGAGGCCGAGCGCATCCGCGGCGACCTCGAGAAGCTCTCGGGCAAGCAGATCCAGCTGAACATCCTCGAGGTCAAGAACCCCGAGGCTGACGCTCAGCTCGTCGCACAGGGCATCGCCGAGCAGCTGTCTGCTCGCGTGGCGTTCCGTCGTGCGATGCGCAAGGGTCTCCAGGGCGCGCAGCGCGCTGGCGCCAAGGGCATCCGCATCCAGGTCTCCGGCCGCCTCGGCGGCGCCGAGATGAGCCGCTCGGAGTTCTACCGCGAGGGTCGTGTGCCGCTGCACACGCTGCGCGCGAACATCGACTACGGCTTCTACGAGGCGAAGACCACCTTCGGCCGCATCGGCGTGAAGGTCTGGATCTACAAGGGTGACCTGACCAACAAGGAGCTTGCTCGCGAGCAGGCCAACGCCCCGAAGTCCCGTCGTGACGACCGTGGTGGCGACCGCCGCCGCGCGCCGCGCAACGAGGCCCCTGTCGCAGAAGGAGCGTCTGCCTGATGCTTATTCCCCGCAAGGTCAAGTACCGCAAGCAGCATCACCCCAAGCGTGATGGCCAGGCCACCGGTGGCACGAAGGTCTCCTTCGGCGACTTCGGCATCCAGGCCCTCACCCCCGCTTACGTGACCAACCGTCAGATCGAGTCCGCTCGTATCGCGATGACGCGTCACATCAAGCGTGGTGGAAAGGTGTGGATCAACATCTACCCCGACCGCCCCCTCACCAAGAAGCCTGCCGAGACCCGCATGGGTTCCGGTAAGGGTTCCCCCGAGTGGTGGGTCGCCAACGTCAAGCCGGGTCGCGTCCTCTTCGAGGTCGCAGGCGTCAATGAGGAGCTCGCTCGCGAGGCCCTCACCCGAGCAATCCACAAGCTGCCGCTGAAGGCACGCATCATCAAGCGCGAGGAGGGCGACGCGTAATGGCGATCGGCACCAAGGAGCTCGCTCCGGCAGAGCTCGACACGTTCGAAGACCAGCGCCTCGTTGAGGAGCTGCGTAAGGCCAAGGAGGAGCTGTTCAACCTCCGTTTCCAGTCGGCCACCGGCCAGCTGGAGAGCCACGGCCGCATCCGCGCCGTCAAGCGCGACATCGCGCGCCTGTACACCGTGATCCGCGAACGCGAGCTGGGCATCCGTGCGACGCCCGCTCCGGTCGAGGCTCCGGCCAAGAAGGCGACCAAGTCGAAGGCGAAGAAGGCGGACTCCGCTGACGACGCCGTGAAGGAAGAGGCTGAGTGATGGCCACCAAGAAGGAAGCTGCCGTCGAGGCTGAGCACGCAGAGCACGATGTTCGCGATGCGGATGCCCGTGGGTACCGCAAGTCGCGTCGTGGCTACGTCATCAGCGACAAGATGGACAAGACCATCGTGGTCGAGGTCGAGGACCGCGTGAAGCACCCGCTTTACGGCAAGGTCATCCGCCGCACCTCGAAGGTCAAGGCGCACGATGAGGCGAACTCCGCCGGCATCGGCGACCTCGTCCTGATCAACGAGACCCGCCCGCTCAGCGCCACGAAGCGCTGGCGTCTGGTGGAGATTCTGGAGAAGGCCAAGTGATCCAGCAGGAATCCCGCCTCAAGGTCGCCGACAACACCGGCGCGAAGGAACTGCTCACCATCCGTGTGCTCGGCGGCTCGCGCCGTCGTTACGCCGGACTCGGTGACACGATCGTCGCGACCGTCAAGGACGCGATCCCCGGCGGCAACGTCAAGAAGGGCGATGTGGTCAAGGCCGTCATCGTCCGCACGGTCAAGTCCACGCGTCGTCCCGACGGCTCGTACATCAAGTTCGACGAGAACGCCGCCGTGATCCTGAAGAACGACGGGGAGCCCCGCGGCACCCGTATCTTCGGACCGGTCGGTCGCGAGCTTCGTGACAAGAAGTTCATGAAGATCGTCTCGCTGGCGCCGGAGGTTATTTAAGTCATGGCGAAGATCAAGAAGGGTGACCTGGTTCAGGTCATCACCGGAGCCACGCAGGAGCGTGGCGGCGACCGCGGCAAGCAGGGCAAGGTCCTCGAGATCCTGTCCGACAAGAACCGCGTCATCGTCGAAGGCGTGAACTACGTCACCAAGCACACGCGCGTCGGACAGACGCAGCGTGGCACCAAGACGGGCGGCCTCGAGACTGTCGAGGCCTCCATCCACATCTCGAACGTCGCACTCGTCGACCCCTCGACCAAGAAGCCGACCAAGGTCGGCCACCGGGTCGAGGAGCAGACCAAGGACGGCGTCAAGCGCACCGTCCGTGTGCGGTACGCGAAGAAGTCAGGTAAGGACCTCTGATGGCAACCACCGACGCTGCGGTGGCTGGCAAGATCCAGCCCCGCCTGAAGGCGAAGTACAAGGCCGAGATCCAGCAGAAGCTGCAGGATGAGTTCGGCTACACCAACGTGATGCAGATCCCCGGTCTGGTCAAGGTCGTCGTGAACACCGGTGTCGGTGAAGCGGCCCGCGACAGCAAGGTGATCGACGGCGCGATCGACGATCTCACCAAGATCACCGGTCAGAAGCCCCTCGTCACGAAGGCTCGCAAGTCGATCGCGCAGTTCAAGCTGCGCGAGGGCCAGGCCATCGGCGCACACGTCACCCTCCGCGGTGACCGTGCGTGGGAGTTCCTGGACCGTCTCGTCTCGCTCGCTCTGCCCCGTATCCGCGACTTCCGCGGCCTCTCGGGCAAGCAGTTCGACGGAAACGGCAACTACACCTTCGGTCTCCAGGAGCAGAGCGTGTTCCACGAGATCGATCAGGACAAGATCGACCGGGTTCGCGGTTTCGACATCACCGTCGTCACCACCGCGAAGACGGACGACGAAGGTCGCGCGCTTCTTCGTCACCTCGGCTTCCCCTTCCGTACGGAAGACGCCCAGGCGTAAGCGGTTTCGGGCGGGGCGCACAGCGTCCCGCCCGATCCCGTACAATTGAAGATTGCGTGTCATCGCAGGCCGTCTGTCGTGTAACGGCAGCCGGAACCTCATGAACAAAGGAAAACAACAATGACAATGACAGACCCGGTCGCAGATCTGCTGACCCGTCTGCGCAACGCGAACTCGGCGCATCACGACTCCGTGACCCTGCCGTCGAGCAAGCTCAAGACGCACATCGCCGAGATCCTCCAGCAGGAGGGCTACATCGCTGGATGGGAGACGACTGACGCTCGCGTCGGATCGAACCTCACCCTGCAGCTGAAGTACGGCCCCAACCGTGAGCGTTCGATCGCGGGCATCAAGCGCGTGTCGAAGCCCGGCCTCCGCGTCTACGCGAAGTCCACCGAGCTGCCCAGGGTCCTCGGCGGACTCGGCGTGGCCATCCTGTCCACCTCCTCCGGTCTCCTCACTGACCGTCAGGCAGAGCAGAAGGGCGTGGGCGGAGAAGTTCTCGCCTACGTGTGGTAATCGAAAATGTCGCGTATTGGACGACTTCCCATCGACGTTCCCGCGGGCGTGACCATCTCGGTCGACGGCCGTGAGGTCGCGGTGAAGGGCCCCAAGGGTGAGCTCACCCTGACGGTCGCCAAGCCCATCGAGGTCGCGGTCGAGGAGAACCAGGTTCTCGTCACCCGTCCCGACGACGAGCGTGAGTCCCGGTCGCTTCACGGCCTGACCCGCACGCTCATCAACAACAACATCATCGGCGTGACCCAGGGCTACACCAAGGGTCTCGAGGTCGTCGGAACCGGTTACCGTGTCGCTCAGAAGGGCAGCTCGGTCGAGTTCGCCCTCGGCTTCTCGCACCCGGTCCTCATCGACCCGCCCGCCGGTATCACGCTCACGGTCGAGGGCACCAACAAGCTCACCGTCAGTGGTATCGACAAGCAGGCTGTCGGCGAGGCAGCTGCGAACATCCGCAAGATCCGCAAGCCCGAGCCGTACAAGGGCAAGGGCGTGCGTTACGCCGGCGAGGTCGTGCGTCGCAAGGCCGGAAAGAGTGGTAAGTAACCATGGCTCTCAAGTCAAAGTCTGACGCCCGCGCGCGTCGTCATGCCCGCCTTCGCAAGAAGGTCGTCGGCACCGAGGCGCGTCCGCGCCTCGTCGTCAACCGCTCGGCTCGCCACGTCTTCGTGCAGCTTGTCGACGACAGCAAGGGTCACACCGTCGCGTCGGCATCGACGCTCGAGACCGACCTGCGTTCGCTCGAGGGTGACAAGACCGCCAAGGCCCGCAAGGTCGGCGAGCTTCTCGCCGAGCGTGCGAAGTCTGCCGGCGTTTCCGAGGCAGTGTTCGACCGTGGCGGAAACCGCTACGCCGGTCGTGTCGCCGCCATCGCCGACGGCGCCCGCGAAGGGGGTCTGGCACTGTGAGTGACAACAAGGAGAACGAAGTGACCGAAGCGGCAGCTGCCACTTCCGAGACTGCCACCGGCACCACGCAGGCAGAGCCGTCTCAGCGCGACAACCGCCGTGGCGGCCGTAGCGACCGCAACCAGGGTGGCCGTGACCGCAACTCCCGCGACCGTGGGGACAACCAGTTCCTCGAGCGCGTGGTCACCATCAACCGCGTCTCGAAGGTCGTGAAGGGTGGTCGTCGCTTCAGCTTCACCGCTCTCGTGGTCGTCGGCGACGGCAACGGTCTGGTGGGCGTCGGCTACGGCAAGGCCCGCGAGGTCCCTCTGGCGATCTCGAAGGGTGTCGAAGAGGCCAAGCGCAACTTCTTCCGCGTTCCGCGCGTCGGCAGCACCATCCCGCACCCCGTGCAGGGTGAGGCCGCAGCAGGCGTCGTCCTGCTTCGTCCGGCCGCTGCCGGTACCGGTGTCATCGCCGGTGGTCCGGTTCGCGCCGTGCTCGAGTGCGCCGGCATCCACGACGTGCTGTCGAAGTCGCTCGGCTCGTCGAACACGATCAACATCGTGCACGCGACGGTGACGGCCCTGAAGATGCTCGAGGAGCCCCGTGCGGTCGCCGCACGTCGTGGCCTCGAGTTCGACCAGGTCGCACCCGCGCGTCTCGTCCGTGCGGAGGCTGACGCCATCGCCGCACAGAAGGTAGGTGCCTGATGGCTGCGCGCCTGAAGGTCACGCAGGTTAAGTCCAAGGTGAGCGAGAAGCAGAACCAGCGTGACACGCTGCGCAGCCTCGGTCTGAAGCGAATCGGTGACAGCACCGTTCGCCCCGACGACGCGCAGACGCGCGGTTACGTCAAGACCGTCGCCCACCTCGTCAAGGTTGAGGAGATCGACTAATGGCTGAGAAGAACGAAGCCGCAGGCGCCGAGAAGGCCCCGAAGAAGGCTGCCGCTCCCAAGGCCGCAGCCGAGAAGAAGCCCGCCGCCAAGAAGGCACCGGCGAAGGCGACCGAGGCCAAGGCCGACGCCGTCAAGAAGCCGGCTGCCAAGAAGGCTGCGCCGAAGAAGGATGCTCCGGCATCCCGCCCCGGCGTGCTGAAGGTGCACCACCTGCGTCCGGTCCCCGGATCCAACACCGCGAAGACCCGTGTCGGTCGCGGTGAGGGCTCCAAGGGTAAGACCGCGGGTCGCGGTACCAAGGGCACGAAGGCTCGCAACACCGTTCGCGTCGGCTTCGAGGGTGGGCAGATGCCTCTGCACATGCGCACCCCGAAGCTGCGCGGGTTCAAGAACCCGTTCCGCGTCGAGTACCAGGTCGTGAACCTGGAGAAGCTCGCGGAGCTGTACCCCACGGGTGGCGACGTCACCATCAGCGACCTGGTCGCCAAGGGTGCCGTTCGCAAGAACGAGAAGGTCAAGGTTCTCGGAGACGGCGACATCGCCGTGAAGCTCACCGTCGCGGTCGACAAGGTCTCGGGTTCCGCCGAGCAGAAGATCGTGGCGGCTGGCGGATCCGTCAAGTAACCACTTCATGAGAGGGGTCGGAGATTCTCCGGCCCCTCTTATGGGTTAGCCTGTTCTTTCAGCCGTCCTTCAGGGATCGGCAACCTTTCAGGAGGACGTCCTTGTTTAGCGCCATCGCGCGGATCTTCCGCACGCCCGACCTGCGTCGGAAGATCGGTTTCACCCTCGCCATCGTCGCCATCTACCGGCTTGGCTCGAATGTGCCTGCTCCGTTCGTGAACTTCCCGAACGTCGAGGAGTGCCTCGCGCTGAACTCCGGGACGGAGGGACTCCTCGGACTCGTCAACCTGTTCTCGGGTGGCGCGCTCCTCCAGCTCTCGATCTTCGCCCTCGGCGTGATGCCGTACATCACCGCGACGATCATCACCCAGCTCCTTCGCGTGGTCATCCCTCACTTCGAGGCTCTGCACAAAGAGGGCCAGGCCGGCCAGGCCCGTCTGACCCAGTACACGCGCTACCTCACCATCGCTCTCGCACTGCTGCAGTCGACGACGCTGGTCACGGTGGCCCGCAGCGGCCAGCTCTTCGGCACCACCGACATCGCCGCGTGCCAGAACCTCCTCACCAACGACGTGTGGTGGGCGCAGCTGCTCATCATCATGGCGATGACCGCCGGCACGGGCCTCATCATGTGGTTCGCAGAGCTCGTCACCGAGCGCGGTATCGGCAACGGCATGTCGCTGCTCATCTTCACCTCGATCGCCGCCACGTTCCCCGGAGCCATGTGGCTCATCTGGGAGAGCAAGGGCTTCGAGGTCTTCCTCCTGGTGCTTCTGGTGGGAATCATCGTCATGGGCCTCGTCGTCTTCGTCGAACAGTCCCAGCGGCGCATCCCGGTGCAGTACGCCAAGCGCATGGTCGGTCGCCGCACCTACGGCGGCACCAACACGTACATTCCGATCAAAGTCAACATGGCCGGTGTGATCCCCGTGATCTTCGCCTCGTCGCTGCTGTACATCCCGGCGCTCATCGCACAGTTCAACACCCCGCAGGACGGCTCCGAGCCGGCAGCGTGGGTCACCTGGATCAGCGCGAACTTCACGACCGGCAACAGCCCGATCTACATGGCCGTGTACTTCCTGCTGATCATCGGCTTCACGTACTTCTACGTCGCGATCACCTTCAACCCGGTCGAGGTCGCAGACAACATGAAGAAGTACGGCGGATTCATCCCCGGCATCCGTGCCGGTCGTCCGACTGCCGAGTACCTCGATTATGTGCTCACGCGCATCACGCTGCCCGGGTCGATCTACCTCGGCCTCATCGCGCTGATCCCGCTCATCGCTCTCGCCACCGTCGGCGCCAACCAGAACTTCCCGTTCGGCGGCGCATCGATCCTCATCATCGTGGGTGTCGGTCTCGAGACGGTCAAGCAGATCGACGCACAGCTGCAGCAGCGACACTACGAAGGGCTCCTCCGATGACTCGATCAGCTCGTCTCCTCATCGTCGGTCCGCAGGGCTCGGGGAAGGGCACGCAGGGCGTCCGCATCGCAGAGTCCTACGGCATCCCGGTCGTCTCGACGGGCGACATCTTCCGCGCGAACATCAAGGAGGGCACGCCGCTCGGCCAGCAGGTCACGGCGATCCTCGACAAGGGCGATCTCGTTCCCGACGAGCTCACCAGCGAGATCGTTCGCGATCGCCTCTCGCAGGACGATGCAGCCAAGGGCTTCCTGCTCGACGGATACCCCCGCAATGCCGCGCAGGTCGAGCACCTCGACGCGTTCCTCGGTGCCCGCGGGGAGTCCCTCGACGCCGTCATCCTGCTCGACGTCCCGCGCGAAGAGAGCATCGAGCGTCTCAAGCTCCGTGCAGCGGAGCAGGGTCGCTCGGATGACACGGATGAGGCGATCGCACACCGTCTCGACATCTACGAGCACGAGACGGCCCCGATCCTCGAGGTCTACGGCCCCCGTGGGATCGTCGACCGCATCGACGGCGTGGGCTCGCTCGACGAGATCACCGAGCGCGTGTTCGCGGCGCTGACCGCACGCGGTCTGCGCCTCGCGGCCTGATCACCGAACGATGTTCCGCAAGTCGATCTACAAGAGCGCGGCTCAGCTGCGTGCGATGGTGGAGCCCGGTCTCATCACGGCGGCTGCGCTCGACGCCGTGCGGCCGCTGATACGACCCGGTGTCACGACTCTCGAGCTCGACGCCGAAGCGAACCGTGTGATCCTCGCCCGTGGCGCGGAATCGAACTTCCAGCTCGTTCGCGGATACCGGCACACCACCTGCATCTCGATGAACGAAGAGGTCGTCCACGGCATCCCGGGTGAGAGGGTCCTTCAGGCAGGCGACATCGTCTCGATCGACTGCGGCGCGCAGTTCCAGGGCTGGAACGGCGACAGCGCCATCACCGTCGTCGTCCCTGATGAGACGCGCCCCGAGCTGGTCGCCCGGCGCGAGGAGCTCTCGCGGGTCACGGAGGGCTCGATGTGGGCGGGGATCGCCGCCATGGCGTCCGCTTCGCACCTCGGTGACATCGGAGCCGCGATCCAGGGTTACATCGAGGCACAGGGCCCGTCAGCCGTCTCCGGCGAGACGTACGGCATCCTGCGCGAGTACGTCGGCCACGGCATCGGACGCAAGATGCACGAGGCGCCCAGCGTCTTCAACTACCGCACGCCCGACCCGGGCGCCGAGGTCAAGCCCGGTCTCGTGCTGGCGATCGAGCCCATGGTCACTGCCGGCAGCGACGAGACCTTCGTCGAGGACGACGACTGGACCGTCTCGACGGTCGACGGCACCGACGGCTCGCACTGGGAGCACAGCGTCGCACTGCACGCGGATGGGATCTGGGTGCTGACCGCGGCAGACGGGGGAGCGGCCGGTCTCGCCCCGTTCGGCGTGACGCCGACCCCGATCGCCTGAAGCCGGCGCTGTCGGTCACGGCGCGATCGGCGATCCAGCGCTCGATCACAACGTGCGCATAGGTTTCTCCGGGCACAATGGGTGTATGGGTGCGCGTGCGCCCGAGGACTTCAAGCCGGGTCCGCCATGGGCGGACCGCGACAGAAACGGAAAGCAATGGCAGCCGCGAAGAGCAACACCAACTGGTTCGTGATCGGCGTCTCGGCGGCAGTGGTGGTCGTGCTGGCCGTTCTGGCCTTCGTCGTCGTGTTCCTGAACAACCAGGCGACCTCCCCGGGCACGGCCCCGCAGAGCTCGATCGTGAACGAGGAGACCGGCGCCATCTCGTTCGGGTCGGGCGAGGACGAGATCGACACCTACGTCGACTTCATGTGCCCCGTCTGCGGGCAGTTCGAGGATGTCTACGGCGAGCAGCTGCAGGCGGCAGCCGCCGACGACAAGATCACGCTGAACATCCACCCGGTGTCGATCCTCAACCGCTACTCGACGACGGGGGAGTACTCCTCGTTGTCGGCCGGCTCGATGTACTGCGTCGCCGCCGAGGCTCCCGACTCGACTCTCGACTACTTCAACCTGCTCTTCGCGAACCAGCCGGAGGAGAACTCGGCCGGTCTCAGCGTCGAGGAGCTGAGCGCGCTCGCCGAGCAGGCTGGGGCGGGCGCCGCGGCTGACTGCATCGCCGACGGCACCTACAACAAGTTCGCCGACTCGCAGACGAAGGCGCATGAGATCACCGGAACCCCGACCGTCGAGGTCAACGGGAACCGCATCGAGAACAGCGAGATCGAGGCGGAGTTCGCCAAGATCCTCGGCTGATCCCGTCTGGTCCGATCAACGGGAGTTCCGGCATTCTGCTCAGGTTGCCGGAACTCCCGTTGTCGGATAACATAGATCCTTGGTGCCTTGCGCCTTGATTCGGCGTGTCTGAATCGGCAGAGGTATCGCAATCCAATCACCCACCGCAGATCGACCGGTCTGCAGAAGCGTCAGCGAGGCTATGGCTAAGAAAGACGGTGTCATCGAGATCGAGGGCGTGATCTCCGAGGCTCTGCCCAACGCGATGTTCCGCGTTGAGCTCTCCAACGGACACAAGGTCCTTGCAACGATCTCAGGCAAGATGCGGCAGAACTACATCCGCATCATCCCCGAAGACCGTGTGGTCGTGGAGCTCAGCCCCTACGACCTGACCCGCGGACGAATCGTCTACCGCTACCGCTGATCGGTCGAGAAGTAACACCCCAGGCACTCAGCCTGCCCGGTGAAGACAGCGAATAGGACACATCATGAAGGTCAACCCCAGCGTCAAGCCCATGTGCGATCACTGCAAGGTGATCCGCCGTCACGGCCGCGTCATGGTCATCTGCAAGAGCAACCCGCGCCACAAGCAGCGCCAGGGCTGAGCGCCCGTCGGCGATGCCGACGGACTCTTCGGATCTGACTCACAACTCAATACACACAACGGCAGGATCAGATCCCACGCGAGTGGGGGACACCTCGGGGCGGAGGCCCGAGCACCGATCCTGCTCCACACCTCCACAACACTCAGGAGAACCGCATGGCACGTCTTGCCGGCGTTGACATCCCGCGCGATAAGCGCGTGGTGATCGCCCTTACCTACATCTACGGCGTCGGCCGTACCCGCTCGGTCGAGATCCTCAAGGCTACGGAGATCGACGAGAGCATCCGCGTGAAGGACCTCAGCGATGACCAGCTGATCGCCCTCCGCGACTACATCGAAGGCAACTACAAGGTGGAGGGTGACCTGCGCCGCGAGGTCGCCGCAGACATCCGCCGCAAGGTCGAGATCGGCTCCTACGAGGGCATCCGCCACCGTCGTGGCCTCCCGGTCCGTGGTCAGCGCACCAAGACCAACGCCCGTACCCGCAAGGGCCCGAAGCGCACCGTCGCAGGCAAGAAGAAGGCCCGCTAAGCGCGGCCCCAGGGACTAGGAGAACACTTTCATGGCTGCACCCAAGGCCGCCGCGCGCAAGCCGCGCCGCAAGGAAAAGAAGAACATCGCGCTGGGCCACGCCCACATCAAGTCGACGTTCAACAACACGATCGTCTCGATCACCGACCCGTCCGGCGCTGTCATCAGCTGGGCATCGTCGGGTGGCGTGGGCTTCAAGGGCTCGCGCAAGTCGACGCCCTACGCCGCTGGAATGGCTGCCGAGTCGGCCGCCCGCCAGGCGCAGGAGCACGGCGTCAAGAAGGTCGACGTCTTCGTCAAGGGACCGGGCTCGGGTCGCGAGACCGCGATCCGCTCGCTGACGGCCGCCGGCCTCGAGGTCGGCTCGATCCAGGACGTCACGCCGCAGGCGCACAACGGCTGCCGCCCGCCGAAGCGCCGCCGCGTCTGATCCGGCTTGTTGAGCCGCTCGGTCCTTCGGGTCCGAGCGGCTCGACGCCCGCCAGCGCGGGCATCGACTCCCAAAACTCAAGACCTCACCCCACCACATGTCATATAGCGGGCATGTGATCGAAAGGAACACAGAGTGCTTATTGCACAGCGTCCCACACTGACCGAGGAAAAGATCGTCGAGAACCGTAGCCGGTTCATCATCGAGCCTCTGGAGCCCGGCTTCGGATACACGATCGGCAACGCGCTTCGTCGCAGCCTGCTGTCGTCGATCCCCGGCGCCGCGGTCACCAGCGTTCGCATCGACGGCGTGCTGCACGAGTTCAGCACCATCCCCGGCGTGAAGGAGGATGTCACCGAGATCATCCTCAACATCAAGCAGCTCGTGGTCTCGTCGGAGCGCGACGAGCCCATCACCGCTTACCTGCGCAAGACCGGTTCGGGCGAAGTGACCGCCGCTGACATCTCGGCTCCGGCCGGTGTCGAGGTCCAGAACCCCGAGCTCGTCATCGCGACGCTCAACGAGACGGCGAAGTTCGAGCTCGAGCTCACGATCGAGCGTGGCCGCGGCTACGTCTCGGCGACGCAGAACCGCAACGAGTATGCCGAGGCCGGTCAGATCCCGATCGACTCGATCTACTCGCCGGTGCTCAAGGTCAGCTACCGCGTCGACGCCACCCGTGCGGGTGAGCGCACCGACTTCGACAAGCTCGTCCTCGACGTCGAGACCAAGTCCGCCATCAGCCCCCGCGACGCCGTCGCTTCGGCTGCGAAGACGCTCACCGAGCTGTTCGGTCTCGCCCGCGAGCTGAACGTCGAGGCTGAGGGCATCGAGATCGGCCCGGCACCGGTGGAGGCAGTGAACTCCAGCGAGCTGTCGATGCCGATCGAGGACCTCGACCTCTCCGTCCGCTCGTACAACTGCCTGAAGCGTGAGGGCATCAACACTGTTTCCGAGCTCGTCGCCCTGTCGGAGACGCAGCTCATGAACATCCGCAATTTCGGCCAGAAGTCGGTCGACGAGGTGCGCGACAAGCTCATCTCGCTCGGTCTGTCGCTCAAGGATTCGGTGCCCGGTTTCGACGGCGCCCACTTCTACGGCGGCAGCGAAGACGAGTCCTTCTGATACCCGACCTTTCTGACCAGGAGTTAGACGATTATGCCCAAGCCCACTAAGGGTCCCCGCCTCGGAGGCGGCCCCGCACACGAGCGCCTGCTGCTTGCCAACCTCGCGGCGGCTCTGTACACCCACAAGTCGATCAAGACGACCGAGACCAAGGCCAAGCGCCTGCGTCCGCTCGCCGAGCGCCTGATCACCTTCGCCAAGCGCGGAGACCTGCACGCTCGTCGTCGCGTTCTCTCGGTCATCGGCGACAAGAGCGTCGTTCACACGCTCTTCGCCGAGATCGCCCCGCTGGTCGCAGACCGTGAGGGTGGCTACACCCGCATCACGAAGGTCGGCAACCGCAAGGGTGACAACGCCCCCATGGCAGTGATCGAGCTCGTTCTCGAGCCCGTCACCCCCAAGGCGAAGTCCACCAAGAAGGCTGCCAAGGCTGAGAAGCCGGCCGAGGTCGTCGAGGAGGCTCCCGCTGAGGAGGCTCCCGTCGAGGAGGCTCCGGCAGACGAGACCGTCGAGGCCGGCGCCGAGTCGCAGGCCGAGGGCGAAGCAGCCGAGGCTGCCGCCGAGGACGCTGTCGAGAAGAAGTCCGAGTAAGCACTTCGCTCACTCGAAGAAGCCCGCCGCCCCGTGAGGGACGGCGGGCTTCTTCGTGTATCCGGCGCCTGGACTCAGCGTGCGCGCAGATCCTTGCGCAGGATCTTGCCGGATGCCGACTTGGGAATGGCGTCGATGAACTCGACCTGCCTCACCTTCTCATGAGGCGCGACATGGGCGGCGACGTGCGCCATCACCGCATCCGCGTCGAGGTCTGCTCCCTGCTGCGCGACCACGAACGCCTTGGGCACCTCCTGTCCATCCGCGTCGGGCACGCCGATCACGGCCGCATCGGCGATGGCCGGATGCTCGAGCAGGACCGCCTCGAGCACGGCCGGCGCGACCTGGTAGCCCTTGTACTTGATGAGCTCCTTGAGACGGTCGACGATCCGGAAGATGCCGTCGTGCGTCACCGTCGCCACGTCGCCGGTGTGAAGCCAGCCGTCGCTGTCGAGCATCTCGGCCGTCGCACCCGGCCGGTTGAGGTATCCGGCCATCACCTGGGGACCGCGGATCAGGAGCTCGCCGGGGTCGCTTGCGCCCTCGGCCGGCGCAGTGACATCGGAGCCGTCCTCCGCGACGAGACGCGACTCCGTGTTCGCGAGCAGCATCCCCACGGACGAGCGGTCGATGTCAGGGCGGTCGTACGGGATCGCGTGCGTGACAGGGCTCGTCTCCGTCATTCCGTAACCCTGACAGACCGTGCACCCCAGCCGATCGGCCACCGCGGATGCGAGAGCGCCGTCGAGCGGAGCAGCCCCCGAGAAGATGACCTTGATCGCGGAGGTGTCGTACTGATCGATGAGCGGATGCTTCGCGAGCGCGACGGCGATCGGCGGCGCGATGAAGACCCAGCTCGTCCGGTGCTCCTGCACGACCCGGAGGAACTCCGTCAGATCGAACTTCGGCATCGTGACAAGAGCCGCGCGCTGGCGCAGCGCGAAGTTCAGCAGCACCGTCATCCCGTAGATGTGGAAGAACGGCAGGACGGCGAGTACTCG
Source organism: Microbacterium sp. CFBP9023 (assembly GCF_034045055.1). Classification (NCBI taxonomy): domain Bacteria; kingdom Bacillati; phylum Actinomycetota; class Actinomycetes; order Micrococcales; family Microbacteriaceae; genus Microbacterium; species Microbacterium sp. CFBP9023. The sequence goes on along the minus strand of NZ_JAXCWI010000002.1, from coordinate 449,668 downwards.
GTCGTCGTCACCGAGAGAGATCGTCGAGCGGCACTGGCTGACGTTCGCGATCAGGTTGCGGTGGGTCAGCATGACGCCCTTGGGCCGGCCGGTCGTGCCCGAGGAGTAGGGGAGTACGGCGAGATGCGTCGCCGGGTCGAAGCTCACTTCGGGAGCGGGGCGACCCTCGCCGAGCAGGGCAGGCAGCGACGGATGCCCCTCGGCGCCGTCGAGGACGATCACGTGGTCGTCGGCGAGTCCGACGGCGTCCGCGGCGGCCTTCGCGCCCGGCAGCAGCGGCGAGACGGTGATCAACCACGTCGCCTCGGCATCGGTCAGCTGGTTCGCGATCTCCTCGGCCGTGTACAGGGAGTTGATCGTGGTCGCCGTCGCTCCTGCCCGCAGGATGCCGTGGAAGACCGTCGCGAAGGCGGGGATGTTGGGACAGAGGACCCCGACCTTCGTCCCGACGTCCACCCCTCGCGCTGCGAGCGCGCCCGCGAAGAGGTCGATCTGGGCGATCAGCTGACGGTAGGTCGTGGTGGCGCCGCTGACTCCGTCGACGAGGGCGACCGCGTCGAGACGGTCTTCCTCGACGTCTCCGAAGAGGAACTGGTGGATCGAGACCGCGGGGATCTCGACATCGGGATAGGAACTGCGCACCATGAGATCTCCTTCGATCCGGGTCATCGACGACGCCGTCTGATGCGATCCAGTGTCGCACAGGAGGAGACCCGGTCCCAGGGGTATGGAGGACACATGACCGAGGTGCCGGTGCGGCGGAGAGTAGGCTGATCCGGTGAGCGATGCAGAGACCCCGAGCAGAGGGCCTCGCGCCTATACGGCATTCATCGGAATCGGCCTGATCGCAGGCCTCCTCTCCGGCCTCTTCGGCGTCGGCGGCGGCACAGTGATCGTTCCGCTGCTCGTGCTCTTCCTGCATTTCAATCAGCGTCTCGGCGCCGGCACGTCGCTCGCAGCGATCGTCCCGACGGCGACCGTGGGCGTGATCTCCTACGCGATCAACGGATCGGTGGCGTGGATCCCCGCTCTCATCCTGGCGGCAGGCGCCGTGGTGGGTGCGCAGATCGGCACGCGGCTGCTGCCGAAGATCTCGCAGACGGTGCTGCGCTGGTTCTTCGTCGGCTTCCTGGTGATCGTGATCGTGAGCCTGTTCCTGGTGGTCCCTTCGCGCGATGCCGAGTTCGAGCTGGAGCTGCTCAACGGGCTCGCGCTGCTCGCGGTCGGAGTCGGCACCGGAGTCCTCGCCGGTCTGATCGGTGTCGGCGGGGGCGTGATCGTGGTGCCCGTGCTGATGCTCGCATTCGGTACGAGCGACCTCGTGGCCAAGGGCACGTCGCTGCTCATGATGATCCCGACCGCGATCTCGGGCACCATCGGCAACCTGCGCAATCACAACGTCGATCTCGTGGCCGCGGCGATCGTCGGGGTCTCCGCCTGCACGACCACCGCGCTCGGAGCCTGGCTGGCCACCCTGATCGACCCCACGGTGGGCAACATGCTGTTCGCGGCATACCTCGTGGTGATCGCGGTGCAGATGGCGATGAAGGCGATCAAGGGGCGCAAGAAGAAGGACTGAACGCCCTTAGTTCCGGCTTACGGGCACCGTGCCCCATGACCGAGAAAGTAGGATCGAGGGGTGGCAGTCAACCAAGATCTGGTCGGCCGGGAGTTCCCGCCGACGTCCCCCTACCTCGTCGGCCGTGAGAAGGTGCGTGAGTTCGCGCGTGCCGTCTTCGCCGATGCACCGCAGCACACCGACGTCGAGGCGGCTCGCGCAGCCGGTTTCGCCGACGTCGTCGCGCCCCCGACGTTCGCGATGGTCATCCAGGACCACACCCTCCAGCAGCTCCTCGCTGAACCGGACTCCGGCATCGTCCTGGCGCGCACGATCCACGCCGAGCAGAAGTTCGCGTACTCGCGCCCCATCGTCGCGGGTGACGAGCTCACAGGTCGACTGCGCGTGACCGGCATCCGCATGATGGGCGGAAACGCCATGATCACCAGCGCGGCCGAGATCACGGATGCCGATGGCGAGCACGTCGTCACCGCCACCAGCGTGCTGCTGGTCGGCGCGGAAGAAGGAGCCGAGTGATGCCGTTCGCTGTCGGAGACGTCGTCGCGGAGCGCACCGTCCATCTCACCCGCGAATCGCTCGTGCGGTACGCAGGAGCATCGGGTGACTTCAATCCGATCCACTACCGGGACGACGTCGCCGCCGAGGTGGGTCTGCCGGGAGTGCTCGCGCACGGCATGCTCACGATGGGCATCGCGTCGTCGGTGGTCGTCGCGGCTCTCGAACCGGGAACGCGGATCCTCGACTACGGCGTGCGCTTCACCAAGCCGGTCGTGGTGCACCCGACCGAGGGAGCGGACCTCCACGTCATCGCGACCGTCGGTGCCGTCGACGACGAATCGACTCGGATCGATCTCAAGGTCACGTTCGCTGAGACGACGGTCCTCGTCAAGGCGCAGCTGCGCGTCGCCTCCTGATGGGTGGCGCTGTGCACGAGGTCGAGCCGCTGAGGCTCGCGACTCTCACGACCCTGCGCACGGGAGGCGCCCCGGAGCGCATGCTCGAGGCATCGACCACGGCGGAGCTGATCGACGCGCTCACCGATGTGTGGTCACGCGGCGACGAGTGGTTCGTGCTGGGCGGAGGATCCAACCTGTTCATCGGCGACGAGTCGTTCGAGGGGACGGTCATCCGCGTCCTCACCCGCGGCATCGAGGAGCTGCCCTCGCCGCACGCGGGACGCATCAGGCTGCGTGTGCAGGCCGGGCATGGCTGGGACGATCTCGTCGCCTATGCGGTCGAGCACGGTTACGCCGGTCTCGAGGCGATGAGCGGCATCCCGGGCACCGTCGGCGCCTCACCCGTGCAGAACATCGGGGCGTACGGGCAGGAGATCCAGGAGACCCTGGTCGAGGTCGAGCTGATCGACGAGGCCACCGGCGAGGTATCGGTGGTGCCGGCATCCGAACTGGGGCTCGGTTTCCGCACTTCCGTGCTCAAGCATCACTACGGCAGCGTGCCGCAGCGTCGGGCCGTCATCCTGTCGGTCACGGTCGACCTTCTCGTCGCTGACGAGCGCGTGGTGCGCGGCGAGCAGCTCAGGAGGGCGCTGGGTCTGGACTCCGACGCCCCGGTACCGCTGACCTGGGTGCGAGAGCGGATCCTCGCCACCCGCGCCTCGAAGGGGATGCTGCTCGACGAGAACGATCCGGACACCCATGGCGTCGGCTCGTTCTTCCAGAATGCGATCGTGCCGGAGGTCGTGGCCCGTGCTCTGCCGCCCGAGTGCCCGCGGTGGCCGGTGACCCCGGATCTGGATACCGTCACGGTGATCCCGCTCGCCTCGTACGACGGGTATGTCCCTCCCGCCAAGCCGGAGGCCCCCGACGTCAAGGTGAGCGCAGCGTGGCTGATCGAGCAGGCCGGAATCCGCAAGGGGTTCAAGCTGCCGCGCTCGCGCGCCTCGGTCTCGACGAAGCACGCGCTCGCCCTCACCAACCGGGGCGGGGCGACAGCGGCCGAGGTCTCGGAGCTCGCACGATTCATCCAGAGCCGCGTCCATTCGGAGTTCGGTCTCGTGCTGCAGCCGGAGCCCGTGCTGCTCGGCGTCGAGCTCTGAGTCGCGACGCAGCGAGCCCGAGCCCGAGCCCGCCTGACAACGTCGCCCGTTGGCCGTACACTCGCGGCATGAGCGGACTGATCCCGTACCTGCTGTTTCCTGGAAACGCGGCCGAAGCGCTGGAGCACTACCGTGACGTCTTCGGAGGAGAGCTTCAGCTCGTCGACTATGCCAGTGCGGGTCGTGCAGACGGTCCGGCCGATGCGGTCGCCCACGGGCAGCTCTCAGGACCGGTCGAACTGGCGGGAGCGGATGCCGGCGCGGACGACGATGCCGTGCAGATGAGCGGGATGTTCCTCTCTCTGCTCGGCACCGCCGACGCGTCGACGCTGACGAGCTGGTTCGACCGGCTGTCAGAGCACGGCCGAGTGACCGACGCCCTGCAGAAGCGCGCGTGGGGTGACTACGACGGCACCGTCACCGACCGCTACGGCATCCGCTGGCTGATCGGCTTCCACGACGAGGACTGATCTCGTCGCAGACCGGCCTCAGGCGAACAGACGCTGCAGTCGCTGCACACCCTCGAGGAGCTGGTCGTCGCCGAGCGCGTACGACATGCGGATGTACCCGGAGGGACCGAATGCCTCGCCCGGGACGACGGCCACCTCGGCCTGCTCGAGGATGAGGTCGGCGAGCTCGAGCGAGGTCGTCGGCGTCTTGCCGCCCCACGTGCGTCCGAGCAGACCCTGCACGTCGGGGTAGACGTAGAAGGCGCCCAGCGGGTTCGGCACCACGAGCCCGTCGATCTTCGACAGTTCGGACACGATGAGGCGGCGGCGGCGGTCGAACGCCTCGCGGAACTGCTCGGCTTCGGTCTGGGGCCCGTTGAGGGCAGCGATCGCCGCCTTCTGCGCGACGTTGTTGACGTTGCTCGACAGGTGGGACTGCAGGTTCGCGGCGACCTTGATGGCATCCGCCGGTCCGACCATCCAGCCCACGCGCCAGCCGGTCATGGCGTAGGTCTTCGCGACGCCGTTGACGAGGATCGTCTGCCCCGCCACCGCGGGCACGGCCTCGACGATGGAGGTCGCCTTGACGCCCTCATAGGTGAGGTTCTGGTAGATCTCGTCGGAGATGACCCAGATGCCGTGCTCGAGTGCCCACTCGCCGATCGCCGCCGTCTCCTCGGCCGTGTACACCGATCCGGTGGGGTTGGAGGGCGACACGAACACGAGCGCGGTCGTACGCTCGGTGCGAGCGGCCTCGAGCTGGTCGACGGTGACCTTGTAGTCCTGATCGGCGCCCGCGAAGACCTCGACCGGCGTGCCGTCCGCAAGACGGATCGCCTCGGGGTAGGTCGTCCAGTACGGCGCAGGTAGAAGCACTTCGTCGCCCGGGTTCACCACGGCCTGGAACGCCTGGTAGACCGACTGCTTGCCGCCGTTGGTCACGATGACCTGGCTCGGCGAGACCTCGAGACCGGAGTCACGCAGCGTCTTCGCGGCGATCGCCTCGCGCAGCGCGGGCAGGCCCGGAGCCGGGGTGTACCGGTAGCTGGCGGGATCGGCGAGCGCCTCGGCGGCCGCGTCGACGATGAACTGCGGGGTCGCGAAATCGGGCTCGCCGGCGGCGTACGAGATGATCGGCTTGCCTTCGGCCTTGAGCGCCTTGGCCTTGGCGTCGACCTTGAGGGTCGCGGATTCGGCGATGGCGGAGAGCTTGCGGGAGAGAGGAGCGCGTTCGGTCACGACTACGAGCGTACCCGGGTCGACCCCGCCGATGACGGGTGAATGGTCGTCAAGAATCACGGTTCTTTCGTGCTGATGCTCTCCGCTCAGGCGGTGTGCATGCCGTGCGCGCGCGCGACGGCATCCAGGGTGATGCGGCCGCCCTGGACGTTGAGGCCCTGGGCCAGTGCGGCGTCGTCGGCTGCTGCACGCTCCCACCCCTTGCCGGCGATCGCCGAGACATAGGGGAGCGTGGCGTTGGTCAGTGCGCGCGTGGCCGTCTCGGGCACCGCGCCCGGCATGTTCGCAACGCAGTAGTAGATGGAGTCGTGCACTGCGAACGTCGGGTCGTCATGCGTCGTGGGGCGCGAGCCTTCGAAGCATCCGCCCTGGTCGATGGCGATGTCGACCAGCACGGATCCGGGCTTCATGGTCGCGACCATGTCGTCGGTCACGAGCTTCGGCGCCGCAGCCCCGGGGATGAGCACGGATCCGATGACCAGGTCGGCCGTCGCGAGCTCTTCGGCGATGTCGTACCGGCTCGACGCGCGAGTCTGCAGAGCACCGCCGTAGCGGTGCTCGAGCTCGCGGAGTCGCGGCAGCGAGATGTCGATGACGGTCACCTGTGATCCGAGCCCGAGCGCGTTCGCGGCCGCGTGCTCACCGGCGACACCGCCGCCGATCACGACGGTCTTGGCGCGCGGGGCGCCCGCGATGCCTCCCATGAGCACGCCCCGTCCTCCTGCGGATCGCATGAGGGAGTATGACCCCATCGTCACGGACAGGCGTCCCGCGATCTCGCTCATCGGCACGAGCAGAGGGAGGCTGCGGTCGGGCAGCTGCACCGTCTCGTAGGCGACGGCGGTGGTGCCCGCGTCGACGAGCGCCGTCGTCAGCGCTCGGTCGGCGGCCAGATGCAGGTAGGTGAAGAGGGTGAGATCCGAGCGCAGGAACCCGTACTCCTGGGCGATCGGCTCCTTGACCTTGATGAGCAGCTCCGCCTCGCCCCACGTCTCCTCGGCGGTGTCGACGATCTCGGCACCCGCGATCCGATAGGCCTCGTCGGAGATGCCCGAACCGACGCCCGCCCCGGACTGCACGAGCACGCGGTGGCCCTCGTGCACCAGACGGTCTGCGCCTGCGGGGGTGAGCGCGGTGCGGTTCTCGTTGTTCTTGACCTCGGTCGGCACGCCGATCTTCATCGATCCTCCAAGTGACGGTTGCGTGAGTGCATTTCAGAATCGCAGAAACTTCGATCATTCGACAGAATGCCTGAAGAAGATTCGCGCTCCGGCTGGTTCCTGCATAATCGTTCGTATGGAGACGTCACCCGAAACCCCTCAGCCGAATACCCTTCGGGCGCCGGCGCTCGACGCGATCGATGCGAGGATCGTACAGCTGCTGAGCGCGGACGGTCGGATGACGAACGCCGAGCTCGCGGGTCACCTCGGAGTCGCGCCGTCGACCGCGCACGCGCGTCTGCGCGCACTCGTCGAACGCGGAGTCATCAGCGGCTTCCATGCCAGCGTCGACGAGCGGAAGCTGGGCGCCGGCCTGCAGGCCATCATCGGAGTGAGCCTTCGACCGAGCGCTCGGCGCGAGAGCATCGTCGAGTTCGCCGACCGCGTGCGCGCCCTGCCGCAGGTGATCCAGGTCTTCTTCCTCGGCGGGGACGACGACTTCCTGCTGCACATCGCGGTGGCCGACTCATCGGAGATGCGCGAGTTCGTGCTCGAGCATCTCTCGGCCCAGAGCAGCGTCGCCTCGACCAGGACCAGCATCGTGTTCGACTATCACCGCAACTCGGTGGCCGCGTCGTTCCGCTGACGCGCGTGACGGCGGGCGGAGCGCCGCTGTCGCGGGCGCACGCAACGTATATTGCATGGCTCCTGGCGCGAACCTAGGGTGAGGGCGGGGACGGAGCAGCCGATGCGCACGCGGCGGGCTTCCGCTGGGGGTTGCGATGGGGCGAATGATCGACGACGCGGAGTTGGCCGGCTGGCTCGCCCGGCTCTCGGGCGGACTGTGGTCGTCATCGATCGGAGGCGCCGAGACGCTCGCGTTTCCCTCGTGGTTCTCCGAGCAGGTCATTCGCCTCGACGGTCGGATCGGCATGCTGCAGCTGTCGAACTTCGGCGCGATGAAGGCCGACGACCCGGATGCGTTCGAGGCGGCGCTGCTTCGCAGGTCCATCGGCTCGACCATGCTCTACAGCACCCTCGAGACGGCGCACACCGTGAGCTACGAGCGAGCGATCGCCGAGGGCGAGGACATCATCATCGTCGGGATGGTGCAGCAGGGCGGGCAGCGCCTGAACACCGCGGCGGGGGTGCAGGCCATGGGCGTCGGCCGCGTCGGCTTCATGTCGAGCCTCGGCCCATCGGCCGTCGAGCAGTTCGGGGTCACGAACTCGACCGGAGTCGTCGTTCCCGTGGCGGCCCTCCCCGGCTATCGGCACGTCCTCGCTCGAGGGGCCGACATGTTCCCGGACAGCCCACTCACCCGGGCAGCGGGAGCCTCACTCGCGCGGATGCTGTTCGAGTGGGCGCAGGATCCGGATCAGGGTCAGGGGGCGCTCGCCGGCACCGAGGCGGCGCTGATCGCGCTCGTGCGAGGGCTCTTCCGACAGTTCCCCGGCGACGGCGAGACCAGCCGGACGAGTGAGTTCCGCGCGGAGGCGGGGCGCATCATCGAGCGGCGGCATCGTGATCCGGCATTCGGCATCGCAGAGCTCGCCGCCGACCTGCACGTCAGCCGTCGCCAGCTGTTCCGCCTGTATGAAGGTGCCGACGAGAGCCCCGCGAACCGCTTGCTGCGTCGGCGTCTCGTGACGGCGCGCGAAGAGCTGCTGTCGACGCCCCCGCAGGACCTTGCGGCGGTCGCAGCCCGCTCCGGTTTCGCCGACGCGTCCGCGCTTCGGGCCCAGTTCTCCCGGCACGTGGGGCACAGTCCCAGTGCCTTCCGCCTCGCGGCCCGCACGCAGCCGCCGCGTCTCGCCGAGGCGATGCTGCTCAGCGACGAGCAGTCCGCCCCCACCGCCTGACCGAGGCCGGCCCATAGGGCCGACCCGGTCGGGGCTGTCCGTCGCGGACCGACGCGCGCGCCCGCGCGGGCCTGCCGTGTGCTGTCCGGCTGCTTCGCCGACCCCGACAGAAAGTGACACATGTTCGCGAATCTGGTGCCAACGCGGGTTCTGCGTGCCGGGCCGAGCGCACCGGGTGACGCAACGTCCTGCGGCGCTTCCGGATCGTCGGAGCCGCTCCTAACCTGAACCTGCCCGTGTCCCCAGGCGGGCCATGACGGCAGATCGCGACGGAGCTCCGCTCCTGGCGCATCGGCCGTCACGGCTTCCGGACGCGGCGGGATCGCCCGTCCGGAAGTTCGGGGGACAGGCGCGAAAGCGTCGGGCATGACGGACCACCTGCGCGAGGGCGCGGGTGGACGTGCGGGTGCTTCGGTCAGGGGAGACCGGGGCACCCGCGAATCCCCCTCGGCGTCACGCGCCGAACGAGGAAGGCAGCGCGCAGTAGTCGGCGAAGCGCCGCGTCGGAGCCGCCGGGTCCGTCACGTCGACGATCGCGCCGGCGATCGAGTGCGGGGCCTCATCACCGGCGAGCTGCCACACGATGAAGTTCCAGAGGCCCCTCGCCGTCGGGCTGAGCAGCGCTGCCGGGCCCGAGACGATCAGGACCGTCGCCGGATCGGAGCCGGTGCGGAACGGAGCGATCACGTCGCCGCGCAACGCCGCTTCATCGGCATCCGCGCTGTGCGCACGCTCGACGTGCTGCCCGGCGGCGGTCAGCGCCGTCGCGAGGTCGTCCGCCGCTCGACGCGAGCGCTCGGCATCCGCTCCGGCGACCGCGATCAGTCGGCGCCCTCGCGGGTAGAGGTGAAGGAACTCGGACGAGATGTCGGACCACACGTCGCTCATGTTCTCAGGCTACGCCCGCTGGCGGCGGCGGGCTCCGGCGGTCCTCCGCATCACGCACGAGGAGCCCCTCGGCTGCCGATGGCGGCATCCGAGGGGCTCCTCGTCAGAGTCTCAGGCCTCCTCGACGAGGAACCTGCTGTAGGCGCCGAGTGTGAGGAACGCCGGGAACTCCTCCTGCAGGGCGACGTCGCGGAACACCGACGCGGCATCGTCGAACCTGTCGCCGTCGTGCCGGTCGACCTCGCCGAGGACCTCCGCGATCAGGCTTTCGACGTAGTCGGCGGTGATCGCGGTGCCGTCCTCGGTGGAGCGGTCCTGGTGGATCCACTGCCACACCTGCGAACGGCTGATCTCCGCCGTCGCGGCATCCTCCATCAGGTTGTCGATCGCCACGGCGCCGAGCCCTCGCAGCCATGCCTCGAGGTAGCGGATGGCCACCGACACGTTGTCGCGCACGCCCTGCGCGGTGATCGGCCGCCCGATGTGCAGGTCGAGCAGCTGCGACGCGGTCACCATGACCTCGGGGCGCTGGCGGCCGACCTGGTTCGGGTGGTCGCCGAGCACGGCGTCGAACTCCGCCAGCGCTGTGGGGATCAGATCGGGGTGCGCGACCCACGTGCCGTCGAAGCCGTCGCCGGCCTCGCGCTTCTTGTCGGCGGAGACCTTCTCGATCGCCCGCTCGGTCACCTCGGGGTCGCGGCGGTTCGGGATGAAGGCGCTCATGCCGCCGATCGCGTAGGCGCCCCGCTTGTGGCAGGTCTGCACGAGCAGCTCGGTGTACGCCCGCATGAACGGCACCGTCATCGTGACCTCACTGCGGTCGGGGAGCACGAAACGCGCGCCGCGGCCGCGGTAGTTCTTGATGATCGAGAAGATGTAGTCCCAGCGTCCGGCATTGAGACCCGCGCAGTGGTCGCGCAGCTCGTAGAGGATCTCGTCCATCTCGAAGGCCGCGGGCAGGGTCTCGATCAGCACGGTCGCGCGGACGGTGCCGTGCGGGATGCCGATGTACTCCTCGCTGAAGGAGAACACGTCATCCCACAGCTTCGCCTCTTCGCTCGACTCGATCTTCGCGATGTAGAAGTAGGGGCCACGACCGTTCGCGATGAGCTCCTGCGCGTTGTGGAAGAAGTACAGGCCGAAGTCGACGAGCGAGCCGGATGCCCCCGTGCGGCGCCCCGCGCGGTCGGTGAACTGCAGGTGCTTCTCCGGCAGGTGCCAGCCACGCGGACGCATCACGATCGTCGGTGTGCGCTCGGCGGTGACGTGGTACTCCTTGCCTTCGGGGGAGCGGAAGGACAGCTCGCCGCGGATCGCGTCGCGCAGCGACAGCTGCCCCTCGACGACGTTCTTCCAGGTCGGACTCGTGGCATCCTCCTGGTCGGCGAGCCACACGCGAGCACCCGAGTTCAGTGCGTTGATCGTCATCTTCGGGTCGGTCGGACCCGTGATCTCGACGCGGCGGTCCTCGAGACCCGGCCCCGCGCCTGCGACCCGCCAGTCGGCATCCGCGCGGATGTGCGCGGTGTCGTCGCGGAAGCGCGGGTCGTGGCCGTTGCCGATCTCGAACCGACGGCGCATCCGGTCGGCGAGCCGATCGTGGCGGCGCGAGGCGAACCGGTGGTGCAGCTCGGTGAGGAACGCGATCGCCTCGGGGGTGAGGATCTCGTCGTAGCGGTCGCGGAGCGGACCGGTGACCGCGATCGCCGGACCCTGCTGCGTGGTCTGGATCGGAGCCGTGGTCGGGCTGGTGGTCGGGGGAGCGATGGGAGTGGTCATGATCGTGTGTCCTTCACAAGTGGCTCAGTGGAACTGCGCGGCTTCGGTGGAGCCGGCGAGGGCGAGGGTCGCGCTGTCGGGGTTGAGCGCGGTAGAGATGACGTCGAAGTAGCCGGTGCCCGCCTCGCGCTGGTGCTTGGTGGCGGTGTAGCCGTTCGCCTCCGCGGCGAACTCGGCCTCCTGCAGCTCGACGTACGCGCTCATGGCGCGATCGGCGTAGCCACGGGCGAGGTCGAACATCGAGTGGTTCAGGGCGTGGAAGCCGGCGAGCGTGATGAACTGGAACTTGTAGCCCAGGTCAGCCAGCTCCTGCTGGAACGTCGCGATCTCGGCGTCCGACAGGTGGCGCTTCCAGTTGAAGCTCGGTGAGCAGTTGTAGGCGAGCAGCTTGCCCGGGAACTCGGCATGGATCGCGGCGGCGAACTCACGTGCCAGCTCGATGTCGGGTTCTCCCGTCTCGACCCACAGCAGATCGGCGTACGGCGCGAAGGCGAGGCCTCGGCTGATGACCGACTCGATGCCGGGGCGGATGCGGTAGAAGCCCTCGGTCGTGCGCTCGCCGGTGGTGAACTGCTGGTCGCGCTCGTCGACATCGCTGGTGAGCAGGTCGGCCGCGAGAGCATCCGTCCTGGCGATGATCACCGTCGGGACTCCGGCCACGTCGGCGGCGAGACGCGCGGCGTTCAGGGTGCGGATGTGCTGCTGCGTCGGCACGAGCACCTTTCCGCCGAGGTGGCCGCACTTCTTCTCGCTCGCGAGCTGGTCCTCCCAGTGGATGGCTGCGGCACCGGCCTGGATCAGCGACTGCGCGAGCTCGTAGGCGTTGAGCGGTCCTCCGAAGCCCGCCTCGGCGTCGGCGACGATCGGCGCGAGCCAGTCCTGCGTGACGTCGCCCTCGGCGTGCTCGAGCTGGTCCTGACGGATCAGCGCGTTGTTGATGCGACGCACGACCGCCGGCACCGAGTTGGCGGGGTACAGCGACTGGTCGGGGTAGGTCTGACCGGCGAGGTTGCCGTCGGCCGCGACCTGCCAGCCCGAGAGGTAGATGGCCTTGAGGCCCGCCCGCACCTGCTGCACCGCCTGCCCGCCTGTGTAGGCGCCCAGTGCCCGGACGTAGTCCTCGGTGTGCAGCAGGTTCCACAGGTTCTCGGCTCCGCGGTGCGCGAGCGTCGCGTCCTCGCGGACCGAGCCGCGGACGCGGATGACGTCCTCTGCCGTGTACGTGCGCTCGACGCCGTCCCAGCGGGGATCCGTCTCCCAGATCTCCCGGAGCTCGGCGGCCGTCTGAACCTGGTCCCCGGCGCGCAGCCCTGCAGGGCGAGGGGTGTGGTTCTGGGCGGTGTTCGTCATGGTGTCTCCTCCGTTGGATGCCCGGACCGTGAAGCCGGGTGGCGTGTTTCCACTGTGTGTGAAGTTCGCACCCTTCGATGGCCGATCGGGGAGTGAAGATCAGCCGAAATTCTGTTTCTGTGACAGAATCGGCCGCATGAGCACTCCAGCGGTCGAAGAAGACGCCGACGCCCTCACGATCGGACGCCGCATCCGTCAGCTGCGCACGGCGCAAGGGATGACCCTCGACGACCTCGCGGCGGCGGTCGATCGAGCGCCCAGCCAGATGTCGATGATCGAGACGGGCAAGCGCGAGCCCAAGCTCACGCAGCTGCAGTCGATCGCGCGCGCTCTCGGCGTCACGATCGACGCGCTGCTCGAAGGCGAGCCGCTCGATGAACGCAGTGCGATCGAGATCGCCCTCGAACGGGCCATGAAGGGGCAGACGTTCCAGGCCCTCGGCATCGAGCCCTTCCGGATCGCGAAGAGCATGCCGACGGACGCGCTCAAGGCCCTGCTCGCACTGCACGGCGAGATCGACCGGCTCAAGGATGAGCGCGCGGCCACTCCCGAGGAGGCCAGGCGCGCGAACGTCGAGCTCCGCCACCTCATGCGGCGGCAGGACAACCACTTCGCCGATCTCGAGGCGAAGGCGGCGGAGATCCTCGCGGCGGTCGGGCACCCCGGCGGACCCCTCACCCAGCGGACGGCCTCCGAGATCGCCGCCTACCTCGGATTCACCCTGCACTACGCCCCGGACCTGCCGCAGACCACCCGCAGCGTCGCCGACCTCGCGAACGGACGTCTGTACCTCTCGAGCAGCGTCCCGGCCAAGGGCGACGCACGGACCGCGGTGCTGCAAGCGCTGTCCAGCCGCATCCTCGGTCACTCCGAGCCGCGCAGCTATGCCGAGTTCCTGCGCCAGCGCGTCGAGACGAACTACCTCACCGGGGCGCTGCTGGTGCCGGAGGCCCACGTCGTGCCGGCGCTGAAGGATGCGAAGACGCGCAGGGCGATCTCGATCGAGGATCTGCGCGACGCGTACTCGGTGTCGTACGAGACCGCTGCGCACCGATTCACGAACCTCGCGACGCGCCACCTCGACATCCCCGTGCACTTCCTCAAGGTGCACGAGTCGGGCACGATCACGAAGGCGTACGAGAACGACGACGTGAACTTCCCGACCGATCGCCTCGGATCGATCGAGGGGCAGATGTGCTGCCGCCGATGGACCAGCCGAGTGGTGTTCGACGAGGACGACCGCTTCAACCCGTACTACCAGTACACGGACACGGGCAACGGCACCTACTGGTGCACGGCCCGCGTCGAGGCGTCGAGTGAGGGACTGCACTCGGTCAGCGTCGGCGTGCGATTCGACGACACGAAGTGGTTCGTCGGGCGCGACACCCCGCATCGCGGAGTCTCGAAGCACTCGGTCGAGGTGTGCTGCCGCCGCGCGCCCGCCGACCTCGAAGGGCGGTGGCGTGAGAACTCCTGGCCGAACGTCAGGACCCCGCGCACTCTGCTCGCCACACTGCCGACCGGGGCCTTCCCGGGCGTCGACACGACGGATGTGTACGAGTTCCTCGAGGCGCACGCGCCGCGCTGAGCGCCCGCAGGCGGCGTGGATCCCGGTCGCCTTCCTGTCACGAGGAGGGGTTGAGCGAACAACGAACACGTGTTAGGTTTTCGCAGGTCGGAGCGCCGCGCTCGGCGGCGCCGTTCTCGATGAGGAGACACGATGAAGCGATGGATGAGCACGCTGGCGACGATCGGACTCGTGACTGCGGGCCTGACGGTCGCCGGGCCCGCGACGGCCGGCGGTGGACGCCCCGGCACCGGTGACCTGAACCGCTGGGCGGTGGACACCTGGCACTCCCTCGACGCGATGACCGATGAGGAGACCGGCCTTCCCGCCGACAACGTGAGCGGCGACCTCGAGACGCCGAGCGCCTACACCTCGCCGACGAACATCGGCGGATACCTGTGGTCGACGGTCACGGCTCGCGACCTCGGAGTCATCAGCGACGAGGAGGCGCGCGATCGCATGTCGACGACGCTGGAGACGCTCGGAACCCTCGAGCGCAACGACGCCAGCGGCATGTTCTACAACTGGTACTCGCCGACGACCGGCGAGAAGCTCACGACATGGCCCGACTCGGGAGACCCGGTGCACCCGTTCCTCAGCACGGTCGACAACGGGTGGCTCGCCGCCGCACTGCGCATCGTCCGCGAAGCGGAGCCCGACCTCGCGCAGCAGGCGGACGCGCTGTACGACTCCATGGACTTCGCGGCGTTCTTCGACCCCGAAGGCGCGGCAGGACTCCCTGCAGGCACGAACCGCGGGGGCTTCTGGGATGCGGCTCCGCCGGACTGCAGCGTCGAGGCGCCGATGTACAACGGCTCGGGGGACACCGCGTTCTACACGTGCCACCACTACGACACGACCGTGAGCGAGAGCCGCATCGCGACCTACCTCGGCATCGCGAACGGTCAGATCCCGGCCACGGCCCTGTACGGCACGCATCGCACGATGCCTCCCGGGTGCGACTGGGCGTGGCAGGAGCAGCTCCCTCAGGGCGAGTACCGCACCTATGACGGCGTCGAGGTGTGGGAGGGCGCCTACGCATATGACGGGATGTCGTTCGTGCCGAGCTGGGGCGGCAGCATGTTCGAGTCGCTGATGCCCGACCTGCTCGTGCCGGAGACCACGTGGGGTCCGCGTTCGTGGAAGCTCAACCACCCGATCACCGTCGCCGTGCAGAAGCAGCACGGGCTGGACGAGGCCGGATACGGCTATTGGGGCTTCTCGCCCGCGAGCGACCCGTTCGGCGGGTACGCGGAGTACGGGGTCGACGTAGCCGGGATGCGGGCGGACGGGTACACCTCGGACGCGGAGAAGACCGACGTCGACATCGACAGGCCCGGATGCACCACGGGGACCGATCCCGCTCCGGAGTTCGGTGACGGGGTCGTGACGCCGCACGCCGCGTTCCTGGCACTTCCGTACGATCGCACGGGCGCGCTCGACAACCTGCGCGGCATCGAGACGGACCTCGGCGCCTACGGCCCCGGCGGGTTCTTCGACGCGGTGGCGGTGAAGAGCGGCACGATCGCCGAGCGCTACCTGTCGCTCGACCAGTCGATGATCATGGCCGCGATCGGCAACGAGCTCACGAAAGATACACTCAAGGACTACTTCGTGGATCGCGACATGGAGCAGCGCCTGCGGCCCGCCATGCGGCAGCAGGTGTTCGGCTCGTCGTGGGGAACGGGGAACGGCCACCACGGCTGAGGTCCGCGCGTTCGCGCCGAGAGACAGGACGGGCGCATGAGCACGGATGAGCAGCCGATGGCGGCGCGACGGCCTCGCGGTCCCTACGCCACCGGCCAGGCGCGCAGGCAGGCGATCGTCGACGAAGCGCTCGCGGTGTTCTCCCGCACGGGATTCCACGGTGGATCCCTGCGGGAGATCGCGAAGCGCGTCGGCGTGACGCCGACCGGCCTGCTGCACCATTTCGCGGGCAAGGAGGAGCTCTTCGCCGAGGTGCTCCACCAGCGTGACGAGAAGGTGCGGGAGGCGGCGGGCGACCCTGCCGAGCACACCCTGATCGAACAGGCCACGCGCGTCGTCGCGCACAACCAGACCTCGCGGGGTCTCACCGCGCTCTACGCGATCGTCTCGGCGGAGGCCACAGACCCCGACCACCCGTCGCACACCGACTTCGCCGCCCGATACCGCGAGCGCGCCGTGGCCGCAGAAGAGATCCTGCGGCGAGGTCAGGCCGACGGGGAGGTGCGCGAGGACATCGACCCCGCTCGGGCGGCCCGGCTGATCAGCGCGGTCATGGACGGCATCCAGCTCCAGTGGCTCCTCGACGATTCCGTCGACATGGTCCCGCTCTTCGAGGAGTTCGTCGGGCGCTACCTCCACCCCGCTGAACGACGGCCCGACTGAAGGGGGGGCGCGGATGGCGGAGGCCCGGCATCCGCCACCCCGCCGGGCGGGGGCCGCCGGCCGTTCGGTCGGGGACCCCGGCTCAGTCCCGTGCGGTCTGCAGCAGCGTCCACAGCTCGGCGCGGGCGGGGAACGACGACAGGTCGCTTCCCAGGAGCGCTCCGGCCTGGGCGATCCGCGACCGCAGCGTGTGGCGGTGCACACCGAGTGCCGCCGCCGCAGGATCCGCCTTCGCATCGTGCTCGAGCCAGGTGCGCAGCGACCGTTCGAGGTCGCCGCCGGATCGCGCGTCGTGGTCGCGGATCGGCGCGAGCCGCGATTCGGCGACCAGTCGGGCCTCATCCGTGGCCAGTGCGCTGAGGATGCTGGATCCGGCGGCATCGGCGAAGTGGAACACCCCGGCGCCGGACTGCTGACGGAGCGCCGCGAGCGCCTGTGCGTGGGCTCGGGAGAACGCGTCGTACGACTCTGAGCCCGACGCGCCGATGCGGATGCCGAACCGGGTGGCGACCTCGTCGAGCAGTGCGTCATCGGCCATGGACAGGCAGAGCACCACGCCCTCGGATGATTCGGCGAGGAAGCTGGCGGTGCCGTGCTCGGCCCTGCGCCGATCCCACCAGTCGGCGAACGGTCCGGTCGGAGCATCCGCGGCGATCGCGACCACCACGGGTGCAGAGGGCATCGAGCCGAGGACCTTCCGCGCGAGGGACGGATCGTCGTCGAGCAGCGAGCTCAGCAGCTGCGAGTTCAGCCGACGCTTGCTGCGGGCGAGCTGGTCGCTCTGCTCGAGCGCGAGTCCGGCCATCGCGATCACCGACGTCACGACCGTGCGCGCCTCGGCGTCGAGCGCATCGACAGCCAACGCGATCACCCCGCGCAGGTGTCCGCCGCGCCCCACCGTGAAGAGCGTGAACGTCTGATCGTCGATCGTGAGCGACTGCCCGGCCTCGAGCCCACGGGTGAGGATCTCGGTGACCCGTTCGCCGAGCTCGGTCAGTCGTCCTGCAGTGACGGCCGATCGGGGGTGCGACAGCTGCAGGGCGCCGGACGCGTCGTACATTCCGGCCCAGACATCCAGACGGCGGCCGAGCTCTGCGACGGTCGCGTCGAGTCCGCGGGGGCGCAGCGCGGCCAGTGCGAGTGCGCGCTGGGTGTCGAGCGCCCACGACCTGCGGGCGTAGGCCTGCGCCGCGATCGCTTCGGAGTGCGCGCGGGCGACGGCGATGAAGGGCGTGCGATAGGGGACTTCGAAGAGGGGGATCCCGCGGCGTGCGCACTCGAGGATCAGCTCGTCGGGGATCGCGGCACGGTGCACGTCCGTGCCGAATCCGAGGCCGAGCACCCCGCGATCCGCCAGCCGCCCGACGTAGACGTCGAAATCGGTGCCGACGTCGAACTGGGTGCCCGTCGTCAGCAGTGCGAGGTCCTCGGCGAGGAACGGCGTCGGGTCGGCGAGGTCGGAGCTGTGCACCCACCGCAGGGGGCGATCGAGGGCGCCGTCCGGAAGGCCGTCCGCGTCCGAGATCAGCACGAGCCCGAGATCGCGGCGCCGGAAGAGAGCGCGCAGCGTGGGCTGTTCGGCGTCGTCCATGCGCTGCGGTCCTCTCGGCATCCGGATCAGCCGCTTATACGGTCGGGCGATGATCTCTCCCAGATTGTACAGCCGGGCGAATGCGCCGACGTCGGATGCGGTCGTACGCTCACGGACATGGCTCTCCTCGACACCGCAGCTGTTGCAGTCCCGCTCGGCGGACCCGACCTCCCCCAGGAGCGTCGTCTCGTCACCGACCTTCCCGGCCCCCGCTCGGCCGAGATCCTCGCCCGCAAGGCCGATGCCGTCGCCGCCGGCGTCGGGCACACGGTTCCCGTCGCGGCCGTCGCCGCAGGCGGGGGAGTGGTCGTGGATGCCGACGGCAACTCGCTGATCGACCTCGGCTCCGGCATCGCCGTGACGACCGTCGGCAACGCGCACCCCAAGATCGCCGCAGCCGTGGCCGCGCAGGCCGCGCAGTTCACGCACACCTGCTTCATGATCTCGCCGTACGAGTCGTACATCGGTGTCGCCGAAGCGCTCAACCGCCTCACTCCCGGCGACTTCGCCAAGAAGAGCGCCCTGTTCAACTCCGGCGCCGAGGCCGTCGAGAACGCGATCAAGATCGCCCGCAAGCACACCGGTCGCCAGGCCGTCGTCGCCTTCGACCACGGCTACCACGGCCGCACCAACCTCACCATGGCGCTGACCGCGAAGTCGATGCCGTACAAGAGCGGCTTCGGCCCGTTCGCCCCCGAGGTGTACCGTGCGCCGATGTCGTACCCGTTCCGCGACGGTCTCGACGGCGCAGAGGCCGCCGCCCGCGTGATCCTGCAGCTCGAGAAGCAGATCGGCGCCGACAACCTCGCCGCCGTCATCATCGAGCCGATCCAGGGAGAGGGCGGCTTCATCGTCCCGGCGGAGGGCTTCCTCCCGGCGATCGCCTCGTGGTGCCGCGCGAACGGCGTCGTGTTCATCGCCGACGAGGTGCAGACCGGCTTCGCCCGCACCGGCCACATGTTCGCGAGCGAGATCTTCGGCATCGAGCCCGACCTCATCACCACCGCCAAGGGCATCGCGGGCGGTCTGCCGCTCGCCGCCGTCACGGGGCGCTCCGAGATCATGGACGCCTCGCACGCGGGCGGCCTCGGCGGCACCTACGGCGGAAACCCGATCGCCTGCGCTGCGGCGCTCGCCGCGATCGATGTGTTCGAGAACGACGGCGTGATCGAGCGCGCTCGCGAGATCGGCGAGATCCTCACGGCGCGCCTCGGAGCCATGCAGGAGAAGGACGCCCGCATCGGAGACATCCGCGGCCACGGCGCCATGATCGCCGCCGAGTTCGTCGACCCCGAGACCAACGCGCCCGACGCCGCCCTCACCTCCGCGGTCGCCAAGGCCTGCGTCGCGCAGGGCGTCATCGTCCTGACGTGCGGCACCTACGGCAACGTCATCCGGTTCCTCCCGCCGCTCTCGATCGGCGACGACCTCCTGAACGAGGGCCTCGACGTCGTCGCGGCCGCGCTCGCCGCCACCGCGGGCTGACAGACCAGCAGCCGCGGTTCGTCCGCGACTGCCACCACACGTCCGGCCGCGACGAGGATCGGGGGATTTCGAGTCGCGGCCGGCACAACCTTTCCAATGAAGGAGAAGCAGATGGCTGAGATCACTCGCGACGTGCTGATCGTCGGAGCCGGAGCCGCAGGGCTCACGGCGGCGAACGACCTGCGCAAGGCCGGCCTGTCGGTCGCCGTACTCGAGGCGCGTGACCGCGTCGGCGGACGACTGTGGACCGACGTCATCGACGGCGCCATGCTCGAGATCGGCGGCCAGTGGGTCTCGCCCGACCAGGACGCCCTGAAGGACACCATCGAGGAGCTGGGGCTCGAGACCTACAGCCGCTATCGCGAGGGCAACAGCGTCTACGTCGGTCCGGACGGGCAGACGCATCGCTTCACCGGCGAGATGTTCCCGGTGTCCGCTGAGACCGAGGCCGTCATCGCCGAGATCACCGAGCGCCTCGACGCCATGGTCGCCGAGATCGACCCCGACCGTCCGTGGGAGCACCCGCTCGCGAAGGAATGGGACTCGATCACCTGGGACGCGTGGCTGCGTGTGCAGACCGACGATGACGAGGCCGTGCGCAATCTCGCCTTCGCCACCGGCTCCGCGATGCTCACCAAGCCGACGCACTCGTTCTCGCTGCTGCAGTCGCTGCTCATGGCGGCATCCGCCGGGTCGTACTCCAACCTCGTCGACGCCGACTTCATCCTCGACAAGCGGGTGGTGGGCGGTCTGCAGAAGGTGCCGCTGCTGCTCGCCGAGCGCCTGGGCGACGACGTCATCCTCAACCAGCCGGTGCGCTCGCTCGAATGGGGCGTCGACGGTGTGACCGCCACGACCGACGACACCACCGTGCGCGCCCGCTTCGCGATCCTCGCGCATGCTCCGGTGCTCTACAGCCGTATCGCCTTCGTCCCGCCGCTTCCCCGACGCCAGCACCAGATGCACCAGCACATCTCGATGGGCTTCGTCATCAAGGTGCACGCCGTCTACGACCGCCCGTTCTGGCGCGAGCAGGGCCTCAGCGGCACCGCGTTCAGCCCGTACGAGCTCGCGCACGAGGCGTACGACAACACGAACCACGGCGACGAGCGCGGCACCCTGGTCGGCTTCGTCAGCGACCAGAACGCCGACGACCTGTTCACGCTGTCGGCCGAGGAGCGCAAGGAGCGCATCCTCGAGTCCCTCTCGCACTACTACGGCGACGAGGCGAAGAACCCGGTCGTCTACTACGAGAGCGACTGGGGCACGGAGGAGTGGACCCGCGGAGCGTACGCGGCGAGCTTCGACATGGGCGGACTCCACCGCTATGGCGCCGACCTCCGCTCGGCTGTCGGCCCCATCCACTTCGCGTGCAGCGACATGGCGGGCGCCGGATATCAGCACGTCGACGGCGCGATCCGCATGGGGCACCTCGTCGCCTCGAACATCGTCGAAGCGACGCGCGCCGCCGGCGACACCGCCGAGGTCGGCTGATGACCGGCGCGGTCGTCGTCGGGTACACCGCGACGGATGCGGGAGCGGATGCCGCAGCGCTCGGCGCGCGGCTCGCCCGCAGCCTCGGCGCGGTGCTGCACCTCGTGATCGTGCTGCCGTCGGAGGGCACCCGCAGCGCGGCCGTTCCCCCCGAGCGGGCGTATGAGGACCACATCCGCCGCCAGGCGAAGGAATGGCTCGAGGATGCGGTCGTCCGACTGCCGCAGGAGCTCACCCGCACGGGCCACGTGCGGTTCGGCGAGTCCTTCGCCGAAGGGCTGATCGCCGCGGGCGAGGAGTTCGGCGCCAGGCTGATCGTCATCGGCACGGCCGGCGGCAGCATCTTCGGCCGCCACCGCCTCGGCAGCGTCGCGTCGGAGCTGCTGCACTCGTCGACCATCCCCGTCGCGCTCGCCCCTGCGGGCACCGCGGACCAGGACGATCACGTGCTTCCCCGCGTGACGGCCGCGGTCGGCAACCGGGCGGGTGCCGACAACCTCCTCGACGAGGCCGCCGCGATCGCGACCGAGTCCCGTGTCGGCCTGCGCCTCGTCTCGCTCGTGCCGTTCGACGTGCCGCCCGGTCTCGACACCGGCGCGATCCGCGTGGTCGGCGACGCGCACGCGAACGACGTGCTCGAGGTCGCCAAGAGCCTGCTGCCCGACGAGCTGAAGGCCGAGGTCGAAGAGGCCCCCGGCGACACCGTCGAAGATGCCGTCGCGAACCTCTCGTGGCTCCCCGGCGAGGTCGTCCTCGTCGGCTCCAGTCGCCTGGCGCAGCCGCGCCGCCTGTTCCTGGGCTCGACCGCAGCGAAGATGCTGCACGAACTGCCCGTTCCCATGATCGTCGTCCCGCGCACCCGCGCCGAAGCAGGAGTCCGCTGATGAGCAGCACGAACCGGGCGACGGAGCCCGCATCCGGTGTGACGACCGGCATCTCGCAGAAAGGGCTGAGCGCGGGTGCCGTCGGAGTGCTCGGAGCCGTCGTCATCGGCGTCTCGACCATCGCGCCGGCCTACACGCTCACCGCATCGCTCGGCCCGACGGTCGCCGTCGTCGGCACCCAGGTGCCCGCGATCATGCTCGTCGGCTTCATCCCGATGCTCCTGACCGCCTTCGGCTACCGCGAGCTCAACCGCATGATGCCGGACTCCGGCACCTCGTTCACGTGGGGAGTGCGGGCGTTCGGGCCGTGGATCGGCTGGATGACGGGCTGGGGCCTGATCGCCGCCACCGTCATCGTGCTGTCGAACCTCGCCGGCATCGCGGTCGAGTTCCTCTTCCTGCTGATCGCCCAGCTCAGCGGAAACCCCGAGATCGCCGACCTGGCGTTCAACCCGATCATCAACGTCGTCGTGTGCCTGCTCTTCATGCTCGGCGCGACGCTCGTGTCGTACCGCGACATGCAGACGACGCAGAAGTTCCAGTACATCCTCGTCGGCTTCCAGGTGCTCGTGCTCGTGGTCTTCGCCACCGTCGCGATCGTCAAGGCCGTCTCCGGAGACGCTCCCGAGCCGACCCCCTTCTCGTGGTCGTGGTTCAACCCGTTCGAGGTTCCGTCCTTCAGCGCCTTCGCCGCAGGGCTCTCGCTGTCGATCTTCATCTTCTGGGGCTGGGACGTCGTCCTCACCATGAACGAGGAGACGAAGGACCCGGCCAAGACGCCGGGGCGCGCCGCGATGGTCACGGTCGTCGTCGTCGTCGCCCTCTACCTGCTGCTGGCCATCGGCCTCATCATGTTCGCCGGCGTCGGCACGGGCGACTACGGGCTCGCGAACGAGGACATCTCGGCGAACGTGTTCTTCGCGCTCTCGGATCCGATCCTCGGACCGCTGGCGTTCCTGGTCTCGCTCGCGGTGCTGTCGAGCTCGGCGGCCTCGCTGCAGTCGACCGCAGTCGGACCCGCTCGCACGCTGCTGGCGATGGGGCACTACGGCGCCCTGCCCAAGAAGTTCGCCCGGGTCAGCCCGCGGTTCTTCACGCCGGGCTACTCGACGATCGTGTCGGCCGTCGTCGCATCCGTCTTCTACGCCGTGATGCGCCTCGTCAGCGAGAACGTCCTCACCGACACCATCCTGTCGCTCGGCATGATGATCTGCTTCTACTACGGCCTCACCGCGTTCGCGTGCATCTGGTACTTCCGCAAGCAGTGGTTCGACTCCGCCAGGAGCTTCTTCTTCACGTTCCTGTTCCCGCTCGTCGGCGGTGCGATCCTCGCCGTCCTGTTCGTCACGACGCTCATCGACTCGATGGACCCCGCGTACGGCAGCGGATCGAACATCGGGGGCCTCGGACTCGTGTTCGTCCTCGGCGTCGGCATCATCGTGATCGGCATCGTCATCATGATCTGGCAGTCCATCAAGCGCCCGGCGTTCTTCCGCGGCGAGACCCTCAGCATGGATGCTCCCGCGAGCAACCGCCGGCGCTGACGGAATCCCGCGGCACCGGCATCCCATCCTCCCCACAGAAAGAGATTCCATGAGCACTCAGACTGAGCAGGCGCTGCTCGACAGCATCCCCACCGGCCTCTTCATCGGGGGAGAGTGGATCGACGGCGAGACCGGGGGCACGTTCGACGTGAAGGACCCCGCGACCGGTGCGGTCATCCGCACGATCGCCGACGCGACACCGGGTGACGGCATCCGCGCGCTGGATGCGGCAGTCGCCGCGCAGGACGCATGGGCCGCGACCGCACCTCGCACCCGCAGCGACATCCTGCGCCGGGCATTCGACCTCGTGCAGGAGCACAAGGAGGATCTCGCGCTGCTGATGACCCTCGAGATGGGCAAGCCGCTCGCCGAGGCGCGCGGCGAGGTCGGCTACGGCGGCGAGTTCCTCCGCTGGTTCAGCGAGGAGGCCGTGCGCATCAGCGGTCGCTACGGCATCAACCCGGAGGGCACCGGCCACATGGTCGTCTCGCAGCGGCCCGTCGGCCCCTCGTTCTTCGTGACGCCGTGGAACTTCCCGTTCGCGATGGCCACTCGCAAGATCGCGCCGGCGCTCGCCGCCGGCTGCACCGTGGTGATCAAGCCCCCGGCACTCACGCCGCTGACGACGATGTTCTTCACGTCGCTGCTCGAGAAGGCCGGCCTCCCCGCCGGTGTCGTGAACGTGGTGCAGACCTCCAAGTCGTCGGCGCTCTCGGCCCCGATCATCGCCGACCCGCGCCTGCGCAAGCTGTCGTTCACCGGTTCGACGGAGGTGGGCCGCAAGCTCATCGCCCAGGCCGCTGAGGGCGTGCTGCGCGTGTCGATGGAGCTCGGCGGCAATGCGCCGTTCGTCGTCTTCGACGATGCCGACCTCGACAAGGCCGTCGACGGCGCACTGGCCGCGAAGTTCCGCAACATCGGCCAGGCGTGCACCGCTGCCAACCGCTTCATCGTGCACAAGGACGTCGCCGAGGAATTCGGCCGCAAGGTCACCGAGCGCGTCAACGCGATGAAGATCGGCCGCGGCACCGAAGAGGGCGTGGCCATCGGCCCGCTGATCGACGAGGATGCCGTCGCGAAGGCCGGCGAGCTCGTCGACGACGCCGTCGAGCGCGGCGCGACCCTGCTCGCGGGTGGCAAGGCCGTCGAGGGCACGGGCACCTTCTACGAGCCGACCGTGCTCACCGACGTGGTGGCGGGCTCGGCGATCCTCCGCGAGGAGATCTTCGGCCCGGTGCTCGCGATCGCGACCTTCGAGGACGAGGACGAGGCCGTCCGTCTCGCCAACGACACCGAGTACGGACTGGTCTCGTACGTGTTCACCGAGAACCTGCAGCGCGGGCAGCGGATGATCGACAGGCTCGAGACCGGCATGATGGGTCTCAACGTGGGCGTGGTGTCGAACGCCGCCGCCCCCTTCGGCGGCGTCAAGCAGTCCGGCGTCGGCCGCGAGGGCGGTCTCGAGGGCATCCACGAGTACCTGTCCACCAAGTACACGCTGATCCCGGTCTCCTGACCGGTCGGCCAGAGGAGGAGAGAACATGACCGATTACGCCGTCATCAACCCCGCCACCGGAGAGACGCTGGCGTCCTTCGACACGTTCACGGATGCGCAGATCGAGGCGGCTGTCGCGGCCGCCGACGAGGCGCACCGCGAATGGTCCCGGTCCTCGACCGTGGCTGAGCGCGCAGCGCTCCTCCGTCGCGCCGCCGAGCTGCACCGCGAGCGCCGCGAGGAGCTCGCCGACGTCTTCGTGCGCGAGATGGGCAAGCCCCGCGAGGCCGCCCTCGGAGAGGTCGACTTCGCCGCCGACATCGCCGAGTACTACGCCGACCAGGCCGAGGCCATCATGGCCGACCAGCCGATCGCGATCCTCGGCGAGGGCTCGGCGATCGTGCGCCGGTCGTCGCTCGGACCGCTCGTCGGCATCATGCCGTGGAACTTCCCGGCCTATCAGATCGTCCGCTTCGCTGCGCCGAACCTGATCGTCGGCAACACGATCCTGCTGAAGCCTGCTCCGCAGTGCCCGGAGTCGTCGACCGCGATCGAGGCGATCTACCACGACGCCGGATTCCCGACGGGCGCGTACCAGAACGTCCTCGCGACCAACGAGCAGATCGCCGACATGATCGCCGACCCGCGCGTGCAGGGCGTCTCGCTCACCGGCTCGGAGCGCGCAGGCGCAGCGGTCGCCGAGATCGCCGGACGCAACCTCAAGAAGGTCGCGCTCGAGCTCGGCGGGTCCGACCCGTTCATCGTGCTCTCGACCGACGACCTCGACGCCACCGTGCAGGCGGGCGTCGACGCGCGTCTCGACAACAACGGCCAGGCGTGCAACGGCGCGAAGCGTTTCATCATCGTCGACGACCTGTACGACTCGTTCGTCGAGAAGTTCACGGCCGCGATGGCATCGGTGCAGGCGACCGACCCGACGCTCGACGACACCGTGCTCGGCCCGGTCTCGTCGGAGACGGCGGCGGAGACCCTGCAGAAGCAGATCGACCAGGCCGTCGAGCAGGGAGCGACGCTGCTGACCGGCGGCACCCGCGACGGGGCGTTCTTCGCCCCGACCGTGCTCGCCGACGTGACGCCCGACATGAACGTCTACCGCGAGGAGCTCTTCGGCCCCGCGGCGGTCGTCTACCGGGTCGCCGATGAGGATGCCGCTGTCGCCCTCGCGAACGACACGACCTTCGGGCTCGGCTCGTACGTCTTCACGACCGATGCCGAGCAGGCCGAGCGTGTCGCCGACAACATCGAGGCGGGCATGGTCTACGTCAACCTGGTGCTGGCCGACAGCCCCGAGCTGCCGTTCGGCGGCATCAAGCGCAGCGGCACGTCGCGTGAGCTGGGTCACCTCGCCGCCGACGAGTTCGTCAACAAGAAGCTGATCCGCATCGGCTGAGCGACTCTCCCTGATGGGGGCGGATGCCACGGCATCCGCCCCCATCGTCGTCTCCGCAGTGCGGCATCCGGAGAGCGGATGTTCGACGGATGCCGGATCCCTCCGCAGCACCCGGGCGTAGGTTGGAAGCATGGCAACCGTCGCAGCGAACATCGTCAAGACCCTCCGCGCCAACGGGATCGACCGTGTCTACGGCCTCCCGGGCGACTCCCTCAACGGGTTCACCGACGCCCTCCGGAAGGACGGCGGCATCCGCTGGGTGCACGTGCGGCACGAGGAGTCTGCGGCCTTCGCGGCGGCGGCCGATGCGTCGCTCACGGGTGAGCTCGCGGTGGTCGCCGGTTCGTGCGGTCCGGGCAACCTGCACCTGATAAACGGACTCTTCGACGCTAACCGCTCGCGGGTGCCGGTGCTGGCGATCGCCGCGCACATCCCCACCACCGAGATCGGCACCGGGTACTTCCAGGAGACCCACCCGCAGGAGCTCTTCCGCGAGTGCAGCGTCTACGTCGAGTACGTCGCCGACCCCAAGCAGATGCCGCGCCTGCTGGAGATCGCGATGCGCGCCGCCATCGAGCAGCGCGGGGTCGCGGTGCTCGTGATCCCGGGCGACGTCGCGCTCTCGGAGATCGCCGACGACCGAGCCGTGGTCATCGAACGCTCCCACCCCGTGATCGTGCCGAGCGGAGACGAGCTCGCGCGCGCCGCGACGCTGCTCAACGCCTCGAAGAAGACAACGATCCTCGCAGGCGCGGGTGTCGAGGGGGCTCACGACGAGGTCATCGCACTCGCCGACCGACTCGGTGCGCCGATCGTGCACGCGCTCCGGGGCAAGGAGTTCATCGAGTACGACAACCCGTTCGACGTCGGCATGACGGGGCTGCTCGGCTTCGCCTCCGGCTACCGGGCGATGGAAGCCGCCGACACGCTGCTGGTGCTGGGCAGCGACTTCCCCTACGAGCAGTTCTATCCCGAGCACGCCACGACGATCCAGGTCGACATCCGCGGCTCGCAGCTCGGCAAACGGCATCCGCTCGATCTGGGCCTGGTCGGCGACGTCGGCGCGACCGTCACGGCGCTGCTGCCGCGACTCGCCGAGACGAACGACCGCGGTCACCTCGACGACTCCACCGCGCACTATCGCAAGACCAGGGCCAAGCTCGACGACCTCGCGACGCCGACCAAGGCGGGCCGCCCCATCCATCCGCAGTACCTCGCCCGGCTGCTCGATGAGCAGGCCGCGGATGACGCGATCTTCACCGCCGACGTCGGCTCGCCCACCGTGTGGGCCGCCCGCTATCTGTCGATGACCGAGAACCGACGCCTGATCGGCTCGTTCACGCACGGGTCGATGGCGAATGCGCTGCTTCATGGCATCGGCGCGCAGGTCTCGCATCCGGCTCGTCAGGTGGTCGCGCTCGCCGGCGACGGCGGGCTCGCGATGATGCTGGGCGAACTGCTCACGCTCACGCAGAACAAGCTGCCCGTGAAGACCGTCGTCGTGAACAACTCGTCGCTGAACTTCGTCGAGCTCGAGATGAAGGCCGCGGGCTTCGTCAACTACGGCACCGCGCTCGACAACCCGAGCTTCGCGGCCATCGCCGAGGCCATGGGGATCTTCGCCCGTCGGGTCGAGAACAGCGAGGACCTGCCGGATGCCGTCCGCGAGGTGCTCGCGCATGACGGCCCTGCGCTGCTCGACGTCGTGACCGAGCGCCAGGAGCTGTCGATGCCCCCGGCGATCGAGGCCGAGCAGGTCAAGGGCTTCGCTCTGTACGCGATCCGCACGGTGATGTCGGGCAAGGGAGACGAGCTGCTCGACCTCGCGCGGGCCAACTGGCGTCAGTTCCTCTGAGTCAGCAGTTCCTCTGAGTCAGCTGTCGAGGAGGGCCCGCACCTCGGTCGCCTCGCCGTGGCGTCCGAGCGCCTCGAGCACGTTGCCGAGTTCGAGCGCCGAGACCTGCTGCAGCGGCGGGTAGCCGGCGGAGTGCTCGAGGGCACTGCGGTAGATCGGCACGGAGTCCGCGGCCCGGTCGTCGCCGACCAGCAGACGGGCGGCGAACAGCTCGGAGCCGCCGGCCGAGCCCGCATCCCCGATCGCCGCGAATCCGTCGGCCGCGGTGAGCGCAGCGGCGACGGCCTCGTCGGTGCGGCCGAACTGGGCGAGCGCCCGGCCCCGCGAGTCGGTGACGTCGGCGAGCAGCCACGCCGCCTCGTGCTCCTGAGCGAGCGCGGCGACCTCGTCGAAGAGGGCGAAGGCGCGGTCGTCCTGCGTGGCCGCATAAGCCTGTCCGAGGTTGTGCAGCACGTCAGCGAGGGCGCCGACCGCCTCGGGGGCCCGGCGCACGATCTCGGATGCCGATTCGAGTGTCGCGATCGCCTCCGCGTGCTCGTCGAACCGGGCGAGGATCTTGGCGCGCTCGGTCAGCGCCATCGCCTGGTCCGCATGCTCCTCCGCCTCGCCGAACAGCTCGCCCGCATACCCGAATGCACCGACAGCCTGTCCGAACTCGCCGGCCGATCCGAGGGCGCGCGCGAGAAGAGACGCCGTCATCGCTCGGGAGGCGGCGGGCACCTCGGCCTGCTCTTCCCGCTCGAGCACCTGTCCGAACAGCTCGGCCGCCACCTCGGCGTCCCCGGCCGCGAGCATCGCGCGCGCGAGCCGGAAGTCCGCGCCCGCCTGGTCGCCGCCCTCCTGCGCGACGAGTCGCGAGGTGACCCGGTAGCGGGTGACGGCCTTCTCGGGGTCGCCCGCGTCCTCCCAGAGCGCCCCCGCGAGCAGATGCGCGGCGGCCAGGGCCGTGGTCGCACCGAGCCCGGCGAGAAGACGGGTCGCCTCGTCGGCATCCGCAGCGCCCTCCACGAACGACTCGCTTCCGCCGCGCACCTTCGCGCGCGTCTGCAGCGCCTGCGCGCGATGACCGATGCTGAGATCGTCCTGGGCCAAGAAGCGATCGAGCAGAGCGGATGCCGCTTCGATGTCGCCCTTCTGCAGCACGGCCGAGATGGCGACGAGCGTCGTCGTGTTCGAGAGGCGCGCGTCCTCGGCCTCGGCGAAGGCGCGAGCCGCGATCTCCGCCATGTCGAGGGCGGCGCCGGGTTCATCCGCGTGCAGGTGCAGCGACGCGCGGCTGATCGCCAGGTCTCCGCGCGACCATGCGGGCAGAGCGTCCGTGTTCGCGAGCTCGTCCTCGAGCGCCGCCGCAGCCTCGGGGGTGTTCAGGCCGAAGGTCGCGAGACCGAGGCGCAGTTCGAGATCGGCCTGTGCGTCGAGGCCTGCGGCGCGCAGGCCATCGATCCGCGCCGGCAGCAGGTCTGCAGCCTCTTCTGCTCGGTCGAGGGCGATCAGGATGCCGAGGCGCATCGACAGGAGCTCGGCGAGCTTCGAGGGGTCCTCGACGCTCAGCGCGTGCGGCAGGGCCCGCAACGTCTCGTGCTCCGCGCCGAACTGGGCGAGGTTCATGACCCGTTCGAACCACGCGTCGGGATCGTCGGGTGTCGCCGCGTCCGGAGCCGTGACGAAGGCATCCGACCGGACGGGTACGTCGTAGTGCTCGTCGGCGAGAGCGCGCAGGCGGGTGAGGCTGCGGGCGTGGCCCTCGGTGCCGTCCCGCAGATCGAAGTCCGAGCCGATGTGCTCGGCGGCAGCCCACGCGGTGGCGGCGAGTTCGGCGGCACCCCATGCTCCGTCGTGCTCGCCGAAGAACTCCTCGAGCGCGGGGGAGTCGGCACCGCGCACCGTGGCATCGCCGTGACCCGCCGCAGTCACACGATCGAGGGCGAAGGCGAACGCCGCCAGCGCGGCGAAGTGGGCATCGACGTTGAGTCCGTCGTGAGCGAGCCAGCCGATGTGACGCTCGACCTGCGCGAGCGCGCGTGCCTCGTTGCCGGTGAGGGCGGCGAACACGATGTTGTGGGCGACGATCCGCAGGTTGTCCGGGTTGTCCTTCGCGAGCCGGTAGCTGCGCAGGTGCGCGCTCCTCGCCTCGTCGAAGCGCCCGGCACGAAGGTAGGGCACGAGCACGCGTGACAGTGCGTGCTCGGGCTCCTCGCCGCACGAGAAGCCGCCTTCGAGCATCTCCTCGACGAGTCGGATGGCCTCGGCATCCCGATCGGTCTCGGCGAAGAAGCCGGCGAACTGGCTGCGTCCGCAGGCGTCGCAGTGGCTGTGGTCGTCTCGGGGTGTGGCCTCGAGCTGCGCGCGCAGAGCCTCGGCGTCGTCGAGTCGACCGGCGTCCCAGGCGTCTTCGAATCGGGCCGTGAGCACTCCGCTCATGCCGAGCCCTCCCTTGCGATAGTGCGTCTCCATGTCGTCGAGGACCGCGGTGATCTGCTCGGTCGAGAACGCGGGCGACGAACGCAGAGAAGACGCCATCCATTTGAACTGCCACATCAGATCGGCGCCGCCGTAGTCGAGGTCGGCGGGGAAGCGCTGCGGGTCGGAGTCGTGTCGGGCGAGGCACCACGCGAACGAGTTCAGCATCACATCGGTCGCGCCGTTCATGTTCGCGGAGGCGGTCTGCCTCATCCGCGCCTCGTACTCGAGCCGCTCGTCGCCGAGCTCGACGGCGAGCGAGACGGCATCCGCCACCAGCGCCTGCTCCGCCGGGCCCCAGGGCGTGCGGTCGATCTCTTCGATGAGCTGAGAGAAGCGCTTCTTCGGACTGGTCATGGGGGATCCTTCGAACGGAGCGAGCGGTCGGAGCGAGCGGTCGGAGCGAGATCAGGGGGCGTCGTCGAAGGGGATCGAATCCGCTTCGATGCCGGCGGACAGCGAGACGAGGTCCGAGAGCGCGGTCGACATGAGTGCGCGATCGGCGTCGGAGAGCGGATGGTGTCCCGCCAGCAGCGCCTGGATGTAGAGCAGCTGCACGGTGCGGGCGAACACCGCGTCGTCCTGCACGCGGACGAGCGCGCGCACGACGCGGTTCGACCAGTTCAGGCACAGGCGCGCGCTGAGATCGTCGTCGCGGGAGGCCGAGAGGGTCGAGTCGATGCGGTCGAGCACCCCGCCCCACAGCGATCCGGTGATGCCCTTGGTGCGGCCGCGGTCGATCCTGCGCAGCACCTCGGGGTCGGCGACGTACAGCGCTGCGAGTTCGGGCTGGTCGATCGACCGCACGGTGACGGAGCAGCCGGATGCGGTGAGCACGCCGCCGGCGCGGGCCTCGAGGGCCAGCGCGGCGTCGCGGTCGTCCAGCGGCGGAGGGTCGAGACGATCGAGCTCCCCGGCCACGTCGACGAGTTCGATCGTCACGTGCGGGTAGAGCTCCGGCAGCATCCGCACGAGGTCCGCGTCGTACAGGTAGCCGCCGTTGACCAGCACCTCGGACCCGGGGGAGATCCCTGCGACCTGGCGGAACTCGTCGACCGACTGCGCGAATCGCACGTGCGGGTATCGTTCGACGAGGTCGCCGATGCGCATCGTTCCGTGGGTGGTCTCGAGGGTCAGCCAGCGCGTGATGAACTGCGCGAGCTCGTCGTCGTGCCGCACCAGCGACTTCAGACCGACCTCGTGGATCGCCACGAACTGGGCGAGTCTGTGCGGTTCGCGCAGGCCCAGCTCGAGCACCCAGCGGCGGATGCCGGCACCGAGCTGCTCGCGCACACGCTCGAGGGCCGCGTCGTCGACGAGCGATTCGCGGCTCGCCGTCGGGGCGAGGCCGGTCGAATCGACCACGGCGCGCACGAAGAACGCCCATTCGGGCAGCACGTCGTCGACCCGCTCGCCCAGGAGCATCCTGCCGAGATACATGCGCGTCGCCTGGCGGGCGCCCGGCGGGGGAGCGTAGGGCAGGACGTAGGCGAGTCCCCGTGTGCCGGTGGCCGGCTCGCTGAGCTCGATCACGTCGAGCGGGCTCGCGCCGAGCAGGTCGCGCCCGTACTGCACGGCGCCGTCGATGTCGTCGGCGGGGTCGAGGAACGGCGCGCGCCGGGTGATGTCGATGTCGCCGCTCGGAGAGTCGAGGATCACCCGCACGGGGAGGAACTCGGCGAAGGCGGTGGCCAGCTCTCGCACGGCCGCGGGGCGCAGCAGCTCGTCGGCGTCGAAACGAGGGCGGAGATGCACACTCGTGCCGATCGGCAGATCGTCGTCGATCTCCACGACGCGGAAGGTCCCGTCCGCGCTGCCCGTCCACTCGACGGCCGGGCCGCCCCGGACGCTGCGCGAGCGGATGACGATCGAATCGGCGACCATGAAGCAGCTCAGCAGGCCGATGCCGAACTGACCGAGGTAGTCGCTGCGCGGGAGGTCGAAGATGTCGCGCTTCGAGCTGCGGCCGACCGTGGCGAGCAGGTCGCCCACCTCGGCTGCGGTCAGGCCGATCCCGTCGTCGCGCAGGACGAACTCGCCCGTGGTGTCCGTCAGCGCGGTGATGCGGATGCTCCCGCCCTGCCCGTCGACCTCGCGGCGTGCGGTGATCGCATCGCGGGCGTTCTGCAGCAGTTCGCGCAGATACACGCGAGGACTCGAGTAGATGTGGCGGCTCAGGAGGTCGACGACACCGCGCAGGTCCACCTGGAACTGCTGCACGTCAGCGCTCACTGCGCCCCCTCCCGTTTCGTCCGCCCGCCGAGCCTAACAACAACGACGAGAGCGGGCCCGGTTCGGCGCTGACCGACGGATGCCGTATGCTTGACGAGCAGTTGTTGTCTGCATTCTTTCGCCGTGCCCCGGTCCTTGCGGTCGGGTAACGATGGCAGGATGGAGATGACACCCCGAGACCTCCCGGTCTCTAGGGCGGTAGCTCAATTGGCAGAGCAGCGGTCTCCAAAACCGCAGGTTGCAGGTTCGATTCCTGTCCGCCCTGCGCGTCAGCACACGCTGACACACGAAAGGTACATTCAGGATGGATCAGGACGAACCGCGCGGCGAGGTCGTCGCGGCCGGCGCCACCCGCGAGAAGAAGCGTGGCATCGTGGGCTTCTTCGGGGGCATCGCTCTGTTCTTCCGTCAGGTCATCGCCGAGCTGCGCAAGGTCGTCACGCCGACCCGCAAGGAACTGGTCAAGTTCACCGCAGTGGTGCTCGTCTTCGTTCTCATCGTCATGGGCATCGTCTACGGACTCGACACCCTGTTCGCCTGGGTCACGCACATCGTCTTCGGGGTCCCGGGCGCCTGACGCCCTCGCGGCCCTGGCCGCAGTGATTGGAAAGAAACAACGTGTCTGAACGATATTCCGACGACGCCGACTGGGCGACTGCTGCTGAGCAGTCCAGCGAAGAGGACGAGGCCCAGGAGGGCAACGTGCTCGCTGCGGAAGAGCAGTCGGTCACCTCGGCCGAACATGTCGCCCTCCACATCGAGGACGTCGACGGAGACGCCGACGCCGATGTGCAGGACGACGACAACGACATCGAAATCGACGACCCGGAGGCGGACGCGATCGTGAACGACGCTCTCAACCTGGACGAAGCGGCCGAGTCTGAGGCTGCCGCTGAGGTCCTGAACGATTCTGTGGCGGAAGAGACCGCCGAGCTCGAGGCCGCTGAGGCCGACGAGGTCACCCCTTACGACGGACCCGACATCAACGGCGACGATGACGCCGTGGCCGAGTCCGACGACGATGAGTCCGAAGAGGGCGACGACGCCGAGGAAGACCCGTATGAGGCGTTCCGCCTCGACCTGCGGATGCTTCCGGGCAAGTGGTACGTCATCCACTCCTACGCCGGATTCGAGCGCAAGGTCAAGGCCAACATCGAGCAGCGCAAGTCGACGCTCGAGGTCGAGGACGAGATCTATCAGATCGAGGTCCCGATGGAAGACGTGGTCGAGATCAAGAACGGCCAGCGCAAGATGGTCACTCGCGTGCGCATCCCCGGCTACGTGCTCGTGCGCATGGAGCTCACCGAGGACACCTGGTCGGTCGTGCGTCACACGCCTGGCGTCACCGGCTTCGTGGGCAACGCCCACAACCCGACGCCGCTGCGCTTCGAAGAGGCCTTCAACATGCTGAAGTCGCTCGTCGAGGTCAAGGACGTCCCGACCGCCAAGAACATCGCGTCGAAGGGCGGCCTCGCCGTCGCTCGTCCGCTTCCGGCCGAGGTCGACTTCGAGGTCGGCGAGACCATCACGATCAAGGAGGGCTCGTTCGCGGGTCTTCCCGGTTCGATCAGCGAGATCAAGCCCGAGAGCGGCAAGCTCACGGTGCTCGTGTCGCTCTTCGAGCGCGAGACCCCGGTCGAGCTGTCGTTCGACCAGGTCACGAAGATGGTCTGACCTACGCTTCTCCGAGAACGGCCGTCCCATTCGGGGCGGCCGTTCTCGCGTTCCCGGGCCCGCTCCGCATCAGGTAGACTTGTCTGGTTTGTGTGCCGCTTCGGCGTGCGCGCAGACGACCGCAGCCCGGAGATGCCGGGTTCGCGGGAGAGCGGATGCAACCGGCATCCGTTCGATGAAAGGAAGAGGATATGGCACCGAAGAAGAAGGTGACCGGCCTGATCAAGCTTCAGATCAACGCCGGTGCAGCCAACCCGGCGCCGCCGATCGGCCCCGCGCTCGGTCAGCATGGCGTCAACATCATGGAGTTCTGCAAGGCGTACAACGCCGCGACCGAGTCGCAGCGCGGCAACGTCATCCCCGTCGAGATCACCGTCTACGAGGACCGCAGCTTCACGTTCATCCTGAAGACCCCGCCGGCCGCGGAGCTCATCAAGAAGGCCGCCGGCGTGCCCAAGGGCTCGTCGACGCCGCACACGGTCAAGGTGGCGAAGATCACCAAGGACCAGGTCCGTCAGATCGCCGAGACCAAGCAGGCCGACCTGAACGCGAACGACATCGAGGCTGCCTCGAAGATCATCGCCGGCACCGCCCGTTCCATGGGCATCACGGTCGAGGGCTGAGGAGAATAATCATGGCTACGAAGTCCAAGGCTTACAAGGCTGCCGCCGAGAAGATCGAGGCAGACCGTTTCTACACTCCCACCGAGGCAGTCGCCCTCGCCAAGGAGACCGGCTCGTCGAAGTTCGACTCGACCGTCGAGGTCGCGCTGAAGCTCGCCGTCGACCCCCGCAAGGCAGACCAGATGGTGCGCGGCACCGTCATCCTGCCCCACGGCACCGGTAAGACCGCCCGCGTCATCGTCTTCGCCACCGGCCCCGCGGCCGAGGCAGCGATCGCCGCAGGTGCAGATGAGGTCGGCGGCGCCGAGCTCATCGAGAAGGTCGCCGCAGGCTGGACCGCGTTCGACGCGGCCGTCTCGACCCCGGAGCTCATGGGCCAGGTCGGTCGTCTCGGAAAGGTCCTGGGTCCGCGTGGACTCATGCCGAACCCGAAGACCGGCACCGTGACCCCCAACACGGCCAAGGCCGTCGAGGAGATCAAGGGCGGAAAGATCGAGTTCCGCGTCGACAAGCACGCCAACGTGCACTTCGTCGTGGGCAAGTCGTCGTTCTCGGCCGAGCAGCTCGACGAGAACATCGGCGCAGCGCTCGAGGAGATCGTCCGCCTCAAGCCGTCGAGCTCGAAGGGCCGTTACATCCAGAAGGGCGCCGTGTCGACCACGTTCGGCCCCGGCATCCCGCTGGACGTCAACGCCATCTGAGTGTGATTCCGGAAAGGCCCCCGCATCGCGGGGGCCTTTCTGCGTGCAGTACGACATCGGACGTCATCGGATGTTGGGATGCCGGTCCGATGCCGCGTACTGTGAATGAGTTCCGCGCCACAGCACTCGCGCCTCACCGCACCCCAGGAGGGTCACATGTCCCGTCGCATCATCGCCGTCACCGCACTGGTCGTCGCCGCAGCAGCACTCACCGCGTGCAGCGGAAGCACCACGCCTGCCGACAGCAGCTCGAGTGAGAGCGGATCCGGCTTCGGCCTCGTCACGGACGGCACGCTGACGGTCGCCACCGAGGGCACGTACCGTCCGTTCAGCTTCCACGATGACGGCGGAACCGGCGACCTGACCGGATTCGACGTCGAGATCATCCAGGCGGTCGCCGACAAGCTCGACCTCGAGGTCGAGTTCCAGGAGACCCAGTGGGATGCGATCTTCGCCGGTCTCGACGCGGGCCGTTTCGACGTGATCGCCAACCAGGTGAGCATCAACGAGGAGCGCCAGGAGAAGTACCTGTTCAGCACCCCGTACACCGTCTCGCCGGGAGTCATCGTCGTCGCCGAGGACGACGACTCGATCTCGTCGTTCGACGACCTCGAGGGCAAGACGACGGCGCAGTCGCTCACCAGCAACTGGTACGAGCTGGCGACCAAGTCCGGTGCCACCGTCGAAGGCGTCGAGGGGTGGGCGCAGGCCGTCGAGCTGCTGCGCCAGGGCCGCGTCGATGCGACCGTCAACGACAAGCTGACCTTCCTCGACTATGAGACCACCAACAGCCCGTCCGGCCTGAAGATCGCCGCCGAGACCGACGAGGCCGGTGAGCAGGCATTCGTCTTCACCAAGGACAAGACGGACCTGGTCGAGGCGATCGACGGCGCTCTGGAAGAGCTGCGTGCCGACGGCACCCTGGCCGAGATCAGCGACAAGTACTTCGGCGAAGACGTGACCCAGTAACCCATGGAGAATCCCTGGCAGCTGTTCTTCGACTCGCTCGGACCGATCGCCCTCGCGGGGGTGACGGTGACGGTTCCGCTCGCGCTGATCTCTTTCGCGCTGGGTCTCGTGCTCGCCATCGGCGCAGCACTGATGCGGATCTCGGTCAATCCCGTGCTGTCGGGCATCGCCAGGTTCTACATCTCGGTCATCCGCGGCACGCCGATGATCGTGCAGCTGTTCGTGATCTTCTACGGGCTCGGATCGATCGGACTCAAGCTGGATCCGTGGACCAGCGCGATCATCGCACTGTCGCTGAACGTCGGCGGGTACGGGGCCGAAGTGGTGCGCGCCGCCATCCTCTCCGTCCCGAAGGGGCAGTGGGAGGCGGCGTACACGGTCGGCATGAATCGCACGCGCACACTCACGCGGGTGATCCTTCCCCAGGCAGCGCGGGTCTCGGTGCCTCCGCTGTCCAACACGTTCATCTCGCTGGTGAAGGACACGTCGCTGGCCTCGCTGATCCTCGTCACCGAGCTCTTCAAGGTGGCGCAGCAGATCGCGGCGGCGACCCTGGAGTTCATGGTCGTCTACCTGGCTGCCGCGCTCGTGTACTGGGTGATCTGCCTGGTGCTGTCGTTCGGCCAGAGCGCACTCGAGAGGAGACTCGATCGCAATGTCGCTCACTGATCCGGCGCACTCGCCCAGGTCCACCGCCGACGCCCTGCTCACCGCCCGCGGTCTTCACAAGCGCTTCGGCGACAACGAGGTGCTCCGCGGCATCGACCTCACGCTGCACCGCGGAGAGGTCGTCGTGCTCATCGGTCCGAGCGGATCGGGCAAGACGACAGTGCTGCGTGCGCTCAACGGGCTCGAGACGCCGGATGCCGGGACCATCGTCGTGGCCGGGGGCCCCGACATCGACTTCGCCCCGTCGGATCCGGTGTCGAAGCGCACGCGCGCGCAGAAGCGTCTCGCGCTGCGCGATCGGTCGGCGATGGTCTTCCAGCATCACAACCTCTTCCCGCACTTCTCGGTGCTCGAGAACGTGATCGAGGGACCATGGCGGGTGCAGGGCAGACCCAAGGCCGAGGTGGTCGCCGAGGCCCGCGTCCTGCTCGCCCGC
Organism: Microbacterium sp. CFBP9023; assembly: GCF_034045055.1. Classification (NCBI taxonomy): domain Bacteria; kingdom Bacillati; phylum Actinomycetota; class Actinomycetes; order Micrococcales; family Microbacteriaceae; genus Microbacterium; species Microbacterium sp. CFBP9023. Next base: position 411,846 of record NZ_JAXCWI010000002.1, on the reverse strand, counting down.
GTGGGGCTCGCCGACAAGGCCGATGCTCGGCCTCACGAGCTCTCCGGCGGTCAGCAGCAGCGGGTCGGCATCGTCCGCGCTCTCGCGCTGCGTCCCGACCTCCTGCTGTTCGACGAGCCGACGAGCGCACTCGACCCCGAGCTCGTGGGGGAGGTCCTGCTCGTGATCAAGGAGCTCGCCGACGAGGGGTGGAGCATGGTCGTGGTGACGCATGAGCTGAGCTTCGCGCGCGAGGCGGCGGATCATGTGCTCTTCATGGACGCGGGTGTGGTCGTCGAGCAGGGCGCGCCGGCCGATATCTTCGGCGCGCCGCAGCATGAGCGCACCCAGAGGTTCCTCACTCGCATCCTTCGGCCCCTCGACGGCGACTGACGGGCGTCCGCTCACGTCTGCGACGCAGGGTCAGCCGCCGAGCACCGGCAGCACCAGGCTGACAGCCAGGGTGATCATGACGACGGCGATCAGCGCGTCGAGGATGCGCCACGCTCGTTCCGTGCGCAACCAGCGGCCGAGATAGCGGGCGCCGAACCCCAGCGCGGTGAACCACAGGATGCTGGCGGCGATCGCTCCGGCGGCGAACAGCCAGCGCTCGTCGCCGTGCGTCGCGGCGATCGACCCGAGCATCAGGACCGTGTCGAGGTAGACGTGCGGGTTCAACCAGGTCAGGGCGAGAACCGTCGCGATCACGGGAGCGAGCGCGGTGCGGGTCGCCGTCGTGGTTCCGCCGCCCGACCCGGGCGCCGAGCCCTCCGCACCGGTCCGGTCGACTCGCAGCTCTTCGCCGCCCCTCCAGGCGCGGCGGGCGGCGAGGATGCCGTAGGCCAGCAGGAACAGGGCCCCCGCCCAGCGCGCGACGACCACGAGCCACGGGGCTGCGGAGATGACGAAGCCGAGTCCCGCGACGCCGGCGGCGATGAGCAGGGCGTCGGACACAGCGCAGATGATGACGACGGGCAGGACGTGCTCTCTGCGGACGCCCTGACGGAGGACGAACACGTTCTGCGCGCCGATGGCGACGATCAGGGAGAGGCCGAGTCCGAGACCCGAGAAGACGGAGAGCATGAGTCCACGGTACGGATGCCGCAGACATGAGCACCAGCGATGATTTCTTGTGCGCCATTAGCATGGCTAATGTGAAGATCGATCCGGAGCTTGCCGCCACTGTCGCCGCCGTGGCCGACGAGGGAACCCTCGACGCGGCGTCGCGGGTGCTGCGTGTGACTCCTTCCGCCGTGAGCCAGCGGCTCAAGACGCTCGAGGAGCAGCTCGGACGGGTCCTCGTCGTGCGCACCAAGCCTGCCCGTCTCACCGAGGCGGGCGAGGCTGTCGTGCGGCTCGCACGACAGCTGGCACTCCTCGAGCACGATGCCCTCGCAGAACTCGGCCTCGAGGGCGACGAGGCGCCCCGCACCCGCATACCGCTCGCCGTGAACGCGGACTCGATGGCGACGTGGTTCCTGCCTCCGCTCGCACGGCTCTCGGCAGCCCACGACCTCGACTTCGACCTGCACCGCGACGACCAGAACTTCACGGCTCGGCTGCTCGAGTCCGGCACGGTGATGGCGGCGGTCACGAGTGAGGCGGCGCCGGTCGCCGGGTGCTCCGTCGCACCGCTCGGCGTGCTGGAGTATCACGCGATGGCAGAACCGGCGTTCGCTGATCGCTGGTTCTCGTCCGGTGTCACCAGAGAGGCGTTGAGCGCGGCGCCCTTCGTCGACTTCGACAGACGAGACACGCTTCAGCACGAATGGCTCGAGCGGATGGGGGTCGCGCACCACGGGGCTCCTCGGCACTACGTGCCCGCGTCGCACGACTACGCGCTCGCCGTGCGGCTCGGCCTCGGATGGGGGATGCTGCCGCTCCTGCAGAAGGAGCGCGAGCTCGTGCCGCTCGGCGGGCCGCCGCTGCGAGTCAGGCTGTACTGGCAGCAGTGGAACCTGCGCTCCGCGCTGCTCGACACCATCGCGGCCGAAGTCTCCGTCGAGGCGCAGCGTGTTCTCGCGAGCTGAGCTGCAGCTCTGGACGAACTGCAACCATCCGATCGGTCGCAGAAACCGATAGACATTTCTGCGCAATTCGTGAGCCGGAATGCGCAATCGTGACGCGGAAGGCCTTGAACAGGCGCAGGAAGTGGACAAAGCTGTCGGGAACGACACGAGTACCGGATGCAGGCCGCGAAGGGCGACCATCCCCAGCCATCTGCGTCTCGTGAGATTCCTGAGGGGGAATGTCATGGCTGAGAAGGACACGCAACGCAAGGTTCTGGCAGTGCTCGCCGGTGGGCTGGTGCTCGGCGTCGGTATCGGGGTGACGCTCGCGGCATGGAACGACTCCGAGTTCGCGACCGGCACCTTCACCGCAGGCTCGTTCAATCTGGAGGGATCCACGACGAGCGCGACCGACGGGTACGACGATCACAACGTCGATCTGGGGGACACTGCAGCGGCGCTCGTCTTCCAGCTGCCCGCCGTGGCGTCGTCGATGTCTCCGGGCGATGTCGTCTACGCACCGTTCTGGGTGCGTCTCGACAGCACGACCACCAACGGCGCCACGCTGGTGCCGTCGGGGATCACCGCGGGCACGGGGGGCAACGAGGCCAATCTCTCATACACCGTGACGGCCATCGACGCGGGCGACGTGTGCGACGCCACGGCGGCAGGAACCGTCGTCGCGACGGGCACCACATTGAGCGCTCAGACGGGAGCCACGTCGGTTCCTCTCGCCGAGGGCGCACCGGCAGGGACGGCGGGAACGCCTGTGCAGCTGTGCTTCGCGGTGACCGCGGGCGCCGGTCTCACCCAGGGCGCCGCCGCGACCGCGACCTGGGAGTTCACGGCCACCTCGACTGCGGACTGATCATGGCCGACACCCGCAGAGGCATGCGGGAGGGGAAGCGACTGCTCTCCCGTCGGATACGCGCTGTGCTCGCGGGCGGGCTGGTGTTCGGCGTCGGCGCGACGATGACCCTGGCCGCCTGGAACGATTCCGAATACGGCAATGCGACCTTCACCGCCGGGCGGTTCGACATCGTCGGGGCGACCGACGGTGCGACTTTCTCGAGCCACCCGGTGGGCACGCCGGCGGCGCTGTCGTTCAGCGCACCGTTCTCGGCCATGGCTCCCGGCAACACCACGTACGCGCTGTTCAGCGTGCGGACCGCGAATCCGTCAGTGGCCGGCACGCTGCAGCTCAGCGTGACGTCGACGGCGGGAACCGGGCTCGGCACCTACCTGCGATACGGGGTGAGGGCCATCGCGGGGACGGCCTGCAACAGCACGACCTACACGGCCGGGACGGCTGTCGTTCCCGACAACTCGCTGCTGTCGGTCGGCGGCACCGGCACCCAGGCGGTCGCGGCCAACGGCGGAACGACCGTGAACTACTGCTTCGCAGTGACGTTGCCGGCAGCGACCGACAACGGCGCGCAAGGGCTGACGGCGATCCAGACATGGCAGATCGCCGGAGTGTCGAGCTGACGTGCGGGCAGAGCATCGGATGACGTGAGGAGGAGACATGAGTGCACCGACGAGGCGCAGCCTGCGTGAACAGGCGACGGTCGATGATGCGTCCGCGTCGCCGGCACCCGCCGCGGCGTCCTCGCGAGGCACTCTCGGGAGGGCGCTCGCCGATGTCCTCCTCTGGCTCGCCGCCGCCGCAGGGGTCATCTGCATCGCGCTCGTGATCGTCGCCTTCACGGCGAACATCACCCTCATCATGTTCCGCACGGGATCGATGGCGCCGACGATTCCCGCCGGTTCCGTGGCGGTGGTCCAGAGCGTCCCGGCATCCGAGGTGCAGGTCGGCGACGTCGTCACCGTCGATCGAGCAGGCGATCTGCCGGTCACGCACCGCATCACCTCGATCGCTCCCGGTGCGAGTGCGGACGAACGGGTGATCACGATGCGCGGAGACGCGAACGCGGCCGACGATCCGTATCCGTACACCGTGCAGACCGTTCGGATCGTGCTGTTCTCGATCCCCGGCATCGCGACCGTGATCGTCGCGATGGGCGATCCGTACGTGCTGGGCGGACTCACGATCGGCGCGACGGTCCTCGTCGTCTGGGCGTTCTGGCCGCGCTCCCGGAAGGAGAGTCGCGAGCAGGTCGATCCGGCGGGAGTCGACCGATGAACCGGCGGGTGGCGTGCGTCGCGGGTGCCTGTGCGGTCGTCTGCGCAGCGCTCGTCGCGGTGAGTCCGGCGTGGGCGGCCCCCTCGACCGAGGTCGTGCAGGGGCAGGTGCTGCGGCTGGTCTCCGTCGCCGACTGGGATGCCGCGTCGAGCCTCCTGCCGGGCCAGCCCGTGCAGTGGGATGTGACGGTGAGCGCGGAGGCACCGGACCCCGGGACCGTGGCGGTCGGAGTCAGTGCGAGCGGCGGTGCGGCGCTGGTGATGGACGTGCTCCGCTGTGCGCAGGAGTGGGATGAGAGCGGATGCCGGGGAGGCGCGACCACACTCGAGTCCGGCTGGTCGATACCTCGTGACGGCCTCGAGGTACCGCTCGTCGAGATGGCCGACACAGAGGTGGCCCACCTCAGGCTCGTCATCGCGTTGGACGGCGCGGACGACGGCAGCACCCAGGTGCGCGTGCATGCACGCGGCGCCGGAGAGTCCGCGACGGTCGGACCGGACGGCGGGCTGGCGACGACGGGCGGTGCGCCCTTCGCTCCCTGGGCGATCGGCGGGGCGCTGGCCCTGGTGGCCGGTGGTGCCGCGCTGAGTGCGACCCGGCGCCGCCGCAGCACCGGAGCTCACCGAGGCGAGTCGTGATCGTGCGGCGGCAGCGCGTCCTGGCCGGAGTCGCCGGTGCGGCGCTGCTCTGCGGAGTGGCCCTCGCGCCGCCGGCGCAGATCACCGACGCGGCATTCACCGACCCGGAGTACGGTCGAGCCACGATCACGGCGTTCCGCGTTCCCCCCGCCACGATCATCGCCTGCACGGTGGCGAACAACGGTCTGGGCGTCTTCCAGAACGTCCGGCTCGTGTGGACGTCGGTGTATCCCGCCAGCGGGGTCAGGCTCACACTCACCCAGGGAGCGACGACAGCAGTGGTCCCGGCGGCGAACATCACCACGACAGGTCCTGCCGGCGGCCTCTACACCCACACCGCCGTCCTCACTCAGAGTCTGCTCGCCAGCCTCATCTCCAACCTTCTCGGCAGCACCACGACATTGACGGTGACCAACCTCCTGGCCGGTACGTCCTGGGTGTCGGCCGGGACCTCGCGCCAGCTGTCGATCGCGCTGCTCGGGCTCAACGCGTCCTGCACGTGAGTTCGTGCGGTGCGGACCGGCTCAGTCGGCGAGTGCGAGAGCGCGGAACGCATCGCGCTCGCGCAGGTGCTCGCGCCGGCTGGCGGCGGCGGCCGCCGCGGCATCCGCGATGCGGGTCGGCACCTGCTGACCGGTGGTGCGCCGGTAGAGCTCGTCGATGAGATCTGTGGCGAGGCCGACGAGCTTAGCGATCTCGCGGTCGTCGCGGTCGATCCAGACGCAGCGGGGTTCGTCATGGATGGGGGAGAAGTCGACGTGCTCCTCCCAGACGAAGAGCGTGCGCTCGGCGCCCAGCACGTGCTGCTGCCACCACACCTGGCGCAGGTAGGTGCGGGGGATGCCGCGGAACGCCTTGTTCGTGGTCTTGATCTCCGCGAGCTTCACGCGACCGTCGGCGTCGACGGCGATACCGTCGGGAGTCGCGAGATGGCGGTGCTCGACCTCAGCGCGGAACAGGGCGGAGGAGGGGAGGATGCCGTGCGTCGCCGCCACCCAGGCGGCGATCTCGGGCTCGCGGCGGCGTCCGTGATCGGTGTAGGCGTTGCCTCCGAACCGGGGCCCGCCGCCGAGCTTGGAGTCGGCGGCGCGGGCGATGGACCGCTCGCTCGTGAGTCCGGCGACGTCCGTGGCGGTGATCCCACGGGACCGTGCCCGCATCCAGGCGACGCGGTCGCGGGAGTCCGCGACGATGCGAGCTTGGAGTTCGGGGGTCACCTATCGAGGGTAACCCCGGTCGCCGACTCTCCCTCCCGCACACGCCGCCCGGGGCGTTCCCTCGGGCGTTCGACCCCGGCAGAGACTCAGCTGTGCGTCGGCCACGCCTCCGGGCCGGCGGATCCGGCGACGTAGTCGTCGAGCGGCACATCGCCCCGCTGCCACGCCTCGAGGATGGGGGCGACGATCCGCCACGACTGCTCGGCGGCGTCTCCCCGCACGGCGAGCATCGGATCCCCGTCGAGGACGCCGGACAGCACCTCGGCGTACGCCTTGAGCGCGCCCTCGCCGAGCTCCGCGGACAGGATCGCGCGTTCCAGCTCGAGCGGGTCCTCGGATGCGTTCAGGTTCAGCTCGAGCGACATCCGGTCGGGACCGAGCGAGAAGCGCAGCACCGCTCCGTCGGACGTGCCGGTGAGCCCGCGGGGCAGATGGCGGACAGGACGGAAGCGCACGACGATCTCTCTGGCGGGCGTTCCGAGGGCCTTGCCGGAGCGGAGCCGGAACGGGATTCCCGCCCAGCGCGCGTTGCGGACCTCGAAGGTCGCCTCGGCGAGCGTCTCGGTCTCCCGACCCGGGTCGACGCCGGGTTCGTCGACGTACGAGGGCTTCGCGGTGCCGTCGATCTCTCCCGCGGTGTAGCGGGCGCGGCGAGACGACCCGGCGGGGTCGTCGCCCCACACGGTGGTCGCGCGGAGCACCGCGCCGGTCGCGGCGCGGAAGTCGACCTCGTCGAGGGTGGCGGGCTCTTCCATCGCGAGCACCGCGAGCACCTGGAGCAGATGACTCTGGATCATGTCGACCAGTGCGCCGGCCTTGTCGTAGTAACCCGCACGCCCCTCGAGCGCCAGCGCTTCGTCGTAGACGATGTCGATGGACTCGATGCTCTCCGCAGACCAGAGCGGTTCGAGGATGCGGTTCGCGAACCGTGCGCCGAGGAGGTTCAGCGTGGTCGAGCGACCCAGGAAGTGGTCGACGCGGAACACCTGGGTCTCGGGCACGAGGGCGGTGAGGATGCGATTCAGCTCGCGGGCGCTCGACTCGTCGGTGCCGAACGGCTTCTCCATCACGAGCATCGCGCCCGCGGGCAGCAGGTCGGGCGTGAGTGCGGCGATGCACGCCGCCGCCACGGCCGGAGGCACTGCGAAGTAGAGGGCCACGCGGCCGGTGAGCCCGCCGAGCACCGCACGCAGATCGTCGGCGCGCGTGATGTCGGTGCGGGCGTAGGTGACGTCGACACGGGCTGCCGCGTCCTCGGCGTCCATCGAGGCGAAGGCCGTGTCGACGACGGCCCGCAGCTCGGCATCCGTCCACTCCTCGCGATCGGCGCCGACGATCCGCACCGAACGCGCGGGTTCTCTCTTCAGCAGCTGGCCCAGAGCGGGCAGGAGGAGCCGAGAGGTGAGGTCGCCGCCTGCACCGAGGATCATCAGCGTCGTCGCATCGGTCATGTTCTCACCGTAATCGCTCCGACCCTCGGGTGAACATGCCAGACTCGGTCGATGCCCGCTCCGATCGAGGACTACGCCCTGCTCAGCGACTGCCGCACCGGCGCGCTCGTCTCGCGAGACGGCAGCATCGACTGGCTGTGCCTTCCGCGTTTCGATTCGTCCTCGGTGTTCGGCGCTCTCCTGGGCGACCCCGGTCACGGATGCTGGACGCTGCGCCCGAGCGATGCCGGGGCGACATCGACGCGGTACTACCTCTCGGACACCTTCATCCTGGTCACCCGGTGGGAGACGGCGGAGGGCGTCGCGGAGGTGCACGAGTTCATGCCGATCCAGCCGACGCGCACCGAGGTCATCCGACGGATCGTCGGCGTCTCGGGCAGCGTCGAGTTCGACACCGAGCTGCGCCTGCACTTCGACTACTCCCGTCGGCTGCCGTGGGTGCGGCAGGTCGGCACTCCGGATCACCCGGCGCTGCATGCGACGGCCGGGCCCGAGTCGGTGATCGTGCGCGGCGTGCGATTCCACGCCGAGGACCATCGGCACCGGGCGACGGTGACGGTCGGCCCCGACGAGATCCGGGACCTCACGCTCAGCTGGTTCCTCTCATATGAGCACGCGCCGAAGCCGCTCGACGTCGAAGAGGCGATCGCCGGGACGCGGGCATGGTGGCAGGGATGGGCGAGCGGGATCCGCCACGACGGCCCGCATCGCGACGCCGTCGTCCGCTCTCTGCTGGTGCTGCGTGCGCTCACCAACAAGGACACCGGAGGCATCGTCGCCGCGGCCACGACCTCGCTGCCCGAGGACTTCGGCGGCTCGCGCAACTGGGACTACCGCTTCGTCTGGCTGCGGGATGCCGCGCTGACGCTCGAGGCGCTGATCGCTCATGGCTTCCTCGCCGAAGCGCATCAGTGGCGTCGCTGGCTGCTCCGGGCCGTCGCGGGGGAACCGCGGGAGGTGCAGATCATGTACGGGATCGCCGGTGAGCGCGATCTCCTCGAGCGTGAGCTGACCAGTCTCCCCGGTTATGACGGTTCAGCGCCGGTGCGCATCGGCAACGGGGCCGTCGACCAATACCAGGGTGATGTGATCGGCGAGGTCCTGGTCGCTCTCGAGGCGGCCAGGATCGCGGGTCTGGAAGAGGGGGACTTCTCCTGGCCCTTGCAGCGCGCGCTCGTCGAGCAGGTGATCGCGTCGATCGATCGCCCCGACAACGGCATCTGGGAGATCCGGGGCGAGCCGCAGTGGTTCACGCACTCGCGGGTCATGATGTGGGCCGCGCTCGACCGGGGAGTCCGTGCCGTGCGGGAGCATGGTCTCGCCGGCGATGCCGAGCGATGGGAGGGCGTGCGCGATCGCCTGCGTCGCGAGATCGACGACCGCGGTGTCGATGCGGAGGGCGGCCACTTCGTCCAGCACTACGGATCCGGCGACGTCGATGCCTCGCTGCTGCTGCTGCCCCAGGTCGGGTACTGCGCCGCCGACGATCCGCGCATGCTGCGCACCGTCGCCGAGATCGAGAGTCGCCTGCTCGTGAACGGATTCGTGCGGCGCTACCGCACCGAGTCCGGGGTCGACGGACTCGGTGGAGGGGAGCATCCCTTCATCGCCTGCAGCTTCTGGCTCGTCGAGCAGTATGCGGCGAGCGGGCGCACGGGCGACGCGCAGAACCTCATGGCCGGAGTGATGGCGATGGCGAACGATCTCGGCCTGCTCTCGGAGGAGTACGACGTCGGACACCAGCGGCAGGCCGGCAACACTCCGCAGGCGCTCTCGCACCTGAGTCTCATCCGGGCCGCCGACGCACTCGCCGGGCACCGGGGACGCGCGGCGCACCGGGACTGACGTCCGATTTGAGGGGCGGCGGTCGATGAGGTAGCCTGGGAACAACCGAAGACCGCTGGTCATCGTCGTGCGTGAGAACGCGAGGCGATCGAAGCTCTGCTCAGCAGGGGCCCGCGCAGGACACGAACTTTCAAAGCTCCGTGCGCTTGCGCCGGAGCTTTTCTGTTGCATGCGGTCAGGGGTCGGCGCCTCACCTCCGTGAGGCGCCTCGTACACACCAAGGAGTGACCATGGCGCAGAAGGACGCATCGGTTGCCGAGCTCACGAAGTCATTCGAGAACTCGACTGCCGTTCTGCTGACCGAGTACCGCGGTCTGACGGTTGCCCAGCTCAAGGAGCTGCGCAACAGCATCCGTCAGGACGCTGAGTACGCCGTGGTGAAGAACACGCTGACCAAGATCGCCGCCAACAAGGCTGGCATCACCGCGCTGGACGACGACCTCAAGGGTCCGTCGGCTGTCGCGTTCGTGCATGGCGACTTCGTCGCCACTGCCAAGGCTCTTCGTGACTTCGCCAAGGCCAACCCGCTTCTCGTGATCAAGTCCGGCATCTTCGAGGGCAACGCCCTCTCTGCCGACGAGGTCAACAAGTACGCCGCGCTCGAGAGCCGTGAGGTTCTGCTGGCGAAGGCTGCGGGCATGATGAAGGCGACGATGGGCAAGGCTGCTGCCACCATCGATGCTCTTCGCGAAAAGCTGGAGACCGCTGAGGCCGCGTGAGCGACCCACGATCTCGTTCAACAAACCCACCTATCTAGGAGATACATCATGGCTAAGCTCACCACTGAGGAGCTGCTCGAGCAGTTCGCAGGCCTGACCCTCGTCGAGCTCAACGACTTCGTCAAGGCGTTCGAGGAGAAGTTCGAGGTCACCGCTGCTGCCCCCGTCGCCGTTGCAGGCGCAGGCGGCGGCGCTGCTGAAGAGGTTGAGGAGAAGGACTCCTTCGACGTCATCCTCGAGGCTGCCGGCGACAAGAAGATCCAGGTCATCAAGACCGTCCGCGAGCTCACCTCGCTCGGTCTCGGCGAGGCCAAGGCCGTCGTCGACGGTGCTCCCAAGGCCGTGCTCGAGGGCGCGAACAAGGAAGCAGCCGAGAAGGCCAAGGCTGCCCTCGAAGAGGCAGGCGCCACGGTTACCCTCAAGTAATCCGTTCCAGGTCGCGGCGTGATGCCTCGCCCTGGAAGCGTCTGAACGCTTCACGAAAGCCCCGGGTCCGCCCGGGGCTTTCGTGCGTCCGGGGCGCAGATCCGCAGAGGAGCGGTCAGCGTCGTCCGGCGGTGGAGCTCCGGACGACCAGCGAGGATGTCGTCACGGTGCGCTCGCGCGGAGAATCCGGGTGGTCGATCTGCTGCCGCAGCAGGCGCACTGCCTCGTGGCCCTGTTCGCGCGGTGACTGCCTGATGGTCGTGAGCGCGAACATCTCGGCGTGCTGGTGGTCGTCGACTCCGACGATGCTGAGCTCGGTCGGCACGGCGATGCCCAGGCGACGTGCCGCGATCATCGCGCCGATCGCCGCCTCGTCGCAGACGCCGACGATCGCGGTGGGGCGTCCTCTGCGGTCACCGAGGAGCTCGACGGCGGCGGCGTAGCCGCCGGGCATGGTCGGGCGGCTGTCCGCGATCCTCGCGACCGCCTCGAGTCCCGCCGCGGCGAGAGCCTCGAGATATCCCTCCACGCGCTGGGCGTCGCCGAAGCTGAGATGGTCCGGATCCATGGATCCGCCGACGAACGCGATATCGGTATGGCCGAGTTCGATCAGGTGCTCGGTGGCGATCCGGGCGGCGGCGATGTCGTCGATCGACACGGCACTGGATCCCTCACTGTACGGACCGACGCTGACGAGCGGTCGCTCGGAGCGGTGCAGACGTTCGAGCTCCTGTGCGCTGGGCTGGATGCCGACGGCGATGATCCCGTCGAACCGTCGCCCGGGCAGCACGACGTCGAACAGGCGCTCGCGGGTCTCGCTGCCTTCGCGGATGCCGTAGAGGGCGAGCTCGTAGTCGAGGGCGAACAGCGATTCCTGGATGCCGGCGAGCAGCTCCGAGAAGAACCAGCGGTCGACCGGCGGCATGATGACTCCGACGGTCTGCGTGCGGCCCGTGGCGAGGCTCGTCGCGGAGGAGTGTGCGACATAGGCGAGTTCTCCGGCAGCATCGGCGACCCGCTTGCGGGTGTCTTCCGAGACGTAACCGCGGCCGCTGAGTGCTCGGCTCGCCGTCGCCTTCGACACGCCAGCGCGCGCCGCGACGTCGGCGATCGTGCTCATCCGGTCCTCCTCGACCATGACTGCGACGCGAGCCCCCACCCCTGCGCCGATGACAGCGTAACGGGTCGCAGGGACGAAAAGGAACCGGTTCCACAGGAATTGTGAGGGAGCGCTCCCATGGTTCGTGCCAGGGCACTGCGAATGGTTGTCAGTCTGTGATCCTGGCTTATTGTGCCGCGGCGTCGGACCCCGATAGGTTGTCCTGGAATCGGTTCCCGATTCTGTGCCGAGGGGCGGCGCGGAATGTCGTGGGAGCCGGGAAACTCGAAGAGGAGAATTCACATGGGTCTGTCACAGCGTTCCCGGGGTTACGCGCCAATCGCACTGCTGGGAGTCGCGGGCATCGCGCTCGCCGGTTGTGGTGCTCCCGGCGGCACGGACGGCGGGGGAGAAGGCGGCGGCGGAGACAACACCGTCACGATCTACGGCACGATCGTCGAAGGAGAGGCAGAACTTCTCGCAGAGTCCTGGGCGGACTTCGAGAAGGAGAACGACATCACGATCAAGTACGAGGGCAGCCAGGACTTCGAGACTCAGCTCGGCACCCGTGCACAGGGCGGCAACCCGCCCGACATCGCGATCTTCCCGCAGCCGGGTCTGTTCGCGGACTACGCGGCTCGCGACTTCCTGAAGCCGGCCCCTGACGCCGTCGAGGCGAACGCCAAGGAGTACTGGACGCAGGGATGGGTCGACTTCGGCACCTACGAGGACGAGTTCTACGGCGCGCCGCTCATGGCGAGCGTCAAGGGCTGGGTCTGGTACTCGCCGACGAAGTTCGCCGAGTGGGGAGTCCAGGAGCCCACGAGCTGGGACGAGCTGCTCACACTGACCCAGACCATCCAGGAGAAGAGCGGCAAGGCACCATGGTGCGCCGGCTTCGAGTCGGGTGTGGCGACCGGCTGGCCCGGCACCGACTGGATCGAGGACCTCGTGCTCCGCAACGCGGGCGCCGACGTCTACGACCAGTGGGTCAAGAACGAGATCCCCTTCACCGACCCGCAGATCAAGGAGGCGTTCGACGCCACCGGCGAGATCCTGCTCAACCCGGCCTACGTCAACGGCGGCTTCGGCGACGTGCGCTCGGTCAACTCCACGGCATTCGGCGACGTGGCCCCTGCGGTCGCGAGCGGCGAGTGCGCACTGACGCACCAGGCGTCGTTCCTGTCGGGCTTCTTCCCCGAGGGCACGAACATCGCCGAGGACGGCGACGTGTGGGCGTTCCTGCTTCCGAGCCAGAGCGAGGACGAGACGTTCATCACCGGTGGTGGCGAGATCGTCGGCGCGTTCAGCGACGACGAGGCGACGCAGAAGGTGCTCGAGTACCTCTCGAGCCCCGAGTGGGCCGACAGCCGTCTGGCGCTCGGTGGCGTGACGTCTGCGAACAAGGGCGTCGACATCGAGGCCGTCGAGAACCCGATCCTGCAGGAGTCGATCAAGCTGCTCCAGGACGACTCGGTCACGTTCCGCTTCGACGGATCCGACCAGATGCCCGGCGCCGTCGGCTCGGGAACCTTCTGGAAGGGCATGGTCGCCTGGATCAACGGCACCTCGACCGACGAGGTCCTGACCCAGATCGAGACCGGCTGGCCCTCCAGCTGATCGGATGAGGTGGGCCGCCCCGTCGGGCGGCCCACCTTCTCCCTCTCGGTCCGCGCATCGCCGCGCGGACCGCTGATCAGCTCCGTCTCATGAAGGGGAATCCATGAACGCGACTGTGTTCTTCCAATGGATCGGGTCTCTGCCCCCGATCGCCCAGGCTCTCGCCGTCGTCATCGCGTTCGCGGTGGTCGTCGTCGTCATCCTGCTTCTCGTCGACATCGCGCCCCGCAAGGGCGCGCTCTATACCGGCATCCGCCTGGCGATGTGCCTGCTCATCCCGTTCGCGGTGATGTGGTTCTTCAACTCCTATTACTGGGCGATGGGAGTAGCGGTCGCCGTCGGCGCCCTGTTCTTCTTCCTCGACTACCGTTCCCGCGACGGAGCCGGGTACCTGATCCAGCTCGTGGCATTCATGGCCCCGGCCATGCTGCTGCTGCTCGCGGGCCTGATCCTGCCGTCCATCCAGACGGTCTACGCGTCGTTCTGGAACTCCACCGGCAGCGACTTCGTCGGCTTCTCGAACTACCTCTGGATCTTCACGCAGTCCGACGGCGTCACCTCGGTCGTGAACACGATCGTCTGGGTGCTCCTGGTCCCGACGCTCTCGACCATCGTCGGTCTGGCCTACGCGGTGTTCATCGACAAGACCCGCGGCGAGAAGATCTACAAGCTCCTCGTCTTCATGCCGATGGCGATCTCGTTCGTCGGCGCGAGCATCATCTGGCGCTTCGTCTACGCCTACCGCGGTCCGGAGTTCGAGCAGATCGGTCTGCTCAACCAGATCCTGGTCTGGTTCGGCGGAGAGCCGCAGCAGTTCCTGCTCAACGGGCCGTGGAACAACCTCGCCCTCATCGTCGTGCTGATCTGGGTGCAGACCGGTTTCGCGATGGTCGTCCTGTCGGCGTCGATCAAGGGAGTTCCCACAGAGCTCCTCGAAGCGGCCGAGCTCGACGGCGCGAACGCGTGGGAGCGATTCCGTTCGGTGACGATCCCGTCGATCCGCCCCGCGCTGATCGTCGTCCTCACCACCATCTCGATCGCCTCGCTGAAGGTCTTCGACATCGTCCGCACGATGACCGGTGGCAACTACGGCACCTCGGTGCTCGCGAACGAGATGTACACGCAGTTCTCCAAGTTCGAGGCGGGACGCAGCGCTGCGCTCTCCGTCATCCTGTTCATCCTGGTGCTCCCGATCGTGATCTACAACGCGCGCCAGATCAAGAAGCAGCGGGAGATCCGATGACCGACACCGTGAACTCAGACACCGGACAGAGCACGAGGGCGATCACCACCGCCGGACGCTTCGAAGCCTCGGCCGGCCGCGCGCGCAAGCGCCTGAGCCGTCCGTGGGCCACCGTCGCATCGATCGTGATCGCCGTGGTGTGGACGATCCCGACGCTCGGCCTGTTCATCTCGTCGTTCCGTGAGAGGGACGCGATCGAGACGAGCGGCTGGTGGACGGTCTTCACCAACCCGCAGCTGACGCTCGACAACTATGTCGCCGTGCTGCAGTCCGGAACGACGCAGCTGACGATCCTGGAGTCGTTCTTCAACTCCATCGTGATCACGATCCCCGCCACGCTCATCCCGCTCATGATCGCGGCGATGGCGGCCTACGCGTTCTCCTGGATCGACTTCAAGGGACGCAACGCGCTGTTCATCTTCGTGTTCGCGCTGCAGATCGTGCCGATCCAGATGGCTCTGGTGCCGCTGCTGTCGTCGTTCTCGCGGGGCATCAACCTGTTCGGCGTCCAGGTGACGCAGGGACTGGACGCCTCGGGCGGCTACGCACAGGTGTGGATCGCGCACACGATGTTCGCGCTGCCGCTGGCGATCTACCTGCTGCACAACTTCATGTCGGAGATCCCGGGGGAGATCATCGAGGCGGCTCGCGTCGACGGCGCCTCCCGCGGACAGATCTTCTTCCGGATCGTGCTTCCGCTGACGATGCCGGCGATCGCGTCGGTGGCGATCTTCCAGTTCCTGTGGGTGTGGAACGACCTGCTCGTCGCCCTCGTGTTCGCCGACGGCGCCGCCTCGCCGATCACGAAGGTGCTCGCCGAGATCACCGGTCGCGGCGAGGGATGGTACCTGCTCACCGCAGGAGCCTTCGTGTCGATCATCGTCCCGCTGATCGTCTTCTTCTCGCTCCAGCGGTACTTCGTGCGAGGACTCCTGGCGGGGTCCACCAAGGGCTGATCGGCCCTCGGAGACAGGTCGAGCACACGATGCCGCGATCGGGCGCAACACAGCCCCGGTCGCGGCATCGTCGCACGTACGCTGTGAACATGAAGTACGCAGACTCCATCGTCGACCTCGTCGGCGACACGCCCCTCGTGAAGCTCCAGCACGTCACCGAGGGCGTGGAGTGCACGGTTCTCGTGAAGCTCGAGTACCTCAACCCCGGCGGCTCCGCGAAGGACCGCATCGCCTCGCGCATCATCGACGCGGCCGAGGCCTCGGGCGACCTGCGGCCGGGCGGCACGATCGTCGAGCCGACCAGCGGCAACACCGGCGTCGGACTCGCGCTGGTCGCCCAGCAGCGCGGGTACAAGTGCGTCTTCGTGCTGCCGGACAAGGTCGGCGAGGACAAGATCGACGTGCTGCGCGCCTATGGTGCCGAGGTGGTCGTCACGCCGACCTCGGTGGCGGCAGACAGCCCCGAGTCGTACTACAGCGTGAGCGACCGGCTCGCCCGCGAGATCCCTGGGGCGTTCAAGCCCAACCAGTACGAGAACCCCAACGGGCCGCGCAGCCACTACGAGACCACCGGCCCCGAGATCTGGCGAGACACCGACGGCCGCGTCACGCACTTCGTCGCCGGGGTCGGCACCGGGGGCACGATCACCGGAACCGGCCGGTATCTGCGGGAGGTGTCGGACGATCGGGTCCGCATCGTCGGAATCGACCCCGAGGGCAGCGTCTACAGCGGCGGCACCGGGCGCCCGTACCTGGTCGAGGGAGTCGGCGAGGACATCTGGCCCGGCGCCTACGACCCGAGCGTGCCGCACGAGATCGTCGCCGTCGACGACGCCGAGTCGTTCGCGATGACCCGGCGGCTCGCGCGAGAAGAGGGCATCCTCGTCGGAGGCTCCAGCGGCATGGCCGTGGTCGGCGCGCTGCGGGTGGCGCGTGATCTGCCGGCGGACGCCGTGATGGTGGTGCTGCTTCCGGATGGCGGGCGCGGGTATCTCGGCAAGATCTTCAACGACGGCTGGATGCGCTCGTACGGGTTCAGCGAGGTGGAGGAGGGCGAGACCGTCGGCGACGTGCTCGCCGCGCGCACGGCCCGCCTGGGGGAGGGCATCCCCGATCTGGTGCACGCGCATCCGACCGACACCGTGCTCGAGGCCATCGGCATGATGACCGAGTACGACGTCTCTCAGCTGGTGGTGCTGAGCGCCGAGCCGCCGGTCATGATGGGCGAGGTGGTCGGCACGGTCGACGAGAAGGGGCTGCTGGACCTGCTGTTCCGAGGCGATGCGAAGCCCGCGGACGCCGTGGGCGATCATGTGGGGGACAGGCTGCCCCTCATCGGCATCCACGCGCCGATCGCGCAGGCACGTGCGGCGCTCGCCGACGTCGACGCGCTGCTCGTCACCCTCGACGGCAAGCCGCACACGGTGCTCACGCGACAGGACCTGCTGTCGTACATCTCCCGCTGATCCCGCACGGACGCCGGACGTAACAGGAGCGGATGCGGTCGCCGGAGCGGACGTAGGCTGAGGGACATGTCCGAGCATGCCTTCGCCACCAGAGCCATCCACGCAGGTCAGGCGCCTGACCCGACCACCGGGTCGATCATCCCGCCGATCTATCAGGCCTCGACGCATGTGCAGGACGGCATCGGCGGGTTCCGAGACGGGTACGAGTACAACCGAGCCGGCAACCCGACACGGTCATCGCTCGAGACGCAGCTCGCCGCACTCGAAGGCGGCGCGAGCGCGCTGTCGTTCGCGTCGGGGCTCGCTGCGGAGGATGCGCTGCTGCGCGGCATCCTCCGACCGGGCGATCACATCGTGCTCGGAAACGACGTCTACGGCGGCACCTACCGCCTGCTCACCAAGGTGCTCGCGCCCTGGGGCATCGAGACCACGACGGTCGAGCTGTCGGACGTCGACGAGCTGCGCGCGGCGATCCGGCCCGAGACGAAGATCGTCTGGGTCGAGACGCCCAGCAACCCGCTGCTGAAGATCGTCGACATCGAGCTCATCGCCGAGATCGCCCACGCGGCCGGGGCGATCGCCGTCGTCGACAACACCTTCGCCTCACCGGCACTGCAGCAGCCGCTCTCGCTCGGCGCCGATCTCGTCGTGCACTCCACCACGAAGTACCTGGGCGGGCACTCCGACGTGCTGGGCGGTGCTGTCGTGTTCCGCGACGACCGTTTCTTCGAGCAGGTCAAGTTCCAGCAGTTCGCGGTGGGTGCGGTCTCCGCGCCTCTCGACGCCTGGCTCACGACCCGCGGCATCAAGACGCTCGCGGTGCGGGTGCGCCAGCACTCCGAGAACGCGCAGGCCATCGCCGAATGGGCAGCCGGCCGCCCGGAGTTCGCGACCGTGTACTACCCGGGGCTCGCCTCTCACCCGGGGCACGACGTCGCCACGCGGCAGATGAGCGGGTTCGGCGGGATGCTGTCACTCGGTCTCTCCGCCGGTGCCGATGCAGCCAAGTCGTTCGCGGAATCGACCGAGCTGTTCCAGCTCGCGGAGTCCCTCGGCGGTGTCGAGTCGCTGATCGGATACCCGCCGGACATGACCCACGCCTCGGTGCGGGGCACCGCGCTCGCCGTGCCCGAGAACGTCGTTCGGCTGTCCGTCGGCATCGAGGGCGTCGACGACCTGATCGCCGACCTCGAGCAGGGGCTCGCTCGCCTGGGCTGACCCCTCAGCGTCGATGGCGCACGCAGGTGGGCGCGAGCGGGCTGTAGCATGGAGACTTCGCCCGGATCGAATCGATTCGACTTCCGTCGCGGACTCGGCCGCTCTCGCGACGTGATCCCTCGCGACTCACCTGATCCCCTCCAACTCCGGAAGGACCGTCGTGCCCGACGCTCCACGCACTGACTCCATCCCGACCGCCCCCGCTCCCGAGCGGACCGCCACGGGCAGCATCCGCATCCCGTCGTCGACGGGCGCGATCCGCACGCTCGGCTCGAACCCGGCCACCGCGCCGATCATGCTGCACCCCGGCGACTCGATCTCGAACGGCCGCCGAGCCCTGTACATCGTGCTGCTCGGCGCGCTCACCGCGCTCGGCCCGTTCACGATCGACCTGTATCTGCCTGCCTTCCCGGTGCTGGAGCAGGACTTCGAGACCACGGCGGCAGCGATCCAGCTGACCCTGACGGGCACGATGATCGGCTTCGCGCTCGGCCAGCTCGTCGTGGGGCCGCTCAGTGACAAAGTGGGCCGCCGTATCCCGCTGATCGTCGTGACAGCGCTGCACGTGCTCGCCAGTGCGGCGGCGGCGTACGCGCCCACCCTTCCGCTGCTCAGCGGCGCGCGAGTCTTGATGGGCGTGGGAGCGGCCGCGGGCGGCGTCGTCGCCATGGCCATCGTCCGCGATCTGTTCGGCGGCCGCAGGCTCGTGGTGATGCTGTCGCGGCTCGCCCTCGTGTCGGGCGTCGCCCCGGTGATCGCCCCGCTGATCGGCTCATGGCTGCTCACGCTGATGCCGTGGCGCGGCATCTTCGTCGTGCTGGCCCTGTACGGCGTCGTGATGCTCGTGTCGGCCATCGTCTTCATCCCCGAGACGCTGCCGATCGCACGCCGCCAGGAGAAGGGCGGCGCGACAGTTATGCAGCGCTACCGCTCGGTGTTCTCCGATCGCGTCTTCATCGGCGTGCTGATCATCGGGGGCATGACCTTCTCGGGTCTGTTCTCGTACCTGTCTGCCTCGCCGTTCCTGTTCCAGCAGACGCACGGGCTCGACGCGCAGCAGTACGGTCTCCTGTTCGCGGTCAACTCGCTCGGTGTCGTCGCCGGCGTGCAGACGGCCTCGCGACTCGCCGCGCGCTTCGGACCGCAGTGGGTCATGGCCTACTCGACGGCGGTCCTGCTTCTCGCGGGTATCGCCATCATCGTGACCGATCAGCTCGGCCTCGGGCTGTGGGGCACGGTCATCCCGCTGTTCGTCTTCATGACGGCCTGTGGCTTCACCTTCCCGAACGTGCAGGTGCTCGCTCTCGACAGGCACGGCAAGGCGGCGGGCACCGCGGCGTCCGTGATCGGAGCCACGAACTTCGGCGTCGCAGGGCTGATCTCGCCGGTCGTCGGCTGGGTCTCTCAGGGTGCGGGGATCACCGCCACGACCATGGCCTCCGTGAT
Organism: Microbacterium sp. CFBP9023; assembly: GCF_034045055.1. Taxonomy (NCBI): domain Bacteria; kingdom Bacillati; phylum Actinomycetota; class Actinomycetes; order Micrococcales; family Microbacteriaceae; genus Microbacterium; species Microbacterium sp. CFBP9023. The sequence goes on along the minus strand of NZ_JAXCWI010000002.1, from coordinate 392,371 downwards.
GGTCGGATGCGCGGCCATCGGGGTCCTGTCACTGTGGCTGATCGTGCGTCCACGGACTGTCGGCATGCTGGCTCCCTGACTTTCAGCTTCCGACCGGCAGAATGGTCCGATGAGATCACGAACGCTGCTGTGGTGGGGAATAGGGATGCTCGTCGCGGCGACGCTCCTCGGAGCGGCGATCGTGTTCGGGTACACCGAGCCTCCCGGCTTCGACACCTGGTGGAACGAGACGATCAGCACGTACCGCACCGACGCGATGCTGTCGTTCGCGTTGGTGCTGAACAGCATCGGCGGCGGGTGGATAGCGATCCTGCTCGTTCCGCTGCTGCTGATCACCGCTCTTCTCGTGGCTCGGCGATGGCAGGCCGCCGTGTTCGCCGCTGTGGCGTTCCTCGCGAGCGCCGGCGCCGTGCAGCTGCTGAAGCACCTGTTCGGACGAGCGCGCCCGGAGGACATGATCGTCGTGAGCGACTACGGATCGTTCCCCTCGGGGCACGCCGCCAACGCGGCGACGATCGCGATGGTCCTGTGGCTGGTCTTCCCTCGCGTGTGGACCGCGATCCTCGGCATCCTCTGGGTGGTCGCGATGGCGCTCTCGCGTACTCTCCTGTCGGTGCACTGGGCCACCGACACGCTGGGCGGTGCGCTGGTCGGCGCCGGCGTCGTTCTCGTGCTGGGGGCCTGGCTGCTGCCGTGGGTGCAGTCGACGTCGCAGCGGGACGACCCCGCAGTCGCGCCGGTAGGCTGACACCGTCCACATCGCATCGAGGAGCAGCATTGTCGCGCATCCGTCCGTATCGTCCGTCCGACCGCGCCGCCCTCTACGACGTCTGCGTCAGGACTGCGGATGCCGGAGCCGACGCGACCGGGATCTTCTCGGACGACTCGCTCTGGGGTGACCTCTTCGCCGTGCCGTACGTCGAACGCCACCCCGACCTCGCCTGGGTCGTCGAGACCGACGACGAGCGCGTGATCGGCTACATCGTAGCGACGGACGACACGGATGCCTTCGCGACCTGGTTCCGCGACGAGTGGTGGCCTAGGCGACAGGAGCGGTACCCGAGGGTCGACGAGCCGAGCACCCGTGAGGATCGCATGATCGAATACGGCTATGCGCAGGCCCCGGGCCGGGACGCGAACGCGGAGGAGTACCCCGCGCACCTGCACATCGACCTCCTGCCCGAGACCCAGGGTCAAGGGCTCGGGCGCCAGCTGATCGAGACGCTCTTCAGCGAACTGCGCCGTCGCGGAGTGCGGGGGCTGCATCTGGGCATGGACCCGAACAACACGGGCGCCGCCGCCTTCTACACACGGCTGGGCATGACACCGCTCCCTGCGGAGCCGGGCGGACAGAGCTTCGGCGTGACGTTCGACTGAGTTCTCGGCCGGGCGGCGGGATTCCGGTGCTCGCTGCGCTCGCTCCTCCCCGAATCCCGCGGTGCTCGATAAAAAACATGAAGGGCCCCCGCTGGCGCGGAGACCCTTCATGCTTTTTGGCGGTGACGGCGGGATTCGAACCCGCGGTTGCTTGCACAACACACGCTTTCCAAGCGTGCTCCTTCGGCCGCTCGGACACGTCACCAAGGAACAACCTGAACAGTCTATCCGATCGGGTGGGCAGCCCATGACCAGCTCGTGTGAGGAGCATCATCCGGCGGGATGCTGCTCCACCGGTATGCGATGTGTCCGAGCCTTGCGCCCGCGAAGCGATGCTCTCTAGCCTCGAACGTAGACACTATGCAGTCATATAAGAGCGCACGGACCGGGTGTGTGAGCCCGGCCGCGCAGCCGACACCGATCGGCGAACTCGTCTCGGAAGGACGTTCATGGCGACAGACCCTCTGCCCACCGTGGCCAGCACTCCTGTGCGCACCGCGTTGCGCCTGGCACACTCCCGCGCTCTCGCAGACCTCGGCCTCGATGCGATCGGCCGTTCACGCTTCGGATGGCGCGACCGGTCGATCGGCTCAGCCGTCGAACGGGCCGGCTCCTCATACTGGTTGCGAGTCGTCTGGGCTCGAAGCGAGTGGGCGAGGAGCTCGTGGTGGGTCGGCAACCAGGACGCGATGACCATCACCGGGGTCGAGAAGCCCCGACTGATCGACGCGCGGGCGTGGGAGGAAGGACCGCTGGTGTATCGGGCCGACCTCATGAGCCTGCTTCCCGGTCGGGTGTGCGCTCCGACATCCGTGCTCGAGCGGACGCCCGGGCTGGACGAGACGTGGTGGACCGCGCTCGAACGCAACCTCGACGCCGTCGCGGCGACGCCGACGGAGCGCACCGTGCTCGATTCCGAGATCATGCGCCGCAGGATCGGCGTGTTCTTCGGCATCGACCTCGACGTCGACCAGGACGACTGGGTGGCGAGCCACGGCGACCTGCACTGGAACAACCTTCACCGGGAGCCGTTCGCGATCGCCGACTGGGAGTCCTGGGGTCTGGCGCCTCGCGGCTATGACCCGGCGTTCCTGCTCGGACACTCCCTGGCCGTTCCGCACGTGGCAGATCAGATCGCGCGGCGATTCCGTCGGGACCTCGAGACCGAGAGCGGCATCGTCTCTCAGCTGTACGTGATGACGAAGCTGCTCACGCGCGCGGACGCCGGAGAGCACGTCGGACTCGTGCCCGCGGTGCATCGTCACGTCGGGCGGCTTCTCGGCACTCGGGTGCCGCTGCGGCGTCGGGCTCCCGCTCGTGCGACGTAGGATCTCTGGGTGGCAACCCCCAAGATCGTCCTCTTCTACGTCTTCACCCCGCTCGCCGATCCGGATGCGATCCGAGTGTGGCAGCGCGACCTCGGCGAAGCGCTCGGGCTGCGCGGACGGCTCCTCATCTCGAAGGACGGAGTCAACGGCACGTTGGGCGGTGACCTTCTGTCGCTGAAGAAATGGGCGCGGTCATTCCGGTCTTATGCGCCGTTCAAGAACGCCGACATCAAGTGGAGCGAAGGCACCGGCGTCGACGCCGATGGTCGTAGCGTCGACTTTCCGAAGCTCAGCGTCAAGGTGCGCGACGAGATCGTGTCGTTCGGAGCACCGGGCGAACTGCGGGTCGATGAGAACGGGGTCATCGGCGGCGGCACTCGGCTCACACCGGAAGAGCTGCACGAGCTGATGGGGGAGCGAGGCGACGAGGTCGTGTTCTTCGACGGACGCAACGCGCTCGAAGCGCAGATCGGCCGCTTCCGGGGAGCGGTCGTTCCCGACACCGAGACGACTCGCGACTTCGTGCAGCTGCTCGACTCGGGTGCCTACGACGACCTCAAAGGCAAGCCGGTCGTCACCTACTGCACGGGCGGCATCCGCTGCGAGGTGCTCTCGAGCCTGATGACAGCCCGCGGCTTCGGCGAGGTGTACCAACTCGAGGGCGGCATCGTCCGCTATGGCGAGCAGTACGGTGACGACGGCCTCTGGGAGGGGTCGCTCTACGTGTTCGACAAGCGCGGCTCCGTCGACTTCTCCGACCACGCGGCCGTCATCGGCGAGTGCGTCGGCTGCGGTGTGCCCACCAAGCGCACCGCGAACTGCCCGGACCCCGCCTGCCGCACCCAGTTCGTCGTCTGCGAATCCTGCGACTCGGTGCGCTGCGAGCTGCACGCCGCCTGATCCCCTCGCCACCACCTTCGGCAGTCGCGGTACGACGACTCAGACGAGCAGCGGCACGTCGGTGCGGCGGCTGACGAAGAGCGATCGCGGCAGCAGGAACGCGTGGACCCTCGTCCAGCGATCGACGCTGCGGCGCAGTTGAGCCGTCACATCGATCAGAGCGGCGTCGAGATCTCGGGCCGCGCTCGCCGAGGGGCGCGCATAGCTCGCCTGCTCGACTGCGGCGACGAGCACTCTGATGGCGTCGGCATTCACGCCGCTGTCTCTCACGAGGTCATCGCCGCGCATGCGAGGGGTCTCGGCGTCCGACAGGGGTACGCGCAGATCCTGCATGGTCGCCCGCAGCTCGGCCCACGCGGCTCCGGCGTCACCGTCCCGCGCGCGCCCGCGTCGCGCGAACCGCAGCGCGAGACGGGCGAATGCGGGAATCAGCAGCACCACCAGCACACCGAGCGTCGTCAGTACGACGGGAGTGGGGTCGAGCTGACGACGCTCCCCGGTCGCGCCCGCGTTGTCGCCGGCATCCTCACGCTCGAGCTCCGGTCCCGAGGTCTGCTCGGTGCTGGGAGCCGCCGTCGGAGCGGGCGTCGCGGCGCCGCCCGTGCCCCCGCCCGTCGTCGCCGCGGCGCTGAAGGCCGTCGGAACCCCGAGAGACGCCGTCGGTTCGAACGGGACCCAGCCGACGCCGGGGAAGAGGACCTCGGGCCATGAGTGCAGCTGGTCGCTCGAGACCGAGTACACCGCCTCATCGCCGCGCGTCGTCTCGGTCAGCGCCCCGGGGAGGTACCCGACGACGATGCGCACCTCCATGTCGAGGCTCTCCGCCATGAGTGCGAACGCCCCGGCGAAGTGGATGCAGTATCCCGACCGCACCTCGAGGAACTCGGCGACCGCATCGGCTCCGGTGCCGTCGAAGCCCTCGTCGACCGGGGTCTCGAGAGAGTAGGCGAACTGGCTCCGGAACCACGACTGGAGCGCGACCAAGCGGTCGTAGTCGTTCGTGGCGTCCGCCGTGACCTCGGCCGCCGTCTCGCCGATCACGTCCGGCAGGTCGACCGGCTCGGCGTCGGGGTCGACGATCGGCGAAGCGGCGGGAAGCGCGCGGATCTGCTCGAGAGTCGGTGAGACCTCGAGCGACCGCACCGTGTAGTCGTTGCCGACGGCATCCCCGTTGCGAGACGCGAGAGTGCGGTTCTCGGGGCTCACCCGCCAGGCGGCGGAAAGTCCCTGCACGCCGGTCGCGGGGTACGGCACGGGGAGCCATGAACTCGACATCCGGATCACGCGGATGGAGGTGTTCTGGTCGGTCGTCTCGATGTCGTCCGCCCACTCGTCGGGGCCGAATCCCTCGCTCTGCGCCTGCAGGTCACCGCGATCGGGCTCCCACACGCGCCCGTCGAACGACGACAGCGTCGTGAGTCGCAGGTAGGGCGCGGTGTCCGCCGTCGTCGCCAACGTGAGCACCTCGACAGGGTTCGGCTGTCGCAGGTCATCGCCGAGGCGCAGCGACGCATCGACGGTGACCCCCGTACCTGTACCCGTGAGAGTGGCCGAGACCGGCAGCACCGGTGCGACGATCACCGTCGCCGCGAGCGCAGCGACGCCGACGCCGGCGGCGACCGCCACGGATGTCCGCCGCGGCGAATCGGGATTCTGCGCCGCCGTGTACCGCAGCAGCACGAGGATCAGGATGCCGAGCAGCACGAACCAGACGACGTTCACACCCCCGAGAGTGGCGATCATCGGCAGGGATCCGACGACGGCGGTGAGGAGGCTGGCGAGGATCGCGCCGCGCTGGGCGACGAGCTGGTCGAGCAGGATGGCGACGACGCCGAACCCCAGGCCCATCACCGCCTGGAGCCCCGGTGATGCGGCGAGCGGGGCCGAACCGAACGCGATCTCCTCCCAGGCAGCGGCGGCGAGAGCCTGGAAGGTGTAGAACGTCGCTTCGGTGGGCACGACGCCGAACACCGCGGTGTCGCCCGCGACGAGCAGGATGACGGTGCCCATCACCACCAGGATCTGGACGGCGATCGTCACGAGGTCGCGTGCCCAGGCCGGACGGCCGCGCATCAGCGTGCGACACGTCATGCCCGTGAGCGCCGTGACGACGACCACGGCGAGGACCGCGAACGACCAGCTGCCGGGTTCGATGACCGAGGTGAACGGCCACATCGCGACGAGCCCCGCCGCCGCAGCCAGCACCGACGGCAGGACGGTGCCGACGGGCAGCTCATGCTCGCGGTGCCACGCCAGGCGGGATCCGCGTTCGGCCTGTCGTTCAGCTCGGGACATCGGTCGCTCCCCGGTGGTCCGCGGTGCCGCCGATGCGGTCGGGCAGCACGTCCTCCCACGCCTCTGCGATGTCGTCGCCGAGTCTCGCGAAGCGCCAGCCGTTCCGCTCGGCCGCCGCGACGACGCCGGTGCCCGGTGCGGTCGCGAACAGCATCGGCGCTGCCGCTCCGGACGGGCGCAGCAGGGCGGCATCCTCGTCGTCGATCTCGCCTGTGATGTAGACGAGCGGACCCGGAGGTGTGCCACCGACCAGAGTCGGGAGGTCGCGGGGCTCGCCGCGCGGGCCGACCAGCGCGAGGGCGACGAGAAGGCCGTCCCGATCGTCTTCGTGGCCGCGCAGCGTGCCCAGCAGAGTCCCGCCGCTGTCGATCACATCGACGCCGTATCCCTCCTGCACGAGGTGCACGGCGACGGAGGCGCACATCGACACCGCGGTCTCGAAAGCGGGGTCCTCGGCATCACCCGGGCGCGCCCAGCGTGCGGCGCTGCGGTCGAGGATCACGAGAGCGTCGGGGCTGGACTCCTCCTCTTCCTGCCGCACCATCAGCTGTCCGCGATGCGCGGTCGCCCGCCAATGGATGCGGCGCATCGAGTCGCCCGGGATGTAGCGGCGCGGCGAGAGATTGTCGCTGCCCTGCCCGAGCCGGCTCGAGGACGTGTGCGCGGTCCCGCCGGCGGCCCCGACCTTGACGGTCAGCGGCGCGAGCGTGAACACCTCAGGGACGACGGTGACCGTGCGCGTCTCGCCGAACGCCTGCTCGCGCTGCGCGAGACCGAACGGGTCGACGGTGCGCACCACCAGTGGGCCGATCGGCCACACGCCGCGACGGACGCCGGTGATCAGATAGGTCAGCTGGCCGGTCTCGGACGGGTACTCGCCCGCCGAGTCGCCGCTCACCGCGGGCGGTAGCACGTCGCGCCAGAGGCCGCGGGGAACGCGCAGGGCCCGCAGGGTGAAGCGCAGGGTCACTCGCGAGGTCTCCGACACGGTCAGCAGGTCGGTCGAGACCTGCCGCGTGACGGTGCCCGTGCGCCGCGGCAGTCGCACGACGAGAACCGAGAAGACGGTGAGCACGAGAAGGAGGATGCCGATGTAGAGGAGGATCGGCGCGCCCAGCATGTTCGCCGCGATCAGGCAGCCGAGACCGGAGAGGAGCGCACCCGTTCCCCGCAGGGTGAGGGTTCGACGGCGAGGCATGGCGAGCGGCGGGTCAGGAGCGCGCGGTCACGGGCACCCGCACGCGCTCGACGATCTGCCGCAGAGCCGCCTCGACCGGCTGGGCTCCGGCGCGGTGCGCGCCGCGGGCGGGAAGGAGTCGGTGGGCGAAGACCGGGACGATCAGCGCGGTCACGTCGTCCGGGATCACGAAGTCGCGTCCGTCGAGCGCCGCCCACACCTTCGCGGCGCGGATCAGCTGAAGAGTCGCCCTCGGGCTCGCACCCAGGTGCAGGTTCGGGTCGGCTCGGGTGGCCTGCGCCAGAGCGACCGTGTACTCCTCGAGCGCCGGCGCGACATGCACGGAGCGCGCCCAGGCGATCAGTCCCGAGACCGACGCCGCGTCGGCGACCGCTCGCACCGCGGCGAGCGGGTTCACGGTGTCTCGCTGTCGCAGCATGAGCGCCTCGGCCGCCGCATCCGGGTAGCCCATCGAGATGCGCATCATGAAGCGGTCGCGCTGTGCTTCGGGCAGCGCATAGGTCCCCTCCATCTCGAGCGGATTCTGGGTCGCGACGACCAGGAACGGATCGGGCAGCATGTGGGTCGACCCGTCGACCGTCACCTGCCCCTCCTCCATGGCCTCGAGCAGCGCCGACTGCGTCTTGGGTGACGAGCGGTTGATCTCGTCGGCGATCACGATGTGCGCGAAAACCGCGCCGCGTTTGAACTCGAACTCGCGATCGACGGGGTTGTAGACGCTCACGCCCGTCACATCGCCGGGGAGGAGGTCGGGAGTGAACTGGATGCGGCGGACGGTCGCATCCACGCTCGCGGCCAGCGCGCGTGCCAGCATCGTCTTGCCGACGCCTGGCACGTCCTCGATCAGCAGGTGTCCCTCGGCGAGCAGGCACACGAGCGCGCTCCGCACGGCATCCGGCTTGCCGTCGATCACCCGTCCGACGGACTCGACGATGGCAGACGTCTGCGCGGCGAACTGCTCGGCGTCGACAACGGCCGGGATCAGGGGCGGGTTCTCTGGCATGCGTTCCCTCTCGCGTGGGCGCTGCGGTGCGCGTGAACCGATCGTAACCCGGCTGCCTACGGTTGGGGTGAGAACCGGCGTCGGGCATCAGCCCCAGACACGAGCCCGGGGTTCTGCGGGGTCCACCCGGCTGTCGGCGCTGCGCGCGACACGCAGCAGGGCGAGTCCCTGCACCCCGCTCAGCTCGTGCAGTGAGCACGTGCCGATCAGGGCCCGCCAATGGTCGCAGAAGCGCTCGGCGTCTCCGCGCCGCCGGGCGATCAGGCGAGGCACTGCGAGAAGCGTGCGTCCGGGGGAGAGGCGGTCGGCGAGGCGTTCGAGCACCCGGACCCGCGGCAGCCCGGCCGCGTCGATGCGCAGCAGGAACCGGGGTGTGCGCACCGGTGCGAAGAGCTCCTCGACGGCATCGGCGATCACGCGTGCGTCCGAGACGGAGCCGCCGAGCTCGATGCGGATGCAGGTGGGGTCGGCGTCGTCCGGACGCGCAGTGATCGCTGACTCGTCGATCCGCCCGACGCGTCCTGCCTCCTCCAGCGTGCGGGCGACGGCGACCGCCGCGGCTCGGTAGATATCGGCCGGCCTCGAGCGATCGCGCAGAGAGCGGACGAGCATGCGCACAGCGGATGCCGTCGCAGCGACAGCGCCCCCGATCAGCGCGAGCGCGACCCCGAAGGCAGGGGCGAAGGAGACCCCGAAGAGCGCGAGCACGGTGACGAGCACGCCTGTCGTCGCGGCGCCGGCGAGGAAGCCGCCGACCGCTCCCGCCCTCGCCGTCTGCGCGGCGCGAAGCAGTGGGGCGCGGGTCGTCCGACGGATCGACACCGTCTCCCGTTCGTGGGCACGGTACGGCTCGCCGATCCGCCACTCCTCCCTCGTCCGACTCCGAGAGGGCCACTGCGCGCGCACGAGGGCGCCGAGATCCGCGATCGTCGTCGACGGGTCCTTGTCGAGCACACGAGTCCACGCCTCGACGGCGGGTGGGGTGAGCGCATGACCCAGTCCGCTGACGATGCGGCCGTCGCCCTCGGCGCTCAGGCCCCACAGATGCGAATGCCGACGACGGAGTCGCAGGGACTCGGACGCATCGTCGAGGTCGACGTGCGACGGGATCAGGCAGACGACCGACCAGTTGTGCGCGACCTTCTCGGGCCATGCCGGATCGAGCCTCAGGGTGCGCCCCCGCAGCTGCTGGGTGCCCGATGAGGTGGCCACGGTCGTGAGGTCGACGAGGGTGTTCACCGACGGGCAGTCCCAGCCTTCGCCGAGCAGCCCCCGGGTGCCGACGAGCAGGCGCACATCGCCTCGGCGGATCAGCTCGGACACGGCCGCGACGACTCGTCCGCTTCCGGCGGCGCGCACCTGCAGGTCGCGCACGGGACCGATGCCCTCCGCGATGCCGACCGGCTCGCCGAGCAGTTCGCCGAGCGCGACCGCGGTGTCGGCGGCGTCGTCGGCGCGGACACGCAGGTGCTGCGAGGTGAGCAGCACGGGGCGCAGTCGGGAGGTGACAGCGTCGACGGCGAGGAGGCCGAACGTGCGGAGCGCCCCGGCGGGTGCGTCACCGGCCAGACCGCGGCTGTTGCCGTGCTCGACGAAATCGGTCACGACGACCGCGCGGATCCTATCGCCGTCGGCGCCGGCGAGTTCTCGCTGGAGGATCTCGACGGCCGCGTGGTCCTTGGCGGCGGAGAACGCCAGAGTGGTCTCGATCGGGTTGCGGCCGCGTCGGATACCCCGGTCGGTCAGCGCGTACCCGAAGTCCGCGAGCGAGCGCCGCACGTACTCCCACTGGCGCACGGCAGAGGGATCCGAGAGCAGCCGTGCCTGGGCGAACCGTGACAGGACCGTCAGCAGGTCGTCGGTCGTGCATCGGTCGAGCAGGGCCGGCGGGATGGAGGCGATGAGCGGATGCTGCGGAGAGACCTCGCGCAGCACGAGAGCGCATGACCGGGTGAGGGCGAAGTCCGTCGCGAAGGCCCGGTCGAGGCGGGCGAGCGGAGTCTCGGCGAGAGAGGCGTCCTGCGGCTCTGCGGGTTGGAGGTGATGCTCAAGGTACGACAGCGCGTCGGGGGTCGACAGCACCTGCGTGATCAGGTCGTGCAGCAGCGATTCGTGCCGTCGGATGAACGCGGCCTCTTCGGGCAGGGGCTCGGTGAACATCACGTGATCGCGATACGGAGCCAGGTGGCCCTCCTTGACCACCGCCGGTGTCGGCACCTCGTAGTCGACCTCGCCGAGCAGGTGGCTGTAGTTCTCGTACTCGGTCTCGTCGTCGGGCGACGGCAGGGTCGCGGTGAGGCCGATCAGCGTCGGCTCCGCGCCGCTCTCTCGGATGCGGGCGACCAGATAGGCCACCACGATCGCCCAGTGGTCGAGCAGATGATGGCACTCGTCGAGCACGACCGTGCGCACCCCCGCCTCGACGAGTCGGTCGAGGAGCGCGACGGCGTTCGGGTGCAGCACGCGAGCGAGCTCCGAAGGGCGCTGGCGGGTGAAACGCGAACGCAGTCGGCGCGCACGACTGCGGATGCCGGAGCGGTGGCGGGCGGGGTTGTCGACTGCCAGCTCGGCGAGCCACGTCGCGGCATCCGCCTCGCTGCGGCCGCTCGCGACGAGTTCCTCCGTCCAGATCGCCCTGGCGAGGTCGTCGAAGGGTGAGCCGTCTCCCGTCACGCTGAGCAGCTGATAGGTGAGCACCGTCAGGTCGCCGAGACGCTCGGGATCATCCGAGACGGCCGCCGCGTCCGGCGCCAGCTCCGACGCGGTGCGCACCCACTGATGGCGGATGGTCACCGTCGGCGACAGCACGAGAGTGCGGTGGCCTTCGCGTGCGGCGAGCAGCAGGCCCAGCAGCGTCTTCCCGGAGCCTGGCGGAGCGACGATGTGCAGCGGGGCTGCTCCTCCCGGAGGGATCCGGTCGAGGACCTCGGCCTGGTAGGTGCGCAGCGTGCCCAAAAAATGCCACGTCGACAGGGGAGGGGCGGCGACGGGATCCATGACCTGCCCAGTCTGTCAAAGAGCAGGGGCAGACATCGGCTAGACTTGTCGACGGCTCTCCGCGTGGCGGCATCCAGGCCAATTCCCCCAGGGCGGAAACGCAGCAAGGGTAACCGGGCTCTGCTGGGTGCGCGGAGGGTCACTTTCTTTTTGTCAGGGTCCTCCGGGGCAGTCCTGACAGGATCGTGACGTGACAAGGCCCGACGTGACCCGCACCGCCGACTCCCCGCGCTCCAGCGCTCTCGGCCGTTTCGCGGCGCCTCTGCTGCTCGTCGCCCTGATGTGGCTCGTGCAGCTCGTCGACGCGATCCTCCCCGGGTCCTTCACGGGCTTCGGTCTTCGGTCCTGGGACCTCTCGGGTCTCGGTGGCATCGTGGTCGGGCCTCTCCTGCACGCGGATTGGGCGCACCTGATCGGCAACACCGTGCCGCTTCTCGTGCTCGGCAGCCTCGTCGCTGTCGAAGGCGCCCGCAGGTTCTGGACCGTCACCGCATTCGCCGCCGTGGTCGGCGGCCTCGGCACATGGCTCGTGAACGCGCCAGGAGCATTGACCGTCGGGGCATCAGGACTCGTCTTCGGATACTTCGGATACACCGTGATGCGGGTCTTCGCGCCGGGACGAGTCGCTCATCGCGTGCTCTATGCGATCGTCGCGCTCATCGTGATCGGACTCTACGGCGGCTCGATGCTCGCCGGCGTCGTCGGCGTTCGCGAGGGCATCTCGTGGCAGGCGCATCTGTTCGGTGCGATCGGGGGCGGCCTCGCCGCGTTCGTCGGCAGAGGCGGACGCGAGACCCGCAGCGTATGAGCTCTCGGGGCGCGACCACGAGGAAGACGCCGTCGACGAGGAAGACGGCGGCTCGCAGGAAGGCAGGCGCCCGCAAGGCGACTGACGGCAAGAGGGCGAGTCGGCAGCGCGCACGCACGCACCGCGCGTCGCCGCGACGTCGAGCGCAGCGGCGGATGCGGCGGGCGAAGGTGCTGCGACGCGTCGCACTCTCTGCGGCGGCGGTGATCGTGGTCGCGCTCGCCGCGGTGCTGATCCCGCTGGGACTCGCCCACGAGAAGCCGCTGGCGATCTGCATCTCCGATCCGACCACGTTCCCGGAGGCGGGTGTCGCGGGCTGGCAGGGGGAGCAGCTCGAGAACGCCGCGACCATCATGCAGACGGCGACCGCGCTCGGCTTCGGTCGAGACGGGCAGATCCTGGGCGTCATGACGGCGATGGGCGAGAGCAGCCTGAACAACATCGACTACGGCGACTGGGAGACGAGCGGGTTCACGAACCCCGACGGCAGCCGGACGACGAGCATCGGACTCTTCCAACAGCAGCACTGGTGGGGTTCGGCCGAGCAGCGCATGGACCCGGCGACCGCCGCGACGCTGTTCTACGAGCGCCTCGCGAGGGTCCCCGACTGGCAGTCGATGGATCCGTCGCTCGCGATCCACCGGGTGCAGATCAACCTCGACCCCACCTATTACACGCGCTACGCCTCGGACGCCGCAGCCGTGGTCGATGCGCTCTCGACGCCCTGCTGAGCTGTTTCGCACGGCTGTCAACCCAGCGAGATCATGAGGTCGTGCACCTAGGGTGGGACTGTGGCGCAGAGCATCTACATCACCTCGGCCGAAGGCCATACCGGTAAGTCGACCATCGCCCTCGGCGTGCTCGACGCGCTCATGCGCGTCACTCCGCGGGTCGGCGTCTTCCGCCCGATCGCCCGGTCGGTGACCGAGCGCGACGACGTGCTCGAGCTGCTGCTCGCCCACGACGGGGTGCACCTCGACTACGAGGACTGCATCGGCGTGACCTACGACGATGTGCGAGACGACCCCGACCGGGCGCTGTCGACCATCGTCGCCCGGTTCAAGGCGGTCGAAGCCCAGTGCGACGCGGTCGTCATCATCGGCAGCGACTACACCGATGTCGCCAGCCCCGCAGAGCTGGGGTACAACGCCCGGATCGCCGCGAACCTGGCGGCGCCCGTGCTGCTCGTGCTCAGCGGTCGCGATCAGCAGCGGCAGGCCGAGCAGCTGGGCACGACCACCGCCCGCACTCCCGCCGCGGTCGGACAGATCGGGGCGCTCGCGCTCGCCGAACTCGAGGTCGAGCGTGCGGAGCTGTTCGCGATCATCGTGAACCGGGCCGACCCCGATCGGCTCGACGACATCGAACAGGCCGTCGCGGCGGTGCGCCCGCAGAAGACCACGCCGGTGTGGGCGATCCCCGAGGACCGCACCCTGGTGGCACCGTCGATCGACGGCATCCTCGCCGCGGTCGACGGCCGGCTCATCAAGGGTGACCGCGACCGTCTCGCACGCGAGGCGCTGACGATCGTCGTCGCGGGCATGTCGATGGTGAACGTGCTTCCCCGGCTCACGGAGGAGTCGGTCGTGGTGATCCCCGCCGACCGCACCGAGGTGCTGCTCGCGACGCTGCTCGCGGATGCGTCCGGCACGTTCCCCCGAGTCGCCGGCATCATCCTGAACGGCCCCTTCCCGCTTCCCGAGCCGATCGTCCAGCTGCTCGACGGCTTCACCTCGACCGTGCCGATCATCGCGACCGACCTCGGCACCTACGACACCGCGGTGCGCGTGATGGGGGCCCGTGGCCGCATCTCGCCCGAGTCGCGGGGCCGCTACGACCGGGCGCTGGGGCTCTTCCAGACCCACGTCGACATCGCCGAGCTCACCACTCAGCTGGGTCTCGCGGAGTCGCGCGTCGTGACTCCGCTGATGTTCGAGTACGGCCTCATCGAGCGAGCACGCTCCGACCGTCGACGCATCGTGCTGCCGGAGGGCGATGACGACCGCATCCTCCGAGCGGCGGCGACCCTGTTGGCCCGGGAGGTCGCGGATCTCACGATCCTCGGCGACGAGTCGGCGGTCAGGGCTCGGGCGGTCGAGCTGGGCGTCGACATCTCGGCGGCCCAGGTGATCAGCCCGAACGATCCCGAGATGGTCGAGCGCTTCGCGGCCGAGTACGCGCGGCTGCGGGCGCACAAGGGCATCACGTTGGCCCAGGCCGCCGACACGGTCACCGACGTGTCGTACTTCGGCACGATGATGGTCCACCTGGGCCTCGCGGACGGCATGGTCTCGGGTGCCGCGCACACGACGGCGCACACGATCCGCCCGTCGTTCGAGATCATCAAGACCAAGCCGGGCGTCACCGTCGTGTCGAGCGTCTTCCTCATGGCGCTCGCCGACCGGGTGCTCGTCTACGGCGACTGCGCGGTGATCCCGGATCCGACGAGCGAGCAGCTGGCCGACATCGCGATCTCGTCGGCAGCGACCGCACAGCAGTTCGGCATCGAGCCGCGCATCGCGATGCTGTCGTACTCGACGGGGGAGTCCGGCTCGGGTGCCGACGTCGACAAGGTCAGAGCCGCGACCGCACTCGTGCACGAGCGTGCACCCGAGCTGCTCGTCGAAGGCCCGATCCAGTACGACGCCGCGGCCGACGCAGCGGTGGCGAAGGCGAAGCTCCCCGACTCGGCGGTGGCAGGGCGGGCGACCGTCTTCGTCTTCCCCGACCTGAACACCGGTAACAACACGTACAAGGCGGTGCAGCGATCGGCGGGTGCCGTCGCGATCGGCCCCGTGCTGCAGGGTCTCAACAAGCCGATCAACGACCTCTCGCGCGGTGCCCTGGTCGACGACATCGTCAACACCGTCGCGATCACGGCGATCCAGGCGCAGTCCGAAGGAGCGACCGCATGAGCGCGATCCTCGTCATCAACAGCGGTTCCTCGTCGCTCAAGTACAGCCTGATCGACATCGAGAACGAGAACGAGCTCGCGACGGGACTCATCGACCGGATCGGACAGGACCTCAGTGCCGTCCGCCACACGGTGCGTCCGGATGCCGGAGGGGATGCCGTCGTCACGATGCTCGATGCCTCGTACGACTCCGAGCAGCCCGTAGCCGATCACGATGCCGCGTTCACGGTGATGCTCGACCAGTTCGCCGAGCACGGTCCGCTGCTCGACGAGCATCCGCCCGTCGCAGTCGGACACCGGGTGGTGCACGGCGGGGCACGGTTCTACGCACCCACCCTCGTCACACCGAACGTCGAGGAGCAGATCGAGGAGCTCTCGGTGCTCGCCCCGCTGCACAACCCCGCGAACCTCGCCGGGATCGTCGCGGCGAGGGCGGTGTTCTCCGGCGTCCCGCACGTCGCCGTGTTCGACACGGCGTTCCATCAGACACTGCCTCCGGCCGCCTACACCTATGCGATCGACGCAGAGCTCGCCGCGGAGCACCGGGTGCGCCGATACGGATTCCACGGCACCAGCCACCAGTTCGTGAGCGAGTCGGCCGCCGCGTTCCTCGGGCGCGACCTCGGCACACTCCGCCAGCTCGTCTTCCATCTCGGCAACGGCGCCTCGGTGACCGCGATCGAGGGTGGCCGATCGGTGGAGACCTCGATGGGGCTCACTCCGCTCGAGGGGCTCGTCATGGGGACCCGGTCCGGCGATCTCGATCCTGCGGCCCTCGTGCACCTCTCGCGTCGAGCCGGGTACTCGATCGACGATCTCGATGCGCTCCTCAACACGCGCAGTGGGCTCAAAGGCCTCGCAGGGCGCAGCGACATGCGCGACATCCTCGCGGGCAGGGAAGCGGGAGATGCGGCGGCGACGCTCGCGTTCGACGTCTACATCCACCGGCTCAGGGCGTATGCGGGGTCGTACATCGCGCAGCTCGGCGGAGTCGACGTGATCTCCTTCACCGCGGGGGTCGGCGAGAACGCAGCGGCCGTGCGCGCGGAAGCGATGGCGACGCTCGGATTCGCCGGCGTGGAGATCGATCACGGGCGCAATGCCGCACGCCAGCGCGGAGTCCGGCGGATCTCGACGGACGCGTCCAGAGTCGCTGTGCTCGTGGTGCCCACGAACGAAGAGCTCGAGATCGCCCGGCAGACGTTCCGTCTGCTCTGACCGATACGCCCTCGGGGGTTACCGCTCGGTGCCGAGCCGCACTACGCTTGCACAGTGGCACGGAGAGGTGCCGGAACCCTCGTCCTTCTCCTGGAGGCTGCTGTGCCCGAAGCCCTGCCCGATCCGCTCCGCGCCGAAGGCGTCCTGTTCGATCTCGACGGCGTGCTGACGCCGACCGCCGAAGTGCACATGCGCGCGTGGAAGGTCGTCTTCGACGACGTGTTCGAGCGCTGGGGCATCACTCCTCCGTATTCGGATGCCGACTACTTCGACTACGTCGACGGCAAGAAGCGCTATGACGGCGTGGCCAGTCTGCTGCGCAGCCGCAACGTCGAGATCCCCTGGGGTGCGGTCGACGACCCGCCCGAGGCCGAGACGATCTGCGGCATCGGCAACCGCAAGAACGCCGCGTTCGCCGAGTCCCTGCGTGGCGAGGGCATCGCCCCGTTCCCCGGATCGCTCGCACTCGTCGAGAAGCTCTCCGCCGCCGGCATCCCGCTCGGTGTCGTCTCGAGCTCCAAGAACGCCGAAGAGGTGCTGGCTGCCGCCGGCATCCGCTCGTTCTTCCGCATCGTGGTCGACGGTGTCGTCGCAGAGCGCGAGAACCTCGCCTCCAAGCCCGCCGCCGACATGTTCAGCGCCGGCGCCGTGGCGCTGGGCGTCGACCCGGCCCGCAGCATCGCCGTCGAGGACGCGACCTCGGGCGCGGCCTCTGCCGCCGCAGCCGGATTCGCCACCGTCGTCGGCGTCGACCGCGGCACCGGGGCCGACGCGCTGCGCGCCGCCGGCGCGACGGTCGTCGTCGACGATCTCGACGTGTTCCTCGACCCCGCGGCCGACGAGTCCGCGCCGTCCGACTCCGCCGCTCAGGCACCCCGCTCCGACAACGAGGAGACCGCATGATCGACCGCGACCGCTTCCCCGTAGACCCCTGGCGCCTCATCGAGACGCGTTACTCCGAAGACGGGGTCGCCGAGACCCTGTTCGCCGTCGGCAACGGCTACCTCGGACTCCGGGGCAACCACATCGAGGGGCGCGGCGCCCACGAGCACGGCACCTTCATCAACGGACTGCACGAGACGTGGCCGATCCGGCACGCCGAGCAGGCCTACGGCTTCGCCGAGGTGGGTCAGACGATCGTCAACGCCCCCGATGCCAAGGTCATGCGCGTCTATGTCGATGACGAGCCGATCTCGTTCGACGAGGCGGACGTGCGCGAGTACCGCCGCACGCTCGACATGCGCACCGGCGTGCTCGAGCGCACCGTGGTGTGGGAGACCCCGTCGGGCAAGCGCGTGCGGATGCGCGATGAGCGCATCGTCAGCTTCGAGGAGCGCCACCTCGCCGTGCTGCGACTCGAGGTCGTCGTCGAGAACGCCGACGCCCCGGTCACCGTCAGCTGCCAGATGATCAACCGCCAGGACGGTGCCGGCGTGTACGCGGGCACCCCGAACCAGGCCAAGGGCGGATTCGATCCGCGCAAGGCCGAGAAGATCGCCGAGCGCGTGCTCGAGCCCGGCGAGTACTGGCAGGACGGACTGCGCTCCGCGCTGTCCTACAGCGTCGCGGCATCAGGCATGACGGTCGCAGTGGTCGCCGACCACATCATCGAGACCGAGAACGACTACACCTCGCGCACTCTCATCGAGGCGGACATCTCGAAGAACGTGTTCCGGGTGCAGGCGAAGGCCGGCGTGCCCATCACGGTCACCAAGCTCGTCAGCTACCACACCTCCCGCGGTGTGCCGGCCCGTGAGCTCGTCGACCGCTGCCGTCGATCCCTCGACCGCGTCGCGGTCGAGGGCGTCCAGGCGCAGTTCGATCGACAGGCCGAGTGGCTCGCTGCCTTCTGGGCTCGCAGCGACGTGCAGATCGGCGGACAGGACGACATCCAGCAGGCGACCCGCTGGTGCCTCCTGCAGCTCGCACAGGCCTCGGCCCGCGCCGACGGAACCGGCGTGCCCGCGAAGGGCGTCTCGGGTTCGGGATACAGCGGACACTACTTCTGGGACACCGAGATCTACGTGCTCCCGTTCCTCACCTACACGTCGCCGCAGTGGGCGCGCAACGCGCTCCGGGCGCGAGTGCTCATGCTTCCGGCGGCTCGCCGACGGGCCGCGCAGCTCAACGAGGCGGGCGCGCTGTTCCCGTGGCGCACGATCAACGGCGAAGAGGCCTCCGCCTATTACGCGGCCGGCACGGCGCAGTACCACATCAACGCCGACGTCAGCTTCGCGCTCGGCAAGTACGTGCGCGCGACGGGCGACGACGACTTCCTGCGGCGTGAGGGCATCGACATCGCGATCGAGACGGCGCGACTGTGGGCGACACTCGGGTTCTGGCGCACCTCGCGCCTCGTCGCCGACACGAAGGACGACGACGGCATCGAGACCTTCCACATCCACGGTGTGACAGGTCCTGACGAGTACACCACCGTCGTCAACGACAACCTCTACACGAACGTCATGGCGCGCTACAACCTGCGCTACGCGGCGAAGGTCGTTCGTGAGGCGCAGGAGGCCAACGGCGAGGAGTTCGCCAGGGTCGTCGAGCGCACCGGACTCGCCGAGGGCGAGGCGGAAGGCTGGGAGCGCGCCGCCGACGCGATGTTCATCCCGTTCAGCGAACGGCTCGGCATCCACCCGCAGGACTCGCTGTTCCTCGAGCGCGAGGTCTGGGATCTGGCGCACACGCCGAAGGAGCAGCGACCGCTGCTGCTGCACTTCCACCCGCTCGTCATCTACCGGTTCCAGGTGCTCAAGCAGGCGGATGTCGTGCTCGCGCTGTTCCTGCAGGGCAACCACTTCACGCCGGAGGAGAAGAAGGCCGACTTCGACTACTACGACCCGCTGACCACGGGCGATTCGACGCTGTCGGCCGTCGTGCAGTCGATCCTCGCCGCCGAGGTGGGCTACCAGGATCTCGCTCTGCAGTACTTCCGGCAGTCGCTGTTCGTCGACCTGCACGACCTGCACCACAACGCGGCGGACGGTGTGCACGTCGCGTCGGCCGGAGGCGTGTGGACCGCTCTCGTCTGCGGTTTCGGCGGTATGCGCGACTATGCCGGCGAGCTCAGCTTCGACCCGCGGCTGCCCGCCGACTGGCCGTCGCTGTCGTACCCGCTGCAGTGGCAGGGGGCCTCTCTGCAGGTCACGCTCACGACGGGTGAGCTGCGCGTGCGAGTGCTCTCCGGAGACCCGGTGCCATTCACGGTGCGCGATGTGGCATACATCGCCACGACCGAGCAGGAGGTCGTCGTCCCACTCGCGGATCAGGGACCGCTCATCCCCGGTCGCCCGTCGCTGCGGCAGTTCGCCGACGCGCTGCGCGAGGACGGCACGCGGCTGTCCGCATCCGTCCCGGTGATCACGACCGCCATCCCCATCATCGAGCCGATCGACTGAGGTGCTGACCACCGCAGCGCTGTTCGGACTCGCGCCCGCGCTGCTGCTGCTCGTGCTCGCGGTGGTCGAGCGGGCGCGCTCGGTGCAGCGCGTCGCGTCCCCCGGTGCGCGGTTCAGCCCGGCCGAGGGTGCGACCGTGCTGCACGACGCGCTGCTGCTGAACGCGGATCGGAAGGCCGTAGCCGCCGCGCTGATCGATCTGGCCGTGCAGCGCAAGGTGCGGCTGCTGGTCGACGCCGACGCGGCGACCACCGGCAGGTCGCACCGGCGTGCACCCGTCGGCATGGAGGTCGTCGACGGTGCGACGTTCACGTCCGAGGAGCTCAGCGTGCTCGAGGCGCTGTTCGGGCCGGATCACACCCCGGGGCGGGTGCGACGGTTCAGTGCGGATGCCCGGGCTCTGCACCGCCGGGTGCGCGGTGTCCTCGACGAGGCGGAGAAGCGGCTCGCGGCCGCGGGGCTCATCGACCGGAGTCGACGCGGGTGGGCCACGTTCCTGATCCGCGTCGCCGCGGTGCTGGTGGGGGGCATCTGCCTTCTGCTGCTCATAGCCGCCTGGTCGGTGAGCGAGCAGGGTGCGGCTCTCTACGCCGTGCTGGTCGTCGGCCTGGTCGCGGCGGTCGCGGCGATCGTGGTCGCTCCGCGGGCGTGGCGCCGGTTCCGCCCTGCGGCGCAGCCGCTGCGCGCGCACCTCGCCGGGATGCGCGAGTACATTGCCCTCGCCGAGGCGGAGCCGCTGCGGTTCTCGCAGTCGACGGACGGGGCGGATCTGCGGGCGGACGTCTCGTCGGCGGCGTCGGCGGAACGACTGCAGAGGTTCCTGCTGAACGAGCGACTGCTGCCCTATGCGGTGCTCTTCGGTCTGGAACGGTCATGGACGGCTGCGCTGCACACCGAGTCGCAGGCCCTGCGGGTCGCCGAGGGGATCGAGGGCGCGATGGAGGTCGCGGGAGCCGTGGTCGAGGTGATCGAAGTGGTGGGTGGCGTCGTGCATCTGGTGAGCGCGGTCGGCGAGCTGGTCGACGCGACGGGCGGGGTCGTCGAGGTGGTCGGCGGCGTCTTCGAGGCCGCGTCGTCGTGAGCCTTCGCCGAACCTCGGCCGTCTCAGCGGCGCGTCGGGGATCCCGCGCGCGATCGTCGGCGCTCGTCTGCCTGAACGTCCGTGGCACGCCGTAGGCTGTTCTGGTGACCACAGCCCTCTACCGCCGCTACCGCCCCGAGTCGTTCGGCGAGATGATCGGGCAGTCCCAGGTGACCGAACCGCTGATGACTGCGCTCCGCGGCGACCGTGTCGGCCACGCCTACCTCTTCTCCGGACCCCGTGGATGCGGAAAGACGACGTCTGCGCGCATCCTCGCCCGCTGCCTGAACTGCGCGGAGGGCCCGACCGACGTGCCCTGCGGAAAGTGCCCGAGCTGCGTCGAGCTGTCGCGGGCGGGCGGTGGCTCGCTCGACGTCGTCGAGATCGACGCGGCCAGCCACAACGGCGTCGACGACGCACGCGATCTGCGCGAGCGGGCGACGTTCGCCCCCAGCCGCGATCGCTACAAGATCTTCATCCTCGACGAGGCGCACATGGTGACGCCGCAGGGGTTCAATGCGCTCCTCAAGCTCGTCGAAGAGCCGCCCGAGCACGTCAAGTTCATCTTCGCGACGACCGAGCCCGAGAAGGTGCTCGGCACGATCCGCTCGCGCACGCATCACTACCCGTTCCGACTGGTGCCCCCGGCCGCGATGCTCGAGTACGTCGAGAAGCTGTGCGGCGAAGAGGGCGTGGTCGCCGAGCGCGGTGTCCTTCCTCTGGTGGTCCGCGCCGGGGGAGGCTCGCCGCGAGACACCCTGTCTCTTCTCGACCAGCTGATCGCTGGTTCCGACTCGCCCGCAGGTTCCGAGACCGTGACCGTCGCCTACGAGCGCGCCGTGGCGCTCCTCGGCTACACGCACGCCGCGCTTCTCGACGAGATCGTCGATGCGCTCGCCGGCGCCGACGCCGCAGCGGCGTTCCCGGCGATCGACCGTGTGGTGCAGACCGGCCAGGACCCGCGTCGCTTCGTCGACGATCTGCTCGAGCGTCTGCGCGACCTCATCGTGATCGCGGCTGTGGGCGCGGGAGCGTCGTCGGTGCTCCGTGGAATCGCCGACGACGAGCTCGCGCGCATGCGCACGCAGGCCGATTCCTTCGGGTCGGCCCGACTCTCGCGCACGGCCGACATCGTCAGCGCCGCCCTCGACGACATGTCGGGCGCCACCTCGCCCCGACTGCACCTCGAGCTGATGGTCGCTCGCGTGCTCGCTGCGGGAGCGGATGCCGTCGCCGCCGTCCCGTCCGCACCGGCCGCTGCCACCTCCGCCCCGCCGCGGGCGTCCGCGCCTGCGCAGGCTGCTCCCGCCGCTCCCGTTGCTTCGTCGGCTGCTCCCGCAGCTGCTGCTCCCGCCGCTCCCGCCGCTGCTTCCCAGGCTGCGGCCGATCGACCGGCGACCACGACCGAGCCAGCCGGCGGGGAGACCGGGGAGCCCGACACGGCCGAAGCGACCCCTGCCGATGCGACGTCGAGCGCTGCACCGGCTGTCGACGCCGCACCGGCCGCCGATGTCGCAGCGCCCTCCGGGCCGGTCGCCTTCGAGCAGATCACCGCCGCCTGGCCGGCCGTCCTCAAGCGGCTCGAGAGCGTCAGCCGCACGTCGTGGCTGCTGGCCACCGCCGTCCAGCCGCTCGCATACGTCACGGAGACCGAGGTGCTGACTCTGGGCTTCACCAGCCAGCACGATGTCGCCAAGTTCAAGGGCACGACGCCGGGTTCGGGTCCCTCCGACCATCTGCGCGGCGCCATCGAGCAGGAGCTCGGCGTGCGCGTCAAGTACCTCCCTGCTCCGATGCCAGCGGGGGGAGCGCCTCGCCAGCCCGCGACGCCTTCATCGGGACGCCCGACCGACGACGCGCCCGCATCGGAGCCTGCGTCAGCGGACTCACCGCGAGCTCAGTCACCGCGATCGCAGACCCCGCACGCCGAGAAGCCGCGTGGTGAGTCGCCGAAGACGGAGACCGTGGCCGCTCGGTCGTCGGCTCCTCAGACAGGGAGTTCCTCGGGCCCCGTCACCGAGTGGGCGGTGGCGTCGATCCCGGCATCCGAGCTCGCTGAGCCCGCTCCGGTGACCGCTCCGCCGGCGGCGTCTGTGCCTGCTGCCACCTCTGCCGCAGCGGCGCCTCAGACGGCGGCGCCTCAGACGGCGGCGCCTCCGAGCCGCGCGACGAGTGACGTCTCACCGGAGATCCGAGACGACGCACCTCCGCCCATCGACGATGAGCCGCCGTACTTCGACGACGAGCCGCCCTACGACCCGTCGTACGAGCCGGCGCCGATGTCGCAGGCGGCGCCGCCCGCCGGAGGCTCGCCGTCGACCGCTCCCTCCGCGCGGTCGACGACCGCACAGGCATCCCCTGCGCGCAGAGTGGCTTCGGCCGCCGCAGCCCCG
Source organism: Microbacterium sp. CFBP9023 (assembly GCF_034045055.1). NCBI lineage: Bacteria > Bacillati > Actinomycetota > Actinomycetes > Micrococcales > Microbacteriaceae > Microbacterium > Microbacterium sp. CFBP9023. The sequence continues at coordinate 369,455 of NZ_JAXCWI010000002.1, read as the reverse complement.
GCGATCACCGAGCGCGCCCCCGCCGGGGGAGTCCAGCGCTACGGCGAGGCCGTGATCCGCCAGGTGCTCGGCGCGACGTTCGTTCGCGAAGAGCCCTACGAGCCCCCGACGAGGTTCTCCTGATGTATGACGGCATCGTCCAGGAGCTGATCGACGAGTTCGGTCGACTCCCCGGAATCGGCCCCAAGTCCGCGCAGCGCATCGCTTTCCACATCCTGCAGACGCCGACATTCGACGTCGCGCGTCTCTCCGAGCTGCTCGTGGAAGTGCGGCTGCGGGTGCGCTTCTGCGAGATCTGCGGCAACGTGGCAGAGCAGGAACGCTGTGCGATCTGCCGCGACCCCCGACGCAATCCGGCCGTCATCTGCGTGGTCGAAGACGCGAAGGACGTCGCCGCGATCGAACGTACCCGCGAGTTCCGTGGCCTGTACCACGTGCTCGGGGGCGCGATCAGCCCGATCGCCGGCATCGGCCCCGACGACCTGCGCATCGCCCAGCTGATGTCGCGTCTCGGCGACGCCACGGTGCAGGAGGTCATCCTCGCGACGAACCCCAACCTCGAGGGCGAGGCGACTGCGAGCTACCTCAGCCGCCTGCTCACCACGATGCAGATCACCGTGTCCCGCCTCGCCTCCGGCCTTCCGGTCGGTGGCGACCTCGAGTACGCCGACGAGGTCACCCTCGGGCGCGCATTCGAGGGTCGGCGCGTGCTGTGAACGCACAGGGCGGCTTCTCGCGACGCGGGTGGCTGCTCTTCGGGGCCATGGCGCTGCTGTGGGGCGTGCCGTACCTGTTCATCAGCATCGCGGTCGAGTCCCTGTCGCCCCCCGCGATCGTCGCCGGGCGCACCCTCATCGCGGCGCTGCTCCTCCTCCCGTTCGCGCTTCGCGGCGGTGCGCTGAGAGCGGCGTGGAAGCACTGGCCCTGGGTGCTCGCGTTCGGCCTCGTCGAGATGGCGGGTCCGTTCGTGCTGCTCGGCCACGCCGAGATGACCCTGCCCTCGGGCATGACGGGTCTGCTCGTCGCGACCGTGCCGCTGTTCGCGGCGCTCATCGCACTGGGCGGGGGAGACCGGGGAGTCCTGCGCCCGGCGCGGGGGATCGGTCTTCTCGTGGGGTTCATCGGCGTCGCGATCGTCGTCGCCGGGCCCGGACTGTTCGGAGGCGAGGTCAGTCTGCTCGCGGCCGGCGAGGTGCTGCTGGTCGCCATCCTCTATGCGATCGCCCCCTTCATCGTCGCCCGAAAGCTGAACGACGTCCCCTCGCTCGGCACCATCACGCTGTCGCTGCTCATGATCGGCGTGATCTACCTGCCCATCGGTCTGCTCACGCAGCACCAGATGCCGACGCTTCCCTCGATCTTCGCGCTCCTCGCGCTGGCCATCATCTGCACCGCCGTCGCCTTCCTGGCATTCTTCGCTCTCATCCGCGAGGTCGGCCCCGTCCGCGCGCCGTTGTTCACCTACGTGAACCCGGTCGTGGCGATCATCCTCGGTGCGATCGTGCTCGCCGAGCCGCTGACGCCCGGGCTGCTCATCGGATTCCCGCTGATCATCGCGGGCTGCTGGTTCGCGGCCACCGGCGGACGCCTCCGTCCCCAGGCCGCTGCCCGAGCCGACCTGCCTGCAGTGCCCCTGCCGCCCGCGCCCTGACCCACCCGGGCGCGACCGTCACATGCGAAGAAGCGCATATGCGCCAAACGTAGAATGGGGGTGGGCGGATCCGCCCGACATCCCAGGGAGTGAACGTGGCCCTCATCGTGCAGAAGTACGGCGGCTCCTCAGTCGCCGACGCAGAGAGCATCAAGCGCGTCGCCAAGCGCATCGTCGACACGCGTCGCGCCGGCCATGACGTCGTCGTCGCCGTGAGCGCGATGGGCGACACGACCGACGAGCTGCTCGACCTCGCCAACGAGGTCGCGCCGATTCCCGCTCCGCGTGAGCTCGACATGCTGCTCTCGAGCGGTGAGCGCATCTCGATGGCGCTCCTGGCCATGGCCATCCACTCGATGGGCTTCGAGGCGCGGTCGTTCACCGGCAGCCAGGCGGGCATGATCACCGACTCGCAGCATGGCGCCGCCCGCATCGTGGATGTCACCCCCATCCGTCTGCGCGAAGCGCTCGACGAGGGGGCCATCGTCATCGTCGCCGGCTTCCAGGGCTTCAACCGCGACACCCGCGACATCACCACGCTCGGACGCGGAGGCTCGGACACGACGGCCGTCGCTCTCGCCGCGGCCCTCGACGCCGACGTCTGCGAGATCTACAGCGACGTCGACGGCATCTTCACGGCCGACCCCCGCGTCATCCCGAAGGCGCAGAAGCTCGACCACATCGGCAGCGAGGAGATGCTCGAGCTCGCCGCCAACGGCGCGAAGGTGCTCTACATCCGCGCTGTCGAGTACGCACGCCGTCACGGCGTCCTGATCCACGCCCGTTCGACGTTCTCGTCGTCCGAGGGCACATACGTTCTGGGCGAGGGTATGAAGAACCCCCGCGAAGCCGAGGGAGCAGCAGCCATGGAAGAACCGATCGTCGCCGGTGTCGCCACCGATTTCGGCCAGGCCAAGATCACCGTCGCCGGCGTTCCGGACGTGCCGGGCAAGGCGGCGGAGATCTTCAAGATCGTCGCCAAGTCCGGCGCCAACGTCGACATGATCGTGCAGAACGTGTCGGCTACGGGCCGCACCGACATCTCGTTCACGGTTCCCAAGGCCGATTCCTCGGCTGCGCTCAAGGCGCTCGCGGGGGAGCAGACCGAAGTGGGCTTCCAGAACCTGGTGCACGACGATCAGATCGGCAAGCTGTCGGTCGTCGGAGCGGGTATGCGGACGCACTCGGGCGTCTCCGCGACGCTGTTCGAGGCGCTGTCGGCCGGTGGCATCAACATCGAGATGATCTCGACGTCCGAGATCCGCATCTCGGTCGTGCTCCGCGACACCGACCTGGCCGAGGCCGCCCGCACCGTGCACACCGCGTACGGACTCGACGGCGACGCCGAGGCCACGGTCCACGCCGGCACCGGTCGCTGACCCTCGCCGATCGCGCGCGATCTGCGGAAGTGTCAGCTGATCCCGTCCGCGAATCGTGACTCGATCCGCAAAACTGACTCGGGATGCTGACCCGGCCCGCACCCCGCCCGACGGTCGGTCCTCGATCACCGGACGGCACGGTAGACTCACCGAAACCCTGACATCGGCGCCAGGCGCGGCATCCGCATCCCGACGTCGCGCCTGAAGCCTCGCATGCAGCACTGCACGACGCCAAGGAACATCATGACCCGCATCTCCGACTCAGGACTCTCCGTCGCCATCGTCGGCGCCACCGGCCAGGTGGGCACCGTGATGCGCGAGATTCTCGCCGAACGGTCCTTCCCGATCCGTGAGCTGCGCCTGTTCTCCTCGTCGCGTTCCGCAGGCACCGCCATCGAGTTCGGCGGCGCGACCGTCATCGTCGAGGATGTCGAGACGGCGGATGCCGCGGGCATCGACATCGCCCTCTTCTCGGCCGGCGCGACCGCCAGCCGCGCATACGCTCCCCGCTTCGCCGAGGCCGGAGCCGTCGTCGTCGACAACTCCAGCGCCTGGCGCAACGATCCCGAGGTTCCGCTGGTCGTCAGCGAGGTCAACCCGCACGCGATCGACGACCGCCCTCGCGGCATCATCGCCAACCCGAACTGCACGACCATGGCAGCCATGCCGGTTCTGAAGGCGCTGCACGCCGAAGCGGGTCTCGAGCGCCTGATCGTCTCGACCTACCAGGCCGTCTCCGGTTCGGGTCTCGCCGGTGCGCAGGAGCTCCTCGGGCAGGTCGAGGGCGTCCTCGCCCAGGGCGACACGCTGCGCCTCGTGCACGACGGCTCGTCGATCGACTTCCCGGAGCCCGAGAAGTACGTCGCTCCGATCGCGTTCGACGTCATCCCGTTCGCGGGCAACCTGGTCGACGACGGTCAGAACGAGACGGACGAGGAGAAGAAGCTCCGCAACGAGAGCCGCAAGATCCTCGAGCTGCCCGACCTCCGTGTCGCCGGCACGTGCGTGCGGGTTCCCGTCTTCACGGGCCACTCGCTCTCGATCAACGTCGAGTTCGCCCGCGACATCACGCCGCAGCGCGCCGCCGAGGTGCTCGCCGCAGCCCCCGGTGTCGTCCTCGACGAGGTGCCCACGCCGCTCCAGGCCGCGGGCAAGGACCCGAGCTTCGTCGGACGAATCCGCGCCGACCAGTCCGCTCCCGAGAACAAGGGCCTCGTGCTGTTCATCAGCAACGACAACCTGCGCAAGGGCGCGGCGCTGAACGCGGTGCAGATCGCCGAGATCCTCGCCGAGCGCCTGGTCGCCATAGCCTGACCGCATCGCGGTCATGCGGATCCGGTCTCGCCGGACGGCCCCGCGTGGTCTGTCGTGCCGTGACCGCGAACTAGACTGTCGTGGTGACCGAAACCGTCGATGTCGTCTTGATCGGTGGTGGCATCATGAGCGCCACCCTGGGTACCCTTCTGCACGAGCTGCAGCCGGATTGGAAGATCGTCGCGTTCGAGCGACTCTCCGATGTGGCTCAGGAATCGTCGAACCCGTGGAACAACGCGGGCACCGGCCACGCGGCGCTCTGCGAGCTGAACTACATGCCGCAGCAGAAGGGCGCTCCGCTCGACCCCGCCAAGGCCGTCTCGATCAACGAGCAGTTCCAGCAGAGTCGTCAGTTCTGGTCGTCTCTGGTCGATCGCGGCGTGCTCGATGCGCCGTCGACCTTCATCAACGCGACGCCGCACATGACGTTCGTGCGCGGTGAGAAGGACGTCAAGTACCTCAAGGACCGCTACGAGGTCCTGAAGAAGCAGCCGCTGTTCGAGGGCATCGAGTACAGCGAGGATTCCCGCGTCATCAACAAGTGGGCGCCGCTGCTCATGCAGCAGCGCCGTAAGGGCGAGCCGTTCGCGGCCACCCGCGTGCCCGCCGGAACCGACGTCGACTTCGGTGCGCTGACGCACCAGCTCTTCGACCACCTCACCGAGTCGGGCGTCGCGCTGCGCACCAACCACGAGGTCAAGAGCCTGAAGAAGCAGAAGGACGGCACCTGGCTCATCAACTACCGCACGACGATCGGTCGCACGCCGAACCAGATCAAGGCGCGTTTCGTGTTCGTCGGCGCCGGCGGCTGGGCGCTCAAGCTGCTGCAGCGCTCGGGCATCCCCGAGATCAAGGGCTACGGTGTCTTCCCGATCGGCGGGCAGTTCCTCAAGACCTCGAACCCGAAGATCGTCGCACAGCACAAGGCGAAGGTGTACTCGCAGGCCTCGGTGGGCGCCCCGCCCATGTCGGTCCCGCACCTCGACACGCGCGTGGTCGACGGCGAGGCCTCCCTGATGTTCGGCCCGTTCGCGACCTTCAGCCCGAAGTTCCTCAAGAACGGCTCGATGCTCGACATCGTGTCGCAGGTGCGCACGCACAATCTGTGGCCGATGCTGCGCGTCGCGTTCGCGAATCCCGACCTCATCACCTACCTGGTGGGGGAGCTGCTGAAGAACCACGCCAAGAAGGTCGACAGCCTGCGCACGTTCATGCCGACGGCGAAGGACGAGGACTGGACGCTCATCGACGCGGGGCAGCGCGCCCAGGTCATGAAGAAGGACCCCAAGAAGGGCGGCATCCTGCAGTTCGGCACCGAAGTGGTGTCCGCGGCCGACGGTTCGATCGCCGGTCTGCTCGGCGCCTCGCCCGGCGCCTCCACCGCCGTGCCGATCATGCTCGATCTGCTGAAGAAGTGCTTCCCCGACGAGTACCCCGGCTGGGAGTCGGAACTGCGCGAGCTCATCCCGACATTCGGCGAGCAGCTGAACAAGGACCCCGAGCTGGCGGCGAAGTCCACCGCGGCGACGGCGGCCACGCTCGGCATCAACGAGTAGCGCGCCGGTGGCGAAGCTCTACTTCCGCTACGGGGCGATGAACTCGGGCAAGTCCACCTCGCTGCTCCAGGCCGCGTACAACTACGAGGAGCGCGGCCAGCACGTGCTGCTCGCGAAGCCGGCGATCGACACCAAGGGTGCATCCGAGATCGCGAGTCGACTCGGTGTCACGCGGCACGTCGACTATCTCATCGCTCCCGATGCGGACGTCCGCGAGCTCTTCGACGAGCACCGGGATCGCGTGCGCCGTGCGGTCGCCGATGAACCGGTCCGCGGGGGGTCGATCGATGTCGCCTGCCTCCTGATCGACGAGGCGCAGTTCCTCACGGCGGAGCAGGTCGACGACCTCTTCCGCATCGCGATCGAGGACGGCATCCCGGTGATCGCCTACGGCATCCGCAATGACTTCCTCACCCACGCCTTCCCGGGGTCGGCTCGTCTGCTCGCGATCGCGCACTCCCTCGAGGAGCTGAAGACCATCTGCCGCTGCGGGCGCAAGGCCGTCTTCAACGGTCGTGTGATCGGTGGCCGGTTCGTCTTCGACGGCGACCAGGTCGCCATCGACGAGGGCGCTGACGGATCGCTGGCGCCGGAGATCACGACCTACGAGTCGCTGTGCGGCGCGTGCTACCTCGAAGAGTCGGGTGGGCGGCTGGGCTGAACGCCCTCGCGTCCTGCTCCGCCCTCGGGCGCTGTGTCGTCGTACCCCGATTGCGTGGTCTGACCACACACGGTACTGTGGTCAGACCACAGCCGCGTCGAGGATCGATGCCGCCGATGCACACGATGAGGAGAGCGGATGCCGGAGCAGCCAGCCCGCGCCTGGAGGCTCGTGCTCGAACACGTCGAGAGCGACCTGCTCGACGGGCGTCTCGGCCCCGGTGATCGTCTCGCCTCGGAGCGCGAGCTCGCCGCAGACCTGGGTGTCGGGCGCTCGAGCGTTCGAGAGGCGCTGCGCGTGCTCGAGGTCATGGGGCTGATCCGCACCTCGACCGGCTCGGGGCCGCAGTCGGGCGCGATCGTGATCGCGACCCCGTCCGGTGGCATGTCGACGCTTCTGCGCCTCCAGGTCGCCGCACAGGGCTTTCCGCTCGCGGACGTGGTGCAGACCCGACTGCTGCTCGAAGACGCCGTCGTCGCCGCTCTCGCGAGCCAGCACGCGCCCGATCTCACCGCGGCGCACAGCGTGCTCGATGCGATGGACGTCGGCACCCTGACGCCTGACGAGTTCCTCGCCCTCGATGCCCAGCTCCACCTCGCCCTCGCGGAATCGAGCGGCAACACCGTCGTCGCCGCGATCATGGCGGGCCTGCGCACCTCCATCGAGTCGTACGTGCAGCAGGGCGCCTCATCCATCGCCGACTGGGATGCCATGGCAGACCTGCTGCGCGCCGAGCACCGAGCCATCATCGAGGCCATCGCCGCGGGTGACGCGGCGACCGCCCAGACCCTCGTCCGAGCGCACATCACCGGCTACTACACCGCGGCGGGGCTCACCCGCAGCGTCCGACCCACCGACTGAGAGGACAGCCATGGTCCAGCGCCAGGTTCCCAACCCCGCAGAGCTTCTCGACCTGATGAAGTTCAAGAAGCCCGAGTTCAACGGCAAGAAGCGCCGTCTCGACTCGGCGCTCACGATCGACGACCTGCGCACGATCGCCAAGAGGCGCACGCCGAAGGCCGCGTTCGACTACACCGATGGCGCCGCCGAGGGCGAGCTGTCGCTCACGCGGGCACGCCAGGCGTTCCAGGATGTGGAGTTCCACCCCGGGATCCTCCGGCCGGCTCCGGATGTCGACACCGCGGTCGAGATCCTCGGCGGCCCGTCGGCGCTCCCGTTCGGCATCGCGCCGACCGGCTTCACGCGTCTCATGCAGACAGAGGGCGAGGTCGCCGGCGCGGGAGCGGCGGCGGCGGCCGGCATCCCGTTCACTCTATCGACCCTGGGCACGACGTCGATCGAGGGCGTGAAGGCCGCCAACCCGCACGGCCGCAACTGGTTCCAGCTCTATGTCATGCGCGACCGCGAGATCTCCTACGAACTCACTCGGCGTGCTGCCGCCGCGGGCTTCGACACGCTGCAGTTCACGGTGGACACCCCGGTCGCCGGAGCGCGGCTGCGTGACAAGCGCAACGGCTTCAGCATCCCGCCGCAGCTCACGCTCGGCACCATCATCAATGCCATCCCGCGTCCGTGGTGGTGGTACGACTTCCTGACGACCCCGAAGCTGGAGTTCGCGTCGCTGAGCACCACCGGCGGCACGGTCGGCGAGCTGCTCGACGCGGCGATGGACCCCACGATCAGCTACGACGACCTTGCGGTGATCCGTGACATCTGGCCGGGCAAGATCGTGATCAAGGGGGTGCAGAACGTCGAGGATTCGGTGCGCCTGCGTGACGCCGGCGTCGACGGCATCGTGCTCTCCAACCACGGCGGGCGGCAGCTCGACCGCGCACCCATTCCGTTCCACCTTCTGCCGGAGGTCCGGACCGCCGTGGGCGACGACTTCACGGTCATGGTCGACACGGGGATCATGAACGGCGCCGACATCGTCGCGGCGGTCGCGCTCGGAGCGGACTTCACCCTCATCGGCCGCGCCTACCTCTACGGCCTCATGGCCGGCGGCCGTGCGGGCGTCGACCGCACGATCGAGATCCTGCGGACGGAGATCGAACGCACCATGCGTCTTCTGGGGGTCGCCTCACTCGCGGAGCTCGAGCCGTCGCACGTCACTCAGCTCACGCGCCTCGTGCCGGTCGCACGCGCCGCGTCGGAGGTCGTCGTGCGCTGACCTCGTCCCCGGATTCGAGGGGAGGGGAGGGCTGTCAGAGGGTCGCGAGAAGCTCGTCGAGCTTGTCTGCGGTGTCCTCCCACCCCTCGACCGCGACCGAGGGCACTCCGATCGCCAGGACGGGGTAGTCGTTGCCGCCTTCATCGAGTCGGTCACCGTAGAACAGCATCGAGGTGAGGGGGATGCTGGTGTGCTCGGCGAGCTGCTTCATGCCGAAGGCCTTGTCGATGCCGGCCAGAGTGATGTCGATGGAGGTCGAACCGCCGGATCGCACTTCGAGCTCGGGGAGTCTCGCCGCCACGGCGTCCCGAAGAGCTTCTCGTTTCGTACCGGACGGGTCCCACTCGTGCTTGGCATCGCGGGGAGCCTTCTGCCCGAGCGCGGAGAAGGTGATCTGGGATCCGCGGTCCTCGAGGATCTCACCCCAGGGCTGAGACTCCCACAGCCCCAGACGCTCCGCCTCCTCGCGCAGGGCGGCGAGAGCGCCGGCCTTCTGCTCCGCGGTGAGGTCGTGGGCGTAGAGCGGCGAGAAATCGGTGCCGTCGTGGCGCAGGTACCGTGTGCCGCAGGTGGGGAGCAGGTGCAGTCGCGCCGCGGCCGCCTCGTCGATGGTTCCGAGCCGCGCGATCACCTGAGCGCGGAACTGCGCCTCGTTGCCGCCCGAGATGATCGCGACCTCGACCCGCTGCAGCAGCGCGAGCAGCAACGAGGCGATGCGAGCATCGATGGGCTCTTTCGACGGGGCGAGGGTGTCGTCGAGATCGAAGGCGACGAGTGCAGGCGAGGTCATGATGCTTCCAGAGTAGACGGGCGGTGCTGAGAGACACGCGGAGCGAAGAGGAGGGTGCACAGGATCGCGAGCGCTACGCCGATCAGCGCGCCGCCGGAGTTCGCGATCACATCGGACACGGTGGCCGTGCGATTCGGCAGGGCGAGGCGCTGGGCGGCCTCGATGGAGAGGGACACTGCCGGGCCCAGGGCGAGCGCCAGCGGCCAGAGGCGGCGGGGGATGAGGATGAAAGCCAGGATGCCGATGGGCACGAAGACCAGAACGTTGGCGATGACCTCGAGGCGGGTGAAATCAAGAGACTCCCACCCCAGTCGGTGCGAAACGGACAGCACGAGATCGAGCAGGTTCGGCATGGACTGCTCGATGCGCGTCGGCGTGAGCGTCAGCAGCGCGATGCCGCCGAAGAACGGCAGGGCGAGAGCGAGGGCGATGCCTCGGGTCAGTCGTCGAGGCGGGGGGAGCAAGCGACTCATGCGGTGCCTTTCTCCTCGTTCCGGATACAGAGAAGGCCGCCCGTGAGGACGGCCTTCCGGTGTTACTTGTCGGGGTGACAGGATTTGAACCTGCGACCTCTTCGTCCCGAACGAAGCGCGCTACCAAGCTGCGCCACACCCCGTTTTGCAACCCTCCGAGTCTACAGCGAAATGCTCCCAGCGCCGAATCGAGGCATCAACCGCGCGCCGTCAGGGTCAGCAGCGTCGCCTCGGGGCGGCACGCGAAGCGTATCGGCGCGTAGATCGAGTGTCCGCAGCCCGCGCTGACATTGAGGGGCACGGCGCGATCGCCCTGAGTCCACGTGCTGAGACCCTTCGCCTGCTTCAGCGGGATGTCGCAGTTCGCTACGAGAGCACCGAAACCGGGCAGGCACACCTGACCGCCGTGCGTGTGGCCTCCGAGGATGGCGTCGGCGCCCATCTCCACGAACCCGTTCAGGACGCGCTGATAGGGCGCGTGCGTGACGCCGAGAACGGATGTGCCGGCAGTCCGCGGGCCGAGAGCATCGATGGCGTCCGGCAGGTCCTCGAGCCGGTCCCAGTCGCAGTGCGCATCACTCACGCCGAACAGGTCCAGGGGACTGCCGGCCACCGTGAGTCGCGCTGCGGCGTTGTTCAGGCTCGTCCATCCGAGCTCGTCGGTGAAGTACGCGTCCATCGCATCGGTGTCGAGGAAGTTCAGCTCTCGCGGGCGCTGCGACGGGCCGGCGAAGTAGCGGATCGGGTTCCGCGGCGAGGGGCCGATGACGTCGTTGGAACCGTGCACGAAGACACCGGGGATTCCGGCGAACGGCTCGAAGGCACGTCTGATCCCGGCGAGACCGTCGCGGTGTCCGAGATTGTCGCCGGTGTTGACGATGAGATCGGGCTTCAGCTGCGCGAGTGACGCGAGCCAGTCCTGCTTGCGGTGCTGCCACGGAGCCATGTGCGCGTCCGAGATGTGCAGCACGCGCAACGGCGCGGAACCCGGGGCGAGAGCGGATGCGGTCGCCTCACGCACCGTGAAGAGGTAGCGCTCGATGCCGATGCCCCAGACGGCGGCTGCGGCACCAGCGGCCCCCACCGCGCCGAGCGCGATGAGGGCCGGGTGCGCCGCGTGGCGAGACGTCACTTGCAGCGGACCTTGATGGACGTGCTCTTCGTCGTCGGTGTGTTCGCGGCCGGGTCGGTGGACGTGACCGCGGCGTTCTGACCGTTGCATGACCCGTCGAAGTCGATCGACGAGAACCCTGCCCCGAACAGCGCGCTCTGCGCTTCGGCCTTCGATTGTCCGGTGATGTCGGGCACCGTCGCGCCCTGGCCGTTGCTCGGCGAGATCGTGATCGTCGCACCGCTCGGGGCCTGTCCGGACGGGTCCTGCGCCATGACGACATCGCCGGCGGGACCGTCCACGGCGGGTCCGACGGCTGCGGTGAAGCCCGCAGCCTCGATGAGAGAGGTCGCTTCGCCGACGGACTTGCCCACCACGTCGGGAACGTTCGTCAGAACCTGACGAACCAGCTTGTCGTCGGGGCGAGGGAAGTCCTCCGCGGGGTACACGGCATCCGCGGCACCCTGGATCGCCTTGGCGAGGCCGTAGCGGATGTCGCCGAGTCGCGTCCCGTTGCCGTTGCGGAAGTCGTTCAGCGGCACGCGGCCGTCGACGTTTCCGACCCACACCGCTGTCGTGACCTTGGTGCTCGACTCGACGAGCATGGTGTGCTCCTTCTCGGCGGTACCGGTCTTGCCGATCAGCTGGGTTCCGTCGTACGGGTTGGCCCTCGTTCCGGTGCCGTTGCCCTCCATGACGCCTCGCAGTGCGTACGCGGCGGTCGCGGCGACCTCAGGGGTGAGCTGCTGGGAGCACTTCTGCGCGGGAGGAGTGATCTCCGCGCCGTCCTCGCCGACGACCCGGTCGATCACGCGAGGCTCGCAGTAGACGCCGTTGTTGGCGACGGTGGCGTAGGCGCCGGCCATCTGCAGAGGAGCCACGCTCTTCGAGCCCAGAACCGTCGGGAACGGATCGTTCGGAGCGGTGTTGGCGTTCGTTCCGCCGACCGTGATGTCGTCGCCGTTGCCGTAGTGGACGCCGAGTCGCTTCGCCACCTCGTTGATGTCGCAGAGATCGAGCTGCTGCGCCATCGCGAGGAAACCGGTGTTCAGGGACTGCGCGGTGAACTGTCGCACGCTGCCCACCGAGCCGCCGGAGTTGCCGAAGTTGTTGATCTTGGAGCTGTTCGTCACCTTGTCCCCGCACCTGGTGAAGGGGCTGAAGGTCTTGAGGCGACCGTCGAGGACCTGGTTCACGGAGTGGCCGGACTCCAGCCAGCTCAGAAGCGTGAACAGCTTGTAGGTCGATCCCGTCTCGAACCCGTAGGTCGAGCCGCCATGCGCCTTGTCGGCCGCGAAGACCTGAGAGGTCTCGCCGGCAGCCAGGTTGGCCTCGGTCGTCTCGTTGAAGACGGTGTTCTGTGCCATGGCGAGTACCCGACCCGTGGACGCCTCGATCGACACTCCGGTGCCACCGACGAGGATCCCGGGCATCGCCTGCGGGACCTGCGCCCTGACCGCGTCGATCGCGGGCTGCTGGACCCGCAGATCGAGGGAGGTGTAGATCTCCATTCCGCCGCGGCGGAGGTTCGAGCGACGCTCCTCTTCCGTGGCGCCGAACGCCTCGTCGTTCTCGATGACGGCCTTCACGTACTGGCAGAAGTACGCGTTGTCGCCCGCGGCCGCACAGCCCTGCTGGGGCTCGCTCAGCAGGGGAGTGACCGGCGAGGCGACGGCCTCGTCGTGCGCGGCCTGCGTGATCTTCGCGTCCGCGAGCATCCGATTGAGGACGTAGTCTCTGCGATCCTTCGTGTCCTTGTAGCCGTCGGCGTCCCCGTTGTGCGCCACGCCGGCGTCATCCGTCCAGATTCCCTCGGGGCGGTCGATGCGGAATCGGTTGGGCTCCTGCACCATGCCGGCGATCGTCGCCGCCTGCGCGAGACTGAGATTCGCCGCGCTGGTGGAGAAGTACCGGTTCGCTGCGGCCTCGATGCCGTAGATGGTGCCGCCGAAGTTGGCGATGTTGAGGTAGCCGAGGAGGATCTCGTTCTTCGAGTAGTCCTTCTCGATCTTCAGCGCATAACGCATCTCCTGCAGCTTGCGCTCGACGCCCTTGCCGCCGTCCGCGACCGCCGCATCGAGGAAGCACTGCTCGATCTGCTTGGAGTAGTCCTCGGCCGCGGGGTCGACGTCCTGCTCGCACTCCTGCACCTGGACGTTCTTCACGTACTGCTGCGTGATCGTGGAGGCTCCTCGATCGGTCGTGCCTGCGACGTTGCCGACCGCGGCCTTCAGTGTCGCGCCGAGGTTGATGCCGCCGTGGGTGTAGAAGTTCTTGTCCTCGCTCGACAGGATCGCGTCGTACATCACCGGCGCGACCTGGTCGTACGCCACGGGGATGCGCTTCTGCTCGTAGAACGACGCCAGGGCGACGGGGTTGCCGTCGAGACCGGTCGCATAGATGGTCGACTGCTGCATCGGCGCGCCGACCTGAAGGTTCTCCGGCAGGTCTTCGAAGATGGTGAGGGCCTGCGACCCGGCGATACCGGTCATGGCGAGGACCGGGGTGACGCTGGCCGCGACGAGGAGGCCGGCGACGGCGCTCAGCCCGACGAGTCCGAGGACTCCGCCGAGCGCACCTTTCACCGTGCGATTCTTTTGAGGCATACGCTTGATCGTAGGGGAGTTCCCTGAATACCGCCTTTGACGCAGCCGCCAGCGCGGATGCCGCCAGACAGGAGTGCCATGACCACCTGGGAGTACCTGACCACCCCGCTGCTGATCCACAACACCGCAGCGATCCTCAACAACTGGGGCAAGCAGGGCTGGGAGCTCGTGCAGGTCATCCAGGGCCCCGAGGGTGGGCTCGTCGCCTACTTCAAGCGCCCGGTGACGGCGGATGCCTCGGGCAACGCCGGTCTCGCTGCCGCCGCCGAGGCGTCCCGCCAGTTCGATGGGGGAGCGGCATGAGCGTCTCTGCGCGTCTGACCGAGCTGGGCATCGAGCTCCCCGTCGTCGCGGCGCCGGTCGCAGCCTACGTCCCGGCGGTCGTGCACGACGGACTCGTCTACACCTCCGGCCAGCTGCCTTTCGTCGAGGGAGCGCTTCCCGCGACGGGCAAGGTCGGGGCAGAGGTCACCGCCGAGGACGCCAACGCCTATGCGCGCACCTGCGCCCTGAACGCTCTCGCGGCGGCTGCGGCTGCGGCCGGGGGCGTGGACAGGATCGCCGGAGTGCTGCGGCTCGGCGGCTTCGTGGCATCCACCCCCGATTTCACCGGCCAGCCCGGCGTGATCAACGGGGCGAGCCTGGTGCTCGGCGAGATCTTCGGCGACGCCGGGCAGCATGTCCGCGCGGCAGTCGGTGTGCCGGTGCTCCCGCTCGACAGCCCGGTCGAAGTCGAGGCCACGTTCATCCTGGCCTGAGGTCGCCACCCCTCACCACGCGCATACGGCAACGCCCCCTTCCGGATCGATTCGGAAGGGGGCGTTTGCTGCATCCGCGCTATTTGACCTGCGCCGAGATGATGCTCATCACCGCGGTGTCGGCCAATGTGGTGGTGTCTCCGACCTCGCGCCCCTCAGCCACATCGCGCAGCAGACGCCGCATGATCTTGCCCGAGCGCGTCTTCGGAAGCTCGCCCACGATGTACACGTCGCGGGGCCGTGCGATCGCGCCGATCTGCTCACCCACCCAGAGGCGCAGCTGCTGCGCGAGTCCGGCGGGGTCGTGCGCCGAGAGGTAGCTCTCCTTGATGATCACGAATGCGACGACGGCCTGACCGGTCGTCTCATCTGCCGCGCCGACGACCGCGGCCTCGGCCGTCGCCTCGTGTGCGACGAGCGACGACTCGATCTCGGCCGTCGAGAGGCGGTGTCCGGAGACGTTCATGACGTCGTCTACCCGGCCGAGCAACCAGAGGTCGCCGTCCTGGTCGAGGCGCGCACCGTCACCGGCGAAGTAGTAGCCCTGCTTCTCGAACTTCTCCCAGTACGTCTCCGTGAACCGCTCAGGGTCGCCCCAGATGCCGCGGAGCATGCTCGGCCACGGTTCGGTGACGACGAGGAGGCCGCCGTTGCCGTTGCCCACCTCGGCGCCCAACTCGTCGACGACGTCGATCGAGATTCCGGGCAGCGGCACCTGGGCGGATCCCGGCTTGGTGGCGGTGACACCGGGCAGTGCAGAGACCATGATCGCGCCTGTCTCGGTCTGCCACCAGGTGTCGACGATGGGCGTCTTGCCCGCGCCGATCACGTCGCGGTACCAGATCCACGCCTCGGGGTTGATGGGCTCGCCCACCGAGCCGAGCAGGCGCAGCGACGACAGATCGAACTTCGCGGGCACGCTGCGGCCGATCTTCATGAACGAGCGGATCGCGGTGGGCGCCGTGTAGAAGATCGAGACCTTGTACTTCTCGATGATCTCCCACCAGCGCCCGGGGTGCGGCGCGTCAGGCGTGCCCTCATAGATGACCTGGGTCGCGCCGTTCGCCAGCGGACCGTAGGTGACATAGCTGTGTCCGGTGATCCACCCGATGTCGGCGGTGCACCAGTACACGTCGGTCTCGGGATGCAGGTCGAACACGTACTTGTGCGAGTAGGCGGCCTGAGTGAGGTACCCGCCGGAGGTGTGCAGGATTCCCTTGGGCTTTCCCGTAGTCCCGGAGGTGTAGAGGATGAACAGCGGGTTCTCGGCGGGGAAGGCCACGGCAGTGTGCTCGGGGGAGGCCGCGGGGACGACCTCGTGCCACCAGAGGTCGCGACCGTCCTCCCAGTCGACCTCGTTCTCGCCGCGCTTGACGACGAGCACGTGATCGACCGTCTGCTGCTCGCCGTCGCCGCGGTCGGCGAGCGCCTGGTCGACGGCCGGCTTGAGCGCGGATACGCGGCCCTTGCGGTAGCCGCCGTCGGCGGTGATGACGAGCTTCGCCCCTGCGTCATCGATGCGCGAGCGGAGGCTGTCGGCGCTGAACCCGCCGAACACGACGGAGTGGATGGCGCCGACGCGGGCGACGGCGAGCATCGATGCGACCGCTTCGGGGATCATCGGCAGGTAGATCGCGACGCGGTCGCCATGGCCGATGCCGAGCCCCTCCAGCACGTTCGCGACGCGCTTGACCTCCTCGGTCAGCTCGGCGTAGGTGATCGACCGGGAGTCGCCCGGTTCGCCCTCCCAGTGGAGAGCGACACGGTCGCCGTTGCCCGCCTCGACGTGGCGGTCGAGGCAGTTGTACGCGACGTTGAGCTCGCCGTCGTCGAACCACTTCGCGAACGGCGGGGTCGACCAGTCGAGCACGCGAGTGAACGGCTTGTGCCACTCCAGCAGTTCGCGTGACTGGTCGGCCCAGAAGGCCTCGCGGTCGGTCGACGCATTCTCATACAGCCGGGGAGACGAGACCGACTGGGCGACGAACTCCTCGGACGGCGGGAACTGGCGGGTCTCATCGAGAAGGTGATCGATCTGGCTGCTCATCGGCAGGCGCTCCTTTGCGGCGTGGCAGGTCGTGCGGGCATGAACGCATCTCTGACGCGATCAGGTCAGGGCGAATCTAGTCCCGGGCACGGACATCGCATTACTGCCGAAAGTCGGTAGTCCGACGGGTTTTGTCAGGACGGTCGCCTTGCGTACACTCGACGACAGCCGAATTCTCATTCTGGCCTTGGCGTGCCCGATTCCCCCATGAGGGACGCCGTGGGCGGCATCTCATTCCCCCCGTGAGGTGCCGCCCATCTCTATGCCGGGAGCGCTCCCATCCTGGGCCTCGCGATCTGACGCCGTCCACACCCGCTCTGCACGGATGCCATCGTCCAGACGTTGCTCACAGTGGTCGTCGCGGGAGCGCCGCGGCGACCCCGCGGATCCGCCGTGAGCCCTAGCTTCGGGGCATGCCTGATCCCTTCGTCATTCAGCCGCGCGGCTCGGCGGCGCTCGTCGACGGAACCGTCCGGGGTGCTCCTTCGCCGCTGCAGGTCGATCCCGCCTTCGGCCTCCTCGCCGAGCACTGCGCAGACGAGGAGGTCACCGACATCTTCGTCAACGGCGCATCCGGGCTGTTCATCGACCGAGGGCATGGTGCGGAACCCGTGCTCGGGTGGAGCGCGTCCGAGCGGGAGGTCCGCGACCTAGCGGTCGGGCTCGTCGGACTCGGCGGTCGACATCTCGACGACCAGGCTCCGTGCGTCGATGTCAGGCTCGACTCCGGCATCCGCGTCCATGCCGTGCTCGCGCCGATCTCGACGTCGGGGACGGCGCTCTCGATCCGTGTGCCCAGAGTGCGCGCTGCCGATCTCGGCGCGCTGGCAGCGCTCGGCTCCTTCGACGCGGCCCAGCACAGCTGGCTTCTCGAGCTCGTCGCCGAGCGCGCCAACATCCTCATCACCGGCGGGACGGGAACGGGCAAGACCACGCTGCTGTCGGCATTGCTGTCAGCCGTCCCGGCCTCTGAGCGCATCGTCACGATCGAGGACGTCGCCGAACTGCGCCCGCAGCATCCCCACCACGTCGCTCTGGAGGCACGGCAGTCGAATCTCGAGGGAGCCGGCGGCATCAGCCTCGCCCGGTTGGTCCGCGAGTCGCTGCGCATGCGCCCCGACCGTCTCGTGGTCGGAGAATGCCGCGGCGAGGAGGTGAGAGAACTCCTGACTGCTCTGAACACCGGACACGACGGGGGAGCGGGAACTCTCCACGCGAGCGGTCTCAGCGACGTGCCGGCCCGGCTCGAAGCGCTCGGCGCCCTCGCGGCGATGGATGCCACGGCGCTCGCGCGCCAGGCGGTGAGCGCGTTCACGATCGTCCTTCATCTCGACAGGGCGCCTGGGGGGCGGAGACGCATCGCGCACGCCGGCGAGCTCGCGGTGAGCGGGGATCGGCTGAGCATCGAGGAGGTGCGGCCGTGGTGAGGGGAGGGCGCCGTCCGGTCGTCGAGACCGGGGGCGATGCCGCGACATCGGTGCAGACGCTCGCGGTGCTTCTCCAAGCCGGCGCGGTGCCGATGGTCGCATGGCGCCATCTCGCCTCGATCGGCGACCGTCACGCTGCGTCCGTGGTCGAGCGGGTGGATGGCGGCGTCCCACTCCTCGCGGCCATCGAAGCGGAGGGTGGCGCGTGGCGTGACCTCGCGGCTGCCTGGGAGATCGCGACAACCGTCGGCGCACCGCTCGCCGAGGTGCTGAGGATGCTCGCCGAGACGCTCCGCGACGCGTCATCCGCCGCCGACGACGTGCGCATCGCGCTCGCCGAGCCCGCGGGAACCGCCAAGCTCCTGCTCTGGATGCCGTTCGCCGGCCTCTTCCTCGGCTTCGCCCTCGGCTTCGACACTGTCGGCGTCATCGTCGGGACGCCCGCCGGCGCCGGGTGCGTGGTCGCCGGGCTCCTACTGGTCGCCGCGGCGCGCGCGTGGACCGGGCGACTCCTCACGCGGGCGCGCCCCGAACCGGGAACACCGGGCATGCGAGCCGAGCTCATGGCGGTCGCCCTCTCAGGAGGCGCGTCGATCCCACGAGCCCTGCGCCTCGTCGCCGAGAGCCCGGCATCCTCTACCGGTGACGACGCTCGCATCGGCGCGGTGCTCGAGCTGTCGCATGCTGCCGGGGTCCCGGCGGGTGAACTGCTTCGGGCTTCCGCCGGCCAGGAGAGACACGCGTCACGGGTGGACGGACGCCTTCGCGCGGCCAAGCTCTCGACGACGCTGCTCATCCCGCTCGGAGTCTGCACTCTCCCGGCCTTCCTGCTGCTCGGCGTCGCACCGCTTCTGCTGAGCGTGCTCGCCTCCACTCCACTGCCGCTGTGACGGCCGAGTTCCACCGGATGCACCGCGTATCCGTCCCATAGAAAGAAGGAACACATGAACACCATCCCCTCGCTCACCCGGCGCAGCGCGGCAACCCTCTTCAGCGACGACAGTGGCGCGGCCACCGCCGAGTACGCCATCACCACGATGGCGGCCGTCGCCTTCGCCGGCCTCCTGGTCGTGATCATGAGGTCAGACGAGGTGCGTGGCATCCTCACGGACCTGGTGCGTCGGGCACTGACGGTGTCGTGATGACTTCCGTCCATGCCGGCGAGCGCGGCTCCGTGACTGCGGAGCTCGCGCTCGCGGTTCCCGCCGTCGTGCTCGTCCTCCTACTCGGAGCCGGCGCTCTGGGCGCAGCCTCCCGTCAGGTGGCACTGCAGGATGCGACCGCTGACGCGGCCCGGCTCCTCGGCAGAGGAGAAGACGAGGGGGCCGCCGCACATGCGGTGTCGGCTGCAGTGCCCGGTGCGTCGATGTCGAGCAGCACGTCGGGCGATCTCGTGTGCGTGTCCGCAGAGACCGACTTCACCGTCGGCGGCTTCGTGAGGGTGGGCGTGCGCGCGTCGAGTTGCGCGCTCGCCGGAGGACTCTGATGTTCTCGACGGTGGAGGTGGAGCACTGATGGCGGGGTCGGTGCTCGCGGCCGGCGTGCTGGTGGTCGGCGCGACTCTGTCATTCGGACTCGCCGCCGTCGGCGGCGCGGCAGTCACTGCGCAGCGCGCAGCGGGAGCTGCCGACGCCGCGGCCCTGGCAGCGGCCGACGCTGCCAGCGGCGCAGTCGTCGTCACGGTCGACCCGTGCACCCTCGCCGCGCGGGTCGCCGCGGCCTCCGGTGCAGCACTCACCGAATGCGCCGTCGACGGCTTCGTGGCGACCGTGCAGGTCAAGGCGAAGTACGCTGGACTCGCTGCCGTCTCCCGAGCCCGTGCTGGGCCACCCGAGGGGATCTGACTGCGGCGCGAGGCACTTTCCGGCGAAAATGCAGGCGACCTCTGTGACCAACCCATCACGGCGGTGTGTATGGTGTGCTTCGAAGAAAGGATGCTCCCTTGGCTGAAGGCAAGAAGCTCGTCATCGTCGAGTCTCCGACGAAGATGCGGTCGATCCAGGGGTACCTCGGCGATGGCTACGAGGTGCTCAGCTCGGTCGGCCATATTCGCGACCTCGCAGACAAGAAGGACATCCCCGCCGCGGACAAGCAGGCGTACGGAAAGTACTCGATCGACGTCGACAACGACTTCGACCCCTATTACGTGGTCTCCGATCGCAAGACGAAGACCGTCGCCGAACTCAAGCGGGCGCTCAAGACTGCCGACGAGCTTCTGCTCGCCACTGATGAGGACCGCGAGGGCGAGGCCATCGCGTGGCACCTGCTCGAGACGCTGAAGCCCAAGGTCCCCGTCAAGCGGATGGTGTTCCACGAGATCACCAAGGACGCGATCCAAGCGGCCATCGGCAACACGCGTGAGCTCGACACCGACCTGGTCGACGCGCAGGAGACCCGCCGTATCCTCGACCGACTGTACGGGTGGGATGTCTCGCCCGTGCTCTGGTACAAGGTCAAGACCGGTCTGTCTGCCGGCCGAGTGCAGTCCGCGGCCACCCGCATGATCGTCGAGCGTGAGCGCGAGCGCATGGCGTTCGTGTCCGCCGAGTACTGGGACGTCGAGGCGCTCGCGTCCTCGTCGTCCGGATTCAAGGTCCGTCTGGTCCGCGTGGACGGCGGTCAGCTCGCCCGAGGCACCGACTTCGACGACGACGGCAAGCTCAAGAAGGCCGTCATCATCCTCGACGAGGCGAAGGCGGCGGCCCTCGCGCTGGCGATCGACGCCGCAGGCACGGGCACGGTCACCAAGGTCGAGGCGAAGCCCGGCACCCGCAGCCCATACGCGCCGTTCACCACCTCCACCATGCAGCAGGAGGCCGGACGAAAGCTCTCCATGAGTGCCAAGCAGGCGATGAGCGTCGCCCAGCGGCTCTACGAAAAGGGCTACATCACCTATATGCGAACCGACTCGGTGGCGCTGAGCACCCAGGCGGTGCAGGCCGCTCGCAGCCAGGCCGTCGCGTTGTACGGCGACAGCGCCGTGCCGCTCAAGCCGCGCGTCTACAAGTCGAAGAGCAAGAACGCCCAGGAGGCGCACGAGGCCATCCGCCCGTCGGGTGAGAACTTCCGCACCCCGAAGTCGGTCGCCGCCGAACTCGACCGCGAGGAGCACCGCCTCTACGACCTCATCTGGAAGCGCACCGTCGCCAGCCAGATGGCCGACGCGAAGTACGAGACCACGACCGTCACGATCGCGGTCGACGCCGGCGGGCAGAAGGCCGAGTTCACCGCATCGGGCACCGTCTACACCTTCAAGGGCTTCCTCGAGGCATACGAAGAGGGACGCGACGAGAAGCGCAACGACAAGGACGCCGACGAGAACCAGTCGCTCCCTGCGGTCGCCGTCGGCGATGACCTGCGGATGTCCGATGCCGAGGCGAAGGGGCACCGCACGACCCCGAAGCCGCGCTTCACCGAGGCATCGCTCGTCAAGGCGCTCGAGGAGCACGGCATCGGCCGCCCTTCGACGTTCGCGAGCATCATCGGCACCGTGATCGATCGCGGCTACGCCACCAAGCGCGGCCAGGCTCTCGTGCCGACGTGGCTGGCTTTCAGTGTCGTGCGCCTGCTCGAGGAGCACTTCGCCGACCTGATCGACTACGACTTCACCGCAGCTCTCGAAGACGACCTCGACGCGATCGCCCGTGGCGAGCAGAAGCGCGTCGAATGGTTGCGTTCCTTCTACTACGGCTCGGATTCGCACGTCGGACTGCGCCAGACCGTCGACAACCTCGGCGAGATCGACGCACGTGCGCTCAACTCCACGCCGATCACCGAGACCGCCACCCTGCGATTCGGCAAGTACGGACCCTACCTCGAGGTCGCGAACCCCGACGCTCCGGACGAGAAGCCGCGCATCGTCAACGTTCCCGAAGACCTCGCTCCTGACGAGCTGACCGAGGCCAAGGCGCAGGAGCTCATCGATGCGCCGGTCGCCGGCGACCGCGTGCTCGGCACGAACCCGGACAACGGCAAGATCGTCGTCGTCAAGGACGGCCGATTCGGGCCCTACGTTCAGGAGAACGACCCCGTCTCTGAAGATGCGGCGGTCGACGAGGCCACCGGCGAGGTCGTCGAGGCGCCCAAGCCCAAGCGTGGGGCGAAGAAGGATGCCGCGCCCAAGCCGCGCACCGCTTCGCTGTTCCGTTCGATGTCGGTCGACACGATCGATCTCGACACGGCGCTGCAGCTTCTCAGCCTGCCGCGCGTCGTGGGAGCCGACCCGGAGAGCGGCGAGGAGATCACCGCGCAGAACGGCCGGTTCGGGCCCTACCTGAAGAAGGGCACCGACTCGCGCTCGCTCGAGAGCGAATCGCAGATCTTCGATGTGACCCTCGAGAAGGCCCTCGAGATCTATTCGCAGCCGAAGTACGGTGCCGGATCGCGCCGAGCATCCAGCGCGCTCGCCGAGTTCGAGGCAGATCCCGTGAGCGGCAAGCCGATCCGCATCCGCGACGGACGCTTCGGCGCCTACGTCACCGATGGCGAGACCAACGTCACGATCCCCCGGGGCCAGAAGGTCGAGGACATCACCTTCGAGACCGCGGTGCAGATGCTGGCAGACAAGCGAGCCAAGGGGCCGGCGCCCAAACGCGGTGCGGCCAAGAAGCCCGCGGCGAAGAAGCCCGCGGCGAAGAAGCCCGCGGCGAAGAAGCCCGCGGCCAAGAAGGCGCCCGCGAAGAAGGCGCCCGCGAAGAAGGCGCCCGCGAAGAAGGCGACCGCGACCGATGCGGAGAAGGCAGCCGCTCGGTCCGCAGCCGCCAAGAAGGCGGCTGCCACCCGTGCCGCTAACGCCGCGAAGAAGGCCGGTTCGTGACGTCTGACTTCGGAGTCTGGATCACGCTCGAAGGCGGAGACGGATCGGGGAAGACCACGCAGTCGAACCTGCTCGGGCAGTGGCTGACGGATGCGGGGCGGACGGTCGTGCGCACCCGCGAGCCGGGTGGGTCGGAGGTCGGCCAGCTGATCCGCGACATCGTGCTCCACCATCGCGGCGACATCGCCCCGCGGGCAGAGGCTCTGCTCTACGCGGCCGATCGCGCGCACCACGTCGCGACCGTCGTTCGACCGGCGCTCGCCCGCGGCGAGGTCGTGCTGCAGGACCGCTACCTCGACTCGTCCGTCGCCTATCAGGGCGCGGGGCGTGTGTTGGACGGCGACGAGATCCGCGACCTGTCGCTCTGGGCAGCCGAGGGAGCGCTTCCCGATCTCACCGTGCTGCTCGACCTCGATCCCGAGTCGGCGCGCGTGCGACTCGACTCCGCCGACAAGCCGTTCGACCGGCTCGAAGCCGAGAAGACCGAGTTCCATGCCCGCGTCCGCGACGCGTACCTCGCCCTGGCCCAGGCCGAACCGGAGCGGTTCCTGGTTCTCGATGCCGCCGCGACTTCGGAGAACATCGCCGAGCAGATCCGCGATCGGGTCTCGACGCTCATCGGCTGATCCGCCCGGCGGTGCGCCCGACCACGTCATGGCCAGGGCATCACCCGGTCGGTGCCGCGTACATCGCCCGGCGGTGCCGCGTACATCGCCCGTCGGTGCCGCGTACATCGCCCGTCGGTGCCGCGTACGTCGGTGCTCCCGATTAGGCTGAGGGCATGCCCCAGACTGTCGCCGCCCCTTTCCCGTGGGCCGACGTGTGGGGGCAGGATGCCGCGGTCGACACGCTGCGCAATGCCGCATCCGATCCGTCCGCGCTCTCGCACGCCTGGCTGATCACGGGTCCTCCCGGGTCGGGACGATCCACCCTCGCGCATGCCTTCGCCGCGGCGCTCGTCGCGGATCACCCGGACGACGAGGCGGCCATGCGTCAGGTCCTCGCGGGAACGCATCCCGATGTGACGGCCCTGCGCACCGACAAGGTCATCATCACGATCGCGGAGGCCCGTGCGCTCGTCGAGCGCTCGTATTTCGCGCCCTCTGCGGGCCGCTACCGCGTGATCGTGGTCGAAGATGCCGACCGCATGGTCGAGCGAACCTCCAACGTGCTCCTGAAGGCGCTCGAGGAGCCGCCCGAGCAGACCGTCTGGATCCTCTGCGCACCGAGCGAAGCCGACCTGCTGCCGACGATCCGCTCCCGCGTCCGCTCGCTGCGACTGCGTGAGCCCGACGTCGCAGACGTGGCACGTCTGATCACCCTCCGCACGGGGGTCGATGAAGCCATCGCCGAGCAGGCCGCCCGCCACGCACAGCGTCACATCGGCATGGCCCAGCGTCTGGCCACCGACGAATCCGCCCGTCGCCGCCGCGACGAGACCCTGAGGTCGGTGCTGGGAGTTCGCGGTGTCAACGACGCCGTCGAGGTCGCCGGGCGCATCATCCAGGCGGCCACGGACGACGCCAAGGCGCTCACTGCCGAGCGCGATGCGGCCGAGCGCGCCTCCCTGCTCCGCACCGTCGGGATCGCCGAGGGGCAGGCTGTCCCGCCCGCCCTGCGAGCGCAGATCTCAGCCCTGGAAGACGATCAGAAGAAGCGCGCGACCCGAAGTCTGCGCGACGGGATCGACAGGGTGCTCACCGATCTCCAGTCGCTGTTCCGTGACGTCGTGATGCTGCAGTTCGGCAGGGACGACGAGCTGATCAACCGTGAGCTTCGTGAGGATCTGGCTGCTCTCGCGGCGGCCTGGCCCGAGACCCGTACTCTTGTCGTACTCGACCACCTTGCCGACACACGCCAGTCGCTGGAGCGCAATGTCGCACCGCTGCTCGCCCTGGAGAGCTTGCTCGTGACTGTCACGAGCGGGAGGACACCGTGAACAATCGACCGACTTCCCGCATCCGACGTGCCGTCGCTGTGATCGCGGGCCTCGCCGCGGCATCGGTCGCACTCTCCGGGTGTCTGTATTCGATGATCCCCGAGCAGGCCGAGCCGAAGCCGTCGACCACCAACGCTCCTGACACGGAGGGCGTCGCCGACGACCTGCTGCCCTACTACGGGCAGACGCTCACCTGGAGCGAATGCGGCACGGGCTTCGACTGCACCGACGTGACCGCGCCGCTCGACTGGGAGAACCCGGGGGAGGGAGAGATCACCCTCTCCGTCGTGCGCCACCAGGCGACGGGAACGGCTCAGGGCTCGCTGCTGACCAACCCGGGCGGTCCCGGCGCCAGTGGAGTCGAACTCATCCGCGACAGCCTCGACTTCGCCGTCGGAGCCGCCCTCATCGAGAACTACGACGTGATCGGCTTCGATCCCCGCGGCGTCGGCGAATCGACGGCCGTGACGTGCTTCGATGCTGCGGGCATGGACGACTACCTCTACTCGATCCCCGCGGGCAAGCGCGGGAGCGCCGAGTGGGAGGCGGAGCTCCTCGATGCGCACAAGGAGTTCGCCGACGCGTGCGAGGCGAACAGCGGTGGCATCCTGCCGTACGTGACGACGATCAACGCGGCGCGTGACATGGATCTGATCCGTGCGGTGCTGGGCGACAAGCAGTTCAACTACCTGGGCTACTCGTACGGCACCTTCCTCGGTGCGACGTACGCCGACCTCTACCCCGACAAGGCGGGGCGCCTCGTGCTCGACGGCGCGATCGACCCTGCCGTCTCGGGCCTCGATGTCGGCGCGACCCAGGCGCTCGGATTCGAGTCGGCCCTTCGCGCCTACATGCAGGACTGCCTCGACTCGGGGGAGTGCCCGTTCACCGGCACGGTCGACGAGGCGATGGCCGACCTCGGTGCGCTGCTGGCGAGTGTCGACGCCGCTCCGCTCGAGAACGGCGACGGACGCATGCTCGGCGCGGACTCGCTGATGACCGGCATCATCGCGGCACTGTACTCGGCTGACAGCTGGCAGTACCTCACCCAGGCCCTCGACGAGGCGCTGCAGGGCGACCCGACGACGGCGTTCTTCCTCGCCGACTTCTACAACGGTCGCGAGAACGGCACGTACCTCGACAACTCGAGCGAGGCGTTCCGCGCGTACAACTGCATGGACTACCCGGTCGAGGACGATCCTGCCGCCGAGGCGGCGACCGAGAAGAAGATCGCGGACGGAGCTCCGACCATCGCTCCGTATTGGAACGGACCCGACTCCTGCTCGGTGTGGCCTTATCCGCCGACCGGCACCCGGGGCGAGATCAACGCCGAGGGCGCGGGCCCCATCCTCGTGGTCGGCACGACCAATGACCCGGCGACCCCGTACGAGTGGTCCGAGTCGCTCGCACAGCAGCTCGAAGAGGGCGTGCTGATCACCCGCGTGGGCGAAGGGCACACCGGATACAACAAGGGCAACAGCTGCGTCGACAGCACTGTGGAGGCCTTCCTGCTCGACGATGTGGTGCCCGAGAGCGACGTCCGCTGCGAGTGATGTCGGCTCGATTCGCGGTGGGGCTCCGGAACGGGTAATATCGATGATCGCGCCGCTTTAGCTCAGTCGGCAGAGCATTTCACTCGTAATGAAAAGGTCGTCAGTTCGATTCTGACAAGCGGCTCCAAGCAAACCCCCGGAATCCCTAGTGGTTCCGGGGGTTTCGTCGTTTATGTCGGTGGCACCTGCGAGGCTCTGCTAGCAGGCGCATGTGTGCACCTATGTGTACACGGTGCCGGGAGAGGAACGGCAATGCCGAAAAAACGCGGCCACGGCGACGGCGGACTGTACCAGTTGAAGGGGCGGAAGCTCTGGCGAGGGGTGATCGACGACGGGTTTCACCCCGACGGTCGACGCCGTCAGAGGTATGTGACCGACCGCACACAGGCGGGAGCGCGCGCGAAACTCGAAGCGCTGCGCAAGGAGATCGACACCCTCGGCGCACCGCTCGACAAGGCGGTCACGGTCGAGGCGTGGTCGGAGCACTGGCTGAGAACTGTCTGTGAACCGGCGATGAAGCCCGCCGCGCTCGCGGGCTATGAGTCGGCCGTCCGGAAGTGGATTCTGCCCATTCTTCGGAAGAAGCGCGTCTCCGCGCTCAAGCCCTCCGACGTCCGAGCCGTCACCCAGGCGGTGACCGCCGCCGGCCGCGCGCCGTCGTCGGCGCAGAAGGTGCACGCTGTGTTGTCGTCGATGCTCGAGTCGGCGCGGATGGACGGGCTGTGCGCGAAGAACGTCGCTCACGACGTCACACCGCCTGGCACGGGGGAGAGCGCCCGCGGTGCGCTCGGCACCGAAGTCGCATTGCGTGTCCTGCAGACGGCGCTCCGTCGGCCGGACGGTGTCCGCTGGTGGTTCGCCATCCTGACCGGAATGAGACAGGGTGAGCGGCTCGGCGCGACGATCGACAGCGCCGACCTCGCCCGCCACGAGTTCACCGTCCAGTGGTCCCTC
Source organism: Microbacterium sp. CFBP9023 (assembly GCF_034045055.1). Lineage (NCBI taxonomy): Bacteria > Bacillati > Actinomycetota > Actinomycetes > Micrococcales > Microbacteriaceae > Microbacterium > Microbacterium sp. CFBP9023. Next base: position 342,289 of record NZ_JAXCWI010000002.1, on the reverse strand, counting down.
ACCGAGATCCGGTTCAGCCACGGGTGCACCGAGGCCGAGCCGTGCGGCAAGAAGCGCGCTGGCGGATGCCCGCGACGGAAGCTCAAGGTGTCGCCGAGCCTGACGTACCGGCAGCTCGACGGCCGACTGTGCATCGTGCGACCGAAGTCCGGGCGCTCGCGCACGTTCCCGCTCATTCCGGCGCTCGAGGAAGAGCTGAAGGCGTATCTCGCGCAGGACACCCGCCCGAACCCGCACGGGCTGATCTGGCACAACGACGACGGCTCGCCGATCACCGCTGAGCAGGATCAGGAAGAGTGGCGGTCGCTGTTGCTCGAGGCGGGCGTCATCGACGCTGAGCAGGCCAAGCCGCCGCGCGAACGGCTCGCGGGCACCCCGGATACCCCGACGACGCATTTCGCGCGCCACACGACCGCCACGGTCCTCATGGAGCTCGGCGTCGACGCGAAGGTCATCGGGGAGATCGTCGGCCACATGAGCACGCGTACGACGCAGGGATACCAGCACGTGTCCTCCGCAGAAGCCCGCCGCGCGCTCGAGGCGCTCGGCGACCACTTCGCGGGAGCGCTCGCGCGATAAGGTGTCGCTCATGGGAAAACCGGTCCGGGTACACACGGGATGCGCCGACTGCTCGAAGTGCACGATGTCTCGCGCCGGCGTCGGCGTGCGCAACGCCGGACGCGGTGCCGCGGCCGTCGCGACGCTCGGAGTGTCAGAGGCGGCAATGGCGTTCTCCCGCACGTGCACAGCGTGCGGGCACCAGATGTCGCTCCACGACCGTCCGGGCGTGCAGAGCGCCGCAGGGCGCGCGTTCGGGGCGCTGGTGAACGGTCCCGCTGATACTGACGGGCGTCCGTTCCCGCCATCGTTCTACGAGGGCCGGTCGGAGCCGGCGGCATCCGTGCCGTCGGCTCCGGCGCCCGTCGCGTCGAAGGGGCCTGAGGCGGGCTGGTACTCGGACCCGGACGGCACGCCGAACCTCAGGTGGTGGAACGGTCACGACTGGACCGATCACCGGAAGTAGCTCGCCTCAGGAGACGGGAACCTTCCCGGCCCACTGGCCGACGCCCATGCGCGGGTCGACGTAGACGTTGTCCCCGATCCGGGCGAGCACGCTCCGGAAGGCGTCGATGATCCGCGTGGTCACACCGAGGTCATAGGCCATCGCGCCCGTGTGGCCCTCCCAGCGCTCTTCCGCGAGTCGGTAGCGATCCGGCGAGATGAGAAGCAGCGCCGCCCACTCATCAGCGCGCCGTTCCTGCTTCGCGTTCACCGGGCCGAACTTCGAGGGGACATCGCCCCATACTGCGTGCGCGAGTTCGTGCGCGAGCGCGCAGACCTCTTTCCGCATCGTCATGCCCGTGCGCAAGCGAATGCGCTTCAGATCGTGTCGGTATTCACCGTCCCGGCGTGCCAGATCGACATACTCGATCGTGACCCCGAGGGCACCGGCCATGTCCTCAAGCTCCCCCCGCATTTACTCGTACCCCTCATCCGTTTCGTCTCGCTCGTCGCGCTCTGATGCGACAGCTCGAAAGTCATCCTGCACGGGACCACGGACGTTGATCGGGATCGGCAGCTCGCCGGTGAGAGTCTCTGTCGCCGTCGCTTCCTCGATGCGTCGCACGATTTCGCGAGCGAGAGCGAGGTCGTCGTACGCCGACAGCCCGACGCGAGCACCCAGACGGTCGGCTTCGGCGTCCGTGATGTAGCCAGCGGCGACGAAGGCGTCTGCGAAGTCGAGGTCGTATGCGCGGCAGATGGCGACCACCGTCTCCACCACCAGAGTGTTCGCGCCGGTGAGCTGACGGTTCAGCGTCGAGGGCTCGACTCCTGACTGCAGGGCGATCGCGCGCACGCTGCGCGCCCGGGTCGCGTTCAGGAAGTAGTCACTCAGGTTGTCTCGCATGATCACAGTTTGAGGCATCTTTGCATCAAGCGCAACCCCGATTGGCTCGTATTCGCGCGAAAGTGCTGTGCATTTACGACACGCTGACGCGAAACGGGGTTAACTATGCCCAAATCTGTGGCAGAGTTACATCACCACCGAGCAGGATCGCTACACGAAGGGAGTGACTATGACAGTCTCCATCCGCATCAAGCCTGGTCTCGTAGACCGGCTCCGAGAGACTCGCGGACTCAACTCTGAGGACGCCGTCGCCCGCCTCATCCGTTCCGACCGGACCACTCTGCGACGCATCGTCAGAGGGGGACAGCCGTCCGGAGCATTCATCGCCGGCTTCTGCGACGCCTTCGGCCTCGGCCTCGGCGAAGCGTTCGAGATCGTCCACGACGCCCCCGCCGCGACGGTCGGAGCCGACGAGCCCGATCAGGCAGAGAGCCTCGCGGCATGAGCGCCGGCGTCGCCCAGCGGATCGAGTGGCACCCGGGCCTCTTCACGAAGGAGCTGGCCGCGGTATACCTCTCGAAGTCCACGCGGGAGATCGACGACATGCGCTCGCGTGGCGAGCTGATCCCCGTCGGCGACGGGAAGCGCGTCATGTTCACCAAGAAGGAACTCGACCACTACATCGAGAGCCTTCCGGAACGATCGGCCGGGGCCAACTGATGGACACGCTCCCGTTCTGGTTCTGGGCTCCCGCCGCGATCATCCTGTGGTCCCTCGTGATCTTCCCCTGGTTCATCAGCGTCGACACTGGCGCAGAACCGGACCCTGACGGACTGACACCGCTCGACATCTACGAGCGCACCGGCATCTACCCCCACGCCGCCGTCACCGACCGCCCGCGTCGCTAAACCGGGTCGCCGCTCTGGGAGTCCTCGCCGACCCCAGCGGTACTCGTCGCGCCCGATGCCATGCCAACGGGCCGCGATCGCACCAACTCAACTCCACACTGAACAATCCCGCACAGGGATACGAGGGGCCAGTCGAAGCCACGATGCTGCGACCCCTCATGCACCCGCATCGGCGGGCCGTGGCAGGCCCGGGACGATGCGGAGGACGACTGTGCGGGGGAGATAGCGCACCGAAGGTGAAGCCGAGAAGGTGCGCTCGAACGGGGATGACGCTATGTCGCGTCGTGGCCCCGTAGCGAACGTGACGCACACGAGTGCTGAACAACCGCGGGTGACTCATCGAAGGGAAGCCCACAGATTTCCGATCGGCGACGAGATAACGCCGACGCCCGAACCAGGGAGTACACCGTGGGCCAGTCCACGGCGGGCACGCACGACCACCACTCACCACAAGGAGAAGTCATGTCCACGACAGCACGCAAGGCCCGCAAGCGCGCGGGCATCAAGTTCACCCCGAAGCCTCAGAAGGTCGGCACGCCGGTCGAGCAGCGGGCGTTCGTCACGGCCCCCGTCCGGCGGGCATCTGGCGACGCGATCCCCGTCGGTTTCAAGTCCCTCATGGCTCCACGCTCGCCGAAGCGCGTCGAACGATTCATCCAGTCCGGAGGCAGCACGCGGGCGAATCTGCCCCGCTGACCAGAACTCGCCACAACAGAAGGAGACAAGATGCCCACGACAGATCCCGTGAAATGGATCATCCAGACGCCCCGCAGCGAAGTTCATGTCGAAGCTGAATCGGCGACCGTCGACACTCACGGCGGCGAACTTCACATCCTGACCCCGAGACCAGGCGGGGGCCGCGATATCGTCGCTGCCTTTGCCCCGGGCCAGTGGGAGTCGGTCGAGAAAGATGTGCCCGCGACCGAGGCGGCGACCCCGTGACCTTCCTGAACCGTGAAGAGCGCCGCGAAGCGCGCTCCGCTGGCTGGTACACGCTCCGATGGTTCATCGCCATCCTGATCGCCGCGCTGGTCGTCGGCGGCGGGCTCTGGTGGCTGAACGTCGCGACGAGCGGCATACGCGGGCAGGGCGACGGCGTCGTCCAGCGGAACTCAGCGGAGAACTGGCTCGACGCGCAGGCGCGGTTCGAGAACAACTACGCCGAGTACGAGTCGACCCTCGTTCGCATCGACGTCGCGTACAACGCGCACATCGCATCGCCGGATGACAAGACGCTCGAGCAGACCTACCTCGGCACCGTCGGCTACTGCACCGGCCTCGTCGCCGATTACAACGCCGACGCGCGGGACTTCCTCCGTGAAGACTTCCGAGCGGCCGACCTCCCCGCGTCACTCGACGCATCCACCTGCACGAAGGAGTAACCATGCGTTCCAGAATCACCGCCGCTATTGCGAGCCTCGCCGTCATCGCGGCGCTCGCACTCACCGGCTGCACGTCCAGCGAGTACGACCAGCGTCGAGACGATCAGAACTCGGTGACGCTCGACAACTCGCTCGGCATCTCGAACCAGGAAGAGCGGCTCGAACGCGAGGAAGATCCCAACGCGATTCGCTACGTCTACCTCATGAGCAAGACCGCCGGGGCCGAGTCCCCGATCGTCGGCTACTACGTCATCAAGGGCAAGGTCAGCCCGGCAGGCACCCAGCTCGCGCCCGAGCAGGAGATCATCTGCCGCTCGACCGCGGAGTCGTGCCAGGCCGTCGATTCCGCGAAGGACGACGGCACGTACGGCGCCAGCGACGAGGGGTCGTTCTTCTTCACCAGTGACGGGGTGCTCGTCGAGACGACGCTCGACTACATCCAGTCCGACGCACCGCTTGCGATCGACGTTCCGCGTCTCAGCGAGTGACCACCAGCCCGTGCGTGCGCTCGCAGATCGGCGCACGGGCACTCTTCCGCATCTGGGGTGCGGAAGTCGCGGCGGCATGGGGATGCCGCCGCTTTCGGCATCTGGGGTGTCGAGATCCGGCTCTGGGGAGCCGTCGAGTGCGCGCACTCAATCGAAGGGAAGCAGAGGCCCGGGCGTGTGAAACCGCCCGGGCCTCTTCAATGAAAGGACGCACCGATGCGTACACAGAAGGTCACCGCGACGCCGACCCAGACGCTCCGAAACCGTGACAGGTCCGGCGCGGTCGTCACCCGGGGCAGGCTCGTGCCGCACTGGGTGTTCACCGCTCCCGCTCTCGGTTTCGTCGTGTCGTTCCTCGTGAACGTGGCCCCGTTCTGATGGGCGCTGACTTCTACCGTCAGCCGACGAAGACCCTCGAGCGCGAGTTCAAGGCGCTCGGCGCACGGAAGCTCGAGCAGACCGCCCACGGTGCTCGCTACCGGTTCCCGGACGGCGGCACGCACGTCGTCCCCAACCGCGTCAGCCCCGGCAAGGCGCAGGCGATCCTCGAAGGCGTCCAGAAGCGGTACGGGGTGAAAGACCGGCGGTCGAGCACCGACCCGCTGCGTAGCGCCGTCGTCCGCGATAACCCGCCGACCATCGACCCCGACTCGCTGTCGATGTCCCGTCATGCGAATGAGAGGTTCACGCTCATGTCCTCTCAGGTGCGCCTCGCGCGCGCTGAGGTGACGGACGCCCTGCTCTGGCCCGAGCGGGTGATGTGGTCGCCCCTCCACGAGTCGTGGATGTGGGTGCGCGGCCGTCTCATTGTCGCCGCCGCGATCAACGACGACGGCTCGACCGTCATCCGAACCATCCTCTGGGCCACCGAAGACCTCTGGGAACAGAACCCTCGACCTGCGAAGGACGACCAATGAGCAACCGCGTGAACCCGCACGTCCACGACCCGTGCGACGCCTGCCGGGGATGGGGCTTCTACTCCGTCTCGAAAGACCCCGACGAAGTCGCCAAGTGCCTCGACTGCCAGGGCACAGGAACCAAGCCGAAGGAGCCGAACCCATGACCGTCCAGTTCACCCCGGATCGCCTCGCGCACAGCGACGATCCCGAAGTCTCCAAGATCACCGCGATCAGCCTCAGCGGTACGAACACCGAGCGCGTGATGCACATCGTCGTGGATCTGCTCGACGAGCTCGGGCCGCAGACGCCCGCCGAACTCGAGCACGTATACCGGTCCCGGGCCGCGGTGAACGACTGGCCGATGGTCGCGTTCTACAGCGTCCACAAGCGGGTGTCGCAGATGAAGAAGCACATCCGCATCGTCGAGGGCACTGGTGTCCGCGAGGGCGGTGCCGAGCGACTGCGGCTCACCACGGAGCCGCTGAAAGCCCACGGGAAGATCACGGCGCACATGCAGGGCGGTGACGAATGACGCCGCCGCGGAAGCCGGCATCGCACCGGTTTGCCGAACGCACCGTGCGTAGCGGATGGGTGGGGGAGGCGTCCGTATCCCAGCCCGCCGTCGGCGACCGGGTCCGCGAGATCACCGCAGACGACGCAGTGACCTCGTTCGGATTCCCCGTCCGCATCCTCCGCATCGAACACACCGCCACCGCGACGACCTACTCGCTCGCATCCGACATCACCGTCACCGCGCCGCAGGGCGCGCAGATCACATGGGAAGACCAATGACCCCAATCGACTTCATCCTCTGGACGCTCGCCATCCTCATCGCCGTCGCCGCATTCGTCCTCATCGTGATCTTGCTCAACGCCATGGTGAGAGCGCTGCTCAGGAAGCGTCCGCGCTCTGTCGAGAAGCCACTGATCCCGGGGCATGCAACGATCTTGCAGGCACCGGTCGTACACGAGTCCAAGGTGCGCCGATGAGCGCCGCCTCGGCCGAAGAGATGCCGACTCCCGTCAGCGCGCAGTCGGCATCCGTACGCCCCGTCGAGATGCCGATGTCCAAGCCGCGCTCGGGCAACATCACCGCAAACATCGCAGTCGCGATTCTGTGCCTCGCCGTGCTCGCGATGGGACTCGCCTACGTGAACGCAGGGATGCCGTGACGGATCTCGCGAGGCTCACAGACGACCAAGCCCGCGCAGTCCGCGACGACCGCTCAGCGATCACAGACGGAATCTACGCCTTGCTCGAGGCGCCCATGAACGGCGTCGAGCTGCGGTCCGCGGTCTTCGCCTACGTCGCAGGCCTGCAGACAGAGGCCATGGACGAAACCCTTCGCCGCATAGCGGCATCCATCACTCAGAAAGAGGCGTCGTGATCGAGTTCTACGACTCAGAGGCCCGGGCATGGAAGACCAGCGAGTTCGGCTGGACGCCCGAAGACATCGCATGGCTCAACGACGTCGTCGGCTGGCCCATGTACCGACAGATCGGAGCACGTGCATGAGCCTGTGGCAGAGAGCGGGGGTCGCTCTCGCGGTCTACTTCGCGCTCGCGTCGATCGAGATGGTCGATCAGTGGTCAACGGAGGGCATCTTCCGGATGCTCGCCGTCGTCTGCTTGCTCTGCGCGATCCCGAGCAAGGAGAAGAAGCCATGAGCGATCAGGAGTACAACGGCCTTGTCTACGACCTCGACGAGCAGATCTATCACCGCCTCCCGGGGCTGAGCTCCACCGGCGCGAAGAAGATCCTCAAGTCCTCGGCGCACTTCAAGCACTACATCTCGCACCCGCAAGACCCGAAGGCCGAGTTTGACCTCGGCGCGTCGGTGCACTCGAAGACGCTCGGCGTCGGCGCGACGATCGCGGTCTACCCCGACGGCACCGGCGACGAGACGTTCGAGTTTGAGGACAAAGAGATGGACAACGTGCTCGCCACGAACGGCGCTGCGAGCACGAAGGCGGCGAAGGCGTTCGAGGCCGACGCACGCGCCCGAGGGCTCATCCCCGTGAAGCGCAGCGACAGCCGAAAGGTCGACCTGATCGTCGAGTCGGTGCTCGCCAACCCGACCGCTCGGAAGCTGTTCGAGTCGGGCAAGCCCGAGGTGTCGATGTTCGCCACTGACCCGGACACGCAGATGCTGCAGCGCGGGCGTACCGACTGGCTTGGACGTCGAATCGTCGACCTCAAGACCACCGCCGGTGAAGCGTCCGAGGAAGCGTTCGCGAAGGACGCGTTCCGCCTCGGATACGACATCCAGTTCGCGCACTACGAGCACATCTACAACCTCATCACCGGCGACACGCTCCCATACCTGTGGGTCGTCGTCGAGACCTCCGCACCGTTCCTCACCGGCGTGCACCGCCTCGGCGACGACGAGATCCTCATGGCTCGGCGGCGCGCTCGCCTGGCGCGGGAGCGGTACGCGAAGGGCATGGAGACGGGCGTCTGGCCCGGCTACACGACACGGGGCGGTGGGCCGATCGGCATCCTCCGCGCGCCCGTGTGGAACATCAACCAGTACATCGACGAGTTCGAAGGATCAGCAGCATGACCATCATCGAAGACGACATCGAGTTCCCGACGGACGATCGGCAGTCGCGAATCAACCGGACACCGAAGTCGGAGACGCCCGACGACTTCGCGAGCGCCGCCGACCGCATTGAGGCCTTCTGGGAGAAGTACCCCGAGGGAAGCATCCTCCCCGAAGTGGAAGAAACCACGATCAACGACGGGGAGAACCTCCCGTACCGGTCGTACACGGTGCGCGCGTTCATCCGGAAGCACTCGGACTCGGACCGCCCCGACGCGATCGCCCATGCCACTCGGGATGAGCGCGATGACGATGAGGTGACCCGGGCTTTCCCTCAGGAGACCGCCGAGACCTCAGCCGTCTCCCGAGCTCTCCGCTACCTCGGCATCCTCCCGAACGGGAAGGCATCGGGGAGCGCGCCGGCCGCGGCGCCGCCCGTAGCCGAGGTTCACCCGCTCGCCGTCGCCCGTGAGACCGCAGGAATGAGCCAGCGGAAGCTCGCCGAGGTCATGCGCGGTTCCGGCATCAGTTGGACGCAGGCCGTGGTGTCGAAGATCGAGAACGGTTCCCGCGGGCTGAAGCACGAAGAGGCCACGAAGCTCGCCGAGCTGATCGGCTTCGGCAGGTCGACGTGAAGCCTTACGTCCGCCGCGGCGTCGCCGACCCGTACTGGTACGTCGACACCAACCGCGACGACGGGGTGCTCTACCCGGGCACCGCGTGGGGCGGCTACGACACCATGCGCGAGGCGTTCGACGCCGCCGTGATCGCGCGCATGGTGCTCGAGCCGTCGTGACCAGCGGAGCGTTCACCCCGAAGACCCGGTGGATCATCATCGCGCGGGACACCGACGACGACGGTGTCCCGCGCTGCCAGTGGTGCGGTGAACCCGTCCGCATCGACTGGGGCGAGTATTCGCTGCAGCACCGCCGCGCACGCGGCATGGGCGGCTCGAAGCTCGCCGACACCGGACAGGCGCACAACGGTGCGCTCGTCCACGGGTCCGCGACCACCGGGTGCCATCACTACATCGAGTCGCATCCGAAGGAAGCCGCTGAGCGTGGCTTCCGCATCCCTCAGGGGTCCAACCCGGCTCGCATCCCGCTCATCCGCTGGGACGGCCGGAAGGTCTACCTCACCGCCGACGGCCGCGCCGTCGACAACCCACCTGACTGACCGGGGGTGCCCCGGAGAACGGGGCACCCGTGGTCGACATCAAACGCATGATCCAGGCGCAGGAACGGCGCGCAGAAGTCTTCGCCGACACGGATCTCCCGGAGCACCTCAAGCTCTTCGTCCTCGCTGGCCTCCACATCTGGGAGACCGCGCCGGACGCTGTGAAGGTCAAGACTTTCACGCGCGAGCACTGGGCATATCGGGCGCTTCGGATGATGGGGTACTCCGGGACAACCGAAGAGCTCTCACCCAAGCTCCGGTACACGATTCTGAGCAAGGACGTCCCGAAGTACCGGATGTCAGAAGACCGCAGCGCATGCATCGGCACGATGCTCCGCCCCTCGGGCGGTCCGTGCACACAGAAGCCGACGATCACGACCACGATCCCGAACCCCCTCACGGGCGAGCGGGAATGGTTCGCATCGTGCTCGCGCCCCCTCCACCGTGCCGACTTCGACGCGCAACGCGCCGCCGCATGGCAGGCGTGGCGCGACAACGGCGAACCCAAGCCCAAGCCGAACAGCGGCGGGCTTCTGCTCCGCTACTTCGGGCCGCGCATCGAAGCGCTCTACGCATGGGCCGACGACGACTACCAGCGTGGCGACAAGGTGCCCGAGCCGCCCGCGCAGAACCTCGCGATCGTGACCAGCCTGGCCGATCGCCGCCCCCGAAAGGACACGTAATGCCCACCATCATCCTCGTCCGCGGCATCCAAGCTTCCGGCAAGTCCGAGTTCGCCAAGACCTGGGCGGCAACCGACCCGGAGAACCGGGTGCGCGTCAACCGCGACGACATCCGGCGCATGATTACCGGCACGCCGCAGACGTTGCTCACCCACGACCTCGAGTCGTTCGTCACCAGGATCGAGAAGAGCATCGCGCTCACTGCTCTCCGCTCCGGCAAGAGCGTCGTGATCGACGCGATGAACCTCCGGTCCCGGTACGTGCGGGCATGGCTGAGTCTCGGCTACCCGGTCGAGTTCGTCGACTTCCCGGTGTCTCTCGACCTCGCGCTCGCACGGAACGAAGCGCGCGGCGGGAAGGTGCCCGAAGACGTGATCCGCACGACGTACGAGCGGCTCACGGTGAAGGGCAAGCTCCCCGAGCCGCCGACCGCAGACGAGCTGCCCGCGCCGGTCGCGCCGTACGTCGCAGACGAGACGAAGCCGACCGCGATCATCGTGGACATCGACGGCACGCTCGCTCACATGGGTGACCGGCGTGGGCCGTACGACTGGGACAAGGTCGGTCTCGACGAACTCGACGCGCCCGTCGCCGCCCTCATCATGCAGATGGCGAGAGTCCACCGGATCATCCTCATGTCCGGCCGCGAGGACGTGTGCCGGTTCGAGACCGAGCACTGGGTGCGCGAGAACGAGGTGCCGTACGACCGCCTCTACATGCGCGCCGCCGGCGATCGCCGACCCGACACCGTCGTGAAGGCCGAGCTGTTCGACCGTCACGTCCGTGACCACTTCAACGTGCTCTTCGCGGTCGATGACCGCAACGCCGTCGTCGCCGGATGGCGCGCGATGGGAATCAAGACACTGCAGGCCCAGGAAGGGGCATTCTGATGCTGATCGATGACCTCATCGACATGGACGCCGTCGGCGCCGAAATCACCGCTGGCTACGTCACCGAGCGCACACACCCGGAGTTCCCCGAGCTGCGCATCCTCAACTACACCGACCGGTGCCAGTTCGACCGCCACTGGACGGACATCACCCGCCTCACGCGCGGCCTGATCTACAACGCCGACTCCCGCGAGGTCGTCGCCCGGGCGTTCCCGAAGATCCACAACCACAGTGAGCCGGACGTCGGTGACCTCGACCTCGACGCGCCAATCGTCGGCGCGTTCGACAAGCTGGACGGGTCGCTGGGCATCACCTACATGCGCCCCGACGGGCTCCCGGCGATCGCCACGCGCGGTTCGTTCGCATCCGTCCAAGCCGAACACGCGACAGAGCTTCTCCGGGAATCCCCGTGGGCGCAGAGCGTGAAGCTCGCGCACGGATTCACGTGGCTGTGGGAGATCATCTACCCCGAGAACCGCATCGTGCTCGACTACGGCGACCGCGACGAGCTCGTCTACCTCGGTGCCATCGACCACGAGTCCGGCGCCTACCTCGAGCCGGTGACCACCGATGCCGACTTCGCGATGACGACCGAGATCCCCGCGTACACCCTCCGCGAAGTTCTCGAGATCCCTCCGCGGGCGAACGCGGAAGGCATGGTCGTGTGGCTCGATCGGACGCGCGCCGTCAAGATCAAGCAGGACGACTACGTTGCCCTGCACCGCATCGTGTCGAACCTCACCACCAAGGAGGTGTGGCGCCAGCTCCGGGCCGGCACCTTCGAAACATTCGCGGTCGCTCTGCCCGACGAGTTCCACGGGTGGGCGCAGGACACCGCGGCCCCGCTCATCGCGCAGGCTCGCGACATCGCGTACGCCGCGTCGCTCTGGATCGACACGCTCGTGCAGAAGGAGCTCGGCACGCGCAAGGAGCAGGCGCTCTTCATCACCTCGCGGGTGCCAGCCGACATGCGCGGGCTCGTGTTCTCTCTGCTCGACGGGAAGAGCATCGAGGACGCCGTGTGGCGGATGGTCGAGCCGCGGATGGGCGAGAACGAATGAACGTCGCGCCGAACGCGGTCTGCGCGTGCGGGAACGTCAAGGGCTCAGTGCGGGGCGTTCTCGTCTGCGGCCACTGCGACCGCCCGTGCGCGCGGCCATCGAACGTCTGCGCGTTCTGCCGGACTCTCACGAAGGTCACGCGATGAGCTTCCGCGCACAGTTCAACGGCAAGTGCGCCGCCCAATGCGGTGAGCGCATCCACGAGGGCGACGAGATCGAGAAAGACGACGACGGCAAGTACCGGCACGTGAAGTGCGTGCCGAAGTCGTCGAAGTTCGACATGCGCCCCACCGACGTCGTCTGCCCGGACTGCTTCTGCATCCGGCCATGCCGATGCCTCGACTGAGAAAGGAAGTGGGCACATGCCCAAGCCAGTAGCCGCGTTTCTGCTCCCGATACCCCTGGACGCGATGCCCACCATAAACGCATGCATCGAGCGGGTGTACGGGGCCGGGAACTCGCTGATGACCATGGACGGCCACCAAGTCCAGATCGGTGAACCTGTCGATGGCTGGGGGCCACGAAAGCGCGGACGCGGCGCACTCCCATCCGCATCCAACGACGCGATGCGCCTCAGATACGCGAAGCTGCGCGACGGCAGGCTGTCGCTGACGATCGAAGACACGCAGGCCACAGTGCTCTACGTCGCCGAGGTCGCCCGCCAGTGGTTCACGACCGTCGGCGGCGTCAACTACGTCGAGACCAAGCTCGCGGTGGACGGCGGCGAAGAACCGGAGTTCGTCTTCACGATGCAGCGAGTCGACGGGCTGACGCCAGCCGACAAGGTCGCTGCAGCCGAGGCGCGCGTCGCCGAACTCGAGGCCGAGCTCGCCCGGAGGGAGAGCCATGGCACGTGATCGCGCGAACATCAACATCGACATCTGGTCGGATGCCGACTTCCGCGATCTGACACCGGCCGCGCAGGGCCTCTACTTCAAGCTCGTCTCGCATCCGAAGCTCGACTACTGCGGGTGCGTCGAGTTCCATCCAGGCCGGTTGGCGGCGATGTCGCGTGAGATGACGTCGGGCGACGTGATGATCGCGGCGCAGGAACTCTCCGACAAGTGGTTCTGCGTCTTCGATCAGTCGACCGACGAGGTGCTCGTGCGCTCATGGGTGCGGCATGACGGGCTGATGAAGCAGCCGCGTCTCGCCGTGTCGATGGCGAAGGCGTACGGGGCGATCGCTTCGAACAAGATCCGGGCGGTGGTGGTGCATGAGCTGCAGCGGTACAAGAAGCTCAACACGGATCTCCCGGCATGGGAGAAGCCGCAGGTGATGACGGTGCTGAAGCAACCGGCGGTCGCGGTGCGCGAGACGAAGACGGAGCTCACGTGGGACTTCCCAGGGTTCCTGCCATTCCACGGAATGAGCGCTACGCCCGACGCTACGACCAACGTTTAGCCCAAACGCTGGTCGCGCCTACGACCGGCGCTACTACATCTACAGCTACATCTACACCTACACCTACCTTTTCTAACGAAAAGGCGCTCTCCGGAGCGAAGAGTTATCCACAGGCCACTGACCCAGCAGAACGGGTAGTGGCCTTTTCCATTGAGAGGCAGCGCCGATGATCCCCGTGACCATCAATCTCACCCCCGAGACCTTCAACCGTCTCGAGCGAGTCGCGGCAGACAAGGGAATGCGTCTCCGCGACTTGATCGCCGCAGGGCTGGAGCCGAAGCCGATCGCCCCGGTCGCCGGATACGTCGCCGCCCCGAAGCGGTCTGGCTACATCCAGCTCACCGACGCCGAGTGGGCCGAGATCAAGCGACTCCGGGCGGCAAAGTGGAGCGTTCCGCAGCTAGCGGTTCGATTCCGCTGTTCCAGCTCGACCATCTACAAGCGACTGCAGAAAGAGAGAGGCCGCGCATGAGCGCCGACATTCTGTCCGATCCGAACCACCCCCACGGCACCACCGAGGGGTTGCGGCTCGGATGCCGCACTGTCCACTGCCCCGCGCCGGTCTCGTGCCGTGAGGTGCACTACCTGTACCAAGGTGACTTCGCATTCCGCCGGGCGATCGACGCCGGCCTGACTCCCACGGAGGCCATCGAAGCGGCGAAAGCCAAAGCGACGCGGCCCGAGACCCCGACGCGGCCTGTGAAGCCGATACAGAGCGCGCCGAAGGTGCGTGCGCCGCGCGTGCGGGAACCCTCACAGTACGAAGAGCGTCTACGCGCCCTCCACGCCGAGGGAAAGTTCGACACGGAGATCGCTGACGAGCTCGGAATCCGCCGACGCCAGGTGACGAACATCCGTGACTCGCTGAAGCTCCCCGCGCACCGAGGCATCGACCCAGAAGCCGTCCGCAAGCTCCACGCGGCCGGGCTCAGCGACCGGGCGATCGCCGCAGCGCTCAACAAGGAACGGCAACGACCGGTCCACCGAAAGTCCATCTACGGAGTCCGACACCGACTCGGGCTGAAAGCCAACCGAACCCCCGCCACCGCGGGGGTTTCGTCGTCTTAGGAGCACGATGACCCTGCACTACGAGGACGGCGGTCTGCGCCTGTTCCACGGCTCGAACCGTGACATCCTGCCAACGTTCGCCGACGCATCGTTCGACTCGATCGTCACCGACCCGCCCTACGAGCTCGGCTTCATGGGCAAGGGGTGGGACTCGTCCGGCATCGCCTACGACGTCGAGGTGTGGCGCGAGTGCTTCCGCGTGCTCAAGCCCGGCGGCTACCTCCTGTCGTTCGGTGGCACCCGCACCTGGCACCGAATCGCCACCGCGATCGAGGACGCCGGATTCGAGATCCGCGACTCGATCGCATGGCTCTACGGCTCCGGCTTCCCGAAGTCGCTCGACGTATCGAAGCAGATCGACAAGAACGCAGGCGCACGCCGCGATCCCGGCGCCCCGGTGCGCGATCGCGTCTCACCTCTCCGCAACGAGCGCTACGCGAGCGGACCGGCTGGGTTCTCCACGGAGAAGGGGAGCAAGCTCGCCGCCGAGGCGGGCGAGCCCGTCACCGATGACGCGAAGAAATGGCAGGGATGGGGGACAGCGCTCAAGCCCGCATTTGAGCCGATCATCGTCGCACGGAAGCCGATCGCTGGGACAGTCGCTGCGAACGTGCTCGCGTACGGAACCGGCGCACTGAACATCGACGCCACACGCGTCGCCACGTCCGACAAGCTCGGCGGTGGCGCTGCGACGGGCTCCGGGCTCGCCACGAAGTCCGACGGATGGTCGCGGCCGTGGATGTCGGACGCCGATGCTGTCGACGCGCACGCCGAGCGAGTGCGCGAGAACATCGCGAAGGCAGAATCACTCGGCCGATTTCCCTCGAACGTGCTACTCGAAGAGTCGCAGGCCACCGCGCTCGACGCGCAGACCGGCACGCTGACCAGCGGCACCGGAGCAGTGAAGCGCGCCTCGAGCGCGGCACGCGACGGCAACCGCGGCGCGGCGCTCGGCAAGGAATCGCGCGCAGAGGGCACGGAGATGGTTTCGTACGGCGACAGCGGGGGAGCGTCGCGCTACTTCCCGACGTTCCGCTACGAAGCGAAAGCACCCGGCTCGGAGCGCCCGACGGTCGACGGCGTCGCACACGCAACGGTGAAGCCGCTCGAGCTGATGCGTTGGCTCGTCCGGCTCGTCACCCGCCGCGGAGGCCACGTCCTCGATCTCTTCGCTGGCTCCGGCACCACGGCCGAGGCCGCGCTACTCGAGGGCATGGACTGCACCCTCATCGAACTCGAAGCCGATCACCTCCCGCTCATCATGCAGCGCATCCGAAAGCCGCTGCAGACGTCTCTGTTCGGCTGGGAAGAAGCGAGCGCGTGAGCGCGGTATTGAAGTCGGGGGAGCTGTTCGCTGGTGTCCACGGGCTCGGCATGGCGGTCGACGAGGTCTTCGGGTCCGAGTCGGAGTGGTTCTGCGAGGTCGACGCCGCACCCTCACGGGTGCTCGCGCACCGCTACCCGAACGTGCCCAACTACGGCGACGTCACGAAGGTCGACTTCGGAGCCGTGCCGCACACGCACATCCGCGCCGGGGGGTTCCCCTGCCAGGACGTGTCCCTCGCCGGACGACGGCGCGGCATGGCGAACGGCACACGCTCCGGCCTCTGGTCGGAGTTTCTGAGATCCCTTGAGGAAGACCGACCCGACTGGGTGGTCATCGAGAACGTGCGCGGTCTGCTCTCCGCTGAGGGCGAGCCGTGGCACGACGAGCTCATCGAAGCGCACGCAGACATGCTGCGCATCACCCGCCTCGCCGAGATGGCCGAGGCGTTCGCCGCCGGCAACCCGGCGCACCGAAAGGAAGGGCGGTCCGCATATGCGCGCCGATGGAAGTTCGCAGCCGTTCGCATGGCTCGACAGCGAGAGTGGGCAGTGGCTCGATTCAAACGCGAGCGTCGACTTGTTCAGCGAGCAATCGCCATCGTTCTCAGGGGACTGGCCGATCTCGGGTTCGATGCGGAATGGGCGGGTGTATCAGCATCCGACGTCGGCGCACCTCATGGCCGGTTCCGCGTCTTCATCCTCGCGTGGCGGCGCGAAGTCGCTGCTCCCGACACCGGTCACTGACCCGCTGAGCGCGAACGGGCACGCACGCGACCTCGGGAGCGAGATCCGGTTGCTTCCGACGACTACAGCAATGGACTCAGAATCGTCCGGAGGGAGCTCGCCGGTCGACGTCACCCTCACCGATGCGGTCGTCAGGACACAGCTCGGAAAGATCGGCAACCCCCGCCACCCGTCGCTGCTACCGACGCCGCGCACGACCGACATGAACGGCCCAGGCATCCACGGAGACGGGGGCATCGACCTTCGCACCGCAGTCACGCTGCTCCCGACCCCGACAGTCGCGCTGGCAGAAGGCGGACAGACATCACGTTCGGGCGGGCGAAAGGGCGAGCTGCTTCTTGGAGGCATCGCGGCCGAAGCGAGCGGGAACCTACTACCCACGCCGACCGCATCCGAAGGAGAGAAGGGTGGCCCGAACCAGGCATACGGCTCGGGCGGTGCGACACTCAGCGGCACCATCACGCACCTCGCCGACTGGGGTCCGTACGCAGCGGCGATCGCCCGTTGGGAGGAAGTCGTCGGCCGTCCAGCACCAGTCCCCGTGAGGCACGACGGGAAGAACGGGAAGCCCCGACTCAATCCCGAGCTCACCGAATGGATGATGGGCTGGCAGCTCGGCTGGGTGACCGCCGCTGTGATCGGTCTGAAGCGAGCCGAGCAGCTCAAAGCGTGCGGGAACGGCGTTGTCACCTTGCAGGCCGCAGCCGCGCTCCGCATCATGCTCGAGCGCCCCGGCGTGCCGCACATCCACTACGGGCTCGCAGCATGAGCCGCGAGCTCATCATCGACATCCAGCACGCGATCCGCGACGACCCCACCATCGTCGACTACGACCGGTTCGTCCGGCTGCGCACAGGACGCGTCGAGTGCGTCCTGTGCGGTCGCTCCGGAACATCACTGAGTCATGCCGGGCTGCCGGACTTCAGCCAGCCGTATTGGTGGCGATCGTGGGCGCCGTGGCAGTACGCGTGCATCGTCGCGCACAGCTACCGGTGCTCATGCGGGCGATCATTCCCCGCCTTCAACAACCTCTGGCGACACATCGGTGGGCCGAGACCGGAGGGCTGGGGACGCCACGACGGCATCGACCACCGCGCCCTCGACCTGCCCGAAAGGACATCACCATGACCGGATTCATCGGAGTCGATTGGTCGCTCACCGCGTGTGGCGTTGCGACCTACAGGGACGGGGAGTGGGATCGCCTCACGATCCCCACGAAGCCCGACGACGGCACGATCGGGGGCTACCTCGACCGGGTCGAGCACATCGCGGCGAAGATCACGAGCTGGGCCGATCCTGCCGCCGGCGACGTCTGGGCGATCGAAGGCCCGTCGCTCGGCGCGAAGGGCGCGGCCGTCGACCGGATGTTCGGCGGCTGGTGGCTGACCGTGAAGGCGCTCCGCGACCATCACGAGCCGCCGTGGGTGTTCGCCCCCTCGAGCCTCAAGAAGCTCGCCACAGGGAAGGGCAACGCCGGGAAGGACGAGGTGCTGCTCGCCACGGCGAAGCGCCTCCCCGAAGCGGACGTCCGGAACAACAACGAGGCCGACGCCGCATGGGTCGCGATCGCCGCATCCATCATCCGCGGAGAGCCCATCATTCAGCTCCCCGCCAACCACACCACCGGACTCACCCGGACGCTGAAAGGAAAGTCATGACCCTCAAAGGATTCCCCCGCTCACAGGTCGTCTACCTGCACCTCAACCCGGGCCGCTACGCACGCGATCTCGTCGTGTCGAAGGTCGCGAAGAGCCAGGATGCGCAGGTTGAACCCGGCACGGTCATCGTGAAGGCGAAGATCACCGTGCCCGCCGGATTCTTCGACGAAGCGATGCCGTACGTCGAGATCGAGTTCAAGCCAGGCGACGAGATCCAGCCCGCCGAGGTCACCATCTCGACTGAGAAGGTCGACCAGTGACCAGCGAGTTCGCGGGCATCACGATCATCGTCGACCAGGGATCGGAACGCACGGTCGTCAACATCCCGAAGTCCGACCTTGCCGAGATGTTCTACCAAGAGCCGCAGCTCCCCACTACTCCCGCGGCTCTCTTCGATCCGTGGTTCAGGCCACCGCCGCCTCGAATCGTCGGCTTCAGGTTCCGCCCCGTCGCCCCGTTCACCATCCGAGAGGAAACCGTCCCCATGCGCGCCACCCCCGCCACAGACCTGTCCGAGCACGAGCAGGCAGAGGCCGACCGGTTCGGCATCCACGAGGACGGCGAGGTGGCACTGTGAATCGCCAGAAGCGATACGCGGGCCGCGCCATCCGCAAGCGCCGCCGCGAGCAACGCGAGATGTTCGCGATCATCTCGGCGATCGACTTCGATGCGTTCCAGACGGGCATGGCCGAAGCGATCATCGAGTTCGGTCGAGTGCTTGAAGAAGCGACTGCCTCGATCGCACTCTTCTTCGCCGAGTTCAACGCGGCACACACGGAGGCTCGCGAGCAGGAGTTCCGGATGACGCACCGCGCGCTGACCACAGGGCACGAGGTCACTCGGTGACCGTCACGCGCCACGAGATCCTCACCGTCGAGTCGGCGGCTGACCCCGCATCGCTGATCGCGGCTCTCGGTGAGCTGCCGGCCGACGCCGAGTTCATGGAAGCCGAGAAGGAAGACGTTGTGAACGGCTTCGGGCACGCGTTCAGGAAGACGGTGTCGATGACATTCCGAAGGAGGGCCACGGATGCCTGACGACCAGTCCACCTGCATCACCAACCACACCGAGGCCATGGGGGCGATCCACCGAGCGGATCGCCCCTTCCCATGCCGCCGACGCGATCAGCACTTCGCGTCGTGCGACAACGACCGGTGCCGCGGGTGCGTGCCCCGCTCCGCGACGCACGGCTACCTCTGCAGTGTGTGCCACCGGAGAGTGGTCGACGCGCTCGGCCGGCTCGCGTGGCTCATCGCTCACCTCCGGTCGATCGAGAAGCCGTCGCAGGCGATCGGGGAGCGGGTCGACACCTCCATGGAGAAGTCGATCCTCATGCCCGACCCGTGGATCGCGGCCGACGAGCTCATGGTCGCTCTCGGTGCCCGGCAGATCCGGTCGACGGCGACGATCGACGAGGCCATCGTCCTCGCGCACGAGGCCGTCGTCATCGACGTCGACCACTGGGTGTCCACCCTCGAGGGTGCCACTCAGGCGGTCGTCATGTTGAAGCGGATGGACGTCGCGCTGAAGCGGTGGCCGGACTCCGAGGCGCAGTTCCGGCCGATCCCGTATGTGCGCTGCCCGTCGTGCAACGCGGCGCACCTGTGGCGCTCCGCACCCGAGAAGTTCGGCGACCAACTCCGCGTCGTCTGCGGCACCCCCAAATGCGGCTACCACCTCGGCTGGGACGCATGGGCGAAGCAGTACGCGCCCGCATTCGAGCACATCGAAGCCGAGATGAAGCGCCGTGAGAAAGCGGCCAAGAAGGAGAAAAGCGATGCCTGAGCGTGTCCAGCTCTCCCGCCGGCGCGGATACCGGAAGCCCGAAGGGGCGGTCGTCGTCGCACGACCGTCCCGATGGGGCAACCCGTTCGCTGTCGGCCAGGAACGCGACGTCGTGCTGTTCCCGTCCTCCCGATGGATGCCGCCGCTTCGAGGAACGGTGACGCCTCGCGATCGCCGCGAGGCCGTCGAGCTGTACCGGCTCAGCCTGATCGGGAAGGACGGCCAGGTCGCCTTCCATAGCCCGAGCACGCCCAACCTCGCGGACATCATCCGCGAGCTCGGGGGGAAAGACCTCGCGTGCTGGTGCCCGCTCGACCAGCCCTGCCATGCCGACGTCCTGTTGGCGATCGCCAACCCCGAAGGAGAGACCGATGACTGACCACAACGAGAAGCTGATCGAGGCCATCGCAGCGTTCGATGCGACCGAGAGCGTGATGCCTGACAAACCTCAGGCAGCATACGCCGTCGTCGAAGCCGCTCGACTGGCCGTGACCGAGAAGGCGCACACCCCGACCGACGACGAGCGGGAGACTCTCGATCAGATAGTTCGCGAACACGACGGATGGTGGCCCGAGACGCGTGATGCGATTCTCGCCCAATACGTCCGTCGTTCCGAGGTACCGGAGCCGAGCGCCGAGGAATGGGCAGCGCGCGTCAACGCAGCGCGTGAGAAGGCGATCGCGAAGGGGTACACGCCCGAGCACGACGCCAAGCACGGCGTCCGCCACCTGCTGAAGTGGGCGATCGACTACGCCCGCCGAGGAAGGCCCGAGGACTCGTCTGGCCTGGTGGCGGCGGCGATCGACCTCGCCGACATCGCGTACGCCGAGCTAGAGCGGTTGCGCCATGTCGCCGACACGATGAGCGCCGTCTCCGAGGCGCTTCGGACGCGTTACGCGAGCGACAGCCAGGCGGCGTACTTCATGCGCCAGATCGACGCCGCCCTCGAAGCGGTGACGGACCCGCAGGGCGAACCGTCGGAGGCTGAAGTGCAGGCCGCGGCGCACGCATTGAGTGAGTGGCTGAACGATAATGCGCCGATCGGTGAGGCGAGGTATCGAGAGCCCGCTCGCGCCGCTTTGCGTGCTGCTGGGGGTGTGCGATGAGCAACAACGCCTGGGAGCCGCACTACCGCTGGTGGGTGTGTGAGAAGAGCGCAGGCGGCGGGTGGACCGTCATCCGCAAGTGCCGGTGGCGGTTCGCCGCGAGGGCAGCCGCCCGCCGCAAGACGCGGCAGGGATATCGGATGAAAGTCGAGGACAGAGGATGAGCGAGTACACGCCGACTGAAGCGAGGATCTGCATCGACTTCTGCAACGCGGCCACGAAGCGCGCGCAGGCTGACGGTTCGTTCATGTCGATGGAGGAAGCAGATGCGGCGTTCTCTCGCTGGCTGGTCGCTCACGATGCCGAGGTGCGAGCGATAGCGCTGAAAGACGCGGAAGAGGCCGCGGCGACCGCTCTGAATGCCTGGTGGCGGACAGACACAGGAGTCGACGGTGACACGGACTCCGTGCTGGACGTCCGCAGAGCAGTCCGTGCTCTTCGATCTGGTGTCGGAGCCGAGAAACCGGCGCCGATGATGCTGGTCGACGAGCGTGAACCCGAGTGCGTGAAGGCATGGCCGGGCTGCTACACGTTCGGGCACGATCCGGCGTGCTGCCGGTTCCCGAAGTCATGCAGCGCCGGCGAGGTCCGGATGGTGCCGGTGAAGCAGGAAGGGGCGACCGATGCCTGAGATGACCGAACGCCAGAAGGCGGCATGGCCTGAGGCGGTCGCGGAAGCGCAACGCTACGTCGACTCGACCATCCCGACCGACCTCGCCGACCACTACTGGCGTGTGCGCTGGGACGACGAGTCGAGGCCCGGCCGCGGCCACATGATGTGGGCAACGTGGGCCAACGGCGAGCACTTCGTCGAGATCTCGATGGACGTCTACGGATACCCGCGCGTCTCCGTCGCCGAGATGACCTGGCTCCATAACTCGAGCGACGAGGACTGCGACTGCGAGCCGTGCGCCGCAGATCGAGCGGAGGACGAGGGCGATGGCTGACGTGAAGCCCTGCACGGACGGCCGCATCCACGGCCGGCACTCGTGGGAGACCGACGAAACGTCCTCGAGGTGGCACCTATGCCTCGGCGTGCGGGTCGCCGTCGTCGACAGGAACCCGGTCGTCGGCGACGTCACAGGCATGACCTACCCGTACCAGTGCACGCGATGCAACCACATCCACGACACCGGACTACTCACCGACTGGCACCGATACCTCGACTGCACCGCATGGCGGTGCCCGAACTGCCAGTCCCTCATCGACGACCGCCCCGTCTCATGGGGCGGCTCGGCGATCGCACTCGACAGACAAGGACGAGAGAGACGATGACCACATTCGACGACCGCGTGAACGAGGCAGAAGAGCTCGTGCGCAGCTCGCAGTTCGGATCGACCTCGATGCTGCAACGGAAGATGCGGATCGGCCTCGCTGAAGCCGGGCGTGTGATGGACGCGCTCGAGCGGAGGGGAGTGGTCAGCGCCGCCGAAGGCGCACGGGCACGCGACGTGCTCATGCCGCCGCCGAAACCGCTGACTCCGGAAGAGATCCTTGCGGGCGCTCGCACGCGGGCGACCGCGCCGAAACCGCCCGACCGAGCGGAACGCATCGTCAAGCTGCTCTACGACGCCGACGCGTCGCTCTGCAGCATCCCGCACGGCCAGTACGAGTCCTACAACCCCCACGGGCGAGAACGCGCCGTGCAGCTCATGCGTGACGCCCTCGCGCGAACCGAAGGACAGAGATCGTGATCCCAGATCCGCCGGGCCGAGTCATCCGGACGCCCAACGTGCGCATCGCCGAAGCGCTCATCATGCCGAGCTCGATGTTCAGCGACGGCAAGAGCCGCGCCTACGTCAACGACACCATGACCGACGCGCAGGTCGCAAAGCTCGAGCAGGCGATCGAAGACGCCGAGAGGATGCAACGCGCCGTCGATGCGATCAACGCGATCACTGCCCGTCTGCACCCGATCCCTCAACCTCCCTGGCGCCAGGCGATGATCCTCGACTTCGCCGACGGTCACCGCGAGTACAGCCCCGAAGTAGAGGTGGCCGGCACTCCGGGCGACGTCACCATCACACCCATCGTGCCGTTCCGGCGCATCCCCGAAGGAGAGAAGCCGCATGACTGAGCTTCCAGGCCTCGAGCTACCGCCCGCCCCGATCCTGCCGGCGAAGCCGCGCGAGACCGAGCGAACGATGCTCGATCGCCTCCGCGTTCGGTATGGGCGCACGTTCAAGAACGGGGACTACGTGGGCAGGCAATTCGTCGTTGCCGAGCATGTTCCCACGAAGCCCGGCACGTACGTCGGCGACCGCATCGCCGATGCCATCGTCCTCGACACGTGGTCGACGCCACCCGCCGAGATCACCGAGGCAGAGCGCGAGCGCCGCGAATGGGGTGCCCGTCAGTCCATCCATGGATTCGAGGTGAAGGTCTCTCGATCAGACTGGCTCACCGAGCTCCGCGATCCTGAGAAAGCTGAGGCGTGGGCGCGCTACTGCCACTACTTCTGGCTCGTCGCGTCCTCGAAGGACATCGTCCGCGACGACCTCCCCGACGGTTGGGGATTGCTCGTCCCGCACGGCCCGAGCCTCCGCGTCGTGCGCAAGCCGCGCCGCCGTGACCCGATCCCAATGCCGACGACGATCGTCGTCGCTCTCGCACGCGCCGTGCGGAAGACCGAAGTCGCCATGGCGGCAGCCCGAACCGAAGGAGAGCAGAACCATGCCTGAAAAGATCACGCGTCCGAACGGTAGCGTCTATCGGCCTCGGCACATCCGCACGCAGACCCTCGGCAACGAGGACGAGTTGACGGGCATCGTCGTGTTCGGCACCACCGATCAACGCGACGCGCGAGCGACGGCCGAAGCCGACATCCGCGCGATGTGCAACGAGTTCTACGACCACGAGAACTACTACCGGCTCACCGACGCGCTCGGAGAGCCGGTGTGGTGGCGACGGGAACTGAGCCACTTCGAGGACAACTACCCGGTATACAGCTACCGGCCCGACGAAGAGCGCGGCGCATTCGGGTTGCTGTTCAAGTTGGAAGAGCGACCGGACGACTGGCCGCACGAGATCGCCGCGCGCCCCACCGATACGCCGCTCTGGACCGACGACCTCACCACAACACAGGAAGGCACCGAATGAGCACCGACACGCTCGAGCAGCAGGACACCACCACCACCCCCGTCACGGACGACGGCGAGCACGACAAGTTCAGCCACTACGTGCGCAAGGAGAAAATCCTCGAGGCGCAGATCAACGGCGTGCCGGCGCGCGCAATCTGCGGGAAGACGTGGGTGCCATCCTCCGACCCGGAGAAGTACCCCATCTGCCCCACGTGCAAGGAGATCTACGAGGACGACGGGAAGTTCCTGGACAATGACGCCTGACCGTCAGGACGACTACGTCCGCTCCGACGAGCTGCAAGAGGCCGCGGTGCGGATCAGCGACCTCCCGAAGCTGTTCGGCGTCTCAGCCCGCACGATCCTCGACTGGATCAGCAAGGACGAGATCACGACCTTCGAGTATCCGATCCAGACCGGCCAGGGCCGACCCGCAATGGCCGTCCGACTCGGGGACATTCCTTCGACAGATCAGCACCCGACGCGCTGGCATCGTCGCTGATACTTCCGAAAAGTCTGATACTCTCATAGAGGGTCGAAACACTCGTACCCCCGCCCTCTCCGGTCCCCCAGGCCGAGAGGGTTTCGTGCTTTTCGGAGCACGCACACCTCCCACAGAGTTGGTCGACGCAAGTCCCGGCGAGCGTGGTTGAGGATGCCGCATAGAGAGCGGCGCGCGCACCCATGGGGCGCATAACAGAACACGCCCGAGCCAGTTCGGCTGCGGCGGGCACACACAGACCTTCCAGACTGGGAGGTGCGGGCCTTTCGACAACTTCGGGTGCGCGGTAACCACACCCGCCAAGGCACCCCGAGCCGGACCCGCACCCCCCTCGCAACTTCCCTTCGAAATAGCCGCATCGCGCATAGTCGCGCAATATGCCCGGAGGGCGCATGAGAATCGCGCTCCGCGTCGCAATCGGTATCACCCTGAGCATCCTCGCCTATGCAATCTGGCGCCCGACGCTCCCCACGCACGCCAGGAGGGCGCAATAGCCATGGGCGCAAACGACAAGCTCGCCGCGACCTTCCACCCTGCAATGACGTCGGCCGAGCACCCATGCGGTGACTGCGGCACGGTCTGGGACACGAAGCTCGCGGCCGACGAGTGCGAGCTGCTCGACAGCATTGACGCCCGCGCCGCACGCCGCAACAAGGGTTGACCGATGGCGTGGTCCTCGAGCAACCGCAAGTCGCAACTTCCCGCGGACTGGGCGCAGCGCTGCAAGTACGTGCTCGCCCGCGACGGCCACCGATGCCAGCACATCCGTGTCGACACCGAACGCAAATGCCTGCAATACGCGAACCAGTGCGACCACAAGGATCAGTCGCGCTCGTGGGATCACTCCTACGAGAACCTGCAATCTCTCTGCGAGTACCACCACAAGGTGAAGAGCTCGTCAGAAGGCGGGCAGGCCGCGGCCGCACGCCGCAAAGCTGCAAAGAAGCGCCGGCACCCCGGCCTGCTCCCGTAGACGCAACATCAGCCCTCGGATGATGCAAGATCCGTTCGCGCGCCACGGCCGGGACGGTTCGCCCACCACTCTGCGATCGTCGCTTCCGACCACCCCGCGTTCGGCCCGATCCGCACATCCGGCTTCGGCATCCGGCCCTTGACTGCGTACTGCCGGATCGTCGAGCCCTCGATCTCCGCGCCGTGCTCACGACGCAAGTAAGCCGCAACTTCGGCAGGCCCCATGTAGTCGATCGTCATGCCTGCAATTGTCCCATGCGCTGTAGACTCAGCCACGGTTCCTTCCCTTCGGGTGGATTCCAAGCCCCGGCTCTGTTTCACCCTCCATCGGAGGTCGAGCCGGGGCATCTTTTGTGTCACCAGTCCTGCAATGCGCCCGGATCTGTGACGTCGAACATCGCAACTTCCCCCTCGAGGTGCTCACGCCGGCCGCCGTGCGGCCACCGGATGCCTCCGAGGGGATGCAACTTCGACTCATACGCCGGCGTCGCCGCCGGAGGTTGCAAGAGCCCCTCGAACGGCGCAATAGGTGCAATCGATCCGGCCATAGCGCAATTTCCCTTCGACTCATCCCGGCTGTCTGCCGGACGCTGCAACGTGCAACTGTGCGCGTCCCGGCCATGACACCGGACGCCGCCTACGCGGACGCGCGAACCTCTCAGACGATCGGTGCAAGTTCCTGCACCCATGGCGTGCGATACCCGGCAATCACCGGATGCAAGCGCGCCGCGATCCGCTCAGCCGACGCAACATCATCCGCGACGACCGTGTCGAGACGGTGGAACACCGTCCGCCCGAACGAAACCGTGCTCGTCATCACCCGGTACGTCCCCATCAGAAAACCTCTCCCCATGCCGCTTCCGGCGCAATCTCGACGACAGCGGGCGCGTCCTGCTCCCACTCAGCGAACGGTGCGACATCGGGCACCGTCGCGTTCGCAATGATCGTGTGCACTTGCTGCCGTGACAGCCCGACGGATCGCGCGATAGCAACCTTGGTGGCACCCTTGGATGCCGCGTCGAGAATGAGCGCGTCACGCTCTGCCGTGAGGCGACGCAACATGTCGAGCTGGTCGAGCGAACGTTCTGCGGATTCCTCCCACGCGACTTGCTCGCGCGCTTCGGCGGCACGCTCCCGCCACTCTGAGAACGTCACACGTTCTGTGCCCCAATGCTCAATCCACCATTGCCGAAATTCGGCGGTGACGATGCCGCGAACCATCTGCGGAGCACCGTAGAAAGCGGCCTGCTCAGTCGTGAACCCTCGCGACGCCGCCCGTGCAAGATACGCGTTCGCGCGCGGCGTGTTCTGAAACAGATACGTAATGCCGCCCGTGTGGTCATAGAAGCGCGCAAGTTCACCCGCGACATATTCCGCCCACGATGCGAAATCATCCCGGTAGAGAGTCATCGGGCACCCCCGAAGTAGTGTGCCGTGCCATCGATGTCGATGAACGATGAGCCCGCGCCGTTGCCCTGATCGGACGCGAACCACACGCAATTGGTCGAGTCTTCCGACGCGCACGTCGGCATCCCGATCAGTAGAGCAATGATGAGTGCAAGCATGATGTCTTCCCTTCGATGCCCCGGTGTTTCACTTCCGGGGTGATGCAAGTAGGTGAGAGTGGTCAGCGCGTCAGCGCGGCCGCAATGTCTTCGGCGGATGCCGCGAGCACGGCAACGTACGCGCGTACGTTGTCCGACTCGCTGTCACCCTCGACGTGCACGCCGCCCGGTACGTGAGGGCGACCCGGGATGATGAGCGTTTCCCGCACGCCCGCGACGATGTCGGCATCCGTCATGCCGTCCGCCCAATCGGCCTCACGCTGATCCGCAATGACGATGCGGAGAGCGGCCGCGAGGTCGCTCATCGTAGGCACCAGCGCGTACCCCTGCCCGTCAATCCACACGGCCGCATCCGAGTCGACTTCGCCGGAGCTGAATTCTTCCGTCATCGCGTAGTCAGCGGCATTCGCGTGCCCGTCCCATTCCTCACAGCGCACCAGGACCGCGACGCGCTGTGCGACGCCGTCGGCGTACTCGGTGAGCGTGACCCCGTCGAGGGTTGCCCAGTACGGGGTGAAACCGTCTTCCCAGTCGAATTCACGCATATTCCCATTCCTTTCGATATCGCAAGATGGGATTCATCCTGCCGTGTCCCGTGCTCCGGTCATGATCCGGATGACGCCTACGCGTGCACGGGGGTTACATCATCGTGCGCTGACAGCGGATGCGGGCACCCAGTGCTTCGGGCTATTCGGATGCCCACCCACCGATACCAGGACGGAACTACCCTCGCGACGGTGCTCATAGCCGTTCTGCCCCGTGCACCCCGCATACGCCCACCGAACGGGAATCGCGCTGACATCCATGGTCAACGCTCCCGCACGACGTGAGAGATGCGCCCGGCACGCGTCAGCGCGAACGTGTGCGAGTCGTCCCGGAATTCGGGGTTTTCGATTTCGTACACCATGGATGCGTTGTCGCTGATCCGGTGCGAGACACCCCACTCATCACCGTCGAGAACGATGGACATGATGGGGTTGCCGTAGACGGTGTGCCCGTGCCGGATGACGCGTGCGACGCGTCCGCTGAGTGTCTTGGTAGCCATGGTGCCTATCCCTTGTGTGTGCCCGTGTGAGGGGTGCTGCTCTTCGAGTGGGGTGCTGGTGTTTCACTTCCAACACCCATGACATTACTAACAACCGTTACCAATGTCAAACCCTGATTCTCACACCGTGCGCGAGCACCCAGCACCCAGCACACCCCGCCGGCATGGATGCCCCGCACCCACCCAGACACGACACACGGTCACCGTCGCACCAGTAGACACACCCACCCCTTACACACGGCCACTGTCAAGCGACACGACACACCCACGCGCCTAGACGCGGCCTGACACCCACCCAGTGTCAAGCGACGCGACACCCCGGGGCCACCACCCCCCACCCCCGTCCCCTCACCGCTCGCAAGCGTTCTGCCTCTCGCGGTGCGCGCGGGTCTGGGGGGTTCGAGCCCGGCCCCGAAACGAGGTAGCGATGGCCTTCCAGCATCTCGGCAACGGCGTCTACCGCGTCGGCGGCACGAGCCGGAGTGCGCTGACCGGTCGCTTCGCCACTCCGGTCGAGGCTCGACCGGTTCTCATCGTCGCCGCGACCATCGCCGACGGCGAGTCGGCGGCGTCGCAGATCGGTGTCGACCACTTCACGATCATCACGCCGCGCTCGTACGCGCAGGCCGGCCGGATCATTCGAGGTGTCGTGATGACCCCGTCCTTCGCCGCTCTGCTCGAGGCGAACGATCGGGCCGCATCGAGGACGGTGAGCTGCGCGCGCATCGACGCCCGCAAGAGCGGTGTCGGCTGGGCATGAGCTTCATCCGCTTCCGCGTCGCCACTCGAGCGAGCGGCATCCGCCGACAGGTCTGGGTGCACGTCTACGACGACCGCGAAGAGATGGCCCGAGCGCACCAGGCGCACCGCGAGCACGAGTACGTGCCGGGGAGCGACATCGCCGGGGGAGTGGCGTACGGCGGATTCCCGTGGCCGAGGCCCGACCGGACACCGATCGTCGTCATGCGCCTGTGGGTAGGCCAGCTCACGACGCGAACCGTCGCGCACGAGTCGACGCACGCCGCGTCCGCGTTCTTCTTCATGGACTGCGTCGCCGGGTGGGACAGCCGGGCGCGCACGTACCTCATCGGCAACCACGAACCCCTCGCGTACATGATCGGCGACCTCACCTCCGAGGTCATCGCCGGCCTGTACCGCCTCGACCTGATCCAGCGATAGAAGGAGACGAGCATGGCAGAGCCCACGCTTCCCGAACTGACCGCCGAAGACCGCGCGCGAGCACGCTTCATCACCGCATCAGGCGGACAGCCTCCGACCGACGAGCAGCGCGAGGCCGTGCGGCTCATCGGCAACCTCGTTGTCGAACTCGCCGTCGCGATCGAAGAGCTCACGCCGCGATCGCGGAACCAGTCGCTCGCGCTGACGGCGCTCGAGGACGTGCAGATGCGCGCGAACCGGGCGGTCTTCGCCACAGGCCCGTCGGCCTGAGCCACGTACGGTCCCGATTCGTCCAATTGGCAGGACGCCTGATTCTGGATCAGGTAATCGAGGTTCGAGTCCTTGATCGGGAGCTTCATCATCACCGTCCGGTGACCGTTTCGGTCCCGGCTTCCGTTTCGGGAGAAGGAACCACACCATGGCAGGCAACGGCCCCGCACCGTCCGCGAAGCGCTCACGAGCTCGCGACACCCCCACGCGCGACATCATCAAGTCCGACGGCAAGCTCGGCGGCTTCCCGCTCCCTGACGACGTCCTTCCGATCGACGAAGAGACCGGCATCCGTGAAGAGTGGCACCCGCAGACGGTGCGCTTCTGGGAGAACTGGCGCTCGTCGCCACAGTCGACCCGGATGATGACGAACCCTGACTGGGACTACCTTCTCGACACCGCGCTCATGCACCACATCGCGTGGTCGTCCGGCGGTCGCAACAGCGACCGGTTCGCCGAGATCCGCATCCGTGTCGCCGCGTTCGGCGCGACGCCTGCTGACCGTCTCCGGCTGCGCCTCGAGGTCGAAGTGCCCGAGGAATATCCGGCTGGCAACGTCAACGCGAACGTCACGAGCATCGACGACCGGCGCAAGCGCATCGGCAAGGTGTAGGCGATGCCCCGGCGTCTCCTACACAGCCCGGGGCACGACAGAATGCGATCGCTGGGATGGATCGCGACGTGGTGGATCGAAACGTTCGTCGTCCACGGCCGCGGCGGTGCCCAGGGCATGCCGATTCGGTACGGGGATGAGTACACCGGCTTCATCGTCGATTGCTACGCGCACGACGCCGGTGGTAAGCGCTTCTACAACTCCGCGTTCTTCTCCCGCCCAAAGGGCACTGACAAGTCCGGGCTCGCCGCAGCGCTCGTGCTGTTCGAGGCGTTCGGCCCCGCTCGTTTCGCCGGCTGGGCGAAGGGCGGCGAGACCTACGAGTTCCTCGGACAGACCTACGTCTACGCCAAGGGCGAGCCGATGGGTAAGGGCGTCAAGGCGCCCACGATCAAGATCATGGCGACCGAAGAGGGCCAGACCGGCAACGTCTTCGACAACGTCTACTACAACCTGACCGACGAGTCCGCGCCGCTCTACGCGCTGAAAGCCGCGTACGGGGTCGACGCGGGAAAGACTCGCGTGCTGATCCCGCACAACGGTGGCACGATCACCCCGTCGACCGCCGGCGCGGCATCCAAGGACGGTGGACTCGAGACCTTCGCGGTCTTCGACGAGACCCACCTCTACGAGACGCCCACCCTGCGTCAGATGTACGACACCGTGGTCCGAAACCTGTCGAAGCGACGGGCCGAGGGCACGTGGTTCATCGAGACGACGACGATGTACGAGCCCGGCGCCGAGTCGGTCGCCGAGGACACGTACTTCCTCGCTGACCAGATCGAGGACAAGAAGGCGCGTCGTCCGCGTCTGCTCTTCGATCACCGGTGGGCCGACGTCGAGTCTCTCGACAAGATCAAGGTGCCGGACCCGACAAAGCGCGGCGGCCGTCGCCTCGAAACCGAGGAAGAGTACCTCGCGCGGCTCACCGAAGCGTTCTACGAATCGTTCGGTGACGCGATCGCCTGGAACGACCCCGAGGGCATGCTCGACGACCTGTTCGACCCGCGCCGCTCCGAGGAAGACACCATCCGGTACTTCTTCAACGCGGTCGTCGCCGGAAAGCACTCGTGGCTCAAGCTGCTCGAGTGGTCGCGGATCGGGCTGCAGGCGCGCCTCGCCGCGGCGAAAGAGGCGGGCACCAAGCTCGGCTTCCGACCACCGTCGCGTGGCGACAAGATCGCACTCGGATTCGACGGCTCACTGAACTCAGACGCCACGGTTCTGATCGCGTGCCGCATCGACGACGGCTACGTCTTCCCGATCGGCATCTGGGAAGCCCCGGACTCGAAAGAGGCGAAGCACTGGACGGTCGACCACCAAGAGGTCGAAGCAGTGCTCGACGAGACGTTCAAGAAGTTCAAGGTCGTCGCGTTCCTCGCTGACCCGCCGCACTGGCGCGACTACGTCGACCGGTGGGAGACGAAGTACGGCCCCGACCTGCTCGTCAAGGCGACCGAGTCGAAGCCGATCGCGTTCGAGACGAACCAGCACACGGTGATGGCGAAGGTCATCGAGCGGACCGAGACCGCGATCAAGTCGGGCGAGCTCTCCCACGGCAACCACAAGGTGCTCACCCGGCACGTCCTCAACGCCTCCCGATGGAAGCGCTCGGCCGGCGACGTCATCGGTAAGGACCGCAAGGGCTCGATGAAGAAGATGGACGCCGCGGTCGGCATGTGCCTCGCGGTCGAAGGTCGCGCGCGGTACAGGAAGCAGTTCAAGAAGCGGACGGGCTCGGTTCGCCGAGTTCGGTGATACCGAGAAAGCGAGGTGGATAGTGCTCACGGAAGCCAACGTCCCAGACTCCGACGACTGGTGGCTCATGCGCCTGGCGAATCGCCTCGGCGATGGCCTCCCGCGGATGGAGAAGCTGCGGTCGTACCGCGATGGCGACGCTCTCCTGCCGACGGACTCATGGGATGCCGCGACCAGCGAGCAGTACCTCCGCTTCATGAAGCGATCCCGTCTCCATGTCGCCGAGACGCTGCGGGACGCGCGCACCGACCGCCAGGAGGTGGTCGCGTTCCGCACGTCCGCCGCCGGCGACGAGAACGGCGATCTGATCGCTCAGGCGATCTGGGACCGCTCGCGCATGGCGATGCAGTCGGTGCCCCTCTTCAACGATGTCGGCGACTTCGGCCGCGCGTACATCACCACGGCGCCGGACCCTCGCGGGAAGGCTCGGTGGCAGATCGGCAACGAGTGGACGACCATCAGCGAACAGGACTCGCGGTTCCCGTGGGTGACCCGCGCCGCGGTATCGGTCGGGTACAACTCGATCCTCCGCACCGAAGAGGTCACCCTGTTCCGGCCCGGCTACTACCGAGTCGCGTTTCGGTCGACGAACGTCCCCACGCTCCCTTCCGACGGCACGAACTGGACGGTCACCTCCGATTGGTCGTGGGTGTCCGAACCGGTTCGCACCGGCGCGATCGACGAGAGCATCGTCACGCAGCTCGCCACCCCGGACGGGTTCGGCATCTACGAGAAGCACCTCGACACGCTCGACCGCATCAACGAGATCACCCTGAACGCTCTGACGCTCATCGTCATGCAGTCGTTCCGCCAGCGCGCGGTGATGGCTGACCTCGACGACCGTTACCCCGAGGACCACCCCAAGGCGGGGCAGGAAATCGACTACGACGACGTGTTCCGGACCGGCCCCGCAGCTCTGTGGACGCTCCCCGCGACCGCGAAGATGTGGGAGTCTGCGCCGACCGACGTGCGACCCATCTACGAGGCGCGCAAGAGCGAGCTCAAGGATCTCTGCACCATCACCCGCACGCCGATGAGCCTGTTCGACTCGTCGAACGCAAATCAGTCGGCGCTCGGCTCGCAGATCAGCCACCAGCCGCTCGTGAACGCGGTGAACCGCATGAACCGCGTCTCCGGTGTGTCTCTCGCGCAGGCGATGTCGCAGTCGTTGCTCATCGAGGGGCAAGAGTCCCGGGCTGAGTTCACGCAGATTGCGGTCGAGTGGGCGAAGGTCAACCCGGCCACGCTCGCCGAGAAGGCCGAAGCGGCTCCGAAGTTCAAGGGCGGCGGCGCGACTCAGGCGTGGATCGACGCCGAGGTGTTCGAGATGACACCCCAGCAGCGCCGAAAGGCAGAAACCGACCGCGCAGACGAGGCCTTCAACGCGGCCCTCGCGCTCGCGCCGGCAACCCGCCAGGCGGTGAACACGACAGGAGCGAACGATGGCGAATGAGGATCTCAAGTACGAGCACCTCGTCGTCACGTACGCGGCGCAGCAGGAGAGCATCGTCGAGGCTCTCCTGAGGGCGCTACTGCAGATCTGGATTCCCTTCCTGTGGTGGGGTCGGCCTGACATGGTGAACGCCGCGGCCGCGGCATCCGCCGTGCAGGTCGACGCCGCCACTCGACGCGCGCGCCGGGTGTCCCGAGCCTTCATGCTCCGGCAGCTCGAGCTCGTCGAGGCGCTTCCCGAGATGCTCCCTCCAATCGAGGACACCTACGAGCGCGGCGGCACGTCCATCGTCGAGGTCTACAAGCGTCCAGCTCGGCAGCTCGAGCACAAGATCCGCGAGCGCTTCCGAAACCCCGACACTGACACCGTCGACTGGCCCGATCGTGTGCCCGACGAGGTTTGGAAGACGTTCGAAGAGCGTCTGACGTCGATCGTGAACGACGACATCGCGGCGGTCTCACGCGACGAAGCTCAGAAGGTGATGGCGGCATCCGCCAAGGTCATCGGCTACCGGCGCGTGATCCACCCGGAGTTCTCGAAGACGGGCACCTGCGGTCTGTGCATCGTTGCGGCATCCCGCTTCTACAAGAAGTCCGAGCTGATGCCGCTCCACGACCTCTGCAAGTGCACGATCTCCCCGATGACGAAGGACCGCGACCTCGGGCTACGTCTGAACGAAGCCGACCTCGCGCGCATCTACGCCGCCGCCGGCTCCAACTACGGCGACGACCTGAAGCGCATCACCGTCCAGGTCCGGGAGCACGGCGAGCTCGGCCCGATCCTCACCCGCAAGGGTGACGCCTTCCGGACTCTCGCGAAGGTCAACCGCGACTCCAAGCGGCAGAAGTTCACCCCGTACGAGCGCATGACGCCCGATGCGCAGCGCCACATGTGGGAGTCGCAGCTCGCGACGTCCGAGAGCGGGCTCCGCATCCTCATGGACGCGAAAGACAACGGCACGAACCTCGTCGACATCACCGGCAGGGGGGCACCCCCGATTCCGGTGAAGGACATCGACAAGGCGATCGGTTGGTACCGATCGCTCATCGCACGCGCCGAGTCGAACCTCGGCTGACTCAGACCCCCCGCCCTGATTCGGGGTGGGTTCCACCTTCCGATCCGGAGGACTCATCACCATGCTCACCCACCAGCCCATCCGTGTTCTCGGCCCGCAGTTCGCACCGGCCTGGCATCGTCCGCAGTTCCGCTACATCGAGCCCGTTCCGGGCGCC
This sequence comes from Microbacterium sp. CFBP9023, assembly GCF_034045055.1. Taxonomy (NCBI): domain Bacteria; kingdom Bacillati; phylum Actinomycetota; class Actinomycetes; order Micrococcales; family Microbacteriaceae; genus Microbacterium; species Microbacterium sp. CFBP9023. The sequence continues at coordinate 307,655 of NZ_JAXCWI010000002.1, read as the reverse complement.
GAGGCGGGCGCACAGACGCCGCCCACTCCCGGGCCTCCCGCGCCGAAGGACGAAGACCTTGGGTTCCCCAAGGACACGCCCCTCGACCAGATGAAGCCCGAAGAGCGAGAGGCGTACTGGAAGAACCAGTCGAAGGTCCAGCAGCGAATCGCTGAGGACGAGAAGAAGAAGACCCGGGCCTACGAGCAGTTCGGCTCTGTCGAGGATCTGCAGAACGCGGCGACCGCCGCAGAGCAGGCACGCCAGGCGGCGCTCAGCGACGCCGACCGCACGCTCGAGCAGGCGAAGTCGGCCGCGAAGGCTGAGGGGTTCGCTGAGGGGACGAGCAAGGTGCTCGGCTCCGCTGTCAAGGGATGGCTCATCGCGCTTACCAAGGGCGCGAACGAGGCCATCGACGCCGCGACCTCCCGCGTGGAGGGAGCGATCGAGTTCACCGACCTGACGAAGTTCATCGGTGACAACGGAGAGCTGGACGCCGCAAAGGTCCAGACGTTCGCACAGTCCCTCGGTTCGGCGGACAGCAACGGCTCCCAGTCGGGAGCGGCATGGGGTCAGCGCTTCAACAGCGACCACGCAGGGCGCATCCCCCCGGCACCTGGCTCGACCGGTTCGGTCGCGTCGATGGAGCAGGCCGCATACGACGCCATGAAACCCAAGACCACCGCCTAAGGAGGCACTGATGTCTGATTTCCAGATCAAATCTCGTGCGACCGGCACGAAGCAGGACACCCGCTGGCGCACGTCGTCGCACGGTGAAGATGCTGCGCGACCCGGACAGCTCGACCCGTCCGCATTCACGTCGGGAACGCACTACAACATCCCCGGCCAGGACAAGAACGTGATCCCCTCGGGGGTCGCGGTCGCGAAGCTCGCCAACGGGCTCTTCGGTCCGTACAGCGCCACCGCCGGAGCCGACGACACCGACCCGCGTCGGACTCTCGCCGGCTTCATCAACGACAACGAGGGCGTGTCCCTCGGTGACGACCCCGCAACGGCCAAGCCGACGTTCGCCCGCCTCGTGCACGGCATCGTCAACCCGTCGCTGCTCCCCATCGCCGCTCAGCGGACGACCGTCAAGACGGCGAAGACCATCATCTCCGTCACCTACGTGGAGGACTGACCCATGGGTTTCAGCAAGAACCACCGCACCCCCGCGCAGCTCACCGCGTTCGCCCGTGCTGCCTTCCGTCTCCACGTCGAGTCGTTCGCGACGGCGGCGATGCTTCCCCTCGAGGCATCTCCGACGCTCACCTACTCGGTCAACATCGGGCAGTCGGTGCTCCCGGCCGCGGCTTCGTACCGCAGCTGGAACACCGAGTCTGAGGTCGGCACGCTCGAAGGCGGCCAGACCGCCGACGGCAAGCTGCCTCCGATCTCGATCCGGACGCCCGTCGATGAGCACCAGCAGCTCGTGCTGATGAACATGGACGACGCGATCGCCGAGGCGTTCGAGAAGCGCGCCCGTCGCAACGCGCAGGCCGTCGGTTCGCGCTTCGTGCTCGGCCAGGTCGAGGCGCTCGTCACCGGCAAGGTGACCATCGCGGAGCGCAACCTGAGCGTCGTCGTCGACTTCGGTCGAAAGGCGGCTCAGACCGGTGTCGCGCCCACGCTGTGGAACGCAGCCGGTGCCGACCCGCTCTCCGACCTCGATGGCATGCGTGCGGTCATGGGCAAGGGCATCTCGTCCGTGGTCATGCCGCGCGCGATCCTCGCGCTCATGCAGACGAACGAAGAGATCATCAAGCTCGTCGCGAAGCGCGGAACCGACCTCCCGACCCGCGTCAGCGAGGACGACGTCCGTTCCGTGCTCCGCGAGTGGGGCTACGGCGAGATCCGCATCAACGAGCAGACGATCGTCAACCGGGCCGGCGTCGAGCAGCCGCTCTTCCCGACCGATCGCATCACCCTGCTCTCCGGCTCGGAGTTCGGTTCCACCCTGCTCGGCATCACTGCCGAGTCGCTGGCTCAGGACAACGGCATCTCGCGCGGTGAGGCGGCTGGTCTGTTCTCCGGAGCGACCCACACGCACGACCCCGAGGGGTACAACGTGCTCGTCTCCGCGATCGGCCTGCCGGTCCTGCAGGCACCCGACAACACCGCGTCCCTGAAGGTCGCGTAGCGCCAACCGGTCAATGCGGGGCGGTCCTTTCGAGGGCCGTCCCGCATCCGAGAAGGAGAGAAGGTCTGCCATGAGCAACAAGAAGCGAATCCTCACCGGGCACGTCGCGCGCGTCGTCGCCGGACAGCTCGTCACCGCCGGCCCCGGCGATCCCGCACCCGACTGGGTGACCAACCCGGCACTCATCGCCGCGAGCGAGCCGGAGCCCGCCACCCCGCCTGCCGCACCGGCACCGCCTGCCAGCGCCGCCGCCCCGAAGGCTCAGAAGGCCGACGAGACGACCAGCGAGAAGGACGACCTGTCCGATCTCGGCATCGAGAAGCTGCGCGAGCTCGCCGAAACAGCAGGCGTGGCGAAGAACGGCAAGAAGGCCGAGATCGCTGCCCGCATCCGCGCCAAGCGTGCAGAGTCGGTGCCCGCAGGTGACGCGGGCGAGTCCGAAGATCGCGACGCGCTCGTCGCCACGGCCACGGGGATCGGCATCGAGGATGCCGAGAGCCTGACCGACGACGAGCTCACCGCCGCGATCGAATCCGCGAAGGAGTGACCAGATGACGACGCTCCCCGACGTATCGCCCGACGAGATCCCCAAGCACTCGACCGTAGACCTCTCCGATCTCTCCGACGAGTACCTCGAGGGCAAGCTCGGCGAGGTCGTCGACTCCATCAAGAGTCGATGGGGGAGCGTCGTCACTGCCCGCCTGGAATCCGGTGTCCTCACGCAACGGCTCTACAACGCGGTCGTCGTCCGCGTCGCCGCCCGAGTCTTCGGCAACGAGGAAGGCTACAAGGAAGAACACGAGGGCCAGTACGGATTCCAGCGGGAGTCCCTCGCCGCCTCCGGGTACATCTGGTTCAGCGACATCGACGAACGCGACCTCACCGGCCGCGTCGCCCCGAAGCGTGGGGGAAAGGCGGGAACCGCGACGCTGAGTCGCCAGAGGGGGTGGCCGTGATGTCCCTGCTCACCCGCAAAGCCCCTCACACCGTCTTCGTCCAGAACCGCGAGACGATCCGCAACGCTCAGGGCGTCCGCATCGACCGGAACCTCGGCGATCCGATCCCCGTTCGGTGCATGGTCGAACCGGTCCGCGACTGGTCGTCCTCCGAAGAAGTCGAGTCTCTCGGCCTGCAGGTGGTCGACCTCGGAATCATCCGCTCCGCGAAGTGGCCTGGCGATATCAAGTCGCACGTCATCTTCGAGGGCGCGCTGTACGAGACCGTCGGCGCCCCGCAGCGCCACTCAGTGTCGCGGCGCACCGGCCACTACCGCGTCACGATCAAGTGGCTCCGCGAGATTCAGGAGGTGCCGTGATGGCCTATGTCGACCCCCGGGCCGGTTCCATGGCGGCGCAGATCGCCGGCCGAAGCCGCGAGATGGATCATGCCGCCAACCGAGGCCTCCGAGCCGTGCGAAGCGTCGCCGCGGAGAACCGCCTCACCGGCAACTACATCGCCAAGACGTTCGTCGCGACGGTGCCTTCGGTACTGCCATCGAAGGTCGGGCCGATCGAGGATCGCATCATCGTCGCCGACGACGACGCGGCCACCTCGATCGAGTACGGCCACCTGGTGCGGTTCAAGAACGCTCGACGGGTGCGGTACGTCCCCGGACTGCACATCATGGGCCGCGCTCTGGCGCAGATGAGCTGATGGGCCTCTTCGACGTCGAGCTGCTCGACAACGACGGGCTCTTCCAGACTCTCATCCGGGAGATCGCCCCCCAGCACGCCACCGTAGCGGCTGATCTCGACATCGATTCGTATGCCGAGCTGCCGTTCATCACCCACTACTCCACAGCCTCGCAGGACGGCAACGCCAACGGCCTGTGGACCGTCACGCTCAGCGTCAGCATCTTCGCCGAACCCTCGACGGCGTTCGCGCTCGTCAAGGAGATCTACCGCGGCATCTGGGCGTGGGAAGACCCCACCAAGGGCATCGTGCCCGACATCGGTGCCATCGAGCGCATCGACCAAGAGCTCTCCGCATTCTCCCGGGTCGGTGGGGAAGCGCAGATGGAGAACAAGACCGCGATCCAGTTCACCGGCTCGTGGCAACTCACCGCCCGCAACCACTAATCCCTTCTGCGCCCCTCTCGGGGTGGGTCTGCACACCTATCAGGAGGAAACGTGTCTGTCGACTCAACCAAGCTCGTAATCCCGGGGCACGGCACCGTGTTCCACGCCCCGGTCAACACCAAGCCCCCGACGGGGCCGCTCAACCCGGCCACCGGCTTCAACCTGCAGGCCGACGGCCCCACGCCGTGGGAGAACCTCGGCCACACGTCGAAGCAGAACACCATCGCCTTCACCAAGGAGGGCGGTGAGAAGGAACAGCTCGACACGTTCCTCGCCGACGGCGTCCGCACCACGACCGGCTCCACCACGTGGGGCGTCACGGCCGCGGCGCTGCAGTTCGACGCCGACACCCTCGACCTCGCGTTCAACGGTGACTTCGACTCGACGACCGGTGGCTACACCGTCGCCACGCCGTCGCCGATCCAGCGCGCGATCTTCCTGTTCTTCCAGGACACGACCGGTTCGGTCGGCTTCTGGATTCCGAACACGGAGGTCTCCCTCGGCGAAGCGCCGTCGGTCGACACCGCGCAGTTCCTCGAGCTGCCGCTGAGCATCTCGATCCTCTCGGCGGCGAACGCCATCATCCCCGCCATCAACGGTCGCGCCGGCGTCTTCCAGATCTTCAAGTCTGGGCTCGTCGCGCCGTAACCCCAAGCCCGTCCCCCTGGGTGCAGTGCCGCAGACCCGCCCAGGGGGACGTTTCCCTCATCGGTCTGCATTGCATGAAAGAGGTCTGCCATGACTACCACCCCTCAGGACCGCCGCTCCCCGGCGCCCAAGACGGCCGCGAAGCCGCGCGCCACCAAGGCCGCAGCGAAGCCGGCGGCGAAGCCCGCCGAAGAGAAGGCCGAGCTGACGCCTTCCGAGCTGATCGAGCTCGAGCAGGAGCAGAAGGAGCTTCGCCGCGAGCTGCTCGCCGAGCTGCCGACGCTGCGCCCCGCGATCACGTTCCGCATGCGTCACCGCAACGACTTCCAGAACCTCCTTCTCGACGCGGCGAAGTCGGGCGCGTTCGACGAAGACACCGATGGTCCGCTGGTCTTCGACGAGACGAGCAAGGACGACATCGAGCGTCTGCAGAAGCTCAACGAGTTCATCGCCTGCATCGACGAGTGGGCTGAGGGGATCGCTGACGACCCCGCCGCCTACGACAAGTGGTCGCAGGGTAAGACCCACGACCACTTCATGGCCCTGTTCATGGAGTACCGCGACGCACTGGGGGAATAGCGCAGCTCCGTGAGCTGATCGACGAGCTCGACGCTCACGGGGCGCTACGCGCCGATCTGGCCCAGTTCTACAGCGGTCTCAACATCGACGACGTCTGGACGGGAGCAGTGCCCGTCCGGCACGTCGTCTTCCTCGCTGAACACCTCGTGCTGAACCCCCACTCGCGCGTCTACGCGATCCGGGGCGGCTCTCCGGAGCTGCAGGGGTGGGACGCCGCGACCGTCGTCGCCGTCCGAATGCACAACCTCATCGCCTCGCTCATTCAGGGACTCGCCGGAGAGAAAGACCCCGGCATGTTCATCGACTGGCCCGGCGCTGAGAAGGCAGAAACCGAAGTCCAGCCCAAGACGCTCGCCGAGCTCATGGGCGGGGCGCTCGACAAGTTCATGAACGAATAGGGGTGACGCGGATGGCTGGTATCAACCCCGGACGTAACGCAGGTCGACTGTCCATCCGCGTCATCCCGAACACGAACGAGTTCCGTCGCGACCTGAAGCGACGCCTCGACATGATCGAGCGCACCTCGAGCATGACGGTCAACGTCACCAAGGCGAAGCTGAACGGTGCGAAGATCCGCGAGGACATCCGCCGGCAGCTCGGCGCGCTCAAGGATCTCGACACCGTCGTGAAGTTCAAGGCGCAGGCCGATGTGAAGGCCGCGAAGGACGTCGTCACGTCCGTCGGCCTGACGATGGATCGCCTGACCATCGACCGTCTGCGCAAGGACGTCGACAAGGCCATGCGCGGCATCGAGGTCATGCTCACGCCGACGATGGAAGACCGAGAGGTCCGCCGCCAGCTCGACTCGCTGCGCGCCGAGTTCCACAACGTCTCCGGTCGCCTCGCGAGCGACATCCTGTCTGCCGAGGACGCTGAGAAGCTCCGGATTCGGCTGCACGACATCAAGGAACAGATCGACAAGGTCGCGCGGAACCGCGAGGCGCGGATCGAAGCGAACCCGTTCACCGCGTGGGCGTCCGCGCGCCTCGCATGGCTGACGCGGCCTCGCATGGTCGAGGTGTTCGTGAAGGTGTCCAAGGCCTCGGTCGCGGCCGCTCTCACCACGCTCTCGGCCCTCTCGGGTGCGCGGCTGTCGTGGCAGTGGATCGACGACCTGTCGACGTCGCTGAGGAACCTCGACAAGAACCTCCCGACGATCCTCGGCGCGACGACGGGCATCACGTCTCTGGTCGCCGCGCTCTTCGCCGCTACCTCCGGCCTGGTCGGCATCGGCCAGGGCCTCTTCTCCATCCTCCCGGCGATGCTGGTCGTCCCGGGCCTCATCCTCAACGCGGTCGGATCGGTCACCGCGCTCGTCGTCGCTCTCCGCAACACGAAGAAGGAACTCGCGCCGCTCAGCGACGACATGTCCGAGCTCGGCGACATCATCAACGACGCATTCTGGACGCGGGCACGCCAGCCGATCCTCAACCTCGTCACCGGGCTCATGCCGCAGCTCCGTAACTCGTTCCGCGAGCTGTCGAGCGGCATCGGCGACTTCACCGCCTCACTCGCTGACGCATTCGGCCAGGAGCTCTCGGGCGGAAACCTCGAGAAGATCTTCGGCGGCATCGCTGAGGGGTGGCGCATCCTCTCGACCGGAGCCCCGGCGTTCGCCGGCGCGATGACATCGCTCTCACAGGTCGCCGCGAAGTACACGCCCCGTCTCGCGACGTGGTTCGTGCGCCAGGCGAACACCTTCGACAACTGGCTCGAAGCCGTGTCCACCGACGGCCGTCTCGACGGCTGGATGGAAGGCGCGATCAAGTCGATGTACGACCTCTGGGATGCCACCACCGGCATCGCGGGCGTCTTCAAGGGACTGTGGAGCGCGGCCGACGCCGCCGGCTCCCAGGGCCTCGCTGGATTCGCCGACATGATGCAGGAGTGGGATCGCGTCGTCAACGGCGCGGACTTCCAGCGCGGCCTCACCGCCGTGTTCCGTGGCGCGCGGGTCGCGATGAGCGCCTTCGGCGACGCGGTATCCGCGATCGGCCGGATGATCCTCGGACTCGACTCGTCGATCGAGAAGTTCATCGGCTCCGCGGGCATCTTCCTCGGCGGACTCATCGAGGGCGCGGCGAACGCGCTCAACCAGCCCAGCGTCGACAAGGGACTGCTGGATCTCTCCGACGGGCTCGTCCGAGCGCTCGAGGGCATCCTGCCGCACCTGCCGAAGATCGCCGACACGTTCGGCGGCTTCCTCGGTCTGCTCGGCGATCTCGCAGGCACGCTTCTGCCCACCGCGGCCGGCGTGCTCGCAGAGCTCATGCCCACCATCGACAGCCTGATCTCGTCGATCCGCGACTCGGGCGTGCTCGAGACCCTCGGCGGCGCGGTCACCGACATCGCCAACGCACTCGGCCCGGCACTCGCCGACTTCGCCGACGCCGTCGGCCCCGTTCTCATCGACGCGCTCATCGGCCTAGCTGACGCGCTCGTCGACATCGCGCCCGTGCTGGTAGCGCTCATCGACACGATCGGTGAGTGGATCGAGGCACTGGGGGACTGGTCTGAGTCCAACGGCGAGTTCTTCGACGCCGTCCGCGAGTTCATGGGCTGGGACAAGGGCAGCTCGAAGGGCCTGAACGACCTCGGCAAGCTCGGCCAGTTCAAGCCGGAAGACGACGGGAACCCGTTCACCGTCGCCGTCAAGTTCGACTTCGAGCGGTACTGGAACGACAGCAAGCTCACCACCGGCGAGAAGGCCGCGGGTATCGCTCAGGTCTTCATGGACGAGTACGACCGCGTCCTCAAGACCGAGGGGAAGGACTCCGCAGACGCCCTCGTCGAGAGCTTCCGCAACATCGAGGGACTTCCCACCGATGTCGTCGCGAAGATCAACGAGAGCCTCCGTTCGAGCCTCAAGGTGCCCGACGGCACCCTGACCTCGGAAGCGACGCGCATCGCAGATCGGATCAAGAAGGTCTTCGAGACCGGCGACAAGAGCAAAGCGTGGATGACCGACTTCCTGTCGGTCGACCTCGCAACGCGCCAGGAGATCCTCAACCAGCTCGGCGATCTCGCCGACGACGCACGCGACGCTCTCGACCTCAAGCGTGGAGGGCGCGGCGGCGGCGGTGGCGGCGGGTTCTCCCGACAGCTCGCGCAGGGCATCACCGAAGGACTCCCCGAGCTCGACCGGTCGATGTACGCGATGAAGGACTCGGTCATGCGAGGCATGGCTGGTTCTGAGTCGTGGCTCACCCCGCACGGCACGTCGATCATGGGCGGCATGAAGGCGGGGATGGACGGCTACAAGCCGATCATCACCACCGACATGGCGAACATGGGCGTGCTGCTCAGCGGCGCGATGTCCTCGTCCGGCTCGTGGCTGTTCCCGACGGGCGCGGCGACGATGACCGGCATGCAGCAGGGCGCCGAGGCCGCGCGCGGCGGCGTCATCAACGCGTTCGCAGCGGTACAGGGACTCGCGGGTGGCGCGATGGGCGGGGCCGGTGGATGGTTCTACGGCATCGGTGCGGCCATGATGGGCGGCATCGTGCGCGGCATCGTCGACAACAGCGGCGCGGTGTCGCGTGCGGCCGGTGCGGCCGTGAGTCGCGCGGTCAGCGCTGCTCAGGCCGCAGGCGAGATCCATTCCCCGTCGAGGCTCACCGCTCGGAAGATCGGTGCGCCTCTCGCCCAGGGCATCGCCGTCGGCATCAACAAGGAAGCCGCCGGCATCCAGCGGTCCATGGTCGACGCGATCGACTTCTCCGGCGTCAACGGCACCGCGCCCGACGTCTCCGGCGCCGCCGCGGGTCGCGGCAGCGGGGCGACGCTGAACATCTATCACCCGACAGTCCGCGACCTCAAGTCCGAGGCGTGGGAAGCAGCACAACTACTGGGGGCGATCTGATGATCCGAGTCAACGGAACACCTCTGGACAACCCTGCCCTCGGGTGGATTTTCCGTTCCGGTTCGGTGCCGTACTCCGGCCTCGAAGCGAACATCATCGATCTGAGGGTGGCAGGACGCGACGGACTCGTTCCTGTCCCTGCCACCCTCGGGGCGCCGGTGTGGCCGCTCAAGGTCAACACCCCGCCGTCGGGGTGGGAGCCGCTCCTGGCACTGTTCTCCGCGCAAGAGCTGGTGCTGACGCGCAACGACCGCCCCACCATCGAGGCGCGGGCGCGTCTCCGGGGCTCTTCTCCGGACCGGGTCTTCGCCCGCAACGAGTGGATCGACGCGACCTTCCTCGTCGAGATCACCGAGGCGTACTGGCGCGACAAGGTGACCACCACGACGCCGATCACACCGCTGACGAGCGCAGCCGTGGAGCTGAGCGTCTTCTCCGGCGGATCAGCCCCCGTCTCTGACGCGATGATCCGCATCCAGGGTGCGACGACGGGCGTCCGCGTCACTGATGCATCCGGCGCGTGGGTCACGATGCCCGACTGCGCCGCAGGTCAGTACGTCCGCTTCGAGTCGAAGACCGGGCAGTGCTTCCGCACAACGACCGACACGTGGGTCGGAGGCACTGAAATCTCAGGACTCGTCGACTTCGGCGGGCCTCGAGGGAACTTCGAGATCACGCCGGTCCTCGCCGCCGGCGACCCGACCACCCGCGTCGGGAAGCTCACAGTCACGTCCGCCACGCGCGCCAGCTCATCCGTGGCTGTGCGCGGGAAAGCGGCCTACATTCTCTAGCCCTTGGGGGTGCTCATGTTCGATATCCGCCTCCGCGCTTACACCCCCGAAGGAGTCAAGGGTCGAGTCATCTCAACGGTTGACATCGACACCACGGATGCTGAGTCCGCCACTGCGCGACTGACGTTCTCCACCACCGCGCGTGTCGCGCAGCGCATGGAAGCACCGTTCGTCGTCGGCATCGAGTACACGACTGGCTCCGCGTGGTCACGGCCGCGCAATGACCTCTTCGTCGTGCTCGAGGACGCTGAGAACGCCGCCGACCAGACCGACGTGATGACCTTCACGGCGCAGTCGTACGTCGGATGGCTACTGTCACAGGCGCTCCACTGGTGGAACACCGATAGCACGGACGGACGCACCCGCACCTACGACATGACGCCCGGCCGACTCGTCCGCCAGCTCGTCAGCGAAGCACAGGTCTCGACCGCCGGTCTCGCACGCGGCTGGGCTCCCATGCTCACGACGAACTTCAGCGACACGCACGATTCGCTCGGGCAGGCATGGAAGGCCGACGACCGGATCAAGATGGACGTCGACCTCTGGCGCCCCTACTCTGCTCTCTTCCAGTCGTGGATCGAGCAGGGGCATTTCGAGTGGTGGGCCCAGGGCACGACTCTCATGCTCGCTCGACTCGGCACGGGCGCGGACCTCTCGAGCAAGGTCACTCTCGGCGGACCCTCATTCGAGTCCGCGCCGGCGAAGACCGACTTCAAGGGCACGTTCTCGACGATCGTCCTCATCCCGGACAAGGCGAAAGCCACGCACGCGTTCAACGCGGGCGCTGACACGCGGTTCGGGGCGCTGGAAACGTCCATGACGATGTCGGGCGTGAGCGACGCGGCCACCGCTGTGCGTATGGCGCAGCCCGTGATGAACGAGAACCGCGCGAAGAAGCTCGAGTTGTCCTACGACTGGACGCCGGCTACAGGCGGGCCGATCCCGTGGGTCGACTTCACCGTCGGCGACCTCGTGACCGCTCGACGCAAGGTGGGCAAGCTCCCGCAGCGCGTCGTCGGCATCCAGGTCTCGAAGCGTGAGGGTGTCGTCTCGGCGCGCGCGATCGTCGGCTCGAAGCTCGTCGGCCTGCAGGCGAAGATCGCCAAGCGAGTCGGCTCCGCGTCGCAGGGCGGCATCATCGGCGGCACCGGATCGGGCATCCCTTACAACCCCGGAGTGAAGCGCCCGGACCCGATCGCCCCGACCGGTCTCGTCGTCACCTCCGAGGCATACTTCGACGCCACAGGCACGGCGTTCGCGTCGGTGACGGCCACGTGCAGCACGGTCACCACCGACGTGCTCGGCGGCACGGTGAAGATCAAGTGGTACGAGCTCTGGGCCAAGAAGAACTCGTCTGGCGAGTCGTGGACGCGCCTCGCAACCACGACCGAAGAGCCGCCGTCGATGACGTACACCGGCCTCCTGGCGGGCGAGTCCTGGTCATTCCGGGTCCGCGCGTACGTGGACGAGGGCGTCGTCAGCGCATACTCGACAGTCTTCAGCCTCGTGCTCGCCAAAGACACGACCCCGCCGCCGACCCCTGCAGCGCCCACGGGCAAGTCGCGTCTCGGACAGGTGCTCATCACCCACAGCGGCCTCACCGCGACGGGCGAGCCGCAGCCTTTGGACTTCTCGCATTTCAACGTGTGGGTGGCTACCACCGAGACGGCAACCGGCGCGAAGGTCGGAGAAGTAGGTGGCGACGACACGTTCGTCGCTCCCGAACAGCCCTACAACCAGACGCGTTGGTACTGGGTGACCGCTCAGGACAAGGCGGGCAACAAGTCCGAACCTTCCACACGCATCCCAGTGGTCACCAAGCCCCTTGTCGACACAGACATGATCGGCCGAATCATCGACGGCGTGAACATCAAGCTCGGTGCTGTCAAGGCTGAGCTGATTGAGAACGGCGCGATCCTCACGGAGAAGCTGGCGGATAACGCCGTCAGCATCGGCAAGCTCGACACGCTCACCCGCGACGCGATCAACGGCGCGACCGCGGATGCGGCGTCCGCCAACGGGCGGGTCACCACGAGCCTGAGCGCTCCAACCGTCGCTGGCGGAGCGGGCAAGCCCGTGGGTGCGCTCTGGTTCCGGTACAACGCCGGCGGAACGTTGCTCGCCACGTGGCGCTGGACCGGCACTGCGTGGGAGACGCAGTCGTGGGGGCAGGACGCGATCGCCGCCGGGGCTATCGTCAACTCGAAGCTGGCCGATCTTGCGATCACCGGTGTCAAGATCGCCGACAACGCGATCGAGGCAGGCAAGATTGCCGCGAACGCGGTGACAGCGCGCGAGATCCTCGCGGGCACCATCACCGCGGCCTCGGGCATCCTCGCGAACGCCTCGGTCGGTACCGCGCAGATCGCCGACGCCGCCATCACCAACGCCAAGATCGGCAACGTCGATGCGGGGAAGATCACCTCGGGGTTCATCGATGTCGGTCGGCTTCAAGCCGGCACGATCCTCACCTCGAAGCTGAGCATCGGCAACTTCACGAACCTCGTGGACGATCCGGCGTTCCTTCGCCCGCTGGGCGAGGGGTGGGTTCCCAACGGGGCCTCCCTCGCGTTCACGTCTCTCGTATCCACAACGGGCGCTCCCGGCACGGCACTTCGGTTCCAGGCCAACCCCGGCAACGCCTCGGTGCGTGTGGACAACGCGAACCGGTTCCCCGTCATCCCCGGCGAGGAATACAACCTCAGCTGCCGAATCCAGAACACGGGCACCGACACCAGCTTCACCATTCAGATGTTCTTCGTCGACAACGACGGCGCGTATCTGGCGGTCCGAACGGCAACCGTGGCCCCGACCAGTTGGACGGATTTCACGTACACCTACACCGTGCCGACCGGCGCGGCGCAGGCCTACTTCGTGATGCAGCTTCCGGCTGCAGCTACGGCCGGGAACGTCTGGGTTTCCAAGGTGGTGCTGTCGAAGCGAGTCACGAGCGAGCTTCTGGTCGACGGCGCGATCGTTTCCCGCACCCTGGCGACAGATGCGGTCACGTCGGACAAGATCTTCGCCCGTGCGATCACCACGAGCAAGATCGCCGCTGATGCGGTCACGGCCAACGAGATCGCGGCGCTCACGATCGTTGCAGGGAACATCGCAGCGAATGCGATCACCGCAGCGAAGATCGCAGCCTTGCAGATCGAGGCTGGGCACCTGAAGGCGAACGCGGTCACCGCGGACAAGATCGAGGCCGGGGCCATCACTACGGTGAAGCTCGCGGCTCTCGCGATCACGTCGGAGAAGATCGCCGCGAACGCGATCACGGCGACGGAACTGACGGCCACCGCGATCACGTCGAAGCACACGATCACGGGTGCGAAGTTCCAGACGACGTCGACCGCGAACCGCGGTATCGAGATCACGTCGGCAGGCCTGTCGGCATACAACTCGGCAGGTCAGAAGACGGTCGATATCAGCGCCACCACCGGTGACGCGACGATCACGGGCACGATCCGCAACCGGACGACCGGACCTCGGGTGCAGATCAACAGCTCCGACACTCGGGGCAACGTGTGGTTCTACACCGGGACGGCTGGTTCGTCTCCCGCGAGCATCACGAGCGATCCGGATGGCGAAGGCCTGATGATCTTCGGCGGCGCTCTCTCGGGCGGCGTCCGACGTGCGAGCCTGCAGCTCTACGAGCAGGGCGCGAACAGCGTCGCCGGATGGTATCTCGGGCAGATGCCGGCCAACGGTTCGACGGTCGACCCCATGGGGTACATCAACTACACGACCAACACGAATCTGGGAATCACTCGGAACTCGGGTCACTACATCACCCTGGCTTCCACGGGCACGACGCACATGACCGGCGTTGGCGTCCAGGTGAACGGCAACCTCGTGGTAACCGGAGCGAAGAACTTCGCGATGGCGCACCCGACGTTGGAGGGCATGTCCCTCCTGCACGCCTCGACGGAGTCGCCGCACAACGGCGTCGAGTACTGGTCGGACGGGTTCCTCACCATCCCAGGATCGGGCGAGATCGAGGTTGTCCTCCCGGACTACTTCGAGGCTCTGACCGCTTCAGATCACCGCGTCGTCAGCCTCACGGCTGGCTCCGAAGACGCGGGCCTCTGGAGCACCCCCGTCGCCAATGGTCAGTTCACTATCCACGGTGCGCCAGGCGCGCTCGTGACGTGGGTCGTGAAGGCCCGTCGAATCCAGATGCGCGACGGCGAAGACCTCCTGGCCTTCGACATCGTGCGACCAACCGAAACCGTCGAGGCCTCACCGGGCCTGTGACGCCAACAAGGAGAAGCAATGGACCCCGTACACGAGAAGCTCGCAATCCGCATCGCCAACGACGCCGTCACCATCGCCTCTCTCGAGGCTCGCGCAGAGGCACTGAGTGCAGAGATCGCACGCCTGCAGGCTGCTGCATCCGAGGCCGCCCCGTCGCCCGAAGGCGACGAGGACTGACCTCAAGGCCCCGCCCGCACCGGGCGGGGCCTCCCAATTCCACCCCGCCTTCGAGCGGGGTTTCGTCGTTAAGGAGACCCCATGTCGGCTGCACCCATCCAGTCGAAAGTGATCGTCGCGAATGCGATCACCACCGAAATGCTCGCCGGCGCGCGGATCATCGCAGACGAGATTCTGCCCCTCAAAGTCGACGAGGCCGCACTCCGATGTAGCGCGATCACTCTGTCGAAGCTGGGGAGCGAGGGGAGCGTCGCATGAGCTACGCCAACGGCCAGTACCCGCTCCACCTCTTCATCCACCGAGGCGGCAACCTCTACTTCACCCCGAGCCTGAACGCTCGATGGGACGAGATGGTGCGCCTAGCCCTCGAGAAGTACGGCGTCCGCCTCTACATAACCGGCGACATCGACGGGCTCGGCGGCTGGAACGTCTACCGCCCGATCGGCCCGCAGCGGAACTACCGCCGCCACTACGGCATCCGGGCGGCAGAGCCAGGCAAGTCGAGCCACGGCGGCAAGTACCGGGGCCAGGAGGTCTTCGCCGCAGACATCGCGAACGTCGACTCTCTTGCTCCCGGGAACCCATCCCTCGCTCGCGCACGGCTCACCGCACTCGCCAAGGCGGTCGGGCTCACCGTCAACTTCGTCACCCCGACCGAGTGGTGGCACGTCGGCGACTTCAACCCCGCATGGGCGGCACCCAGCTTCGGCGCCGTCGCGATCAACCCCGGGACGACCAACCGTCCCGCACCTGTCTCCGAGGAGGACGACATGCAGACCATCAAGTGGGGCGACCACATCTTCACGATCAACGGGTCGTACCTCAAGCATGAGACGAACAACAGGCAGGCATCCACCATGGGATGGCTGTTCAACCGCAACGACCGAATGGCGACGGGCTCGATGTACGTCGGCGTCGACAACGATGCGGTCAACGCCCTGCAGAAGAGCCTCTCGATCCCGTGGTACGCGTTCGAGCTGGTGATGTCTGGCCGTGGCTTCAACATCGACGGCACCCGCGGTGACGGCAAGGGCGAGAACGGCCGCGTCTGGTCGCTCCTGCACGAGATCAACGCGAAGCTCGACGGAATCCGTATCGACACGACCGGCCTCGCGAAGTCATTCGACGAGCTGCAGAAGAAGATCAGCGGGTGATGCGTCGGTTCAAGCAGGTGTGGGCGCGAGCAGCACCGCGCCTCATGCATGCCTGGCTACTGGTCGTGCGACTGCTCCGCACCGTCCGCGCGGCGTTCGCACGGCTGAACGGCGTCGACTGGGCGAACATGCACGTCAAGCTGGCGGGAGCGGTCTGGGCGATTCTGCTCTTCCTGCTGACTCCGTCTGTCGTCGCGGCGTCGCTGGGATCGGTTCTCGTGTGGGTCATGACGGGATTCATGCTCGTCGGCGCGATCATCTCGTCGGCGGGCCTGGTGGTGGCCTCGCGCGACCATGAGCACGACCCCGTTCGACTGCGCATCGACCTCCGGCGGTCGCTGTTCGGTCTGGGCGTCGAGCTCGTGGGGCTCGTGCTTATGCTGAGTGGCGTCCTGCTCTATTTCGTCACCCAGGGTGTCCTCTCGGTCGTGTTGCCCACAGGCGTCGATCGAGTCGCGCTGACAGCCTTCGCCTACTACTCGGGCGCGCAGACGCTCGCCCGTGTCGTCTCCGTGGTGCACCGCCGCCGGAAGGAGACGCGCCTCGCAGGATCGATCGGGGGAACTACGTGAACCCCGAAGTGCAGGCGCAGCTACAGCTCATCGGCTCGATCGTTACCGTGCTCTGCGTGATCGGGACGGGGACGTTCACCGTCATCGTCGCCCGGCAGAACCGCAAGGCACGCCAGGACCGGACGCCGGCCGACAGCAACGAGGCGACGAAGATCGCCAACGACCTGATCCTGCGGCTGCTCGACCGCGCGAACAACGACGTCGAGCGCTATCAGGGTCTGCTCGACGCCGTGTCGGCCGAGGCCGCGTCGTACAAAGGCCTCGCCGCCCTCGTGCCCGGCCTCCGCGACGACCTCGACCGCGCCGTGCGCGAGCGCGACCGTCTCCGCAAGGCGATCCACTACCTCGAGGCGAAGGCCCGCACGATCGGGACGATCACCTACTCGGAGGTCGTCGAGTGGGCGCAGGTTGCCCTTGACCCGGACGCCGACGGTGCGCTTTTCGATCTGCACATCCGCGACACACTCCCTGACGGTCTCGAAGACACCGTCACCACCCTCTGACCTTGGAGGTCATCATGATCGAATTCAACCTCGACGTGGCGCTGGTGATCCAGCTTCTCGTCTCCACCGTTCTCCCGCTGCTCGTCGGCCTCGTCACCAAGACCGTCACCCGCCCAGGCGTGAAGGCGGTGTTGCTCGCCACCTTCTCGCTGCTCACCTCGCTGCTCGTCGAGCTTGGCGCGGCCGTGACAGCAGGAACGACGTACGACATCGGGCAGGGTCTCCTTCTCGCACTGCCGACGTTCCTCATCGCGGTCGGTCTGCACTACGGACTCTGGAAGCCAGTCGGAGCCGCCGAAAAGGCTCAGGAGCTCTTCGCCCCGAGCACGGTCACCGTGCACGAGAACGCTTCCCCAAAGCCCGAACCCCTCATCGACCTCGACTGAGAAAGCCCCTCCCACGCCCATGCGGCGCGGGAGGGGCTTCTTTCGTGTTTGGGGGCTACGGTCGGCGCACCGAGAGCACCTGCCAGCCTTCCGGCACCTTCGCCATCAGCGCGTCCATGTCTTCGGCTTCGATCTCTGTCGGCTCGTCGCGGCGCTCGAACTTGCCCTCTACGATGCGGATGCCGCCGGGCTGCATCTCGACGTGCGCGGACACCATCTCCCAGCCCTCGGGTGCGCCGGCGATCAGCTCGGCTTGGAGGTCCGGGATCTCCTTGCCGGTCGCCTTCGCGACGTGCTTCTCGGAGGGGCGGATCATGGCGATGAGCATGGTGCCAGCCTACGCGCCGCGCTCCGGCCACGACGCGCCCGCGTGCGCTGTCGGGGTGCGATGGTCAGGCTGCGCCCGTCGGCTCGCGCCGACCTCGATCCATGGCTCGAGGCCGGGCAGCTCGCGGAGCGCCGCGCACAAGGTGAGCGTCTGCTCGTCCTCGAAGAATCCCACCCACGTGCCGACGGACTCCGTGAGTATGTCGCAGCGATCGCCCGCGGCCGCGTGGAGCTCGGCGATGACCGGCGCCGGGTCGACGGTGTATCGGTTCCTCGAGCAGATCGCGTCGAGCGTGATGCTGAGCATCGTGTCGGGCGACAGTCGTCGGGGCATGGACAGCGTCCTTCCTCCGGCCGAGGCGATCGATTCTATGCCGCGATGCCGACGTCGACCGAACGAGTGTCGGTGGTAGGGGAGAGGATGCCCGTCGTGACTCCATCCGAACTTCTCGCCTTCGAGGCACAGCATCCGGCCCACGTCCCGTCGAAGACCCATGCAATCCGGCACGAACTCGGCATCCAGCCCGCGCGCTACTACCAGCTTCTTCTCCGCGCGGCATCGTCGCGCGAGGGCATCGCCGCCGACCCCATCACCGCACGTCGAGTGCGCGAGCACCCTTCGCAAGCGACGAGACGGAATGTGTGCACCCGTGTGTACCAACCGCTCGAAGCTCGGAGGTAGACTGGCGGAAAATCCAGGGTTTGTACGGTGCCAGGACTGACATACCGTTTCACTCGTAATGAAAAGGTCGTCAGTTCGATTCTGACAAGCGGCTCCAGCAGGCCCCGTGATGTGAACAACATCCCGGGGCCTTTTGGTTTCCCGGGGTTGGGCAGGCGCGCGGAGGCGGCGTACCCTCGGATCATGAGCAGAGCGCTTCTGATCGTCGATGTCCAGAACGACTTCACCGAGGGCGGGGCGCTGGCCGTGGCGGGCGGCGACGACGTGGCATCCGCGGTCTCGGACTTCCTCGCGGTGCATGCATCGGAGTACGACGTCATCGTCGCCTCACGCGATTGGCACGACGCCGAGGGTGACAACGGCGGCCACTTCGGGGAGGTTCCGGATTTCGTCGACACCTGGCCCGTGCACTGCGTCGCGGGCACGCCGGGTGCGGTTTACGATCCCCTGCTGGTGACGGAGGCCGTCACGCACCATGTGCACAAAGGGCAGGGTCGCCCGGCATACTCGATGTTCGAGGGCGCGACCGAGTCGGGGGAGACGGTCGGAGCGATCCTCACCGCCGCCGGGGTCATCACGGCCGACGTCGTCGGCATCGCCACAGACCACTGCGTGCGCGCCTCCGCTCTCGATGCGATCGCACACGGAGTCCGCGTCCGGATCCTCACCGACCTGATCGCGGGTGTCGCTCCGGAGCCGAGCACGGCAGCCCTCGCAGAGCTCGCACACGCAGGCGCCGAGCTCATCGCGAGCGACGCTGCGTGAGCCGCAGTGTCCTCCTCCTGCGAGCGGTCAACGTCTCGGGCCGCAACAGGGTGCCGATGGCGCGGCTGCGCGAACTGATCGCGCCCGAGCTGGGCGAGGTCTCGACCTACATCGCGAGCGGCAACATCATCTGCGAGCAGCCGAGTGACCCGCGATCGGTCTGCGCCGACGTGCGCGCGATGATCGCGGGTGAGTTCGGCGTCGATACGCCCGTCGTCCATCGCACGCACGACCAGCTCGTGCGGTCGCACTCGAACCAGCCGTTCCCCGGGGCATCCGAGAATCTGCTGCACGCCATGTTCCTCGAGGGCCCCGCGTCGGCAGGTGCGGTCGACGCGCTGCGGGAGCGGCTCGTGCCGGGGGAGCGGATAGCGCTCGTCGACGACGATCTGTGGATCGACTACGCCGAGGGCGGCGTGCACACCACGAAGCTCACCAAGGCGGTGCTCGATAGGCTGCTCGGCGTCGCCGGCACGGCACGCAATGCGCGTACCGTGCGCAAGCTCATCGAGCTGACGGAATGACCCCCTCGGAGACGGTGGTGCTGTCCCTGCCCTTCACGGGGCGATGGCTGGTGCAGAACAGCCCGGCGTCCCGCGTTCCGAGCCACGGCACGACGCTGTTCGGCAGCTCGTATGCGATCGACTTCGTCCCGGTGGGCGTGGACGGGCGCAGCGCGCCGCGCACGGTCCGGAGCCTGCTCGGCACCGAGAGCCCGGAGGGTTTCGTCGGTTTCGGGCGCTCGATCCTCTCGCCGGTGTCGGGCGAGGTCGTCCGCGTCCATGACGGCGAGGTCGACCACGTCGCGCGTCGTTCGATGGGGGCCCTTCTCGGATACGCCCTCACACAGCCCTCGCGTGTGCGTCGGGGCGCGGGGGCTGTCGCCGGCAATCACGTCGCCATCAGATGCGACAGGGGACTCGTACTGCTGGCGCACCTGCGTGCGGGCAGCGTGACCGTGCGGGTCGGCGATCTCGTCGTTCCGGGTGATCGGATCGGCGACTGCGGAAACTCCGGCAACAGCACCGAGCCCCACCTGCATCTGCAGGTGTCGGACACGCTGGAGCGGGATGCGCGCGGCATCCCGATGGCCTTCCAGCGGTCAGGGCAGCAGCCGTGGATGCCGCGCAACGGAGACATCGTCACGGTCTGATGTCTCGTCTCGGCGGGTCCGGGCGAACTCGGCGCTGAGGGCCGTCGCCGGCCGCTGCGGGTGCGTCTCGAGATCGACGCGATGCGTGCCGCACTCAGTGCAGCGGACGTACACGACGACGCCCTCGCTGGTCGGATGCCGGGAGTCCGCGGTCCAGGCGTGCTCGTGGATTCTCGCTGTCTGGTGGGGGATCGGCAGAGTGTGCAGGGAGGTCATGACTCCAGCGTGATGTAATGGCCTTATGCATCTCAACCCTTACGGAGAATACGCGGTGCTTCTCGCGGCATCCCTCGCCGACGACTTCCCCGCCGACCGTCCGGGCATCGAGGAGCGCACACTCGAGATGGGGATGACGATGACGTTCCCACCCGCGGCGGACGACCGCGCACGCGTGAGAGAAGTGGTCGACGACTGGTTGACGATCGTCGACGCACGGGAGCCGGACGCCCGCGCGGAGATCCTCAACGCGCAGATGGCCCGGGCGGCGGCCTACCCTCGCCTCACGAACCACGACGGCGAAGGCTGGCACCTGCACTACCGCGACGACGTCCGGTCTCTGCCCTACGTCCTCCGTGCGATCTTCGCCGTCGGAACCTCGCTGCACCTGGTCACCCGCGGCATGGATCGACTCGGGCGCTGCGAGGCCTCGCCCTGCACGAACGTGGTCG
The DNA here is from genome assembly GCF_034045055.1 of Microbacterium sp. CFBP9023. NCBI lineage: Bacteria > Bacillati > Actinomycetota > Actinomycetes > Micrococcales > Microbacteriaceae > Microbacterium > Microbacterium sp. CFBP9023. Next base: position 286,934 of record NZ_JAXCWI010000002.1, on the reverse strand, counting down.
TCGATGTGACGCGCAACGGCCGCCAGCGGTTCTGCTCGGTGCGCTGTGCGAACAGAGCGGCGGTCCGGCGTCACCGGGCGCGCGCGGGCGCCTGACACCGGGCCGCCCGGTGCTCAGATCACGCGGTCTGCTCGGCGTGCTTGCCTTCAGCGACCTCTTCGATCAGCTTCGCGTTGAACGCGGGAAGGTCGTCGGGCGTGCGGCTCGAGACGAGCCCCGCATCGACCACGACCTCCTCGTCGACCCAGGTGGCTCCGGCATTGCGGAGGTCGGTCGCGAGGCTCGGGTAGCTGGTCAGCGTCCGTCCGTCGACCACGCCGGCCTCGATCAGGATCCAGGCGCCGTGGCAGATGACGGCGACGGGCTTGTGCTGCTCGAAGAACGAGCGCGCGAGGTCGATGGATGCCTTGTCGAGCCGCAGGTGGTCGGCGTTCACGACACCGCCCGGAAGCACGAGAGCGTCGAACTCGTCGGCCGTGGCCTTCTCGGAGGTGAGGTCGACGTGCTGCACGTGACCGTTCTTGCCGGTGATCTGCTGTCCGTCCGGTGCGATGAGCGTGGCGCTCGCGCCCTCGCCCTGCACCGCTTCCCACGGACTGGTCAGCTCGCTGTCCTCGAATCCGTCTGTCGCGAGGAATGCCACTCGGCTGTCGGTGAGAGTCGCCATGATGCGTCCTTTCGTGGGGTGGATGTCCCGGATGGGGACGCCACGACTCTCGCGCAGGATGCGGATGCGGTGAAGGGGGTGGCCGGATCCGGCCGACGGTGATAACGGTGGGCCCCGTGGGGCTCGAACCCACGACCCGCGGATTAAAAGTCCGATGCTCTGCCAACTGAGCTAGAGGCCCGCCCCTCCAGTCTAGGGCGCAAAGAAGGAGCCGCTGACGACGATGTCGTCAGCGGCTCCTTGCACCATCCCACCGACCTCCCCCGAGAGGTGAGATGGCTTACCGAGTGTCCGCCTCGGCGTTCCCGGGCCTTACTCGGCCGGGGGCATCAGAACCGTGTCCACGAGGTACACGGTGGCGTTCGCGGTCTGGACTCCACCGCAGATGACGGTCGCGTCGTTGACCATCAGGTCGTCGCCGCTGCCGGTGACCTCGACGTCTGCACCCTGCACGGTGGCGTGCGTTCCGACGATCTCATCGGGGGTCAGCTGTCCGGGGATCACGTGGTACGTCAGAATCGAGCTCAGCGTGGCGCTGTCCGTCTTGAGAGCCTCGATGGTGGCCGGGTCGATCTTCGCGAAGGCGTCATCGACCGGAGCGAAGACGGTGAACTCGTCGCCGTTGAGCGTGTCGACGAGGTTGACGTCGGGGTTCAGCTGTCCGCTGACTGCCGCCACCAGCGTGGTGAGCAGCGGGTTGTTCGATGCGGCGGTGGCGACCGGGTCGAGAGCCATGCCCTCGACGGAGCCTGCGCCGTCCGGCACAGCCTCTGCGTATGCGGCGCAGCCGGGGCCGACCAGGTTGGCGGCCGGGTCCATCGTCTCGGTCTCGGGAGCCATCGTCTCGGACGACTCGGGGGCCGTCGACTCTGCCGGCTCTTCGGTGGTGCCGCCCATGGAACATGCGGAGAGCAGGAATGCGCTCGCAAGGCCGAGGGTGATGGCTGCGGTGACCTTCTTCTTGGTGCTGAACATCTCAAGCTCCTTCAGAACACTGCCACGGCCTCTCCGTGGCGTTGACAGTCGTTCGGAGCCCCGTCGGGATCGGATGGGAGAAATCGCAAAGTTTTTTTCGAGTCGTCGAATCCAATCCGTTCCGGGGGTCGGCCGCGAACATCATTCGACGAACCGCACTTAAGAGGACTCATTTCCGTCACTTTCGGGTGGCGGCTGCACGGGAAAGCGGGGTGGATGCGGCATGCTGTTAGAGATGGTCATCGACGGAATGGACGTACCGGAAGACGGTACGGCTCGGGATGCTGTCGCTGACCTGCTTCTGCGCATCGGCGGCGGCGATCAGCGCGCGTTCGCGGAGCTCTACGACAGTCTGTCGTCCCGGGTCTTCGGCCTCATCCTCAGGGTTCTCGTCAATCGCTCGCAGAGCGAAGAGGTGCTCCAGGAAGTCTTCTTGGAGATCTGGCAATCCGCTACGAAGTTCGCTCCGAACAAGGGACAGGGAAGAACCTGGGTGATGACGATCGCGCACCGTCGTGCGGTCGACCGGGTTCGGGCGTCCCAGTCCAGTGCGGACCGAGACGTGCGAGCCGGGTTCAGGGATATCGGAGTCGCGCACGACAGTGTCGCGGAGACGGTGGAGCTGGGCATCGAGGGCGAGAAGGTCGTTCACGCACTCTCGGGCCTTCCTGAGGCTCAGCGCGAAGCTCTCGTCCTGGCCTACTACGGCGGTTACAGTCAAAACGAAGTGGCAGTGCTCGTCGGGGCGCCGCTGGGGACGATCAAGACACGGATGCGAGATGGGCTCTCGCGTCTGAGGACAGCTATGGGGGTGACGGCATGAACGAGCAGGAATTCGCAGAACTCGCGGCAGGAGCGGCACTCGACGCGCTGTCGCCCGATGACCAGCAGCGCTATCACGCCGCTCTCGCAGCGCATCCCGAGTGGCAGAGCATCGTCGATGCGGATGCCGACAGCGCAGGATTCCTCGCCGACGGCGCAGCTCCGGTGGTTCCGTCGCCCGACATCCGCGCGACGCTGCTCGCACGGATCGCGGAGACACCGCAGACCGGCGACGTCGTGTTCGCCGATTCGACCCCTGACGCCCTGGCGGACGAGACGTCGGATGCCGCGCCTGCGGAGGACTCCGCCCCGACCGCTCTCGGTGGGGAAGCCGCGCCGAAGGCTCCGGCACACCGCCTCCGCTTCCTCTTCGCGCTCGCCGCGTGCCTCGCACTGCTCGTCGGTGTGGGAGCGGGCGCTGTCGCGATCAACACGTACATCAACCGTCCGGCCAGCGTCGTCGCTCTCGAGGACATCCAGTCGGCCGATGATGCTCAGCAGGCCAGCGTCTCTCTCGAGAGCGGTGGCACGGCGACCGCGCACTGGTCGGCGTCTCTCGGCAAGTCCGTGCTCGTGACCGACGGCATCCCGTCGCTCGCCGAGGGGGAGACCTACGAGCTCTGGTACGTCCGAGGCGACACCCCGGTGCCGGCAGGCGTGTTCGCGGCCGAAGACGGCGAAGCGACGGCAGTGCTCGCCGGAGAGATGCAGGCCGGCGACGTGATCGCGGTCACGGTGGAGCAGGACGGCGGTTCGCCCTCCGGCCTGCCGACGACCGACCCCGTCGTCGTGATTCCGACAGCCTGACATCCCGGATCGCGCGTACCCTGGACTGATGCCTGAGCAGTTCTCCCGTCCGGTGCGCCGGCCCACCAGCGCCTTCGACAACATCGTCGGCAGTCACGATCCCGCCGAGGAGACGCGCATCGCGCACGCGACGGCATCCGCTCTGCTGACCCGTGTCCGTGCCGACGAGAGCGGTGTGAGCGCTGACAGACTCGTTGCCTTCACCGATGAGCACGGCATCGACGAGATCGCCGAGCTCTGGTCGAAGGCACCGTCCCGCACCCTGCCGGGCGCCCTCTGGCGGCTCTACATCCTGCAGCTGGCGATCCACGGCGACCCGCAGACCGCTGCCCTGCTCTACGAGCGCGGCAGGGTGGAACTGGCGTCGGTGGATGCCGTGATCGCCGGGGCGCCGGTGCCGGCGAACCCCGATGAGCTCGTCGCGCTGATCGACACGATCCTCCGTGGCGCGTTCCGGGGGGACTTCGCGGTCGCCCTCGACCGAGCGGCGGCGTTCTGCCGGGTCCAGGCCTCGGGAGCGACGCACACAGCGGACGACTACGAGCCGACCGAGCCGTCGCGCGCCAGTGAGCTCACCACCCGCGCCCTGCGGCTGAGCAGCTATGCGCAGGACCTCTCGGCCTCTGCTGTGCTGTGGCGGTCCGGAGCCCTGGCCTGAGCGGACGCGTCCGGGGGAGCGCAAGCCCTCGCGGACTCGCGACGGGCACGACCTGCGACCGGGCATGAAAAGACCGGGCCGCAAAAACGCCTCTCGGCGGAAGGCCGCTCGCAGCGGCAAAAATTGGAGCCCGGGGTTATGCGGCCCGGCCACTCCATTGTAACAAGATCATGCTGCAGCTATTCCCGGGGCCCTAGGCTCGGATCATGACACGGCGCTTTGCTCTGATGATCGATCCTGCGGCGGCTGACGTCGACCGTTCCGACTTCGCAGAGACTTTCACTCTCGTCGATGCGGCCGCTCCGGCGCTCAGCGTGGGGGAGCTGAGCACGCAGCGCGGCGACGGAGTGTTCGAGTCGATCGGCGTGATCAACGGTCATGCGCAGGAGGTCGTGCCGCATCTCGAGAGGTTGACTCACTCGGCGCAGCTGTGCGATCTGCCGCTTCCCAACCAGGCGCAGTGGCACCAGGCGATCGAGCGGGCCGCCGCACACTGCGAGCGGGGCGAGTACGTCATCAAGCTCATCCTCAGCCGAGGCGTCGAGCACGGCCCCACGCCGACGGCCTGGGTCACGGCGGCGCCGGCATCCGACTTCTCGACTGTGCGGGAACAGGGAATCCGCGTCGTCACCCTCGACCGCGGATACGACCTCGACGTGGCCGAGAAAGCACCGTGGCTGCTGCTGGGCGCCAAGACGCTCTCCTACGCCGTGAACATGGCGGCGCTTCGCGAGGCGCATCGACGAGGAGCCGACGACGCCATCTTCCTGTCGCGTGACGGCTTCGTGCTCGAGGCGCCGACCGCGTCGCTGATCCTGCGTGTCGGGGATCGCTTCGTGACACCGGCCCCGAACGGCGGCATCCTGCACGGCACGACGCAGCTGAGCGTCTACGACTACCTGGCCGGGAAGGGACTCGTCGCAGAATACAGCCGAGTGCCGGCATCCGACCTTCCCCGGGCTGATGCCGCATGGCTGGTCTCGAGCGTCCGCCTCGCCGCCCCGATCACCGCCGTCGACGGAGTCGACATCCCGGTCGATCACGCCCTGACGGCCGAGCTGAACGACTACCTCCTCTCGCCCCGCGACTGAGGTGCCGTGCGCCTGGCCCGACCGCCCGCTACGGGCACAACTTCGGAGCTCTCGACCGACCCGCCGCGCGCAATCACCCGGATCGGCGCGTCGTCGACCGGCATCCGAAGTTGTGCCCGTAAATGGGGCGCTGATCCGAGAATGATCAGGGCCTGAGCGCCATCATTCCGACAATCGCTCGCTCGACGAGATCCCAGTCATGGATGACCATCGCATAGTCGAACCGAAGTGTGGCGTGCCCCCACGCGGCGGCCGTGGCGTCCCGGGTGAGATCGCGGTGTCGATGCGACTGTCCCTCATGATTCGCTTTGCCATCCGTCTCGATGAGAAGCCAATCATCGATCATGAGATCGACGATGCCGCTCGCGACGAACCGCACTTGGCAGCGGACGAACCATCCGTACTTGCGGAGTCGCAGCCGAACGAGTGACTCCAGGCCGCTGTCGGCATCCGCGCGGGAGAAGTCGATCAGGTCTCGTCCAAAGGTATCGACGTGCAGCCGCAGCCATCGCAGCCCATCGCCGTCGATCAGGCCGAGGCGGCGCGCGGACTCGAGCGCGACGAAGAACGCCTCGCCGCCGCGGCAGTGGAGCATCTGCAGCAGTATCCGAGGTGCCGAAGGGAGCCCGAAACTTCGCGAGGAAGCGCCTGAATCCCAATGACGGATGCAGGTGCACTCACGGCTGACGCCTGGGTGATGGTGTCTGTCTGCGCGAAGCCAGACGTGCAGAGCTGGATCCTCGAGAACCCAGATGCCGAGGTGCCGTGCTGCGCTGGCGCATCCCAGAGAGCCTCCATGCTCAGCAGCCTCGACGGCGCTCGCGCAGGCCGTGTCGGCAGCGTAGACCCCCCGTCGGATTCGACGGAGCTGCCCGCGCCGCACGCGAGCGTCGAGAGCCCGGCGTGAGCTTCTCGCCCGAAGGTCGCGCCAGGTCCAGATCTCGATCGATGATGAGCTGCACATCAGAGGAGCATCCGCGATCACGATGCTCGTTCTCGACCATGATGCCGGCATCTGTGGACGCAATTCGTCCTGGCTCGTCTCTGCAGGATGAGTGCCGCGGTCTGGCCCGGGTACCGATACGGACCTTAACGACGAAACGCCGTGGGACCAGAGGGACACACGGCGTTTCGAACCAGCAGCTCCGAAACTGTGCCCGCGAAGAACGGGCGCCCGGGTCGAAGCTGAGGCGGATGCTTATCCGAAGCGACCCGAGACGTAGTCCTCGGTGGCCTGGACAGACGGAGTGGTGAACATCGTGCGGGTGTCGTCGTACTCGATGAGCTTGCCCGGCTTGCCGGTGCCCGCGATGTTGAAGAACGCCGTCTTGTCGGACACGCGGCTCGCCTGCTGCATGTTGTGCGTCACGATGACGACCGTGTACTGGGTCTTGATCTCGGCGATGAGCTCCTCGATCGCGAAGGTCGAGATCGGGTCGAGCGCCGAGCAGGGCTCGTCCATGAGGATCACGTCGGGGGAGACGGCGATGGCACGCGCGATGCAGAGACGCTGCTGCTGACCGCCGGACAGGCCGGAGCCCGGGCGGTCGAGGCGGTCCTTGACCTCGTTCCAGAGGTTCGCCCCACGCAGCGACTTCTCGACCAGGGCATCCTGGTCGCTCTTGGCCATGCGCGTGTTGTTGAGCTTGACGCCCGCGAGCACATTCTCCTTGATCGACATGGTCGGGAACGGGTTCGGGCGCTGGAAGACCATGCCGACCTGGCGGCGCACGAGCACGGGGTCGACCCCGGTGCCGTAGAGGTTCTTGCCGTCAATCAGCACCTCGCCCTCGACGCGCGCGCCGGGGATGACCTCATGCATGCGGTTCAGGGTGCGCAGGAACGTGGACTTGCCGCAGCCCGACGGGCCGATGAAGGCCGTGACGGTGTTGGGCTTGATGTCGATGCTGACGCCTTCGACCGCGAGGAAGTCGCTGTAGTAGACGTTGAGGTCGTTGACTTCGATGCTCTTGGACACGTGAAATCCTTCTTCTTCTTCAGTCGGGTATGACGGCTCAGCGGCCGTTGATCTTGGGGGCGAACACCTTGGCGATGACGCGAGCCAGGAGGTTCAGCACCATCACGATGACGATCAGGGTGAGGGCGGCTGCCCAGGCCCGCTCGAGGTAGGCATCGACGGGGATGCCGGGGTATTTGGCCTGCATGTACGAGAACACCGGCAGTGTGGCCATCTGGCCGCTGAACATGTTCAGGTTCATGCCCTGCACGATTCCGACGGTGAGCAGCAGCGGGGCGGTCTCGCCGATCACTCGGGAGATGGCCAGCATGATGCTCGTCAGGATTCCGGCGATCGCGGTGGGCAGCACGACCTTGAGGATGGTCAGCCACTTCGGCACGCCGAGTGCGTAGGCCGCCTCGCGGAGCTCGTTCGGCACGATGCGCAGCAGCTCTTCCGAGCCGCGCACGACGACCGGGATCATCAGCACCGAGAGCGCGAGCGAACCCATGATGCCCATTCGCGTGCCCGGTCCGACGATGATCGAGAAGACCGAGTAGATGAAGAGACCTGCGACGATCGACGGGATGCCGGTCATGACGTCGACGAGGAAGGTGATGCCGCGAGCGAGCTTGCGGCCTTCGCCGTACTCGACGAGGTAGATCGAGGTCATCAGGCCGATCGGCACCGAGATGATCGTCGCGCCGAGGGTGATGAGCAGCGTGCCCCAGATGGCGTGCACCGCGCCGCCGCCCTCGCCGACGATGTTGCGCATCGAGAAGCTGAAGAACTCTCCGTCGAACCGCATGAGGCCGTTGACGACCACGGTGTAGAGCAGCGAGATCAGGGGCAGGAGCGCGACCACGAAGGCGCCGGAGACCAGCGCCGTCATGAGACGGTCGGTCGCGTGGCGACGGCTCTCGACCACGGTGGAGATCACCATGATGAGCACCATGTAGAACAGCAGGCCGACGACGAGCGTCAGCGCGATGTTGAAGTCGGCGGGGTCGTTGCCCACGTTCATGAAGGCGAAGATCGTCGCCGAGACGACGAATGCGACCAGCAGCAGTGCCCAGGGGGCCCACTTGGGCAGGTGGCCGGCCGAGGTGATGTGCGTCGGGGCGACGACGGACGCGGGCGACGGTGAGGGCGTGAGAGTGGCGGTCATGTCAGTTGGCTCCCGAGAACTCGGCGCGGCGCGAGACGATCCAGCGGGCCACGAAGTTGACCGCGAAGGTGACGATGAAGAGGATCAGACCCGCGGCGATCAGCGTGTTGACGCCTTCGTCGTGGGCCTCGGGGAACCGCAGCGCGATGATCGCAGGGATCGTCGTGGGGTTCTCCGGGTTGATCAGGTTGAAGGTGACGATGCCGAGCGGCGAGAGCACGAGGGTCACTGCCATCGTCTCGCCGAGTGCGCGACCGAGACCGAGCATCGCGCCCGACACCATTCCGCTGCGTGCGAAGGGGAGCACGGCCATCCGGACCATCTCCCAGCGCGTGGCTCCCAGCGCGAGGCCCGCCTCTTCGTGAAGCTTCGGCGTCTGCAGGAAGACCTCGCGGCAGATCGCGGTCATGATCGGCAGGATCATCACCGCGAGCACCAGGGAGGCGGTGAGGATCGTCTTGCCGGTTCCGGAGGGCGTTCCGCTGAAGAGCGGGATGAAGCCGAGGTTCGTGTTCAGCCACTTGTAGAAGGGCACGAGCATCGGCGCGAAGGTGAGCGCTCCCCAGAGGCCGAAGACGACCGAGGGCACGGCGGCCAGCAGGTCGATGATGTAGCCGAGGACGCCGGCGAGGCGGCGAGGGGCGTAGTGCGAGATGAAGAGCGCGATGCCGATGGCGATCGGGGCGGCGATGACGAGGGCGATGAAGCTCGACCACAGCGTTCCGAAGACGAACGGCCACACCCACGACAGGAACGACTGCCCTTCGAGGATGTGGTTGTTGGAGGTGTCGGACGACAGTGCGGGGATCGCCTGCACGATGAGGAAGACGGCCACCGCGGCGAGGGTGACGAGGATGATGATTCCCGCCGCCAGCGCGGTGCCCGAGAAGACGAGGTCGCCGCGGCGGCGGGGAGCGGTGCGCGTCCCGGTGGAACGGGTGGTATCGGGACCCGTTGAGGTTGTGGTCATCGGAGCGACTCCAGGCTCTGAGGGACGTTCGGGGTTTTCATGCGGGTGCCCCCGCGGTGTCGGTCGAGTCCTACGACCGACACCACGGGGGCGTCGGGACCGGGGCTCAGCGGTGTGCTGAGCCGTCGATCACTCCGTGACGATCGCGTCGATCGCCGTGTTGATCTGCTCGCGCAGGCTGTCCGAGATCGGGGCGCTGCCCGCGGCCTCTGCTGCAGCGTCCTGGCCCTCGGCCGACGCGACGTACTGGAAGTACGCCTTCACGAGACCGGCGGTCTCGGCGTCGTCGTACTCGACGCAGCCGATGAGGTACGAGACGAGTGCGATCGGGTACGAGCCGGCGGGCGCTGCGGCCGGGTCGACGGCGTACGCGAGGTCGTGGTCGGAGCGACCCTCCTCGAGCGGGGAAGCCTCGACGAGCGCTGCGGCTGCCTCGGCGGAGTACGCGACGTACTCGCCCTCGACCTCGACGGCGACCTGGCCCAGGTCGGCGGTGCGCGATGCGTCGGCGAAGCCGATGTAGCCGACACCGTTGGTGATCGCGTCGACGACGCCCGAGGTGCCGTCGCCGGCCTCACCGGTCGACAGCGGCCACTCGTCGCTGGCCTCGTAGGTCCACACGTCGGGGGCGACGGCGCTGAGGTACTTGGTGAAGGTCTCCTGCGTGCCCGACGCGTCTGCGCGGTGCACGGGGACGATCGCCTGGTCGGGAAGCTCCACGCCCTCGTTCTGCGAGGCGATGGCGGCGTCGTTCCAGTTGGTGATGGCGCCGGAGAAGATCTTCGCGATGGTCTGGCCGTCGAGGTTCAGCTCGTCGATGCCCTCGAGGTTGAACGCGACGGCGACGGGCGAGATGTAGACGGGGATCTCGACGATGTCGTCGGAGGTGCAGGAGCCGAAGCCGCCTGCGGCGAGCTCGTCGGCGTCGAACGCGCGGTCGGAGCCGATGAAGTTCGAGGAGCCGGCGATGAAGTTCTCGCGGCCGGTGCCCGAACCGGTGGCGGTGTAGTTCACCGTCGTGTCGGGGTTGGCGGTCTGGAATGCGGCGACCCAGGACTGCTGCGCGGCCTCCTGCGAGGAGGCGCCGGTGGCCTCGATCGTGCCGGAGAGCGTGGACTCGCTCGGGGCGTCGGTGGAGCCGCCGGTTCCGCCTTCGTTCGCGGCACAGCCGGCGAGTGCGAGAGCGGCAACGGCGCCGACGGCGCCGATACGTGCGATTCGGGAGATCTTCACTGTGGATCCTTCGATCTTTGATGGGTGGGGCCCGGTGCAGGGCACACAGTGACGCTATGTGCGGCGGTTAACGAGACTCTCCCGCGCAGGTGAACGGGAGGTGAACGGCACGCGTCTCTCTGGGGCATGCGAAAGGCCGCACCCGGAACCGGGTGCGGCCTTCCCACGGCTCGCGGCGCGAGACGGCCGGTGTCACGCCTTGGGGATGTGCGTCTCGATCGCGATGATCCCCGACCCCGGATTCGACGCCGAGAGGTGGACGACCGAGAAGGCGGCCGGTTCGAGATCGGCTGCGCTGCTCACGTACGAGCCGCGGACGGTGCCGGTCGCCAGCGCGATCTCCGTCAGGATTCCAGGGAGGACCGGGCCATGGCTGCACAGCACGGCGGGCTTGCCGGAGCGCACGCGCCGGCCGACCACGGAACGCAGATCGTCGTCACCGTCCTCCCACGCATCCTGACTGATCTTCGGGGTGGTGACGGTCTTGCGGTCGAGGGCTTTCGCGAGGGGCGCCACGGTCTGCATGCAGCGCACGGCATCGCTCGTGATGATCTTGCGCACACCGAAGGCCCGCAGCGGACCGACGATCGACTTCGCCTGCTGCTCGCCGCGGTCTGTCAGAGGCCGTGCGGCATCCGCCCCGTCCCAGTCCGAGCGTGAGAGCGCCTTCGCATGACGCAGAGCGATGATCGGGAAGGTGCGCAGCACGCCGTCGTCGACGAGCTGCGTGAAGAAGTCGAGGATCTCGATGTCGACGGGGTAGCTCAGCCGGGCGCGGGCCTTCTTGACGCTCACCCATTCGAGCGCGGCGATCTCGCGGTTCGGCACGAAGGTCGAGGCGCGGATCGCGTCGGCCGTCGCCTCGGCCGCCCAGTAGTGCACGACCTTCTGCTTGCTCGACGGCAGGTGGTACCGACTGACGCCGACGGGCACGCCGAGGGAGACGCGGATGCCGGTCTCCTCATGCACCTCGCGCACCGCGGTCTCGGCGAGCATCTCGCCGGGATCCACCTTGCCCTTGGGGAGCGTGACGTCGCGGTACTTCGTGCGATGGATCAGTAGGATGCGCAGCTTGCCGTCGATGAGCCTCCACACGACCGCGCCGGCCGCATACACGGCCTTGTCCGTCCATTTCGACCGTGCGGTCTGGGTGCTCGTGTGCGCGCTCATCGAACCGCCCGTGCTCGACGACGCCGCTGGATCAACCCCATGGTCTTGTCCTGCAGGTCGACGAGGGGCTTGCCTGCGGCATCCTCGGCGTGGCGGGTCCAGACGCCGTCGGCTCCGAGGTGCCACGACGTGGTTCCCGGGTCCATGGCGAGATCGAAGAAATCGAGCAGATCCTTCATGTGGACCGGGTCGGTGACGCGCACCAGCGCCTCGACGCGGCGGTCGAGGTTGCGATGCATCATGTCGGCGCTGCCGATGTAGACCTGGGCATCGCCGTCGTTGTGGAATGCGAAGATGCGCGAGTGCTCGAGGTAGCGGCCGAGGATGCTGCGGACGGTGATGTTGTCGCTGATGCCCTCGAGGTCGGTGCGCAGGCTGCAGATCCCTCGGACCCACACGTCGACCTTCACGCCGGCGGCGCTGGCGCGGTACAGCGCGTCGATGACCTCTTCGTCGACCATCGAGTTCACCTTGATGCGGATGCCGGCGGGCTTGCCGTCCTCGGCATTGCGGCGCTCGTGGTCGATCTGGCGCACCAGTCCCTTGCGCAGGTGGAGCGGCGCCACGAGCAGACGCTTGAACTTCTTCTCGATCGCGTAGCCGCTGAGCTCGTTGAACAGACGCGTGAGGTCCTTGCCCACCTGGGCGTCGGTGGTGAACAGCCCGAAGTCCTCGTAGATGCGGCTGGTCTTCGGGTTGTAGTTGCCCGTGCCGATGTGCGAGTAGTGGCGCAGCACGCCGTCCTCCTCGCGGATGACGAGGGCGAGCTTGCAGTGGGTCTTGAGTCCGACGAGGCCGTAGACGACGTGGACTCCCGCCTTCTCGAGCTTGCGCGCCCAGACGATGTTGTTGGCCTCGTCGAAGCGGGCCTTGACCTCGACCAGCGCCAGCACCTGCTTGCCGGACTCGGCGGCGTTGATCAGCGCCTCGACGATCGGGCTGTCACCCGAGGTGCGATAGAGCGTCTGCTTGATGGCCAGCACGTGCGGGTCGCGCGCCGCCTGCTCGAGGAACGCCACGACGCTGGTGGTGAACGACTCGTACGGGTGGTGCACGAGCACGTCCGACTTGCGGATCGCCTTGAAGATGTCGGCCCGCGTATTGCTCCCGGTGGGCTGGAAGGCGACAGCGGTGGTGGGCAGATGCGGCGGGTAGCGGAGATCGGGTCGGTCGATGCGCGACAGGTCGAAAAGGCCGCGCAGATCGAGCGGCCCGGGCAGCCGGTAGATCTCCTGGTCGGTGATCTCGAGCTCGCGCACGAGGAGGTCCATCGTGACCTCGTCCATGTCGTCCGTGATCTCGAGGCGGATGGGCGGGCCGAAGCGGCGCCGCAGCAGCTCGGCCTCGAGCGCCTGGATGAGGTTCTCGCTCTCGTCCTCCTCGATCTCCACGTCCTCGTTGCGGGTCAGGCGGAAGGCGTGGTGATCGAGGACCTCCATACCGGGGAAGAGGTCGCCGAGGTGGTTGGCGATCAGTTCCTCGAGCGTCAGGAAGCGCTTGATCTCGCCGGTTCCGGGCACCTCGACGAAGCGGGGAAGCATGGGCGGCACCTTGAGGCGGGCGAACTCCTGGCGGCCGGTGCGGGCGTTGCGGATGCGGATGGCGAGGTTGAGCGACAGTCCCGAGATGTACGGGAAGGGGTGCGCGGGGTCGACCGCGAGCGGCATGAGGACGGGGAAGACCTGCGCTCCGAAGTACTCGGAGAGCTTGGACCGCTCGTCGTCGCTGAGCTCGGACCATTCGGTGATCTCGATGCCGGATTCGGCGAGAGCCGGACGCACCAGCGACTTCCACGCGTCGGCGTGGCGCAGCTGCAGCGCGTGCGCCTCGCGAGCGATGTCGGCGAGGGCGTCGGCGGGGGAGCGGCCGATGTTGGTGGGCACGGCCAGGCCGGTCACGATGCGACGCTTGAGCCCGGCGACGCGGACCATGAAGAACTCATCGAGGTTGCTCGCGAAGATGGCGAGGAAGTTCGCGCGCTCGAGTTCGGGGAGCGAGGGATCCTCCGCCAGCTCGAGCACGCGCTGGTTGAACGCGAGCCAGCTCAGCTCACGATCGAGGTAGCGGTGGTCGGGGAGGAGCGCGTCCGGGGACTCGATGGCATCGAAGTCGTCATCTTCAGCGTCACCGAGACCTGCGTCGGCGAGTGCGGGATCGATCATGGGGTACATCTAAGCACCGTGAGGTGTCGCGCGCGTGAACTGACCTCTCGTGCGTCAGCGCGCAGCGGCGACCGGCTCCTCGTCGTAGACGTTGAATCGGTAGCCGACGTTACGCACCGTGCCGATGATCTGCTCCTGGTCGCCCAGCTTCGCCCGCAGTCGACGGACGTGCACGTCGACCGTTCTGGTGCCGCCGAAGTAGTCGTATCCCCACACCTCGCTGAGCAGCTGCTCGCGGGTGAACACGCGAGAGGGGTGCGTGGCGAGGAAGTGCAGCAGCTGGAACTCCTTGTAGGTGAGGTCCAACGGGCGTCCGCGGAGCTTCGCCGAATAGGACTGCTCGTCGATCGTGACGCCCGACGCCTGTACGCGGGTCGGTTCGGCGACCTCGTCACGGCGTGCGAGTGCGAGCCTGACCCGCGCGTCGGTCTCGGCCGGCCCCGCAGTCGACAGCAGCACGTCGTCGATGCCCCACTCGCCCGAGAGGGCGCTCATGCCGCCCTCGGTGACGACGAGCAGCAGCGGGGCGTCCTGCCCTGTGGCCCGCAGCAGGCGGCAGAGGGACTTCGCCCCGACGAGATCGAGACGGCCGTCGACGATCACGATGTCGTACTCGGGGGCGCTCACGAGTTGGGCGGGCTCGGCCGGGATCTGACGCACTCGATGGCTGAGGAGCTCGAGTGCGGGCAGGACCTGCTCCGAGACCGGAGCATTGGTCAACACCAGGACCTGGGCCACACGCACTCCTTCCGGACGGCGGGGTACGCCGTGCCGCAATGATACCGGGCGCTGATGGGTGACAATGGAGTCATGACGGATCCAGCGCTCGCACCGCGTAATGCTTTCGTCGGCGTGCTCATCGTCTGGGCCGTCGCCTTGGTGGCCGCTGTCGGCGTGGGCATCTTCGTCGCCGAGGAGTGGCGGGTGCCGTGGCTGCTCGTCGCGTTCGGCGCGATCGTGCTCCTCTCCTTCGCCGTGCAGCTGCAGTACGGGCGCACACAGGGCTTCATCTTCCGTGTGGGTGCCAGCACGATCGGTGCGCTGCTGCTGATGGGCGTGATCTCCGTCGGCTTCGGCCTGGCCGCACTCCTCACCTGATCCGCAGACGAGACACCGGGTCTACCGCAGGGTAAAGTGGTGGCCATGGATCTCATGGCGCTCGAACTCTTCTTCATCGGCCTCCTGGGCCTGGCGAGCCTCGCGATCGCCTTCGTCTCGGTCGTCGTGCTGAGAAACCTCTTCCGCGGCCAGCGCTGAGCATCGTGCTCGAGCTCCCCACCGATCTCCCCGCCGACCTCGCGCCGCTCTCGTGGCTCATCGGCGTCTGGGAGGGAACCGGCGTCATCGACTATCCGGTCGGCGACGAGCGTCTACAGGGTGAGTTCACTCATCGCGTGAGCTTCAGCCACGACGGCGGCCCGTTCCTCAACTACTCGGCCACTGCGACGTTCACCGGCGACGACCAGGCGGTCTCCCTCCCGCTCGTCGCCGAGACCGGTTTCTGGAGACTCAGCCGTCCGGCCACCGCCGCCGATCCCGGCCCCGGGCTGCTGCCGCCGCTGACCGAGCCGGTCACGCGCGGAGTCGACGACGTCGAGCAACTGCGGGCGGCATCGGGCGGATTCCCGATCGAGGTCTCTCTCGCACACGCCGACGGGACGCTCGAGCTCTACCTCGGCGAGATCAACGGTCCGCGCATCGACATCGCCTCCGACGCGATCGTCCGCGGTGCGGGTGCCAAGGAGTACGGCGCCGCGACGCGCATGTACGGACTCGTCGACAACCACCTGCTCTGGGCCTGGGACATCGCGGCTCTCGGCACTCCTATGCGGGCGCACGCGTCGGCACGATTGGCCAAGGTCTGACATGACCGGTTTCTCCGGCATCCCTGGCGCGGTGACCGGCGACGGCGGGATCGCCCACTTCGGCGACGCGTTCCGTGAGCAGCGTCGCCTCGCCTCAGGCGGGGCGATCGTGCCGCTCGACGACCGGACGGTCATCGAGGTCGCCGGCCCCGAACGACTCGGATGGTTGGATTCCATCACCTCGCAGTCCGTCGGTCGGCTCGCGCCCGGCGAGAGCACCGAGATGCTCGTGCTCGATCCCCAGGGGCGCGTCGAGCACGCCGCCGGCGTCCTCGACGACGGGGCATCGACCTGGCTCATCGCGGATGCCGGCGATGCCGAGGCGTTGGCGACCTGGCTGACGCGGATGAAGTTCCGCACACAGGCCACCGTCGCCGTGCGTCCCGATCTCGCGCTGCTCGGCTTCGTCGACGGAGGCGCGGCGGCTGAGCGTGGGACTGCTGCGGCATCCGCTCCTGCAGGCGCACCGCTGATCTGGACCGATCCGTGGCAGCGCGTGAGCGCGGGCGGTCACCAGTACGCCGAGGTCCTCGATCACCCGGGTGCAGACCTCGCCTGGAAGGTGGCCATCGCGACCGCCGAGGCAGCAGATGCGCTGGCAGCGACGCTCTCACCGGAAGAGGTCGCCGGACTCCTCGCCGCCGAGGCACTGCGCATCGCCGCCTGGCGACCGCGGTGGTCGGCCGAGGTCGACGAGCGCTCGCTGCCGCACGAGTCCGACTGGATCCGCACCGCCGTGCACCTCAACAAGGGCTGCTACCGCGGACAGGAGACCGTCGCGAAGGTCCACAACCTGGGTCACCCGCCGCGCAGGCTCGCGGCACTGCACCTCGACGGCAGCGAGGCCGTGCTGCCCGCGGTCGGCGATGCGGTGCTCGCGGGCGACGACGAGGTCGGTCACATCACGTCGGTCGCCCGGCACCATGAGGACGGACCGATCGCGCTCGCGATCCTGTCGCGTCGCACGCCGGTCGGCGATCTCGTCGTCCGCGCCGAGGGGGCCGACATCGCCGCGACGCAGCAGGTGATCGTGCCGGCGGATGCCGGTGCCACGGCCGACATCCCTCGTATCACCCGACTGTCCCGACGGCCGAGCGCACCGGATCCGCGCCAGGCGGGCTGACTCGCGGGGCGAGCAGTGCCCTTCACGGGAGCGGCGCGACCGCATCCCAGGGGAGCGTGAGCTCACCGAGTCGCCACCGGCTCTTGACGCCGAGCACGGGCCAGCCCTGATCGCGCAGAGCGGCGACCGCGCCCAGGAATCTCTGCGTCGCTCCGAAGGTCGACAACGGCGCCGCACGGCTCCACTCGCGATCGAGGTCGACGAGCAGGGCGTGTACGCGCTCGCCGGGCACGTTGCGGTGGATCAGCGCTTTCGGCAGCCGCTCCGCGACGATGCTCGGATGCTCGAGATCTGCGAGACGCAGCGAGATCGTGAACCGGAGCGGCGATCCGGTCGGGTCGACGTCGACCCAGCTCGACACCCGACCGATCTCGTCGCAGGTGCCCTCGACGAGCAGGCCCTCGGGAGCGAGGCGCCCGGCCATCGTGCTCCAGGCCGCGGCGACATCGGACTCGTCGTACTGGCGGAGCACGTTCATCGCGCGGATCACCGCGGGGCGCCGCCCGGCAGGCAGAGGCACCTCGAATCCACCGCGGGCGAAGGAGACGCGCAGATCGGGCGAGAAGGCGGTGTTCCCTGCCTGCACCTCGACCAGCTGCTGAGTCGCGGTCGCGACTCTGACCGGATCGATCTCGAGGCCGCGCACCTCGGCATCCGCTCGCACGCGCTGCAGTCGGGTGGCGAGCTCGAAGGCGGTCACCCCGCTGGCGCCGTAGCCGAGGTCGATGACGAGCGGATCCGCGGCGCGGCGGAACGCGGGGCTCACCGCGATCCAGCGGTCGTTGCGGCGCAGCCTGTTCGTCCCGGTGGTGCCGCGGGTCGGCCGACCGAGGGGAGATGACGCCATGCGTCAATCCTCGCAGGGCATGGGCGTGGACGCGTCCGGCTGCGCCGATAAACTGGGGCCATGACTTCGAAGCGCACCCTGATCCTGCTCCGTCACGGCCGGAGCGAGTGGAACGAACTGAACCTCTTCACCGGATGGGTGGACGTCCGCCTGAACGAGCAGGGCCGGAACGAGGCCCGCCGAGGCGGCGAGCTCCTGGCCGAGGCGGGCATCCTGCCCGACGTGCTGCACACCTCGCTGCTCAGCCGTGCGATTCAGACCGCGAACATCGCGCTCGACGCGGCCGACCGCCTGTGGATCCCGGTCACGCGCTCGTGGCGCCTCAACGAGCGTCACTACGGCGCTCTGCAGGGCAAGGACAAGGCCCAGACGCTCGAGGAGTTCGGCCCGGAGCAGTTCCAGCTGTGGCGCCGTTCGTTCGACGTGCCGCCGCCCGTGCTCGACGACGACAGCGAGTTCAGCCAGGTGAATGACGTGCGCTACGCCGGCATCGACGGCGAGGTGCCGCGGACGGAGTCGCTGAAGCTCGTCATCGATCGCCTGCTGCCGTACTGGGACGACGCGATCGTCCCCGACCTCGAAGCAGGCAAGACGGTCCTCGTCACCGCGCACGGCAACTCGCTGCGCGGCCTCGTGAAGCACCTCGAGGGCATCAGCGACGATGACATCGCCGAGCTGAACATCCCCACCGGTATCCCGCTCGTGTACGAGCTCGACGAGAACAACGTCCCCACCGGTCCCGGCCGCTACCTCGACCCCGAGGCTGCCGCCGCCGGTGCTGCCGCCGTGGCAGCGCAGGGCAAGAAGTAACACCGCAGACGAAGGGGGCGGATGCTGACAGCATCCGCCCCCTTCGTCGTGTCATCGGCGCTCAGGCGTGGCCGAGCTCCTGCTGCTGCTCGACCGCGAGGGCGATGTCCTCCTCCTCGATGCGCCAGTCGCCGGTCGCCAGGTAGATGACCTTCTTGGCGACCGCGACCGCGTGGTCTGCGAAGCGCTCGTGGTAGCGGCTGGCGAGCGTCGCGTCGACCGTCGCCGTGGCCTCGCCCTTCCAGTTGTCGCTGAGCACCTTCTCGAAGACGCTGGCGTGCAGCTCGTCGATGTCGTCGTCGGTGTTGCGGATGGTGTCGGCCAGCTTCAGGTCCTGGGTTCGCAGCAGCTCGGAGAGCGTGCGCGAGATCTCGACGTCCAGCTCGCCCATTTTCGTGAAGGTGCCCTTGAGGCCCTTCGGGATCGCGCGCTCGGGGAAGCGCAGGCGTGCGAGCTGGGCGATGTGCTCGGACATGTCGCCCATGCGCTCGAGCGAGGCGCTCACGCGCAGCGCGGTGACGACGACGCGCAGGTCGCGCGCGACCGGCTGCTGGCGGGCCAGGATCTCGATGGCCTGCTCGTCGAGCGCCACGGCCAGCGCATCGATCTTGGCGTCATCGGCGATGACCTCTTCGGCCAGCTCGACATCGCTCGTGGCGAAGGAGCGGGTGGCCTTGTCGATGGAGACCGTGACGAGGTCGGCGATCTCCACGAGCTGGGACTGCAGGTCCTCGAGGGACTGATGGAAGACTTCGCGCATGTCGGCGCAACCTTTCGTTCGGGTCTCGGCTGTGGTGTCAACGCGAGACGGCCGGGCCGCTCGCACGAGAGGAGAGCACAGCGCTCCCGCACAGGCCCGAAAGCGATTGTCTGCTCCGAAGGTTAACGAACGGTGCCCAGCACGTGAATAGTACTTCTCGCCGTGGCTCAGGGGCGGGCGAACCCGCCGATCCGCGGGTGAACGCACTCTACGCTGGGGTTATGACCTTGCCGCAGATCGCGCTGCTCGCGTTGGCCGTCGGCCTCGTGATCGGCGTCGGCCTCTCCCTTCTCGTGGCCTGGGCATATCGTGCGCGGGCGCGCGTGGCCGATGAGACCTCGCTCGTGGTGCCGGAGGGTGTGACCGCCGTGCTCGGCAGCATGGACGATGCGGCATGCGTGGTCGACTCCTCCGGACTCGTGCTCGCCGTCTCGAAGGCGGCGACCAGGTTCGGCATCGAGGTGGGCGCACCCCTGGAGAACCCCGAGCTGCGTCAGCTCGTGCGTGGCGGACGCATCGAGGGCAGTTCGGCGACCGAGTCGCTGCGCATCACGCGCGGCGGGCTCAGCCTCGATCCACGGCTCGTGTCGGCTCGGGCGAGCGCCATCAGTCCGCGCATGACGCTGCTGATCATCCGCGACGTCACGGAGCAGGAGCGCCTCGACCAGATGCGCCGAGACTTCGTGGCGAACACCAGTCACGAGCTCAAGACCCCTGTGGGAGCCGTCACTCTGCTCGCCGAGGCCATCGAATCGGCGGCCGACGACCCTGCTCAGGTGCGCCACTTCGCGACCCGGATCTCGGCCGAAGCCGCACGTCTCGGTCAGCTGACCGGTCGGATCATGAGTCTCTCGAGACTGCAGACCGACGATGCGCTGTCCGATGTGCGGCCCGTCTCGATCGACGAGGTTCTCGCCACCGCGCTCGAGGCGCATGTCGTGCAGGCCGACTCCGCCGGGGTCGAACTCGCCCGCGGCGGCGATCGCGGAGTCTGGGTGCGCGGCGACTCGCAGATCCTCATCGAGGCCTTCGGCAACCTCATCGCGAACGCGATCGTCTACTCCCCGAAGGGGTCGCGCGTCGGCATCGGTGTGAAGGCCGATGAAGGGGTGGTCGAAGTGGCGGTCTCGGACCAGGGCATCGGGATCGCGGAGGCGGATCGGGAGCGGATCTTCGAGCGCTTCTACCGGGCGGACGAGGCGCGGTCCCGCCGCACCGGCGGAACGGGGCTCGGACTCTCGATCGTCAAGCATGCGACACAGCGCCACGGCGGCGAAGTACGCCTCTGGTCGCGCCCCGGACGAGGCTCGACCTTCACCATCAGGCTTCCGAGGATCGACGCTCCCCCGAGCATCGACAAGGACCAGAAGAACAAGAAGAAGCGCGAGCGCAAAGCGGCCAAGGCCGCTGCTCGCGTCCGAAACGGAGAGAACGCATGACCCGCATCCTTCTCGTCGAAGACGAGCCCGACCTCGCCGACCCGCTCGCCTACCTGCTGCGCCGAGAGGGGTACGAGGTCGAGATCGCCGAGGACGGTCCAGGGGCGCTGGCCGCCTTCCGCGAGCGTGGCGCCGACGTCGTGCTCCTCGACCTGATGCTGCCTGGCATGCCGGGCACCGAGGTGTGCCGGCAGATCCGCTCGACCTCGGCTGTGCCGATCATCATGGTCACGGCCAAGGACTCGGAGGTGGACATCGTCGTCGGACTCGAGCTCGGCGCCGACGATTACGTCACAAAGCCGTACTCTTCCCGCGAGCTGCTCGCCCGGATGCGCGCGGTCCTTCGTCGCGTGGTGCAGGCCGACAGCGAGCTCGACGAGCGCGTGCTCGACGGGGGACGCGTCTCGCTCGACATCGATCGCCACACCGTCTCGGTCGCCGGACAGCAGATCAACATGCCTCTGAAGGAATTCGAGCTCCTCGAGGTGCTGATGCGCAATTCAGGTCGAGTGCTCACGCGCGGTCAGCTGATCGACCGCGTGTGGGGGAGCGACTACTTCGGAGACACGAAGACGCTCGACGTGCACATCAAGCGGATCCGCTCCCGCATCGAGGAGAACCCGGGGGAGCCCGTCATGCTCGTCACGGTTCGCGGTCTCGGGTACCGCTTCGAGGGCTGACGCAGTCGTCGGACGGCACGCCCGTCCCCATGACGGAGAAGAGGCCGGCACCCCGCAGGGTGTCGGCCTCTTCGTCAGCGTATGCGCCGGCTCACTCCGCCGGAGCGGGGGCAGCCGTGTCCGTGGGGGCCGGCTCGGGCGTCGGTGTCGACTTCTGCTCCGTGGGCACGAGGTCGGCGTAGTACGGCAGAGTGCCGTCGAGAACGGGAACCTGAGTCTTCGTCCCGGCACCGTCGCCCGACTGGAAGTGGATCTCGATGGTCGCGCCGGGCATGGTGTCGAGTCCGTCGATGCGCAGCGGTTCCTCGTCGGCACCGAAGCTGACGGTCTTGCCCGCGGGCACGGAGACGGTGAACGGCTCATCGGAGCCCGACACGGTCATCGTGAGCGTCGCCTTGTCGGCGGTCGGGTTGACCACGGCGCCGATGAAGTTGCCGACCGATCCGTCTTCGTTCGCGACGATGAAGGCATTGCGCACGTCGATGGGGCCGTCGGAGTCCGAGACGTTGACGCCGTCGGAGGCGGAGTATTCGATCGTCGTCGCCTGCGGCGAGATGAACGTGCAGCCCGTCGCGCCCAGAAGAACGAGGGCGCTGATGGCGGCAGACGCAACAAGGCGCGATTTCACGGGTCCTCCTGAGGTACGACGGGATATCCGCGTCCCATTCTATGCGCATGCGGGGCACCGCCCGAGGACGCGGCGGCGCGAACCTTAGCGCATGTCCCCTGTGGTATCCTTGAGGTTGCCGAAAGGACAAGTTTTTATGCTTTTTGAGGTTGGCGAAACTGTCGTCTATCCGCACCATGGCGCTGCGACCATCATCGAGGTCAAGGAGCGCATCATCAAGGGTGAGGCGAAGAAATACCTGAAGCTCAACGTGACCCAGGGGGACCTCATCATCGAGGTGCCTGCGGAGAACGTCGATCTGGTCGGGGTCCGCGATGTCATCGGCCGGGAGGGGCTCGACAACGTGTTCGAGGTGCTCCGCGCTCCGTTCACCGAAGAGCCCACGAACTGGTCTCGTCGTTACAAGGCGAACCTTGAGAAGCTCGCCTCCGGCGACGTGATCAAGGTGAGCGAGGTCGTCCGCGACCTGTGGCGTCGGGATCAGGACCGCGGTCTGTCGGCCGGTGAGAAGCGGATGCTGGCGAAGGCTCGTCAGATCCTCATCTCGGAGCTGGCTCTGGCGGAGAAGACCGACGAGGACAAGGCGAGCGCGCTGCTCGACGAGGTCCTCGCTTCCTGAGCGGATCGAGACAAGGCGGGTGCTTCGGCATCCGCCTTTTTTCGTGCGCGCCGGTAACGTGAACCTGGTGAGCATGCTTCCCGTCCCTGACACCGCGATCATCGTCGTCGCCGCCGGCTCCGGCACGCGACTGGATGCCGGAGCGCCCAAGGCGTTCGTCGGCATCGACAGCCATTCGATCCTCCGCCACGCGCTCGACGGCGTCTTCGCGGCGGCGCCCGCGCAGGTCATCGTGGTCGCCCCCTCAGGGTTCGAGGGCGACGCGGAGACCGAGGTGCGTGCTGCGGCCGGCGATCGCGTCGACCTCGGCAGGGTCGTGACGGGCGGAGAGACCAGGCAGCAGTCGGTCGCCGCCGGTCTGAAGGCCCTGTGGGGAGACATCACGCGAGTTCTCGTGCATGACGCGGCGCGCGCGCTGACGCCGCCGGAAGTGATCGACGGCGTGGCCCGGGCGATCGACGGCGAGACAGGGGTCATCCCGACGCTCCCCGTCGTCGACACGCTCAAGCGGGTCGACGGAGACGCGGTCATCGCGCCGGTGGATCGCTCCGAGCTCGCGGCAGCGCAGACGCCGCAGGGCTTTCCGCGCGCCCTTCTCGAGGCCGCCTACGATGCTGCGAGCGGCTCGGACGTCGAGTACACCGATGATGCGGCGCTGTTCGCCGCCGCCGGACATCTCGTGCGTCAGATCCCGGGTTCGCCCAGCGGATTCAAGATCACCACGCCCGCCGACCTCGAGCGCGCCCGCCAGCTGCTGGCGGCTGTCGCCATTTCGGCACCCGAGCTCGCCCCGACGTGGACGGGACCCCGGGTCGGCCTCGGCACCGACGTGCATGCATTCGGCGGAGACGGGAACCTGTGGCTCGCCGGCCTGCAGTGGCCGGGGGAGCCGGCGCTCTCCGGGCACTCCGACGGCGACGCCGTCGCTCACGCGATCGTGGACGCGCTGCTCGGCGCTGCAGGGCTCGGAGACATCGGCGAGCACTTCGGCACCGCACACCCAGAGTACGCCGGCGCACACGCGGACGTCTTCCTCGCCCGCACCCGGGAGATCCTCACCGAGGCCGGTTTCGCGATCGGCAACGTCTCGGCGCAGTTCCAGGGCAATCGACCGCGCTTCAGCACGCGACGCGCGGAGGCGGAGCAGGTCCTGTCCACCGCGCTCGGTGGCGCGCCGGTCTCCGTCACGGCGACCACGACCGACGGACTCGGGTTTCCCGGGCGAGGCGAGGGGATCGCGGTGACGGCAGTCGCGATGGTGCATGCGGTCTGACAGGCGTCACGGATTGCGCGGGAATGTCTCAGCATCCGCGCTCGTTGTCGGAGAACGTCGTGCGATCGTCGCGCGATCCGGAGGAGGCAGCATGAGGATCCTGGTCATCGGAGCCAGTGGACAGGTCGGCCGCACGGCCGTCGACGCGTTGGCCGGACACGAGGTCATCTCGGCGTCGCGCAGCAGCGAGCCGTCCGTCGATGTCACCGACTCGGCGTCGGTGGAGCACCTCTTCGCCTCGGTCGGACAGATCGATGCCGTGATCGTCGCCGTGGGAGAGGTGCCCTTCCGCTCGCTCGACGAGCTGAGCCGGAGCGACTACGAAGCGGCTTTCCGCGGCAAGGTGCTGTCGCAGCTCGACGTCGTGCGCATCGGCACGTCGTATGTGCGCGATGGCGGCTCGATCACGCTGACCTCCGGCATCCTCTCGCGCGAGCCGATCGCCACCGGCGCCGCGGCGTCGCTCGCGAACGGAGCCATTGAGTCCTTCGTCGTCGCCGCGGCGACCGAGCTGCCCCGCGGAATCCGCATCAACGTCGTGAGCCCGTCGGTGCTCGCGGATGCGCCGTCGTATCACTCGTCGTTCCCCGGCTTCGTGCCCGTGTCGTCGCACCGCGTGGGGCAGGCCTTCGCGAAGAGCGTGCTCGGCGTGCAGACCGGGCAGGTCTACCCGGTCGACTGAGCGGCGGCAGGGCCGGGGTCACACCCAGTCTTCGGATTGCGCCGCCCGGTAAGCTTGTGCGGTGACTCTCCGCCTCTACGACACCCGCGCACAGCAGCTGCGCGACTTCGTGCCTCTCGATCCCGAGAACATCACGATGTACGTCTGTGGAGCCACCGTGCAGTCCGGCCCTCACATCGGTCACGTCCGAGCGGCGCTGAGCTTCGACCTCCTGCGGCGGTGGCTGACTCACCGCTACGGCCGCGTCACGTTCGTGCGCAACGTCACCGACATCGACGACAAGGTGCTCGTCAACGCGACAGACGTCGAGCCGTGGTGGGCGCTCGCATACCGCATGGAGCAGGAGTTCACCGCAGCGTATGCCGGCATCGGCATCCTGTCCCCGACTTATGAGCCGCGCGCGACGGCGTCCGTCCCGCAGATGCAGGAGCTGATCGCGATCCTCATCGAGCGCGGCCACGCGTACCCTGCACCGGACGGTTCCGGCGACGTCTACTTCGACGTCCGCTCGTGGACGGAGTACGGGTCGCTGACGAACCAGTCCGTCGACGCGATGGAGGCGGCGGAGGATGCCGACCCTCGCGGCAAGCGCAACCCGCAGGACTTCGCGCTGTGGAAGGGTGCCAAGCCCGACGAGCAGGCGGATGCCGTGTGGCAGTCGCCCTGGGGCGCAGGTCGCCCCGGCTGGCACATCGAATGCTCGGCGATGTCCAAGCGCTACCTCGGATCCGAGTTCGACATCCACGGCGGAGGCCTCGACCTGCGCTTCCCCCATCATGAGAACGAGCTCGCCCAGTCGACCGCGGCCGGAGACGGCTTCGCACGCTACTGGGTGCACAACGGCCTCGTGACGGTCGGCGGACAGAAGATGTCGAAGTCTCTGGGCAACTTCACCCTGGCGAGTGACGTGCTCTCGGAGCGGGATCCGCAGGTGGTGCGCTACGCACTCGCCGCCGCGCACTATCGCTCGAGCCTCGACCTCTCGGAGTCGTCCTGGACCGAGGCAGAGGCGGCACTCGGCCGCATCCGCACGTTCGTCGAGCGCGCAGAGCGCATGCTTCCGAAGACCTTCGGCTGGGGGGAGCGCACGTCGCTGCCCAAGGCGTTCGCCACCGCGATGGATGACGACCTCGGCATCCCGCAGGCGCTCGGAGTCCTGCACGACACCGTGCGCGCGGGCAATGCGGCGCTCGACGCCGGTGATGCCGACGGCGCCGGGACGGCGAGGAGCGAGGTGCTCGCGATGCTCGACGTCCTCGGATTCGAGCGCGTGGGTGTCGCGTCGACGGGCGATGCGCAGGCCTCTGCTCTCGACGCGCTCGTGCAGACGATGATCACCCAGCGCGCGCAGGCGCGCGCTGACAAGGACTGGGCGGCGGCCGATCGCATCCGTGATGCGATCGCCGCGGCAGGAATCACGCTGGAGGACTCTCCGGCCGGAACTCATTGGAGTATCGATGGCTAAGCCACAGCGCCCCGGCGCAAGCAACGGCAAGAAGAAGGGCCCCACCAAGGGCACCGGCGGACTCGGACGCAAGTCCCTCGAGGGCCGCGGACCGACCCCGAAGGCGGAGGACCGCGCCTGGCACCCGGCGGGCAAGCGCAAGGCCGCGGCCGAGCGCTATGCGGCATCGGGTGGAAAGGGCAAGCCAGGGCAGCGTCAGACGTCCGGCGGAAACCCGAACCGCTCGGCTCGCGCGAAGGACAACACCACTGAGGTCGAGGTCGTCACCGGCCGCAACTCGGTGCTCGAGGCTCTCCGGGCGAAGATCCCCGCGTCGGCGTTCTACATCGCGCAGCGCGTCGAGATGGACGACCGCGTCAAGGAGATGCTGTCGATCGCCACCCACCGCGGAATCCCGGTGCTCGAGGTCACGCGTCAGGAGCTCGACCGCATGGCCGGCTTCGACGGAGTCCACCAGGGCGTCGCCGTCAAGGTGCCGCCCTACGAGTACGCGCACCCGCAGGACCTCCTCGAGGCCGTCATCGACAAGGGCGAGGTCCCGCTGTTCGTCGCCCTCGACGGCATCACCGACCCCCGCAACCTCGGCGCGATCATCCGCTCGACCGGTGCGTTCGGCGGACACGGCATCATCCTGCCGCAGCGTCGTTCGGCCGGTGTGAACTCGGCAGCCTGGAAGACGAGTGCCGGTGCTGCGGCACGCGTGCCTGTCGCGCTGGCGACCAACCTCACCACGCAGCTCAAGGAGTTCAAGAAGCAGGGCGTCTTCGTGCTCGGCCTCGACGGCGACGGCGACGTGCTGCTGCCCGAGCTCCAGCTGGCCGACCGCCCCGTCGTGATCGTGACCGGTTCAGAGGGCAAGGGCCTCTCGCGTCTGGTCGCCGAGACCTGCGATCAGATCGTGTCGATCCCGATCTCGGCCGTGACCGAATCGCTCAACGCCGGCATCGCGACCTCGGTCGCGCTCTACCAGGTGTCGTCCATCCGCAACGCGAAGAAGTAGGGGAGAAGTCATGGCTCGGATCGTCGTGCTCGGAGGAACCGGCTACGCCGGACGCCACATCGTGTCCGAGGCGGTGAGCCGCGGCCATGACGTGATCGCGATCTCACGCAGCACGCCGACCGATGCTATCGACGGCGCCTCGTACGTGCAGGGCTCGGCGCTGGACGCCTCGTCGCTCGCGAACGCCTTCGACGGAGCGGATGCCGTCGTCTCGGCACTCTCGCCGCGTGGCGACATGGCGGACCGCGTGCTCGAGGCGCTGACGAACGTCATCGCGGAGCTCGCCGATACGAGCACCCGCCTCGGCGTGGTCGGCGGCGCCGGTGGAAGCCTGGTCGCCCCGGATGGCCCGCGCCTCTTCGACCTCGACTTCCCTGAGGAGTACAAGCACGAGGCACAGGTCGGCATCGACTCGCTCGCACTGCTCCAGAGCACGGACCGGTCGCTGGACTGGTTCTTCATCCACCCGGCCGAGGTCTTCGGACCCTGGGCCGAGGGTGAGCGCACCGGTCACTATCGCGATGGTGGAGATGTGCTCGTGCGTGACGCCGAGGGCAAGTCCTTCATCTCGGGGGCGGACTTCGCGGTCGCGGTGGTCGACGAGATCGAGCGTCCGGCGCACCGTCGCGGACGCTTCACGGTCGGGTACTGACGTCAGACGAGGTCGCGCCAGTCGACCTCGTCGTCGTCATCGGCGACGGAGTGCGTGCCTGTGATGACGGGCAGGCTCATCGTCTCGGTGGGCGGGCCCATGATGGTCGCCTCGTCGCGGCGGTGGCGCAGCACCTCGTTGATGTAGCTCGTGAGGACCTCGGCGAGCGGGACTGAGCGTCCCTGCGCCTGAGAGAGATACCACCGGTGCTCGAGCACCTGGTGGAACACCTCTGCGGGTTCGAGCTTGGCGCGCAGCTCCCAGGGGATCGCACGCACCACGGGCTCGAACACGCGGGTCAGCCATTCGTGCGCGTACATCTCCTCGTCGACCCACTGCTTGGTCGAACGGGCACGGAACTCGTCGAGATCGTTGAGCAGGCGGCGGGCCTGGTTCTCCTCGACGTCCAGGCCCGTGAGGCGGATCAGGCGGCGCTGGTGGTGTCCGGCATCGACCACCTTCGGCTGGATCTCGACGACCGTGCCGTCAGAGGTCGTCGACATCGACATCTCGTCGATGTCGAATCCGAGGGCGTTGAGGCGTTCGACGCGCTCCGTGATGCGCCAGGTCTCCGCCGCGGCGAAGGACTCCTGCACCGTCAGCTCCGCCCACAGCGAGTGGTACGACGAGACGATGCCGTCGGCGATCGCGACCGCGTCGACGCCGTGCTCGAGCCGTCCGCCGGCCGCGAGGTCCATGATCTCCCCGGCGATGTTGGTGCGGGCGAGGTCGAGGTCGTAGAGGCGCTGCCCGTCGGTGAGTCCCTCCTCGTGCAGTTCACCGGTCTCGGCGTCGACGAGGTAGGCCGCGAAAGCGCCGGCGTCCCGGCGGAAGAGCGTGTTCGAGAGCGAGACGTCGCCCCAGTAGAAGCCGACGTTGTGCAAGCGCACCAGGAGCACCGCGAGGGCGTCGACCAGGCGATTCGCCGTGTCGGGGCGCAGCACCCGGGTGAAGAGGGCGCGATACGGCATGGAGAAGCGGAGGTGCGAGGTGACGAGCGCGGCGGGGAGGGGCTCGCTGGCGGCATCCGATCGCCCCGCGATCACGGCGACGCGGTCGACGCAGGGCACATCGAGCCTGGCCAGGTTGCCGAGCATCTCGTACTCGCGCCTCGCCATCTCATCGGTCGTCTCTTTGACCGCGACGACCTTGCCCGAGAGGTCGGCGAAGCGCACCAGATGCCGTGACAGCCCCTTGGGGAGCGACACGATCTGCTCGGACGGCCACTTGCCGAGGGGTGTCGACCAGGGGAGGGCGAGCAGGGCCGGGTCGATCGAGCTCGCCGTGATCCGCAGCGCATCCTGCATGTCTCTCCAATGGGTCGGCGCGGAAAAGAAAGAAGCGGCGCGGGCGACCGAAGTCAGCCCGCGCCGCGTCAGTGGGTCCGATCAGGCGGAGACGATCGGCTTGTCATTCAGACGAACGCCCGACTCGATGTCGAACGCGTGCACGTGGCCCGCGTTCGCCGCGAGGGTGACGGTCTCACCGGCGTTGGGGTGGCTGCGACCGTCGACACGTGCGACCAGGTCGGCGCGCTTGCCGTTGATCTCGGTGTGACCGTAGAGGTAGCCGTCAGCGCCGAGCTCCTCGACGAGGTCGACGACGACCGAGAGACCCTTGCCGTCGGCGGGGCCGACGGTGATGTCCTCCGGGCGGACGCCGACGGTGACCTGCGAGCCGTTGGCGCGGCCCACGGTGTCGCGGTCGAGCGGGACGACCTCGGTGCCGAAGCGCACGCCGCCGTCTGCCAGGTCTGCGCTGAACAGGTTCATCGCGGGCGAGCCGATGAAGCCGGCGACGAAGACGTTCTCGGGCTTCTCGTACAGGTCACGCGGCGAACCGACCTGCTGGAGGAGTCCGTCCTTCAGCACGGCGATGCGGTCGCCCATGGTCAGAGCCTCGGTCTGGTCGTGCGTGACGTAGACCGTGGTGACGCCGAGGCGGCGCTGCAGCGACGCGATCTGCGTGCGCGTCTGGACGCGGAGCTTGGCGTCGAGGTTCGACAGCGGCTCGTCCATGAGGAAGACCTGGGGCTGACGGACGATCGCGCGACCCATCGCGACACGCTGACGCTGACCACCCGAGAGGGCCTTCGGCTTGCGGGTCAGGTACTCCTCGAGGTCGAGCAGCTTCGCGGCCTCGAGCACGCGGCTGGCGCGCTCTTCCTTGCCGACGCCGGCGATCTTGAGCGCGAAGCCCATGTTCTCGGCGACCGTCATGTGCGGGTACAGCGCGTAGTTCTGGAACACCATCGCGATGTCGCGGTCCTTCGGCGGCACGTCGGTGACGTCGCGGTCACCGATGAGGATGCGGCCGGCGTTGACCTCTTCGAGGCCGGCGAGCATACGCAGCGAGGTGGACTTTCCGCAGCCGGACGGGCCGACGAGAACGAGGAACTCGCCGTCAGCGACCTCGAGGTTGAGCTTGTCGACAGCCGGGCGGGTTCCGCCGGGGTAGAGGCGGGTGGCCTCGTCGAAAGTCACAGATGCCATTGTGTTTCTCCTTCACCGGCAGGTACGTGCCGGACGATCCGTAGTGATAGAGCGGCGGAGCGATCCGCCGTGACCCCTCATCGGGTCGGGATCAGTATGGCAGATGCCCGTGCATCTGGGTATTTCTCAGCCTGGCTGGTTAACATCGATCTCGGCCGCTTAACGCGGCGTTCGCCGCCCGAGTGGCGTCCGGGGCCACCCTGCCCCCCTGAGACTGTCTAGAGGAACGATGTCGAGCGACGAGACGCCGAACGTCCCCAGCCCTCGCAATTCGCGTGAGGTCGTGCGGGAGAAGGCACAGAAGGTGCATGCCCAGCAGTCGAGGGCGCGCGTGATGCGACGAATCATCCTCGGCGCGATCGCCGTCGTCGCCGTCGGCGCCATCGGCACCGCGATCACGCTCGCCGTCTCTGCACAGGTCTCGAAGCCGCAGCTCACCCCGGGCGGGATGAATGACGACGGCATCCTCGTCTCCGACATCAGCGCGTCCGCGATGTCCGACGAGACGGTCGCGCCTCCGAGCCCGGAGGAGACCGAGGCGGGTGGCGAGACGACGCCGACCCCGGAGCCCACCACGTCGAGCACGGTCGACATCCACATCTACGTCGACTACCTGTCGCCGGATGCCGGTGAATTCGAGCGCGCCAACGCGCGCCAGCTCGTCAACTGGATCTCGGAGGGTGCGGCGACGGTCACCTACCACCCGGTCGCGCTGCTCACCGCGAGCTCGAACGGCACCAAGTACTCCCTGCGTTCGGCGGCGGCCGCGGCCTGTGTCGCGACGCACTCGCCGGCACAGTTCTACGCGTTCAACCACGACCTGCTCGATGACCAGCCCGAGGTGAACACCGACGGCTTCTCCGATTCTCAGCTGGCCGACATCGCCGGCGCGGTCGGCTCGGACAACGTCAAGAGCGTCCGGTCGTGCATCGAGGATCAGGACTACGTCACCTGGGCGAAGGAAGCCACGTCCCGTGCGCTGGAGGGCCCGCTCGTCGGTTCGGACGACCTCGTGCTGACTGCCGCGCCCATGATCGTCGTGAACGGCGAGGCCTACGTCGGCGCCCTCGACGACCCGAGCGAGTTCTCCCAGTTCGTGCTCACGGTCGCAAGTGACGCGTACTACGCCACCGAGACTCCGACTCCCGCGCCGACCGAGACCACGGAGCCTGCACCTTCGGAGACCCCGGCGCCGTAGTTCGTCGGTGCCCGCCGCCCATCGCTAAGCTGGGTGGTGTCCGCCGACTTGGCGCAATTGGTAGCGCACCGTACTTGTAATACGGGGGTTGCAGGTTCGAGTCCTGTAGTCGGCACCGTCCAGCGGATCGCATCCGCGCCTCCCTCGACGACACAGATCGTCACACGGGAAATAGTGCGAGCAGAGCACACGTTCTCCCCGGTATGACTCGTATCGGAAACAGTGACCTAGACGTCTTCCCGCTCTCTCTCGGAGGCAACGTGTTCGGCTGGACGGCCGACCGTGATGCCTCCTTCGCCGTGCTCGACGCCTTCGTGGCGGGTGGTGGCGATTTCATCGACACCGCAGACGGGTACAGCTCGTGGGTGCCGGGCAACTCGGGCGGCGAGAGCGAGACGATCATCGGTGAGTGGCTCGCGTCACGCAAGCCCGAAGGCGTCATCGTGGCGACCAAGGTGAGCCAGCACCCGGAGTTCTCCGGGCTGTCGGCGTCGAACGTGCGCAGGGCCGCCGAGGCATCGCTCGCCCGACTGGGCGTCGACGCCATCGATCTCTACTACGCGCACTTCGACGATGAGACCGTGCCGCTGGAGGAGACGGTCACCGCATTCGGCGAGCTCGTCTCAGACGGCCTCGTACGCAACGTCGCGGTGTCGAACTACACGGCGCAGCGCATCCGTGAGTGGGTGGAGATCGCCCGTCGCACGGGATCGGCGTCGCCCGTCGCCGTGCAGCCCCACTACAACCTCGTTCACCGCAACGACGTCGAGGAGACGATCATCCCGGTGGCGCAGGAGTTCGGTCTGAGCCTGGTGCCCTACTACTCGCTCGCGAGCGGATTCCTCACCGGCAAGTACCGTTCGACGGCCGTCGAGGGTCAGACCTCGCCGCGCGCCTCCGGTGCGGCCAAATACGCGACGGAGGCGGGGCTGCGCATCATCGACGCTCTCGAGGAGATCGGCGACGCCCACGGCGCCTCGATCGCGGCGACCTCGTTGGCGTGGCTGCGTGCTCAGCCGACGGTCGCCGCCCCGATCGCGAGTGCTCGGACGGTCGAGCAGGTTCCTGACCTTCTCGCCGGAGCGCGATTGGAATTGCGCGGGGACGAGATCGAGACGCTGAACCGCGTCTCCGAGTGGACACCGGCGAAGGCCTGAGGCTGTCGGCCTGTCCTCCGCCCCTTCTAGGAGCCAGAGGACAGGCCGCCGTCGACCAGACCCGTCCTGTGAGCCAGGATCACCAGGTGGATGCGGTCGCGGGATCCCAGCTTCGACAGGATCCTGCCGACATGCGTCTTCACGGTGGATTCGCTGACGAACAGCGCCTGAGCGATCTCCGCGTTCGTGAGGCCGCGCGCGATCTCGACGAAGACGTCGCGCTCGCGGTCGGTGAGGTCTGCCGTCAGGTCCTCGGTCACAGTGGCGGACGCTGCAGGTGTCGCGCCGAGCGTCGGGGTCACATGCTCCAGCAGCATCCGCGTGACCCGCGGTGAGAGGGCCGCGTCACCGCGGTGGATGGCTCGGATCGCCGAGATCATCTCGTGCCTCTGCGCGTCCTTCAGCAGGAATCCGCTCGCGCCGGCGCGGATCGCGCCGAAAGCGTACTCGTCGAGATCGAACGTCGTGAGCACCAGAACACGGGTGTCGGGATGCTCGCGGACGATGGCCTCGGTCGCCGCGATCCCGTCGAGCCCCGGCATCCGGATGTCCATCAGCACGAGGTCGGGACGGAGTCCGGACGCCTGGACGATCGCGTCATGCCCGTCCGCGGCCTCGCCGACCACGACCATGTCGGCCTCGGCGTCGAGCACCATCCGGAAGCCGACGCGGATGAGAGCCTGATCGTCGACGAGGAGAAGCCTGATCGGCTCGGTCATGGTGCATCCTTCGGTTCGAGGTCAGCAGGATCGGCGGGCGACAGAGGCAGCTCGGCGCGCAGCATCCACCGACCGCGTTCGACGGGTTCAGAGGTGATCGTGCCGCCCGAATGCGCGGCACGTTCCACGAGCCCGCGCAGGCCGAACCCGGTCGTGCCGACAGGGCCGGAGACGCCGTCGTTGAGGATCTCGACGATCACCGAATCCGAGGCGTAGATCAGCCTGACCTCGATCGACGTCGCCATCGGCGCGTGCCTCATGGCGTTCGTGACGCCTTCCTGCACGATGCGGCCGAGCGCATGCGACAGAGCGGTGGAGATCGAGGCGGTGCCTGTGACCGAGAGCGTCACCGGAAAACCGGCGCGCTGCGCCACTGCGACCGTCTCCTGCGGTGGCGTCGGCTCGAGAGGTGCCAGGGGGAGTGGTGAATCATCGGCGCGGAGGACTCCGAGCATCGCGCGCATCTCGGTGAGCGCGCTGCGAGCCGTCTCGGCGGCGGAGGACGCCGCCGTTCGCGCCTGCACGGGATCCGGTGTCGCGGCTGCGCCTTCGGACAGGGCGACGATCACCGTGAGCGAGTGCGAGACGATGTCGTGCATCTCGCGGGCGATGCGGGCGCGTTCGCCTGCTGCGGCCAGCTGGGCCTGCTGATCGCGTTCCACGAGCAGCTGGCGGGAGCGGTCGATCACCGCAGCCAGGTAGCGTTTGCGTCCTCCGACATTCACACCGATCAAAGTGCCGATGAGTCCGAGGACCAGCGACATCACGACGGCGTTCGCGGCAATCTGCAGAGTGATGACGCCGGTGAGGGTGAGCGCACCGGCGAGCGCCGCGAGCGATGCGATCGCGATGCCGAAGCCGGTCCACGCCGCCCGCGAAGAGCGGTACACGGCGAGCGAGTAGCAGCTGACCAGCAGGACAGGAGCGCCGATCGGCTGAAGCGCGAAGAGGAACAGGGCTTCGAGTGCGAAAGATGCCACGAACGGCACCAGCGGGTGCCTGCGCCGCCAGAGCAGAGTCGCGCACGTGCCGACCACGGCGGCGGGGACCAGGATCGCCACGCCGATGGCGAGGGGCATCGGAAGATCGCGGGTGATCGCACCAGCGGGAACGAGCGAGAGGAGCAGGCACAGGATCGTGATGACGACGTCGGCGACCACCGGATGCCGCGCCCAGAAACGGCGCAGGACGCCGGGGGGACGCGGCAGCCGCAGCCCCTCGTCCTCGCGGACTGAGGTGCTGCGGCTGATCGGGGTGGTCACCGGCCGACTCTACGCGGATCGGTCATCGGTCGGCTCTCGGTCACGCGTCGCGGGTGCGGAGCACGCCCCACGCGGCGAGCATGCCCGCAGCCACCCAGCCGGCCAGCGTGAGATACGCGACCGGGCCCTCGAGGGCGGCTCCCTCGGGAAGGATCGCACTCTGAGCGGCGGCGACCGGCAGGTAGTTCGCGGTCTCGAGGAGCCACGTCCACGCGTCGCCGGCGATCGTGAAGAAGCTCGCGACGATCGGCAGGACGAACAGCAGGCCGACGGTCGCGGCGATGGCTCCGGCGCCCGAGCGCAGGATGAAGCCGAATGCGACGCCGATGAGAGCGAAGACGGACATGGCAAGCGACGACACGACGATCGGAAGGAGCGATGCCGCCGGATCGGACCAGTCGATGCTCTGATCGCGCGACGCGACGACCGCGGAGACGGCGACAGCTGCGGCTGAGAAGATCACCAGAGACGACACGAACAGGAAGACCGCGATCACGACGGCCTTGGCGGCGAGCACGGAGCCGCGCTTCGGGTTGGCTGCCAGCGTCGAGCGGATCATTCCGGTCGAGTACTCACCCGTCACGGAGATCGCACCGAGGATGCCCGCGAGCAGCATCGTGAACTGGATCGGCATGACCACGGCCTGAATGGGGTCGAAGCCCGGCAGGTCGATCGCCTGAGCGATGAGCACCGCGATGCCGACGGTGAGCACTGCGGCGATGCCGATGGACCACCAGGTGGAGCGAAGCGTGGAGAGCTTGATCCACTCGCCGCGGATCGCGCGGACGAACGTGAGGCGGTGTCCGGTGTCGACGTGCTGGCGCGTGCGGGCAGGAGCCTGGACGGTCATGAGATCTCCTTCGTGCGGTACTCGACCGAGTCGCCGGTGAGCGCCAGATAGGCGTCTTCGAGCGACCCGGTGGTCGGGGTGAGCTCGTGCAGGGGGATGCCGTGTCGAGCGGCGAGGTCGCCGATGCGGGAGGCCGGCAGGCCGACGATGTCGAGAAGATCGGGAGCCGAGCTCACGATCTCGACCGACGGGCCGCCGACCGCTGTGGCCAGATCCGCAGCGCGGGGCGTGCGGACGCGCACGGTGTTCGTCGTCCAGGCGCGGACGAGCTCTTCGAGCGGAGCGTCGGCGAGCACTCTGCCTCGGCCCATCACGATCACGTGATCGGCGGTCTGCGCCATCTCGCTCATCAGGTGGCTGGACAGCAGGACCGTGCGTCCCTCGGACGCCGCGTGGCGCACGAACTGGCGCACCCATCGCACCCCCTCGGGGTCGAGGCCGTTGACAGGCTCATCGAGGATCAGCGTGTGCGGATCCCCGAGCAGGGCCGAGGCGATTCCGAGCCGCTGCCCCATGCCGAGCGAGAACTTCCCGGCGCGCTTGCGGGCGACGGGTGCGATGCCCGCCAGGTCGATGACCTCGTCGACGCGCGACGCGGGGATGCCGTGGGTCGCCGCCATCGCACGCAGATGATTGCGAGCGGTGCGGCCGGTGTGCACCGCCTTCGCGTCGAGAAGCACCCCCACCTCGGTGAGCGGGGCGCGAAGCTTCCGGTACTCCCGGCCGGCGACGGTCGCGATGCCGGACGTCGGCCGGTCGAGGCCGACGATCATGCGCATCGTGGTGGATTTTCCTGCGCCGTTCGGACCGAGGAACCCGGTGACCGTGCCCGGCTTGACCGTGAACGACACGTCCTGGACGGCTGTCTTGTCTCCGAATCTCTTCGTGAGGCCTTCTGCTGTGATCATGTCTACGACGCTATCGACGGCGCCGCAGCCCGCGCGTCCTCCCTGGGTACCGTTCCCCGGAGGCAGCGGGTCATCCTCACGGTGGATGGCCGGTGCGGAATCGTCAGGACGAGGGGCGCCCGAACAGGTCGGGATCCACGGGCCGCTGGGCGCGTGGGAGCTTCTCGACCACCAGACGGTACGACTCCGTGACCAGCTCGGACACGAGTTCCTCGTCGAGTGACGGCCCCGGCATCAGGGTGATCCAGTGCTTCTTGTTCATGTGGTACCCCGGGACGATGTCGGCGAAGGTCTCGCGCAATGCGACCGAGTCGTCGGGATGTGACTTGAGCGTGACCCTCCCGGTCTGGTCGAGAGGGATCAGCAGGAACACGCGTCCGCGCACCTTGTACACGTCCCACTCGGGACCGAACGGGTTCTCCCGCGCCGCGCCCGGCAGCTCCTCTGCACGCTCCGCCGCGGTGGCGACGAGATCCGTCGAATCCATGAGCTCAGAACAGCCGATCCGCGCCCTTGTCGCTCGCGCGCGGCGCGGCGTGCACGCGCTCGTCGAGCGTCGCAGCGGCGAGCAGCGCCTCGTCGATGATGTCCTTCGTGGGCTCGGCGGTGAGCCACTCCTCACTCAGGGACGCGGGGATCAGCAGCGGCATCCGGTCGTGCACGTCCGCGAGGTGCGGAGGAGCCGGGCGCATCACGATCGAGTAGCAGGTGAAGGACTCGCCGTCGGCGGTGCGACCTCTCTGGGTGACCGCGGCCATCCCGAAGAGGGCCCCCTCGTCGACGAGGAACTCGTGCCACACGCGCTCGGGCTTCTTCATCTCGTACCAGCTGGTCGCAGGGACGAGCGCGCGACTCTTCAATCCGCCGGGGCGCTCCTGCAGCCGCTCGGAGCGGGTGTTGATCGACGGGAACTTCGACGGCTCCCCGTTGATGAGGAATCCCCACCACGCCGGCTCGAGCGTCGGAGCGGTGTCGGGCTGGACCACGATCGGATTGAGATTGCGGAGGTTCTTGCCGGTGGGGCGAACGGTCTCGCGGGCATTCTGCTCAGCCCACTCCCGGAGCCCGTCGAGCACGGCCTCGTCGGCCGCTGCGAGGAGTTCGGTGTCGGTGAACCGGGGGTCAAGTCCGTAGCTCGCGCACATGCCGTCAGGGTACGCCCGGCCACGGACATCGTGCACGCTGCGGGAGGAGGATCCTCGCTCGGCTAGGGTCGACAGGTGACCCAGGTTCGTCGTCTCTCCCCGCCCCTCGCGCTCGGCGGAGCAGTCGCGATCGGCGTCATGACGGGTGTTCAGGCGCGGATCAACGGGGTGCTGGGCGTCGAGATCGACAACGGCATCGCGGCCGGTCTCATCTCGTTCTCCGTGGGACTCGCAGCCCTGGCGATCGTGATCGTCTGCCTTCCCTCGGCTCGTCGAGGCGTCGGACGACTGCGCGGCGGCATCCGCGATCGGACCATCCCGTTCTGGATGCTGCTCGGCGGCGCCTGCGGCGCACTCACCGTATCGACCCAGGGGATCACCGCCGGCGTGCTCGGCGTCTCGCTGTTCACGGTCGGCGTGGTGGCGGGACAGACGCTGCACGGCCTCGTCCTCGACAGGATCGGGTTCGGCCCGGCGGGAGTCGTCGCGATCACGCCGGGACGCGTGCTGGGCGGCGCGTTCGCGCTCGCCGCAGTGGGCATCTCCCTGAGCGGGGACGTGCTGGCCACCGCCCCGCTCTGGATGCTGCTGCTGCCGTTCGCCGCGGGTGTCGGCATCGCCTGGCAGGCGGCGACCAACGGCAGGCTGGCTCAGCGCGTGAGGTCGCCCCTCGCGGCCACCTTCATGAGCTTCATCGCCGGCACCGTCGCGCTGCTGGCCGCCGCGGGCATCAGCATCGCCGTGCGAGGAGTGCCCGATGCGCTGCCGACCGAGCCGTGGCTGTACCTGGGAGGATTCCTCGGCGCGGCGTACATCCTGCTCGGCGCCTTCATCGTCGCGCATACCGGCGTGCTGCTGATGGGCCTCGGCTCGGTGCTCGGTCAGCTCGCCACGTCGGTGATCATCGACCTCATCTGGCCCGCGGCCGCGGGGCCGGCGCTCTGGCAGATCGTCGGCATGGTGATCGTCGCCGTGGCATCCGTGGTCGTCGCACTCCCGCGGCGTCGACGCAGCTGAGCGCCCTACTTCTTCTTCGGCTGCGGCATCCGCGTCACGAGTGCCCGGGCGTCGACCGGCTTGCGGCGGCCCGGCTTCTTGCCCTGCGGCTTGCCGCCGACATACAGCCAGCCGAGCAGCTCTTCGTTCTTGCCGATGCCGTGAGCCTTCGCGATGGCCTTCGAGCGCGTGTACCGTCCGGTGCGCCACAGCACGCCCCAGCCGGCCTCGTCGAGCAGCAGGCTGAGCATGTGGGCGACGCCTGACGCGACCGCCTCCTGCTCCCACCGGGGAACCTTGTCGCTCTTGCGATAGCTGGCGACCACGGCGATCAGCAGCGGAGCGCGAAGAGGCTTGGTCGACGGGGACTTGTCACCCTCCGCCTTCGCGATCGCCGCGCCGAGCACCTCGCGGTCGGACCCGCGGAGCTCGATGAGACGCCACGGGCGCAGCGACGAATGATCGGCCACACGACCCGCTGCGGCGACGAGCGTCAGCAGCTCATCGCGCGACGGCGCGTCGTCGGTGACCTTCGACCAGGACTGCCGTGCGCGGACCGCCTCGAGGGCGTTCACGACTCTTCGGGTGTGAAGTTCAGGGCGATGGAGTTCATGCAGTAGCGGTCGCCGGTGGGCGTGCCGAATCCGTCGGGGAAGACGTGACCGAGGTGAGAGCCGCAGCTCGCGCAGCGCACCTCGGTGCGCACCATGCCGAGCGTCGTGTCCTCGATGAGCTGCACCGCGTCGGGGCGGATCGACTCGTAGAAGCTCGGCCAGCCGCATCCGGAGTCGAACTTCGTGCCGCTCTTGAACAGCTCGGCACCGCAGGCGCCGCAGGTGTAGAGGCCCGCTCGGCCCTCGTCGAGAAGCTCGCCCGTCCAGGCGCGCTCGGTGGCGGCTTCGCGCAGCACGGCGTACTGCTCCTCGCCGAGCTCCTCGCGCCACTCTTCTTCGGTCTTGTCCACGCTGTACGACATCGGTCCTCCTGGGGGTCTGATCCATTCTCTCGCGTTCCGAGGCGCTCGGCGCCACGAGACAATGGATCCATGACGGATGCCGTGCAGCAGCGCTACGCGCGTTTCGCCGAGCAGGAGGCGCCGGGGCGCAGCGACCTGTATGTCGAGTGGGCCGACGGTGTCGCCGCCGACTCCGAGGTCCAGGGCGTGCTCGCGCGGATTCCGGAGAACAGACGGCAGCCCCCGCTCGTGTTCGCGGTGACAAGGATGCTGGGCGCCGGCCTCGTCGGCTACGGCGCCTGGCGGTCGTTCGTGATCGCGCGCGCCGATGAGATCGTGGCCGAGTGCACCGACCGGCGTCTGCAGACGAACGAACCTCTGCGTCTCGCGCCGCTTCTGCCCGCGCTGTCGGAGATCGACGGCCCGATCGCGCTGCTCGAGGTCGGAGCCTCCGCAGGACTGTGCCTCTATCCGGACAGGTACTCGTATCGCTTCGTGGGCGCGGACGGGCGGCTGCGCGCGTCGCTCGACCCCGCGGACGGCCCCTCCACCGTGATCCTCGAAAGCCGTGTCGACGGAGCCCTTCCGCCGATGCGGATGCCCGATGTGGTGTGGCGAGCCGGCATCGACCTCGCGCCGCTCGACGCGCGAGACGAGCGTGACCGGCGCTGGCTGCTGGGTCTGGTGTGGCCGGGGGAGGAGGGGCGCGAGCAACGGGTGTCGGCGGCGCTCGACATCGCGGCATCCGCCCCTCCCCACCTCGTCGCAGGCGACGCACTCGAGCAGATCGACGAGCTTGCCGCCGAGGCGCCCCGCGACGCCGCCCTCGTCGTCACGACTCCCGGCGTGCTGGTGCACATTCCCCGTGAGGCCCGTGAAGCCCTCGTCGACCGCATCCGGGGGCTCGGCGCGCGCTGGCTGACCATCGACCCTCCCGCGCTCCTCGACGCCTGGGATCCGCCCGTCGTCGCCGCGGAGTGGCCCGGTTTCGTCGTGGCGCTCGACGGGCAGGTGCGCGCAGCCGCCGACCCACTCGGGCGATGGTGGGAGTGGCGTGCCGGAATCGGCGGGGCGGCGACCTAATCTGATCTCATGCTGGGAGAGCTGAG
Source organism: Microbacterium sp. CFBP9023 (assembly GCF_034045055.1). Classification (NCBI taxonomy): domain Bacteria; kingdom Bacillati; phylum Actinomycetota; class Actinomycetes; order Micrococcales; family Microbacteriaceae; genus Microbacterium; species Microbacterium sp. CFBP9023. Next base: position 246,620 of record NZ_JAXCWI010000002.1, on the reverse strand, counting down.
CGAGCGCGATCGTGCGATCCTCGCGCTGGAGACCGCGTGGCCGCGGCACGGCGGCGCGAAGGAGGAGACCATCCGCGCCCAGCTGGGTATGAGCGCCGCGCGCTACTACCAGCTCCTCGGGCGTCTGATCGAGTCGGAGGCCGCCCTCGAGTACGACCCGATGCTGGTGCGTCGGCTGCGGCGCATCCGCGACTCGAGATCATTCCAGAGAGCCGCTCGCACTCCCGGTTTCGTCGGCTGACTCGCGCATCCGCCACGCGCCGACGGCGCTCGATGCGGATACAGAGGTCGGTGCCGTTAGCATCGAGGGGTGTCAAAGCCCAGCCGAGATCGATTCGACGACGTCCCCCGATCATCCGGACGCGTCGGAGCGCATCGCGCCGAAGCCCCGGGGATGAACGGCTGGGTCGTGCTCCTCTGGTCTTTCGTGGCCGCTCTGGTTCTCATCATCGGCGGCATCTTCGGCTCGCTGGTGGTGATGGGGCGCATCAGCCTCTTCCCGGAGGCCGTCCCCACGGCCAGTCCTGCACCCGTCGAGACCGGAGTCGTCGACGTCACCTACTCGGTGATGATCCTCAACGCATCGCCGGACGAGGGGCTCGACGAGCAGATGCGCGACGTCCTGATCAACAACGGCTGGGCGGCGGACGTCGTGTTCGCGACCGACAGTGCGAGCCAGGACTTCTCGACGACGACGGTCTACTACGTCGCCGACGAGGACGAGCTCGCGGCCATCGGCCTCGCGAACCTCATCGGCGGAGCGCAGGTGGAGCAGAGCGATTTCTACACCGATCTGAACGACACCGGCGCGAAGCAGCTCACGGTGGTCATCGGACTCGATCGCGCGACCACCGCTCCCGAGACTCCCGCAGACACCCCTGCCCCGTAGAGCGCCGCGCGGTCCCTCCCCGCAGCTTGCACTCGATGGGGTCGAGTGCCAGAATGGCGTTAGCACTCTCTCACTCTGAGTGCTAAACCCAACGTCTACGTCCAGGAGGGACGACAAAACTCATGGCAAAGATCATCGCTTTCGATGAGGAGGCCCGCCGCGGCCTCGAGCGCGGCCTCAACATTCTCGCCGACGCCGTCAAGGTGACGCTCGGCCCGCGCGGTCGCAACGTCGTGCTGGAGAAGAAGTGGGGCGCCCCCACGATCACGAACGACGGCGTCTCCATCGCCAAGGAGATCGAGCTCGACGACCCGTACGAGAAGATCGGTGCGGAGCTCGTCAAGGAGGTCGCCAAGAAGACCGACGACGTCGCCGGTGACGGAACCACCACCGCCACGGTGCTCGCCCAGGCTCTGGTCCGCGAGGGTCTGCGCAACGTCGCAGCCGGCGCAGACCCGATCTCGCTGAAGCGCGGCATCGAGAAGGCCGTCGCGGCCATCACCGAGGAGCTCCTCGCCAGCGCGAAGGAGATCGACTCCAAGGAGCAGATCGCTGCGACCGCTTCGATCTCGGCTGCTGACCCTGCCATCGGCGAGCTCATCGCCGAGGCGATCGACAAGGTCGGCAAGGAGGGCGTCGTCACCGTCGAGGAGTCGCAGACCTTCGGCACCGAGCTCGAGCTCACCGAGGGCATGCGCTTCGACAAGGGCTACCTGAACCCGTACTTCGTGACGGACCCGGAGCGCCAGGAGGCTGTCTTCGAAGACGCCTACATCCTCATCGCGAACCAGAAGATCTCGAACATCAAGGACCTTCTGCCCATCGTCGACAAGGTGATCCAGGACGGCAAGGAGCTCGTCATCATCGCCGAGGACGTCGAGGGTGAGGCTCTCGCGACTCTCGTGCTCAACAAGCTCAAGGGCATCTTCAAGTCGGTCGCCGTCAAGGCACCCGGCTTCGGCGACCGCCGCAAGGCGCAGCTGCAGGACATCGCGATCCTCACCGGTGGTCAGGTCATCACCGAAGAGGTCGGCCTGAAGCTCGAGAACGCCACGCTCGACCTGCTGGGTCGCGCTCGCAAGGTCATCGTCACCAAGGACGAGACCACGATCGTCGAGGGTGCCGGAGAGGCAGACCAGATCGAGGGTCGCGTCACGCAGATCCGTCGCGAGATCGAGAACACCGACAGCGACTACGACCGCGAGAAGCTGCAGGAGCGCCTCGCCAAGCTTGCAGGTGGCGTCGCCGTCATCAAGGCGGGCGCGGCAACCGAGGTCGAGCTCAAGGAGCGCAAGCACCGCATCGAGGACGCCGTCCGCAACGCGAAGGCAGCCGTCGAGGAGGGCATCGTCCCCGGTGGTGGCGTCGCGCTGATCCAGTCCGGCACCAAGGCTCTCGACGCTCTCTCGCTCTCGGGCGACGAGGCGACCGGTGCGAACATCGTTCGCGTCGCGATCGAGGCTCCGCTGAAGCAGATCGCCCTCAACGCCGGCCTCGAGCCGGGTGTGGTCGCGAACAAGGTCTCCGAGCTTCCCTCGGGTCAGGGCCTCAACGCGGCTACCGGTGAGTACGTCGACATGTTCGCAGCGGGCATCATCGACCCGGCGAAGGTGACCCGCTCGGCGCTGCAGAACGCAGCATCGATCGCGGCTCTCTTCCTCACCACCGAGGTCGTCGTGGCTGACAAGCCCGAGAAGGCTCCGGCCCCGATGGGTGACCCGTCTGGTGGCATGGACTTCTGATCCATCACTGCTGAACAGAAACGCCCCGACCTCGGTCGGGGCGTTTCTGCGTTCGCGGGCGGTCGAGCCCGTGAGTCAGCGGAACAGGCTCGCTGAGTACTGATCGGCATCCGCGTACTGCGTCGCCGCACTGCCCAGCGAGTGCCCGATGGACTCGAGCACCTGCTCGACGTGCAGCTGGGCTCCTCGCCACTCTTCAGCGCATGACTGGAACGCGGCTGAGGCGGTGCCGACCCACGATGCCTGCAGCTGCGTCAGCTGGGACATGAGCGTCGCAGACTCGGTCTGCAGACGCTCCATCGTGGCCAGTGCGGCTCCTTGGGCGGCACCTACTGCTTCGGTGTCGACGGTGATGACGGACATGGGAACTCCTCTCGTTCGGTTCTCCGACGGTAGGGGAGGGGCGACTGCCGGATGCCGATGCGGCGCGATCGCCCGCAGCCGCTGTGGAGAACCTGCGCGGAGGATTCTCCGTGCAGCAGGAGCCGTCAGATGTCGAGCGGCTCGATCGGCTGGGTGTCCTCGAGAAGATGCGCAGGTGTCGCGCGTGAAGGTGCGAGGGGGAGGGTGACGGTGAACGTCGCTCCGCCGCCGGGCGTCTCCGACACCGCGACGCTTCCGTGCAGCGCCTTCACGATGGACGAGACGATCGCGAGACCCAGGCCAGACCCTCCCGTCTCGCGAGCGCGCGAGGTGTCGGCGCGCCAGAAGCGCTCGAAGATCTGCTCGCGGATCTGCGGCGGGATCCCCTCACCGTGATCGACGATCGCGATGCTCCCCGTGCCTCGCACACGATCTGCGTCGACCACGATCTCGATCGGACTCTCCTCCGCCGAGAAGCGTCGCGCATTGCCCAGCAGGTTCGTGACGACCTGGCGGACCTTGTTCTCCTCGCCGAGCACGATCGGCGGCGTGCGCACGGGGATGTCCGCCGCTTCCGTGAAGTCGATCGCGGGCACGGCTGCACCCGAGTTCCGGGGGCGACGGCGCAGGCGCGCGAGCGTCCCGCGTGAGAGCCCACGGGGTGCTGGCGTCTCCGGAGCGGAGGGAACGACGGGCGTGGAGCGCGTGGTGACATCGATCAGCGGAGCCTCGACGGTGCGATCGACCACGGTCACGGTGCGCGCCGGAGCCGCAGCGCGCAGGTCGAGAGCGGCGTCCCGCGCGATCGGTCGAAGATCGAGGGCTTCGATCTCGGGCTCCCGCTCCTCGTCGAGGCGCGCAAGAGCGAGGAGGTCCTCGACCAGGACGCCCATGCGGATCGCCTCCTTCTCGATCCGCTCCATCGCGCGTGCGGTGTCTTCCTCGCCCTTGATCGCGCCCATGCGGTAGAGCTCGGCGTATCCACGCACGCTCACCAGGGGAGTGCGCAGCTCGTGGCTGGCATCTCCGATGAAGCGCCGCATGTGCTGCACGGTGCGATCTCGCTGCGCGAGCGACGCGTCGACGCGGTCGAGCATCGTGTTGATCGCGCTGTTCAGGCGGCCGACCTCGGTCGTGGGCTCGAGATCGGTGAGACGCTGGGTGAAATCGCCGGCGGCGATCGACATGGCGGTCGACTCGACCTGCCCGAGCCGACGGAATGTCAGCGTCACCAGACCGCGGGTCAGCAGAGCGGCCAGGAAGATCGTGACGAACGCGACCGTGATGTAGATGCCGAAGTACTGGCTGATGATGCGATCCGCGTACTCGAGCGGCATCGCGACGATCTGGATACGCAGCGATCCGTCGCCCTCTCCGGGCACCCGCGCGACAGCGGCGCGGAAGCTCGACCCTTCGGTCCCCTCCATCGTGAACGGCGTGTCCTCGTTCGCCTGCACGTCGAGAGGCGAATAGGTCGCGGGGAAGAGCGGCTGTCCGTTGGCGGAGTTCCCGGTGGTCGTCTGCAGCACGCCCTCGGCGTCGTAGATCGCGACGAAGAAGTCTCGCGGCGAGTCGGTGGGGGTGTAGACGGTCTCGCCGTCCTCGACCGTCACCTCGAAGTAGCGGCTCGCGAGATCCGCCGACACCAGGGCCGGAAGCTGCGCATCGATGTTGCTGATGAGGGAGTTGCGCAGGATCGGCACGGTGCCGATGCCCGCAGCGAGAAGACCCAGCGCGAGCACCGCGACCGTGACGCCCGTCACCTTGGCGCGCAGGCTGATCGACCGCCACCACCGGGTGATCGCGTCAGGCTTGTGCGCCATGCGGACCTCCCTGGAGACGGATGCTGTGCGGCGTCAGCGTGCGGCGGTGTGCCGGACTACTTGCCGACCTTGAGCATGTATCCGAAGCCGCGCTTCGTCTGGATCACCGACTCCTCGGTGTGCGGGTCGATCTTGCGGCGGAGGTACGAGATGTAGCTCTCGACGATGCCGGCATCGCCGTTGAAGTCGTACTCCCACACGTGGTCGAGGATCTGGGCCTTCGACAGCACGCGATTCGGGTTCAGCATCAGATAGCGCAGCAGCTTGAACTCGGTCGGGCTCAGCTCGATCGACTCCTTGCCCACCTGCACGTCGTGGGTGTCCTGATCCATCGACAGCTCGCCGGCCCGGATGATCGACTCCTCGTCGGCCTGCATCGTGCGGCGCAGGATGGCCTGAGCGCGGGCGACGATCTCGTCGAGGCTGAACGGCTTGGTGACATAGTCGTCGCCGCCGGCGTTGAGCCCCTCGATCTTGTCGTCCGTGCCGTCCTTCGCCGTGAGGAACAGGATCGGCGCAGTGAACCCGGCGCCGCGAAGACGCTTGGTCACGCTGAAGCCGTTCATGTCCGGAAGCATCACGTCGAGGATGATGAGGTCCGGCTCCTCCTCGAGCACCGCCGAGATCGTGGCGGCGCCGTTGGCGACGGTCTTCACCTGGAACCCGGCGAAGCTGAGACCCGTCGAGAGCAGGTCGCGGATGTTGGGTTCGTCGTCGACGACCAGGATGCGCGCATCAGTCATGTCCCCATTATGGTGACTTCGGCCATGCGGATGCTGACTATCCTTCGGAGCGGCGCTTTCGCCCTCCGCGTAGCGGCGCTGTTCCGAGGGAGTGAAGGCGGTCAGGCCGCGATCGCGTCGGCATCCATGATCGTGTAGCTGTACCCCTGCTCGGCGAGGAACCGCTGGCGATTCTGGGCGTAGTCCTGGTCGATCGTGTCGCGTGCGACGAGCGTGTAGAAGCTCGCCGTGCGGCCCGACTGCTTGGGGCGCAGGAGCCTGCCGAGGCGCTGAGCCTCCTCCTGGCGGGAACCGAACGAACCCGACACCTGAATGGCGACGGACGCCTCGGGGAGGTCGATCGAGAAGTTCGCGACCTTCGACACCACGAGCAGCGAGATCTCGCCCTCGCGGAACGCGCGGTAGAGCTCCTCACGCTCGTCGATGGGCGTCGCGCCGGTGATCTGCGGCGCGTTCAACGACTGCGACAGGGAGTCCAGCTGGTCGAGGTACTGACCGATCACGAGGATCCGCTCGTCCTTGTGCTTCGCGATGAGCTCGCGCACGGCGTCGATCTTCGCCGGGGCGGAGGCGGCGAGGCGGTAGCGCTCGTCGTCGGTCGCGGCGGCGTATTCGAGCCGGTCGTCCGGCGGGAGGTCGACCCGAACTTCGTAGCAGACGGCGGGGGAGATGAAACCCTGCGCCTCGATCTGCTTCCACGGGGCGTCGAACCGCTTGGGCCCGATCAGGCTGAACACGTCTCCCTCGCGTCCGTCCTCGCGGACCAACGTGGCGGTGAGGCCGATCCGGCGACGCGCCTGGAGGTCGGCGGTCAGCTTGAACACCGGTGCGGGGAGCAGGTGGACCTCGTCGTAGACGATGAGGCCCCAGTCGAGAGCATCCAGCAGGGCGAGGTGGGCGTACTCGCCCTTCCTCTTGGCCGTGAGGATCTGGTAGGTCGCGATCGTCACCGGCTTGACCTCTTTGGCCTGCCCCGAGTACTCGCCGATCTCCTCGGGCGTGAGGCTCGTGCGCTTGAGCAGTTCGTCGCGCCACTGCCGAGCCGAGACCGTGTTGGTGACGAGGATGAGGGTCGTGGTCTTCGTCGCGGCCATCGCGCCGGCGCCGACGATCGTCTTGCCGGCGCCGCAGGGGAGGACGACGACGCCCGAGCCGTCCTTCGAGAAGGCGTCGACGGCATCCTGCTGGTAGGGGCGGATCGCCCATCCGTCCTCTGCCAGTTCGATCTCGTGCGGGGTGCCGGGGGTGTAGCCGGCGAGGTCTTCTGCAGGCCAGCCGATCTTCAGGAGCTCCTGCTTGATCTGACCGCGCGCCCAGGCATCGACGATGAACGTGTCGGGAGCCGGGTGGCCGATCAGCAGCGGCTGGATGCGCTTGTTGTTCGCCACCTGTGCGAGCACGGCGGGGTCGGTCGAACGCAGGATCAGGGTGCCCTCGTCGTCGCGTTCGATGACGAGGCGCCCATAGCGGTTCACGGTCTCGCGCAGGTCGACGGCCACCGACGGGGGCACGGGGAACCGGGACCAGCGGTCCAGCGTGTCGAGCATGTCCTCGGCGGTGTGCCCGGCGGCGCGGGCGTTCCACAGGCCGAGCCGCGTGATCCGGTAGGTGTGGATGTGCTCCGGCGCGCGTTCGAGCTCCGCGAAGATCGCCAGCTCGTGGCGGGCGCTCTCGGCAGCGGCGTGGGCGACTTCGAGCAGCACGGTGCGATCGCTCTGGACGATCAGGGGGCCATCAGACATAGCTGTCCAGTTTACTGTGCGATCACGGTGGCGGCGCGGATGCTCGACACCGGAAGCGTGCGCTCGACGTCGGCTGCCCGGTCGCGCCCGCGCAGCCGGCCTCCGCCCAGCCCGGTCGCCTCGAGGATCAGCTCCCTGGTCGATCCGTCCGGCATGCCCACGCTGACCCGCAGCACGGCCTTCGCGCGCACGGCGGCCTCGAGCTCGCGGTCGAGCCAGGCCGCGTCGGCGTCGGGACCCTGGTGCGAGCGCAGCGCGGCGATGAGGCCCGAGTAGTCCGGCGCCGGGTCGGGCGTCGCCTCGGAGACCGGGTTCCGTTCGCCGGCCACCGCGTGTCCGTCTTCGTCGACGAGCGTCGCCGGGTAGCGGGCATCCGTGAGCGCCCAGTACACGGTGTCGCGCCCGACGCGGGTCGTGAGCGAGGCGACGTGCTTCGTGAGGGCGAGCGGCCGCAGCCCCTGGTCGACGGACATGGCCTCGATCAGATGCTGGTCGCTGCTCTCGATGCGCGTTCGCCCGGTCTCGGCGTCTGTCGACACCCGCACCAGGCCGTGCCGTTGGGCGGTCTGGGTGACGAGATACCGGAGCGGCTGGGGGATGCCGGTGAGCGAGAGCGACTCGAGGAACTCGAGGATCGACTGCTCCGTCTCGCCGGCGACGAGTGCGTGGGCGATCGATTCGGGAGTGAACCGATAGGTGGAGGCCTGAGCGGCGGACTCGCGCGCGGCGATCGTGCGCAGCCGCACGTCCAGACCGGGGGCCAGCGGGCCGGGGGAGATCGCGCTCAGATCGTTCTGGAGGAAGATGCGATCGACCTCGCTCGGGAGGAGTGCCGTGAGGGGAGTGGCATCGACGCTCGCGCCGCGCCGGATCGCCGCCGCCCATGCGGGCTCACGGCCCTCATCGGCGATGAGCCCGAGCAGGCGGGCGCGCTCCAGCAGAGCCGTGCTCTGCTCTGCCCAGGCAGGGTCCCAGGGGTGAGCGTCGGCCCAGTCGCTCGGGGGGATCCACCCGCCATCCGCGGTGCGCAGACCGCGGGGGAGAGCGTCGCGGAAGCATTCGACCAGGGTGCTCCACCGATCGGCCACGGACGATCGCAGCCATTCCTCGGTCTGTGGCGTCGTGCGCAGTCTGCGGGCGTCCGGTGCGACGAGGCGCGAGTCGACGGCGATGGCGATCAGCGCGTCGATCGATTCGGCCACGACGCCCGACTCGCCGAGCTGTCGCTTCTCACCGGCGCTGACGTTGCCGCCGGCCAGCAGGGTGAAGGGCTTCTCGCGGGCGAGCAGGAGCAGATCGGCCAGGGTCGAGACGGTGGTGAAGGCGCGCTCGGCAGCGTGGGCCGTCTCGGTGTCGGTCGTGGGCTCCGGCACGGTGTCGCTGGGCGCACTCGGCTCCGCACGATCTGCGACGGCGGTGACCACCGGCGGGAAGGGCGCCCCGTCCGGGCGCAGCAGCGCGAGGCTTTCGAGGGTCTCGCGCTGCGCGGAATGTTCCGACGCGGGACTCGCTGCGAACGCGAGAAGGGCTGCGGCCTCGTCGCGCGTCAGGGTGGGGAGGACTCGAGCGAGCGACGCGGGATCGAGAAGCGCTTCGGCGGCGTCGAAGAAGTCCTGCCAGTTGACGTCCGGGCGCACGCGCCGTGCCGTGAAGAGGGTGCTGAGCTGCTCGTCACTCGCCGCGGACAGCCATTCGGCCAGCGGTCGGGCGTGCGTGCTCATGCCGGATACCTCAGGGCCGCGATGCCGCGCGCCCCTTGCGGATGAAGCTCATGGCGAGGAGCACGATGATCATGACGAAGGCGGCGGGGAGCCCCCAGTAGGGGATCGCGGCGATGAACGGCCATGCGCCTGAACCGAAGTCCTCCTGCTGCATGCCGACCGCTGTGCCGATGATGATCGCGAAGAAGCAGATGATGGACGCCGCAGCGAGTCCGAGTGCCGTGAACGCCAGAATGCGATCGATGCGGCGAACGGGAACCTCAGGTTCGGGACTCTTGGTGCTCATCCGTCTCAGCCTAGTCGTTGCGGGGTGGCACGGTTCCGCATCGTGACCTACGGATTCCGTGCCCGGCGACCGGTAGGCTGGGGGTGGCCGCACACGTGCGTCCCATCCAGCTCCACACCGACTCAGCGAGGTTTCTTCCATGCCCACCGGCAAGGTCAGGTTCTACGACGAAGACAAGGGTTTCGGCTTCATCGCCGCCGATGACGGCCAGGACGTCTTCCTGCACGCCTCCGCTCTGCCGGCCGGCGCCGCTGTGAAGGCGGGTGCACGCGTGGAGTTCGGTGTCGCCGACGGCAAGCGCGGCCTGCAGGCGCTGTCCGTCCGGGTGCTCGAAGCGCCGCCGAGCCTCGCGAAGGCGAAGCGCAAGCCCGCGGACGACATGGCGATCATCGTCGAGGATCTCGTGAAGCTCCTCGACGGAATGGGCGGCGACCTGCGTCGCGGCCGCTACCCCTCGTCTGCACAAGGCCGCAAGATCGCGGCAGTTCTGCGCAAGGTAGCCGATGACCTCGAAGCCTGAGGCGGACCAGCGTCTGATCGACGCTCATGATCTCGCGCTCGCCGCCCTGCACGAGATCACTCCGGCGTCGACCGTCGGACCCGCAGCCGACTATCTCCCCGAGGAGGACGGCTCGGTCTCGCTGCGCTTCGAGAACCGGCTCCCCGGATACCCCGGCTGGTTCTGGACCGTCACGGTCGCTCGCGTCGATGACGAGGAGCCGACGGTGCTCGAACTCGAGCTGCTGCCGGGCGACGGCGCCCTGCTCGCACCCGAATGGGTGCCGTGGGCCGAACGCCTCGCCGAGTACCGCGCCCACCAGGTGGAGCTCGCGGAGCAGGCGGCCGCGGCCGCCGCGGACGACGAGGATGCCGCATCGGTCGAGGACGACGACTCCGATGACGATCTCGACGGCGATGACCTCGACGACGATGACGACGATGAACTCGACGACGACGACGACGACGACGACGACGACGATGACGACATCGATGAGGACGAACTGGCCGCGGAGCCGCGAGAGCTGCACGCCGGTGACCTCGACGGAGTCGACATCGACGAGCTCGACGACTCCGCCGCCGCGGACGACGACGACGCGGACGACGACGACGAGGACGAATCGGATGACGACGAGGACGACGTCTCCGACGAGGATGACGACTCCGACGACGAGGATGACGACTCCGACGACTCCGACGACGACGAGGACTCCGACGACTCCGACGACTCCGACGACGACGAGGACTCCGACGACGAGGAATGATCGTCCACGGGACGAATGAGAAAAGGGGCCGCGTTCGCACGAGGCCCCTTTTCGTCTTCGTCGGTGGGTGTCAGGCGCCCTGCTGCTCGAGGACGTAGTCGAGAGAGCGGGTGAGCTGTCGGATGTCGTCCGGTTCGATCGAGACGAAGGTCGCGACGCGCAGCTGGTTGCGACCGAGCTTGCGGTACGGCTCGGTGTCGACGATGCCGTTGGAGCGCAGGGTCTTGGCGACCGCCGCCGCATCGATGCTGTCGTCGAAGTCGATGGTCACGACGACCGGTGACCGGTGCGCCGCGTCCGTGACGAACGGGGTCGCCACCGTGGACGCCGCCGCCCAGTCGTAGAGGATGCCGGACGACTCCGCCGTGCGGGCGCCGGCCCAGGCGAGGCCGCCGTTCGATAGGATCCAGCTGAGCTGGCTGTCGAGCAGGTGCAGCGTCGTCAGCGCGGGAGTGTTCAGCGTCTGGTTGAGTCGCGAGTTGTCGACGGCATTCTTCAAGCTGAGGAACTCCGGGATGTACCGACCCGAAGCGGCGATGCGCTCGATGCGGTCGACGGCGGCGGGCGACACCGCGGCGAACCACAGGCCCCCGTCGGAGCCGAGGTTCTTCTGCGGCGCGAAGTAGTAGACGTCCGCCTGAGAGGCGTCGAAGTCGATGCCACCGGCCGCGCTGGTCGCGTCGATGACGGTCAGAGCGCCGTCGGCGACCACGCGCTCGATCGGTGCCGAGACGCCGGTCGACGTCTCGTTGTGCGGCCAGGCGTAGACGTCGATGCCGTCGACGACCTCTGCAGCGGTGCGCGAGCCCGGCTCGGACTTGCGCACATCCGGCGCCTCGAGCCACGGTGCGGCAGCGGCGGCGGCGAACTTGCCGCCGAACTCCCCGAACACCAGATTCTGGCTGCGGCGCTCGATCAGGCCGAAGGCGGCGGCGTCCCAGAACGCCGTCGAGCCGCCGTTGCCGACGATGATCTCGTATCCCTCGGGAAGGCGGAAGAGTGCTGCGAGCTGCTCGCGGACGCTGCCCACCAGGTTCTTGACGGGTGCCTGTCGGTGCGAGGTGCCGAGCAACGTCGGACCTGCGGCGAGCAGCGCATCGAGCTGCTCGGTGCGCACCTTCGAGGGACCGCAGCCGAAGCGGCCGTCAGCGGGCAGGAGGTCACGGGGAATCTCGATCGCCATGCGTTGATTCTACGGCGTGGGCCCCCGGTGCCTTCACCGCATGACGCCCTGATGTCCGCGCGGGAATGTAGGCTTGCCTAAGAAGACCCGGAGGGCCACATGACGGACTTGATCGACACCACGGAGATGTACCTCCGCACCATCCTCGAACTCGAGGAGGAGAACATCGTGCCGCTGCGTGCGCGTATCTCCGAGCGGCTCGGCCACTCGGGTCCGACGGTCTCGCAGACGGTCGGGCGCATGGAGCGCGACGGCCTCGTCGTCGTCTCCGAAGACCGCACCCTCGAACTCACCGACGCCGGCCGCCGCAAGGCGGTCAACGTCATGCGCAAGCACCGCCTCGCCGAGCGCCTTCTCTCCGACGTGATCGGCCTCGACTGGGCGTTCGTCCACGAAGAGGCGTGCCGCTGGGAGCACGTGATGAGCGAGCAGGTCGAGCGTCGTCTCGTCGAGCTGCTCGGCCACCCCACGGAGTCCCCGTACGGCAACCCGATCCCGGGCCTCGACCAGCTCGGCGACGCGCCTGCGCGCACGTTCGACGAGGGCGTCATCGGGCTCGTGCAGAAGCTGAACGCCGCCGGCGCTCCGATCGATGGCACCGTCCGCCGTCTCGCCGAGCCCGCTCAGGTCGACCCGGAGCTGCTCGAGCAGCTGCGAGACGCAGGCGTGGTTCCCGGTGCGAAGGGCGACTATCGCTTCAACGAGGGCTACGTGCTCATCCAGATGGAGGGCAAGGAAGACGGTCTGGAGCTCCCCGTCGAACTCGCCTCGCACATCTTCCTGGTCGGCGAGCCCGCCTGAACTTCGAGGCTGAAGGGCCCGACATCCGCGTGATTCCGCCTCTCCGAGGATTGCCAGGTTCGCAGGGTGACAGGATCGTTATCTTCCGGTAACCTCGGACGAGTCGTCGAAGAAGCCCGCTGACGACACCCGAGAGGATTCGCCTTCCAGGCTCGTCGACCTCCCGGTCAGACCGCACAACGTACCCGAGCTACATACGTGCCACGAGAGCAGAGTGCCGACGAGCCAGCGCTTCCCGAGCGTGCAGGCGCAGGAGGACTAAGTTTTGGCCAAAGACATCGAATCGCCCGAGAAGACAACTGAAGATCGAGCAGTCGCCCGCAGCTCTCGCAGCCGCGTCGACGCTCGCAAGGTCGTTAAGCCCTTGCGTTCGATCGCCATCTTCGGGGCCGTCGGTGCTCTCGTCGCTGCTGTCGCTCTTCCCGCCTACGCCGCATCGAAGCCGGCAGAGACCGCAGCGACCGTCCAGCAGCTCGCTGCTGTCGACGCCCAGTCTCTGGTCGTCGCGTCCGACGCGACCGCCGCTCCGTTGAGTCGCGGTACCTTCAGCGCCACGACTCCGGACGAGATCGAGAAGAAGAAGGCCGAAGAGGCCGCGAAGGCCCGCGCGGCCGCTGCTGCAGCCTCCGTCGCCTCTGCGTCGAACACCAGCTTCGACATCGGTCGCTACGCGCTGGTGTCGCCCGGTTCCGGCGAGGTCCGGTACCCGCTTCCCCAGGGTTCCTACAACGTCAGCCGCACCGTCGGCGGCGCTCACCAGGGCGCCGACATGCTCGCCCCGGCCGGCACCCCGATCTACGCTGCGGCTGCGGGCGTCGTCCGTGCCTCTGCCGAGAGCATCGGCGGATACGGCGTCGCCGTCATGCTCGACAGCGTCGTGGGCGGTCAGCGCGTGCAGACGACCTATGGTCACATGATCTACGGTTCGCGTCAGGTCCAGGCGGGGCAGACCGTCGCCGCCGGACAGCTCATCGGCTTCGTCGGCAGCACCGGACGCTCGACAGCCAACCACCTGCACTTCGAGGTCTGGGTCAACGGCGGCCTCATGGAGCCGATCGCCTGGCTCGGCGCCAACGCGGGCTGATCGCTCGCACCTTCATCTTTCCCTCGCGGACACGCCTTCGTGCGTTCACCCGCAGTTTGACCCTCCTGTGCTGCTGATGGGTTAGCCTGAACCCGTTGTCGCATAGTCGGGAGAAGCTGATGGAGCGAATACCGAACATCCGAACCATGGATGCCCTCGGTCGTCACGTCCTTCTGCATCGTCCGCAGGGACGCCACGGTCTTGCCGTGCGCATGAGGCGCTGTCTGTAGACAGCGCCTTTTTTCATCCCCGCGAACGCTTCCGTCCTGTGCGGCTTCGTGTGAGTCGAGAGTGCCGGGAAGCCGTCCCGGCGGATCGAGAGGATGACGATGCGCACACTTGTACTGAACGCAGGATACGAACCGCTCGCGATCGTGTCGTTCAAGAGAGCCCTGGTCCTGGTCATGAACGACAAGGCGACGGTCATCGAACGTGTCGAGGACGACCCCGTCTGGGGCAGTCACGGCGTCTACGACCGTCCTGCCGTCATCGTCCTCTCGCGGTATGTGCGCATTCCGATCAGCAGACGGGTCCCGGTCACACGGCGGGGCGTCCTCCGCCGTGACAACCACCGCTGCGGCTACTGCGGCAAGGCGGCCTCGACCATCGACCACGTGATGCCGCGTTCGCGGGGAGGGGCTGATTCGTGGGAGAACCTCGTCGCGTGCTGCCTGCGCTGCAACAACACCAAGAGCGACCGCACGCCGCAGGAGATGCGCTGGGAACTGAGGTTCGCGCCTCGTCCTCCGCACGGGACGGCGTGGACGGTCCGCGGCACGGAGCGGAGCGACCCGCGATGGGAGCCGTACCTGGCCCTCGCCGCGTGAACGGAAGGCGGGGGCGGGGCTTCCTCTAGAATGGAATCCTCGCCCCCGTAGCTCAGCAGGATAGAGCAGCCCTCTCCTAAAGGGCAGGTCGCTGGTTCGAATCCAGTCGAGGGCACATCTCAGTCACGGCCGTTGCGCCACAGCTTCGATGGCCACCAGATCACTCGACCCAGGTCGTAGGCGAGTGCCGGCACGAGCAGCGAGCGCACCACGAAGGTGTCGAGCAGCACTCCGAACGCGACGATGAACGCGAGCTGCGCGAGGAACAGGATCGGGATCACCGACAGGGCGGCGAAGGTCGCTGCGAGTACGAGACCCGCAGACGTGATCACGCCGCCGGTGATCGAGAGTCCGCGAAGCACGCCTTCGCGCGTGCCGTGCTCGAGCGACTCCTCGCGCACCCTCGTCATCAGGAAGATGTTGTAGTCGATGCCGAGTGCCACGAGGAACACGAATCCGTAGAGCGGAACCGCAGGATCGGCACCGGGGAAGTCGAACACTCCGTTGAAGACCAGCGCCGAGACGCCCATCGCCGTGCCGAACGACAGCACCGTGGTGATGATGAGCAGCACCGGCGCGAGGATCGACCGCAGCAGCAGCATCAGGATCAGCATGATCACGACCAGGACGACCGGGATGATCAGGTTGCGGTCATGGATCGAGGCGTCGTTCGTGTCGATCGCGGTCGCCGTCACTCCGCCGACCAGAGCATCGAGCTCGTCCAGCTGGGTGCGCAGGTCCCGCACCGTCGCGGCAGCCGCGTCAGAGTCGGCCGCGTCGGTCAGAGTGCCCTGAAGAAGAACGTCTCCGTCGACGACGGTGGGCTCGGGCACCGGGGTCCCGGGAGGGCCGACGGCGACCAGGCCGTCTTCCGTGACCGGCGCCGAACCGCTCGGCGAGTCAGCGGCCGTGACAGAGACCCCGTCGATTCCATCGTCGGCCAGCAGCACGTCGGCGGCATCCTGCAGCTCGTCCTCCGCGACGACCACGTACACGGGACTGCCGGAGCCGCCGGGGAAGTGCTCGCCCAGAGCCACCTGACCGTCGCGCGCCTCGGACGCGCCGAGCACGAGATCGGACTGGGGCACGCCGACGGCGTTCAGCTGCAGGACGCCCGAAGCGCCGGCGAGCAGCACCAGGGTCGTCACGATCCAGATGACGCGAGGGCGGCGGGTGATGAGGTTCGCGAGCCGTGCCCACAGGCCCGTCTTGCGCATGCCGTGCTCGTCAGCGACGACCTCGGGCTCGAACTTCGGGCGACGGGGCCAGAACACCGCGCGGCCGAACAACAGCAGGAGAGCCGGCAGCAGTGTGAGCGCGGCGAGCATCGCGAACACGATGCCGATGGCGGCCACCGGACCGAGGGTGCTGTTCGACTTGAGGTCGCTGAGCAACAGACAGAGCAGTCCGGCGATGACAGTCCCGCCGGAGGCCACGATCGGCTCGAAGGAGCCCTTCCAGGCCGCCAGCACGGCGGCCCCCTTGTCTCGGGTGACGCGCAGCTCTTCGCGGAACCGCGCCACGAAGAGCAGCGCGTAGTCGGTGGCCGCTCCGATGACCAGGATGAAGAGGATGCCCTGGGTCTGGCCGCTGAGCAGCAGCACCTCGAACTTCGCCAGCCACCAGACCACGAGGAGGGCGACGCAGAGTGCGAAGAGGCTCGTCGAGAGCACGACGATCGGCAGCAGGAACGAGCGGTAGACCAGCACGAGGATGACGAGCACCGCGAGCAGGGCCACGCCCAGGAGGAGGCCGTCGATGCCGGCGAACCCGGCGACGAGGTCGGCGCTGAATCCTGCGGGACCCGTGATGTAGACGGTGACGCCGTCAGGCGCGGCATCCCGCAGCTGAGTGCCGAGTGCATCGATCGCGTCGGCGAGTTCCGCGTCGCCCTCGATCGGGATGAACGCCTGGACGGCCTTGCCGTCGTCCGACGTCAGAGCGGGAGAGACGTCTTCGCTCACGCCCTCGACGGAGGGCGCGTCGGCCACCGCATCCGAGATGGTCTGGAGGTCTGACTCCGACAGCTCGTCATCGGCGACGAACACCGCGATCGCCGGAATGGCATCGCTGTCGTTGAACTCGCCGAGGAGCTTCTGCACCTGCGTCGCATCGGCCGACTCAGGCAGGTAGCTCGTCTGATCGTTCGATGAGACCTCGTCCACCTTGCCGAACAGCGGGCCGCCGAGCCCTGCGCCCACCAGCCAGATGAGGATGAGGGCGACGGGGATGAAGACGCGCGCCCAGGAGTGCCGACGCGTGCGCTCTCGGGTCGGCGGGGTGGGCGCGTGCTCAGGGGTGGACATCAGATTCCTCTCGGAAGGTGCAGGGGATCGGGGTGCGTCAGGAGGCCCAGGCGAGGATGAGGATCATCGTCGCGAGGAACCCGGCGAAGTAGTTGAGGAAGATGAAGCGTCGCCACGCGCGGTTGGTCCCCGCCGATGTGTCGTCGGTGACGTTCCACCAGGGTGCGGCGTTGACGATGTACGGCAGCGCGAGTGCGGCGCCCAAGGGTGCCGGCCAGGACGTGAACAGCATGGCGATGCCGGCGAGTGCCCACAGCGCGATCGACAGCCGTACGGTCGCCCGTGCTCCGATCACGGTCGCGATCGAGCCGATGCCCCCTTCGCGGTCGGGCGCGATGTCCTGCACCGCTCCGAAGGCGTGCGCGGCCATGCCCCACAGGAAGAACGCGAGCAGCACGATGACCGCTGTCGAGGTGACGGCGCCCTCGGCAAGGGTCAGCCCCACGATCGCCGGAGTGACGAAGTGCAGGCTCGAGGTCGTCGAATCCAGGAACGGCCGCTCTTTGAACCGGAGCCCGGGTGCGGAGTAGGCGATCACCGCGAACACGCTGATCGCGAGCCAGAGCCAGGATGCGGGATTCCCGACCGCCACGAGGTAGACCAGGAACGGGACGTTCGTCACGACCGCCACCCACAGGGTCGCGCGGTGTATGCGGGGGGCGAGAAGCGCGCCCTCGATCCCGCCCTTGCGCGGGTTGGCGAGGTCGGACGCGTAATCGAACACGTCGTTGATGCCGTACATGGCCAGGTTGTACGGCACGAGGAAGTAGAGGGTGCCGATGATCAGCGTCAGGTCGATCTCGCGCGTGCTGAGGAGGTAGGCGGCCGCGAAGGGGAATGCCGTGTTGATCCAGCTGATCGGGCGGGAGGAGAGGACGATCTGCCGGGCGTCGCGACCGGTGGATCCGCGGGTCGAGGAGCTCACGAGGGATCCTCCTCGGCGCTTCGGAGGCCGGCGCGCGCGCGTCGACGCGCGCGCAGCGCTGCCCACAGGGTCGGCAGCAGCACGGCCCCTGCGAGCGGATAGGCGAAGTCCTCGAGCGGTGCGAGACCGATGTGCACCCCGAGGAGGTGGTCGGGGGAGTAGTGGAACAGACCGGTGGCGATCATGACGGTGTCGAAGACGGCGGTGAGGAGGAAGAGCACGACGACGGTCGCGGCGATCGCGCCGAGATGGGCTCTGTTCCGACCAGCGACCACGGAGAGAACGACGGCCGCCACGACGGCGACGCCGACGAACCATGCGGAGAGCTCGATGTAGGTCACGATGCGACCTCCGCCGGGCGTCGGCGCAGTCGGGTGAGGATCCGCACAGCCCCGGTGTAGACGACCATGGTGCAGACGACGAGGAAGAGCAGGAAGACAGGCTCTTCGATGGGGAGCTCGGGGGCGAGGACGATCCCCGTCGCGACGGCGGCCTCGCCCCGGAAGAAGATCCCTCCGACGATGCCGGCGACGTCCCACGCGAGGAAGAAGGCGAATCCGATCGCCGTGACGATCGCCGCGGTCACCGCGTCGCTCCAGAAGAAGAGCCGGAACCGCCGGTCGAGCAGCAGCATGCAGCCGAGCGTGGTGAGCAGGAGCGCGAGATACAGGAAGCCCATCAGGATTCCCCGCGGGTGGACCCTGCCGGGGTCGCGACATCGAGAGGGCCGCTGGAATGGTCGCCGCGGATGCGCTTGAGAACGATCTCCGCGCTGATGAGGCACATCGGCACCCCCACGCCCGGCGCGGTCGTGGCACCCGCGTAGTACAGGCCCGACACCTGGCGCGACTCGTTCTGAGCACGGAACATCGCGCTCTGGGACAGGATGTGCGCCGGCCCCAGCATCCCGCCGCGCCACGAGTTGTAGTCCTCGAGGAAGTCCGCGGGGCCCTTGGTCTCGCGCACCACGATGCGCTCACGCAGGTCGTGGATGCCGGCCCAGCTCGCGATCTGGTCGATCGCCGCATCCGCGGCCTGCTCGATCGCCGCGGAGCCGGCACCGTCGGAGCCGCCCGCTCCCAACGCCGTGTCGGCGGGGATCGGCACGAGCACGAAGAGGTTCTCGTGGCCCTCGGGGGCCACGGTGCGGTCGGTCGCGCTCGGGCGGCAGACATAGATCGATGCGGGTGAGGGGATCTCGGGGTCGTCGCCGAAGATCGCGTCGAAGTTCGCATCCCAGTCCTCCGTGAAGAACAGGGAATGATGCGGCAGCTCGGGCACGGAACCACGGATGCCGAGCATCACCAGCACGGCGCCGGGACCGCTCGTGCGCTGCTGCCACCAGGAATCGGGGTAGGTGCGCAGGTGCGGCGGCAGCAGCGCCGTCTCGGTGTGGTGAAGATCGGCGCCGGACACCACGATGTCCGCTTCGGCCCGGTGCGCGATTCCGTCGGCGTCGCGCCACTCGATGCCCGTGACGGTCGGAGCACCCGACCGGACGCCGGTGCTGATCGCCGTGACATCGGCATCCAGCACGATCTCGGCTCCGGCCGCCTCCGCGAGCTCCGCGATGCGCTCGACGACGCGCCAGAATCCGCCCTGGGGGTAGCTGACGCCCTCATCGAGGTCGAGAGCGCTCATGAGGTGGTACATCGCCGGTGCGGTGCGGGGGTCCGTGCCGAGGAACACGGCGGGGTACCCGAGCAGCTGCCGGATGACCGGGTCACGGAAACGCCGCGCCGCGAACGACTGCAGGCGCGTGCCCAGCAGGCTGAAGAGACGGGGGAGTGCGCGCAGCACCTCCGGTGTCATCAGCGTGCGCAGCCTCGTGAACGGGTTGTAGAGGAAATAGCGCTCGGCCATCACACGGGCGTCGTGCGCCGAGTCGAGGTAGGCATCCAGGGCCTGTGCGGCGCCGGGCTCGCGTGACTCGAAGAGGCGCGCGACCGCGTCACGACCGGTGGGAACCGTGACGGACGGCGCCGTGCGCCCGTCCGCGAGCGGCGCCCGGAATACGCGATACCCGGGATCGAGGAGGGTCAGATCGAGCTGCTCCTGGGTCGAGGTGCCCATCATCTCGAAGAAGTGATCGAACACCTCGGGCATGAGGTACCACGAGGGCCCGGAGTCGAAGCGGAAGCCGTCGCGCTCGATGGTGCCTGCACGACCACCGACACGGCCGTTCTTCTCATAGACGGTCACATCGTGGCCGTCACGGGCGAGCAGCCCGGCGACGGCGAGACCGGCGACGCCTGCGCCGATGACCGCTACCCGGCTCATCGGCTCCGCTCCATCGCGGTCACGAGCACCGAGCGCGCGGCCAGCATCGCCTTCACCGGATCGGGTACGCGCACCCGCTGCTCGTAGAGACTCGAGGCCGGAGTCTTCGCGACCCGGCGCGTGAGAGCGGCGAACAGCGCGAGTGCGCTGCGGACCGCGGCGCGAGAGTCCTTGGGCAGCAGCGGGATCGAGCGCGCCGCATCATCGAGCTGCGCCGTGATCGTGCGCACCCACTCGTCCCGATCGCCGTCGGTGAGGCGGCCGCCGTCGCCGAGGTAACCGCGCTGCAGTCGATCCGTGTCATCCGCGAGGTCGCGCAGGAAGTTCACGTTCTGAAATGCCGCACCGAGCTGCCGTGCTCCGTGCGTCAGTGTCTCGAGCTCTCTGTCGGTGCGCCGCTCGTCCCGCAGGAAGACGCGCAGGCACATCAAGCCGACAACCTCGGCAGAGCCGTAGACGTACCGCTCATGAGCCGCCGCGTCGTAGGACGTGAAGTGCGACTCCGCAGCGATGTCGGCGGCCATCGAGTCGAAGAACGGCTGCGTGAGATCTTCGCCGATCCCGCACTCCCTCGCCGTTCGCGCGAAGGCGTGCAGGACGAGGTCCGTGCTGTACCCCACGCGCATCGCCCGGTGCGTCTCCGAGACGTACGACGCGAGCGCTCCGCTCTGCGCCGACTCGTCGAGCCCCGCCTGGGCGGCGACTCCGTCGACGATCTCGTCTGCGATGCGCACCATCGCGTAGATGTTGCGCACGTGCTGACGGTGTCTCTCGCCGAGCAGGCGCGTCGCGAGTCCGAAGGATGTCGAATATGTGCGGATGACCTCGATGGATGCGGTGTCGGCGGCGCGGTTGAACCGCCCCAGACTCGCACCCGATGCGTCGTGAGGGTTCGGGGTCATGCGTGACGCCCTTCGAGGCGGGAGGTGGAGACGAGGATCGACCGTGCGGCATCCGAGCTGATCTCGCCGGCGAGCTCCGCCTCGGACAGCAGGGCGTAGACCGCGTCCAGCTGATCGCCGATGAGGCCGATCACGAATCGCTCCGCTCCGCACTCGCGCAGCAGATCGCGCATCGAGGTGGCGTCGTGCAGGCTGAGGTCCGCCGAACCGAACCGCGGTTCGATGTCGTGCCAGGCGCTCGTCGACCGCGCGAAGGCGATGATGGCCGTCTCCTTGCCCTCTCTCAGGTCGGAGAAGGGGTCCTTGCCGTGCGTCCGGTGGTCGCCGAAGACGCAGAGCAGGTCGTCCTGAAGCTGGTAGGCGAGACCCAGGTGGCGGCCGACGGCCTGCAGCGTCTCCTCGGCCGAGGTGGAGGAGTCGGCGAGGAGCGCCGCGGCGCGCAGCGGGAGCGAGAACGAATAGGTGGCCGTCTTGTAGACGCTCATCGACAGCACGGTGTCGACGTCGGAGGCGATGATCCCGTGGCTCAATGCGACGTCGGTGTGCTCGCCGGCCACCGTCTCGAGGATCGTCTGCTCGACCAGGTCGAGGAGGCGTCCTCGTGTGTGCGCCGGCACATCCGCCCGGGCGAAGCCCATGATCGCGGCCGAGAGCATCAGATCGCCCATCAGGATCGCGCTGGACCTGGCCCAGTGCAGCGCGTCCTGCTCGGAGGCGCCCGGTGTGCCGGCGGCGAGCTGCCCGATCAGATTGGGTCGCTTGCGGCGGGTCAGGTCTCCGTCGATGACGTCGTCGTGAAGGAGGAAGGCATAGTGAAGGAGCTCGATATGGGTCGCTATGTCGACGGCCCCGATCATCGCGTCCTCGCCTGCGGTCGGGACGAGCGCGCGGTGGATGTCGAGCAGCAGCCGCGGGCGCACGAGCTTGCCGCCGAGAGCGTGGTCGGCGGTCGCGCGCCAGAGGGCGGCGAACTCGGCTCCGTACACCTCGGCGTTCTCGCAGTGAATGGCGAAGCGCTGTCGGAGCACCTCTTCGACACGGGTGCTCATGTCCTCTCGCGGCGCGGTCTGCGTCACGGTCGCGGTCATGATCACACCACCCCGAGGTCGCGCAGTCGGGGCAGCTGCTCCACGAGCCAGGGACTGTACGCGAAGGGGGCACCGATGACGGCGTCAGCGAACTCGGCCGGATCGACCCAGGCCCACTCGGCGACCTCGTCGGGATCGGGGGAGAGGGGGCCGTCTGCGATGGCGACGTGCACGGGGCAGATCTCGTTCTCGACGATCCCGCTCGCGTCGACCGCGCGATAGCGGTAGTCAGGCAGCACCAGGGAGATGTCGGTGAGACGGAGTCCGAGCTCGTCCTGCGCGCGTCGATGCACTGCCTGTGTCATGTCCTCGCCCGGGCGGGGGTGACCGCAGAAGCTGTTGGTCCAGACGCCGGGCCAGGTGCGCTTCGTCAGCGCTCGCCGCGTGACGAGAAGACGCCCCTGCCGGTCGAAGACATGGCAGGAGAAGGCCAGGTGAAGAGGAGTATCGGTGGTGTGCACCGCATCTTTCGCGAACACGCCTATCGCGACTCCGTCTGCAGAGAGGAGGGTGACCTCATCCAACGGGGAACCTCCTCGATTTTCGCTAGCTTAGCTAATAATCAACATAACACGAAACAATCGTGTGTAGCATGATGGCATGCACGACGGACCCGACGCCACCCCCCGCGGAAGCGGTGCGTCCGATGTGCTGTCTCGCAAGGACCCGATCTCTCCGGACGGCCTCGCGCACGCGGCGATCTACGACGTCGAGTCGGCGGATCCGCGGAGCACTCTGATCGATCGATCAGGTGTCGACCCCGAGGACCTGCGCCAGATCGCGCTCGTCATGGGCGCCCTCGGTGAGCTCCGCGACGCGGAGCAGAAGCTGTCACTCGCCTCACGGCGCTACATGCGCCTGAACGACACGGACATGCGCGCACTGCATTACCTGATCGTGTGCGCGAACCGCGGGGCCACGGCCACTCCCGGGGGGATCGCGACGCACCTCGGCATATCGACGGCGTCGACGACGAAGCTGCTCGACCGCCTCGAGAAGGGCGGACATATCCGGCGGGCGCCGCATCCGACCGACCGGCGCGCTCTCGCGATCACCATCACGCCGGAGACGCGGCAGGCGGCCATGGAGACGGTGGGTCGTCAGCAGGCCAAGCGCTTCTACTCGGCGGCGCGACTCACTCCGGACGAGCGTGACGTCGTCATCCGGTTCCTGTCCGACATGGCCCAGGAGATCACGCTCCGGGATGAGCCGTGGGCTCAACCCGGAGTCGCGACCTCAGACTGAGTCAGTGCGCGGCGTTGTACGCCTCGACGACCGGGGCGGGAATGCGGCCCCGCTCTGAGAGCGTGTAACCGTTGTCGTTCGCCCAGGCGCGGATCGCCGCGACCTCGGGATTGCGACCCGCGCGCTTCCGGGGTGCTGCTGACCGCGACGAGGCCGCCGAGCCGGCCCGTCTTCCAGCCGAGATATACGGTTCCAATGCCGCACGCAGTTCTTCTGCGTGCGCGGAATTCAGATCGATCTCGTAAGAAGTGCCATTCAGCGAGAAATGGACCGTTTCGCCTTCGCCCACTTCCAGGATGCTTCCGTCGATGTCGTCAACCAGCTGGTGCACAATTCTTCTTGCCATGGGAATACAGTACTGCCGAATATCCGAGCCCGCAGTGCTATTCGTGACCAGGGTCGATCAATTTCAGGCCGACGATGCAGCCGACGAGGCCGAGGAGCAGCAGAATCCGCGGCCAGGAGATGTCGCTGTCGCCGGTGATCATCGCCCACACCACTGTCAGAGTCGCGCCGATGCCGACCCACACCGCATAGGCGGTGCCGGTGGCGATATCACGCATGGCGAATGCGAGCCCGAGCATCGAGAGGATCAGACCGCCCGCGAATATGATGCTCGGCCACAGCTTGGTGAATCCCTCGGATTTGCCGAGCGCAGTCGCCCATACAGCTTCGAGGACTCCGGAGACGATAAGCACGATCCACGACATGACGGTCCTTTCGGACCAGTCTTTTCGCTCACCGGGTACTGGTCTGCCTCGTCCGGGGCCGGGGTTCACCGACCAGTATCCACGATAGCCCTGAGCGCTGGGCAGGGCCTGTGCAGCGCTGTGCCGCGGAGCGCCGCGCGTGACTCAGGGGAGCAGTCCGGCCCGCCGCGCCTTGGCCACGGCGGCATGGCGGGTCGAGGCGTCGAGCTTGGACATCGCCGTGCCGAGATACGCCTTGACGGTGCCCTCGCGAAGGCCGAGCTGCCCGCCGATCTCCGCATTCGTCGCGCCGAGGGCGGCGCAGGCGAGCACATCGGTCTCGCGGCGGGAGAGATGAATCGTCGGGATCGGCCCGGTACCGGTGGAGACCGCGTCGTCCGCGAGCATCACGAGGCGCTGCTCCACCTGTGCGATGCGCGCCCGAAGATCCGCATCATCGACGGATGCCGCGATGCTGCGAAGCTCGGCGAAGCTCTCCCGCAGCTCTTCGCGATGGCGCGGGGGGACGGATGCGGACGACGGCGTGACCGAGCGAAGGCGACGTTCCACCTCGTCGCGAACTCGGAGCTCCTCTGCGACGGACTGTGCGACCTGCATCGCCGGCGCCGTGGTCACGCCGCCGACGGGTGTCCGGTCCCAGGCCCCCGCGTACAGGACTCCTCGGGGACGGCCGCTCACGACGATCGGCAGGGCCAGCAGAGTCCTGAGGCCCTCGCCGAGCACGAACACGTCGTAGTCGTGCGTGATCTGCTGCGATGACCCGTAGTCGCTCGTCATGCGAGGGCGCAGCTCCATCATCGCCCGTCCGCCGAGACCGCGTTCGGGTCTGACGCGCAACCCGTCGAGGCTGTGCGTGCGGTTTCCGACGATGCTGGTGACGCTGACCACGCCCTCGTCGATCAGGCCGCCGAAGGCGACCGGGAACCGGGTGCGCTGCGCGAGCTCGCGCACTGCTCTGGCGACGAGCTCGGTCTCTGATTCCATCTCGGTCGATGTGCTCACGACTACCTACTTTCGGGGGTGACGGCGCTGTGTCCCCGTTTCGTAGCGTCGACCCTATCATTCGCCTGGCAATGCGGGGCGAGCCGCAGAACATGAGGCAAGGAGGCCCCATGACCGACCATCCGACGGCAGATTCGCCGGGAGCGATCGACTACATCGCTGTCGAGGAATCACCACGATTCCGCGAACTGAAGAAGACGCAGCGCTCATTCATCTTCCCGCTCGCGGCATTCTTCCTCATCTGGTATTTCGTCTACGTCCTGCTCGCCGCCTTCGCGACCGAATTCATGTCGCAGAGAGTGTGGGGAGATATCACCGTCGGGCTGCTCATGGGGTTGGGACAATTCGTCACCACCTTCGCGATCACGATGGGGTACGTCGCATTCGCGAACCGGAGACTCGATCCGATAGCGACCGAGATCCGCGAAGAGCTCGAGAAGGCGCAGGCTGACGCATGAACCGCATTCACGCCGCCGCGGGGGAGATCGCGGTGGAGAGCAATCCTGTTCTCAACATCTCGATCTTCGTCGCCTTCGTGGCGGTGACACTGTTCATCGTCATCCGTGCGAGCCGGAACAACAAGACGGCGGCGGACTACTACGCCGCGGGCCGCTCGTTCACGGGGCCGCAGAACGGTTTCGCGATCGCCGGCGACTATCTGTCTGCGGCATCCTTCCTCGGGATCTGCGGTGCGATCGCGATCAACGGCTACGACGGCTTCCTGTATTCGATCGGATTCCTCGTCGCCTGGCTCGTCGCACTGCTTCTCGTCGCCGAGCTGATGCGCAACACCGGCAAGTTCACGATGGCCGACGTCCTGTCGTTCCGACTGAAGCAGCGGCCAGTGCGCATGGCGGCAGCGATCACCACGCTCGCAGTGTGCTTCTTCTACCTGCTCGCGCAGATGGCGGGAGCCGGCGGGCTGGTCTCCCTGCTGCTCGGAATCGACGGCCGACTCGGTCAGTCGATCGTGATCGCCGTCGTCGGCGTGCTGATGATCGTCTACGTCCTCATCGGCGGCATGAAGGGCACGACCTGGGTGCAGATCGTCAAGGCGTTCCTGCTCATCGGCGGTGCGATCGCGATGACGATCTGGGTGCTGGCGATCAACGGATTCAGCCTCAACACGCTGCTCGAGGCGGCTGTGGCGAATTCCGACAAGGGCGACGCGATCCTCGCGCCGGGACTGCAGTACGGGGCGAACCCGTGGGACTTCGTCTCTCTCGGCATGGCTCTCGTGCTCGGAACGGCGGGGCTCCCGCACGTGCTGATGCGCTTCTATACGGTCCCCACCGCCAAGGAGGCTCGTCGTTCGGTGGTGTGGGCGATCTGGCTGATCGGCGGCTTCTACCTGCTGACGCTGGTGCTCGGCTACGGAGCAGGCGCGCTCGTCGGCGCGGACGTGATCGCGGCGGCACCCGGCGGGCCGAACTCGGCGGCGCCGCTGCTCGCCCTGTATCTCGGCGGGCCGGTCCTCCTCGGGTTCATCTCGGCCGTCGCCTTCGCGACCATC
Source organism: Microbacterium sp. CFBP9023 (assembly GCF_034045055.1). Classification (NCBI taxonomy): domain Bacteria; kingdom Bacillati; phylum Actinomycetota; class Actinomycetes; order Micrococcales; family Microbacteriaceae; genus Microbacterium; species Microbacterium sp. CFBP9023. The sequence goes on along the minus strand of NZ_JAXCWI010000002.1, from coordinate 220,183 downwards.
CTCGCGGTGGTGGCCGGACTCACGATCACGGCAGCAGCCTCCTTCGCGCACGACATCTATGCGAACGTGATCCAGAAGGGGAAGAAGGACTCGGCCGGAAACCCCGTCGAGCCGGATCCCAACGGCGAGGTGCGCGTCGCACGCCGAACGGTGGTCGTGATCGGCATCCTCGCGATCGTGGGCGGGATCGGTGCGCAGGGGCAGAACATCGCCTTCCTGGTGGCGCTCGCGTTCGCGGTCGCCGCCTCGGCGAATCTGCCGACGATCCTCTACTCGCTGTTCTGGCGACGGTTCAACACCCGCGGTGCGGTCTGGAGCATGTACGGCGGCCTCGCCGCGGCGATCATCCTGATCATCCTGTCGCCGGTGTTCTCCGGGTCGCCGACCTCGATGATCCCCGGGATCGACATCGTGCTGTGGCCGATGAACAATCCGGGAATCGTGTCGATCCCGCTCGGCTTCTTCCTCGGCTGGCTCGGGACGGTCACGAGCCGGACCAAGGAGTCGCCGCTCCTGGCGGCCGAGATGGAAGTGCGCTCGCTCACCGGTTTCGGGGCCGAGAAGGCCGTCGACCACTGAGCGGCCGATGACGCGAACGGGGACCCCGACGGCCTACTCGTCGGGGTCCCCGTGTGCGGTCAGCCGTGCGACTCGAGGTCGAGAAGGAACCTCTTGCGCTCGGGATGCGCGCCGTACTGACCCGTCGTGCCATCCGACCGCACCACGCGGTGGACGGGGACGACGATGGAGAAGGGACTGAGACGGCAGGCGGTGCCGACGGCCCGCGCGGCACCGGGGCGCCCGGCCAGCACCGCGACCTCCCCGTAGCTGATCGTCTCTCCCCATTCGATGGTGGTGATGGTCTGCAGCGCCGTGCGCGCGAACCCGTCGATGAGGCGCCAGTCGAGCGCCAGGTGATCGTGGAATCGCACCGGCGATCCACCGAAGTACGCGTCGAGGAGTTCGGTGACCTCGTCTGCCGCACCGGGGTCGGGTTCCGGGACGGCCCGGAGCTGGCTCGCGATGTTCTCGAGGAGCCAGGGAACCGATGGATCATTCGACTCCGAGAGGTCGAATCGGACGAGCCCCTCGTCGGAGAACACCGCGAGGGCGTCGCCGAACGGAGTCGGTGCGAAGTCATAGCGGAAGGTCATGCCTCCATACTGACCGGAGCGGGGGCGCGGCAGTGTCCCCACGAGCGCGACCGGGGGAGACCGCACCGACTCGTCGCTCGGGTGCAGAAGCAGTCCACAGGGTCGTCGCTCCGCCCTCGAGCGGGCGGAAATACGGTGAAACCCGCCCGGGATACCGCCTGTGGGGCGAGGCGCGCTTAGTGTGTGAGGTGTGTGGCGACGTGAAGGCAAGGCTGCGGATGACGCAGCGACCGATGCCGCAGTGACCCTCGGCGAATCGCACGAGCCGGTCTCCGGTATCGGCATCGCGCATGCGGCAGAGGCCGAGCGCACTCGGCTGCGTGCGGAAGCTGCTGACCTCGGCGGCTCATCGCCGCTCGTGAACTTCCGCGACACGGTCGAATCCAGCATCGACATCTCGAAGGCCCACCCCGGCAGTCTTCCCCAGTTCATCACCGGCAAATCGACCCTGCTGTCGAATCTCTATCGCGACGAGGTCGGTCTGCGCACTGCGAGGCTCGCCGCCGAGCGGATCACGGCGAAGAACACCGAGCTGCGCACCGTTCGCGGCATCGAGGCGGTGCACCTCGCAGTCGGCGTCGCCGGCTGGCGCATCGGCGGGGCGGATTTCTCGGCGCCCGTGCTGCTTCGCCCCCTCGCCATCCGTCGGCACCACTCCGACTTCGAACTCAAGCTGCAGGGCGCGTTCGAGGTGAACCCCGAGCTCGTGCGCATCGCGCGTGAGCACTTCGGCATCACGATCGACGCCGCGGCTCTCGCCTCCCTCGCCTACGACGGCGGGATCTTCAAGCCGCAGCCCGTGATCGACAGCCTTCGGGCCACGACGCGGTCGATCGACACCTTCACGGTGCTGCCGCGGCTCGTGGTCTCGACCTTCGCCGATGTCGGCGGTGCCATGTCCCGCGACGGCGGGAGTCTGGACCACGTCGTGCTCAACGCTCTGGCCGGTCACGTCGGTGACCGCGAGCAGGTCTCGGCCCGCCGACCCGCGCCGCACCACACCGGACCGGACGACCGGGCGCCGGCATCCGACAATCTGCTGCTCGATGCGGATGCAGAGCAGGAGGCGCTCCTCGCCAGGATCGCCGCCGGACATTCGCTGACCGTCGCGACGCTCCCCGGCACAGGCGGCACACAGACCGTGATCAACGCGCTCGGCGAACTCGTGCGGGCCGGCAAGAGGGTGCTCGTCGTCTCGGCGCGACGGTCGACCCTCGACGGCGTGCGGCACCGTCTTGCGGGCATCGGCCTCGACAGCCTGGCGGTGTCTCCCGCGAACGTGCGTCGGGACCTCGTCCGCGCGATCGGCCGGAACGAGAAGGCGACGGCTCCGAAGGTCAGCGACGTCGATGACGCTCTCGTGCGTCTCCGCACGGTGCTCAGGGATTATCGCAGCGCTCTCACCGCTCCGGTCGCGGGGACGAACTCGTCGGTGCTCGACGCCACCAGGCATCTCACGAGGCTCGCCTCCCTGCCCACCCCGCCGTCGACCACGGCGCGACTCAGCGCCGAGACCCTCCGCCGTCTCGCTGACGATCGCTCGTCGGCGGCAGCGGCGCTCGCGCAGGCCGCGCGCCTCGGCGAGTTCCGCTTCGGACCCGACGACTCGCCCTGGTACGGAGTCACGTTCTCGAGCACCGAGGCTGCGAAGTCGGCGCACCAGCTGGCAGCGCGTCTGCACTCCGACAGCGTGCCGGCCCTCCTCGAGCGCGGGTATGCCCTCATCGCCCAGACGCATATGCGCCCGTTCTCGACGATCGACGAGCTCGGTGAGTACCTGCGGCTGCTGCAGGGCATCCGCGACTCTCTCGACCGGTTCAGCCCCACCGTCTTCGAGCGTCCGCTGGGCGAGCTCATCCAGGCTCACGGATCGCGCCGCGACGCGCCCGCGATGTCCGGGGCGAACCGGCGTCGGCTGCGTCGTCTCGCCAAGGAGTACGTGCGCCCGGGCGTCCATGTCACCGAGATGCACGAGTCGCTGCTGCGCATCCAGGCGCAGCGCACCCAGTGGCAGCGGTTCGTGGAAGCCGGGGTTGCGCCCGAGGTTCCACTCGGGCTCGCCGACGTCCACTCGTCGTGGCAGCGCGTCACGGCTGAGCTCGCCGAGCTCGATGTCGCGCTCGGCCGCAGGGAACCGCTGTCGACGCTCCCCGTCGCCCGCCTCGTGCGCACTCTCGCCGGTCTCGCGGCGAAGTCCGACGTCTTCGACAACCTCGTGGAGCGCGCGCAGCTGCGCGATCGGCTGGCTGACCTCGGTCTCGAGCCGCTGCTCGCGGAGCTGTCCGTTCGCCACGTCGCCGAGTCGCGCGTGGGTGACGAGCTGGAGTTCGCCTGGTGGCAGACACTGCTGGAGCGGGCTCTGCAGGAGGATCGAGCGCTGCTCGGTGCGAACACGGCGGTGGTCGACCGGCTCGAGCGGGACTTCCGTCTCGTCGACGAGGCGCACGCCGCGATGGCCGGTCCATTGCTCGCCTGGCAGCTCGCGAACCAGTGGAAGATCGCCATCGTCGATGAGCCGCAGGAGTCGCAGAACCTCAGGCGTGCACTGAAGCAGCCGGCGACGACGACAGCCGAGATCGTGAGCTCCGCGCCCACCCTCGTCGGCGTGCTCGCGCCGGTCTGGATCTCGTCTCCCTACCTCGTGCCGCAGATCCCCGACTCCGTCGAGTTCGACACGGTGCTCCTCGTCGATGCGGCCGCGATCAACCTCGCCGAAGCGGCCCCGGCGATCCGCCGTGCCCGTCAGGTTGTCGCTTTCGGCGATCCGGTCACTCAGCTTCCGACAGCGTTCCACGTCGCCGTGGACCCCGGCCCCGAATGGGAGCACGAGGTGCCCTTCGACTCCGTGTCGGTGTTCGAGCGCCTGTCCGAACTGCTTCCCGTGATGACCCTCACGCGCAGCTACCGCGCGGGCGGCGAGGACCTCGCAGAGCTCATCAACGACGCGTTCTACGGCGGCGAGATCGTCTCTCTGCCCTGGGCGGGCTCGTACCTGGGTCGCGGCAGCCTCACCGTCGACTACGTCGAAGGCGGCACCGGGGCGCCCGACCCCGTGTCGGGTGCGGTGGAGAGCCCCGAGGCAGAGGTCGCACGCGTCGTCACGCTGGTCGTGGAGCACGCCGTGCATCGCCCGGACGAGTCGCTCATGGTGGTCACCGCGAGCAGGCGTCACGCCGAGCGCGTGAGGGCCGCCGTCACCTCGGCATTCGCCGGGCGCTCCGACGTCGCCGACTTCGTCGGTCGCGACACGGCCGAGCCCTTCGCGGTGCTCACCCTCGAGGAGTCCGTGGCTGAGAGCCGCGACCGGGTGATCTTCTCACTCGGCTACGGCCTGACCAAGCACGGCCGAGTGCTCAGCGACTTCGGCGACCTGTCCACGCCGGATGGGGAGCGGCTGCTGACGGTCGGGATGACCCGCGCCCGCCGGTCCATGGTGATCGTCTCGTCGATCCGCCCCTCGTCGTTCGACGACGGCCGCCTCGAGTTCGGCGCCGCCACCCTGATGTCGATCCTCGGCGGCCTCGCCACCCGGGGACGCGACGCACGCCTGGAGGATCTCGCCGACCCGCTGACGCTCGCCCTCGCACGAGAGCTGCGCCGTCTCGGCGCAGCGGTCGACGTCGACTACCGCGGTCTGCTGCCGCTCGTCGCACAGCACAACGGCAAGGCCGTCGTCATCGAGTCCGACCCGGAGTCTCGTGGCGAGTCACTGCGCGAGGCCCTGCGGCTGCGCCCGAACGTGCTTCGCCGCCTCGGGTGGCATTACGTGCGCGTGCACGCCTTCGACCTCTACAGCGACCCCGTCACGGCGGCCACGCGCATCGCGGGAGTCTTGGGAATCTCGGCATCCGCGGCCCGAGCCGACAACGACACGCAGCCGATCGATCTCACCGACCCGCAGAATGACTGATCAGCCGGACTCCGGTGCCCCGCGGCAGAAGGTCGTGCGGGTCGCCGGATCGCGGCGTGCCCGGCTGACTCCCGTGCCGGGCACCGACACGGACCCGGATCGGGTCGTCCGGGAACCTCAGCGGACGACGGGCCCGAAGGGGCCCAACGACGACCGCCTGATGCAGGACGTGCCCCCGCACTACTGAGCACCGGCGGCTCAGGCGTGTTCGGGAGACGACGATGCGCACGGCCCGAATCGGACCGTGCGCTTCGCGGTGCGGACTGCGAGTCAGCTGCGCGGCTTGTTCCCGGCGAGCAGGTCGCGGATCTCGACGAGCAGCTCGGCCTCGGTGGCGGCCGCCGGCTCTTCTTCCGGCTGCTCGGCCGCGGTGCCCTTGCGCGCCTCGACGTGGGCCTTGAACGTGTTCATCGGCAGCACGAAGACGAAGTACACCACCAGAGCGACCGAGAGGAAGCTGATGATCGCCGAGATGAGATCGCCGATGGGGAACGTGACGGTATCTCCGTAGATGCTCTGCACCTGCGGTCCGAAGTTGCCCGTCGCATCCGCCTTGAAGAACAGCGAGACGAGCGGGGTGATGATGCTGTTCACCACGGCGGTGACGATCGCCGTGAACGCGGTGCCGATGACGACCGCGACCGCGAGGTCGATCACGTTGCCGCGGAGGATGAAGTCCTTGAAACCTTTGAGCATGGATGCCTCCGGGGAGTCGATGGGGTCAGGAAGAAGAGGTGCTGGTCGACGCGGGGGCCGGGGTCGTGGTCTTGGCCGGCTCCGCCTTCGATGATGCCGGGGCGGATGCGGAAGAGCCGGAGCCCGCTCGCGAGTCGGTGCGATAGAAGCCGGATCCGTTGAAGGTCACGCCGATGGATCCGTACTGCTTGCGCAGCTCGCCGCCGCATTCGGGGCAGACCGTGAGCGCGTCGTCGGAGAAGCTCTGCACGGCGTCGAAGGCGTGACCGCACGAACGGCAGGCATAGGCATAGGTGGGCATTGCGATCCTCGCGGGTCAGCGTCGCGTGGGCGACAGGTGGAGGGTCTGCGTGGGAGTCACGACGCCGGTGACCGGCTGGTCGTGAACCTCCCTCGGCAGGAAGTCGAGTACCTCGGAATCATAGATGACTGCGTAGACCGGAGGGCACTTCTCCATCGAACCGATGGTCTTGTCGAAGTACCCGCGCCCCCAGCCCATGCGCATCCCGGTGCGGTCGACGGCCGCGGCGGGGATCACCATCAGGTCGACATCATTGACGGCGATCGGACCGAGCACCTCGCCGGTCGGCTCGGGAAGCCCGAAGAGGCCTTCCGCGACGTCGTCGTCATCGGTCGCCACGGCCCAGTCGAGAAGGCCGTCGGCCCGTGTCACAGGAAGCAGGACCCGGATGCCGCGGCGCACCGCGCCGGTGACGAACTCCCGGGTGCCCGGCTCGGTCGTGGTCGAGAGGAAGCATGAGATCGACCGGGCGCCGAGCGCGTCGACCAGCTCGTCGAGGCGCTGCGTGATGGCGGATGCCGCGGCCTCCCGCTGCGAGTCGCTCAGCAGCTGGCGGCGTTCGCGGAGCTCGGCGCGAAGCGCGCGCTTCTCATGCTCTACGTCGTGGGACATGGCTCCGAGTCTACGGCGGCATCCCCACTAGGCTGGGTGGATGGGTATACGGAAGATGAAGGCTGTCATTCCTGCTGCCGGTCTGGGAACGCGTTTCCTGCCGGCGACGAAGGCGATGCCGAAGGAGATGCTGCCGGTCGTCGACAAGCCGGCGATCCAGTACGTCGTCGAAGAGGCCGCCAGCGCCGGGATCGATGACATCCTCGTCATCATCGGCCGCAACAAGAACGCGATCTCCAACCACTTCGACTCGGTCCCCGAGCTCGAGGTCAAGCTGATGGAGAAGGGCGACACGGGGCGTCTCGAGCGCGTCATCCATTCGAGCGACCTCGCCGACATCCACTTCGTCCGTCAGGGTGAGCCCAAGGGACTCGGTCACGCGGTGCTGCGTGCCCGCACGCACGTCGGCGACAGCTCCTTCGCCGTGCTCCTCGGCGACGACCTCATCGACGAGCGCGACCAGCTGCTCACCGAGATGATCGCCGAGCACGAGCGCAGCGGCGCCGCGGTGATCGCCCTCATGGAGGTCGACCCCGCGAGCATCCACATGTACGGCGCCGCCGCCGTCGAGGACATCGAGGGATCGGATGCCGTGCGCGTCACCGACCTCGTCGAGAAGCCCGCACCCGAGGACGCGCCGTCGAACCTGGCGATCATCGGCCGTTACGTCCTGCCCGCCTCGATCTTCGAGGTGCTCGAGCGCACCGAACCCGGCAAGGGCGGCGAGATCCAGCTGACCGACGCGCTGCAGGAGCTGGCCACCAGCGCCGACGGCCCCGGTGTGGTGGGCGTCATCTTCCGTGGACGCCGGTACGACACCGGCGACCGCGTCGACTACATCAAGGCGATCGTCCAGCTCGCCTCCGACCGCGACGACCTCGGCCCCGAGCTGCGGCCGTGGCTCAAGGAGTTCGCGGAACGCCTCTAGGCGTCGACGCGGCGTCGGGAGCGCGCGGATGGATCAGGCGACGGGGATGCGGCATGGTCCCATCGAGTTGCGCCTCGTGCGCTCTCGGGATGCGAGGGCTCTTCAGCACGAGCTGTTGAGCAATCGCTCCTGGCTGCAGCCGTGGGAGGCCACCGTCCCGTACGGATCGGTCTCGTTCGACATGCGACTCAGCATCCGCCGTCTGCTGCAGCAGTACCGCGACGGCGCGGGCTATCCGTTCGTCATGGAGTACGAGGGTGAGATCGCCGGGCAGCTCAACGTGTGGGGAGTCGCCAGGGGGTCGTTGTGCTCGGCGACCATCGGGTACTGGGTGAGCGAGCGCTTCGCCGGCAAGGGCATCACGCCCACAGCCGTCGCGCTCGCGACCGATGCCTGCTTCACGGAGTATGCGCTGCACCGCATGGAGATCTGCATCCGGCCCGAGAACGTCGCGAGCCTGAGGGTCGTGCAGAAGCTCGGCTTCCGCTACGAAGGGCTGCGTCGCCGTTACATCCACATCGACGGCGACTGGCGGGATCACTACGCGTTCGCCCTCACTCGCGAGGATGTGCCGCAGGGCGTGCTGGCCCGGTGGCTGAACGGCGAGGTGCCTCCGGACGCCGCGACGATCCCGCCGTCGGACCGTTTCGCGCTCTGACACGCCGCTGACTTCAGAACTCCTCGCGACACACGCTCCGACTGAGCGTCGTGACCAGCGATGTTCCCGTACCGTTGTCGACATGGACGGGCCGGTGCTGAGCGGGGGAGTGATAGTCCTCGTCGCTGTGCTCCTGTGGATGCTCTACCTGCTGCCCTCCTGGCGTGGGCGCTTCCAGTACGACGCCGCGGAGCGCAACGCCGTCAGACTGAACCAGGCCCTGCGGGTGCTGGCCGAGACCAGCGAGACCCCCGGCGAGGTCCGTCTCGAACTCAACGCGCGGACTGCCCTCGCGCAGCAGAAGCTCGCGAAGCGCCTGCAGTCCGAGAAGGAAGCCGCTGAGCTCATGAAGCTCCGCGAAGAGCTGGCTGCGACGAGGGCTGATCCCGTCATGCGACAGGCCCGCGCGCGTCGCCGCGTGCGCATCGTCGCCACCTCGACCCTGCTTCTCGGTCTCGTCGTCACGGGGCTCGGCGTGTGGCAGCTGATCGCGCTTCAGGCGCAGCTGCTGCTCTGGGTCGGCGGGTCGGTCATCGTCGTCGCCGGCTTCGCCCTGCAGCGCATGTCGGCTGTCGCCGCCCGCGCCGCCCGGCGTTCGGTGCGCGTCGTCGAGCAGCCCGTGCAGAGGGCAGAGCCCGAACTGCACGATCAGGGCCCGGCGACATGGACTCCGCGTCCGCTGCCCGAGCCGCTGGTGTCGGTCGCAGGCTCGCGCGCGCAGGTGGCGAGAGCGGAGCTGGATGCGCAGGAGAAGCGCCGCGCTGCGGCTCGTCTCGCCGAGCTTCGTGAGCGAGCGGAGCGCATGGCGCCCGCCGCACCCGTGCAGATTCCCGCGGCCTCGCAGGCCGCCGCGTCTCCGTTCGCGAAGATGGGATACGTCGACGACGCGGAGATCGAGGCGCATGTGCGCGACCTCCTCGCGAAGCGTGCAGCGGGCTGATGCTCGCGGCACGAGAGGGTCTTCGAGCGTGATAGCGTAGAAGACGTCAGGGCCTATGGCGCAGTTGGTAGCGCGCCTCGTTCGCATCGAGGAGGTCAGGGGTTCGAATCCCCTTAGGTCCACCGACGAGAAAGACCCCCGAGCATCGCTCGGGGGTCTTTCTTCTGTCTACTGTGCGCGTGCGCGGAGACGGCGACCGATCGCGTGGTCGCAGAGGGCGGCGGCACCCGCGCCCACCGCGTAGGCGACGAGGTCGCGCGCATCGAATCCGACGCCCAGGACGAGTCGCACCGGCCAGAAGGCCTCGGACCAGATCGCCGGCAGACCGGTGAGCTGGAAGCACTCGATCAGCATGCACAGCGCCGCGGCGCTCGCACCCACGATCCAGACCGGGGCTCGTGGGAGCACGATCGCGATGACGACGTAGATCATCACCGCATAGAGGGCGTCGCCGAGTGCGTTCGCGATCGGACCACGACCGACGACGTGTGTGACGAGACCGGCCGCGACCACCAGGACGGCGATGACGAGCAGTGCCCGGCGACGCGCACTGACGTGCGCGTCGCCGCGTGTGACCGACTGCATTCGCCGCTCCCGCTGTCTCGCCTACTTCCGGTTCGCGCGGTAGTAGGAGAGCAGCGTCTTCGTTGAGGCGTCCTGCGCGTCGATGGCCGCCTCGTCCCCGCCGATGGCCGGAGCGATCTGCATCGCGAGCTGCTTGCCCAGCTCGACGCCCCACTGGTCGAACGAGTTGATGCCCCAGATCGTGCCCTGCGTGAACGTGATGTGCTCGTACAGGGCGATCAGCTGACCGAGCACCTGTGGTGTCAGCGCGGGTGCGAAGATCGAGGTCGTCGGGCGGTTGCCGGCGAACGTGCGTGCCGCGACGAGCGCTCCGGTGGTTCCCTCAGCCTCGACCTCTGCGGCGGTCTTGCCGAAGGCCAGAGCCTTCGTCTGGGCGAGGAAGTTCGCCAGGAACAGCTCGTGCACGTCCTGCCCGCCGTCGGTCAGAGGGTAGGCCGGGTTCACGAACGCGATGAAGTCGGCCGGAATCAGCCGGGTGCCCTGATGGATGAGCTGGTAGAACGCGTGCTGGCCGTTGGTCCCGGGCTCTCCCCAGAACACCTCGCCGGTGTCGGTGGTGACCGGGGTGCCGTCCCAGCGGACCGACTTGCCGTTGGACTCCATCGTCAGCTGCTGCAGGTAGGCCGGGAACCGGCTCAGCTGCTGCGCGTAGGGCAGCACCGCATGCGACTGCGCGCCGTGGAAGTTGACGTACCAGACGTTGAGCAGACCCATCAGCACCGGGACGTTGCGCTCGAGAGGCGTGGTGCGCACGTGCTCGTCGACCGCATGGAAGCCGGTCAGCAGATCGCGGAAGGTATCGGGTCCGAGCGCGATCGCGAGCGACAGGCCGATCGCGGAGTCGACCGAGTAGCGGCCGCCGACCCAGTCCCAGAATCCGAAGGCGTTCGCCGGATCGATCCCGAAGGCCGCGACCTTGTCGAGGGCGGTCGACACCGCCACGAAGTGGTGCGCGACGGCGTCGGTGCGGGCGTCCTCGTCGTCGGAGATGGCTCCCGAGGCCTGGAGTCCGGCCCACAGCCAATCGCGCGCCAGGCGGGCGTTGGTGAGCGTCTCGAGGGTGGTGAAGGTCTTGGACGCGACGATGAAGAGGGTCGTCTCGGGGTCGAGGTCCGCGGTCTTCTGCGCGAGGTCGGTGGGATCGATGTTCGACACGAACCGCGCCTCGATCCCGGCATCCGCATAGGGCTTGAGCGCCTCGTAGACCATGACGGGCCCGAGGTCGGAGCCGCCGATGCCGATGTTGACGACATGGGTGACGCGCTTTCCGGTGATGCCGAGCCACTCTCCGGAGCGAACTCTGGTGGCGAAAGTGCTGAGTGCGTCGAGCACGGCCTGCACGTCGGCATCCACGTCCTGTCCGTCGACGACGAGCGCGGGGGAGGAGTCGGCCGGTCGACGCAGTGCCGTGTGCAGCACGGCGCGGTCCTCGGACGTGTTGAGGTGGCTTCCCTGGAGCATCGCGGCGTATCGCTCGGCGACTCCCGTCTGCTCGGCGAGGCGCAGAAGCGCTGCGAGAACGTCGTCGGTGACGAGGTTCTTCGACAGGTCGACGTGGAGGTCTGCGAGCGGGAACGAGAATCGCTCCGCACGGTCGGCATCGGCGGCGAACCAGCCTCGCAGATCGGCGGTGATCGACTCGCGCAGCGCGGCGAGTTCGGACCAGGCGGGAGTGAGTGTCGGATCAACAGGAGCGGTCATGGATCCACGGTACTGCCGCACGCGACGTCGTGACCCCGTGATGACGTCCGGCCTCGCTCTAGGATGGGGGCGATGACCGACACGGCGCCCACGACGACCTCGGAGCGGAGGCTGCGACGCGAAATCGGCCGCCGGCTCGTGCGGGCTCCGCTCGCGGGGGGAGTGCTCCTGCTGGTGGCCGCGACGGTGTGGACGATCGCGGGCGACGACCTGAGCTTCTTCCCGTTCCTGCTCATGCTGCTCGGCGGCTGGAGCATCGCCTTCTCCTTCGTCAACGCGACGATGGACATGCGCCCGGTGCGCGCCGGCGTCGCCGTGCACCTGGGTGTCGCCGTGGTGCTGACGGCTGTGATGATCGTCGTGATCGACGCCGGGAGCGAGCTGCTCGCAGGCCTGCCCGAACCCGTGCGGGCGGTCATCGTCGTGCTGCAGATCGCCGCCGGTCCCGCCGCGGGATGGATCTGGCTGGGCCTTCTGTCGCGCGTCACAGACCGCATCGGACGGCGTGATGCCCTCAGGCGCCCGTCTCCTGTCGCACCCGAATGGGAGCGTGACGAGAACGGCGACGGATCCCACGTCCAGTTCTCTGCCCTCGACCTGCGCATGCGGGCGCTGACGGTCGCCATCGTGGCGGTGGTCCTCGTCGTCGGCACCGCGGGCACCGTGCTGCTCATCGCATTCGACGACGCGGTGATGCACATGGGCGCCCGCCTCGCGATCATCCTCACGGGCGCGGTCGTCGGACTGCCGGTCTATCTGATGCTCCGCGCCGTGCTGAGGCGACGGACGCTGTCCTGCAGCGTCGCGTTCGGCGATGACGATCTGCGCATCCGCGCCGGCAACGCGACCCACCGCATCCCCTTCCGGCAGCTGCAGCATCTCGTCTGGCGGACGCGATCAGACTACGCCCGCATCGAGGTGCGCGGCGCGGGCGTCGATCTCTCGCTGATCACCGGGCTCGCGAAGCCGCCGTCGGGCCGCACGGCCGAACTGCCCGCGCTTCCGCGTCGGGTCTTCCGACGACTCGAGCTCGCAGGGCTCGACGTGGAGCGTTCGCGCCGTGATGAGGTTGTGACGTTCTCGCCGCGCCAGAGCGCGCACGCGAGTACACGATGACACGCGCGTCGGGGTACGGTTTCCTTCATGGGAAGACTGCGATATGACGGCACTTCGGAGCCGATCCTCATCGACGACGAGACGCTCGCTCATCTGAAGGTCATCGTCGGCACGAAGCTCCGTCGCCAGGAGAGCTTCATGATGACCTGGCATCCTCGCGAAGGCGGCGACCCCGGCCGTCTCACCGTCTGGATGCACCCGGCGATCCCGCTGCAGTTCCTCTTCACCTCTCCGGACCCGCACAACATCGAGAAGGCGCGCATCGAAGAGATGATGCGCGCTCTCAACGCGACGGGCGAGCTCGTGATCGACGACTACGTGCAGCCGAAGGCTGACAGCGGGAGCGCGTCGAAGTCCTGAACTACTCCGCGGGGTATCCGTCTGCCTGGAGACCGCGGGCCAGGTGCACGGCATTGCGCACTGCCGTCGCCGTGGCCTGCGCGACCTTCTCAGGGGTCGTGGAGAGATCCTTGTAGTCGATGGTCTGCATCGCCTCGCCGTTCCAGTAGATCGACGACTGGGCGGGCAGCGAGTACCCGACGTCGTTCAGCGCCTGGAACAGGATCGCGGCGATGTGGTGGGCTCCATCCTCGTTGCCGACGATTCCGGCGATCGCGACCTTGTCGAACAGGATCGGTCGGCCCGCATCGTCGGTCTCGCTCAGTTCGGCGTCGAGGCGTTCCAGCACCCGCTGCGCGACACTCGAGTGCTGGCCCATCCAGGTGGGGGTCAGGAACACGAGGATGTCGGCCGCCAGCACCTGCTCGCGCAGAGTCGGCCATTCATCGCCTTCGCCCATGTCGGTCTCGACGCCAGGGCTGATCGAGTGATCGACGGCGCGCACCAGCTGGCCGGCGACTCCGTGCTCCGCGAGAGCTTGCAGGATCTGGGACCCCAGGAGGTCGCTGCTCGATTCCGCGGGAGACGGCTTGAGGGTGCAGGAGATGGCGAGGGCAGTCAGTCGTGTGCTCATCCCTGCACGCAATCACCCCCGCGGGCGATCGCCCAGGGGGTTCCGTCGCTGCCGCGTGTGCGCTAGGCGGTATCCTGGATGACGGCCGCTACGACAGGAGATCCCGTGATCCTCAGCTTCATCTTCTTCATGATCCTCTTCCTCGGAGGCATCTGGCTCATGGGGCTCGCGCAGTCGCTCGAGGACTTCCAGGCGATCGTCTTCATCGCCGGCCTGCTCATCGTGAGTCTGTCGCTCGCGTTCGTGATGCGCGCCAGCGGCTCGGCCACCCGTCGCAAGGACAACTGGTCGGGCAACGCCACCGAGTAGTCAGGCGCGTCTGGCCAGCCTCGCCTCGAGGTTGGCCTTCACCGCGGGCCACTCGGGCTCGATGATCGAGAACTCGACGCTGTCGCGCAGCGCGCCGTTGCGGTATCGGCTCATCGCGCGCATGACACCGTCCTGCTTCGCTCCCAGACGTTCGATCGCCGCCCGCGACTGGAAGTTGACCCACTGCGTCGTCAGGCCCACACGGAACACGCCGAGGTCCTCGAACGCGTGCCGGAGCAGCAGCAGCTTCGACTCGGCGTTGGTGCCGGTGCCGTGGGCCGACGGGCGATTCCAGGTGTAGCCGATGTGCAGCCGGGGGACGTCGGCCTCCAGGTCGTAATAGGACGTGAGGCCGAGGATCCGTCCTTCGGCGTCGAACGCGGTGAACGGGATCATCCCACCGGTCTCGATCAGGCCGATGCGACGGTCGATCTCGGCGGCGAGCCCGTCGGGGGAGGGCACCGAGGTGTACCACGCCTGCTTCCACAGCTCACCCTCGAGCAGCGCATCGAGGAGGCCGTCGTGATGAGACGTCTCCAGAGGTCGGAGTTCGACGAGGCGGCCGGTGAGGATGATCGGGGCCGGAGCGGTGCGGAAGGTCATGCAGCCATTCAATCAGCGCCGCGCCCGGCGCCATGTCACACGATCGGGGCGCGATGCTCCCATTGGCCCCGCCCCATCCTCGCGCCGACGTACGTGGTGTCCCCGACGCGACGCAGCAGCCGTCGATATGCGGTCACGAGCTCGACGGTCACTCCCAGCTCGAAGGCGAGGCTGGCGGGGTGGGTGCCTCGCGCTCTCTCGGCCTCGGCGTACGCGTCGGCGTCGATCAGCAGTCGGGCCGCCCACTCGTCTGCTCGGCGCTCCTGTCGCGCGCGGATCGACGAATCCGCGGTGGGGGTGTGACCGAGCATCGCGTGCCCGAGCTCGTGCGCGATCACGCTGGATGTGGCCCTCGCGCTGAGACCGGGGGTGACCCGGATGGTCGCGGTGTGCGGTTCGTAGCCGCCGGGGCGCCGACCTCGCCGTTCGATGAGGTGCAGCCCGTTCTCTTCGAGCAGGCGAAGGAGGGCCTCCATGATCCTCCTCGCCGGGTGGTCGTCAGTCGTAGAGATCGTCGGTGTCGTCAGCGTGCGCGAGAGGAGACTCGAACGCGACTTCGGATTCATCCTGGCGTCGACCACGGACATCGGTGCGGGGGTGCAGGGCGGTGATCGTGGCGCCGCCGCGGAAGCCCTCGGAACGGAGCCGCTCTTCGGCACGCGTGATCACCACGTGCGGTGCGATGTCGAGGGCCGCGCTGACCGCGTACAGGATGGGAACCGGGATCGAGCGCTTGCCCGTGACGTAGTTGTCGAGAGCGCTCCTCGCGATGCCGACCTCGCGCGCCATCGCGGCGATGCTGCTTCCGGCGGCGGCGATCTCGGCGCGGAGCTGGCGGCCTACCGCCGCATTGAACTGCTCGCCCGGTGTCTTCACGTGAGTCACGATAGCACCGGCATGAAGCCAGGATGCCGTCATACTGGTGCGCTGAACGCTTGTCGCACCCCGTATGCGGCGATACTGTCTATGAATGACGACAGATGTGCGACGTGCGGTGGCGAATGCGATCGAAGAAGAACTGCGTCGCGGGGGCCGGGACGCACCCTGGCTCTCCGATCGAGCGGGAATCGCCCGCGCAGCGCTCCGCAGGAAGCTCGCGGGTGAGGCCGACTTCACCGTTGCCGATCTGGCCGACATCGCGCAGGCGCTCGACATATCGGTCGCGCGGCTCACGCCCTGACCGCACTAGCGTGGGGGTATGAAGACCATCCCCTTCGGATCCGCCACAGCCCCCGCCGTCGTCGCAGGAATGATGCGCATCGATGACAAGGATGATGCGCAGATCCGTGAACTGTACGACACCGCCCGCAGTGCCGGCATCGACTTCTTCGATCATGCCGACATCTACGGCGGCAGCATGCACTTCTGCGAAAGCCGCTTCGCCGATGCGCTGGACCTCACGGCCGCCGAGCGCGACGAGATCGTGCTGCAGACCAAGTGCGGAATCCACCCCGCCGAGGGCACGTTCGACTTCTCATACGAGCACATCGTCCGCCAGGTCGAGGGGTCGCTCGCGGCGCTTCGCACAGACCACATCGACGTTCTCCTGCTGCACCGCCCCGACGCGCTGGTCGAGCCCGAGGAGGTCGCCAGGGCGTTCGACGAGCTCGAGGCCGCAGGCAAGGTCCGCTCGTTCGGCGTCTCGAACCACACGCCGCGGCAGATCGACCTCCTGCGCACCGCGGTCACTCAGCCCCTGGTCGCCAATCAGCTGCAGCTGTCGATCACGCACGCGCCGATCCTCGCGCAGCCGGTCGCCGCGAACATGGCAGGCGAGGACCAGAGCATCGTCCGCGACGGCGGAGGCATCGTCGAGTACTGCCGCATCAACGGCATCACGATCCAGGCGTGGTCGCCCTTCCAGGGCGGCTTCTTCACCGGGGTGTTCCTCGGCAACCCCGAGTATGCCGAGCTCAACGCCGTGATCGATCGGCTGGCTGCGTCGTACGCGGTCGCACCGATCGCGATCGCGACGGCGTGGATCACGCGTCACCCCGCGAAGATGCAGGTCGTGCTCGGAACCACGACCCCGCAGCGGGTGCAGGATGCCGCTGCCGGCGCCGACATCGAGCTCACGCGCGCCGAGTGGTACGAGCTCTTCCGCGCGGCGGGTCACCTGCTCCCGTAGCAGGCGCGCGAGACTCGGGCGTCGTCTACCCTGAACACATGCCGTTCCTGTTCTCGCTCCTCGTCATCGCGCTGATGATCGGCGCGCTGGTCGACATCATCCGCCGAGACGACGCGCAGGTGAGATTCCTGCCGAAGATGGCGTGGATCATCATCGTGATCCTCCTGCCGCTGATCGGCGGTCTGCTGTGGTTCGCGATCGGCAGGGAGTACTCGGAGGCGGGTCTGCGGCTTCCCCGGATGCGGCCGGCTGCGCGCCCCGCGACCCGCCGACCCGAGCCACGCCAGGCCCCGCCGGTCGACGCTCGCAGCACGGAGCAGCAGATCGCGGATCTCGATCGTGAGATCGAGGAGTGGCGGCTGCGTCAGGAGATCGAGAAGCGCCGGCGAGACGAGGGCGACGCGTCGTCGAGCGGGGCCGCGGACACGTCGAGCTAGCCGACGCGCTCGAGATCGAAGGACTCCCGCAGGGCGTCTTCGAGGTGGGGATACGCGAACTCGAACCCGGCGAGCGTCAGCTTCTCGGGGATGACCCACCGGCTCTTGAGGATCAGCTCGGTCTCGGTGCGGATGCCGATGGCGCCGAGCTCGAGCATCCACCGAGGCATCGGCGGACCGATGCGTACCTCCAGCAGCCGCCGCACGGTGGCCATGAAGTCGGCGTTGTCGGTCGGGTTTGGAGATGCGGCGTTCACGGGCCCGTCGAGGGTCGGCGTGACCTCGAGGAAATCGATGATGCGGGCGACGTCCTCGACGTGCACCCAGCTGAACCGCTGCCGTCCGCGGCGTGCGCCGGGGCGGTGGCCCGTGCCCGCGGCGCGGCGTGCGCGGCTGATCGGCCAGCGCCCGTCGTGCTGCGCCCCTCCGAGGCCGAGTCGTGCCAGGTTCTTCAGCGGGCCGAGCACGCCGCCGTGGCCGAGCACGATCGCACTGCGCAGGGCCACCCGCCGCGTCCGGGGGAGGTCGTCCGCGAACAGCGCGCGCTCCCACGCCTTGGCCACCTCGACGGAGAACCCCGTGCCGATCTCGCCCGACGACTCGGTCATCGGACGCTCTTCGGCATGACGGTAGATGGTCGCCGTCGAGGAGTTGACCCACAGTGGGGGAGGATTCGCGGCCTTCGCGATGGCGGAGCTCAGCGACGAGGTCGTGTCGAGCCGCGAGCGGAAGATCGCGGCTCGGTTCTCGGGCGTATAGCGGCAGTTCACGCTCTTGCCCGCCAGGCCGATCACGAGCGACGCACCGTCGACGGCCCGATCGATCGCCGCCTGGTCTCCCCAGGAGATGTCGGCGCCGGATCGCGAGACGGTGATCACCTCCCGCCCCGCTGACCGCAGACGGGGGATCAGGTACTGCCCCATGAAGCCGGTCGATCCGCCGATCACGACGGGTCCTGCGGAGCGGGGCATCGGATCCGTCACGGGGTCTCGCTCTCGATCGCGTACTCGAAGAATCCCGTGTACTCGTAGACGCGGCCGAGCAGCGGGGCGTCGATGGTCATGTTCACGTGGTGCCGCTCGCGCTGTTCGTCCCAGCGCTCGACGAGACCGATGCGCGGACTCAGGAAGCGCGGAGCGGTGATGCGCAGCCGCCCGAACCGCATCCCGATCCGGCGGATGGTCAGCACGACGGCACCGTCACGCACGTCGATGTCGAAGGTCGTGACGACCGTGCGACGGGGGCCGATCTCGTTGCGGAGGATGCGGTTCGCGCCGAGGGAGACGACGTCGGGCATGACCCAGGTGCGTCCTGGGAGATCGAAGTGCCTGACTGCCAGCGCCTCGCCCGCGACCGTGCGGTTCTCGATGCGGAACGGGACGTCGTGCTCCCATCCGGCGAACGCGACTCCGAGGGATTCCGCGATGCGGAACACCGGCCACAACCAGCGATGGCGCGAGCCCGCGGTCGTGAACACGCCCGTGCCGACTCCGACATGCCCGTCGGGGATGGTGCGGAAATACCAGGCGGTCTTCGGGTGGAGTTCCGAGATGCGCTCGCCGAGCGCGCGCTCGTAGGGCGACCGTCGATCAGTGCCGGGTGCTGTCACACCCTCACCCTAGCGAGAGGTCGGACGCAGCAGTCGATCGAGCAGGGCGAGTGCCTCATGCTGCGGCGCGGTGTCGTCGAGGAGCCACTGCGTCTGCAGGCCGTCGGAGGCGGCCACGACCAGAGCGGCGACGGCCTCGGCATCCACGTCCTCGCGTATGAGACCCGTGTCCTGCTGCTCTCGCACGAGCGCGGCCATGTCCGTGCGCAACCGCGCGAAGCGCGTCGTCGCGAACTCACGGGCAGCCGGGTGCCCTTCTTCGAGTGCGGTCGCGACGAGCATGGAGTAGAGCTGGACGAGCCCGGGGACCTCGCGGTTGGTGCGCGCCGACTCGATCATCCGCTCGACCGGGGTCGCCTCGGCCGGGAGGGCGTCGGGCTGCTGGCGACCGGGCGCCGTGCTCTCCTGGTAGACCGCGACGAGCAGCTCCTCCAGCGACCCGAAGTAGTGGGTGAGGGCCGCGTGAGTGACGCCGACGGCACTGGCGATGGAGCGGAGGCTCGTGCGGTCGGCTCCGCGTGCGGCGAAGACCTCGATGGCGCGATCGAGGATCTCCTGGCGACGGGCGATGCCCTTCGCGTAGGCACCGCGCTGCCGCGGGCGATCCTGATCCTGACTCATGAGGCGAGTCTACAGATTGAAAACTTCCGCGCGGAGGTATTTGGTGATAGCGTGCTCGGACAGACGGGTGAAGGCAGCCCGCACGTCACCGACGACCGAAGGAGACCCCGTGGCGATTCAGACTTCCATCCAGCTGTTCACGATCAAGGATCAGCTCGAGACCGACCTCGAAGGCTCGCTGAAAGAGGTGGCCGCCAGAGGCTTCACCGCCGTCGAGCCCTACGACTTCGTGCGCCGGGCTCAGCCGCTCGCCGACGCCCTGTCTGCGGCGGGCCTGACCGCTCCCTCCGGCCACGCATTCCTCGCCTCCGAGTCGTTCGTCAACCCGGACGGCAGTGGAACCACTCTTCCGGTGCCGTCGCCCGCCGAGGTGTTCGCCGCGGCGAAGGTGCTCGGCATGGGCACCGTCATCGACCCCTACACGGAGCCCGCGCGCTGGGAGTCGATCGAGCAGATCGAGGAGACCGCGCGCCTGCTCAACGAGGCGGCCGCCGTCGGCGCGACCGTCGACGTGCGCGTCGGCTACCACAACCACGCCCATGAGCTCGAGGCCGTCTTCGACGGCGTCACCGGACTCGAGGTGCTCGCCGGCCTGCTCGACGAGCGTGTCGTGCTCGAGGTCGACCTCTACTGGGTCGCACGCGGCGGGGTCGACCCGGTCGCCCTGCTGCAGCGCCTCGGGGACCGCGTGATCGCGGTGCACGCCAAGGACGGCACGCTCGATCCCGCGCTCCTGAGCGCCTACCCGCCCGCCGATCAGGTGGCAGCCGGTGAGGGCACCGTGCCGCTCATCGAGGCCATCGCGGCCGCCCCCGCTCTCGAGCTCGCGATCGTCGAGTTCGACCACTTCGACGGCGACCTCTGGGATGCGGTCGAGCGCAGCCGCGTCTACCTCGACGAGAAGGTCGCCGGCTGATGGCGATCGGCAACGGACCCGTCGGCGTCGGGATCATCGGCGCGGGCAACATCAGCGACCAGTACCTGTCGAACCTCACGACCTTCCCCGACGTGCGCGTGATCGCCGTCGGCGATCTGCTCGAGGACCGCGCGAAGGCGCAGGCCGAGAAGTACGGCGTTCCTCGCGCGGGCGGTGTCGAGCTCGTGCTGAACGACCCCGAGATCGACATCGTCGTGAACCTGACGATCCCCGCCGTGCACGTCGAGGTGTCGGAGGCGATCCTCGCCGCCGGCAAGCACGTGTGGACGGAGAAGCCGATCGGCGTCAGCCGCGACGAGTCGCAGCGCCTGCTGCAGAGGGCGGAGGCCGCCGGTCTCCGTGTCGGCGTCGCCCCCGACACCGTGCTCGGACCCGGCGTGCAGACCGCGAAGCGCGCGATCGCCCGCGGCGACATCGGTCGTCCCCTCTTCGCCCAGACCACGTTCCAGTGGCAGGGGCCGGAGATCTTCCATCCGAACCCCGCGTTCCTGTATGCCAAGGGTGCGGGTCCGCTGCTCGACATGGGGCCGTACTACGTCTCGGCGCTCGTGCACGTGTTCGGTCCGGTGGCGGCCGTCGCGGCCCTCGGGCTCCAGGGTGCTCCGACGCGCACGGTGCAGGTGGGAGAGCTCGCCGGACAGGAGTTCCCGGTCGAGATCCCGTCGACGTTGAGCGTGCTGATGGACTTCGAGCAGGGCGGACAGGCGCAGAGCCTCTACAGCACCGACTCGCCTCTGCTGCGCCAGGGCATCGTCGAGATCACGGGCACCGAGGGCACGATCGTGATCCCCGACCCCAACACGTTCGGCGGACCGATCACGATCACGCGACCGCTGTCCCGCGTGTTCGTGCCGCCGGAGCCGACCGTGCAGGACGTCGTCGACGTCGAGCAGGAGGGCGTGCTCTCGGGACGCGGCGTCGGTCTGCTGGACATGGCGCGGTCGATCGCCGCCGGCCGGACGCATGTCGCCACGGGGGAATTCGGCTATCACGTGCTCGACACGCTGCTGTCGATCGAAGAGGCCGCCGAATCGCGCAGCTTCGTGCAGGTCGAGAGCACGATCGACGAGGTGGGCTCGCTGGATGCCGACTTCGATCCCTTCGAGGCGACTCTCTGAGGTCAGCCGGTGTGGCGGCGGCGGTGCGGTCAGCGCGCCTTCGTCGCCACATAGCGGTCGACGTTCGCGGGTGAGAGCACCTCGCGGGCGACCATGATCGCGGCGCCCAGCACGGCGGCCCGGTCACCCGCCTGCGACTGCACGATGGCGAGGTGCTGGGTCGCCAGGGGGATGGATCGTCGATAGACGACCTCGCGCACCCCGGCGAGAAGGTGCTCGCCGGCGCGGGCGATGCTGCCGCCCAGCACGATGATCGACGGGTTGAGCAGATTGACGACGGTCGCGAGCACCTCGCCGACATCTCGGCCGGCCTGACGGGTCGCCTCGATCGCAGCGGCATTGCCCGAGCGGACGAGGTCGACCACATCTGCGGGACTGTGCGCCGCAAGCCCGGCCTCCCGCAGAGCTGCGGCCAGCGCCGACCCGCTCGCGAGCGCTTCGAGGTCGCGCTCGTCGCCGGGCTCCCTCGTCGAGCCTGCGCCGCTCGGCACCTGGACGTGCCCCAGATCGCCGGCCGATCCCTGCGCGCCGCGCTGCAGCTGTCCGCCGGCGATGATGCCGGACCCGATGCCGGTCGAGACCTTCACGAACACGAGGTCGTCGACGTGCGGCCACGTGGTGGCCTGCTCGCCGAGCGCGAGGATGTTCACGTCGTTGTCGACGAGCACCGGCACGTCGAACGTGCGCTGCACGTAGGCGGGGATGTCGAAGCGGTCCCAGCCGGGCATGATCGGCGGGTTGGTCGGTCGCCCGGTCGAATGCTCGACGGGACCCGGCACGCCGATGCCCACCCCGAGCAGCGGGATGCCGGCAGCGCGGGAGGCCTCGAGGAGAGCGCCCGCATCGTCGAGGATCAGATCGAGGAGGCTCTCGGGCCCGTCGCCGATGTCGATCGTGCGGGTGCGCGAGTCGAGGATCACGCCGGCGAGATCGGCGACGGCACTGGTGGCGTGAGTGGCACCGAGGTCGACGGCGAGCACGACTCCGGCACGGGAGTTGAAGGCGAGTCGCGCAGGCGGTCGGCCGCCCGTCGAGACCGCCTCGCCTGCCGGTCGCAGGAGGTCGGCGGCGAGCAGGGCATCGACCCGCAGCGCGACGGTCGACCGCGCGAGACCCGTGATGGTCGCGAGCTCGGCTTTGGTGCGGGCGGTGCCGTCGCGAAGGATCTGGAAGATCTCGCCCGCCCCGGGATTCGCTGCCGCGGCGGTGCGGAGTGCGTCGACCATTGCGTCAGTAAACCACAGACCTGCGCCATCGCTCGGTCGACTTCCGATTCGTTACGAAGAACTTTTGACGAATACCTAGCAAAAGTCGAGGAGCCGTGTCAGACTCACCGCCATGACAACGGATGTCACAGACACCGGTCTCGGGACGATCCGAGTCGGCATCCTCGGCGGGGGATTCATGGCTCGCGTGCATCGCACCGCGGCCAGGGACGCGGGAGGCGAGTTCCGCGCCGTCGCCACCGGCTCCGTCGCGGGCGGGCGTCAGGCCGCGGGCGAACTCGGCGCCGGGCGTGCTGAGGCCGATGCCGCCGCTCTCCTCGCGGCCGATGACATCGACGTCGTCCACATCTGCACCCCCAACGCCACGCACGCCGGACTTGCGCTGCGCGCGCTCGAAGCCGGCAAGCATGTCATCTGCGAGAAGCCCCTCGCCACGAACGCTGCGGACGCCCGTGAACTCGCACGGGTCGCCGGATCTCTCGGCCGCGTCACCGCGGTTCCCTTCGTCTACCGCTACCACCCGATGGTGCGGGAGGCGCGGGCCCGCGTCGCTCTGGGCGACATCGGAGAGCTCCTCACCCTCGACTGCTCGTACCTGCAGGACTGGATGCTCCTCTCCACGGACGATGACTGGCGGGTGCGGTCGGCATCCGGCGGGGCATCCCGGGCGTTCGCCGACATCGGCTCGCACCTCTGCGACCTCATCGAGTTCGTGACGGGCCAGCGGATCCGGTCGCTGAGCGCCCGCACCCGCCGGGTGTTCGCCGAGCGAGCCGGACGGGCGGTCGACACGGAGGACATCGTCGCGATCCTCGTCGAGACCGAGTCCGGTGCCCTGGGCACCCTGCTCGTCTCGCAGATGGCCGCCGGACGCAAGAACGCCCTGACTCTCGAACTCCACGGGACCAGGCAGACCCTGCGCTTCGAGCAGGAGCGCCCGGAGGAGCTGTGGATCGGCATGAGAGAGGAGTCCCGGCTGCTGCTGCGGGACCCCTCCACCGCATCGCCCGACTCGGCTCGTCTGCAGCGGGTGCCCTCGGGGCATGCCATGGGCTATCAGGACGCGTTCAACGGCTTCATCGCCGACGTGTATGCGGCGATCGGCGGCGCGACCCCCGACGGGCTGCCCACGTTCGAGGACGGTGTCCGCTCGGCGGTGCTCACCGAGGCGGTCCTCGCCTCGGCGGCCGCGGACGGACGATGGACGGAGGTGGCGGCATGACCGCGACGATCACACAGCCGGTGCTCGAGGTCTCGGGCATCCGCAAGTCGTTCTTCGGAGTGGAGGTGCTGAAGGGCATCGACTTCGATGTGCGTCCCGGGGAGGTGCACGGACTCGTCGGCGAGAACGGCGCGGGCAAGTCCACGCTCATGAAGATCATCGCCGGGGTGCAGCCCGCCGACGACGGCGTGGTGCGCTACCGCGGCGCGGAGGTGCGGCACGCGCACCCGCGGCAGGCGATGGACGACGGCATCGTGACCGTCTTCCAGGAGTTCACGCTGCTGCCCGAGCGCACGGTCGCGCAGAACGTGTATCTCGGACGTGAGCCCCGACGCGGCGGCTTCGTCGATCAGAAGGCGATGATCCGTCGCACCGGCCAGCTCCTCGCCGACCTCGGCGTCTCGTTCATCGACCCGCAGGCCCGGGTCGGTTCGCTGACCGTCGCCGAGCAGCAGATCGTCGAGATCGTCAAGGCGCTGTCGTTCGAGGCGCAGGTCATCTCGATGGACGAGCCCACCGCCGCGCTGAGCGACCGCGAGGTCGAGCTGCTGTACGCGATCATCCGCCGGCTCACGTCTCGCGGGGTGGCGGTGATCTACGTCTCGCACCGGCTCAAGGAGATCTTCGACCTGTGCGACCGCATCACGATCCTCAAAGACGGCGCTCTGGTCTCGACCGATGAGACGAGCGCCCTGACGACCGACGAACTCGTGCGCCGAATGGTCGGCCGATCCATCCAGTCGTACTACCCGGATGCCGTGGCCGGCACCGTCGTCGGCGAGCCGCGGCTCGAGCTCGACGGCTGCGGCAACGCCTTCGTCGACGGCGTCTCGCTCACCCTCCGCGCCGGGGAGATCGTCGGGATCGCCGGGCTCCAGGGGTCCGGACGCACCGAACTGGTCGAGGGGATCTTCGGCATCGACCCGTTCGTGCGGGGCTCGATGCGGGTCGACGGCTCATCGACGCGCATCACGAGCGCCAGGGCGGCGGTGCGCGCGGGACTCGCCCTCGTCTCGGAGGATCGCAAGGCCCAGGGACTGGCGCTCGGGCAGTCGGTGCTCGACAACACCCTGCTCGTGATCCGCAGCGTCTTCACCGCTCGCACCGCCTCGTCCCGTCGAGAGGTGCCCGGGGTGCTCAGCTCGCTGGAGATCAGCTCCCGCGGTCTCGACCAGGAGGTGCGCTTCCTCTCGGGCGGCAACCAGCAGAAGGTCGTGCTCGCCAAGTGGCTGCTCACACAGCCGCAGATCGTGCTCTTCGACGAGCCGACCCGCGGCATCGACGTCGGTGCGAAGTACGCGGTGTACCAGCTCATGCGCGACCTCGCGGCACAGGGCAAGGCGGTGCTGATGGTGTCGAGCGAGCTGCCGGAGGTGATCGGCATGAGCGATCGGATCCTCGTGATGCACGACGGCGAGCTGGTCGCCGAGCTGCCGGCGGGTTCCGCGGAGCACGAGATCCTCGGCGCAGCCACGGGCGCGACGGTCGACGGGGGTGCACGATGAAGAGACTTCGGATCGACTCGACCGTCATCGTGCTCGGGATCCTCATCCTGACGCTCATCGTCGGCGCCATCCTCGTCGGCACCGTCGGTCGCAACTTCTTCAGCCCCGGCAACATCCGCGACATCCTCACCGGCATGAGCGTCCTCGGGCTCGTCGCGATCGGGCAGACCCTCGTGGTGCTGGGCGCGTCGCTCGACCTGTCGGTGACCTACGTCGTGAGTCTGTCGAGCCTCCTGGCGGCGACGATCATGAACGGCAACCCCGGGAACATCCCGGCCGCGGTCTCGATCACTCTGCTCGTCTGCGCCGGGATCGGTCTGGTCAACGGACTCATCGTCACCGTGCTGAAGGTCAACGGGTTCATCGCGACGCTCGGCGTGGGGCTGATCCTGCAGGGGATCCTGAACACCAACTTCGAGGGCTCGGCGGGCAGCGTGCCGTGGGAGTTCCAGCTCATCGGCGCCACCGGAGTCGGGCCCGTGCCGGTGTCGACGATCATCATGATCGCGCTCGCCGTCGTCGTCTGGCTGCTGCTGAACCGCACGCGCACCGGCGCCCACCTGTATGCGGTCGGCGGCGACCCCGAGATCGCGCGCCTGTCGGGTGTGCGCACCCGCCCGCCGCTGATCGCCGCGCACGTGCTGTGCTCCGTCTTCGCGGGCCTCGCCGGCCTGCTGCTCGCCAGCCGTCTCGGCGTCGGCAGTCCCACGGTCGGCCAGCAGGGCGGCTACGCGCTGCTGTCGATCGCGGCCGTCGTGCTCGGAGGCACCCTGCTGCTCGGCGGACGCGGTTCGATCTGGGGTGCCATCGGCGGCGTCGCGATCCTCGCGGTCGTCGACAACGTGATGAGCGTCATGCAGGTCAACCCGTTCCTGAAGGACGTCGTCCGCGGCGTGGTGATCGTCGCCGCGGTGGCCGTCTACAGTCGTCGGTCGATCGTCAGTCGCCGTCCGCGCTTCGGCGCCGGCGGCACGAGAACCGGGGGAGACGACGCCGCCAAGGCGGCCGAGTCCGAGATGGCGGCCGCAGCATCCGAACTCGCCGATACGAGCACCGTGGCGGAAGGAGGCCGGTCGTGAACGCTCTGCGCACACTCGTGAGCCCGCGGGGCGCGGTGTTCCTGCTGCTGGTGATCCTGCTCGTCGCCGTCATGATCCTCAACCCGAGCTTCGCGGAGCCGGGGCAGTTCATGAGGTTCATCCAGCGCGTCGCACCGATCGCCATCGTCGCGATCGGCCAGTACTTCGTCATCATCGCGGGCGAGTTCGACCTGTCGCAGGGCTCGCTGATCACCGCGCAGGTGATCGTCGCCGGCAACCTCGTCGGGCAGGACGACTCCCGCACCGTGCCCGTGCTGCTGCTGATGATCGTCTTCGGGGTGGTCGTCGGACTCGTGAACGGTGTCATCACCACGCTGCTCAAGGTGCCCTCCTTCATCGTCACGCTGGGCATGATGCTCGCCCTTCTCGGCGGCGTCATGTGGTGGACCGGGGGAGCGGCCACGGGCAACCCGGCTGACAGCTTCCGCGAGATCGGTCGTGGCGGCATCCGTGACGTGCCGGTGCTCGAGTTCATCCCCTGGGCGGTGTTCATCCTGATCGGGTGGCTCGCGCTGGGCATCTGGATCACCAAGCGCCCGCTCGGCAAGCTCCTCATCGCGGTCGGCGACAACTCGACCGCGGTCGACTTCGCCGGCGCGCGCAGCGCCTGGGTGACGACACGGGCGTTCGTGATCTCGTCGCTCTCGGCCACGCTCTCCGCCGTGCTGCTCGTGGGGTACGCCGGGGTGCATCCCTCGGTCGGCCGCGGCTACGAGTTCGTCGCCATCACCGCCGTCGTCCTCGGCGGGGTCGTGCTCGGCGGAGGCCGGGGATGGATCGTCGCGGCGGCGGCGGGAGCCTTCGCGCTCGAGGCCCTCTTCATGCTGCTGAACATCGCGGGGGTCCCTTCGACGCTGCGAGACGCCGTGCAGGGCGTGATCATCATCGCCGCAGTGGCGTACTCCGCGGTCGCCTTCCGGGCACGGCGCCGACGAGGCCCGCAGCCGTCTCCGGACGTTCCGCGCACAGAGACCTCAGAACCCGTAACAACCAGCACCATCCACACAGAAACCAGAGGAGATTAGCAATGCGACGATCGATGAAGATCGCCACCGCAGGGGTGGCTCTCTTCGGCCTCATCGCGCTCGCCGGGTGTACGACAGACCCGTCCGTGGCGCCGGCGGAGTCGGAGAACCCGGAGGAGTCGGCCGAGACCACCGAATGGTTCGACCAGGAGCTGTTCGACAAGCAGATGGAGGAGCGGGGTGTCGAGCCCCAGGGGCCGGCGACCGAGCCGTATCTCCAGCACATCAACGCCGAGATGGTCGACACGTCGGAGTTCGCCAGCGAGGGGCCCAAGAAGGCCTGCTTCGCGAACGCCTCGATCTCGAACCCGTGGCGGCAGACGGGCTGGATCACGATGAACGAGCAGCTCAAGTCGCTGCAGGAGGCCGGTGCGATCAGCGAGATGGAGACCCGCGACGCGCAGGATTCGGATGACACGCAGATCGCGGACATCGACTACTTCATCTCCGAGGGCGGCTGCGACGTCTTCCTCATCTCGCCCAACAGCACCGCGGCGATGACGCCGGCCGTCGAGCGCGCATGCGAGACCGGCAAGCCGGTGATCGTGTTCGACCGCGGCGTCGACACCGACTGCCCGGTCACGTTCATCCACCCGATCGGCGGATTCGCGTGGGGCATCGACACGGCCGAGTTCCTCATCGACAACCTCGAAGAGGGCGACAAGGTCGTGGCGCTGCGCATCCTCCCCGGAGTCGACGTGCTCGAGCACCGGTGGGCCGCTGCGGAGAAGCTCTTCGACGAGGCGGGGATCGAGGCCGTGGACTACTTCACGGGCGCCGACCCCGCGGAGATCAAGAGCATCATCAGCGACGAGCTCGCCAAGGGCGACGTGCAGGGAATCTGGATGGATGCCGGTGACGGCGCTGTCGCCGCGATCGAGGCCTTCGAGGATGCCGGCGCCGACTACCCGGTGATGACCGGCGAGGACGAGATGAGCTTCCTCCGCAAGTGGAAGGACACGGGTCTCACGGGCCTCGCCCCGGTGTACTCGAACTTCCAGTGGCGCACGCCGCTGCTCGCCGCGCAGATGATCTTCGCCGGCGAAGAGGTTCCGAAGGAGTGGGTGCTCCCGCAGAAGCCGATCACCGAAGCAGAGCTCGACGACTACCTCGCCGCCAACGAGGGAATGCCGGACGGGCACTACGCGAAGTTCGGCGGGGAGAACCTTCCCGGTTACCCGACCGTCTGGCAGGAACGCCAGATCCCGTAACCCGCGGTGATGCTCCCACCCTTCCCCTCTGCGCCTCGCGGATGGGAGGGTGGGAGCACTCGCGTCATCCCCGAAGGAGCAGGATGCCTCGCACGATCGCCGTCAACACGTGGGTGTGGACGTCTCCACTGACCGACGCGACTCTCGAGCCGCTCGCGCGGAAGGCGGCGGGGATGGGGTATCAGGCGCTCGAGCTTCCGCTCGAGAGCGTCGGGGACTGGGATCCGGCGCGAGCCCGCGACGTGCTCGACGACCTCGGCCTCGCCTCGATCGTCGTCGGGGCCATGGGCCCTCAGCGCTCGCTGCTCGCGCAGGCCGGTGACGTCGGGGCCACGCAGGACTACCTGCGCTCGTGCATCGCGGCGGCCGCGACGCTCGGTTCCGCGGTCGTCGCCGGTCCCTTCTACGCACCCACCGGGGCGACCTGGCGGATGTCCGTCGAGGACCGTTCGCGAGTGGTGCGCGAGCTGCGCACGAACCTCGAGCCGGTCGCGGCCGAGGCCGCCTCCGCCGGGATCACCCTGGCCGTCGAACCGCTCAACCGCTACGAGACGAGCGTGCTCAACACGGTCGAGCAGAGCCTCGACGCGCTCGCACCCCTGCTCGGTGCGGGCATCGGGCTCGCGCTCGACACCTACCACCTCAACATCGAGGAGAAGAAGCCCGCGGAGGCCATCCGCGCGGCGGGCTCGGCGATCGCGCACGTGCAGGTGTGCGGCAGCGATCGGGGCACCGTGGGCGACGACCACACGGACTGGCCGGAGATCCTCCGGGCCCTCGACGAGGCGGACTATCGAGGGCCGCTCGGGCTGGAGAGCTTCACGGGCGAGAACGCGACGATAGCCGTCGCCGCATCCGTCTGGCGACCACTCGCGGCGAGCCAGGACGCGCTCGCCGCCCGCAGCATCCAGGCGCTGAGAGCGCTCGGCACCTGACCCGTCACGCGATACGAAGGAGTGTCCATGACCACGCACCCGGTCACCCTGTTCACCGGCCAGTGGGCCGATCTGCCGTTCGAGGAGGTCGCCCGGCTGGCGGCCGAGTGGGGATACGACGGCCTCGAGGTCGCAGCATCCGGCGACCATCTCGACCTGCGGCGAGCCGACGAGGACGACGCCTACGTCGCCTCGCGCCGCGAGATCCTCGACCGGCACGGTCTGCAGATCTTCGCGATCTCGAACCATCTCGCGGGCCAGGCGGTGTGCGACGCCCCCATCGACTTCCGTCACCAGGCGATCCTGCGCGACTACGTGTGGGGCGACGGCGACTCCGAGGGCGTGCGCGCCCGTGCGGCGGACGACATGAAGCGGGCGGCGCGGGTCGCGCGCAAGCTCGACGTCGACACCGTCGTCGGGTTCACCGGCTCATCGATCTGGCCCTATGTGGCGATGTTCCCGCCAGTACCGGCATCCGTCATCGAAGGCGGGTTCGAGGACTTCGCCGCGCGCTGGAACCCGATCCTCGACGTGTTCGACGGCGAGGGCGTGCGGTTCGCGCACGAAGTGCACCCCGGTGAGATCGCCTACGACTACTGGTCGTCCGTGCGGGCGCTGGAGGCGATCGAGCACCGTGGGGCGTTCGGATTCAACTGGGACCCGTCGCACATGATGTGGCAGAACATCGATCCCGTCGGGTTCATCGTCGACTTCGCCGACCGGATCTACCACGTGGACTGCAAGGACACCCGGATGCGACCGCACAACGGGCGTGCGGGCGTGCTCGGATCGCATCTGCCGTGGGGCGACCCGCGACGCGGGTGGGACTTCGTCTCGACCGGCCACGGCGACGTGCCCTGGGAGGACGCGTTCCGCGCGCTCGAGGCGATCGGATACGACGGCCCTATCTCGATCGAATGGGAGGACGCGGGAATGGACCGCCTGCACGGCGCGCCGGAGGCCCTCGCTTACGTGCGGTCGCTGCTCTGGCCCGCGCCCACCGCCGCGTTCGACGCCGCCTTCAGCAGCCAGCAGACCGGAGATCCCGCATGACCATCCAGCACACCGTCGTCTTCCGCCTCGTGCACGAGGCGGGCAGCCCCGAGGAGCGCGAGTTCCTCGCGACGGGCAGAGCGGTGCTCACGTCGATCCCCGGTGTCGAGGACTTCACGATCCGTCGCCAGGTGAGCCCGAAGAGCGACCTCGAGCATCAGTTCTCGATGGTGTTCCGCGACCGCGATGCGTACCGCTCCTACGACGCGCACCCCGCGCACACCGCGTTTGTCTCGGAACGCTGGGTGCCCGAGGTCGCGGCGTTCCAGGAGTATGACTTCGAGGAGTGACGACGTGACCGGCGGCGCGGATCAGACCGAGTCGCGCAGCTTCACCAGGCGCTCGTGGCCGGTCTCCTCGAGCTCCGCGATGCTCTCGCGCGACTTGAGGAAGTCCGAGAACGAGCGGTAGCCGAGGGCCTTCTCGCTGAACGACGGGTCCATGCGACGCATGTGCGTCTTCACCGCCGAGCTGTGCAGCCACTCGTCGGCATCGGCCTTGTCGTGCCCGAGGCGCAGCGCGCGATGCAGCAGCTCCGTCGCCTCGCCCTGCTCGGTGCCCTCTCCGTGCTCGTCGAGCTTCGCGGACGACGACGGTGCCGCAGCGGTCGCCGCTGCGGCGGCCTTCGCCTTGGCGGCCTTCGTCGGCGGTCGCGACTTGGCCTTCGCGGCGGGCTCGGCGGCCGGCTCGGCCACAGGCTCGACGGCGACCTCGGGAACGGTGACGACGGGCGCGGGCGCGGTCTTGCTCGGGCGCACCACACCGGGAAGCGAGTCGTACGCCTCGAACTCGTCGCACGCGGCGGCGAGGGACTTCGCGGTGGACCCCGCGACGCCGACGCCGATGACGTAGCGACCCAGACGCTTGCAGCGCTGTGCGAGCGGGACGTAGTCGCTGTCTCCGGCGACGATCACGACGTGCGTGAGGTCGGGCAGACGGAACATGTCCTCGACCGCGTCGACGGCGAGGCGGATGTCCGCGCCGTTCTTCGCGTAGGCGGCGGCCGGGAACAGCTGCACGAGGTCGACGGCGCGGGCCACGAGCTGCGACCGGTAGACCGCGTTCACGGGCGACGACCAGTCGGCGTACGCCCGGGTGAGCACGAGCGTGCCGAAGGAGGCCGCGTAGTCGATGATCGCGCCGACCTCGATCATGGCGCGGGACAGCCGCTCCGTGACCTCCGGATCGGTCGGGTTCTCGGTGATCCGCTGGCGGTCCTTGCCATAGGCGTTCCGTCCGTGAACACGGTCGTACCAGGAGATGACGATGTTGTCGAAGTCCAGGTAGACGGCGACGCGGGCGTCGGTGGCCTCAGCCATGGTTCACTCCTTCGCGCGGGTAGCGCACGCCGATCTGCGCGCGGATCTCGTCGAGGGTGCCCATGATCGCGACGCTCTCGGCGATCGGCAGGATGTCGCCCTCGAGCACGCCGTCACCCACGAGGCGCTCGGCCGCGAGGGCCTGGTACTGCATGCCGCGACCGTCGACCTCGGACACATACTCCTCGACGACCGTGCCGTCCGGCTGCACGACGCGGAACGTGGTGGGGGTGTACCAGACGCGGTCGAGGTCGATGCGCGCCGTCGTGCCGATGATGCTCGCGGCGTTGGGGCCGGCGGCACGCGACGACGAGAGCGTCGTCGAGATCGCTCCGCCGTCGTGGGTCATGACGGTGGCGACCTCGGCATCCGCTCCGGTCTCGATCAGGCGGCCGACGGCGTGGATGCCGGTCGGGGCGCCGAGGATGTCCCACACGAAGGAGATCGGGTAGATCCCGAGGTCGAGGAGGGCACCGCCGCCGAGCTCGAGGGCGTTGAGACGGTGCTCGGGGTCGGAGGGGAGCAGCTGGGTGTGGTCGGCGCTCACGGCGCGGATCTCACCGAGGGTCCCGGCGGCGATGATCTCGCGGATGCGGACCATGTGCGGCAGGTAGCGCGTCCACATCGCCTCCATCGCGAGCAGGCCCCGATCGGCGGCCAGACGCTGCAGGTCCTCCGCCTCCGAGCGGTTGAGGGTGAACGCCTTCTCGACCAGCACGTGCTTGCCGGCTTCGAGCGCGAGGCGGGCGTTCTCGTGATGCATCGGGTGCGGGGTCGAGACGTAGATGATGTCGACCTCGGGGTCGGCGACGAGCGCCTCGTACGAGGGATGCGCGCGCGGGATGTCGAAGCGGGCGGCGAAGGCGTCGGCCGATTCCTGCGAGCGCGAGCCGACCGCCACGAGATCGAGCCCTGCGGTGCGCAGATCGGATGCGAACGCGCCGGCGATGCCGCCGGTCGCGAGGATTCCCCAACGAAGACCAGTCATCATCTCAGCGTAGGGGGTGGAGGCTGAGCACGGGGTGTTCGGACCAGGGCATCCGGGGGCGGCCGGAAC
Organism: Microbacterium sp. CFBP9023; assembly: GCF_034045055.1. Classification (NCBI taxonomy): domain Bacteria; kingdom Bacillati; phylum Actinomycetota; class Actinomycetes; order Micrococcales; family Microbacteriaceae; genus Microbacterium; species Microbacterium sp. CFBP9023. Next base: position 187,194 of record NZ_JAXCWI010000002.1, on the reverse strand, counting down.
GGATGCCGTTCAGACGAGCGCGAGCGCGCGGTCGAGGTCGGCGATCAGATCGCTCGGATCCTCGAGCCCGGCCGACAGGCGGATCGTGGCGAACTCGATCATGCGGTCACCACTGCGGTGCTCAGAGCGCGGGGGAGGAGGTCGAGGTCATGGTCCCATCCTCCGATCGGGCTCCGACACTCGGGGAGGATGTGTCGCCGTGTTGCGATCCGTTTCGCTGCGCTTCCCCGCCGATTGGCCCGCTGCCGAGCCCGCTCATACTTTCGGGTGCATGACCGAACCCCTCATCATCGGCGCCATGGTGCGCACTCTCGGCGCGTATCCCTCCGGCTGGCGTCAGCCGGGCGCGCATCGCGACCCCTCGGCCGATGCCGAGATCCTCCGTCGCATCGCGCGAGAGGGAGAGGACGCGGGGCTCGACTACCTGTTCTTCGGCGATTGGCTGGCCACCGGGCCGGACCTCGAATTCCGCGACCCGTACCTGCTCGCGCGGATCGATCCGGTGAGCGCCGTGCTGTACCTCGCCGGGGTCACCTCTCGCATCGGCCTCATCGCGACGGTGAACACGACCTACGCCGATCCGTATGCGACGGCGCGCTCGCTCGCATCCCTCGACCTGCTGACAGGCGGTCGCGCCGGCGTCAACCTCGTCACCGGAGCCGAGCCACGAGCCGCGGGTAACCACGGTCGCGATGCGCACGCCGACAACGAGAGCCGATACGACCGCGCGGAGGAGTTCGTCGTCGCCCTGCGCCGTCTGTGGGACTCGTGGAGCGAGGACGCCTGGATCGCGGATGCCGCACGCGGCGTGCTCATCGACCCGGACGGGCTCCGGGGTGCGGACCTCCGGGGCGAGCACGTGCGCGTCTCCGGGCCGCTGAACGTCGCCCGCCCGCCGCAGGGGCGGATCCCTCTCGTGCACGCCGGCACCTCGCCGCGGTCGCGCGCGCTCGCCGCGACCGAGGCCGATCTCGCGCTCATCGCCGCCCCGAACATCGCCGATGCGATCGCCACACGGCGGCAGCTGCGCGAGATCGCGCTCCGATCAGGCCGCTCGCCCGGGGGGCTGGCGGTGATCGCGCCCGTGCTTCCTGTGGTCGCACCGACGGATGCCGACGCTCACCGCATCGTCGAACGGCTGCTCGCGCTCGTCCCGCTCGACGAGGGGCATCAGTCGTCCCGCACGGCATTCCCCGCGAACAGATCGGTCGCCGCGCTGGCCGACGCCCTGGGCGTCGGTGCCGACGACCCGCTGCGTTCCGCCGGCTTCGACGAGGTCGTGACCCGCGATCAGGCCGGGCGCCTCGGGGAGGCAGGGCAGGCGCTGATCGAGCGCCTGCGACTCATCGCCGGACTCCGCGTCGGGGATGACGGCGAGACGGCGCTGACCTGGCGCCACCTCGTCGCGGCCCATGCCGTGCCCGCCGCATTCGTGGTCGGCGACGCCGCGACGATCGCGGACCACTTCGAGACCTGGCGCGACCAGGGTGCAGCCGACGGGTTCAACGTGCTCTCCGCGTTCCAGCCCGCACAGTTCGAGGCCTTCACCCGCCTCGCCGCGCCCGAACTGCGTCGACGGGGCCTGCTCGGTCGCAGCGACGGAGCGCCCGCCCCGCTGCGGGACCGTCTCGGCGTCGGCGGGGGAGTCGGTATCGGCGGGGGCGAGCAGCGTGCCGCATCATCGCTTCTCGTCCGCTGAACCGCGTCATCCATTACGTCGGATTGCGTCTGGTGACCCGTCATGACGTCTCGTGACAGGCCGGGTCCGCACATGACAGCCCCATTCGCGTCACGACCGTGAGAGTCCCTAGCGTGACGTTCACCCGCACACCGAACCACAGCATCCCGTCCAGGAGGACCCGCATGAACCGCCGTCTCATCCGCGCAGCCGCCGTCGCGCTTCCGCTCGTCCTTGCGGCGGGACTCGCCGCCTGCGCGTCCTCGCCGGCCCCGAGCGGCGCCTCCGCCGACGCGGGCGACCCCGTCACCGGGGGAACGCTGACCTATCTGGAGCACCAGACCTTCACGAACCTCTACCCGCCGCAGGCCGGGTTCTACCCGAACGGAGGCGTGGTCAACAACATCGCCGCCCGCCTGACGTGGCAGAACCCCGACTCGCTCGAGATCGAGCCGTGGATCGCCTCGGCCTGGACCGTGAACGACGACGCCACCGAGTACACGTTCGACCTGCGCCCCGACGTCACCTTCTCGGACGGGACGCCGCTGGACGCCGCGGCCGTGGCGAAGAACTTCGACACGTACGGCCTCGGCGACCCCGAGCGCGGCCTCACGGTCTCCGAGGCGATCAACAACTACGCCTCGAGCGAGGTCGTCGACGACGACACGGTCACCTTCCGCTTCTCGGCCCCGGCCCCCGGGTTCCTGCAGGCGACGTCGACCATCAACTCCGGCCTGCTCTCGCCCGAGACGCTCGACGGCACCATCGAGGACTTCGGGGCGGGCAACGCCGAGGAGATCATCGGCGCCGGGCCCTTCACCCTCACCGACGAGAAGCTGGGCACCGAGTTCACCCTCGCCGCCCGCGAGGACTACGCGTGGGCGCCGGAGAGCGCCGAGAACCAGGGCCGTCCGTACGTCGACGCCGTGCACGTGCTCGTCACCCCCGAGGACTCCGTGCGCATCGGATCGCTGCTCGCGGGTCAGGCCGACTACGTCCGCTACGTGCAGGCCTTCGACGAGGACCGGGTCGAGAGCTCGGGCTTCACGCTGTACGCACCGCAGACGCGTGGCGTCAACAACTCCATCTCGCTGCGTCCCGAGAACCCGCTGCTGAGCGACATCAGGGTGCGTCAGGCGCTCGTCGCCGCGGTCGACGCCCAGGAGGTCGTCGACACCCTGTTCACCGAGAACTACCCCGTCGCGACCTCGGTGCTGTCGCAGGAGGCGCTCGGATACAAGGACGAGTCGGAGCACTACGCATACGACCCCGACAAGGCCGAGAGGCTGCTCGACGAGGCGGGCTGGACGGCCGGGGCCGACGGCATCCGCGAGAAGGACGGCGAGCGCCTCGCGATCACCGTGTACGAGGCCGCACCGCAGCCGCTGTCGAAGCAGACGCTCGAGCTCGTCGCCCAGCAGCTCGCGAAGGTCGGTGTGGAGCTCACGGTCAAGCCGGCGGATGCCGGGTCGTATGCCGAGGACACCCGTGACCCGCTCAAGACGGGCTTCTACCACTCGATGGTCGGCCGCGCCGACTTCGACGTGATCAAGAGCCAGTACTACACGAAGAACCGTGACGCGCTGATCTCGAACGACGCCGAGCTCGACGCCCTGCTCGAGGCGGTCGCCTCGGAGCCGGACACCGAGAAGCGAGCGGCGGCCTCGCAGGCCGTGCAGGACTACATCGCCGAGCAGGCCTACGTCATCCCGCTGTTCGAGGAGCCGCAGGTCTACGGCGCCGCCACCTACGTGCACGGTGTGGACTTCGAGTCGGTCGGTCGCCCCACCTTCTCGGGCGTCTGGCTCGCCGAGCACTGAGCATGACTGAGACGGTGCACCGATGAGCTTCGTCCTCCGACGAGCCGGGCAGGCCGCGATCGTTCTGATCGCGGCCTTCACGGCCACCTTCTTCCTCCTGCAGCTGTTGCCGGGGGATGCGATCCTGATCAAGTTCTCCGACCCCAGCCTCGGGCTGTCGCCGGAGCAGCTCGACGGCATCCGCGCCACCTACGGCACCGATCTGCCGTGGTGGCAGCAGTACGTGCACGCAGGTCTCGGATTCGCGGCCGGTGACTTCGGCTACTCGACACAGTTCGGCACCCCGGTGCTGGAGATGCTCGCCGAGGCACTGCCGTCGACCGTGCTGCTCGCGTCGCTGGGGCTCGTGGTCGCGCTGCTGATCGCCGTGCTCGTCGCAGGGCTCTCGTCTCTCGCGCCGTTCGCGTGGCTGCGCGACGGCATCCGTCAGGTGCCGGGGCTGTTCGTCGCGGTGCCGGTGTTCTGGCTCGGCATCCTGCTGATCCAGGTCTTCTCGTTCGGTCTCGGGTGGGTGCCGATCGTCGGCGCCGACCCTGTCGCCGGGCTCGTCCTTCCCGTGCTGACCCTCGCCGTGCCGATCTCCGCTCCGCTCGCCCAGGTGCTGGTGCGCGCCATCGATCAGGTGCAGGCGCAGCCGTTCATCACCGTCGTCCGTGCCAAGGGCGCGCCGCCGTCGTGGGTGCTCACCCGGTCGGTCGCGCGCAACGCGGCCCTGCCGACGCTCACGATCGCCGGGGTGCTGTTCGGCGAGCTCGTGGGAGGGGCCGTGGTCACCGAGACCGTGTTCGGTCGCGCCGGCATCGGCCGCCTCACCGAGCAGGCCGTGTCGAACCAGGACATCCCGGTGCTGCAGGGCGTCGTGCTGCTGTCGGCCCTCGGCTTCGTGCTCATCAGCTTCGCCGTCGACCTCGTCACCCCGCTGATCGATCCGCGCCAGCGCGCCCTCTCGAAGTCAGGAGCATCGGCATGACCGTCGCCGCCGTGGCCGCATCCGTCGACACCCCGCCCGAGACACCGCAGCAGGATGCCGCAACGCTCACCCGATCGCCTCGACGCGCGCGCGGACTGCTCGCTCTGCCGTGGGGGCTCTACCTCGCGATCGCCGTCGTCTCGCTCGCCGTGCTCTGGGCGCTGATCCCCGGGGTCTTCGCACCCGGCGACCCTCTCACCGGCACTCCCGCCGACAAGCTGCTGCCACCGAGCGCGGCGCATCTCTTCGGCACCGACACGCTCGGTCGCGACCTGTTCGGCCGCGTCGTCCACGGCGCCGTGCACTCGCTCTCGGGAGCGCTCATCGCCGTCACCGTGAGCCTCGCGCTCGGGACGATCCTCGGTGCGATCGCCGGCGCGATCGGCGGCGTCGTCGACGACATCCTGATGCGCGTCGTCGACGTGCTGCTCGCCATCCCCGGCCTGCTGCTGTCGCTGTCGGTGATCATCCTCCTCGGCTTCGGCACGGTGAACGCCGCCATCGCCGTGGGCCTCGGCAGCGTCGCCGCCTTCGCCCGCCTCATGCGGTCGGAGGTCGCCAGAGTGCGTCGCAGCGAGTACGTCGAGGCGGCGTACGGCAGCGGGGGCACCTTCTTCACGGTGCTCCGTCGCCATGTGCTGCCGAACTCGCTCACCCCGATCGTCGCGCTCGCCGCCCTGCAGTTCGGCACCGCGATCCTCGCGATCTCGACCCTCGGATTCCTCGGTTACGGTGCTCCGCCACCCACCCCCGAATGGGGGCTGCTGATCGCCGAGGGACGCAACTACATCGCGACCGCCTGGTGGCTCACGGCACTGCCAGGACTCATCGTGGTCGTCGTCGTGCTCAGCGCCAACCGCATCTCGCACCGCATCGGAAGGAACTCGCGATGAGCGTGCTCACCGTCGACGGCCTCGCCGTCTCGTACGCCACCAGAGCCGGTCGCCGGGAGGTGGTGCACGGGGTCTCCTTCGAGATCGCCGAGGGAGAGGCACTCGCGCTCGTGGGCGAATCGGGATCGGGCAAGTCCACCACCGCGCACGCCCTGCTCGGCCTGCTGCCCGAGGGTGGCAGGGTCGACGGCGGCACGGTGCGCCTCGGCGAGCTCGACATCTCGGGCTGGACGGATCGCGCGCTGCGCGGCATCCGGGGTCCGGAGATCGGACTCGTGCCGCAGGACCCGGTGACCTCGCTCGATCCCGTGCGCCCGATCGGCGCCCAGGTCGAAGAGGTGCTGAAGCTGCACGGCCACCGCGATCGTCGCTCGCGGCGCGCGCGGGCGATCGAGCTCCTCGACCGGGTCGGCATCGATGATCCGGACCTCCGAGCGCGGCAGTACCCGCACGAGCTCTCGGGCGGTATGCGCCAGCGTGTGCTGATCGCCTCGGCGATCGCGCTGCGGCCACGGCTGCTGATCGCCGACGAGCCCACGAGCGCTTTGGACGCGACCGTGCAGCGCAAGGTCCTCGATCTGCTCGACGAGCTGCGCCGAGAGGAGGGCACGAGCATCCTGCTGGTCACCCACGACCTCGGCGTCGCGGCCGACCGCGCCCAACGGCTCGTCGTGCTGAAGGACGGCCGCATCGTCGAGCAGGGAGCGAGCGCCCAGGTGCTCGCGGCACCCTCGGACGGATACACGAAGCAGCTCCTCGCCGACGCCCCGGCGTTCACGACGGGGTTCCGCCGCCCCGAGGCGCCGCCCTTCCTGCGGGATGCCGCAGCGGTCGCGGCCGAGAACCCGTTCGCGATCACCGCGAGCGGTCTCGTCAAGGAGTTCAGGGTCGCGGGGCGTGAGCGATTCCGGGCCGTCGACGACGTGTCGTTCCGGGTGCGCCGGGGCACGACGCACGCGCTGGTCGGCGAGTCCGGATCGGGCAAGACGACCACCGCGCGCCTCATCACGCGCTTCCATGAGCCGGATGCCGGGGCCATCGAGATCGACGGTGAAGACGTGACCGGTCTGTCGGGCCAGCGTTTGCGCGCGCTGCGCCGGCGCATCCAGCTCGTGTACCAGAACCCCTTCGCCTCGCTGGATCCGCGGCAGCAGGTCGTCGACATCATCGCCGAGCCGCTGCAGAACTTCGGGGTGGGCTCCCGCTCCGACCGCAGGGATCGGGCGCTCGCCCTGATCGACAGGGTGTCGCTGCCGAGCGACCTCGCGCAGCGCACACCGCGTGAGCTCTCGGGTGGGCAGCGACAGCGGGTCGCGATCGCCAGGGCCCTCGCGATCGACCCCGAGATCGTCGTGCTCGACGAGGCGGTGTCGGCCCTCGACGTCACGGTGCAGGCGCGCATCCTCGAACTGCTCACCTCGCTGCAGGCCGAACTCGGTCTCACCTACCTCTTCATCTCGCACGACCTCGCCGTGGTGCGCAGGATCAGTCACACCGTCTCGGTGATGCGCCGCGGGCGGATCGTCGAGGAAGGCGTCACCGAGGAGCTCTTCCACGACCCCCAGCACGACTACACCCGGGAGCTGCTCGCGGCCGTCCCCGGACGAACGGAGCAGCCCGCATGACCGCACCCACGATCGCCTTCTTCACCCGGCTGCTCGACGACGCGTCGCCCGCCGAGCGCTACGCGCTGGCCACCGAGCAGATCCGGCACGCCGAACGGCACGGCGTCGGTCGCGCCTGGGTCGCACAGCACCACTTCCGCGCCGCGGAGGGCGGCCTGCCCTCGCCACTCGTCTATCTCGCGAACGTGGCCGCGCAGACCTCGCGCATCCGTCTCGGCACCGGGGTCGTCACGCTGCCGCTCGAAGATGCGGTGCGTGTCGCCGAGGACGCGGTGGTCGCCGACCTGCTCTCGGGCGGACGCATCGACCTGGGGCTCGGCAGCGGCGGAACCCCCTCGTCCTTCGTGCCGTTCGGTGAGGACGTGCGCGAGAAGGCGCCCACCTACGACCGCAAGCTGCGACTGCTGCTCGACGCGCTCGCGGGGCGGGACATCGGCGCCGACAACACCCTCTATCCGGATGCCGGCACTCTCGGCGACCGCATCTGGCAGGCGACCTTCTCGGCCCCCGGCGGCCATCGCGCCGGCATCCACGGGCATGGCCTCCTGCTCTCGCGCACTCAGCCGCGGTCGACGGACGCGCTGCACGCCCCGCTCTCGGCGCTGCAGGATCCGATCATCGACGCGTACCTCGAGGCTCTCCCCGACGGCGTCGCCCCGCGTATCACCGCCTCGCGCACCGTGTTCGTCGCGGATGATCGCGCGGATGCCCTGCGCTTCGCTGAGGTCGGGCTGCGTCGTGCCGCCGAGGGGTTCCGCCGACAGGGCCAGACGATCCCCGGCGACACCCTCGATGAGCTGATCGTGGCCCTCGACACGCACCTCGGCACCCCGGAGGAGGTCGCCGAGTCCCTCGCCGCAGACGCCACCCTCGACAGGGCGACCGAGGTCGCGTTCCAGGTGCACTCGGTCGACGCCCCGCACGAGCACGTGCTGCGCTCGATCGAGCTCTTCGCCGAGCAGGTCGCCCCCGCTCTCGGCTACACCCTCACCGACACCATCAAGGAGAAGGCATGACCACCGACATCGTCGATCAGATCGTAGGGGTGACGCCCGAGCTCGATGCGCTGCGGCGCCGCCGCCCCGTCACCAGGGAGCAGCTGCAGGCGAGCTTCGACGCGCTCTTCGCGCCGGTGTCGACGGAGGAGGTGTCGCAGGCCGAGCGCGAGCTGATCGCCGCGTTCGCCACGCGCCTCGCCGGCGACGCGGATGCGACGGCCGAGTTCTACGCAGACCGGGCCCTGGCTGTGGACCCGCAGCGCGCCACCGTCGTGATCGCCGAGGCCACGAACGCTGCGGTGACCGGGCCCTTCGGCTCGTACACCGAAGCGGGACTGCAGGGCGAGAACACCGAGGGCGAGCGCTACGCGCCGTCGCCCGAGATCGCAGAGGCGCTCGGCGGGCGGGTCGCCGCCGCCCTCGCGCACACGCACCTGCTCGTGTTCCGGCCGCGCGAATCCGCGGCCGTCGACATCCAGCGGCTGGTGGATGCGGGATGGTCGGCCGACGGCATCGTCACCCTCTCGCAGCTCGTCTCGTTCCTCGCGTTCCAGCAGCGCGTCATCACGGGCCTGAGGGTTCTCTCCGCCGCCGGCATCGCCGCGGCATCCGACTCCGAGGAGGAGGCAGCATGACCGAGCTTCTGCGCGATGACGCACCGCACCCCGAGGCGTTCACGCGAGCCGAGGTGGGGTGGACCCCGCATCTGCCGCCGCTCGCGGAGGAGGAGCTCACCGAGCGCCACTACGACGGTCTGGTCGACGCCTCTCGGGCGAAGAACGACTACTTCCGGCTGCTGGCGCGCGACCCCGAGGTGCTCAAGGCGCGCACGCTCGTCGACAAGGACATCTTCTACAACGCCAAGGAGGGTCTTCCCCGGGCCGAGCGCGAGCTCTCGGCAACCGCGGCTTCGCGTCGCAACGGCTGCGTGTTCTGCGCCTCGGTGCACTCGCGCTTCGCGGCGCACCACAGCAAGCGGGTCGACGACGTCGATCTCCTGCTGGATCAGGGAGTCGACGCCGACCTCGGGGAGCGGTGGAACGCGGTTGTCGCGGCCTCCGTCGCCCTGACCGACACGCCCAGCACCTTCGGCGCCGACGGGATCGCCCGGCTGCGGGCGGCGGGACTCGATGACCTCGAGATCGCCGACGTGATCCACGGTGCCGCGTTCTTCAATTGGGCGAACCGTCTGATGCTGTCGATCGGGAGGCCGGTCGCGCCCGCCTGATCGGTCGAGAGATCAGCACCGGCCCACCTCTGACGTGTCACCGTCGGGGTGGGCTGGTGTCCTTTTGCGAGAGTATCGGCATACTTCTTGCTGTCTCCATATGACGACGTATCGCTTGCTAATGTCGACGCATGGCAGCCGCGGGCGGAGCATTCTACGAAGTCGATACCGACGTGCTGCGTGCTATGGCGTCGAAGGCGCGTCGCATCGTCGGCGAGCTGGGCTCGTCCGATGCCGCGAAGCCTGCTGACGCCGGACACGAGTGGGTCGTCGCAGCCGCGACGCGTTTCAGCAGCGCATGGTCCGACGGGCTCTGCGTCCGTGTGACCGACACCGAAGACTTCGCAGACAGGTTGACCACGACCGCTCGGATCTTCGACGAAGGCACCGATGCGGCGAAGGCCGAAGTCGACGCGATGATCTGGGACGACTGATGGAGCTGGGGCAGACCCAGTCGGCGGCGGACCTCGTGCCGGGCTCGGTGTCCGAGGTCAGGGCGACCGCGGAAGCGTGGAAGGCTCGTGGCGCTGAAGCCACCCGTGCACGCGATGACCTCGCCACGCTGGATGACGACGGCACGTGGAGAGGCGCTGCCTACGACGCCTATCTCGACCGGTTCGAGCGGCAGCTGCTGCACTGGAAGCATGCGGGCGAATCGCTCCGCGCGGGTGCGAGCGCACTGTTCACGTGGGCCGACGCGTTGCAGTGGGCGCAGGACGAAGCCGACCGTGCGATCACTCTCTGGAACGAGGCAGAGCAACAGGCTGTTGCGGCGCTGGCCGCCCACCGTGCACACGTGCGGGAGTTGCGCGTCGGGCAAGGGCTCCGGCACCCCGAGGCCGACGTGCCCTTCGTCGATCCGTCAGGTCCTGCGCACAATGAAGCGCGGGAGGTCCTGTTCAACGCCCGGGCGACTCTCGAGGTCTATGCGCGCGACTGCGCGATCCGGTTGGACGATGCCGCGGATGCGGCGCGGATGCCGCTGACCGACGCGGAGGCCGCGACACGAACACAGCACGCGACGACCGAGGTGATCGTCAACCTCGCTGTCGTCCAGCCGTTCCGAGCCACGATGGACATGCTCGCGATCTCGGCGCAGACGCTCTGGGAGCACCCCGACATCATCCTCGAACTCCTGGGCGGCGCTGCCACCTTCCTCGGCGGCGCGGCGCTGGCAGCCGGAGGCGGGGCCATCACCGTCACCGGAGCCGGTGCGCTGGCAGGTTCGCCCGCACTGGTCGTCGCCGGAGTCGGAGTGGCCGGTGCAGGCGCGACGATGATGGGCGACGCCGCCGGCCGATGGCTCACCGAGAGCTACGGCGTCAGCGACCGAGTCCGCGGCCTCGACCGCGGCGATGGACGCGACGACGCGGGGACGTTCGCGAATGGCCAGAAGGATCCGCTGTGGGTTGATAAAGAGAAGATCGGCCTCACGGAGTATGCCCAAGACTTCGAAGTCGAGGTGATCCGCTCGAAGATCAAAGTCGACTACGAGGGTTCTCCGCAGAATGGGCGCTTCTACGACGGGCTTGTGAAGAATACCGACGGGCCGAATACCTATACGGGTGTGGAGGTGAAGTCCGGCAGTGCTATCGAGGCATACAACAGGCCAGGAAGCACGCAGCGACAGTTCGATGACGTTGTGAACGCGGGTACACCAGCGCACGGAAAGATGGACGGCGAGGACATCCTCCTCACACGGGTGGACAGTAAGGACATTCCATGAGAGCACCGTTTACGCACGGCGAGCAGTCTCCCAGCGGGATGCGGGGGTGGGTGACGGACGGTTATCGCCCGATCCCTGATCACCTGCGCCTCATGCTGGGACATCTTGACGGCGACGGTAAGTACACGTACATCATCTGGCCGGGCTCCGATCCTTCGAGCACCATCGGATTCCGCGTGCCGGCAGATGATTCGTTCATGCAGGCCGCAGGCTCCGCGGACGCTATGACTGTCGAGGTGCGGCTTCCCGGCCCCGACGGTGAGTCGCACCTGTACTCGGTCGGACGGCCCGAGCCCGCAGACGGCACGACCACCCTCATCCCCATCAGCGACGACCGCGCGGTGCGCGTGTTCTCGAACGAGATCTTCACCGCCGACGAAGCCGCAGTGATCTTCTACACGTACTACCTCACCGATGCCGTCTCGCAGCCCTACGTGCTTCGCGAGCTGGATCTCTCCAACGAACTCTCGGAGGAACGATGACGCTCTATGGACCCTTCGTCCAGGCCGCGAACGACGGTCGCACCGGCTGGCTGGCCGACGAGCATCTCACGATTCCCGAACGGCTCCGACGCACGCTGGAGTGGCTGGACGCCCGCAAGGACTACACGTACTCGATCTGGCGCGGCGCTGACCCCACAAGGATCGACGGCTACCACGAGCAGGCGAATGAATTCTTCATGCAGGCCGCGGGCTCGGCTGATGCGATGACGGTGGAAGCGCGGCTCCTCGGCGCCGACGGGGAGAGCCATCTGTACACGATCGGCCGGCCCGAGACCGCTGACGGCACGACGACTCTCATCCCTATGAGCGACGACCGCGCGGTACGAGTGTTCTCGAACGAGATCTTCACCGCCGACGAAGCCGCGGAGATCTTCTACACGTTCTACCTCACCGAAGCAGTCTCGCCGCCCTACGTCCTGCGTGAGCTCGACCTCGCACTGGAACTCTCGGAGGAACGATGAAGGTCGCTGTTCGTCACGACGCCGTGGCACAGACCGTCGCCGAGCTCGCGCTCACCGTGAAAGCCATCGAGCACGAACTCGACGCCCTCGATTCCGAGGCGACGCTACTGAAATCGACCTGGGACGGGGAAGCGCAACGGGCCTATGACCGTGCCCAGCGGGAGTGGTCGAACGCGCTCGAGAGCATGAGAGCGTTGCTGGCCGAGGCCACGCGCCGACTGATCGCCGCGAATTCCCTCTCCATGGCGACGGCGTCCACGGCTGCCCGCGTCAGGTCCTGAGCGGCTTACGGGATCAGCACGATCTTGCCCGAGGCGGCTCCGGACTCCATGAGCTCATGAGCGCGTGCCGCCTCGCTCAGCGGCAGTTCGGGGCCGAGCTCGATCGTGAAGTCGCCCGCCGCCAGCAGGTCGACGGTCGCGCCGAGGGCCTCAGCGCGCCACGCGAGCTCCTGCTCGGTGAGCGGCACCGGTGAACCGCCCGAGAACGCCCGGATGCCGAACGACGCGGCATCGGGGCCGCGGACGATCGTCGCGATGCGCTCGCGGTCGGCGACGAGCTCGAGCGACACCTCGATGGCCTCATCGGTCCCCGCGCAGTCGAGCGCGACCGTCACCCCGACGGGTGCGGCCTCGCGTACGCGCTCCAGCAGCCCGTCTCCGTATGCGACCGGGATCGCACCGAGGTCACGCAGCTGATCGTGTCTGGCCGGGCTGGCGGTCGCGATGACGGTGGCGCCCCAGGCGACGGCGAACTGCACGGCTGCCTGGCCGACCGAGCCCGAACCGCCGTGCACGAGAAGCACGTCGCCGTCCGTGACTCCGAGCGAGCGGAGCGCCTGATAGGCGGTGCCGGCGGGGATGCCGATGCCGGCCCCCTCCGCTGCGGTGACGGAATCGGGCAGCGCGACGAGCTTGTCGACCGGTACGGCGAGCATGCTCGAGTAGGTGCCGACCGTGTCGCGGATCGCGACGCGGTCGCCCACCGCGAATCCGTCGACGTCGTCGCCGAGCGATTCGATGACCCCGGCGCCGTCGAACCCGACGGCACGCGGCTCGGTGATCGGCGGTGAGGGGCGCTTCGCGCTGCGGAGCTTGGCGTCGATCGGGTTGGCACCCGCCGCCTCGATGCGCACCACGGCCTCGCCGCTGAGCGCGATCGGATCGGGAATCTCGATCAGGTGCAGCACATCAGGAGAACCGAACTCTGTGTAGACGATCGCGCGAGCCATGGATTCAGGCTACCCCCGAGACGACAGCACCTTCATGATCCGCTGCGGAGAGACGGGCTGCGCGGTGCCGAGACGCTGCGCGAACACGCTCACCCGGTACTCCTCGAGCAGCCAGCGGGTCTCGACCAGGGCCGGCGGCGCGTCGGCGGACAGCGGGATCGCGCCCCCGGCATCCTCGAAGGCCTTCGCCATGCGCTCGAACTCGCTCATGCGCGTGCGGTCCTTGCCGGGCTCATTCGCGAGCGTCTTCAGCCGCTCGAGCATCCCGTCGAGGTATCGCGGGAAGTGCGTGAGGCGCTCGACGCCTGCCGCCGAGACGAACCCGGGGTGCAGGAGTCCCGAGAGCTGCGTGCGGATGTCGTTCAGCGGCCCGAGCAGTGCGAGGGAGTTCTGCGAACGGATGCCGCGCTCGACATCGCGGGTCTTCGTGAGGATGCGAGCGACGAGCGACACGCAGGCGAAGAGGTCGTCGACGAGCGACGCCGACACCGCGTCGCGCACGCGCACGAACTCGGCCTCGGTGCGCACGAGGCCGCCCGGCGCCAGCCGATCGATCGTGCTCTGGACGACCGCGGCCCGGCAGTCCTCGATGAGCGCGGCGGCCGACTGGTAGGGCGACGCGGCGAGTGCGAGCTTCTCCTGGCTGGTGAGGTGCTGCTGCACGTACGACGAGGGCGAGGGCACACCGAGCAGCACGAGGCGCAGCACGCCCGCCCGCGTGGCGGTGGCGGCGGCATCCGCCGTGGACTCGACGCGCACCGAGACGGTCTTCCCCTGGTCGACGATCGCCGGGTACCCGCGCACCACTCCGCCGGCCACGCGGGTGTCGAGCACCTCGGGCAGGTCGCCGAACGTCCAGGCGGTGAGGCCGTCCTTCTCGATCGAGGTGGCGGCGGCAGCGGGCTGCGGTCCCTTCGAGGGGCCGGGGCGGCGGGGCGGGGTCGCGATCGACCGGGCCACGCTGCTGCGCGCACGGTCGGCGAGCTCGGCCTGCAGCGCACTGAGGTCGCGGTTCGATCCCGCGACGCGCCCGCGCTCGTCGACGGCGCGGAAGTTCATCCGCAGGTGCGCGGGCACGCGATCGTCTTCGAAGTCGGCAGCCGAGACGAGCTGATTCGCGAGCGGCTGGATGAGGCGTGCCAGCGCCTCTTTGAGCGTGCGATGAGGAAGGCCGCCGTGCGACTCCGGGCCGTCTCCGGCGAGCTCGGCACCGAACTTGTCGGCCCAATCGGCCGCAGGCACCACGTGCCGTCGGATCGCCTTGGGCAGTGCGCGGAGCAGGCCGGTGACGAGTTCGGCGCGCAGCCCCGGCACCTGCCAGTCGAAGCCCCTGTCCTCGATCTGTGCGAGCAGAGGCAACGGGATCACGACGCTCACGCCGTCGTCGGCCGCCCCCGGCTCGAAACGGTACGCGAGCCCGAGCACCTGGTCGCCCTGCGTCCACCGGGTGGGGAACTCGCTCTGATCGGCCCTGCTCTCGTCGTCGAGCAGGTCGGCCTCGCGCATCACGAGCAGCTTCGGGGTCGCGGCCAGCGCGTCGCGCCACCATTTCTCGAACGAGCGCACGTCGAAGACGTCGGTCGGGATCCGCTCGTCGTAGAAGCGGAACACCGCTTCGTCGCCGGCGAGGATGTCGCGACGCCTCTCACGTTCCTCGAGCTTCTCGAGGCGCTTGCGCAGTTCGGCGTTGCTGCGCCAGAAAGCGCTGACCCGCTTGTCGATGCGCGTCGGATCCCATTCGCCCTCGACGAGGGCGTGCCGCACGAACATCTCACGCGACGCCGCCCGGTCGATGCGCGCGAACTGCACACGGCGACGGGGGATGATCTCGACCCCGAACAGCGTCACCTTCTCGTACGCGACCGCCGCGCCGGCATCCTTCGACCAGTGCGGCTCGGTGACCTGGCGCTTCGCGAGATCGCCCGCGAGCGCCTCCGCCCAGGCGGGGTCGATCGCGGCGACCGTGCGGGCGTAGGTGCGTGAGGTCTCGACGATCTCGGCGGCCATGACCGCCTGCGGGGCCTTCTTGCGCAGGGCGGATCCGGGGAAGATCGAGAAGCGGATGCCGCGGGCGCCACGGTATTCCGCCATCCTCTTCTTCTTCGGATCGAGGCCCTTGCCGGTGTTGCGCTCGTCGAGGATGCCGATCTGCGACAGGAGTCCGGCGAGCAGAGCCCGATGGATCGCATCCGGATCCGCGGTCCCCCCGCGCGAGGAGTCCTTCTCCCGCACGAGCGACCGCAGCTGACGGTGCACGTCGAACCATTCACGCACCCGGACGTAGTTGAGATGCTCCGAACGGCACAGGCGACGGAAGGCGCTCGAGCCGAGCTCGCGCTGCTGCTCCCGGAGGTGGTTCCACAGGTTCAGGATCGACAGGAAGTCGCTCGTCGGGTCGGTGAAGCGCGCATGCATGCGGTCGGCTTCGTCGCGCACGCTCTGCGGCGCCTCCTGCGACGGCCGCTCGCGCACGTCCTGGATCGACATTCCGGCGACGATCGCGAGCACGTCGCGGGTGACGTCGGCGCCGCCGGGGCGTCCGGCCTCGATCAGCATGCGGGCGAAGCGGGGGTCGATCGGGATTCGGGAGATGTCGCGACCGATGCGGGTGAGTCGAGGTGCGTCTCCGCTGCCGGTGACGGCGCCCAGCTCGGTGAGCAGGTCGACGGCGGCCTTGACTCCCCGGGAGTCGGGCGGGGTGAGGAACGGGAAGGCGGTGATGTCGCCGAAGCCGAGCGACAGCATCTGCAGGATCACCGAGGCGAGCGAGGTGCGCAGGATCTCGGGTTCGGTGAACTCCGCGCGCTTGTCGAAGTCCTCCTCGCTGTACAGGCGGATCGCGATGCCGTCGCTCGTGCGCCCGGCGCGGCCCGAACGCTGGTTCGCGGAGGCCTGCGAGATCGCCTCGATCGGCAGCCGCTGCACCTTCGAGCGGTTGCTGTATCGCGAGATGCGCGCGGTGCCGGTGTCGATCACGTAGCGGATGCCGGGAACGGTGAGGCTGGTCTCGGCGACGTTCGTGGCGAGCACGACCCGACGCCGCACACCGGCGACGCGGCTCTTCTCGAACACCCGGTGCTGCTCCGCCGCCGACAGCCGGCCGTACAGCGGCAGCACCTCGGTGGGGGAGCGGTCCTTCGCGTACGCGCCGCGCACGGCATCCGCGGCATCCCTGATCTCGGCTTCGCCCGGCAGGAACACGAGCACGTCGCCCGGCTCCTCGCGGTCGAGTTCACGGAGGGCCGCGACGATGGCGGTCACCTCGTCGGACTCCTCGGTCTCCTCCGTCTGCTCGCGGTAGCGGATCTCGACGGGGAAGGTGCGGCCGGACACCTCGATCACCGGCGCGGGCACACCCTCGGGCGTCGCGAAGTGTCGGGCGAAGCTCTCGGGATCGATCGTCGCCGACGTGATGATCACCTTGAGATCCGGTCGTTCGGGAAGGATCCGCACGAGGTATCCCAGCAGGAAGTCGACGTTGAGCGAGCGCTCGTGCGCCTCGTCGATGATGATCGTGTCGTAGCGGCGCAGCAGCCGGTCGCGGTGGATCTCATTGAGCAGGATGCCGTCGGTCATCAGCGCGATGCGCGTGTCGTCGGACACCTTGTCGGTGAAGCGCACCTTGTATCCGACGAGGCCGCCGAGCTCGACCTGCAGCTCCTCGGCGACGCGCTCGGCGATCGTGCGGGCGGCGAGTCGTCGGGGCTGCGTGTGCGCGATGCGCTCGCGCCCGAGATCGAGGCAGATCTTCGGCAGCTGCGTCGTCTTCCCCGAGCCCGTCGCTCCGGCCACGATGACGACCTGGTTGTCGCGGATGGCGTCGGCGATCTCCTCCCGCGCAGCGCTGACCGGCAGCTCGGGAGGATAGAAGATCACAGGGGAAGGCATAGAACTCCCATCGTACGATTCATCCGTGAGCACTGTGTCGAAGCCTCCTCCCGCATCGCGGTGGTTCCACGAGTTCGGGCGGGCTCCGCGCATCCTCGGACTCGACGTCGCCCGAGGGCTGGCGATCCTCGGCATGGCCGGAGCGCACATCGGCGAGACCGAGGCGTTCGATCCGTTCGACCTGTCGACCTGGACCGACCTGGTGCACGGGCGATCGTCGATCCTGTTCGCCGTGCTCGCCGGCATCTCGATCGCCCTGATGACCGGCCGCAGCGTGCTGCCCGATCCCGAGCGGATGCCGAGCCTCCGCCTGCAGCTGATCGGTCGCGGAGCGGTCATCTTCCTGATCGGTCTGGCGCTGGAGATGCTGAACACGCCGATCGCGGTGATCCTCACGCTCTACGGACTGCTCTACGTCGCCGTCATCCCGTTCCTCCGGTGGCAGCCGTGGAAGCTGCTGATCGCCGCCGGCATCCTGGCACTCGCGGCACCGGCGCTGCTCGCATTGCTCGCCGCACTCACCCTGAACCCCACCGGCGCGGGCGTCAGCCTCGTCCTCTACGGCTCGTATCCGATCACCGCGTGGCTCGCGTTCGTCTTCGCCGGTATGGCGCTCGGGCGCCTGCGTGTCGAGAAGCTCGAGACCGCGGCGATCACGCTGAGCGCGGGCGTCGGACTCATGGTCGTCGGCTACGGACTGGGCCTCGTCGGAGGAGTCACCCGCCTCGGCTCCGGCTCGGCGATCTTCGGCGGCGAGCCCGCCGCGGGGTGGAGCAGCTACTCCGACGCGCTGGCCGCAGCGGATCCGGGAGGGGCCGTCGTCCGGGCGATCTTCGCCGTCGAACCGCACTCCGGCGGAACGGCCGAGATCCTCGGCTCGGGCGGGTTCGCGCTGTCGGTCATCGCGCTGTGCGTGCTGCTCAGCGGGCCGTTGCGTGCGGTGCTCCTTCCGCTCGGGGCGTTGGGGTCGATGCCCCTGTCGGCCTACAGCGTGCACGTCGTCTCGGTCGCGCTCGTGGCAGGACCCGGAGGCTTCTTCCCGAGCAACGCCTTCTGGTTGGCGACGGCCGTCGCGCTGCTTCTCGCGACCACGCTGTGGTCGATCCTGTTCGGGAGGGGCCCGCTCGAGAGGCTGGTCGGCTGGGTCGCCTCGAGGATGGCGGCGGTTCCTCCTGGTCGACCTGTCATCACAGGTCGTAGGGTGGATTCATGACGATTCCTGCACTCGAACTGAACGACGGCCATTCCATCCCGCAGCTCGGCTACGGGGTGTTCAAGGTTCCGGCCGACGAGACCGAGCGCGCCGTGAGCGAGGCGCTCGAGATCGGCTACCGCCACATCGACACGGCCGCCATCTACGGCAACGAAGAGGGCGTCGGGGCGGCGATCGCCTCTTCCGGCATCCCGCGCGACGAGCTGTTCATCACGACCAAGCTCTGGAACGACCGCCACCACGACGACGAGCCGCGTGCGGCGATCGGCGAGAGCCTCGAGAAGCTCGGGCTGGATGCCGTCGACCTCTACCTCGTGCACTGGCCCACTCCGGCGAAGGACGACTACGTGCACGCCTTCGCTCGGCTCATCGAGCTGCGCGAGGCAGGACTGACACGCAGCATCGGCGTCTCGAACTTCCTCGTTCCGCACCTCGAGCGCGTGGTGGCCGAGACCGGCGTGACGCCGGCGGTCAACCAGATCGAGCTGCACCCGGCCTACCAGCAGCGCGACGTCGTCGACTGGGCGACCGAGCACGGCATCCGCATCGAGTCGTGGGGCCCGCTCGGCCAGGGCAAGTACGACCTGTTCGGCACGCCGGCGGTGGCCGAGGCGGCGGCGGCGCACGGCGTCACCCCCGCGCAGGCGGTGCTGCGCTGGCACCTGCAGCGCGGATTCATCGTCTTCCCGAAGTCGGTGCGCGCCGAGCGCCTGCGCGAGAACCTCGACGTGTTCGGGTTCGAGCTCACCGACGCCGAGGTCGCGGCGATCGACGCCCTCGACCCGCTCGACGGCTCTGGTCGGGTCGGATCGCACCCCGACGACGTGAACTGACACGCTCCGTGTCGACAGATGACGCCCCGTGTCGCTTCCCGCGACACGGGGCGTCGTCGTGAGTAGCGTCGTCCGCATGACAGCTCCCTACCGCGTCGTCGCCGTCTCCGGATCTCTGCACGAGCCCAGCAAGACCACGGCGCTCATCCGTGCGATCGCCGGGGCGATCGCCGAGCGCGCCGAGGTCGAGATCGAGGTCATCGAGCTCACCGACATCGGCCCGTCGCTCGCAGGAGCGCTGCGTCGCGACCAGCTTCCGGCGCGCGTCGAGGAGAAGCTGGTGGCGATCGAGGCGGCAGACCTGCTGATCGTGGGCAGCCCCGTCTACCGCGCATCCTTCACCGGCCTCTTCAAGCACTTGTTCGACTTCGTGGGTCAGTACGAGCTCGTCGGCAAGCCGGTGCTGCTCGCGGCGACCGGCGGCGGCGAACGCCACGCGCTCATCATCGAGCACCAGCTGCGGCCGCTGTTCGCGTTCTTCCAGGCGCTGACGCTGCCCCTGGGTGTCTACGCCAGCGACACCGACTTCGACGGCTACGTGATCGCCTCCGACGTGCTCCACGCGCGCATCGCCCTCGCGGCCGAGCGTGCGCTGCCGCTCGTCGGCTATGCGGCATCCCGGCCGGCGGAGCTGCTCGTCTCCTGACCGTCTCGTCAGACGCCGATCGGCGTAGCGTGGACGTATGACGAACCGGCTCGCCGACACGCTCAGCCCGTACCTCCGCGCCCACGCCGACAATCCCGTCGACTGGTATCCCTGGGGCCCGGAGGCCTTCGCCGAGGCGCAGCGCCGCGATGTGCCGCTGCTGATCTCGATCGGGTATTCGACCTGCCACTGGTGTCATGTGATGGCCAGGGAGTCGTTCGCCGACCCCGACACGGCTGTGCTGATCAATCGCGACTTCGTCGCGGTGAAGGTCGACCGCGAGGAGCATCCCGACGTCGACGGCGCCTACATGGCGGCTGCCTCGGCGTTCACGCAGAATCTCGGTTGGCCCCTCACCGTCTTCACGACGCCGCGGGGCCGCACGTTCTACGCCGGAACCTACTGGCCGCCCGAGGCACGACAGCCGATGCCCGCGTTCCGTGACGTGCTCGCCGCGGTGCAGGAGGCGTGGACCCAGCGCCGTGCCCAGGTCGAGGAGTCTGCGGATGCCGTCACGGACGCCCTCGCCCGCGCAGGCGCCTCGACGCCCTCCGATCTTCCGGACGCCGATGCTCTCGCCGGCGCGGCGCGGACGATCGCGGCTCGGGAGGATCGCAGCTTCGGCGGTTACGGCGATGCGCCGAAGTTCCCGGTCGCGACGACCCTGAGGATGCTGCAGACACCGCTCGTGCGCAGAGAGGCCCCGGATGCCGCCGAGTCGGCCGACCGGGCGCTCGCCGCGATGGCCGCCTCCGATCTGCGCGATGCCGATGGGGGGTTCTTCCGCTACGCGACCCGACGTGACTGGAGCGTGCCGCACTACGAGCGGATGCTGACCGACAACGCGCAGCTGCTCGACGTGGCGCTCGACGCGGGTGACGACGCGACCGCACGCGGCATCGCCGACTTCCTCCTGGGCACGCTGCGCAGGGCGGGCGGCGGGTTCGGCGCGGCTCAGGACTCGGAGTCGTGGATCGACGGCGAACGCAGCGAGGGCGGCTATTACCTGCGACCGCCCTCCGAGAGGACCGGTCTCGAGCTCCCTGCCGTCGACGGCAAGGTCATCACAGGATGGAACGGTCTGGCCATCACCGGTCTCGCCCGCGCGGGAGCTTCTCTGGCGGAGGGGTTCTGGGTGCAGGCCGCGGCCGAGGCTGCCGAGTACGTGCTGCGAGTCAACAGGGACGCGACCGGGGCTCTCGTGCGGGCCTCGCTCGACGGGGTCGCCTCGGGTGCGGTCGCCACCGCGGCCGATGTCGCTCTCCTGGCCGACGGGCTGTTCGCGCTCGCCGCGGCCACGGGCGAGGCGGCGTGGGCGGTGGAGGCACGCACACTGCTCGACGCGGCGATCGAGGGCTTCGAGGGCGACCCGCTGCTCGCCGAGCACGGCATCGCCGCAGCGCCCGATCAGACCGACGGCGATCTGCCGTCGGATGCGGCGGCCGTGGCTGCGGCATCCCTCACCGCCTGGCGTCTCGGCGCGGGGGATCGGTATCGCGAGGCAGCCGCGGAACGCGTGCGCGAGCATGCCGCGCCCGCCATCGCACAGCCGTTCGCGCACGGCAGCCTGCTGCGCGTGGCAGCGGGTCTCGTCGATGCGCCGAGGCAGCTCGTCGTCGTCACCGAGACGCCCGAGGGCGCACTCGCCTCGGCAGCCCGCAGGGCCGACGCGGACGTCGTCGCGATCGTCACCCCGGAGCAGGCCCAGGCATTCGCGGATGCCGGCTTCGAGCTGTTCGACGGCAAGGGCGACGCGATGGAGCAGGCGTTCGACTGCCGCTCGTTCGTGTGCCGGCTCCCGGTGCGCGACCCCGCAGACCTCCCGCTCGCGCGGTGAGCTCAGGCTGCGATCCTGGACGGCGGGCGGAGCCGCGTAGGCTGAGCAGTCTGCTCATCGCACGCAGGAGGCACGCGCATGACCGAGGTTCCCACCACGACGACCACGACCAAAGGTCTGCACCCCGGGCTGACCCGTCGGCAGATCTCGATGATGGGACTCGGCGGGGCGATCGGCGCCGGACTGTTCGTCGGGTCGGGACAGGCGATCAGCATCGCCGGTCCTGCCGTGCTCATCTCGTACCTCGTGGCCGGCGGCATCGTCGTGCTGATCATGGCGATGCTCGCCGAGATGGTCGCCGCCCGCCCGAGCTCAGGAGCCTTCAGCTCATACGCGCAGAAGGCGATGGGCCGCAGCGCCGGCAGCGCGGTCGGGTGGCTCTACTGGATCCAGCTCGTCGTCGTGATCGCCGCCGAGGCCACCGGCGCCGCCGGGATCATCGCGGCCTGGATCCCCGGCATCCCGGCCTGGGTGTGGGTGCTCGTCTTCGTCGTCGCCCTGACCGCGGTCAACCTCTTCGGGGTGCGCAACTACGGCACGTTCGAGTTCTGGTTCGCGGCGATCAAGGTCGCGGCGATCATCGTGTTCCTCGTGGTCGGCGTGTGCGCGATCCTGGGCTTCATCCCCGGCGTGCCCGCGACCGGCATCGGCAATCTCGTCGACAACGGCGGCTTCGCCCCGAACGGCCTCACGGGCATCGCGGCGGCGCTCCTCATCGTTGTCTTCGCGTTCGGCGGCACCGAGGTCGTCGCGATCGCGGCGGCGGAGTCCGACGACCCCGCACGCAACATCCGCCGGATCGTGCGCGAGGTCCTCGTGCGCATCCTGATCTTCTACGTCGGCTCGATCTTCGTGATCGTGTCGGTGCTCCCGTGGAACGATCCCGCCGTCAAAGACGGTCCCTTCTCCGCAGTGCTCGACACTCTGCAGCTGCCGGGCGTCGGCCTCGTGATGGACCTCATCGTCGTGATCGCGCTGCTGTCGGCGATGAACGCGAACATCTACGGCGCGTCGCGGATGGCGTACTCGCTCGGTGAGCGCGGGCTCGCACCGCTCGCGGCGACGCGCACGACGTCGACGGGCGTGCCGGTCGTGGCCGTGCTCGCCTCCGTCGCGTTCGGCTTCATCACGGTCGGGCTGAACTGGGCGTTCCCCGATGTGGTGCTGCCGGCGCTGCTCAACGTGGTCGGATCGACGCTGCTCATCATCTGGACGGCGACGGCGGTCTCGCAGATCATCCTCCGCCGCCGTGCCGATCGTGAGGGTGCGGCGATGCCGATGCGCATGTGGGGCTTCCCCTGGCTGTCGTGGCTCTGCCTGGCGCTGCTCACCGGAGTGATCGCGCTCACCATGATCGACGAGGCTGCGCGTGTGCAGCTGCTGCTCACGATCGGCCTCACTGCGGTGCTGCTGGTCGTCGCCCGCCTGACACGCGGTGTCTCTCGCCCGGGGGTGGCCGGCGAGCGCGACGGAGTGGTCGAGGGCTGACCGCGCGCACGTGCTGCCGCTGGTCGGGTCAGATCCAGCCGGGCAGCCAGTTGTGCAGGAGCCAGAACTGGTAGGGCACGCTCATGCCGGTCCACACCGGGTAGAAGAACGCGGAGACCAGCACCACGACGGCGAGGAAGACGATCACGGTGCGCTCGCCCGACTGCCGGCGGTGCAGCGGATCCTCCCGGCGTCCCGCGATCTGACGGAGAACGACCGCGAGTGCGAGCACGAGGAACGGCGCCATCGCGACCGTGTAGAACTGGAAGATCGTCCGCTCAGGGAACAGCAGCCAGGGCACGTACGTCGCCGCGAGCCCGACCAGGGGGAACGTGAGGGCTGGACCGACGGGGCGACGTTCGGCCCACCCGCGCACGAGGCGGTAGAGCAGGTAGAGAGCCGCGGCGACACCGGCGTACCAGATCAGCGGGTTGGGGATCGTCGAGATCACCGCGATGCAGTGATCGACGCCGCAGGGCCCGGGGTCGCTGCCCACCCAGACGGCTGTGGGGCGCAGCAGCAGAGGCCACTCCCACGCGGGGCTCGCGTACGGGTGGCCCTTGCTGAGACCGACGTGGAAGTTCAGAATCGCCTCGTGGTAGTTCCACAGCGCGATCAGCGGATTCGGATCGCTCTGCCGGGCATAGCCCCCGGCGGTGACGAGCCACCCCGTCCAGCTGGCGAGGTAGGTGGCGAGCGCCGGCATCACGAGCAGCACGAAGGAGACCGGTCCCTGACGGAGGGCGGCCGCGGTGGGCCAGAGCACGACGCCCGCGCGGCGTCGTGCCAGAGCATCCGTCACCACGACGTACAGGCCGAAGGCCGCGAGCGCATAGAGCCCCGACCACTTCACGGCGCAGGCGGCGCCGAGCGCGACACCTGCGGCGATCAGCCACGGACGCCGCCAGAGCACAGGACCCCACATCGGCGCAGGGAAGTCGGGGTCGGTATCGGGGTCTGCGCGTTCCAGCACGGGGATCACCCGGTCGCGGTCGATCAGGATGAAGAGCGCGCCGAGCATGAGGAAGAACGTCAGAGGGCCGTCGAGCAGGGCCGTGCGACTCATCACGATGCTGAGGCCGTCGATCGCCAGCAGGGTGCCGGCGACCGTCGCCACCACGATCGAGCCGGTCAGGCGGCGGGCGACCAGATAGACGAGCAGCACGGTGGCGGCGCCCAGCAGTGCCGTCGCGATGCGCCAGCCCACCGTGTTGTCGGGTCCTCCGATGGCCATCCCCAGGGCGATCAGCCATTTGCCCAGGGGCGGATGCACGACGAACGACCCGGCATCCGACAGCGGCAGCTGCTGCAGTGTGATGAACGCCTCGTTCGCATCCTTGCCCCAGGTGCCTTCGTATCCGAGAGTCCACAGCGACCAGGCGTCCTTGACGTAGTAGGTCTCGTCGAAGGCGAGCTGGTGCGGATGGCCGAGGTTGACCAGGCGCAGCACGGCGGCCAGGGCCGTCACCACGAGCGGCGCGAACCAGCGCACCATGCGCCCCCAGTCG
Organism: Microbacterium sp. CFBP9023; assembly: GCF_034045055.1. Classification (NCBI taxonomy): domain Bacteria; kingdom Bacillati; phylum Actinomycetota; class Actinomycetes; order Micrococcales; family Microbacteriaceae; genus Microbacterium; species Microbacterium sp. CFBP9023. Next base: position 162,648 of record NZ_JAXCWI010000002.1, on the reverse strand, counting down.
GGGTCCTGCAGCACACGGTCGCGCAGTCGCTCGTAGCGCGTCAGTCGCTGCTCGGGCGGAGGCAGCAGAGGCAGGGGCGCGGTCACCGCACCAGCCTAGACACTCCGCCGCTGGGCGCCGCCTAAGCTGGGCGGGTGATCATCCTCGCCGCAACACCGATCGGAAACCTCGGGGATGTCTCGCGTCGCCTCGTCGAGGTGCTGGAGAACGCCGAGGTCGTCGTCGCGGAGGACACGCGCACCACGCAGCGGCTCATGCAGGCTCTGCAGATCTCGAACCGCCCCCGGCTGATCGCACTCCATGATCACAACGAGAAGCAGAGAGCGGCGGAGCTCGCCGCACTCGCGGTCGAGACGGATGTCGTCGTCGTGAGCGACGCGGGGATGCCGGCCATCAGCGACCCCGGGTACGGGCTCGTCGCCGAGGCGGTCGCTCAGGGAGTGACGGTGACGGCGATCCCGGGGCCGAGCGCAGTGCTGATGGCGCTCTCCATCTCGGGACTGCCGACCGACCGCTTCACGTTCGAGGGGTTCCTGCCGCGCAAGCCCGGGGATCGGCGCTCGACGCTGCGGGCGCTCGCCGCAGAGCCACGCACCATGGTCTTCTTCGAATCTCCCGCCCGCCTGGCGTCGTCGCTCGCCGATATGGGCGCAGCCTTCGGCGACGACCGCCGCATCGCCGTCTGCCGCGAGCTGACCAAGTTCTACGAAGAGGTGCGCCGCGGCACCTCCGCCGAGCTCGTCGAGTGGGCGACGGCGGGCGTCAAGGGTGAGATCGTCGTGGTGGTCGAGGGTGCAGCGCCTCGTGAGGCGTCGGCGGAAGACGCTCTCGCGCAGGTGCAGCGACTCGTGGCATCCGGCGTGCGTCTGAAGGAGGCCTGCGCCGAGGTCGCCGCGGCGACGGGCCTGTCGTCGCGCGACCTGTATCAGGCAGCGCTCGCCGCGCGCAGCTGATGGAAGGCACCTCGGACGCGGGCGTCGCCGCTGCCTACGACGAGCGGGCCGCGGAGTACGTGAAACTCGCCGGTGCGATCGAGCAGATGGATGCCCGGGATGCTGCGGTCATCGAGGCCTGGCGTGACACGGCCTCCGGCCTGCTGCTGGATGCCGGCTGCGGGCCCGGGCACTGGACCCAGCTCCTGAGTCTCGGCGAACGCGTGGCGCAGGGGATCGACCTGTCGGAGGAGTTCATCGCGACGGCGAGGAAACGGCATCCGGGCATCTCCTTCGACGTCGGCTCGTTCCGCGACCTGCCGTTCGCGGCGGGGTCGGTCGGAGGCATCCTCGCCTGGTACTCACTGATCCACACCTCGCCGGCTGACATCCCCGGGATCCTCGAAGAGTTCGCCCGCGTGCTGGCTCCCGGAGGCAGCATCCTGATCGGCTTCTTCGACGGCGAGCCGCGCGAGCCGTTCGCGCATGCCGTCGCTCCGGCGTACTTCTGGTCTGCCGACGCGCTCGCCGGGCTTCTTGCCGACGCGGGCTTCGAGGTCGTGTCGAGTGACACCCGGGGCCGCGAACCCGGCGAGATCAGCGCCCGCCCTCACGGCTCACTCGAAGCACGCAGGCGGTGACTCGCTCGCCGGGTAGCCTGGTGCACACGCAAGCGGAGGAGGACCGAGCGTGAGCAAGAGGGCGACCGTCTACGACGTCGCAGACCGCGCCGGAGTGTCGATCGCGACGGTCTCCCGCGTGCTGCGGCAGCCGGATGCCGTGCGCCCCGCCACGCGCGAGCGCGTGCTCGACTCCGTCTCGGCGCTCGGCTACGTGCCCAGCGGCAGCGCGCGCGGTCTGGCCGAGCGCCGCACCGGCGTGCTCGGGCTGTACTTCCCCGGTTTCGATGCCTCGGAGGACGCGCCCGTCCTCGACGTGCTGGCCGATGACCAGGGCGAGGCGCCGCCGTTCACGGTCGAGCAGGCGTCCCCCGACGCGGGCGCACCGCATCCGACCATGCTGTTCCTCGACGAGGTGCTGCGGGGAGCGGAGCTCGAAGCCTGGAAGCAGGGTTTCGTGCTCATGATCGGCGTCGGCCGTGACGATCCGACGCGCGAGACCGTCCGGGACATCGCCGGGCGCGTCGACGGGCTGATGGTGCTGGCGCAGAGCGTGCCCGACGACGTGCTCGCCCGGCTCGCTCAGCGGATCCCCGTGGTGGTGCTCTCGGGGCCGGCGCGCGGCGACAGCTACGACCACGTGACCGTCAGCAACGCCGAGGCGATGTCGGAGCTGACCAGACTGGTGCTCGCGCAGGCCGATCAGGGGACGCTCGCTTTTCTCGCCGGCCCCGAGGACTCGCCCGACGGCGCCCAGCGCTGGGAGGGTTTCGCCGCGGCGGTCGCCGAGACGGGCATCGCGACGGACGCCGTGACGGTGCTGCGCGGCGACTTCACCCGCGCATCCGGGCGGCGGGCGGCCGAACAGCTGATCGCCGACGGCGTCCCCGCCGCACTCATCGCCGCGAACGACCAGATGGCCCTCGGGGCGATCGACGCGTTCCGATCGGCTGGCATCCGCGTGCCCCACGATGTCCGGGTCACGGGCTTCGACGGCATCGAGGCGGCGGGGCTGTCGCGTCCCGCCCTCACCACTGTCCGCCAGCCGATGATCGATCTCGGGCGGGCGGCCGTGCAGCTGCTCTCGCGACGTCTCGAGAACCCGGACGGCGAGCCGATGACGGTGCGCCTGCCCGTGCAGATCCTCGTCCGCGAGAGCTCCCAGCGCCCCGACTGAGACGGGATTTGACACCGCTCCCACGCCGGTCGTCGCAGGGGAGTGGGGGCTCTCGGTGTCATGCGAGGGGGTTGCAGCGGTCAAATGTATGCGCTTACAATTGCTGATGCGGCTTCGGTCGCGGGGTGCCCCGACCCGTGGGACCCCCTTCATGACACAGACGACATGAGGTGGCAGTGTGGCGAAGACGCACATGCTCCGGCGCTGGCGGAGAGCCGCGATCGTGGGACTGGCGGCAGCGGCCGTCGTGCTCAGCGGTTGCAGCATCCAGATCAGTTCGCAGCCCGATCCATCGATCGGCGACGACACGATGCTCATCAACGCGGACAAGGGGAACCCGTTCTTCACGCGGAACTTCAACCCGTATCTCACCAACACGCGCACCGCGTCGCGGTGGATCTATGAGCCCCTGATCCTGGTGAACCCGCTCGACGGAACCGAGAACCCGTGGCTCGCGAGCGAATGGTCGCAGCCCGATGCCCGGACGGTCGTGATGACGATCCGCGATGACGTCGAGTGGAGCGACGGCGAGAAGCTGACGCCCGACGACGTGGCGTTCACGTTCCAGCTGCTGAAGGACAACCCCTCCCTCGACATCAAGGGCGCCTGGCAGCACCTCGAGACCGTCGAGGTCGACGGCGACGACGTCATCATGCACCTGCAGACCGATGACGCGCCCTCGCTGCCGATCCTCGGCCAGACCATGATCGTGCCGGAGCACCTCTGGTCGGACGTGAAGGACCCGGGCACGTACCGCAATGAGAACCCGGTCGGCACCGGCCCGTTCGTGCTGGGCAACTACAACGACCAGCAGTACTCGATGGACAAGAACCCCGACTACTGGCAGGCCGACAAGATCGAGATCGAGCACATCATCCTGCCGTCGACGAACTCGCAGCTCGACACCGTCACCCGCGGCTACGACTGGGCGTACTCGTTCATCTCCGACGTCGAGGGCACGTGGGGTGCGGCCAGTGAGAACAACGACTGGTGGTTCCCGCCGGGAGGCGTGATCGCGCTGATGCCGAACCTCGAGGTCGCGCCGTTCGACGACGTGAACGTGCGCCGCGGCATCGCCCTCTCGCTCGACCGCGAGGAGATCGCCGAGACCGCCTCCGAGGGCTACATGGAGCCCGCAGGGCAGACCGGCCTCGTGCTCCCGAACCAGGAGGAGTTCCTCGACCCCGGCATCCCCGATCAGGGCATGATCACGCAGGACAGGGATGCCGCACTCGCGGCCTTCGCCGAGGCGGGGTACACCCTCGACGGCGACCGGCTGGTGAGTGCAGACGGCGAGCAGCTCGAGTTCGCGCTCACGACGGCCAACGGATTCTCCGACTGGACCCGCGCGGCGCAGACCGTGCAGAGCCAGCTGGCGAAGGTCGGCGTCAAGGTGACGCTCAAGCTCCCTCAGCCGGCCGGCTACCAGAGCGCCATCAGCAACGGCGACTTCGAGATGGCGATCGGCGGTATGGGCAACGGCGACGTCTACCAGGCGTACAACAACCTGCTCTCGAGCGAGTTCTACGTGCCCTCCGGGTCCGGCGAACCCACCGCCAACAACTTCGAGCGGTACCGCTCGGACGAAGCCGACGCGCTGCTCAAGGAGTACCGCGAGACCGTCGACCCCGCGCGCCAGACCGAGATCGTGCAGGAGCTGCAGGCCATCGTCTACGAGGAGATGCCGGTCATCGGCCTCTACTACGGCGGCATCTGGGGCCTGTTCAACGACTCCAAGTTCACCGGCTGGCCCTCAGAGGATGACCCGTACATGATCCCGCAGAACTACGACTCGGCACCGCTGGGCATCTTCACCCGGCTCGAGCGCGTGAAGGAGGACGACCGATGAAGTACGTCTTCCAGAAGATCGGGCTGTTCGTCCTCACGCTGTGGGCGGCCATCACCCTGAACTTCTTCCTTCCGCGACTGATGCCCGGCTCGCCTGCCGACGCCGCCATCGCCAAGCTCTCGCAGAACGGCCCGGTGTCCGATGCGACGCGCGCCGCGATCGAGGCGCAGCTCGGTGTGCCGACCGGCTCGATCTGGGATCAGTACGTCGCCTACCTCGGTCAGGTCGCACGACTCGACTTCGGTGTCTCGTACACGTTCTACCCTCAGACCGTGTCGAGCATGGTCTCGACCGCGCTGCCGTACACGATCGGCCTCGTCGGCATCGTCACGATCCTCGCGTTCGTGATCGGCACCCTGATCGGCACCGCCGCCGCCTGGCGCCGCGGCACGTGGCTGGACTCGCTGCCGACGCTGACCGGCTCCTTCCTCAGCACCTTCCCCTACTTCTGGACAGCGCTGCTGCTGCTGTTCTTCTTCGGGTACGTGCTGCACTGGTTCCCGACCACCGGCGCGTATTCGGCGACGACCACGCCGGGCTTCACCTGGGACTTCTTCATCGATCTCGTGCAGCATGCGGTCCTCCCGGCGGTCACGATCCTGTTGACCTCTCTCGGCGGATGGATCATCGGCATGCGCAACGCGATGATCAACACCCTGGGTGACGACTACGTGACGTTCGCCGAGGCGAACGGCCTGCACGGTCGCACCATCGCCCTCCGCTATGCCGCACGAAACGCGATCCTGCCGAACCTCACCGGCTTCGGGCTCACGCTCGGCGGCGTGGTCGGCGGATCGATCCTCGTGGAGCAGGTGTTCGGCTATCCCGGCATCGGATACCTGCTCTTCAACGCCGTGATCGGGCAGGACTACCCGCTCATGCAGGCGCTCTTCCTGATGATCACCGTCAGCGTGCTCGTCGCCAACTTCCTCGTCGACATCCTGTACGGCGTGCTGGATCCAAGGACCCGCCGATGACCTCCACCATGAATGTCAAGGTTCCCTCCGACCGGATCGCGGCTCCCAGCCCGTGGCGCTCGTTCGCCCGGATGGTGGGCACCCTCTGGTCCAACGGCAAGGCCCGCCTGGGCCTCATCATCCTCGGTCTGTTCGTGCTGGTGGCGGTGTTCGCTCCGCTGCTCGCCCCGTACGGACCGAAGGAGAACACCTTCGAGCGCAACGCCGACGCGTCGGCCGCGCACTGGCTCGGCACCACCGCCGCCGGCGAAGACGTCTTGAGTCAGCTGATCTACGGCTCGCAGATCAGCCTCCTGGTCGGCATGGCCGCCGGCATCCTCTCGACGATCGTCGCCGTGCTGATCGGGCTCAGCTGGGGCTACATGCGCGGATTCCTGGGCGAGGTGGTCGGCTTCATCGTCAACCTCTTCCTGGTGATCCCCGGTCTGCCGCTGATGATCGTGATCGCCGCGTACCTGCAGAACGGCGGCATCCTGATGATCATCGCGGTGATCGTCGTCACCGGCTGGGCCTGGGGTGCGCGCGTGCTGCGCAGCCAGACGCAGTCGCTGCGAGGCAACGACTTCGTCACCTCGGCGCAGTTCTCGGGTGACAGCAGGGCGCGCATCGTGTTCCGCGAGATCCTGCCGAACATGACCTCGATCATCGCGGGCACGCTCTTCGGAGCGGCGACCGCGGCGATCCTCGCAGAGGCGGGCCTCGAGTTCCTCGGGCTCGGCGACTCGAGCATCGTCAGCTGGGGCACCATGCTCTACTGGGCGCAGAACTCCAACTCGCTGCTCACCGGGCAGTGGCTGCTGCTGTTCGCCCCTGGTCTCTGCATCGCCCTGCTCGCCCTGAGCCTGACACTGATCAACTTCGGCGTGGATGGGATCTCCAATCCGCGCCTGCGAGAGGGGAAGGGCCGATGAGCGCCATGGAAGCGAACATCCCCACGGATGACGTGCTGCTCGATGTCCAGGGCCTGTCGGTCGAGTACGCCTCGCCCGGCACCACGCCGGTCACCGCCGTCGAGGACGTCTCGTTCACGCTGCGTCGCGGCGAGTTCGTCGGTCTCGTCGGCGAGTCCGGCTCGGGCAAGTCGACGCTCGGCTTCGCGCTGACACGGCTCCAGAAGCCGCCGGCTCGCATCAGCGGCGGGCGCATCCTGTTCGACGGGCGCGACATCCGCGAGCTCGACGCCGAGGAGCTGCGCCGTCAGCGCCAGGGCGGGTTCGCGATGGTGCTGCAGTCGGGCATGAACGCGCTGAACCCGGTGCGCACGATCGGCAACCACTTCCGCGACATCTTCGCCGCGCACGGACACGTGGCCCGCGACGATCGGGATGCGAGGGCGCGCGAGCTGATCGGCAAGGTCGGTCTCGACCCCGCAGTGCTGGCCAGATACCCGAGCGAGCTCTCGGGCGGCATGCGGCAGCGCACCTCGATCGCGCTGGCACTGTCGCTCGAGCCGCAGCTGATGGTGTTCGATGAGCCGACCACGGCGCTCGACGTGCTCGTGCAGCACGCCGTCATGGACACCATCAAGGATCTCCAGCGCACCGAGCACTTCACCGCGATCCTCATCAGCCACGACCTGGGCATCGTGCTCGAGGCGACCGATCGGGTGATGGTCATGCATGAGGGTCGGATCGTCGAAGACGCGCCGAGCCTCGACATCCTGCAGCGTCCTCAGGACGAGTACACGCGGATGCTGCTGAGCCACTACGCCGATCCTCGGGCCGAGTCGATCTCGATCCCCGGGTTCGTCGACCTCGGCACGCGCCGTCGCGAGGGGCGCTCACGCACCGACCTGACCGAGACCCTGCCCACCGTGTCGCAGCGCGACACGCGCCGGGCGGACGCCGCGATCGTGGTCGAGGGCGTGTCGAAGCGGTATCCGGCTCCGCGTCGGGGCGAGCAGCCCGTCACCGCGGTCGACGATGTGTCGTTCCGACTCGAACCCGGCGAGGCCCTGGCACTCGTCGGCGCCTCCGGCTCGGGCAAGTCGACGATCGCGAAGCTGATCACCGGTGTCGAGAAGCCGACCGAGGGCACGGTGCGCTTCGGCGATGTCGACGTCGCGGCCCTGCGCCGTGCGGGCCTGCGCGACCTGCGCAAGGACGTGCAGATGGTGTTCCAGGATCCGTATGCCGCGCTCAACCCGCTGCACACGGTGGAGTACGCGCTGAGCCGACCGATCCGCAACTACACGCCGTTGCGCGGTGACGAGGCGAGAGCCCGCGTGCTCGAGCTCCTCGAGACCGTGGGCCTGACACCTGTCGAGCAGTTCGCGGCCAAGCTGCCGCATCAGCTCTCAGGCGGTCAGCGTCAGCGCGTGGTCATCGCCCGGGCGCTCGCGAGCGATCCGCAGGTGCTGATCGCCGACGAGCCGGTGTCGATGCTCGACGTGTCGCTGCGTGCCGGAGTGCTCGCGCTGCTCGAAGACCTGCGCGAGAGGTGGGGCATCAGCATGCTCTACATCACGCACGACCTGCTCAGCGCGCGGCTCGTCACCGAGAACATCCTCGTGCTCAACGGCGGTCGCGTCGTCGAGCGCGGTGAGACCTCTCAGGTCCTCCAGCATCCGGAGGACCCGTACACGGTGCAGCTGCTCGACGCCGTGCCCAACCCATCCCGAATCTCGAAATAGAGAGGAGCACTCGTGCTCACATTCCCTGACGGCTTTCTCTGGGGCGCTGCGACCGCAGCCCATCAGGTGGAGGGGAACAACACGACCAGCAACTGGTGGGCCATGGAGCATGCTCCGGGCTCGACGATGGTGGAGCCCTCGGGCGATGCCGCCGACCACTTCCACCGGTACCCGGAGGACATGCGGCTGCTGGCGGATGCCGGTCTGAACTCGTACCGCTTCTCGATGGAGTGGGCGCGCATCGAGCCCGAGCGCGGCTTCGTGTCGCGGGCGATGCTGGATCACTACCGCCGCATGATCGACACGGCCCGGGAGAACGGTCTGGACCCGACGGTGACGCTGATGCACTTCACGGTGCCGCAGTGGTTCCAGAAGGACGGCTTCTGGCGTGCGGACGACGCGGTCGACCTGTTCTCCCGCTACGTCGAGACCGTGCTGCCGATCCTCGAGGGCGTGACCTACGTCTGCACGATCAACGAGCCGAACATCGCGGCGATGCTCGCCGGGGGAGAGGACGCCTCGAACCTCGTCGCCTTCGGACTGCCGAACCCCGACCTCGCCGTCGCGGACACGCTGCTCGACGCGCACCACCGGGCCTCCGAGATCCTGCATTCCGTCTCGGGCGTGCAGGCCGGATGGACGATCGCGACGCAGGCCTTCCACTCCACCGGTGAGCCGGGGGCGGACGAGATGCTGGCCGAGTACGGCGACCCCCGCGACCACTGGTACCTCGATCAGTCGGCCGGTGACGACTTCGTCGGCGTGCAGGCCTACACCCGCACCTTCATCGGCCCCGAGGGTCCGCGTCCGGTCGCCGACGACGTCGAGACCACGCTCACCGGCTGGGAGTTCTTCCCCGAGGCGCTCGAGATGGGCGTGCGCAGCGCGTGGGAGCGCAGCGGCGGCGTGCCGGTGCTCGTCACGGAGAACGGCATCGCGACCGGCGACGACACGCGGCGCATCGCCTATACCCAGGGCGCTCTCGAGGGACTCCACCGTGCCATCTCCGACGGCATCGAGGTCAAGGCCTACCAGCACTGGAGCGCACTCGACAACTACGAGTGGGCGAGCGGATTCCGCCCGACCTTCGGCCTGATCGGCTTCGATCACGAGACGTTCGAGCGTTCGCCGAAGCCCTCGCTCGCCTGGCTCGGAGAGGTCGCACGCCGCAACGGGCTCTGAGCCGCACGACCCCGGGGCCCAGCCCCGGGGTTACGCTCTGATCATGACCCACGCAGTCCGCGCGAAGCGCGGAGACAGGCTTCGATCGGCGGCCGCCGGCTTGAGCGCGGCCGTCGTCGCGGTCGGCCTGGCAGAGCTGGTCGCAGCGATCGTCGAGCCGAGCGCGAGCCCCTTCGCCGTGATCGGCAGCGGTCTCATCGATCTCGCCCCCAGCTGGGCTAAGGATGCGGCGATCGCACTGTTCGGCACCGGCGACAAGGTGGCGCTGATCACCGGGATAGCGGTGGTCCTCGTCGGGGTCGCCGCGCTCGCCGGCATCCTGGAATCCCGCCGCGCGGGCGTGGGATCCGCGATCCTCGCCGCTCTCGGCGTGCTGGCGCTGGTGGCCGCGATGATCCGTCCGGGCGCGGGCCCCTTCGCCTGGCTCCCCGGTCTCGTCGCCGGCGCGACCGCGGTCGTCGCGCTGCGGCTGCTCATGCGCAAGGTGCATCCGATCCCCTATCTCCGCGCCGAGCATGAGGAACGCCGCCAGTTCCTGCTGTGGACCGCCGGCGTCGCCGCGACCGGCGTCGTGGCGCTCGTCATCGGCAGCGCAGCCCGCGGCGCGACCAGGTCGATCGAGGCGATCCGCTCGACGTTGCGGCTGCCGAAGGCTGTCGCCCCCGCGCCGATGGTGCCGGTCGGTGCAGAGCTCGACATCCCCGGCCTGGCTCCTGTCGTGACCCCCAACGCCGAGTTCTACCGCATCGACACCGCACTGATCGTGCCGCGCATCGACCCGGCCGACTGGTCGCTGCGCATCCACGGGATGGTCGATCGCGAGATCGTGATCACGTGGGACGAACTGGTCGCGCTGCCGATGCAGGAGTCGCACGTCACCCTCGCCTGCGTGTCGAACCAGGTCGGCGGGGACCTGATCGGCAACGCCCTCTGGCTCGGTCATCCGGTGCGCGATCTGCTCGCGAGAGCGGGAGTCGATCCCGACGCCGACATGGTGCTGTCGACCTCATCCGACGGGTTCACGGCCTCGACGCCGATCGAGGCGCTCACCGACGAGCGCGATGCCCTGCTCGCGGTCGTCATGAACGGCGATGCGCTGCCTCTCGAACACGGCTTCCCGGTGCGCATGGTGGTGCCGGGCCTCTACGGCTATGTGTCGGCGACCAAATGGGTGACGGACCTCGAGGTCACCCGGTTCGACCGCACGACCGCCTACTGGACCGACCGCGGATGGTCGGAGCGCGGACCGGTGAAGCTGCAGTCGCGCATCGACGTGCCCCGGCGGGGGACCAGGATCGAGGCCGGCGACGCCGTCATCGCGGGCATGGCGTGGCAGCAGCACGTGGGCGTCGAGGGTGTGGAGGTGCGGATCGACGACGGTGAGTGGCGTCGCGCCGAGCTCGGCGCCGCGATCTCCGACGACACCTGGGTGCAGTGGCGTCTCGACTGGGCGGCCGAGAGTGGAGCGCACACGATCGAATGTCGCGCGATCAGCGCCGACGGGGAGACGCAGACCTCGGATCCGGCCGATGTCGTGCCCGACGGCGCCCAGGGGTGGCACCGCATCGAGGTGTCTGTCGCCTGAGCGTAACGACCCCCTGCATCCCACCTAGAATTGTCCCCATGCCCGCAGGCGAATCGTTCTACATCACCACGCCCATCTACTACCCCTCCGATGTGCCCCACATCGGTCACGGGTACACCTCGGTGGCGGTCGACGCGCTCGCGCGCTGGCACCGGCAGGGCGGCGATGACACCTGGATGCTGACGGGCACCGACGAGCACGGCCAGAAGATGCTCCGTGCCGCGGCCGCGAACAACGTCACTCCGCAGGAGTGGGTCGACAAGCTCGTCACCGAGGCGTGGTTCCCCCTGCTCGAGACGCTCGACGTCGCGAACGACGACTTCATCCGCACGACGCAGGAGCGCCACGAGACCAACGTGCAGACGTTCTTCCAGCGTCTCTACGACCGTGGCTACATCTATGCGGGCGAGTACGAGGCGCTGTACTGCGTGGGCTGTGAGGAGTTCAAGCCCGAGTCCGAGATCGTCGACGGCACCGGTCCGTTCGAGGGCCTCAAGGTCTGCGCCATCCACTCGAAGCCGCTCGAGCTGCTGCAGGAGAAGAACTACTTCTTCAAGCTGAGCGAGTTCCAGGACCGTCTGCTCGAGCTCTACAAGACCCAGCCCGACTTCGTGCGCCCCGATTCGGCGCGCAACGAGGTCGTCTCCTTCGTCAGTCAGGGTCTCAAGGACCTCTCGATCTCGCGCTCGACGTTCGACTGGGGCATCCCGCTGCCGTGGGACGAGTCGCACGTCATCTACGTCTGGGTCGATGCGCTGCTCAACTACGCCACCGCCGTCGGCTACGGCTCCGATCAGGAGACCTTCGACCGCCGCTGGCCCGCCTATCACGTGGTCGGAAAAGACATCCTGCGCTTCCACGCGGTGATCTGGCCGGCTCTGCTGATGGCCGCAGGGCTCGATGTGCCCAAGGGCGTGTTCGCGCACGGCTGGCTGCTCGTCGGCGGCGAGAAGATGTCGAAGTCGAAGCTCACCGGCATCGCGCCGACCGAGATCACCGACGTCTTCGGATCCGACGCCTACCGCTACTACTTCCTCTCGGCGATCGCGTTCGGCCAGGACGGCTCGTTCTCGTGGGAGGACCTCTCGGCCCGCTACCAGGCGGAGCTCGCCAACGGCTTCGGCAACCTCGCCTCGCGCACCACGGCGATGATCGAGAAGTACTTCGAGGGCATCGTACCGCCGCCCGCCGACTACACCGAGAAGGATCTCGAGATCCAGAGGATCGTCGCGGATGCCGCCTCGAATGCGGATGCCGCGATCGAGCAGTTCCGCATCGACGAGGCCATCTCGTCGATCTGGACGATCGTCGACGCTCTCAACGGCTACATCACGGAGAACGAGCCGTGGGCATTGGCACGGGACGAGGCTCAGCGCGGCCGTCTCGGCACCGTCCTCTACACGTGCGCCGAGGGACTTCGCGCGCTCGCCGTGCTGCTCTCGCCCGTGATGCCGCAGTCGACGGAGAAGCTCTGGGTCGCCCTCGGCGCCGCAGAGAGCCTCGGACGTCTGCAGGACCAGCCGATCCGCGAGGCCGGAGCCTGGGGCGTGCTGCGTCCCGGCACCAGCGTCAACGGTCTCACCCCGCTGTTCCCGCGCGTGGAGTCCACCGCCTGAGCATGACGTACGTGCAGCAGCGAGACGGCGACGGACGCAAGGATCTCCGGTACCCCGCGGCTCCGGAGCCCCTTGCCGTGCCCGTCTACGACAATCACGCGCATCTCGAGATCCTCGACGGCGATGAGCCGCTGTCGCTGACCGAGCAGCTCGATCGTGCGGCGGCCGTGGGCATCGCCGGGGTGGTGCAGGCATCGGGTGACATCGAATCGTCCCGGTGGGCGGTCGAGGCCGCCGAGTCGGACCCGCGTGTGCTCGCGGCTGTCGCGATCCACCCGAATGATGCGCCCGTCTACGCCGAGGAGGGTCGTCTCGATGAGGCCATCGCGGTGATCGACGAGCTCGCGGCGCACCCGCGAACGCGGGCGATCGGCGAGACGGGTCTCGACTTCTTCCGCACCGAGCCCGAGCGCCGAGCGCCGCAGTTCGAGTCGTTCGAGGCGCACATCGCGCTGGCGAAGAAGCACGGCATCGCGATGCAGATCCACGACCGTGACGCGCATGACGCGGTGCTCGAGACGCTGAGTCGCGTCGGGGCGCCCGAGCGGACGGTCTTCCACTGCTTCTCCGGCGACGATGCGATGGCAAGGATCTGCGCGGATGCGGGCTACCACCTGTCCTTCGCCGGCAACGTCACGTTCAAGAACGCGCAGAACCTGCGCGACGCGCTGAAGGTGACGCCCCTGGACCGCATCCTCGTCGAGACCGATGCGCCGTTCCTCACCCCGACGCCGCTGCGCGGTCGTCCGAACGCCCCCTATCTCGTGCCGATCACGGTGCGGTTCATGGCGGCGGAGCTCGGCATCGAGGTCGACGAGCTGTCGACCCGACTCGCCGCGAACACCCTGCGGGTCTACGGCTCGTTCACCGACTGATCCGCCGGTGCGGCACTGACGATCTGCGAGATCGGCTTCCAGACCAGGACAAGGGTCAGCGCGGCGCCCACGAAGGCGAACCACCACGGAGCCGTGAGACCCCAGACCTGGGCGATCACCCCGCCGAGGGCCTGGCCGATGACCATTCCGCCGAACACGCCGACCATGTTGACCGAGGCCACGCGGCCCTGCAGCTCGGCGGGGACCAGACGCTGACGGACGGTCGTCGAGATCGTGCCCCACACGAACGCGTAGGCGCCGAACACGAACATGATCACGAGCGCCACCCAGCCCGCGGTGGTGAGTGCGAACGCGAGGTGCATCAGCACCTCGAGCGAGAGGACGACGCGCATCAGCGTCGCGAACGACACGTGGCGTTCGAGCCAGCCGAAGCAGAGGGTGGCGAGGATTCCTCCGGCCGCCGAGGCGGTCGTCAGGGCGCCGTAGCCGACCGCGCCCATGTTCAGATACTCCGTGGCATAGAGCACGAGCACGCCCCACGGGGCCGCCCAGGTGACGTTGAAGACGAGGATGATCAGCACCAGCATCCGCACCGGCGGGTTCTGCCACAGCCAGCGGAGTCCCTCGCCGATGTCGGTGTGCACGTGCGACTTCACGCCGTCTCCCGTTGACCGGGGCGGCACGGGGGTGCGGGCCATGCGCGAGATCAGCACGACCGCGAGGAGGACGCAGAGGATCTCGAGCAGGAACGGCCACGCCGCGCCGGCGGCGAAGAGGAACGCGCCGAGCGGCGGCCCGGCGAACTGGTTCGCGACGAGATACCCGGCCTGCAGTCGGGCGTTGCCGATGCCGAGGTCGGCCGGCTTCACGAGCATCGGCAGCAGCGTGCTGCCGGCGGTGTCGACGAAGACCTCCGCCGTGCCGTAGAGGATGGCCACGGCGAGCACGATCCAGATGTTCGCGGTTCCGGTGAGCAGGAACGCGCAGAGCCCCGCGAGCACCACGGCCCGTGCCGCGTTGGCGAACATCACGAGGCGCCGACGGTCGAACCGGTCGGCGATGGCTCCGGCGTGCAGCCCGAACAGCAGCCACGGGAGGAACTGCAGGATCGCCCCGGACGCGACGAGGATGGGCGACGACGTCATCGACGCGATGAGCAGGGGAGCGGCCGCGAGGGCGACGCCGTCTCCGACGTTGCTCGTCCACGATGACGCGAGCAGCCAGCGGAAATCCCTGCCCATGCGCCGTGGTGCGATCAGTTCACCGAGGGAGGGCATCACAGCAGACTACTGGGCGGCTCGGACACCGGCGGGGGTGGGGGACAATGGAGCAATGACAGTCACCCTGCTCGGCGCCACCGAGATCCGCCGCCTCGCCGCTGAGCTCGACGTCACCCCGACCAAGAAGCTCGGACAGAACTTCGTCGTCGACGCGAACACCGTGCGCAAGATCGTGCACGCCGCCCGCGTCCAGCCGGGGGAGCGGGTCGTCGAGGTGGGCCCGGGGCTCGGCTCCCTCACCCTTGCGATCCTCGAGGCCGGCGCATCCGTCACCGCTGTCGAGATCGATCACCGGCTCGCCGCCCGGCTCGCCCAGACCGCCGAGGAGCATGGCGTTCCCGCCGACATGCTCACGGTCGTCGACGCCGACGCGCTGCGCATCACGGAGCTGCCGGGCGAGCCGACCGTGCTGGTCGCGAACCTGCCCTACAACGTCTCGGTCCCCGTGCTGCTGCACTTCCTCGAGAACTTCTCCTACCTGAAGCGCGGTGTCGTGATGGTGCAGGCCGAGGTCGCCGAGCGCATCGCGGCCAAGCCGGGCTCCAAGATCTACGGCACCCCGAGTGTCAAGGCCGCCTGGTACGGCGAGTGGAAGCTGTCGGGCACCGTGTCCCGTCAGGTCTTCTGGCCGGTGCCCAACGTCGACAGCCTCCTCGTCGGCTTCGACCGGTCGGAGGGCGAGCGCGGCACAGAGGACGAACGCCGACTCACCTTCAAGATCGTGGATGCCGCCTTCAACCAGCGCCGCAAGATGCTGCGACAGGCGCTGTCCGAGCTCTTCGGCAGCTCCGCCGCGGCATCCGAGATCCTGATCGCGGCCGGAGTCGCGCCGACCGCTCGTGGCGAGGACCTCACGGTCGATGACTATCACCGTATTGCGCGGCACGTCGCTCAGATCGAAGACGCCGTCGTCACCGACTAACCTGGCACCGTGACCGACTCTCCTCGCTTCCGTCCGAACATCCCCGAGCTGCACCGGCCGTACGCCGCCGACGAGAGCCGCTACCAGCAGTTCGAGTACCGCCAGGTGGGCACCTCGGGGCTGTTCCTGCCGCCCATCTCGCTGGGCCTGTGGTGGAACTTCGGCGACAACATCCCGCTCGACAACCAGCGCGCGCTGCTGCGTCACGCCTTCGACCGCGGCATCACGCACTTCGATCTCGCGAACAACTACGGCCCGCCCTACGGCTCGGCCGAGAAGAACTTCGGCCGCATCTTCGCCGAGGACTTCCGCCCCTACCGCGACGAGCTGATCATCTCGTCGAAGGCGGGCTGGGACATGTGGCCGGGTCCGTACGGCGACTTCGGCAGCCGCAAGTACATCCTCGCGAGCGCCGAGCAGTCGCTGACCCGCATGGGCCTCGACCACGTCGACATCTTCTACTCGCACCGCGCCGATCCCGTGACGCCGGTCGCCGAGACGATCGGGGCGCTCGACACGCTCGTGCGCCAGGGCAAGGCCCTCTACGTCGGCATCTCGTCGTACAGCGCCGAGCGCACGGCCGAGGCCGTCGCCGTCGCCACCGACCTCGGCACCCCGCTCGTCATCCACCAGCCCGCCTACTCGATCCTCAACCGCTGGGTCGAAGACGGCCTCACCGACACCCTCGAGCAGTCCGGCGTCGGTGCGATCGCGTTCACACCTCTCGCGCAGGGGCTCCTCACCGACAAGTACCTCGGCGACGGCACGGCCGCCCGTGCGCAGAAGCGCGGTTCGCTGCCGGATGCGCCGCTGTCGGATGCCGCCGTGCAGACCCTCCGCTCGCTCAACGCCATCGCCGAGCAGCGCGGGCAGTCCCTGGCGCAGATGGCGATCCAATGGACGCTGCGCAACCCGGTCGTCGCCTCCGCGCTGGTCGGGGCATCGCGTCCCGAGCAGCTCGACGAGAACATCGCCGCCGTCAACGGTCCGGCATTCACCGACGACGAGCTCGGCCGCATCGACGAGGCGGCCGGTGCCATCGACGTCGACCTGTGGGCGACGTCGACGGAGCTGTGACGGGAACACCGACATGAGCTTCGCCGCCCCCGTCGACTCCGTGCACGTGCGCGCGCCCGGCAAGATCAACGTCTATCTCGGTGTGGGCGGCCGCCACGACGACGGGTATCACGCGCTGGCCACCGTGTTCCAGGCGGTCTCGCTCTATGAGGACGTGATCGCCCGGCACGCCGACGACTTCTCGATCACCGTCTCGGGCGTCGACGACCCCGACACCGTGCCGCTGGACGATCGCAACCTCGCGATGCGCGCCGCCAAGCTGCTCGCGACCGCCGCCGAGTACGACGGCGGGGTGGCGCTGGAGATCCGCAAGAGCGTGCCTGTCGCCGGAGGCATGGGCGGCGGGTCGGCGGATGCCGCGGCCGCTCTCGTCGCGTGCGACGCACTGTGGGGTACCGGGTTCTCGACCGCCCGCCTGCATGAGCTGGCCGCCCGCCTCGGCGCGGACGTCCCGTTCGCGTTGCACGGCGGCACCGCCGTCGGAACCGGCCGAGGAGATCAGCTGAATCCCGCGCTGGCGAGGGGGCGGTTCGACTGGGTGCTCGTCCCGAGCGATGACGGGCTGTCCACGCCCGTCGTGTATGCGCGACTCGATGCGCTGCGAGACGCTGAGGGCTCGCTCGCCGACGATCCGCCGCTGTCGCTCGAGGTGCCGGCTCCCGTGCTGCAGGCGCTGCGTTCCGGCGACCCCGAGCTGCTGTCCGAGAGCATCTACAACGACCTGCAGGAGGCCGCCCTGTACGAGCGGCCCGAGCTGGAGACCACGATCCTGCGCGGCATCCACGCCGGCGCTCTGCAGGGCATCGTGTCGGGTTCGGGACCCACCGTCGCTCTCCTCTGCCCGAGCCCCGAGGGTGCGCAGGAGGTCCAGTCGCTGCTGCGTGAGCACGGACTCGAGTCGCTGCACGTTCACGGGCCTGTGCCCGGCGCGCGCATCCTCGCCTGACCCGGCCCGCCCGCATCCTCGCCTCGGCGAGGTGCGCTCCGCGCGCCTGGCATACATAATGAAGAGACGATGTGACCGTGCACATACAAGGAGGTCTGTGATGTCGACTGCCTCCGAGCGTGCCCGGATGCCGAGCATCCGCGACGTCGCGAGACTCGCGGGGGTGTCGCACCAGACCGTGTCGCGGGTACTGAACGACCACCCCAGCATCCGTCCCGAGACGAAGGCCAAGGTCCTCGACGCCATCGCCGTGCTGGACTACCGCCCCAATCTGGCGGCGCGGGCGCTCGTGACGAGCAAGTCCAACATGCTCGGCATCCTCTCGGCCACGGTGGGGGAGTTCGGACCGACGTCGTCGATCGTCGGCATCGAGGACGCCGCTCGCGAGGAGGGGTACTCGGTCTCGACCCTGAACCTCTCGGCCACGACGCCCGAGGCGATCGGCAACGCCCTGCGGCAGCTGGCGCGCGAGCAGGTCGACGGCATCGTGGTGCTCGCCCCGCAGGTCCGGGCGTTCCATGTGCTGAAGGGCATGGCGGTCGAGATGCCGTTCGTCTCGCTGCAGACGGCCTCCGGCTCCGACGGGGTGACCCTGTCGGCCGACCAGGTCGCGGGCGCGCGCACCGCCACCGAGCATCTGATCGGGCTCGGACACAGCGACATCATCCACATCGCCGGGCCGCAGGACTGGATCGAGGCCGAGTCGCGCATGCGCGGATACCTCGATGCTCTGCGGGAGGCCGATCTGCCCACCTTCCCGCCGATCCGCGGAGACTGGACGGCCGACTTCGGCTATTTCGCGGGGCAGGAGCTCGCCCGACGGCGTGACTTCACGGCCGTGTTCGTCGCGAACGACCAGATGGCGATCGGGCTGCTGCACGGGTTCAGGGATGCCGGCATCCGCGTGCCCGAGGACGTGAGCGTCGTCGGGTTCGACGACATCCCGGTCGCGGCGCATGTCGCACCGACGCTGAGCACGGTGCATCAGGACTTCCCCGAGCTGGGTCGCCGCGCCGTGCGCATCCTGCTCGCGCAGATCCGTGGTGAGCAGGTGCCGCAGTTCGGGCCCCTGCAGACGACCCTTCGAACGCGGGAATCGTCCGCGCCTCGATAAGGCCACATTTTCGCGAGTGGTCTTGACACCGTCTCAGCGAGCGTAGACTATGTAATCCAATGTGAACGGTCACATCGAAGGTGACCGCCCGTCGCGAGGAAGATCTTGTGAGCACCACAGCAACGTTGCCGGTCGTGTCAGGCCCCATCCTGGAGATGCGCAGCATCACCAAGGAGTTCCCGGGTGTCAAGGCGCTGTCCGACGTGTCCATCACCGTCCGGGCCGGAGAGATCCATGCGATCTGCGGCGAGAACGGCGCCGGGAAGTCGACCCTGATGAAGGTCCTCTCCGGCGTGTACCCCTACGGCACGTACGAGGGGGAGATCCTGCTCTACGGCGAGGAGCAGCGCTACCGCGACATCGCGGCGAGCGAGCAGGCCGGGATCGCGATCATCCACCAGGAGCTCGCGCTGATCCCTGAGCTCTCGATCACCGAGAACATCTTCCTCGGCAACGAGATCCGCCACTTCGGCGCGATCGACTGGCGCGCCCAGCGTCAGCGCACGGTCGAGCTGCTGGCCCGGGTCGGCCTGCGCGAAGACCCCGACGTCGCCATCAAGACGCTCGGTGTCGGAAAGCAGCAGCTGATCGAGATCGCGAAGGCCCTCAACAAGGACGTCAAGCTCCTCATCCTCGACGAGCCCACCGCGGCACTGAACGAGAACGACTCGCAGCACCTCCTCGACCTGATCCTGGGTCTGAAGGCCAAGGGCATCGCGTCGATCATGATCAGCCACAAGCTCAACGAGATCGAGCAGATCGCCGACGAGATCACGATCATCCGCGACGGTCGCACGGTCGAGACGCTCGACATCTCGCGCGGCGAGATCAACGAGGACCGCATCATCCGCGGCATGGTCGGCCGCTCGCTCGAGAGCCGCTACCCCGACCGCACCCCCGAGATCGGCGACGTGTTCTTCGAGGTCAAGGACTGGTGGGTGCAGCACCCGACCGTGTCTGAGCGGATGGTCGTCAAGGGGTCGAACCTCAACGTGCGTCGTGGCGAGGTCGTCGGCATCGCCGGTCTGATGGGCGCGGGCCGCACCGAGTTCATGATGAGCATCTTCGGTCGCTCCTACGGCACGTTCCTCGGCGGACAGATCGTCAAGGACGGCCAGGAGATCACCATCCCCGACGTCTCCTCGGCGATCAAGCACGGACTCGCGTACGTCAGCGAGGACCGCAAGGTGCTGGGGCTCAACCTGCTCGACACCATCAAGCGGTCTGTCGTGGCGGCGAAGCTGTCGAAGATCTCGAAGCGCGGCGTCGTCGACGAGCGCGAGGAGTACTCGGTCGCCGAGCGCTACCGCAAGGCGCTGCGCATCAAGACACCCAGCGTCGAAGAGGGCGTCGGCAAGCTCTCGGGAGGAAACCAGCAGAAGGTCGTGCTGGCCCGGTGGATGTTCACGGACCCCGACCTGCTGATCCTCGATGAGCCCACGCGCGGCATCGACGTCGGAGCGAAGTACGAGATCTACGCGATCATCAACGAGCTCGCCTCCCAGGGCAAGGGCGTCATCGTCATCTCCAGCGAGCTGCCCGAGCTGCTCGGCATCTCCGACCGCATCTACACAGTCTTCGAAGGTCGGGTCACCGACTGCATCCCGGCCGACCAGGCGACACCCGAGGCTCTCATGCGCAGCATGACCTCCGCGACTCAGAAAG
The DNA here is from genome assembly GCF_034045055.1 of Microbacterium sp. CFBP9023. Lineage (NCBI taxonomy): Bacteria > Bacillati > Actinomycetota > Actinomycetes > Micrococcales > Microbacteriaceae > Microbacterium > Microbacterium sp. CFBP9023. The sequence continues at coordinate 142,238 of NZ_JAXCWI010000002.1, read as the reverse complement.
CATCCGCATGACCACCGACCTCACGACAACGAAGCGCGGCTTCCACTTCGGCGACATCCGCAAGATGTTCGGAAGCAACGGCACCTCGTCACTGCGCCAGTTCGGCATCCTGGGCAGCCTCATCGTCATCATCGTCCTCTTCGAGGTGCTGACGCTGCTGCGCAACGGACCGAACGGCGCGACGCTGACGTCGGGCAACCTGATCAACGTCATCAACCAGTACTCGTTCATCCTGATCCTCGCGATCGGCATGGTGATGGTCATCATCATGGGGCACATCGACCTGTCGGTCGGTTCCGTGGCGGCCTTCACCGGCATCATCGTCGCGAAGTCGATGGCCGACTGGAACCTCCCTTGGCCGCTGGCGATCCTGCTCGGCCTCGGCGTCGGTGCCCTGGTGGGCGCCTGGCAGGGGTTCTGGGTCGCCTACGTCGGGGTGCCCGCGTTCATCGTGACGCTCGCTGGCATGCTCTTCTTCCGTGGCGCGCAGCAGTGGATCGGTGACGCTCAGACGATCCCGGTGCCCAAGGGCTTCCAGGTGATCGGCACCGGCTACCTTCCTGAGGTCGGGCTCCCGCTGGACTTCAACGTGCCGACCATGATCCTCGCGCTGGTCGCGGTGGCGTGGCTGGTCTTCTGGGAGATCCGCACCCGTCGCCAGCAGCACAAGATGGGCTCCGACAGTGCGCCCCTCTGGGTCAGCGTCGTCAAGGTCGTGCTGCTCTCGGTCGTCGTGCTCGCCGCTGCGTGGATGTTCGCGACGGGTCGCCCGGGCACGAGCTTCCCGGTTCCGGGTCTGATCTTGCTCGCCCTCGTGATCATCTACTCGTTCATCACGCGGAACACCGTCTTCGGTCGCCACATCTACGCCGTGGGTGGCAACCGCCAGGCCGCACGCCTCTCCGGCGTGAAGGACCGCTGGGTCGACTTCTTCGTCATGATGAACATGTCGATGATGGCCGCACTCGCTGGCATGATCTTCGTCGCCCGTTCGCAGGCATCCGGACCGAACGACGGCACCGGCTGGGAGCTCGACGCGATCGCGTCGGTGTTCATCGGTGGTGCTGCGGTCGCCGGTGGTATCGGTACCGTGATCGGCTCGATCATCGGTGGTCTGGTCATGGCGTTCCTCAACAACGGTCTCGCTCTGCTCGGCCAGGGTGCCGACGTCGTCTCGATGATCAAGGGCCTCGTGCTCCTGCTCGCGGTCGGCATCGACGTCTGGAACAAGCAGCAGGGCCGTCCGTCGCTCATCGGTCTCCTGACCCGCCGGTCGGGCCGCAGGAGCGACCCGGAGGCCACCGCGACCTTCGAACCCAACAGGACTTACCAAGCCCCTCCCGTCGACAAGACGAGGGCCGAGTAAGCGGACTCTCCGCGCAGTGCTCGCACGCAGAATCCGTCACATCACACAGAAAGAGATCACATGAAGAAGATCATCGTCACAGCGACAGCGCTCGTCGCGACGGCTGCCTTCGCACTCACGGGCTGCTCCGGTGAGCGCGGCGGCGGAACCGACACGGGATCCGGCGAAGAGGCCGAAGCAGGCTTCGCCGCCGACTCCTCGATCGGTGTCGCCCTTCCCGACAAGACCAGTGAGAACTGGGTCCTCGCGGGACAGCTCTTCACGGACGGCCTGGAAGAGGCCGGCTTCAAGGCAGACGTGCAGTACGCTCCGGCGAGCAACACGGTCGCCGAGCAGCAGAACCAGATCCAGGCCATGGTCACCAACGGCGCCAAGGTCATCATCATCGGCGCGAAGGATGGCAAGCAGCTCGCCACCCAGGTGCAGGCGGCCAAGGATGCCGGCGCATACGTGATCGCGTACGACCGTCTCATCGAGAACACCGAGGCAGTCGACTACTACGTCGCGTTCGACAACTTCAAGGTCGGCCAGCTGCAGGGCCAGGCCCTGCTCGACGGTCTCGCCGAGCGTGCGGGCCACGAGGCTCCGTACAACATCGAGCTCTTCTCCGGCTCGCCGGATGACGCCAACTCGAAGGTCTTCTTCGACGGCGCCATGGACGTGCTCCAGCCGGAGATCGACAACGGCAACCTGGTGGTCGTGTCGAAGCAGACCGAGATCGCGCAGACCGCGACCGAGGGATGGCTTCCGGAGAACGCGCAGAACCGTATGGACACGCTGCTCACCTCGTCGTACAGCGGTGACACCGTGGTCGACGGCGTGCTGTCGCCGAACGACACCCTTGCTCGCGCCATCATCACCTCGGTGCAGCAGGCCGGCAAGCCGGTTCCGGTCGTCACGGGTCAGGACTCCGAGGTCGAGTCGGTGAAGTCGATCATGGAGGGCATCCAGTACTCCACGATCAACAAGGACACCGCGCTGCTCGTCGAGCAGTCGATCAAGATGGTCGGCCAGCTGCAGAAGGGCGAGACCGTCGATGTCAACGACGAGGAGTCGTACGACAACGGCGCCAAGGTCGTTCCGGCGTACCTGCTCGACCCGATCATCGTCACCAAGGAGAACGCTGCTGAGGCGTACGCCAACGTGCCGAGCCTCCTCGAGATCGTGAAGTCGTACCAGTAAGCGACATCGCACTCACCGCAGACGAGCCGTCCGGACCTTCGGGTCCGGGCGGCTCTTCGCCATGTCGGGTCGACTCTTCACACCGCGCGCGGGCGAGTCGCTGGCGGGAAGCGGACGTCCTGTCGGAAGACGTCCGCACACGGCGCTAGCCCCAGACGGGGTCGTCCGGATCGGGAGAGTCTGTGCCGTCGGCATCTGTCATGATGCGCGCTTCAGCGATCCACGACGTCAGAGGGCCATCGCGGAGGAGATGAGGCCGCGGTGTGTCGAGCAAAACGGAGGCGGTGACCTTGTCCAGCGGCTCATCGCTCGCGAAAATGACGACGTTGCCGAGTGGCCCTTCCGCATCTTCCGGCTCTGCGTCGAGCACGACAGCGACGTGATCGAACACGGTGCTCAGGGTCGCGGCCTGTCGTCGTGAGTATTCGAACGGATGCCCGTCGAGCAGGTTCACGGCGACCACGCCCGCTGCTGCGGAGCGCGCGGCGACCCGGCGATAGAACTCCTGGCTGGCCACACGATGCCGGATGACGGCGGCATCCCAGAGATCGACGACGGTGAAGCACGCCTCCACCCAATCGGTGTCGATTGCGGTGCGATAACTCGCTGCGTCGTCAAGTCCGGGGGACGGAGATGACTGCACCGGCGATGTCTTCTCATTCGGAAGAGCGGCGTCCGCGACCGTTCGAGCGTCACCGAGGATGACTCGTATGTCAGACCCGTGAGGCAATGGCAGCGCGTCGATGACGGCGGCGTAGAGCGCGGGTTCGAACTCCACCACCAGCTGAGGTGATCCGGCGCGCGTCGCCTGGACGTAGCGTGCCAGCGTGAGTGCTCCGGCCCCCAGATGCACGGTGAACAGCGGCGCACCAGGCTCGGTGGCGGCATCCATTGCGCGGGCGATGTGTTGGGTGTAGCTGTACTCGAGGGCGGTGGGTTCGGTCATCGAGACGACGGACTGCGCAATTCCATCCACGCTGAGCTCGAAGCGACCGGGGCGCCTTCTCGACTGCACCAGCTTCGCCGTGCGATTGGCTAGTGAGAGCGAGAACACCCGGCGACTCCATGGCACCTGTCTAGTTTAAGCCGGAGAGGATCGGTCGGCGGCTGCCTCTGGAGGAGCAGAGCGCCGTAGGCGAACTTGCTCTCGGAAGGCCGAGCCTCCTCGAGATCGTACGAGTCGTGCGAGAAAGCGATCAGCCATCGGGCAGAAGAGGGCCGCCCGGACCTTCGGGGCCGGGGGGCTCTTTCTTGTTGGCGTGCTGCTGTGGTGCGTTCTTCAGCAGCCGACGCCGGCCGGGTTCTCGTGGCAGGTGTGGGCGACGAGCGCGGTGCGGGCCTGGAGGATGCGGATCTCCTGCGCGGCGCCGCTGGTCGTGAGCTGCCCGGGAATGTCGATCCATCCGCCGCCGAGGTCCACCTGCGCGGTGAATCGGATGTCCACCCGGGCCGGGTACACGCCGGGTTCGCGGTAGACGTGGCTGGTCGGGGTCGGCGTGAACTGCGCCTGACCGAGCGCCTCCCACGTCTGACCCGGCGTGGTCACGGTCGCCGAGCTCTCGTCGCCGTAGGTGTAGTCGTATCCGGCCGGGACAAACCGCACGCGCAGTGGCACGCCGAACAGCTCGCCGTCTTGGATCTGCGTGGATGCTGCGGCCGTGAAGTTCGTCGGCATCCCGGCGATCCCGACGTTGCCGGGTTCGGCGGTCGCGCGGATCGATGCCGGTGCGAATCGCGCCAGGTCAGAGATCGTGATCGTCGGCGCGCCCGGCGTCGACGGAGCGGAGGCCGGGGGAGCGGGCCGGTTCGGGCGCGGCGCACAGCGCGTGGTGCCCGAGTCGTCCATGCATGCCGCGAGGTCGATCGCCTCCTGGCTCGGACCCGACGGTTCACCCGGACCCGTATCGTCGCCCGGACCGCCATCACTCCAATTCGAGTCGGTGCCGGGATCAGTGCTCGGCTGCTGCTGGGTGCCGGAGATGGTGAGGGAGGAACCATCCGTCGAGCCGCAGACTCCGACGGAGGCCAGTTCGCCGGTGCATGAGCTCATGTCGACCCGAGGCGCGGGGACTGAGACCGAAACGCAGATCACGGTGGCCATGCACAATGCTGCTCCGGCTGTCAGCACGTCGTCGTCTCCGCGGTCGCCTCGTGCGCAATAACGAGGGACATTGTCGAAACAACAAACTCAACCCTTTGGGCGACTATGTCGCCACGCTCGGGCGGAGTCACGTTCACACCGGCCTCGCTCATGAGCGAGACCCCAGAAACGTCAATGCAGACCAGACCTACTACACGCGGATGGTCGGTCTGAAGCTCGGCGGATTCCTCTGCGAACGAAGTCACCTCGGCAGTGCCTTCAATTCGAAGGCCCTCCGCGCGTAGGACGTTTTGTCCGTCGATATCGCTCTCCAGTGCGACTCCGGTGAGGTACTGCTGCGGATCAGCGCCGGATACTCCTTTGCGCCGGTCGTTCAGCGCATCGTTGTACGCCCGGTACACCTTCTCCGCCGCAGCGAACGCCTCCTCCTCGTTGGCGAAGGCCGCGGTGGGCGTAGGGGCGGGCTCGGGTTCAGTGGTGCATCCCGCGAGAGCGCCAACCCCCAACGCCACTACGGCGACAGCAACTATGCGCGCGCCCAACCGTGGAACTGCCGCACCACCGCCTCTGCCGTGACGAATCGCAAGAACGGACAAGGGGCGCAATGGAGGAGGAGTCACCGCGCCACCGTAGTGAAATCGGCCAGGCTCGCGTCGCGTTTCTCCACAGGTCCGCGCCAGCGCGAACGTCTCCGCTCAGAACGGCGCGCGCACGGCATCCGATTCGGTGAAGATCACCGTGTTCGGTGCAGGGGGAGTGTCGATGTACGTCCGCCCGATGGGACTCGTCCACTCCATGACCCCGCCGGGCTTCTGCTCGACGTGCCATGGCGTGTGATGTTTCAGAACGTGATGTCGGCGACAGAACGATGCCAGATTCGATTCGCAGGTCGCGCCACCCGTCGAGGCAGCATGGTTGTGGTCGAGGTCGCATTTCCGCGCCGCCACTCCGCACGCCGGGAATCGACATCGTTGATCTCTTGCCCGTAGGTGCCTGCGCAGGTGGCGGCTCGGTCGGTATCGGTCGACGGCGAGGACGCGACCGGTGATCGGATGCGTCAGCACCCGTTCCCATCCCTTCGTCTGCCCGGCCAATCGGCGCGCGGTATCGACGTCGATCGGAATCACGCCGTCGAGCTCGGCGGGCGACGCCGCCTCGGCATCAGACGCCGCGTCCGCATCGTCGTCCATCAGGGTCGTCACCGGAACGGTGATCTCGATGCGCGCACTGATGGCCGCCAGCAGTCCGTCTTCGCTGTCGTGCCCGGTCGGCTGGCCGCTGAGCACGAGGTCGGCGAGCAGGTCGGCGCGGATCTCGTCGACCGTCCGATCATCCGCCTCGAACTCATCGCCGTCGCGAGCCGCCCGCCGCTTCGCGCGAAGGTTCTCGACGCGCAGTGCGTGCGCCATCTGCGAGAGACGATCGAACATGCCGTGGACGAGCGCGGCAGGCGCGTGCGTGTGCAGCGTCGCCATCCCGTCTTCGCCATCCGTCACCCAGACTCGCCGCTGAGACCTGGCGCGACGATGCCGCTCCGACACTGTCGTCGGGGCGAACCGCTCAGCGACTCGCCGTGCCAGCGCGCGCAGTCGGTTCGGCGATTCCACCTCCGCCAGCGGAAGGATCACCGCGGAATATGCCTCGCGGTGATCGGGCGACTCGAGGCCCGAACCTGCGTCGACGATGACACGGGAGTGCGCGGCGCTGATCCGCCCCGCTCCCTGTGCGGCCCAGACGGCGGGGAACCGATCGACCAGCAGCTCCGCCGCCGCCATCCGCCGCTCGATGGTGCGATCGCTGACATGCTGCACGGCTCCGATCTCGGCTGCGATGGTCCTGATCGAATGGTCTCCCCGGTCCGGGTGATCCCCCTGCTTCGCGATGTCGACCGCGAGCCGACCGGCGATCGCCAGCAGCCCGTCGCGCGCCGCGCTCATGCTGCTCAATGTCGCCTCCGCGACTTGCAACGCGGCGACGAGATCGGCGAGATTCGCGATCTGCGTGTCCGTCGCGTCGAGCAGTGCTGTCATGTCTCCGAGTGGATCACGGACCACCGACATTCGAACGAAGATTCGATACATTCCCGAATCGACATGATCCCGGAAGAGGGGTGACTCATGCGACACTGACGTCATGCTCCTTCACGCCGTCGACGTCGGCGACGGCCCTCGTACGGTGGTTCTGCTCCACGGGATGATGGGCTCGGCCGACAGCTGGTGGCGTGTGATGCCGGTGCTCGCTGCACAGGGCTTCCGTGTGCTGGCGATCGATCTCCCCGGTCACGGTCTGTCCCCGCGAGACCCGCGTCTGACGATCGAGCGGGCCGCATCGTCGGTGGTCGAGACCGTCCGAAGTCTCGCCCCGGGGCGGCCGCTCGCGGCCGTCGGACACTCCGTCGGTGCGAGCGTGCTCGCACAGGCGGCCCCGCTTCTCCGACCTGAACCGGGCATCTATGTCGATGCCGCACTCGTCCTCCCCGGCGGCAGCGACCGTGACGATCTCATCGAGCGGTACGCCCGCGATCGCGAAGCGCGACAGTCGCCGGAGAACCTCCGTGCCTCGCGTCCGTTCTACTCGGAGAGGGATGCCGAGATCGAGGCACTCGCCGCCCGCCGCTTCGACCCGACGACGATGGCATCCGTCTCCTGCGGCCGCGATCACATGTGGCTTCCCGACCCGGGGTCGATCATCGTCCGCGCCGACCCGAGCGACTGGGTGACCGCCGCCGACGTCGCCCGGTTCGAGGCGAACGGCATCGACGTGCGCAGCATCCCCGGAGCCGCGCACACTGTCTGGTACAGCCACTTCGAGGAGTTCACGGCGTCGCTCCCGGAGCTGTTCGGCCGGCGCGCTCGTGCGCAGGGTGCCGGATGACGAGGCAGCCGTGACAGGAGGCTGACCGGGCCACCCAGACCGCGCGACTACCCTGGGGAGTGACATGGCACATCTTCTCGGGGCAGAAGCCCTTCATCTCGAATATCCGACGAGGGTCGTCTTCGACTCCGTGACCCTCGGCATCGAAGAAGGTGACCGCATCGGCATCGTCGGCCGCAACGGCGACGGCAAGTCGAGCCTCCTCGGAATGCTCGCCGGCATCAAGGAGCCGAACTCGGGCCGCGTCACGGTGCGAGGTGGCACGACCATCGGCGTCCTCGACCAGGCCGACACCCTCAGCGACGACCTGACCATCAGCGCGGCGGTCGTCGGTGACACCCCGGAGTACGAGTGGGCCGGCGACCCGCGCATCCGCGACGTGATCGAGGGACTGCTGAAGGACCTGCCCTGGGATGCGGAGATCGGCTCCCTCAGCGGAGGCCAGCGCCGACGCGTCTCACTCGCCAAGCTGCTGACGGGGGATTGGGACGTCATCGCGCTCGACGAGCCCACCAACCACCTCGACGTCGAGGCCATCACCTGGCTCGCCGGACACCTCAAGAAGCGGTGGAGCCCGAATTCCGGAGCGCTCATGGTCGTGACTCACGACCGGTGGTTCCTCGACGAGATCTGCACCGAGACCTGGGAGGTGCACGACCGCATCGTCGAGCCCTTCGAGGGCGGCTATGCGGCGTACATCCTGCAGCGCGTCGAGCGCGACCGCATGGCGGCGGCGACCGAGGCCAAGCGTCAGAACCTCGCCAAGAAGGAGCTCGCGTGGCTCCGTCGAGGCGCACCCGCGCGAACCGCGAAGCCGAAGTTCCGCATCGATGCGGCCAACGAGCTCATCGCCGACGTGCCGGAGATCCGCGACAAGGTCTCCCTGCAGTCGCTCGCCGTCTCTCGTCTCGGCAAGGACGTCGTCGACCTGCTCGACGTCGGAGTGACCTATCCGACCGCCGACGGCGGCACCCGCGAAGTCCTCCGCGACGTCGAGTGGCGCATCGCGCCGGGGGAGCGCACTGGCATCCTCGGTGTGAACGGCGCTGGCAAATCGACGCTGCTCGGGCTGATCTCGGGCACCGTCGAGCCCACCGTCGGCCGTGTGAAGCGCGGCACGACCGTGAAGGTGAAGACTCTCACGCAGCGCCTCGACGAACTCGAGGACGTCCGACGCGAGCCGGTGCGTGTCGTGATCTCGCGACTGCGCACCTCGTACACGATGGGATCCGGCTCGAAGGCGCAGGAGCTCACGCCGGGCCAGCTCCTCGAGCGGCTCGGGTTCGATTCGGCGCAGCTCTCCACCCCCGTGAAGGATCTCTCCGGAGGTCAGCAGCGCCGCCTGCAGCTGCTTCTCGTGCTCCTCGACCAGCCCAACGTGCTGATCCTCGACGAGCCCACCAACGACCTGGACACCGACATGCTCGCGGCCATCGAGGATCTGCTCGATTCGTGGTCGGGGACCCTGCTGGTGGTCAGCCACGACCGGTACTTCCTCGAGCGCGTCACCGATCAGCAGTTCGCGATCCTCGACGGCCACCTGCGGCACCTGCCCGGCGGCGTCGACGAGTACCTGCGCCTGCGCCAGTTGCAGACCTCGGCACCGGGCAGGTCGCAGACGGCCGTCAACACCGAGAAGAAGGCCCCCAGCCTCGACGGCGCCGCACTGCGCGCCGCCCAGAAAGAGGTCTCGTCGCTCGAGCGCCGCATCCAGAAGCTCACGCAGCAGGTCGACAAGGCGAAGACCGCTCTGGCGGATCACGACCAGTCGGACTTCGCCGGCCTCGGCGACAAGATGAAGGCGATCAGCGACCAGCAGGCCGAGATCGAGGAACTCGAACTCCGCTGGTTCGAGCTGACCGAAGAGCTCGACTGACGAGAGGTCTGGCCCTTCCGCCCTCGCGGGAATACGGTGGCAGTCGAATGCGCTGTGCTCTGGGCGGGGTTCGATGCCAGCCGGGATCGCACAGCTTGATCCTGCGGTACCCGGGAGGTTCAGATGGAAGGACTCGAGGTCACCGTCCTGATCGGACTCACGATCCTCGTGGGCACGTTGATCGCGCCGCGCGTTCGACTCGCGCTGCCGCTCGTCCTCGTGATCTTCGGACTCCTGCTCGGCTTCGTCCCGCAGCTCCGCGAGATCCAGCTGCCCCCTGAGACGGTCCTGCTGCTGTTCCTCCCGGTGATGCTGTTCTGGGAGAGCCTCACGACCTCGCTGCGATCGATCCGCCGTGACTTCCGATACATCCTCCCGATGAGCACGGTGCTCGTCGTGGCATCCGCATTCGCCGTCGCGGGCATCGGTCTGCTGTTCGGGATGCCGTGGGAGACCGCGCTGATCCTCGGCGCCGCAGTGGCCCCTCCGGATGCGACGGCCGTGGCAGCCCTCGGCAGGCTGCTGCCCCGGCGCATGTTCATGAAGCTCAAGGCCGAGAGCCTCACGAACGACGGAACCGCGCTCGTGCTCTACGCGATCGCCGTCTCGCTGGCTCTCGGCGGCAACATCACACCCCTGTCGGTGACGATGTCGGTGCTCACCTCCTATGTCGGAGGAGTAGCGGCCGGTGTCGTGATCGCAGGCCTCGGCTACCTGCTGCTGCGTCGCACCTCTTCGACGATCGTCATCAACGTCGCGCTGCTGCTCATCCCGTTCAGCGCATTCCTCCTCGCGGAGATCGTGCACGCCTCCGGCGTGCTGGCCGTCGTCGTGGCCGGTCTCATCGTCGCCTATGTCTCCCCCCGGGTGACGACAGCCTCGTCGCGGCGGCAGGCCGACGCCGCATGGCCGTTCGGTGTCTTCCTGCTCAACGGAGCGCTGTTCGTGCTGATCGGGCTCGAGGTGCAGTTCGTCGCACATGAGATCTCCGCGGCAGCGATCGGCCGGCTCGTGCTCATCACCCTCGCGGTGTGGGGGACGCTGCTCGTCGTCAGATATCTCTTCCAGCTGCTGAACGCGCCCTTCCAGCGACGCAATCCGGCGCTTCCGTCCCGTGGTGCCAAGGCGCGATCGATGGCGGTGTCGACGGTCGCAGGCATGCGGGGTGCCGTCTCGCTCGCGATCGCGCTGTCGGTTCCGGCCGCCAGCGCGACCGAGGGCGAGATCGCCGGACGCGACGAGATCGTGTTCGTCACGGCGGGAGTGATCCTGCTCAGTCTGCTCGTACAGGGGCCGCTGCTGCCGGCGATCGTTCGCTGGGCACGTTTCCCGGTCGATCACATGGAGGCCGAGGAGTACGAGCTCGCCGAGCGGACGATCTCGGGCGCGGCACTGGCCGCCCTCGACGACCTCGCCGTCGAGCACGGCGTCGGTCAGGAGATCCGAGACAAGGTGCGTGCCGAGGGCTACCAGATGCTCGAGTTCTCGAACGCGCGTGCGCTGGCGCGCGAGCAGGCGATCGTCGATGCCGAGGCCCAGGCGCTCGACGTCATGCTCGACGAGCCCGATCCGCTGGGCGGCGGCCAGCAGATGAACGGGGGAGCGGATGCCGGTGCCGCGGAGGCGTCGGTCGCGCTGCGACTGCCGGACGCGACTCGTGTCGGCGACGACGGTGAGCTCGCGGACGGCGAGGTCAGGACTCTGCAGATGATCGCCACCTCGGCCGACGTCGACGTCATGCAGCGGTCGCCGCTGCTGCGTCACGAGGAGCACACGCGCCTCAAGCTCGCGCTCATCGACCGCAAACGCGAGGTGCTGCTCGGATTGCGCAGAGAAGGGACGGTCGACGACCTCGTGGTCCGTCGGATCTCGGCACGACTCGACCTCGAACAGGTCCGGCTGCAGGGCATCGAGGACTACGACTGAGAGCTGTGACGCTCTGTGACACTCGATTGTCGCGCAGCGCGTCGCCCTGCCTAACGTATTCGAGTCCCCCAAGAGAGGAACCCGAACACTCATGTCCATCACAGCATCCCGTCGGACCACATCCGTCATCGCCGCGCTCGCCGCGGTCCCGCTCTTCGTCGCACTCGCAGGCTGCGCGACCGCATCGTCCGACGCCGGTTCCGGCGGCTCCGAGGACGAGACCGTCAAGATCGGTGTCGTCGGCAAGGGAGACGCACAGTGGGCTCCTTTCGTCGAGGCAGCCGCTGACGAGGGCATCACGGTCGAGCTCGTCGACTTCGGCTCGTACGAGCAGCCGAACCCCGCTCTGACCGAGGGTGAGATCGACCTCAACCAGTTCCAGCACATCGTGTACCTCGCCGAGTACAACACGGCATCCGGCTCCGACCTGACGCCGGTCGGCTCGACGGCGATCTACCCGCTGGGCCTGTACTCGCAGAAGTACGACGATGTCGACGACATCCCCGAGGGGGAGACCGTCGCGGTTCCCGACGACGCATCGAACCAGGCTCGCGCGCTGCTCGTGCTGCAGTCGGCCGGACTCATCGAGCTCAAGAGCGGCGGCACGATCTTCTCCGACCTCTCCGACATCGACACGGGCAAGTCCAAGGTCGAGGTCACCGCGCTCGAGGCCGCGCTGATCCCGACGTCGCTGCCCGACGTCGCGGCGGCGATCATCAACAACGACTTCGTCGAGGATGCGGGTCTGACCTTCGAGGATGCGATCGCTCAGGACGACCCTGAAGACCCGAACGCGCTTCCGTACGTGAACATCTTCGCGGCCCGCGCCGAGGACGCCGACAACGAGACGTACCTGAAGCTCGTCGAGATCTTCCAGACCAATGAGGACGTCCAGGCTGGCCTGCTCGAGTCGTCGGGTGACACCGCCGTGCCGCTGCAGACCCCGGTCGAGGATCTCGTCGCCTCGCTCGAGAAGGTCCAGAAGGACACCGAGGCCAACAAGTAGGACGACCGGGGTGGGTGACACCCCCGTCCGATGAGGGAGAATCGGGTGGCGCTTCGTGCGTCACCCGATTCTTCGTTCCCGAAGCAGACAGACCGGAGCACCGCATGCCGATCGTCACCCTGACGAATGTCTCGAAGACCTACCCCTCCCGCACGCGCGACGAGTCCGAGGTCGTGGCCGTGGACGACGTGACCCTGTCGATCGAGAAGGGCGACGTCTTCGGGATCATCGGATACTCGGGCGCCGGCAAGTCCACGCTCGTACGACTGATCAACGCGCTCGAGCCGGCGACGAGCGGGACCATCACCGTCGACGACGTCGACATCACAGCTCTCAAGGAGAGCGAGCTGCGCAAGGTCCGCGGCGGCATCGGGATGATATTCCAGCAGTTCAACCTGTTCTCCTCGCGCAGCGTCAAGGCGAACATCGCCTACCCGCTCAAGCTGGCCGGATGGTCGAAGCCGGACATCGAGAAGCGGGTCGCCGAGCTGCTGAGCTTCGTGGGCCTGGCCGACAAGGCGAAGGCGTACCCCGAACAGCTCTCCGGTGGCCAGAAGCAGCGCGTCGGCATCGCCCGCGCCCTCGCCACCGGCCCGGCCATCCTCCTCGCCGACGAGGCCACCAGCGCACTCGACCCGCAGACCACGCATGAGGTGCTCGACCTGCTCAAGCGGGTCAACCAGGAGCAGGGCGTCACGATCGTCGTCATCACCCACGAGATGGACGTCATCCAGACGATCGCCACCAAGGTCGCGGTCATGGAGAACGGACGGGTGATCGAGCAGGGCGATGTCTTCGACGTGTTCTCGGCCCCGCAGAATCCGGCCTCGCAGCGCTTCGTCGGAACGGTCGTGAAGGGCATCCCGTCGCCGTCCGAGCTCGGCGTGCTGCGGGAGCGCCACCGGGGCCGCCTCGTCACGTTCTCGTTCCGCGACGGCGACTCGTCGCAGGCTCAGGTCTTCCTCGACCTCGCCGGCGCCGGACTCGACTTCGAGCTCGTGTACGGCGGGATCAACGACATCCGGGGGCGCGCCTTCGGCCACCTCACACTCGCGATCCGGGGTGAGAGCGCCGTGATCGACCGCACGCTCGAGCAGATCGGCCAGCGCGTCGAAGTCACCGAGATCGCAGAAGAGGAGGCACGCTGATGGATCGTCTGAACGAACTGTGGCCCGACCTCTGGAAGGCCGCCCTCGAGACCCTGTACATGACGTCGTTCGCACTCGTGCTGGGCGGCATCCTCGGTCTCGCGATCGGCGTCATCCTGTATGTCACCCGTCCGGGCGGGCTCGCCGAGAACCGGGCCGTGTCGGTCATCGCGAACCTCGGGGTGAACTTCTTCCGCCCGATCCCGTTCGTGCTCTTCGTCGCCGTGGCGCAGCCGTTCGCCCGCGCGGTGGTCGGCACCGGCATCGGCACCACGGCCGGCGCGTTCATGATCGGTCTGGCCGCGGCGTTCGCCATCGGCCGCATCGTCGAGCAGCACCTCGTGTCGGTGTCGCCCGGCGTGATCGAAGCCGCGCGCGCCATGGGCGCAGGTCCCACGCGCATCCTGTTCACGGTCGCGATCCCCGAGTCGCTCGGACCGCTGATCCTCGGCTACACGTTCATCGTGGTGGCACTGATCGACATGACCGCGATGGCAGGACTCATCGGCGGCGGCGGCCTCGGCGCGTTCGCCCAGATCTACGGCTTCCGGCAGTTCGAGCCGGTCGTCATGTGGACGGCGATCGTCCTCATCGTCGTCTTCGTCCACCTCGTGCAGATGCTCGGCACGTGGCTCGCGCGCAGGATCATGCGGCGCTGACGGGAGCCTCCTGCAGCGTGCGCGTCGTGGTGAAGACCCGCGGCGCGCCGCTCAGCGGATCGACGAAGTGCAGCTCGCGCGCGAGCAACTGCATCGGCTTCTTGAAGTCGTCGGGCTTCTCGCCACGCAACTCGGGGTAGAACGGATCGTTCAGGATGCCGAGCCCCAGCGCGGCGAGATGCACGCGGAGCTGATGCATCTTGCCGCTGTGCGGGTGCAGGAGCGTGTGCACGACGCGCTCGTCGGCATCGATCACATCGATCTGCGTCTCGGCGTTCGGCTCCCGCTCGTCGTCGACCTGGACCTTCAGCTCATTGCGGAGCTTCACGATGTGGTTGCGGTAGACGAGCGGGAATCGTGAGGCATCCCAGTCGGCCGGACGAGCCGACACGGCCTCGTACACCTTCTGCACCTGCCGCGTCTCGAAGAGCAGCTGATACGGCCCTCTCGTGGCCGGTCGCGCCGAGAACATCAGCACTCCTGCCGTGGCCCTGTCCAAGCGGTGGATGGGGGCGAGCTCGTCGTTGTCGAGAAGGTTGCGCAGTCGGATCAGCGCCGAGTTCTGCAGGAACTTCCCGCCGGGGATGGTGGGCAGGAAATGCGGCTTGTCGATGACCACCAGATCGTCGTCCTGATGGAGGACCTCGATCTCCACGGGGAGACGGGTCTCGACGGGCGGGTCGCGGTAGTACCAGATGAACTCCTCGACCCCCAAGGGCGTGTCCCGTGCGAGAGGGGTGCCGTCGCGGGCGACGATCTCACCGCGATCGAAGCGGCTGAGCAGCCCCTCGGGATCGAGGTGGAAGAAGCGCTCGATCATGTACGCGCCGACGGTCGGCCATTCGCCGCTCATCGGCACGTGCAGACGTGTCGCGCCGACGCCGTCGCGCACCGGAAGAGGGGAGAGCATGCCCATCCGTCAGCCCCTCACGCGTCGAAGCTCAGGCTCAGCTTGCGCAGCAACGCAGCGAGCCGATCGCGGTCACCGCGGGACAGCGCCTGCAGCAGGTCGTCCTCGACGTCGACGAGGCGCGTGATCGCGGCATCCACCCGGATGCGTCCGTCGTCCGTGAGCGTCACGAGCACGCTGCGGCCGTCGGCCGGGTCGCCCTCCCGTCGCACGAAACGTCGGCCGACCAGGCGGTCGATGCGATTGGTCATGGTGCCGCTCGACACCAGCGTCTGCTGCAGCAGCTGCTTGGGGGAGAGCTGGAAGGGCGCGCCCGCGCGGCGCAGAGCCGACAGCACGTCCCATTCCCAGGCCTCCAGGTCGCTGCGTCGGAACACATCTCTGCGAGCCCGGTCGAGCAGCCTGGTCAGGCGATCCATCCGCGACAGCACCTCGAGAGGCGAGAAGTCGAGGTCGGGGCGCTGGGTGTTCCAGGCGCCGACGATCCGATCAACCTCATCCGCCTCAGTCATCCGTCCATTATCGCCGGTAGCACGCAGGTGGACGTGGCAGACTTGATCCGCGGCGCCCTCGGGGGCCGCGGTCCGCCGTGGTGTAATGGCAGCACGACAGCCTTTGGAGCTGTTAGGTCTAGGTTCGAGTCCTGGCGGCGGAGCATGACTGGGAACAATCTCGCGATCATCGTCCTCGCCGCAGGCCAGGGCACCCGCATGCGCTCGCGTCTTCCGAAGGTGCTGCACCCGATCGGCGGGCGTCCGCTCGTCGGCCACGTGCTGACCACCGCGACGCGACTCGGCGCCGATCACATCGAGGTCGTCGTGCGGCATGAACGCGACCAGGTCGTCGCCGCACTCGAGAAGGACTACCCGACCGCGGTCTTCATCGATCAGGACGACGTCCCCGGCACCGGACGCGCAGTGCAGGTGGCTGTCGACGCGCTCCCTGCCGACTTCGACGGCGACGTGCTCGTGCTCTCGGGCGACTGCCCTCTCGCGGATGCGGACACGCTGGGCTCGTTCCTCGACGCGCACCGCGCCGCGCAGGCGGAGGCGACCCTCATGACCGCCGTGGTCGAGGACCCGACCGGCTACGGCCGCGTCATCCGCGACGCCGACGGCGGCGTCGATCGCGTCGTCGAGCAGAAGGATGCGACGACCGAAGAAGCTGCCGTCAGCGAGATCAACGCGGGCATGTACGTGTTCCGCGTCTCGACGCTCCGCAAGTACCTGCCGTCGGTGGGCGTCGACAACGCGCAGGGCGAGATGTATCTGACCGACGTGCCGGGGCTCCTCCGCCGCGATGGCAGCCGTGTGGCGGCATCCGTCGTCTCCGACGTCACCGTCACCTACGGCGTCAACGACCGCGCTCAGCTCGCGGAGGTCGGTCGTCTGCTCAACCGCCGCATCGTGCGGCGCTGGCAGCTCGAGGGCGTCACCGTGATCGATCCTGCGACGACGTGGATCGACGACGACGCGACCCTCGCGCCCGACGTCACGATCCTCCCGAACACGCACATCCTGCGGGCGACGACGATCGCCGAGGGCGCCATCATCGGACCGGACACCACCCTCGTCGACTGCGAGGTGGGAGAGGACGCGATCGTCCGCCGCACCGATGCGACGCTCGCGGTGATCGGTGCCGAGGCCACGGTCGGACCGTTCTCGTTCCTGCGGCCGGGCACCGTCCTGGGGGCCAGAGGCAAGATCGGCGCCTACGTCGAGACCAAGAACGCCGAGATCGGCGAAGGCAGCAAGGTGCCGCACCTGTCATACGTCGGAGACGCGACCATCGGGCGAGGCGTCAACCTCGGTGCGAGCACGATCACCGCGAACTACGACGACGTGAACAAGCACCGCACGGTGGTCGAGGACGAGGTGCACACCGGCTCGCACACGACCCTCGTCGCGCCCGTTAGGCTGGGAGCCGGCGCCAAGACAGGTGCTGGCGCTGTTGTCCGCAAGGACGTCCCCGCCGGCTCCCTTGCCATGAGCGTCGCCCCTCAGCGCAACATCGAGGGTTGGGTCGAGAAGAACAGGGCAGGCACGGGCGCGGCAGACGCCGCAGCCCGAACCCGAGTGGCGGAGTAGGCAGAACGATGGCGCGCAAGAAGAAGACGGTCGATCTGGACAGGGACAACGGCATCGCTCCGGGTCTCGTTGCCAAGACCAAGAAGCGACTCGTGGTCGCAGGTGGTCGATCGCACCCCGAGCTCACCGCGGCGGTGGCCGCGTCGCTCGGAACAGAGGTCGTGCCGACAGAGCACCGCACCTTCGCATCCGGTGAGATCTACGCCCGGTTCGAGGTGTCGATCCGAGGCTGCGACCTCTTCCTGATCCAGACCTTCGGTGAGCCGGTCAACGAGTGGCTCATGGAGACCCTCATCATGATCGACGCCGCGAAGCGCGCGTCCGCCAAGCGCATCACCGTCGTCGCCCCGTACTATCCGTATTCGCGTCAGGACAAGAAGGGCCGCGGCCGTGAGCCGATCAGCGCCCGCCTCGTCGCCGACCTGCTGAAGACCGCCGGCGCAGACCGCGTGATGAGCGTCGACCTGCACGCCGCACAGATCCAGGGCTTCTTCGACGGTCCCGTCGACCACCTGTTCGCCAAGCCCGTGCTGCTCGAGTACTTCCAGCGCACGCTGAGCCCCGCCGACCGAGAGATCCTCACGGTCGTCTCGCCCGACATGGGTCGTGTCCGCGTGGCCGACACATGGTCCGACAGCCTCGGCGCCCCGCTGGCGATCATCCACAAGCGACGCGACCCGAAGGTCGCGAACCAGGTCTCGGTGCACGAGATCGTCGGAGCGGTCGAGGGTCGCACCTGCCTGCTCGTCGACGACATGATCGACACCGGTGGAACCATCGTGAAGGCCGCGCAGGCGCTCAAGGCCAACGGCGCGCATCGCGTGATCGTCGCCGCGACCCACGCGATCTTCAGCGATCCGGCCTCGGAGCGTCTGCAGGACGCCTCGATCGACGAGGTCGTGATCACCGACACGATCCCGCTCACCGAGTCGCGTCGCTGGGACAAGCTGACGGTCCTCCCGATCGCCCCGATGCTCGCGCGTGCGATCCACGAGGTCTTCGAAGACGGATCCGTCACGAGCATGTTCGGCGGAGACGCGTAAGCGACTCATATATCGGGCACAGCCTGCACATAGACGGGCTCCCTACGGTCGAATCAACACATCGATCAAGGCCGGGAGGACCATCATGATCCGCACGACTGTACCGACTTCTGTTCGCAAGAGCGCCGCCCTGGTCGGCGTCGCCGGGCTCCTCGTGCTCGCCGGTTGCTCCGGCACCGCGGACGCCGAAGACCAGTCCACCGACGCCGGAACCGACACGAGCACCGAGTCGACGGATTCGGGCGCATCGACGAGCGGCGACTACACCGACGGCACGTACACGGCCGACGGTTCGTACCAGACCCCCGAGACGGTCGAGAAGATCAGCGTGACCCTCACCGTCGCCGACGGCCTGGTCACCGAGGTCGAGGTGACCGGTGACCCGCAGGCACGCGAGAGCGAGCAGTACCAGGGGCAGTTCATCGACGGGATCTCGGATGAGGTCGTGGGCAAGTCGCTCGACGAGATCGAGGTCAGTCGAGTGGCCGGATCGTCGCTCACCAGCGGCGGGTTCAACGAGGCCGTCGAGTCGATCAAGGAGCAGGCGGCCGCCTGAGGCGCCTGACCACGTATGGCGATCTGGCGTTTCGACGCGATCGGCACGGCCTGGGAGATCGAGACGTCGCACGAGCTCGACGAGCATGACCGTGAGCGAGTCGGGACCGAGATCGAGCGGTTCGACCGAGAGTGGTCGCGGTTCCGTGACGACTCCTCGGTCACGCGGGTCGGCCGTGACGGCGGCTCGATCTCCTCGCCTGATGCGGGAACCATGCTCGATGCCTTCCGCGAGCTGTCCCGCGCGACCCACGGGGCGGTCAACCCGCTCGTCGCCGACAGCCTGTCGGCCCTGGGCTACGACTCGTCGTACTCGCTCGTCGCGCACGATCCCGTCGCTGCGCCCGGCGACTGGACGTCCCTGCTGGACTGGACGCCGGGGGAGGCCACGGCATCCGTTCCCGCCCTCCTCGATGTCGGCGCCCTCGGCAAGGGACGCCTCGTCGACGTCGTCGCCGCGGTGCTGTCCGACGTTCCCGGGAGTGTCGTGGTCGATGCCGGCGGTGATATGAGGGTTCGCGGCGATGCGGTTCGGGTGGGCCTCGAGCATCCATACGATCCGACGAAGGCGATCGGCGTGATCGAACTGCAGGATGCCGCGCTGTGCGCCTCGGCGGTCAATCGCCGTGCGTGGGGCGACGGACTGCATCACGTCCTCGACGCTCGCACCGGCGTGCCCGTGCGGACATGGGCGGCCACGTGGGCGATCGCCCCCGACGCGATGCGAGCGGATGCTGTCGCGACTGCCCTGTTCTTCGAGGGCGGGCCAGAGATCGCCGCATCGTGGGGCGTGGAGTGGGTGCGGATGACGACCGACGGGCGGGCGGAACGCTCGAACGGCTGCCCCGCTCAGCTGTTCACCACCCGCCGTTGAATCATCGAAGTAGGGAAGAGTAGACCTGTGATCACCTCCATCACCGCACTGCGGCAGCGGGTCCTTGCGTTGCTCGGCGGCATCTCGATGTATCGCCTGGTGCTGTTCGCGCTGCTGACGCTGGCGCTCATCGCTGTGGTGCTCTCGGCTCTCGGCGTGATCGTCTCACCCACGCCGGTCGAGATCCTCGCATCCTTCGTCGTCCTGGCCATGGTCATCTCGCTGGTGGACGCAGCGGCCCAGCGAATCCTGCGCCTTCCGTGGCGTATCGAGTCGTCGCTGGTCACCGCGCTGATCCTGCTCTTCGTGCTCCGCCCCGGCATCGAGCCGAACGCCCTGCTCGGCCTTGCGATCGCCGGAGCCGTCGCGAGCCTCTCCAAGTACCTGATCGCGTGGCGAGGTCGGCACATCCTCAACCCGGCGGCGTTCGGCGCTGCCGTCGTGTCGATCCTCGGGTCGTTCGGAGCGTTCGAATGGCTCGGGACCTCGTCGTCCTGGTGGGTGGGCACCCCGTCACTCTTCATCCCCGTCCTGATCCTCGGGCTCGCCGTGCTGTGGCGCACCGAGAAGGTGCGGATCGTCGTCGTGTTCCTCGTCGTCGCCATCGCCGTCTCGGTCCTTCGTCAGGCCGTGCAGGCGCAGGAGTTCGCGATCGACTTCGACGCCGGCTCCGCCCTCTCGTTCGCGATCCTGCAGTCTCCGTTCCTGTTCCTCGGTGCGTTCATGCTGTCGGAGCCGTTGACTCTGCCGCCGCGCCGGTGGCAGCAGTTCTCGGTGGCAGTTCTCGTCGGCGTGCTCGCCGGCTGGCCGATCGCGATCGGCGGCCTCTTCACGCTCGGGCAGGAGCGTGCTCTGCTCATCGGAAACCTCCTGGCCTTCGCCTTCGCGCTGCGCGGATCCGTGCGTCTCGTGCTCGAGAAGCGGCAGTTCATCACGCCGACGGCTCAGGAGCTGACGTTCCACGCGAAGGGCACGCTGAAGTTCCTGCCGGGGCAGTACCTCGAGCTGGACGTGCCGCACTCCCGCCCGGATGCGCGTGGAACCCGCCGCGAGTTCAGCATCGTCTCGGCGCCCGCCGACCTCCCGACGCTGCGCATCGCCTACAAGGACGGCGATCACAAGCATCCCTCGAGCTACAAGCGCGCGCTGGCGGCCGCCGAGCCGGGTGCTGCGCTCGCGGTGACCGGCACATGGGGCGACTTCCTGCTTCCACGCGCCGAGACCCCGGTGCTGATGGTGGCCGCGGGCATCGGCGTCACTCCGTTCGTGTCGCAGCTGCGACAGCTGATGCTGACCGAGCAGCAGCGTGACGTGGTTCTCGTCTACGTGGCATCCGACAGCTCGGAGCTCGCGTTCCGTGACGAGCTGGCCGCGACCGGTGCGCGCGTGATCGTGTTCACCCGGGACGAGCCTGTCGACCTGCCCTCGCGCTGGACCTGGGCCCAGGGTGTGCGCCTCGACGCGGCGGCTCTCGAGCACTACGTCCCGGACATCGGCGAGAGGCATTCCTACATCTCCGGCCCGCCGCGGCTGATCGCCGACCTCGCTCCCGCCCTGCAGAAGGCGCGGTCGCTCACGACAGACGCCTTCGCCGGGTACTGAGTCCGGTCTGTTCGGTGTCGCCCGGCGCCACGTGCAGGACGCCAGCACGTTCTGCGGGCCGGTTCTCCTGATTCCGTCCTGCATTCGTGCCTCGGTCCTGCAAGTGGTACAGGCTGTGCGTCGCCGAAGCGCTCCGTAGATCGCGGGGGTGGGTCGTCCTGTGCCGCCTGCAGGACCCAGGCACGTTCTGCGGGGTGGTTTTCCTGATTCCATCCTGCATTCGTGCCTTGGTCCTGCAACCGGTAGGTCAGATGCGCGCGCGAATGCGATCGACGGCCGCAAGGATGGCGGCTTCCACGACCGGCCAGTCGTGGACGATCATCGCGTAGTCGAAGCGCAATGTCTCATATCCCTGCCTGGATGCCTCCGCATCGCGCAGCAGATCTCGATGGCGGTGCGATGCGCTGTCGTGATTCTCCGCCCCGTCGGCTTCGAGGATGAGCAGCTCATGGAGCATGAAGTCCACGCGTCCGACCGAAGGAATGTCGACCTGACATTCGAGATGGATCCCGAGCAGGTGAAGCCGAAGACGTAGCAGCGACTCGAGGCCGCTGTCGGCATCCGTCCGAGCCAGATCGACCAGCCACCGAGCCTTCGCCGGGAGGCGGGATCGGATGCGGGCGCGCCCTGCCGCTCCGATCTTGCGCAGCTGCAGGGCCGACTCGATCGAGACGAAGAACGACTCATCGCCCTTGCAGAGATAGACGTGAACAAGGGCGTCCTCGAGGGGAGCGAGGCCGAGAACCGTCCGTCCGCCGAAGTAGTGGCCGGTGCACGTGCATGTGATGTGGTGGTTTCGGCCGTGCGTGCCGAGCCAGACATGCGGATTCGTATCGTCCTCGAGCGTCCAGATGCCGTGCATCCGCAGTGCACGAGAGCAGGTCAGTGCGCCTCCGTGCGCGGCAGAGGTGAGAACGTCGGCGGGAGCGGATGGCGTCGCGAACACGCCGTTGCGGACGCGAGTGATCGTGCCGTCGCGAACGGCTGATGAGAGCATCCGTCTGCTCAGCCCGAACTGGCGAAGAGTCGTACCCCTGGCCAGATCACCCAGGTGAGAGAGGACGTGTGCGGCGGTCGGCATCTGATCGATCCTGCCCGTTCTGAGGCGGGGGACGGATCGGAATCGAGGGTCGTGGAAGGTATCGGCTGATAGCCCGACCTGTGCAGAAGAGAAGTCGTGGGTCCGTGCGGTCGTCTGCTTCACCGTCTGGAGGATGAGAGCACGGTTGCAGGATCGAAGTCGTCGGTTCGTCCTGCGAACGTGCCGCGGCCCCGCAACCGGCCCGGGGGGAGGGCCGGCGCAGAGGGGAGCGTGTTCCGTCTGCAGGATGAGAGCACGGTTGCAGGACCGAGGCCGCCCGTTCGTCTTGCGAACGTGCCGCGGCCCCGCAACCGGCCCGGGGGGAGGGCCGGCGCAGAGGGGAGCGTATTCCGTCTGCAGGATGAGAGCACGGTTGCAGGATCAAAGTCGTCGGTTCGCCTTGCAGAAGTGCCTCGGTCCCGCAGACGGCTCTGCGGGACCGAGGGGAGACGAAGGCGCGGTCAGTCCGAGGCGGCCGCCGGGTTGATCGGGAGTCGCACGCTGAAGGTCGTGTCTCCGGGCTCGCTGTCGACCGTGAGGTGACCGCCGTGTCCTTCGACGATCGCCTTCGCGATGGCCAGTCCGAGCCCCGTGCCGCCGGTCTGGCGGGCGCGGGAGCTGTCACCGCGGGCGAAGCGTGCGAAGAGCTCGTCCCGCACCCCGGGGTCGATGCCCGGGCCGTTGTCGTGCACGCGCAGCACGGCCTCGTCGCCTTCGCGGGCCACGCTGAGGGTGATCGACGTACCGGCAGGCGTGTGCGTCCGCGCATTCGCGAGCAGGTTCGCGACGACCTGGTGCATGCGGCCCGCATCGCCGACGATGACGATGGGCTCGTCCGGCGCCTCGATGTTCCAGTGGTGGTCGGCTGCGGTCGGGCGCGCATCGGAGAGCCCCTCCAGCGCGAGCTGTGTCAGATCGACGGTGCCGTAGACGAGTTCTCGCCCCTCGTCGAGACGGGCGAGCAGCAGCAGATCCTCCACCAGGCGCGTCATGCGCAGGGACTGGGCCTGGATGCGCTCGAGCGACGTCGTGGTGCTCTCGATGGCCGCCTCTCCGCCCTGCTGCTTCAGCGCACGCAGAGAGAGCTCGGAGTAGCCGCGGATCGACGACAGAGGTGTGCGCAGTTCGTGGCTCGCGTCGGCGACGAACCGACGCATCCGCTCTTCATTCTTCTGACGGGAGGCGAGAGAGGCGTTGACATGGTCGAGCAGCTTGTTGAGGGAGGAGCCGACGAGACCCGTCTCGGTCCGCGGATCGGCCTCCGCGGCAGGCACCCGCTCGGTGATCTGCACCTCTCCGCGGTCGAGGGGCTGGTTCGCCACCCGCGTCGCCGTCGCGGCGACCGCACGCAGCGGTCTCAGCCCGACGCGGATCGTGATCGCCGTCGTGAGAGCGAGGAGGATCAGACCGCCGATCGTCGCGAGGGCGATCACGGTGAGCAGTGTGGCCAGTTGATTCTGGATCTCGGTCCGGGGGAGGCCGGTGACGACATTCACACCGTTGGGCGCCTGCTTCGCGAAGACCATGTACGAACCGAAGTCGTCCAGGGCGACGGTGGCGCTGGGCTGGCCGGCAAGTGCCGCGTCGATCCGTTCGAGGTCCGCGCTGGTCAACTTCTGCGGGACGCCGCCCCACTCGTCCTTGGTGTCGGGGAAGAGCACGCCGCTGGTGCCACCCTCGGTGCTGGACACCGCCAGCAGGAGTCCCGGAACCCGCGCATCGTTGATCTCGAGGATGTTGTCCATGTTCGCGAACTGGGCCGGTACCCGGCTGACCCACTGCGTCACCTGATTCGAGTAGCTGTGCAGGCGATCCTCGAGCTGCCGTTCGAGCGTGCTGCCGAGCAGCGCACTGGTGATCACGGCGACGATCACGAGGATGAGCGAGACGAAGCCGATCACGGCTGTCATCAGCCGTGTCTGCAGACTCATCGGCCGTCTGGCCATCCCCGTGCTGCTCACTGAGGCGCCTTGATCATGTAGCCGACACCGCGCACGGTGTGCAGCAGCGGGGTGCGTCCGGCGTCGATCTTCTTGCGGAGGTACGAGATGTACAGCTCCACGACCGAGGACTTGCCGCCGAAGTCGTAGCTCCACACGCGATCGAGGATCTGCGCCTTCGACAGCACTCTGCGTTCATTGCGCATGAGGTAGCGGAGCAGCTCGAACTCGGTCGCGGTCAGCTCGATCTCGGTGCCATCGCGCATGACCTCGTGGCTGTCCTCATTGAGGGTGAGGTCGGCGACGCGGAGGATCGACTGACCGTCGTCGGCGGTCGCATGTCCCGTGCGACGGATGATCGCGCGCAGACGTGCGATGACCTCTTCGAGGCTGAACGGCTTGGTGACATAGTCGTCGCCGCCGGCGGTGAGGCCGGCGACGCGGTCGCCCACGGCATCCTTCGCGGTCAGGAACAGCACGGGCACGAGGCTGCCCGACTCGCGGAGGCGCCGCAGCACGGCCATGCCGTCGAGGTCGGGCATCATGATGTCGAGCACGAGAGCGTCGGGTTCGAACTCGCGCGCGACCTGCAGAGCTTCGAGGCCGGACGACGCCGTGCGCACCTCCCAGCCCTCCATCCGCAGAGCCATCGCGAGCAGGTCGGTGAGCATCTGCTCGTCGTCGACGGCGAGGATGCGCAGGGGGGAGCCGTCGGGGCGGCGCAATTCGGGAAGATCAGTGCTCATGAGTACATTCTGCGGAATCACCTATGGGGTTTCTATGGAGTGCGCTATGCGTCGCCTGTGAGAAAGCACCCATAGCCTTCTCATCATCGGTCCCTCGATCTCGCAAAAGTCCGGTCTTTAGCGTCGACATCGGCCCCGCGAACGGCGCGGCAGAAGGAGACACATGTACGGGACATATCTACGGCGCGAGTTGGCGGGCCGCAAGAAGCAGACCATGATCGTCGCGATCGGACTCGCGATCGCGATCGCCCTGGTGATCATCGTGAACGCCCTCACGGCAGGAGTTCGGGATGCGCAGGCGCAGGCGCTGGAATCGGTGTACGGCGTGGGCACCGACCTCACGGTCACCGGTGCCGCGGCGGAACCGGGGGAGGGCGGCGGGCAGCGCTTCGACTTCGGCTCGGAGGACGGCGCGACCGAGGGCGACACGACCACACTGAGCCAGTCGACTCTCATGACGGACTTCATGCGCGGCACGCTCGACGCGTCCGTGCTCGACACGGTGACCTCGACGGATGGCGTGACGGCGGCATCCGCTGCTCTCAGCCTCACGAACTCGACGTTCTCGGGCGAGCTGCCCAGCGGCGGGCTCGGTGAGCAGGACGCCACGACAGAGGGCACTGCGCCGGCCGAGGGTCAGGCGCCGCCGCAAGGTGGAGCGGGTGGCACGGGTGGCGGCTCGTTCGGCGTCGATTCATTCACCGTGCTCGGCATCGACCCGGCCGTGACGTCAGTGGGTCCGCTCGCCTCGGTCGAGGTCAGCGATGGCCGGGCTCTCGACACGGATGACGCCGGGGCACTCGTCGCGCTCGTCGACGCGACCTACGCGACCACGAACGAGATCGCCGTCGGCGACACGATCGACGTCGCAGGCTCCGATGTGGAGATCGTGGGGATCGTGGCTTCCACCGCGGACTCCGCCGACACCGCTGCCGACGTCTATCTGCCCCTCGACACGGCGCAGGATCTCTCCGGCGCCGGAGACGTCGTCTCCACGGTGTACGTGCAGGCCGAGTCCGCATCGTCGATCGACGCGGTGCAGGCGGCCCTCGCAGACGAGCTGCCCGACGCGACGATCACCTCGCAGTCCGAGCTCGCCGCCACCGTCTCCGGTTCGCTGTCCAGTGCCACGTCGCTGATCACGAACCTCGGCACCTGGCTGTCGATCATCGTGCTCGCCGTGGCCGTGCTGCTCTCGGTGCTGCTGACGCTGTCCGGCGTCTCGCGCCGCACCCGCGAGTTCGGCACGCTCAAGGCGATCGGCTGGTCGAACGGTCGCGTCGTGCGCCAGGTCGCGGGCGAGTCGATGGTCCAGGGACTGATCGGTGGCGTCGTGGGGCTTGCACTCGGCATCGCCGGCATCGTTGTGATCGATCTCGTGAAGCCGACCGTCGCGGCTGCTGCCGCGAGCACTGCGGAAGGCGGCCCCGGCGGGATGGGCGGCGGGCCCACCGGAGGTGGCGACATGTTCCAGACGCAACAGGCGGCCGACATCGTGCTGCACGCACCGTTCACACCGTGGGTGCTGGTCGCCGCGGTCGGCCTCGCCGTGCTCGGCGGTCTCGTGGCAGGAGCATTCGGAGGCTGGCGCGCGGCCCGCCTCAGCCCGGCAGAGGCACTGCGCTCCGTCGCCTGACGGACCCTCGATCACCCATCGCACGACAAGGAGACACGACATGACCATCGCAGACATCGCCCCTTCCGCGAGCGGCACGGATGCCGCGGCGCCGCTGTACCGCGCGCAGGGTGTCACTCGCACGTACACGCAGAAGGGACGCACGGTGAAGGCGCTCACGGGGGTCGACCTCACGATCCTTCCCGGTGAGTTCGTCACCATCCAGGGGCCGACCGGAGGGGGCAAGTCGACTCTCCTGCAGATGCTGGGCGCGCTCGACAAGCCCTCCTCCGGCTCGTTGAAGCTCGGTGACATCGAGCTGGCGTCGGCATCCGCGTGGGAGCTCAGCCGCATCCGTGCCCAAGAGATCGGCTTCGTGTTCCAAGGGTTCAACCTCATCCCCACGCTGACGGCGGCCGAGAACGTGGACATGGCCCTCGAGCCCACCGAGCTGAGCCGGACCGAACGGACGGCTCGCGTCGCCGAGGCTCTCGCTCACGTCGGGCTCGCCGACCGCGGCGACCACCTGCCCACCGAGCTGTCGGGCGGTCAGCAGCAGCGTGTGGCGATCGCGCGGGCGATCGTGAAGCGACCCCGCGTGCTGCTCGCGGACGAGCCCACAGGCAACCTCGACGAGAGCATGCGTGATGAGATCCTCACGCTGCTCCAGGGGCTGTGCGCGGAAGGGATCACCATGATCGTCGTCACTCACGACTCGGCGGTGGCGCGCCGGGCCACCAGACGCCTTCGGCTGGCGAAGGGCACGGTGCAGGACATCACCCGGTGAGACATGACGAAGGCCCCGGCGGAATCGCCGGGGCCTTCGTCATGTCTGCGACGCGCTCAGTGCGTGTCTTCGGCTTCGATCTCGGTGCGGTCGCCCGACCACTGCGTGTGGAAGGTGCCCGGCTTGTCGATGCGCTTGTAGGTGTGCGCCCCGAAGAAGTCGCGCTGGCCCTGCACGAGGGCTGCGGGGAGGCGGTCGGCGCGGATGCCGTCGTAGTACGACAGCGACGACGAGAACGCCGGAGCCGGGATGCCGGCCTGTGCCGCCGCGACCACGACGCGACGCCACGGCGCCTGAGCGCGCGTGATCGCCTCGGTGAAGTACGGAGCCGTCAGCAGCACGGGAAGACCGGGCTCTGCCGCGTATGCGTCGGCGATGCGGTTGAGGAACTGCGCACGGATGATGCAGCCGCCGCGCCAGATCTTGCTGATGGCGCCGAGGTCGATGTTCCAGCCGTATTCGGCAGCGCCGGCGCGGATCTCGTCGAAGCCCTGCGAGTACGCGACGATCTTCGATGCGTAGAGCGCGAGACGGACGTCCTCGATGAAAGCGGCCTCGTCGGCGACGACGAACTCCTCGTCCGGGCCCGGGAGGGCTCCGGCGACCTCGCGCTGCTCGGGGTGCGACGACAGCGAGCGGGCGAACGTGGCCTCGGCGATGCCGGAGACGGGAACGCCGAGCGACAGCGCGGTCTGGACGGTCCACGCTCCGGTGCCCTTGGCTCCGGCCTGGTCGAGGATGACGTCGACGAGCGGCTTGCCGGTCTCGGCATCGACCTGGCGCAGCACCTCTGCGGTGATCTCGATCAGGTACGACTCGAGCTCGCCCTTGTTCCATTCGGCGAAGATCTCGGCGATCTCGGCGGGCGACTTGCCCGTGCCGCGGCGGATGAGGTCATAGGCCTCGGCGATGAGCTGCATGTCGGCATACTCGATGCCGTTGTGCACCATCTTGACGAAGTGTCCGGCACCGTCGTGTCCGACGTGCGTGACGCACGGCTCGCCCTCGGCGATCGCAGCGATCGACTTGAGGATCGGGCCGAGGGTGATCCACGACTCGTCCGAGCCGCCGGGCATGATCGACGGGCCCGTGAGTGCGCCCTCCTCGCCGCCCGAGATCCCGGCGCCGACGAAGTTGATTCCGGTCTCACGGACCGCCTTCTCGCGGCGGATCGTGTCGGGGAAGTACGCGTTGCCGCCGTCGACGATGATGTCGCCCGGCTCGAAGACCTCGACCAGCGAGTCGATCACGGCGTCCGTCGGGCCGCCGGCCTTGACCATGATGATCGCGGTGCGCGGCTTCTGCAGCGAGTCGGCGAACTCCTGGTAGGTCTGGGCGGGGATGAAGCCGGCCTCAGGGTGATCGGAGACGAGCGTCGCGGTCTTCTCGTAGCTGCGGTTGAAGATCGCCACCGTGTTGCCCTCGCGGCTGGCGAGGTTGCGGGCGAGGTTCGAACCCATGACGGCGAGTCCGACGACTCCGATGTTCGCTGATGCTTCGGGCACAGATGGCTCCTAGATCGAGAAGAAGGGGATGCTCCCAGATTATCGCGGCGTCCGGGGTGGTGCTCCCGTGTGACGGGTGGTGACGGACGCGAGGAGGTCAGTCCTTGCGGTATCCCGAGCGCCCCAGGGAGAACAGGGCCGCGAAGGTGAAGCCTGCGGCGCACACGGTCATCGCGCCGATGAGCCAGGCGATCGCGTGGGAGAAGAAGACGCCGTCGAGCATGAGAGAACTCCGTGTTCTGCAGAGAGGGGATCGGTGTTCTCAGCCTACCGGCTCATCCGGTACCATGAGAGGAGTACCTCGGCGAGGGATGCTTCTGCGCGTGCGCTGGCATCCGTTATCGACGCGGCGAAGCAAGCCGGTGGCTTTCCTCACGTGTCTGCGTTCGAGAACAATTCCAAGACCACCGCGCAGCTGTCGCTGCGTGCCCCGAAGGAGAACCCCATGTCTGAAGACACCAAGGTCAAGGCCGAGCTCCGCGAGAGCTTCGGCAAGGGCTTCGCCCGTCGTCTGCGCGCCGCAGGCAAGATCCCCGCCGTGATCTACGGCCACGGCACCGACCCGGTGCACGTCGCACTGCCCGGCCACCAGGTCTCGCTGATCATCCGCCGTGCGAACGCTCTGCTCGAGCTCGACATCGACGGCAAGGACCAGCTCGCTCTCGTCAAGGACGTCCAGCGCGACCCGGTGCACCAGATCATCGAGCACATCGACCTGCTCGTCGTCCGCAAGGGCGAGAAGGTCACGATCGACGTTCCCGTCGTCGTCACCGGAGAGTCGGCTCCCGGCACGATCGTCAACCAGGACGCGAACACGCTGTCGATCGAGGCCGAGGCCACGCATCTTCCGCAGAACGTCGAGGTCTCGGTCGAGGGTCTCGAGGACGGCACGCACATCACCGCCGCCGAGGTCAAGCTCCCCAAGGGCTCGACGCTGCTGACCGACCCCGAGGTTCTCGTCGTCGCGATCTCGATCCCGGCCGAGGAGTCGCTCGAAGAGGACGAGGCCGGCGCCGACGAGGCTGCCGCCGAGGAGGCTCCCGCCGCGGAGTGATCTCCGCACGCGCAGCGCACAGCTGACTGCAACACAGAGGGGGCGCGAGCATATCGCGCCCCCTCTGTCGTATTCTGACCCGGGCACCGCGAAGGGCCCGCATTCCGAGAGGACGACCACATGGCATCCACCTGGCTCGTGGTGGGACTCGGCAACCCCGGCCCCCGATACGCGGATACGCGTCACAACATCGGCCAGATGGTCGTCGATGAGCTCGCCTCACGCCGCGGCGAGAACTTTCGGGAGCACAAGGGCGGCGCGCGCGTCGTCGAGACCTGGCTGCGCCCGGGCGGCGACAAGCTCGTGCTCGCCAAGCCGAACACGTTCATGAACGTGTCCGGGACGCCGGTCGCCGCCCTGGCGCGGTTCTACTCGGTGCCGCCGGAGCAGATCATCGTCGTCCACGATGAGCTCGACATCCCGTTCGACACCGTCAAGCTCAAGATCGGCGGAGGCCACGGCGGGCACAACGGCATCCGAGACATCGCCCGTGCCATCACCACTCCGGAATTTCCGCGGGTGCGGGTCGGCATCGGTCGACCGGTGGGGCGCCAGGACCCCGCGGACTGGGTGCTCTCGCCGTTCGGCAAGGACGAGCGCGCGAACCTGCCCATACTCGTGTCCGACGCGGCGGACGCGGTCGAGCTGCTCGTCGAGGACGGACTGCTCGCCGCTCAGCAGAAGCACCACGCTCCACGGTGAGACACGGGGCGGTGCACCCGTCGCGTGCCCCGCGGCTACGGCAGGAAGCCGGTCGCCGTTCCCGTCGACAGTGTCACCAGCAGCACGACCCAGAAGATGATCGGGCCGAGCACGGCGACCACGAGGGCGGCGATGCCCGCACCGCGCGCCTGCTTCTTGCGAATGGCGATGATGCCGATGACGATGGCGGCGATGCCGAGGATGGTCCCCGTCCAGAACGAGATCTCCGCCCACAGGACTTGGTCCCTCGCGGGAGAGAGGATCGACAGGAAGTCCGGTGCCGTCGTGTCGAGACCGCCCGGAAGACGACGTCCGATCTCGAAGCCCATGATGCCGGCGACGATCGGTGTGACCACGGCTGCCACGATCGCCAGGACCAGAGCCAGGATGCCGAGCAGCCCTGACTTCTTCTCCGCGATCACCGGTGTCTGGTATGCGCCCGCGGGCGCTGCGTAGCCTCCGACCGGAACCTGATAGGCGCCGGGAGGAGCCGCCTGCGGTGCGGGAGCGCCCTGGTACGAGGGCGGAGCACCCTGATAGGCCGGGGGAGCGCTCTGGTATGCGGGCGGCGCACCCTGATAGGCCGGGGGAGCGCTCTGGTATGCGGGCGGCACCGGGGGAGTCGACGCGTACGCAGCGGGCGCTGGCGGCACGGGCGGCGCGAACTGCTGCTGCTCGTCGGCCGATCGGGGCGCGGGAGGCACAGGAGGGACGGCACCGGACGGGGGCTGCTGCGGATCAGTCACGCCCCCATCCTATGGCTGGCCAGGCCAGACGCGACGAAGCAGTCCGACCCGGTCGTAGACCGCTCCGAGAGTGGCGTCGGCGACGGCATCCGCACGTGCGGCGTTCTGCGCGAGGATCCGATCGAGTTCAGCAGGGTCGTCGAGCAGCTCGAGCGCGCGGGCACGCACCGGCTCGAACTCGTTCACGACGACCTCGGCGAGTCCCTTCTTGAAGTCCCCGTAACCGCGGCCCGCGTACTCATCCTCGATCGCCGGAACCTGACGTCCCGACAGCGCGGCGTAGATGGTCAGCAGGTTGGACACGCCGGGCTTGGTGTCGCGGTCGAAGCGCACCGATCCTTCGTTGTCCGTGACGGCCCGCATGATCTTCTTCGCCGACTTCGCCGGGTCGTCGAGCATCCAGAGGACTCCCGCATCGCTCTCGGCGGACTTCGACATCTTCGACGTCGGGTTCTGCAGGTCGTAGATGCGCGCCGTGTCCTTCTGGATCACGGGGCGGGGCACGACGAACGTGTCCCCGAAACGGGAATTGAAGCGCTCGGCGAGGTCGCGGGTCAGCTCGACGTGCTGCTTCTGGTCGTCGCCGACCGGCACGACATCGGTCTGATACAGCAGGATGTCAGCTGCCATCAGCACCGGGTAGGTGAAGAGACCGACGCTGGTGGCATCCGCTCCGTAGCGCGCTGACTTGTCCTTGAACTGCGTCATGCGACCGGCTTCTCCGAAACCGGTGATCGTCGACAGGATCCAGGCCAGCTCGGCGTGCGCGCGGACGTGAGACTGCACGTAGAGCGTCGAGAGGGAGGGCTCGATGCCGGCGGCGATGTACTGAGCAGCGGTGCGGCGGGTCTTCTCGCGCAGCTCGGCGGGATCCTGTGCGACGGTGAGCGCATGCAGATCGACGACGGAGAAGTATGCGTCGTACGAGCTCTGCAGATCCCGCCACTGCAGGAGCGCTCCGATGTAATTGCCGATCTGAAGCGAGTCGGCGGAGGGCTGCATTCCTGAGTAAAGGCGAGGTTTCGTCACGACATCAATCCTAGGCGGCGCCGGTCGTGCCGGACCGCGCGAACCGGGTCCGTCCGAACCCGGGCGCCGCCTGCTGTTCAGTAGGTGTAATCGACGACCACCGGAGCATGGTCGCTCCAGCGCTCGTCATAGGCGGCCGCGCGGGCGACGTGATAGGCAGTGACCCGTTCGGCGAGAGCCGGAGTGGCGAGGTGGTAGTCGATGCGCCACCCGGAATCGTTGTCGAACGCCTGCCCGCGCATCGACCACCAGGTGTACGGCCCCTCGACCTCGCCGTGGAACACCCGGCCCACGTCGACCCAGCCGAGACCGGTGCCGGTCGAGCCGTCGACGCCCTCGACGGTCTCACCCGCCGCTCCGAGGAATCTGTCGAAGTACGCCCGCTCACGGGGCAGGAATCCCGCCTTCTTGCGGTTGCCGCGCCAGTTCTTGATGTCGAGTTCGCGGTGGCCCACGTTCAGGTCCCCGGTCACGAGCGCGAGTGCCCCGTCGTCCGCGCCGAGCTCCGCCAGCCGGTCACCGAACGCGTCGAGGAACTTCCACTTCTCCTCCTGCTTCGGAGTGTCGGCCTCGCCGCTGTGCACGTAAGCGCTCACGACCGTGAGAGGGCGGTCGCCGATCAGGAAGTCCGCTTCGATCCAGCGACCCTTCGAGTCGAAGTCGGCATCGCCGAAGTCGGTGCGCGAGGCGAGAGCCGGCAGCCGGCTGGCGATGGCCACGCCGGCGCGACCCTTGGCGGTCGCCTCGTCGTGCACGAACGTCCATCCGGGCAAGGCCGCTTCGAGATGCTCGTCCTGGCCGCGGACCTCCTGCAGAGTGAGGACGTCGACGTCTGCCGCGTCGAGCCACGCGCTCATGCCGTTGCGAGCCGCCGCTCGGATCCCGTTGACATTGACCGTGGCGATTCGCAGATGAGGCATGGTTCCAGCCTAACGAGCACCACCGACATCGCGTGTCCGCTGCAGCTCGGCCAGCAGCCGCTGCGCGAGTGGCGACGCGGTGTCGACGGGCGGGGGCGCGGACGCCTCCAGCTCCGCCAGTTCCCGCTCCGCCGCCTGCACGGCTCGACGCGCACCCCATACGCCGTACCAGGGTGCGGTGTCGCGTGCCGCGTGCGCGTCGCGGACGCGGATGCGGGCGGCCATGAGCAGGGTCTCATGCTCGACGATCCGACGCTCGGCCTCCGACTGAGCCAGCAGCGGCAGATCCCGGTCCTGGGCGGCGACGGCGATCCATGACGATGCCACGAGCATCACCACCCCGTTCACCCGGAACCACAGCAGCAGGCCGATGAAGATCGCGAACGTGGCCAGAAGCGGGTTGGAGGGCGTGTAGCTCAGGAGGAACCCTGCACCGTACTGCAGCACCGTCATCGCGGCGCCGCCGAGGATCGCGCCGGGCCAGATCGTGCGCCAATGGAGCGTCGTCCCCGTGAGGAAGCGCACCATCGCGGCCAGAGCGGCGGACATCAGGACGAACGACACGATGACCGTGCCGATGCGGATGCTGAGGTTCAGCCCGTCGGATCCCGAGTCCCAGCCGAGGAGGCTCAGGAGCCAGCTCAGCATCGCCGCACTGGCGGAGCTGAGGATCGACCCCACGATGAGCGAGACGCCGAAGATCAGCGCGGCGAGAAGATCCCGAGCCTTGAGGATCACGTAACTGCGAGTGTCCGGAGGGAGGCCGAAGATGTCCCTCGTGGCGCGACGTGAGAAGGTCACCCACCCGATCGCGGTCCAGATCACCGTGCCGAGGGCGATGAGACCTGTCACTCCCAGGAGGCTGGCCGTGCTCGCGGCGATCTCCTTCACCTGATCCGGGGTGAACACCCCGCCCTGATCGAGGATCAGATTGGGAACGTAGCTGTTGATGATGACGATCAGACCGTCGACCGCCTCCGTGCTGCCACCGAGCCAGATGCCGATGATGGCGAAGGCGAGGTACACAGCCGCGAAGATCGCGAAGAGGGCCTGATAGCTCACCCCGGCAGCGAGAAGGAATCCGTTGTGCTGCAGGAAATGACGCCAGACACGCACGGGGAACAGGCCCAGAGTGCGCTGGGTCAGAGCGGTCGCCCTCTCCACGGCGGCGTCCAGGCGACCGGGCTCGGGGGCGGCGTGGTGTTCGGACACGTCCTCACCCTATCCAAGCGACGAGAGCGGGCGGGCACCCATCAGGGTGCCCGCCCGTTCTCAGGTCGGCGACGGTGTCAGGGACGACCGCGCAGGACTGCCTGCTTGACCTCGGCGATGGCCTTCGTGACCTCGATACCGCGGGGGCACGCCTCGGAGCAGTTGAAGGTCGTGCGGCAGCGCCAGACGCCCTCCTTGTCGTTGAGGATGTCGAGACGGACCGCAGCGTTGTCGTCGCGGGAGTCGAAGATGAACCGATGCGCATTCACGATCGCCGCCGGTCCGAAGTACTGTCCGTCGGTCCAGAAGACCGGGCACGACGAGGTGCATGCGGCGCACAGGATGCACTTGGTGGTGTCATCGAAGATCTCGCGATCGGCGATGCTCTGGACGCGCTCCTTGCCCTTCTCGGGCACCGAGTTCGCGACGAGGAACGGCTGCACCTCGCGGTACGACGCGAAGAAAGGCTCCATGTCGACGACGAGGTCCTTCTCGAGAGGCAGACCCTTGATCGCCTCGACGTAGATCGGCTTCGAGATGTCGAGATCCTTGATCAGCGTCTTGCAGGCGAGGCGGTTACGGCCGTTGATGCGCATGGCGTCGGAGCCGCAGATGCCGTGGGCGCACGAGCGCCGGAACGTCAGCGACCCGTCGACCTCCCACTTGATCTTGTGCAGTGCGTCGAGGACGCGGTCCGTGGAGTAGAGCTCCACGTCGTAGTCGACCCAGTGCGGCTCGGAGTCGATCTCGGGATCGAACCGGCGGATGTTGAACGTGACGATGAAGGACTGGATGCCCGTCTCCTCCGTCGTGTCCGCGGGAGCTTCGGCGATGGCGTTCGACATGCTCAGTACTTCCTCTCCATCGGCGGGTAGTTCAACTCGCCCTGCTCGTTCTTCGTGAAGACGACCGGCTTCCAGTCGAGCTTGATGTGATCGCTCGGAGTGGAGGAGTGCGGGTCACCCGTCAGGTAGGCCATCGTGTGCTGCATGTACTTCTCGTCGTCACGCGTGGGGAAGTCGTCGCGCATGTGGCCGCCACGGCTCTCCTCACGGTTCTGGGCCGCGTAGACGACGACCTCCGCGATGTCGAGGAGGAAGCCGAGCTCGACAGCCTCGAGCAGGTCGGTGTTGAACCGCTTGCCCTTGTCGTCGACGTGCACGTTCTTGTAGCGATCGCGCAGCTCGGCGATCACGCCGAGGACGTGCTCGAGCGAGTCGTGCGTGCGGAACACCTGCGCGCCCTTGTCCATCTCGTCCTGGAGCGCCTTGCGCAGGACGGCGATGCGCTCGGTGCCCTGGTTGTTGCGCAGGCCCTCGAGCATGTCGGAGACGAATGCCGCGGGGTTCTCGGGCAGCGGCACGAACTCGGCGGTCTTGACGTACTCCACCGCGTTGCGTCCTGCGCGCTTGCCGAACACGTTGATGTCGAGCAGCGAGTTGGTTCCGAGCCGGTTGGCGCCGTGCACCGAGACGCACGCGCATTCGCCGGCCGCGTAAAGGCCGGGCACGACGGTGGTGTTGTCGGCGAGCACCTCGGCGGCGTTGTTGGTGGGGATGCCGCCCATCGCGTAGTGCGCGGTCGGCATGACCGGAACCGGCTCCACGACCGGGTCGACGCCGAGGTACGTGCGTGCGAACTCGGTGATGTCGGGCAGCTTGGTCTCGAGGACCTCTGCGCCGAGGTGGGTGCAGTCGAGCAGCACGTAGTCCTTGTGCGGGCCGGCACCGCGGCCCTCCGCGACCTCCTGGACCATGCAGCGCGCGACGATGTCACGAGGCGCGAGGTCCTTGATGGTCGGAGCGTAGCGCTCCATGAAGCGCTCGCCCGATGCGTTGCGCAGGATCGCGCCCTCGCCTCGCGCTCCCTCGGTGAGGAGGATGCCGAGGCCGGCGAGACCTGTCGGGTGGAACTGGAAGAACTCGAGGTCCTCGAGGGGGAGGCCCTTGCGCCAGACGATGCCGACTCCGTCACCCGTCAGGGTGTGGGCGTTGGAGGTCGTCTTGAAGATCTTGCCGAAGCCGCCGGTCGCGAAGATCACGGCCTTGGCCTGGAACACGTGCAGCTCGCCCGTCGAGAGGTCGTAGGCGACGACGCCTGAGACCTGGGTCTTGCCGTCGGCATCCTTCACCGTGAGCAGATCGAGCACGTAGAACTCGTTGAAGAAGTTGATGCCGAGCTTGACGCAGTTCTGGAAGAGCGTCTGCAGGATCATGTGGCCGGTGCGGTCAGCGGCGTAGCACGCCCGGCGCACCGGGGTCTTGCCGTGCTCGGCGGTGTGGCCGCCGAATCGACGCTGATCGATCTTGCCCTCGGGCGTGCGGTTGAAGGGGAGACCCATGTTCTCGAGGTCGATGACCGCGTCGATCGCCTCCTTGGCGAGGATCTCCGCCGCATCCTGGTCGACGAGGTAGTCGCCGCCCTTGACCGTGTCGAAGGTGTGCCACTCCCAGCTGTCCTCCTCGACGTTGGCCAGCGCCGCCGCCATGCCGCCCTGCGCCGCACCCGTGTGCGAGCGAGTGGGGTAGAGCTTGGAGATGACCGCGGTCTTCGCGCCGGAGCCGGCCTCGATGGCCGCTCGCATGCCGGCGCCGCCGGCGCCCACGATGACGATGTCGAACTGGTGGTAGTGCACGCCGTCGCGCACGACGGAATCCTGGGTCTCGGTAGTCACTTCTCGTATGCCTTCTCTTCTACTTGCCCAGCGTCTGGCACTGTTCCCACAGTGTGCTCGACTCGGTCACGCCGAGGCACGGGTCGAAGGTGAAGACGACCAGGGTGCCGAGGATGATGAGCAGCGCCGCGGCCAGGCCGAGGGCCCAGGTCAGCGCCTTGCGAGCGGTGTTGTTCGTCACGTAGTCGTTGACGATCGTGCGCATGCCGTTGGCGCCGTGGATCAGTGCCAGCCACAGCATCAGGACGTCCCACCACTGCCAGAACGGCGTGGCGAACTTGCCCGCGATGAACGCGAAGTCGAGGGCATGGATGCCCTCGCCGACCATCAAGTTGATGAAGAGGTGGCCGAAGATCAGCACGACGAGCACGACGCCCGAGGCGCGCATGAACACCCAGCCCCACTTC
The DNA here is from genome assembly GCF_034045055.1 of Microbacterium sp. CFBP9023. Lineage (NCBI taxonomy): Bacteria > Bacillati > Actinomycetota > Actinomycetes > Micrococcales > Microbacteriaceae > Microbacterium > Microbacterium sp. CFBP9023. The sequence continues at coordinate 104,611 of NZ_JAXCWI010000002.1, read as the reverse complement.
TCGAGGTTGAAGCCGCGCTGACGGCGGATGGGCGCGGCGACGGTCTGAGCGGCCATCAGTGTCCTCCTCCGAAGCCGGCGAACGCGAGCATCAGGTGACGCGGCACGAAGCCGGCCATGATGATGCCCCAGACGAGGAGCACGCCCCAGAACAGCTGACGCTGGTACTTCGCGCCCTTCGACCAGAAGTCGACGGCGATGATGCGGAGGCCGTTCATCGCGTGGAACACGATGCCTGCGACCAGCACGACCTCGCCGAGGGCCATGATCGGGTTCTTGTAGGTTCCGATGACCGCGTTGTAGGCCTCGGGCGACACCCTGATGAGTGCAGTGTCGAGCACATGCACCAACAGGAAGAAGAAGATGGCGACTCCGGTGATGCGGTGAAGCACCCACGACCACATGCCCTCGCGACCCCGGTAGAGGGTGCCGCGCGGCGTCTTGGAAGTGGTTTCCGAAATCGACGGTGTCAAGCGAGCGCTTGTGGACACGGTCGTCCTCCCTGGATCGATGTGACTCGGTCGCGTGCGATGCGTCTTCCAAGCGTGAGCCTGCTGTCGTCAGGCACGGCCGATCGGACACCATCCTATTCCCGTGTGACGGGTGCGGGCGACGAAGGCGAGCCTAAGTGTCTCGATGTCGAGAGGTTTCGTCGGGATACCCTGACTCTGTGAGCGAACCTATCGAGGACTTCTACGCCGTCATTCCCGCCGGCGGCATCGGCAGCAGGCTGTGGCCTCTGTCCCGCGCGGACGCGCCGAAATTCCTGCACGACCTGACCGGCTCGGGGCACTCGCTGCTCCGGGACACCTGGGACCGGCTCGAGCCACTGGCCGGCGCCGATCGCATCGCCGTCGTCACCGGCCGGGCTCACCGGGCGGCGGTAGAGGCCGAACTGCCCGGAATACCGGATCTAAACGTCTTCCTCGAGTCCGAGCCGCGGGAGTCCGCCGCTGCGATCGGCCTCGCCGCGGCGATCCTGCACCGCCGTGATCCCGACGTCATCATCGGATCCTTCAGCGCCGACCATGTGATCCGCGGCACGCGGGTGTTCGAGTTCGCCGTGCGCGACGCCGTGGAGGTCGCGCGCGAGGGGTACATCTGCACGATCGGCATCTCGCCGACCGAGCCGGCCGTCGGCTTCGGCTACATCAAGAAGGGGCCGGAGCTGGTCGTCGACGGCGCGCGCGAGGCAGCCCTCGTCGAGAGCTTCGTAGAGAAGCCCGACCTCGCCACGGCTCAGGCGTACATCGCGGATCGCGGCTACCTCTGGAACGCGGGCATGTTCATCGCGAAGGCGAGCGTCCTCCTCGACGAACTCGCGGCCAACGAGCCGGAACTCCACGCCGGCCTGATCGAACTCGCCGAAGCCTGGGATGATCGCGATCGTCGGGGGTCTGCGGTCGATCGCATCTGGCCGGGACTGAAGAAGATCGCGATCGACTATGCGGTGGCCGAGCCGGCGGCACGTCGCGGACGCCTCGCGGTCGTGCCAGGACACTTCGACTGGGACGACGTCGGGGACTTCGCCTCCCTCACCAAGCTCATCACGAACGGGCGCAAGAACGATCTGGCCGTGCTCGGCCCGAACGCCAGGGTGCTCTCCGACGCGGCCAGCGGCATCCTGGTCAGTCAGACATCGAGGGTGATCAGCCTCGTGGGCGTGCAGGACATCGTCGTGGTCGACACACCGGACGCTCTGCTCGTGACGACGGTGCAGCACGCGCAGCGCGTGAAGGGCGTGGTGGAGTCCCTGAAGCTGACCGGACGGGGCGACGTGCTCTGATGAGCAGGGGTCGCCGCTCATCGGCTGTCTTGGTTTCAGGTTTGTAACCATTCGTCAGCGCCTCGCCCTCGCACGTGCACAAAAGTCGAAACACTAGGTAACTTTGAGCGATCCGCGAGGGCCGCGGCACCGTTCAGGAGGCATGAGTTGACCATCTCCACCACCAAGAAGCTGCTCGGCGCAACCATCGCCGCTGGCGTCGTCTTCGCACTCGCCGGCTGCGGCCAGGCTCCGACCGAATCGGGCGGCACCGGCGGCGGCGAGGCTGAGTCCGACTTCCTTCCCTGCCTCGTCTCGGACGCGGGCGGCTGGAACGACAAGTCGTTCAACCAGTCCGCCAAGGAGGGCATGGACCGTGCCGCTGACGAGCTCGGCGTCAAGCCGCTCGAGTTCGAGTCGGCCAACGACAACGACTACGCGCCCAACCTCGAGACCGCCGTCTCGGAAGGCTGCTCGCTCATCGTCGCCGTCGGCTTCAAGCTGTCGGCCGCGACCGTCGAGTCGGCGCTCGCGAACCCCGAGATCAACTACGCGATCATCGACGACTACGCGGACAACGACTTCGACGGCACCACCGATGCCCCGAACATCAAGCCCCTCGTCTTCGACACCGCTCAGGCCGCCTACCTCGGCGGATACGCCGCTGCCGGCTGGTCGGCTGAGTCCGGCGTGAACAAGGTCGGCACCTTCGGCGGAATGCAGATCCCGTCGGTCGCCGTGTTCATGGACGGCTTCCAGCTCGGTGTCGAGAAGTACAACGAGGACAAGTCGGGCGCCGTCGAGGTCTTCGGCTGGGACACCGCCACGCAGAAGGGCTCGTTCACCGGTGGCTTCGACGCCAACGACACGGCCAAGCAGACCGCTCAGGGCGTGCTCGACCAGGGCGTCGACGTCATCCTTCCCGTCGGCGGACCGATCTACCAGAGCGCTGCGGCGGCTATCGCGGACAGCGGCAAGGACACGCTCCTCGTCGGTGTCGACAGCGACCTCGCCGTCGCCGATGAGAGCGTGGCGGACGTCACCCTCTTCTCGATCATGAAGGCCATCGACGTCGCGGTCGAGGATGCGACGATCGCCGCGTCCGAGGGCGACTTCGACCCGGCTCCCTACGTCGGCACGCTCGAGAACGAGGGTGTGAAGCTCTCGGGCTTCGGTTCCTTCGAGGGTGACCTGCCCGACGGACTGCTCGACGAGATCTCGGCTCTGCAGGAGCAGATCATCGCCGGCGACATCACGGTGGAGTCCCCGAACTCCCCGTAATTCATCGAGTTCCAGCGCGGGGCGAGTGGTGCACGTGGCCACTCGCCCCGCGCCGTGGACGGACCATGACGACTGTTCACGGTGCATCCGGGTGATCCCCGTGCGATGCGCCGGAGATTCTTCGGACTCCTCTGGATGACACTTCTGGATAAGGTGCAGATATGAAGCTCGAACTTCGCGGTATCACCAAGCGGTTCGGAACCCTGGTGGCCAACGACCACATCGACCTGGTGGTCGAACCGGGTCAGATCCATGCGCTGCTCGGTGAGAACGGCGCAGGCAAGTCCACCCTGATGAACGTGCTCTACGGCCTCTATCAGGCCGACGAGGGCGAGATCCTCCTGGACGACGTCGTCCAGCGGTTCCGAGGCCCCGGCGACGCCATGAACGCCGGCATCGGAATGGTGCACCAGCACTTCATGCTCGTCCCCGTCTTCACGGTCGCCGAGAACGTGATGCTCGGCCACGAGCAGACCAAGGGACTCGGCACCCTCGACATCACGAAGGCGCGTGAGCACGTCCGCGCCGTCGCCGCCCGCTTCGGCTTCGACATCGACCCCGACGCGATCGTGGGCGATCTGCCCGTCGGCGTGCAGCAGCGGGTCGAGATCATCAAGGCGCTCTCGCGCGACGCGAAGGTCCTGGTCTTCGACGAGCCCACCGCCGTGCTCACGCCGCAGGAGACCGACGAGCTGATGGGCATCATGCGTCAGCTCCGCGACGAGGGCACGGCCATCGTCTTCATCACCCACAAGCTCCGCGAGGTGCGCGAGGTCGCCGACACCATCACGATCGTCCGCCTCGGCAAGATCGTCGGCGAGGCGTCGCCGTCCGCGACCAACGCGGAGCTCGCCTCCCTCATGGTCGGACGCGCCGTCGAGCTGACGGTGCACAAGGATCCGCCGCGGCTCGGCGAAGGCGGCCTCGAGGTCTCGGGGCTCCGGGTGCTCACCGCCGCGGGAGCGATCGTCGTCGACGGCGTCGACTTCTCCGTGCGACCCGGCGAGGTGCTCGCCGTCGCCGGCGTGCAGGGCAACGGTCAGACCGAGCTGGTCGAGGCCATCGTCGGCCTCGCGGCGAGGGTCGAGGGATCGATCACCCTCGGCGGCGCGGAACTGGTCGGCAAGAGCGTGCGGGGCATCCTCGACGCCGGTGTCGGCTTCGTTCCGGAGGACCGCACGGAGGACGGGCTCGTGGCCGGGTTCTCGGTGGCGGAGAACCTGATCCTCGACCGCACGGGCGACGCCGACTTCAGCCGTGGTGGGACCATCCGCCGTGCCGCGCTCGACGACTTCGCCCGCGCGCGGATCAGCGAGTACGACATCCGGACCCAGGGACCGCACACGCCGGCCGGCACGCTCTCGGGCGGAAACCAGCAAAAGGTCGTGATCGCCCGCGAGATGAGTCGCGAGCTGAAGCTGCTCGTGGCTGCGCAGCCGACCCGCGGAGTCGATGTCGGCTCCATCGAGTTCATCCACAAGCGGATCATCGAGACCAGGGATGCGGGAATCCCCGTGGTCGTCGTCTCGACCGAGCTCGATGAGGTCGCGGCTCTCGCCGACCGCATCGCGGTCATGTACAGAGGCACCATCGTCGGGATCGTTCCCGGCGACACCCCGCGCGAGACGCTGGGACTGATGATGGCGGGCGCCGCCGAGGGAGAGGTGGCCGCATGAGCGGTATCACGCCACAGGGGAGTGGACCGGCGGGCGACGTGTCCGGCGACCAGCTCTCGCTGAACACGACCACGACGCAGCGCGACACGGGTGACGTCCCGCCGCCGCCGCGCGGCAACGTGATCCTCAAGGAGATGCTCCGCGGCAGCGCCGTCACGACGATCCTCGCGATCTTCCTCGCGCTGGTGGTCGGCGGCATCCTCATCGCCTTCACCAACGAAGACGTGATCGAGGCCTCCGGGTACTTCTTCTCGCGTCCGACCGACACGATCGCCGCCGCATGGAACGCCGTCTACAACGGCTATGAGGCGCTGTTCCGCGGAGCGATCTTCAACGCACGAGGTGCGGACTTCGCCGCTCAGATCCGTCCGCTGACCAATACTCTCGGATTCGCCGCGCCGCTGATCGCCGCCGGTCTCGGTGTCGCCCTCGCGTTCCGCGTCGGTCTGTTCAACATCGGTGCCCGCGGCCAGATGCTGATCGGCGTCGCCGCGGCAGGACTCCTCACGTTCCAGCTCGACCTGCCGTTCTGGCTGCACATCCCCGTGACGCTGATCGCCGGCATCGCCGGTGGTGCGCTGTGGGGGGCGATCGCCGGTCTGCTGAAGGCACGCACGGGCGCCCACGAGGTCATCCTCACGATCATGCTCAACTATGTGGCGTACTACCTGCTGCTGTGGATGATCCGCACCCCCGGACTGCTCCAGAAGCCCGGAACGAACCAGGCGCTCGGCTATGCCACTCCTGAGAGCGCGCAGTTCCCCTCGCTCCTCGGCCCGCAGTTCCCTCTGCTCGACCTCGGATTCGTGATCGTCATCATCGCGACCCTGTTCGTCTGGTGGCTGATCGAGCGCTCCTCCCTCGGCATGCGGATGCGCGCCGTGGGCGAGAACCCGCACGCCGCGCGTGCGGCCGGCATCAGCGTCCAGCGCGTCTACGTCTACGCCATGCTCCTCGCCGGTGGTCTCGCCGGTCTCGCGGGCATGAACCAGGTGCAGGGCGCCGTCACGACCGGCATCACCGAGACGATCGACGCCGGCATCGGCTTCGACGCCATCACGGTCGCACTGCTCGGCCGCAGTCGCGCCTGGGGCACGTTCGCGGCCGGCATCCTGTTCGGCGCACTGAAGGCAGGCTCGTTCTCGATGCAGGCTCAGGACATCCCGGTCGACATCGTGCTCGTCGTGCAGTCGCTCGTCGTGCTGTTCATCGCCGCGCCGCCGCTGCTGCGCACGGTGTTCTTCCTTCCCAAGACCGACGCGGAGAAGGCGGCCAAGGCGAGAGCCAAAGCCGCGAAGAAGGCGGTGACCGCATGACCTCCCTCGTCCAGAGCGAAGCCGCCGACGGAACCGTGCAGCTCGCCACCGTGCGCGAGCGGCACCTGAAGGCGCCGATCGTCCTCGCCGCAGCCACGGTGCTGCTGGCGCTCCTCTTCCTGCTCGTGCCTCGCAGCGGCACCAGCAGCTTCCGGCTAAACGACCCGTCCTCGCCGTTCGCACTGCCCGATATCGCTCTGCCGACCGGGCCGACCAGCTGGGTCGTGATCGTGATCCTCGCGCTGCTGTCGGTGCTCGCGTTCCTTCGGGCATGGTCGTATCGCAAGCCGTCGATCTGGCTGGTGATCGCGTTCAGCGTGCTCGCCGTCTTCGGGTTCCTCGTCTGGGCGGGCGCGGGCGGACTCGTGCCCGTCAGCAGCCTGCTCTTCGGAGCCGTCTCGCTCTCCGTCCCGCTCGTGTTCGGTGCGCTCGGCGGCGTCATCGGCGAGCGCGCGGGTGTGGTCAACGTCGCGATCGAGGGTCAGCTCCTGCTCGGAGCGTTCGCGGCCGCTCTGCTCTCGAGCGTCACCGGCAGCCCGTTCATCGGACTCCTCGGAGCGATGCTGGGCGGCGTGCTCGTCGCCGCAGTGCTGGCAGCATTCGCGATCAAGTACCTCGTCGAGCAGGTCATCGTCGGTGTCGTGCTCAACGTGCTCGTCAGCGGCCTCACCGGATTCCTCTACGGCGCACTGCTCGCGCCGAACGAGGCCGCCCTCAACACGCCGGTGCGCTTCAGCCGCATCGAGATCCCGCTGCTGAGCGACATCCCCATCATCGGCCCGGTGCTCTTCAACCAGACCTTCATCGTGTACCTGATGTTCATCACCGTGGCGATCGTCGCCTGGGGGCTCTACCGCACCAAGTGGGGACTCCGCGTCCGTGCGGTCGGCGAGCACCCGCAGGCCGCGGACACGGTCGGCATCAAGGTCAATGCGACCCGGTTCTGGAATGTGCTGCTCGCGGGCGCGATCGCCGGAATCGGTGGAGCGTACTTCACGCTGGTCTCGGTGCCGCAGTTCGGCAAGGACATGACCGCCGGCCTCGGCTTCATCGCCCTCGCCGCGGTGATCTTCGGCCGGTGGGATCCGATCCGCGCGACGCTCGCGGCGCTGCTGTTCGGCTTCGCCACGAACCTGCAGAACCTGCTGTCGATCCTCAAGACCCCCATCCCCGGCGAGTTCATGCTGATGCTCCCGTATGTCGTGACGCTGCTCGCGGTCGCCGGTTTCGCCGGTCAGATCCGCGGTCCGGCAGCCAGCGGCAAGCCGTACATCAAGTCCTAGGAGAGACATGACAGACATCGACTGGGACGAGCTCCGTCAGGTCGCGACCGACGCGATGACCAAGGCCTATGCGCCGTACTCCCGCTACCGGGTCGGAGCCGCCGCGCTCGTCGGAGACGGCCGCATCGTGGCCGGCTGCAACGTCGAGAACGCCTCGTACGGGGTGACGCTGTGCGCCGAGTGCGCGCTGGTGGGCGACCTGCACATGTCGGGCGGCGGCCAGCTCGTCGCCTTCGTGTGCGTCAACAACGACGGGCAGACCATCATGCCGTGCGGCCGTTGCCGTCAGCTGCTCTACGAACACGCGATGCCCGGAATGCTGCTGGAGACCGTCTCCGGCATCCGGACCATCGACGAAGTACTGCCGGACGCCTTCGGCCCCCGAGACCTGGAGGACGCCCGATGAGCGTTGAGCCCTTCGACGCCGTCGATGTGATCCGTGCCAAGCGCGACGGCGGTGCGGTGCCCGAGAAGGCGCTGCGCTGGATGGTCGACGCCTACACCCGCGGCTACGTCTCGGACGCACAGATGGCGTCGTTCGCGATGGCGATCTTCCAGCGCGGCATGGAGCGCGACGAGATCCGCGTGCTGACCGACGCGATGATCGCGTCGGGGGAGCGGATGAGCTTCGCGACCCTCGGCAAGAAGACGGTCGACAAGCACTCCACGGGCGGCGTCGGCGACAAGATCACTCTTCCGCTCGCTCCGCTCGTCGCGGTCTTCGGAGTGGCGGTCCCGCAGCTCTCCGGTCGCGGTCTCGGCCACACCGGCGGAACGCTCGACAAGCTCGAGTCGATCCCCGGCTGGCGCGCCGCGCTCAGCAACGAGGAGATGTTCGTCCAGATGCAGGGCGATGTGGGCGCCGTGATCTGCGCGGCAGGCTCAGGCCTCGCGCCCGCCGACAAGAAGCTCTACGCGCTGCGCGACGTCACCGGCACCGTCGAGGCGATCCCGCTGATCGCCTCGAGCATCATGTCGAAGAAGATCGCCGAGGGCACCGACGCTCTCGTGCTCGACGTGAAGTTCGGCTCCGGTGCGTTCATGCAGGACATCGACCGGGCACGCGAGCTCGCGCGCACCATGGTCGCACTCGGCACGGACTCCGGCGTCGCCACCACCGCCCTCCTCACGGACATGAACGTGCCGCTCGGTCGCGCGATCGGCAACGCGAACGAGGTTCGCGAGTCCGTCGAGGTGCTCGCCGGAGGAGGACCCGCCGACGTCCGCGACCTGACGATCGCCCTGGCGCGCGAGATGCTCTCGCTCGCAGGACAGCCGGATGCCGACGTGGAGGCCGCTCTCGACGACGGACGTGCGATGGACGGGTGGAAGGCCATGATCCGCGCTCAGGACGGCGACCCCGACGCACCGCTGCCCACGGCCCGCGAGACCCATGTGGTCACGGCTCCCCGCGACGGCGTGGTGTCGCAGATGGACGCGCTGCCGTTCGGCATCGCGGCGTGGCGTCTCGGTGCGGGGCGCGCGCGGGCTGAGGACCCGGTGATCTTCGAGGCCGGTATCGACCTGCACGCCAAGCCCGGTGATCGAGTAGCGGCCGGACAGCCCTTGTTCACGCTCTCGGCAGCCGACGAGGCTCGGTTCCCCCGCGCTCTCGAGGCGCTCGAGGGGTCCTGGGCGATCGGCGACGAGGCTCCGGCCGCAGGGCCGATCGTGCGGGAGCGCATCACGGCCTGATCCGCCGACCGCTAGCCTGAACAGAGCGAATCCGCGACCGAGAGGAATCCCCATGTCGATCGACGCGAACGGCGATGTCACCATCCAGGGGGCATCCCTGCGCAGCCTTCCCAAGGTGTCGCTGCACGACCATCTCGACGGCGCGGTGCGACCCTCGACGATCATCGAGCTGGCGGATGCTATCGGGCTCGAGGTTCCCGAATCGAAGCCGGCCGCTCTCGGCAGGTGGATCGCGAAGCAGGGCGACTCGGGGTCGCTGGTGGAGTACCTCAAGACCTTCGATCTGACCACGGCTGTGATGCAGACGCAGGAGGGCCTGACCCGTGTCGCTCGCGAGTTCGTGCAGGATCTCGCGCACGACGGCGTGATCTACGGCGAGGTGCGCTGGGCGCCCGAGCAGCATCTCACGCGTGGGCTCACCCTCGAGCAGACCGTCGAGGCTGTGCAGCAGGGGATCGAGGAGGGTGAGGACGCCGCGGATGGCGAGGGCCACAGCATCCGCGTCGGTCAGCTGATCACCGCCATGCGCCACACAGACCGCTCGCGCGAGATCGCCGAGCTCGCCGTCGGCTTCCGCGGACGCGGGGTCGTCGGCTTCGACATCGCCGGTCCCGAGGACGGATTCCCGGCGTCGAACCATCGCGCCGCCTTCGACTACCTCGCGGAGAACTTCTTCCCCGTGACCGTCCACGCCGGGGAGGCTGCCGGGCCGGACTCGATCCGCTCGGCGCTCATCGACGGGCGAGCGCTGCGACTCGGCCACGGCGTGCGCATCGCCGAGGACCTGCAGGTCATCACGCAGGAGGGCGACGAGGTGCAGGTCCAGTTCGGCGACCTCGCCCGCTGGGTGCGAGACCGAGAGATCCCGCTCGAGCTGTCCCCGTCGTCGAATATGCAGACCGGCGCGATCGCGTCGTGGGGCAACACGCTCGCCGACCATCCCTTCGACCTGCTCTACCAGCTCGGCTTCGCCGTGACGGTCAACGTCGACAACCGCACCATGAGCGCGACCTCGCTCACCCGGGAGCTGTCGCTCCTGGTCGAGGCGTTCGAGTACGATCTCGACGATCTCGAGACCTTCCAGTTCAACGCGGCGGCCGGAGCCTTTCTGCCCGTCGAGGAGCGCGAGGAGCTTGTCGAGATGATCGCCGACGGATTCGACATCTAGATCATGGCTTCCGGGGGGAAGCGACGCCGTATCGGCGTCGCAGTGATCGTCAGCGCCGTCGTCATCGTCGTCGGCGGTGCAATCGCGGCCTTCTCATGGTCGACCCGAGTGCCCGAGGTGCTCGTGCCGCGAGCGGGCGGCGACGCCATCGAGCGTCCGCTGACACCCGCGCAGCAGCTCGTCGCGGATGCCGGCGACCCGCTCGCGTGCGCGGTGAGCTTCATCGGCGACGGTGCGCCGCAGGAACCGATGCTGCAGCGGCAGGATGCACTGTACGTGGCGCTTCCGATACCGGCGCAGGACGGTCGGGTGTTCGCCGGCTGGTACTCGACCGCAGCGGATGCCGCCGGGGGCACGGTCGCCGCGCGGATCAACGGAGCCGACCCCGTCGTGTGCGTCGATCAGCAGATCGAGCTCTTCGCGGCGTGGACGACGCCCGAGGCGAATGCCGCGGCGGACGTGCAGGTCCCGATCCTGATGTACCACCAGTTCACTTCGAACCCCGAGGGCGAGACCGGCTGGCTCCGCGGCAACTACGCGTACATCGGCGACTTCGAGGCGCAGATGAACCACATCGGGACGACGGGCTTCTACCTGCCGACCTGGGATGAGCTCAGCGCGTTCATCGACGGTCGACTGTCGCTGCCTGCTCGTTCGGTGATCATCACCGACGACGACGCCGACCAGAGTTGGTTCGACCTCGCGGTTCCGGTGATCGATGCGCACAGGCTGCTGTCGACCTCGTTCATGATCACCGCCGACCGCCAGGACCCCGCGCCGTCGATGTACGTCCTTCGCAGATCTCACACGCACGACATGCATCAGGCCGGCGACAACGGCAAGGGCCGGATGGTGAACTGGACGGCGGACGAGATCGCCGCCGATCTGAACGCATCCGCCGACGTGCTCGGGGTGCGCGAGGTGATCGCGTATCCGTTCGGTCACTTCGACGACACGTCGAAGCAGGGCGTCGCTCAGGCCGGGTTCGAGATGGCGCGGACCATCGAGCCCGGGTATGTCGAGATCGGCACGGACAAGCTCGCCCTGCCCGTCGTGCGGATCGACTACGGCATGGGGTTGGACTCGCTCATCAAGCGGATCGGCTGAACCGGGGTCTCGGACGGCAGGATGTACTCATGACCGCCACCGTCTTCATAGCCGGACCGGCATCGTGGAACTCGATCGTCGTGCTCGATCGATTGCCTGAGCCGGTGCCGCACATGCAGTTCGCCGAGGAGACCTGGGAGACCGTCGGCGGCACGAGCGCGGGGAAGGCCCTCACGCTCGCCTCGCTCGGGCGCTCCGCTCTGCTGTACGCCCTCACCGCGGCGGATGAACCGGGACACCGCGTGCGCGATGCGCTCGCACATGCCGGTGTGCGTGCGCGGTGGGGAACGGGCGACGCCACCGAGCGCCATCTGAACCTCATGACCCGCGAGGGCAAGCGAGTCTCGCTGTATCTCGCGTCCCCCTCGGCGACGGACGGGAGAGATGACTCAGCTCTGCACACCGCGATGAGCGGCGCTGAGGTGATCGTGCTCGACCTCGCGGCCGAGCCGCTGCGACTCCTCCCCGCGGCCGTCGCGACCGGGCGCCCGATCTGGGTCGACGTGCACGACTACGACGGCGAATCCGAGTTCCACCGGCCCTTCCTCGCTGCAGCGCAGGCCGTGTTCTGCAACGCCGACCGTCTGGCCGATCCGGTGCGCTTCCTCCGGTCATGCGTCGCTGGCGGCGCCTCGCTCGCCGTGTGCACCCTGGGCGCCGACGGGGCGGTCGCGATCGACGCAGACGGCACCGAACACCGTGTCGCAGCCGTGCCGGTCGATGTCGTCGACACCAATGGCGCGGGCGACGCGTTCCTGGCCGGCGTCCTCGATGCCCGGCTCGCGGGGGCCTGCGTTCCGGACGCCCTCGCTGCGGGCTCACGCGCGGCGGCATCCGTGCTGGGCACACGGCACCTGCATCCGCTGCTCGACCCCGTCATCGGCTGAGCGGAGCAGTCGACGCTGCTCAGCGCGCGGCGACGTCCGCCATGAAGGCATCGAGGATCTCAGAGACCTGTGCGTGCATCTCGTCGCTCGAGATCGTCGGCTCGCCGTCACCGGCCTGGGGCCCGTAGTCGCCGAACGACGCGTGCGACGCTCCCTCGATCTCGACCATCTCGGCGTCGGCCGGCAGGAGGTCACGAGCATCGGCGATCTTCTCGGGCGTCGACAGTCCGTCCTCGCTGCCCGAGATGCTGAGAACGGCGAGATCGGTGTCCGACACGTCCGTCGCGCAGTAGGAGCCGAACAGCACGAGTGCCTCGGCATCCGCGGCGAGCTGGCACGCGCGCACGCCGCCCAGCGAGTGTCCGCCGACCGCCCAGTCATCGATGTCGGGGGCCGCAGAGGTGAAGGAGTCGAGACCGCGCAGATCGAAGAACGCGAGGTTCAGCCACGGGCGGGTGATCACCACCGTGACGCCCTCTTCGGCGAGGCTCTGCAGGATCGGTGCGTACGCCCACGGATCGACCTTCGCACCGGGCACGAACACCAGGCCGAGGTCTGATTCGCCGTCGGCCGGGGTGAGCACGATCCCCTGCTCTGTGTCCTCGACATGGATGGCGGAGTTGTCCTCGACGCTGGCGAGCGGATCCTTCTCGGCCGACATGACGCCGATCTGGCTCCAGGCGAGTATGCCGACGATGCCGATCACGAGGACGCCGACGACTCCCCAGAGGATCACTTTCAGGACACGACGACCACGCTTCTTCTGCACTCGCCCCACGTTACGGGGTGCGGATGTGAGCGTGCTCGGGGTGCGGCCGCTCGAGCGCTGATCGCTCACGTCGCACCGCACCGCGATATGCGTCCTTGTTCACGTAGTAGGCCATGCGGTCGAGGCGCAGATATCGGTAGCCGCCGGTCAGATCGGGCCACGGCTCGGAGGTCACCCGATCGCGGAATCGCACCGCCCGAGGCGGATCGTTCTCCGCCGCGTCCAAGTATGCGGCCAGCAGCTCCGCCTGCTCGTACCGCCCCTGCCAGCCGATGCCGGACGCCTCGATCATGCCCATCACGAAGAGACCGTTGAACGATGCGGGGAAGACGTGGAGGAACAGCCGTGGTGCCGCGCCGCTCCAGTGCAGGTGCTGTGGGTCGACGAACGGGTAGTCGAGCCGGTATCCGGTCGCGAGCAGGAGCAGATCGTAGTCGTCGGACGTCCCGTCCCGGAAGCGCACGGTCGTGCCGTCGAGGCGCTCCACATCGGGGCGGATACGCAGGTCCCCCTGCCCGAGGTGATTGAGGATCATCGTGTTGACGATCGGATGAGCCTCGTAGATGCGGTAGTCGGGCTTCGGGAAACCGAAGCGCGCAGGGTCGCCGGTGAACGCCCGGAGCACCCGGCTGTCGACCGCCTGCTTGACGCGCGCGGGCAGGGGACGGCGCTGATTCAGGGTGTCGCTCGGCCTGCCGAACAGATAGCGCGGGACGAAGTAATAGCCGCGGCGGACGCTCATGTCGACCGAGGAGGCGTGGTGCACGGCATCCACCGCGATGTCGCACCCCGAGTTCCCCGCTCCGATCAGCAGCACACGCCGGCCGGTGAGCTGTGCGGCCGACCTGTACTCGCTCGTGTGCATGAGCTCGCCGCTGAATTCTCCGGCGAAGGTCGGCACGTTCGGTTCGGCGAGCGTGCCGTTCGCGAGCACGACGCCGGCGTACCACCGGGTCTCTTCGCCGTCGGGCCCCGAGCTCGTGAGATCCCAGCCGTCGTCCCGCGGCTCGAGCCGCGTGACGGTCGTCTCGAACCGGAAGAGCCCGGTGAGACCGAAGTGCTCGGCATAGTCCTCGAAGTACTGTCGCAGCGTCCGATGGCCGGGGTAGTCGACGGTCGAACGCATGGGGTACTCGGCGAACTCGGTCGTCGTGCGCGACGAGATCAGATGCGCGGACTCGTACATCGTGCTGCGGGGGTTGTCGATGTCCCACAGGCCGCCCACGCCGGTCGAGGCCTCGTATCCGTCGATCCCGATACCGCGCTTCGTCAGCGCCCGAGCAGCGGCGAGGCCCGACGGACCTGCACCGATGACGGCGTATCTGTTCATGCTGCTCCCGCACCTCGCTGTGCTCGCCACTGCGCCCTCCGCCGATCGTATCGGCAGAGGGCGCAGAACACGGCGTGCGACGTCGTCAGGAGGCGTTCAGTGCTGTCTGACGGGAGACGACTGCGTCGCGGACCGCCGGGAACAGCGGATGCTCGGGGTCGAGCCCCGTTGCGGACGAGGTGAACGCCAGCGCATCCTCCGTGCGCAGGAGCTGCTGCAGCTCGACCGCCTGCTCGTCATCGGGATCCTCGAACTCGAGGGCTGCGGTGACCGCGCCGACCAGCGCGATCGTGGAGAGCCCTCTCTCGGCAGCCATCGCCGCCGGTCCGACGAAGCGCTCGTGTCGGGAGATCTTGCGCAACGGCTGACGGCCGACCCGCTGCACGGTGTCGACGAGCGCCGGATTGCGGAACCGCTCGAGGATCGTCGCTCGGTACGCGGCCAGTTCGGCCGGGTCGAGCCCGTGTTCGGCGACCAGCACCGCGGACGTCTCCTCGAGAGCGGCCGAGACGCGTGCGGCGATGTCGGGGTCGGCCAGGGCGTCGGAGATGCGCTCGATGCCCGCCCGTGCGCCGAAGTACGCCGTGGCGGCGTGGCCGGTGTTCACCGTGAAGAGCTTGCGCTCGATGTACGGGGCGAGATCGTCGACGAAATGAGCGCCGGGAATGTTCGGCAGCGCGCCGCCGAAGGCCTGGGATTCGATCGCCCACTCGAAGTACGGCTCGACCGTGACGTCGACGCCGCCGTCTGCGGGCTGACCGGGGACGATGCGGTCGACGGCGGTGTTCGCGAACACCGCACGCGACAGCAGCTCCTCGGCGTCCGCGCCCGCCGCCTTCTCGATCTCCGCCCGGAGGGTGTCCGTCGCCCCGATCGCGTTCTCGCAGGCCATGACCTGCAGGGGAGCGGCTCCGGCAGGGCGCAGGGCGAGGCCCGCGACGATCGTGGGGGCGACGAAGCGCAGCACGGTCGGTCCGACCGCCGTCGTGACCACGTCGGCGGTCGCGACCTCGTCGGCCACGGCATCCGGATCGGTCCTGCTGTTGACCGCCCGGAAGCCGGTCACCACGTGGTCGGTGCCGCCGGGTCCGGCCTCGTGCACCGTGTACGAATCGACGGCGTTGATGGCGTCGACGAGAGCGTCGGCGACATCGGAGAACACGACCTCGTATCCACCCTCGTGCAGGAGCAGCCCCACGAATCCGCGGCCGATGTTGCCCGCGCCGAAGTGCACGGCCTTCATCAGTCGTTCACCGCCGAGAGCAGGGCGTACAGCTCGTCGGGCGTCTGCGCCGCGTTGAGCTTCGCGACGTCGTCCTCATCGGAGAACAGGATCGCGATCTGCGAGAGGATCTCGAGGTGCTCGTCGCCACGGCCGGCGATGCCGACGACGAACGTCGCGGCCTCCCCGTCCCAGTCGACTCCGCCGTCGTAGCGGACGACAGACAGCGCGGATCCGAGGATCGCATCCTTGGCGTCGTTCGTGCCGTGCGGAATCGCCAGACCGTTGCCCATGTAGGTCGAGACCGTCTGCTCGCGCTGACGCATCGCGTCGACATAGGCGGGGGTGACGGCGCCTGCCGCGACGAGGATGTCGGTCGCCTCCTGGAGGGCTTCCTCCTGCGTGCTGCTTCCGGAGTGGATGCGGACCTGGTCGAGGGTGAGAACGCTCATGGTGATTCCTTCTTTCTGAGTATGTGGAGGCGGGGCGGATGCCGCAGCACCCGCCCCGCCTGGTCTGTCACGCGTCGGTGTCGCGCTGTTCGCGCACCATCTCGACGACCTCTTCGTACTTCGGAGAGTTCATGAAGTTGTCGACGGACACGTGCACCGAGTTCGGCGACTGCGCCTTCGCCCGGTCGGTCAGCTGCTGCTGGGTGATGACCAGGTCGGCGCTGCCGTCGAGGTTCGCGATGGCCTGGTTCGTGACGGTGACGCCCTCGACCCCTGCCTTCTTGAACTTGTTGCGCAGCACGCTCGCGCCCATGGCCGATGAGCCCATTCCGGCGTCGCAGGCGAACACGATGTTCTCGATGCGACGGTCCGTGGCGACGCCCGTGCCAGCCGCAGCGGCTGCTCCGGCTGCTCCGGCAGCTCCCGTACCCGACGAGGCGCGAAGGGCGTCCATCGCGGCGGACGACTTGCCCTTGTTCGCCTCGGTCTGTGCGATCGCGTCGCCGAAGCTGTCGCCCTCGGCCTCGAGGTCGCGCTTGCGGGAGGCCCGCAGGATGACGCCGGTGATGAGGAACGTGACGACCGCGGCGATGATCACCGAGAGGTAGACCACGAGCAGGTTCGGGACGCCGGGGCCGACGGCGGCCGCGGTCACGGCGATGATGCTGCCGGGGGCTGCCGGGAACGCCAGGCCGCCTCCGAGCACCATGTTGGTCGTGACACCGGCCGCGCCACCCGCGATCAGGGCGAGGATGGTGGTCGGCTTGCTCAGCGCGTACGGGAAGTAGATCTCGTGGATGCCGCCGAAGAACTGGATGATCGCCGCTCCGGGCGCAGACGCCTTGGCCGCACCGACGCCGAAGAACGAGAACGCGAGCAGCAGACCGAGGCCCGGACCGGGGTTCGCCTCGATCAGGAAGAGGATCGACTTGCCGGTCTCGGCCGCCTGCTCGATGCCGAGCGGAGTGAACACGCCGTGGTTGATGGCGTTGTTCAGGAACAGCACCTTCGCGGGCTCCACGATGATCGACACGAGGGGCAGCAGGTTCAGCGCGACCAGCCAGTCGACGGCACCGCCGAGAACCGCGCTGATGCCGAGCATCACGGGACCGAAGGCGAAGAATCCCACGATCGCGAGGATCATGCCCAGGATGCCGGCCGAGAAGTTGTTCACCAGCATCTCGAAGCCGGGGCGGATCTTGCCGTCCCACATCCGGTCCATCTGCTTGGTGATCCAGGCCGCGAGCGGCCCCATGATCATCGCGCCGAGGAACATCGGGATGTTGGTGCCGACGATGACACCCATCGTCGCGATCGTCGCGACGACTCCACCGCGCTCGCCGTAGACCATGCGGCCCGCGGTGTTGGCGATGAGGAGCGGCAGCAGGTACGTGACCATCGGTCCGACGAGGCCCACGTACGCGAAGATGTTGCCGTCGGCGCCTTCGGCCACCGCGGTCATGGCGCCCTGCCAGCCGACCACTGCGGAATCGCCGCCGCCGCCGATGGTCTCGGCGACACCGGCCCAGTGCCAGCCGAACGGGCTCTCGGACCCGAAGAATCCGGCCGGGATGAAGAGCATCGTGATGAATCCCCACGCGATGAACGCGGCGATGTTGGGCATGATCATGCCCGAGAGGAACGTGCCGAAGCGCTGCACGCCCGTTCGGAGGCCGCCTGCCTTCGTGGCGGCGGGTGACGTCGTCGTCATGATGTCGTCTCTTTCTGGTGAGGGGGGAGGGGTGCCGCGGCGTCAGCCACGGCGAGGCGAGCACCGGCGGCGTCGTCTGCCGCCAGTGCGAGTTCGGCGAAGTTGCGGGCTTCGTCGAGAGTGTGCTGCGCCAGGGTGTGACGCACGTCCGCCAGGGCGGACGGCGCCATGGAGAGGCTCGTTGCGCCGAGCCCGACGAGCACGACGGCGAGCATCGGATCGGCGGCGGCCTCACCGCAGATCCCGACCGGCTTGCCGAGCCGGGCACCTGCCGTGCCGACCTCACGGATGAGACGGAGCACGGCGGGGTGCCACGGATCCTGGAACGCCGCGACGGAGCCGAGCAGACGGTCGGCGGCCATCGTGTACTGCGTGAGGTCGTTCGTGCCGATCGAGGCGAAGTCGGCGTGCGCGAGGATCCGGTCGGCGAGCAGCGCACTGGACGGGATCTCGACCATGACACCGGCGGTCTTCAGGCCGTACTCCCGGGCGAGCGAGGTGAAGTACTGCGTCTCCTCGACGGTCGCCACCATCGGCGCCATGACCCAGAGGTCCGCCTCGGTCGCGGCATCCGCTTCGGCGAGGGCCGTCAGCTGCTCGCGCAGGATGTCCTCGCTCGCCCGCAGAGCACGCAGCCCCCGCAGGCCCAGGGCCGGGTTCTCCTCGTGCGCGTCGTTGAGGAACGCCAGCGGCTTGTCGGCGCCGGCATCCAGCATCCTCACGACGACCTTCTTGCCGGGGAAGGCCGCGAGCAGCTCCCGATAGGAATCTCGCTGCTGCTGCACCGTCGGCGCCTGCGCCGACGAGAGGAACAGGAACTCGGTGCGGAACAGCCCGACGCCCTCGGCCCCGCGTTCGACGGCATCGGATGCGTCTGCAGGCTTCCCCAGGTTCGCCAGCAGCGGGATCGGCGTGCCGTCGGCGAGGGCGCCGGGAGTGAGTGGTGCGGCATCCGCCGAGCGGCGGGCGGCGGCGCGCTGCTCGGCGCGCGCCTTCTCGTCGTCGGTCGGATCGACGGTGACGATTCCGGCTGCGGCGTCGACGATGACCGGGCTGCCGGTCGCGAGCTCCGAGGCTGATGCCGCTCCGACGATCGCGACGATGCCCTTCTCGCGGGCGAGGATCGCGGTGTGCGAGGTGGGTCCGCCGTCGAAGGTGACGAGGGCGAGCACCTGATCGAGGTTCAGCAGCGCGGTGTCGGCCGGGGCGAGGTCGCGAGCGACGAGGACGAACGGATGCCCGGGGTCGGGGACCCCGGGCGCATCCACGCCGCGAAGCCGGGCGAGCACCCGCTGCGCGATGTCGTCGAGATCGGCGGCGCGCTCGCCGAGGTAGCCCCCGACCGCCTCGAGCGTCGCCCGGAAACCGGCGAACGCGTCATGCACGGCCCATTCGGCCGTCGCGCCGTCGTCGATGCGTGCGTCGACCTCATCCTGCAGCGTCGGGTCCTCGGCGATCATCGCCTGCGCCTCGAGCACCTCCTGCGCCGAGCCGCCGGCGGCCTCGCCGCGGGCCGTCAGCTCCTGTGCGACGGCCGTCACGGCCTCGCGGACACGTGTGCGCTCCGTGTCGGCTCCCTGACCGCTGGGGGTGTTCTCCGGGGCGGGCAGCGCCTCGGTCATCCGGACGACGACGCCCTGGGCGACTCCGAGACCGATGCCGACTCCACGCAGTTCGCTCATACTCCGGCGTCCTGATCATGGTCGGTCGTGAGCAGCTCGGTGAGCGTGTCGAGCACGCCTTCCGCGCTGTCGCCGTCGGCCGTCAGCGTGACGTAGTCGCCGTGCTCGATCGCCAGTGCGATCACGCCGAGGATGCTGGCCGCGTTGACCGCCTTCCCCGAGTCCTTCGCGATGGTCACGGGAATCCCCGAGTCCTTCGCCGCCTGTGCGAACAGCTTCGCCGGACGGGCGTGGAGTCCATGGGATGAGCCGATGCGGACGGTGCGAGAGACGGTCATGATGTTCCTTTCGGGGTGTTCCTGGCGCTGGAGACGATCGACTGTGCGAGCGCCAGCGTGCGGGTGCCGTCCCGATCGGCGAAGACGTCGTCGGGGAGCACGGCCACCTGAGCGGGCGCCGCCTGGCGGATCGCCTCGAGGCGATCGGCGAGATGAGGGCCGATGAGGATGAGGTCGTGGTCGCTGCCGGCGACGGACTGCTCCATGCCGGCTGCGGCGTCCCAGTCGAGGCCGGCTTCGGAAGCCGCGCGGCGGAGTCGTTGCGCGACGAACGTGCTCGACGCGCCAGCGCCGCACACCACGAGGATCTTCATCGATGCTCACCTTTCCTGAGAACAGTCTGGGAACAAGGGGGGTGTGCTCGCCAACAGGTTCCTTTCCGCCCCTGCGGAACCTCGGTTTCGGAGCACCGCTCCCCGCTTGCTGACATCATGGAAGTCACGTCAGGACAGTGCGGTCGGCACGGAGGAGGGAGCATCATGTCGCGACAGCGTCAGGATCAGCTTCTGTCGTCCCTGCTCCGTCAGGGCGAGTGGGTGACGGCCGCCAGTCTCGCCGATCAGCTCGGGGTCACCCCGCGCAGCATCCGCTCGTACGTCGCCGCGCTGAACGCGAGAACCGGTGGAGCGGATGCCGTCGAGTCGGGCCCGGCGGGATACCGCGCCGGGTCGGGGGCTCGCGACGCACTGCGCACGCGTCAGAGCGGCGACTCCGCCCCGCGTGACCGACTGCACGGTCTCGTCCGCACCCTGCTCGATGTGCCGGAAGGTGTCGACGTCTTCGCCACGGCCAGTGCGCTCCATGTGAGCGAAGCCACTCTCGAGGCGGACCTCGCCCGCGTCCGCACACTGCTCGACGGCACCGATCTCGCACTCGAGAGAGACCGCGAGATCGTGCGATTGCGAGGCAACGAGGCGGCACAGCGTCGTCTGCTGTCGCGACTCGCACATGACGAGATGGATGCCGCGTCGTTCCACCCCGAGACGTTCCGCCGAGCGCTCGCCGGAGGAGTCATCGCCGCCGACGCCGTCGGGCCTTTCAAGTCCGAGCTCGTGCGCGAACTCGGAGAACAGGGCTACTACGTCAACGAGCTCGCGATCTCCGATGTCCTTCTGCACATCGCGATCGCCGCCGAGAGGGTTGCGGCCGGCCACGCGCTCGAAGCCGGTCCTGCCGGTGCGCGGGAGGAGATCCCGCGGGTCGGGGCTGTGATCGCCCGGCTCGCCCAGCAGCACTTCTCGGTCGCGCTGGGCGACGGGGACAGCGGGCATCTCGCGTCCCTCGTCCTCACGCGCATCGTGGCTCCGGGGGAGGACGCTGCGGGCGATGTCGCCCGCAGCGGCGTGGACCCGGGTGTCGAGGCGGCCGTGCGTGCGGAGATCGCGAGGGCGGCGGAGGATTTCCAAGTCGACCTGGTCGACGAGACCTTCGTGCTGCGCCTCGCCCTGCACGTGCAGAACCTGATGCGTCGCGCCGAGGAGAGCGCGCTGACCCGCAATCCGCTCACCCGCTCGCTCAAGACCTCGTATCCGATGATCTTCGAGGTCGCGGTCTCGATCGCCAGCGGACTGCACGATCGCCTCGGCACGCCGATCCACGACGACGAGATCGCCTACATCGCGATGCACGTCGGCGGACGACTCGAGCGCAGCCGCAAGGCCGAGTCGATCCTCACCGCGACCATCGTGTGCCCGGGGTATTACGAGCTGCACGAGCTGCTCCGATCGAGCGTCGACCGCTCGCTCGGGTCCGCGATCGAGGTGACCAGCGTCATCACCAAGGTCGACCCGGACTGGGCGTCGTTCGACACCGACCTGGTGCTCAGCACGATCGAGCCGGGCGCTGCCGGCGATCGCTTCGTCCGCATCCAGCCGTTCCTCACGGATGCCGATGTCGACCGGATCCAGCAGGCCGCGGCACGCGTCCGGCGGGGCCGACGCCTCACCAGGCTCCGTGGCGAGCTCGCACGATACTTCGATGCCGACGCCTTCGTCTATCCGCTGCCCGATGCGGGGGAGGAGGCGATCATCCGGCGACTGGGCGGTCTCCTCGTGGATGCGGGGCTGATCGGCGACGACTACGTCGAGAACACCATCCTCCGCGAACGGATGTCGTCGACGGCGTTCACAGACGCGCTCGCGGTGCCGCACGCGCTCCAGATGACCGCCACGCGCACCGCGATCGCGATCGGCGTGACGGACGGGTCGGCAGCGTGGGGTGAGGGCCGCGTGCAGGTGGTCGCTCTCGCCGCCTTCAGCGAGAGCGACCGCGCCGCGTTCCAGACGGTGTTCGAGCAGCTCGTCGAGGTGTTCAGCGAACGGGAGAGCGTGCAGCGAATCCTCCGCAGGGGCACCACCTTCGAGGCGTTCCTCGACGAGCTCGTCGCCGTCATCGACGGGTGACCGCCGGGTCAGCCCCGAGGGTCGAGGACGCCGGCGAGGGTGTCGAGCACGGCGTCGGCGCCGGCCGAGTCCGCCGTCTCGAGCACCACGGCATCGCCGGGCGCGAGTGCGAGGTCCATCAGCGCGAGAACGCTGCTGAGGTCCACGACCGCGCCCGACGACGTCCGCAGGGTCACCGCGTGCGAATGCGCCTGCACGAGCCGCACGAGCTCGGCGACGGGGCGCGCGTGCACCCCGTTGTGCGCGCTGATCACGACATGTCTTCTCGGCATGCGGCCTACGAGCGTTCTTCCAGGAGCAGGCGCACCGCGGCCTCGAGCTCGGCGACGGTCGCGGTGGCGCGCTCCGCGGAGTCCGCGGCCGCGTCGATGTAGACCTTGAGCTTCGGCTCGGTGCCGCTCGGACGGACGATGATGCGCGAGCCGTCCGTGAGCCGGTACCGCAGCACGTCGCCCGAGGGCTGCCCTGCGTCCGCGTGCAGCAGATCCTCCGCGGAGGCGATCGCGTGGCTGCCGAAGTGCGTCGGCGGCAGCGTGCGCAGCGAGAGCATCACGGTGCCGATGACCGAGAGGTCCTGCACGCGGACCGGCACCTGACCGCTGGCGAAGTGACCGTACGTGTCACCGAGCTCGGACAGCAGGTCGGCGAGAGAGCGTCCGCGCTCGTGCGCCTCGGCGGCGAGTCCGAGGATCGCGACGGTCGCCGAGATCCCGTCCTTGTCGCGCACGGTCTCGGGATTCACGAGGTAGCCGAGTGCCTCCTCGAAGCCGAAGACGATGCCGGGGGCGCGGGAGATCCATTTGAAGCCCGTGAGCGTCTCGTGGAAGTCGAGCCCGTGATGGGCGGCGACGGCACCGAGGCCGGGCGATGAGACCAGGGAGCACGCGAGCGATGCACCCGGCGTGCCCTCGGCCGCCCTGGCGGCGCGAGCGCCCAGGAGGAGCCCGACCTCGTTGCCGGTGAGTCGCCGCCATCCGCCCTCCGACGACGCGTCCGGGATCGCCACCGCGAGTCGGTCGGCATCCGGATCATTGGCGATGATGAAGTCCGCCTGCACGCGGCGGGCCCGGGCGAAGGACAGGTCCATCGCCCCCGGCTCCTCCGGGTTGGGGAACGACACGGTGCGGAACGTCGCGTCGGGTTCGAGCTGCTCTCCGACGACCATCGGCTGAGGGTATCCGGCGGCCGCGACGATCTTCGACAGCGTCTCCCAGCCGACCCCGTGCATAGCGGTGTAGACCCAGCGCAGATCGGACGCGCCCGCTGGTGCGGGAGCGACCGCCGCTGTCGCGGCGACGTACGCGTCGACCACGGCTTCGCCGGCCGTCTCATAGTCGGTGGAGCGAGGCAACGACGTGACGTCGTCCGCATCGGCGACTCGCTGGATGTGCGCGGCGATCTCGGCATCGGCGGGTGCGACGATCTGCGAGCCCTGATCCGCGCCGCCCAGATAGACCTTGTATCCGTTGTCGTTCGGCGGGTTGTGCGACGCGGTCACCATGACACCGGCATCCGCACCCAGGTGACGCACCGCGAACGCGAGCACGGGCGTGGGCAGCAGTCTCGGCAGCAGGATCGCGCGCAGCCCTGCTCCGGCGAACAGCTCGGCGGAGTCGGTCGCGAACACGCGGGAGTTGCGGCGTCCGTCAAAGCCGATCACCACGGTCGGCGTGCGGCCGTGCGACTTCTCGCGCAGGTACGAGGCGAACCCGGCGGCCGCCTGCGCGACGAGCACGCGGTTCATGCGGTTGCTGCCGGCCCCCAGGGCTCCGCGGAGACCGGCGGTGCCGAACGCGAGTCGGGTGCTGAAGCGATCATCGAGGTCGGCGGCGGCCGACTCGTCGCCATCGGCTGCCCGCGTGATGACCACGGCCAGCTCGTCGCGGGTCTCGTGATCGGGGTCCTGTCTCATCCACGCGCGCGCCTGCGCGAGACGCTCGTCGTTCACAGCGCCTCGACCACTCGGGCCAGCAGCGCCGAGATGACCGGTTCGGCCTCTCGACCGGCCTCGATGACCTCAGCGTGGCTGAGCGGCGTCTTCTGGATGCCGGCGGCGAGGTTGGTGATGAGCGAGAACCCGAGGATCTCCATACCGGCCTCGCGAGCGGCGATCGCCTCGAGCGCTGTCGACATTCCCACGATGTGTCCGCCGATGTGCTTGGCCATCTGCACCTCGGCCGGCGTCTCGTAATGCGGGCCGCGGAACTGCGTGTACACGCCCTCGTCGAGCGTGGGGTCGACGCTCCGGGCGATGTCGCGCAGACGCGTCGAATAGAGGTCGGTGAGGTCGATGAAGGTCGCGCCCTCGAGAGGGGAGTCGGCCGTGAGATTGATGTGGTCGCTGATCAGCACGGGCTGGCCGGGAGTCCACGTCTCGCGCACTCCGCCGGCGCCGTTCGTCAGCACCATGATCTTGGCGCCCGTGGCCGCGGCGGTGCGCACCGAGTGCACGACACGGCGCACGCCGTGGCCCTCGTAGTAGTGGGTGCGGGCACCGATGACGAGGACGTTCTTGCCATCGGGAGTGCGGATGCTGCGCAGGGTGCCCACGTGGCCCTCGAGAGCGGGCTTCGAGAAGCCGGTGACCTCGGTGGCGGGGATGGTCGCCGTGGTCTCGCCGATGATGTCGGCGGCCTTGCCCCAGCCGCTGCCGAGGGTCAGGGCGATGTCGTGCTTCTCGACTCCGGTCAGGCGCGCGATGTCGGCGGCTGCGTCGGCTGCGACCTCGAACGGGTTCGCATTCGGGTCGTCGAGGGGGTTGCTGTGTGTTTCAGACATGGATCCACTCTAGGAAGGTGCAGGCTCCGGGGCCAGGATTGCGGAAGAATGGAGATCATGTCTTCCACCCCTTTTGAGCGCACACAGCGCGTCGCCGTCCTCGGCGGCGGTCCCGGCGGTTATGAGGCGGCCCTCGCGGCCGCTCAGCTCGGAGCCGAGGTGACCCTGGTCGAGCGTGTGGGCGTGGGCGGAGCGGCAGTGCTCACCGATGTCGTCCCCTCGAAGAGCCTGATCGCCACGGCGGATGCCGCGGTCGCGATCTCGGAGGCCTCCGACCTCGGAGTGCAGTTCTACGCCAAGGGCGAGCACGGCAAGCCGCTCAAGCCCGAGATCGCCATCAACCTCGCCGCGGTGAACAAACGTCTGATCGCGCTCGCGGGTCAGCAGTCCGAGGACATGCGCACGACGCTGCTCGAGGCCGGCGTGCGCATCCTGTCCGGCCACGGCCGTCTGGAGGGACCGACGGCGATCGTGGTCTCGACCGGGCAGAAGGGCACCGACTTCGACCGCGTCGAGGCCGACACGATCATCGTGGCGGTGGGCGCGTCGCCGCGCGAGCTGGATTCGGCCAAGCCCGACGGCAAGCGGATCCTCACGTGGACGCAGCTCTACGACATGAAGGCGCTTCCCGAGCACCTGATCGTGGTCGGCTCCGGTGTGACGGGCGCCGAGTTCGCGTCCGCCTACATGAACCTCGGCGCCAAGGTCACGCTGATCTCCAGCCGCGAGCAGGTGCTGCCGGGTGAGGACCAGGATGCCGCGCACGTTCTCGAGAAGGTCTTCAAGCGCGGCGGGATGACGGTGCTCTCCAAGGCCCGCGCCGAGAAGGTCGAGGTCACCGAGGACGGCGTGCGCGCGACGCTCTCCGACGGCCGCACGGTCGAGGGGAGCCACTGCCTCATGGCGGTCGGCTCGATCCCGAACACCGCTGGCATCGGTCTCGAAGACGCGGGAGTCGAGCTCGACGAGACCGGGCACGTGCGGGTCAACCGCGTCGCGCGCACCTCTGTGCCCAACGTCTACGCCGTCGGCGACTGCACGAACTTCTTCCCACTCGCCTCCGTCGCGTCTATGCAGGGCCGCACGGCCGTGTTCCACGCGCTGGGCGACATCGTGATCCCTCTGGAGCTGATCAAGATCACCTCCAACATCTTCACGGCGCCCGAGATCGCCACGGTCGGCTATTCCGAGAAGGACGTCGAAGACGGCGTCGCGGACGGCCTCGTCTACAAGCTGCCCCTCGCCGCGAACCCTCGGGCCAAGATGATGGGCATCAAGGACGGTTTCGTGAAGCTGATCGCACGCAAGGGATCCGGCACCGTGATCGGCGGCGTGATCGTCGCGCCCAAGGCCTCCGAGCTGATCTACCCGATCGCGGTCGCCGTGGAGCGTCGTCTGACGGTCGACCAGGTCTCCCGCGTCTTCGCGGCATACCCGTCGCTGTCGAGCAGCATCACCGACGCGAGCAGGGCGATGCACCTCGTCAACGCGAACATCTCGTAGATCGCCCCGGCGCGGATCAGACGAGAAAGGCGCCCCGCAGCAGCGGGGCGCCTTTCTCGTGTGCGAGGGCGGTCAGCTGATCGTGAGCAGCTGGTGTCCGGCCGAGACCGTCGCACCGGCGACGGCGCCGATGTTGCCGATCGTGCCGTCCTTGTGAGCCTGCAGCGGCTGCTCCATCTTCATCGCCTCGAGGACGACGACCAGATCGCCCTTGACGACCTGCTGCCCCTCTTCGACGGCGACCTTGACGACGGTGGCCTGCATCGGCGACTTGACGGCGTCTCCCGATGCGCCGGCGCTGACCGAGGTCGCGTGGCTGCGGCGGGACGGCGGAACCGCGGCCGGTCGTCCTGCCGTGCCGGCCGCCACCGCGACGCGATCGGGAAGGCTGACCTCGAGGCGCTTGCCGCCGACCTCGACCACGACGGTGTGCCGGTTCTCGCCGGCGGAGGGCGACTCGAGCTCGCCGTCCCAGGCGGGGATGTCGTTCTCGAACTCGGTCTCGATCCAGCGGGTGAAGATGCCGAACTCGCCGTTCTCCGCGGTGAACGCGGGGTCGTTCACGACCTTGCGGTGGAACGGGAGCACGGTGGGCAGACCTGCGACCTCGAACTCCTCGAGGGCGCGGCGCGAGCGCTCCAGAGCCTCGGCGCGGTCCTTGCCGGTGACGATGATCTTCGCGAGAAGCGAGTCGAAGGCGCCCGAGACCGAGTCGCCCGCGGTGACGCCGGAGTCGAGGCGGATGCCGGGTCCGCCGAAGGTCTTGAAGACGTGGATCGGACCCGGCTGCGGGAGGAACCCTCGACCGGGGTCCTCGCCGTTGATGCGGAACTCGATCGAGTGTCCGGTCGGCTTCGGGTCGTCGTAGTCGATCGTGCCGCCGGCGGCGATGCGGAACTGCTCGCGCACCAGGTCGATGCCGGTGACCTCCTCGGAGACGGGGTGCTCGACCTGCAGACGGGTGTTGACCTCGAGGAACGAGACGGTGCCGTCGGCGCCGATCAGGAACTCGCAGGTGCCTGCGCCCACGTAGCCGACCTCCTTGAGGATGGCCTTCGACGCGGAATAGAGCAGGTCGTTCTGCTCGTCCGTGAGGAACGGCGCGGGTGCCTCCTCGACGAGCTTCTGGTGGCGGCGCTGCAGCGAGCAGTCGCGCGTCGAGATGACGACGACGTTGCCCTCGGCATCCGCCAGGCACTGGGTCTCGACGTGCCGCGGCTTGTCGAGGTACTTCTCGACGAAGCACTCGCCGCGGCCGAAGGCGGTGACCGCCTCGCGGGTGGCGGATTCGAAGAGCTCCGCGACCTCGTCGAGCTCGCGGGCGACCTTCAGGCCGCGACCGCCGCCGCCGTACGCGGCTTTGATCGCGATCGGCAGACCGAACTCCTTCGCGAAGGCGACGACCTCGTCGGCCCCGGAGACGGGTCCCGGCGTTCCGGGAGCGAGCGGCGCGCCGACCTTCTCGGCGACGTGGCGGGCGGTGACCTTGTCGCCGAGCGCCTCGATGGCGTCGGGGGAAGGCCCGATCCAGGTCATCCCCGCACCGATGACGGCGCGGGCGAATTCGGCGTTCTCGGCGAGGAAGCCGTATCCGGGGTGCACGGCGTCGGCGCCGGCGCGGCGGGCGACCGAGAGGATCTTCTCGATCTGCAGGTAGGTCTCGGCGCTCGTGGCGCCGCCGAGGGCATAGGCCTCGTCGGCGAGGCGGGTGTGCAGAGCGTCGCGGTCCTGGTCGGCGTACACGGCGACGGAGGCGATCCCCGAGTCGCGAGCGGCACGGATGATGCGGACGGCGATCTCGCCGCGGTTGGCGATGAGCACCTTGGCGATATCAGGCATGCTTGCCAGCCTAGCGAGAAGGCTCCCGTTCGCTTTGACGACTCTCCACAAGAAAGAGGCAGAAACGTCGACGAGACTCTACGACCAGAGGTCGGTCCACGTGACGCCGAGATCGGCGGCGAGGCGGCGCACGGTCGACAGCGACATCCCGACCACCGTCGACGGGTCGCCGTCGACGCGGGTGATGAAGGCGCCGCCCAGACTGTCGACCGTGAACGCACCGGCGACGAGCAGGGGCTCACCCGAGGCGACGTAGGCGGCGATCTCGGCATCCGTGACGTCATCGGCGAAGGTCACCGAAGCCTCGGCCGTGGCGGTGGCTTCGACCGGGTCGGTGCCCGGCGAGACACGGAAGACCGAGTGCCCCGAGTGCAGGATGCCGGTGGCCCCGCGCATCTCCTGCCAGCGTCTGGTCGCCTCCTCGGGCGTGTAGGGCTTGCCGTACACGCGCCCGCCTAGTTCGAACATCGAGTCTCCGCCGATCACGATGCCGTCGAAGTCGCCGTCCGCAGAGAGGCGCTGCGCGACGTCCGCCGCCTTCGCCCGAGCGAGCAGGAGCACGAGGTCCGCCGGAGTCAGCTCCGCGCCCCGTTCGGCCGCGGCAGCGGCGGCGACCGCATCCTCATCCACTCCCGGCGACTGGGTCAGAGGCTCGATACCCGCCTGACGCAGCAGCATGAGGCGGGCGGGAGAGGTGGAGGCCAGGCAGACGCGCATGTTCACCACCGTATCCTCGAAGGATGACTTCCTCCCCAGTCCTGCTCGATCTGGACATCACCGGCATCGCGCACGGCGGCACGTTCATCGCCCGACACGAAGGCCGGGTCGTCTTCGTCTCCGACGCCATCCCCGGTGAGCGGGTCCGCGCGCGGCTCACCGAGGACTCCACGGGTGAGTCCAAGAGCTTCTGGCGTGCCGAGACTGTCGAGGTCCTGGACGCCTCGCCGCATCGTCGCCCCCACATCTGGGCGGAGGCCGACGTCTCCCGCGCGCCCGAGAACCGGCCGGGGGGCGCCGACCTGGGGCACATCGATCTCGCGCATCAGCGCGTGCTCAAGCGTCAGGTGCTCACCGAGGCGCTCGATCGTTTCGCCGGACCCGGTCTCGAGGCTCCCGAGATCGAGGCCGTGGACTCGACCGACGGAACCGGCTGGCGCTCCCGGGTGACCCTGCACGTCGACGACCAGGGGCGCGTCGGACCCTACGCCGCTCGCAGCCACCGGGTGATCCCGGTCAGCTCCCACCCGCTCGCGCGTCCGGCGGTCGCACAGGCGGCCCTCCGTCTCGCGGGTGGCGAGGCGGGCAGCGTCGACCTGGTCGAACCGGGCGACGGCCAGGTGCGGGTCATCCGACGAGATCGCCTCGACGAGCGACCGGCCAGGGGGCAGCACCGCCGCCCGGCGCCCGAAGTCGTCTACGAGCAGGTGGGCGATCGCCGGTTCCAGGTCGACGCCGGTGGATTCTGGCAGGTGCACCCGCGAGCCGCATCGGTGCTCGACGGCGCCGTCTACGGCATCCTCGACGGGCACGTCGATCCGGAGGCGACGCACTTCGACCTCTACGGAGGAGTCGGGCTGTTCGCCGCATCGCTCGCAGACCTCGGTGGCACCGACATCGTCACCGTCGAGTCCAGCAGGCGGGCGACGACTCACGCGCAGCAGAACCTCGCGCCCCTCGCCGTGAATGCCGTCACAGCACGGGTCGACCGCTATCTCGCCGGTCTCCCCTCCGACACGCGAGCAGGAGCGGTCGTACTCGATCCGCCGCGTGCCGGTGCCGGACGCGCGGTGGTCGATGCACTGAACTCTCTCGCCCCCGAGGCGATCGCCTACGTCGCGTGCGACCCTGTGGCGTTGGCGCGGGACCTCGGAACCTTCCGCGACCACGGGTGGAACGTGGGGACGCTGCGCGGCTTCGACCTGTTCCCGCACTCGCATCACTTCGAGGTCGTCGCGCTGCTCACCCGGTGATCGTGATCTGCGGGGGCTGAGTACTCAGTAGGCTGGGCGGATGAGCAGGGTCGCACTCATCGACGATCACGAATCCGTCCGCCTCGGTCTCGAGGCGGCGTGCGCTCGTGACGGAGAGCAGACCGTCGTCTTCTCCGGCAGCACCGTCGTGTCCTACCTCGAGTGGAGGTCGACGACGTCGTCGCAGCCTGCCGACGTGGTGGTGCTCGACCTCACCCTCGGAGACGGCACCACGGTGACCGAGAACGTCCGGTCTCTCGTCGCCGACGGCGCGAGCGTCGTGATCCACAGCGTCGCCGATCGACCGGCGGCCGTGCGCGAGGCCCTCGCTGCCGGTGCCGCCGGCGTCGTGAGCAAATCCTCTGCGCTGGACGACGTGCTCGACGCCATCCGCACTGTCGCGCAGGGCGAAGCCCTCAACAACGTCGAGTGGGCGAGCGCTGTCGACGGGGATCGCGACTTCGCGGACGCCCAGCTGTCGACACGCGAGCGGGAGGTGCTCCGGCTGTATGCGACCGGCCTGCCGCTGAAGGCCGTGGCCGAGCGCCTCGGCGTCGCGTACTCGACCGCCAAGGAGAACATCACCCGGATCCGGGTCAAGTACGTGGAGGTCGGGCGACCGGCCCCGACGAAGGTCGACCTTCTGCGGCGAGCGATGGAGGATGGGATCGTCGCCGCAGACGGGGCGCCGAGTGGCCGCTGACCCGCTCAGCATCCGGGAGGCATGGAGCAAGATCCCTTCGCCCGGCAGCGTGGAGACCGAGTTCGAGCGCTTCACCGGCAAACGCATGGAGCGCATCCTCGCCACGGTCGTCGCGATCGGATCGGGTGTTCTCGGCGCACAGGCACTGATCGCGGGGGTCACGACGACGGGATCGGATGCCGCGCGCATCACGATGCTGCTCGTGGTCTTCGTGCCGCTGATCGTCATGCTCGTCGCGTGCGTCATCGGACGTGGCGTCAGGACCGCGTCTGGCGCGTTCGCCATCGTGTACACACTCGCGCTCGCCGCCTGGCCGAGTCTGGTCGACCCTGTGGGCAGAGCCGCCGACCAGCCGTGGATCTTCTTCCTCGTCAACGTGGGCGTCGTGGCTGCGATGCTCGCCTTCCCTCTGTGGCTGCAGTTCGTCTGGGCGGTGTGCCTGCCGTTCGTCTACGGCTATGTCCGCCTCGTCGAAGGCGATTTCTCGCGAGACTTCTGGGTGACGACGGCGTTCGACGTGTCGTTCACCCTGATCCTCGGATGCGTCATCATCGCGTTGGGATGGATGTTCCGCTCGGTCGCCGCGGGTGTCGATGAGGCCCGTGCCCGAGCCGTCGCGTCGTACGCGGGCGCAGCGGCAGCCGCCGCAGCCGAGGAGGAGCGTGCGGCGATGTCGGCGCTCATGCACGACAGCGTCCTCGCAGCGCTGATCGCGGCGGAACGGGCCGAAGGCGATCGGGCGCAGGACCTCGCCGTGGGGATGGCCCGGGAGGCTCTCACCCGCCTGGCGAACACCGAGGCCGCGGTGGCCCAGGAGGGCAGCGACGAACCGGTGGGCGCCGCTCAGATCGTCGTCGAGCTCCGTCGTGCCCTGTCCGAGCTCGGGGCGGATGCGATCGTCGAGGAACGGGGAGGGATCGGCCTGATCCCCGGGCGCGCCGCGAGAGCACTCGTGCTCGCCGCCAGACAGGCGCTCGGCAACGCGGTCACCCATGCGGGTGGGCGCGGGCTGCACATCCTCGTCGAGGGCCGCGGTGACGAGGGGATCACGGTGACGATCACGGACACCGGCCCAGGATTCGATATCGGGGCGATCGGCGCCGACCGCCTCGGGATCAGAGCGTCGATCTTCGCACGGATGGCCGGGGTGGCGGGCACCGCCGAGATCGATTCGAGAGAGTGCGGCACCACCGTGACGCTGGGCTGGGAGCGGCCATGAATCGCACGGTGCGCAGTGTCGCGACGTCACTCGCGGTGGGCTTCGCGATGTACTTCGCCGCGAGAGGGGTGTGGTGGATCGAGCAGCCCTCCGCGCCGCTGCTGATGGTCGCGGCGATCGCGCTGTACCTCGTCGTCGTCAACGTCGCGATCCTCTGGGACTCGGCGATCTCGGTGCGGATGCCGCTCTGGGCGGCGCTGCTGACGCTCGTCTCGAGCGTCCTCATTCCGATTCTCGTGACGCTGTCACTCGATCCGCTGACACGCACGGCGCCGTTCGCCACCTGGTACATCGGTGCGCTCGGTCTGATGGGCGTGGTGTGCATCGTCCGGCGCCGCTTCGTGATCGGCTGGCTGGTGGTGCTCGTCCTCGTCGCCACATCGTCGGTGTATCTGGGTGTCTTCGTGGCGCTGTCCCTCGGCCTGGTGGGCTCGCTCGTGTGGGTCGCGATCGCTCACCTCCTGGTGATCTTCTGGGACAGAGCCGTCCGCGACACCGAGCGCCTCGCCGGCATCCAGCAGGCGGTGTCCGCCTGGCACGCGACCCAGCAGGTGCGCCAGAAGGAACGTCGTCTGCGCACGCAATTTGCGCTGGCGGTCGCGGGGCCGGTGCTCAGTCGCACCGTCGCATCGCGTGGCGCGCTGAGCGAGGAGGAGCGACTGCAGGCGCGTCTGGCGGAAGGTCGCCTGCGCGACGAGCTCCGGGGAGCCGATCTGCTCAACGATGCGGTGCGGGATGCGATCGAGGACGCGCGTCGCCGCGGTGCCGTCGTCACCGTCTTCGACGAGGGCGGCTTGGACGACGTCGATGAGGGACGACGCGCGATGATCCGCGACGAGCTCGCCCGGGTGCTGCGCGATGCGGATGCGGAGCGGTGGATCATCCGAGCGGCCAGGGATGCTCACACGGCCGTGACGGTGGTCGGCCGGGCCGGCGCCGGCGGGCAGAGCGACGACGATGCCGTCGACGTGTGGCACGAGATTCCGCGAGACGCGCCACGCCTGTGAGGTCCCTTCCTCGGCTCTGGCCGGGGGAGGGGGTCAGAGTCGAGGTCAGACAGAGTGGGCGAGGGGCGGCGAATCCGCCAGCCCCTCGCCGTGCGGACCAGTTACCCGAAAACCGTCCGCTGGTGGCCGGTCTGCGTCTATCTACCCTGGGACAGAGAGACCAGCCGAACGCGAAGCGTCTTACTCAGTCTCATGGTTAGTCAAGTCGTTGTCTGTAGGTATTTTGGGGGACACGGAATCGACGCCGGTGCGAGATGATGAGGCATGGGAATGCGTCGCGGAACCAATCTCCCCCGCATGGGTGACTTCAACCAGTCCGTCATCCTCGAGGCCATCCGCCGGTCCGGAGAGGGACTCAGCCGGATCGAGCTCGTCGATGCGACCGGCCTCTCGGCGCAGACGATCACGAACATCACCCGTCGCCTTCTCGACGAGGGGCTGATCACCGAAGCAGGGCGGACCATCAACGGGCCCGGCAAGCCGCGAGTCACGCTGCGCCTGGTCGCGGAGAGTCGTTTCTCGGTGGGGGTGCATCTCGACCCGTCGGTGATCACCTTCGTGCTGCTGAACATGTCCGGTGCGGTGATCGCACGACGAGTCGTGCGCACGCACGACCGGGACCCGCACCGCATCGTCGAGACGATGGCGCAGACGATCGATGGCCTCGTCGACGAGGCCGGCATCGATCGCGCACTCGTCGCCGGGGTCGGCGTCGCTGCCCCCGGGCCGCTCGACGCGGCGAAGGGCACGGTGGTGGACCCCCCGAAGCTCGACGGATGGCATCGGGTGCCGCTGCGTTCCGTTCTCGCAGAAGCGACGGGCTTCGAAGTCACGCTGGAGAAGGACACCACTGCCGCCGCAGTGGGGGAGCTGTGGACCGGCTCCGCGACAGCCGAGGACTCGTTCCTGTTCGTCTACCTCGGCACGGGGCTCGGGGCCGCCGCAGCGCGTGAGGGGGTTGTGGTCACAGGCAGCACCCACAACTTCGGCGAGATCGGCCACATCATGGTCGACCCAGACGGGCCGCCCTGCGCGTGCGGCTCGCGAGGATGCGTCGAAGTGGTATGCACCCCGCAGGCGATCGTCGAGCAGGCGGAGGCGGCCGGGGTGTTCCGCGATGAGCCGGACGACGGAGGTGCGCGCGGAGTGGAGGAGCGGTTCGCCCGTCTGTGCGAGCTCGCTTCCGCGGGCGAGATCCGCGCACTGGGCGTTCTGCGTCGCTCTGCCGAACATCTCGCAGTGCTGATCTCGGTGCTCACGAACATCCTCGATGTCGATCGTGTGGTGCTCGGCGGGCCGTTCTGCGCCCCTCTGTCCGAGGTCTATCTGCGCGAGATCCCAGAGCAGCTGAACCGTCGCAGTGCGACGAGGTCGGTTCGGGCCTTGCGCGTCGACAGCGCGGTGGTGGGAGAGGATGTCGGTGCCGTGGGGGCCGCCTGCGTCGTGCTCGACGCGGTGCTCACGCCTCGAGCATCCGACCTCTACCTCGAGGATTGAACGGAGCCATCAATTCGCATACCGGTATATCGGTTGGAGCGCCCTCAGTGATTACTCCAGTCGATGTATTATCGAAGAGATGCGCCGTCTGGGGTTTACAGGTGCCAGGGGCGACGGCCCCGCATCAATCGGAGGGTCGTCTGCGTGGCCCGGTAGCTGGGGGGCTCCGGGTCTCGCAGACTCTCCGATGCGAGGGCGTCAGCGTGCGAAGCGGCCCCACGGGATGTCTCGTCGCAGTGCGCGTCGCAGCGGTCGCTGGGTGCGGGCCCACGCCGATACACGAGGCTCCTCGGCCACGGCATCCGCCGCCTCCTGCGAGTAGGCGTCGCTCACCACGGCGATGAGAGCGGCGAGCTCCTCCTCGGTCGCAACGCCCCGGGTGATCTCCATCGTCGGGAGCTGGCGCTCGTCCGACGTCGCGGGCTCGGTCACAGCGGGATGTTCCCGTGCTTCTTGGGGGGCAGCTCGGCGCGCTTCCCGCGGAGGGCTCGGAGCGCCTTGGCGATCGAGACTCGGGTGTTCGCCGGTTCGATGATGCCGTCGATCTCGCCGCGTTCGGCGGCGAGGAACGGCGAGGTCACGCTGTAGGTGTACTCGTTCGCGAGCCGCGTGCGCACGGCGGCGACGTCCTCGCCGGCCTCTTCGGCACGCTTGATCTCGCCGCGGTAGAGGATGTTGACCGCACCCTGGCCGCCCATCACGGCGATCTCCGCCGTCGGCCAGGCGAGGTTGACATCGGCGCCCAGCTGCTTCGATCCCATCACGATGTAGGCGCCGCCGTAGGCCTTGCGCAGGATGACCGTGACCAGCGGCACGGTCGCTTCCGCGTAGGCGTAGATGAGCTTGGCGCCGCGGCGGATCACGCCGGTCCACTCCTGATCGGTACCGGGGAGATACCCGGGCACGTCGACGAGCGTGACGATAGGGATCGAGAACGCGTCGCAGAACCGCACGAATCGGCTGGCCTTCTCACCCGCCTCGATGTTGAGCGTTCCGGCCATCTGGGACGGCTGGTTGGCGATGATCCCGACCGAGCGCCCTTCGACCCGGCCGAAGCCGATCACGATGTTCGGCGCGAAAAGCGGCTGGACCTCGATGAAGTCTCCCGCGTCGACGACGTGCTCGATGACCGTGTGGATGTCGTACGGCTGATTGGGGGAGTCGGGGGTGATCGTGTTCAGAGAGCGATCGGCATCCGTGGTCTCCCACTCGAAGCCGCTCTCGTACGCGGGGATCTCCGCCATGTTGTTGTCGGGGAGGAAGCCGAGGAGCGTGCGGGCGTAGTCGATCGCGTCGTCCTCGTCCTCGGCGAGGTAGTGCGCGACACCCGAGCGAGTGTTGTGCGTGAGGGCTCCTCCGAGCTCCTCCATGCCGACGTCCTCGCCGGTGACCGTCTTGATGACGTCCGGACCGGTCACGAACATCTGGCTGGTCTTGTCGACCATGATCACGAAGTCCGTCAGAGCGGGGCCGTAGACGGCTCCACCGGCGGCCGGGCCCATGATGATCGAGATCTGCGGGATGACCCCCGACGACCGAGTGTTCAGGCGGAAGATCTCGCCGTACTTGCTGAGGGCGAGCACGCCCTCCTGGATCCGGGCTCCGCCGGAGTCGAGGATGCCGATGATCGGCATACCGCCCGACAGCGCGAACTCCATGATCTTGATGATCTTGTCGCCGGAGACCTCGCCGAGAGATCCGCCGAACGTGGTGAAGTCCTGCGAGTACACCGCGACCGTGCGGCCGTGGATCGTGCCCACACCCGTCACGACGGAATCGCCGTAGGGCCGGTTGCGATCCATGCCGAACGCGGTGGTGCGATGGCGCACGTACTCGTCGAACTCGACGAAGCTTCCGGGGTCGACGAGCAGTTCGATGCGCTCGCGGGCGGTCATCTTGCCCTTGGCGTGCTGCTTCTCCTGCGCGACCTTCTCGGCGTCGACAACGGCTTCGTTGTAGCGAGCGCGGAGGTCTGCGATTCTGCCGGCGGTGGTCGAGAGTTCGGGCTTGTCCGTCACGGATTCCACCCTATCGTCGCGGTGGCCCCGTCCGTTGGATGCTCGCTACAACGGGTCGTCAGATCCTTTGGCGGCTCTCGTGAACCCCGCGTGTCCCGAGGGCGGCCGTCACTCGCGGTGTTCGGCACCGAGCGTGCCCGGCAGGTCGTGGGTGCCGGCCTGCTCGATCTCGCCGACGTCCTTGTTGCGGCCACGTCCGACCGACGCGATCTTGCGTCCCGCCCAGCCGACGCCGCGGACCGCCGATCCGGCCGCTCCGGCCACGGCGCCCCCGACGAACTGGGCACCGTGCAGCATTCGCAGCTCCATCTTCTCTGCGCCGGCGACGGGCTCCAGCTCGAGCGGCATGTCCAGAGGTGCCGCTCCGAATGCGTGGTGCGACGTCGTCAGCACGCGGCGTCCGAGAATGTGGTTGCCCGCGCCTCCGACGGCCGCGCCGACGCCGAACGGCAGTGCCTTCCCGATGAACGAGGCACCGCCCTTCGCCGCGAACTGCTTCACGAACATGCTCTTCAGTCGATCCACGAGGGGGCCGACGGCAGCGCGCGGCAACGACTTCGTCACCATCTCGCCCCAGTACGACGACCTCGAGCCGCCGCGGCCGGTGGCCTCGCCTGCCAGCTGTCCGACGAGGGCCACGCCCTCCTTGCCGAGCATGAGGGTCATCACCAGCGCGCGGGCCCGGTCGGGGTTCGACACCGCGATGCCATGGACCTCTGCGACGGACTGCGCGAAGAGCGCCGTCGATTCGACGAAGCCCACCGTCTCGACTCCGGAGAGGGCGAGCGTGATGCCGGTGCCGATCCCCGGCACGACGGCGGTCGCTCCGACCGCCGCGCCGCCCGTGGTCACCGCCGCGAGATAGCGCCGCTCGAGGATGCGGATGATCTGCTCGGGCGAAGCGTGCGGGTTGCGCAGGCGGATGCTGCGGATGTGCGCCAGCACGAGCGGGCGCTGGATCGCGAGAACGCGGTCCAGCCCGCGGACCATCAGCGGATGCTCGGCCGAGCCGACGGGCGGCACCCCCCTGTCCCACGCGGCGTCGTCGGGGAGGGAGTGGATCTTGTGCACCTTGGGGGCCATGGATCGATCCTAGGAAGCCAGGCCGCGAAAAAGCCGAAAGCCCGGCTCCCTTGACGGGGCCGGGCTTTCGTGGAAGGCGATCAGACGAACAGGTTCGCCCGCTCGAGGTCCTCGGCGAAGTCGACCTCGACCGCGTAGAGATCGGAGACGTCCATCGGCTCGAGGAGCAGGCCGTCTTCGGCGATCGCGAGCTCGAGGCCGCGCTCGAAGTAGTCCTGGTCTTCGACGCGCTGCAACTGGCGCATGAACGCCTTCTTGTCTGCGGAGGAGATGTAGTTGATGCCCACAGCCTCACCGAGACCGCCCTTGACGGTCTTCGACAGCTCGTTGATGAAGCCCTCGGCCGTGACCGTGTACTTCACCTCCTCGTCGCTGACTTTGGAGGTGTTCACCGTGACGAAGGACTGGTCGCGCTCGATGTAGGCCGCAGCGCGGCCCAAGATCATCGGGTCGAACACCACGTCGCCGTTCATCCAGAGCACGCCCGACTTGCCGGTGGCGCCGAGAGCGCGCAACAGGCTCTTCGACGTGTTGGTCTCGTCGTAGCGCTCGTTGTGCACGTAATTGACGTTCGGGAACGCCTCGATGATGGTCTCTGCGCGGTACCCGACGACGGCGGTGATGCGGGCGTCCGATCCGAAGGCGGCGCGGATGTTGTCGTGCTGCTGGCGCATGATCGTGCGGCCGTCGCTCAACTCCGTGAGCGGCTTCGGCAGCGCGCGGCCGAGGCGTGAGCCCATGCCTGCTGCGAGGATGACGGTCTGAAGAGTCACGAGTGCTCCTAAATGAAGTATGTGTTCATGGTCGGTTCACCGACCGGACACTTCGTCGTGCCGAGAGCCATGCTAGCGATCCCGCC
Source organism: Microbacterium sp. CFBP9023 (assembly GCF_034045055.1). Classification (NCBI taxonomy): domain Bacteria; kingdom Bacillati; phylum Actinomycetota; class Actinomycetes; order Micrococcales; family Microbacteriaceae; genus Microbacterium; species Microbacterium sp. CFBP9023. Next base: position 66,112 of record NZ_JAXCWI010000002.1, on the reverse strand, counting down.
TGAGAACCCGCGGGGGTTGACATCGCTGTGGCCAATTCGTGATCCAGTACACACCCAACACTCAGATTCGTCCAGATCCGGAGTGAAATGTCCAACGGGTTCACCAGGTCGGCGAAATGTTGCGGTGACCCGAAGAAATCCTGCCCCCGTTGATACCGTAGGACGGTGACTGCTTCTTCCCCCGACGATCCCGCTGCTCAGGCGGTCGACGCCACGCCCGCCGCCCCGAAGAAGACTTCCGCTCGCGCGACGCCTGCCAAGAAGACGGGTGGAGCGCGCGTTCCCTCCAAAGCTGCGGCGGACAAGGCCGCGGTCACCGTCGAGGTGGTCGCCGAACCGGCGCTGAAGATCGACCGGACCACCGAGAGCGGCGCTCCGCGATCGGCGGCATCGAAGAAGACCACCGCCGCTCGCACGACTGCCGCCAAGAACGCGACCCGCGGCACGACCGCCCGCGCGGCTGGGGCGAAGACGTCATCGGCGCGATCCGCCGCTGCGAAGACCACCGCTGCGAGGACCACCGCCGCGAAGACGGCTGCGGCGAAGACCGCTGCTGCGAAGACCTCAGCCGCGCAGGGATCCACTCCGGCCGCCAGGGCGGCCGCGGCGAAGACGGTCGCCGCCAAGGCTGCGGTGGAGAAGAGCGCGTCGGCGAAGTCCGCAGCACGCACTTCCGCGGCGAAGACCACGGCGGCCAAGGCCGCGGCCGCGAAGTCCGCCGCGGCGAAGACAGCTGCCGCGAAGGCTGCTGCGGCCAGGGCCAGGGCCAAGGCCGAGGCCGAGGCCGAGGCGGACGCTCAGGTCGAGAGCGAAGCGGCGATCGAGATCGAGATGCCGGCTCCTGCCCACGTTCAGGGAGACGAGCCTGAGGCTGCAGCCGAGGGGGCGAAGACAGATCTGCCCGCTCCGGCGGAGGAGACCCCTATGAACGACGCCGCACCGGTTGTCGACGCGACGCCGGTCGACGACGCCACGCCGGTCGACGACGCCACGCCGGTCGACGACGCGACGGCGGACGTCGCCGACGCCACCGCGTCTGCAGAAACGGCATCCGCCGACGAGAGCACGACATCCGAGATCTCCGAGCCGGTGTCCGATGCGGACGCGACCGAGGAGGCTGTCACCGGAGTCGAGGCGGCCTCCGGTGCGGAGGCCATCCGCATTCGGGGCCTCGTCAAGAACTTCGGGGATCACACCGCGGTCAACGGCATCGACCTGACGGTGCCTGCAGGTTCGTTCTACGGCATCGTCGGTCCCAACGGCGCCGGCAAGACGACGACCCTGTCGATCGTCGCCGGGCTGCTGCGCGCCGATGCAGGCGACATCGTGATCTGCGGCATCGATCAGTCGGCGAAGCCTCTTGCCGCGAAACGCATGATGGGTGTGCTGCCCGACCGGCTCCGCACGTTCGATCGACTCACCGGGCGGCAGCTGCTCTACTACTACGGGCTCCTGCGGGGGCTCGCCTCGGCGGTCATCGAGAAGCGCGTCGCCGATCTCGCGCGCGCGTTCGATCTCGGAGAGGCGCTCAATCGCGTCGTCTCCGACTATTCGGCCGGTATGACCAAGAAGATCATGCTCGCGGGAGCCATGATCCACTCGCCGAGGGTCCTGGTGCTCGATGAGCCGTTCGAGGCCGTCGATCCGGTGTCCTCCGCGGTCATCCTCGACATTCTGCGCGCCTATGTCGCGCACGGCGGAACGGTGGTGCTCTCGAGCCACGGGATGGATCTCGTCGAGCGGGTCTGCTCGCGCGTCGCGATCATCGTCGGGGGAGAAGTGCTCGCCGAGGGCACCATCGACGAGGTCCGCGCAGGCCAGACGCTCGAAGCGCGGTTCGTCGAGCTGTCCGGTGGCATCGGCGAGGTGGAGGGGCTCGAGTGGCTGCACACGTTCTCCGACTGAGAGCAGCGCTCCTGATCGGATCGCTCCGCGGCGAACGTCGGGTACGGACGCTCATCATGCTCGCCGTCGTGGCGATTCTCACGGGTGTGGTCTGCGCGGCGATCCTCAGCCTCGACGACGCACCCGTCGCTGTCGCGCGCACGGTCATCGTCCTCGGCAGCGCGGCACTGCTCCTGGGATTCCTGGTGGGTCCCATCCTCGTGGGTGCCGTGGATCAGCTGGATCCCCGCAGATTCGCCGTGTTCGGGGTCGACGAGCGGCAGATGCCATGGATCCTCGCGCTCGCCTCACTCGTCAGCGTTCCCAGCCTGGCTCTCATCGCTGTGAACATCAGCGTGTGCATCGTGGCGATCAGGCTCGGAGCGCCGTGGTTCATCGCGGTGCTGATGAGCGTCGTCTGCCTGTTCTCGACGGTGCTTGCGGCGCGTATCGGCATGGCGGTGAACGCGCTGCTGCTGCCGGAGCGTCGATCGCGCGAGCTCACCGCCCTCTTCGCGCTGGCCGTGATCGTGATCGCATTCCCCGTGGCCGTGTTCCTCGCCTCGCTCAAGTGGGACGGGCAGGTCCCCGCCGCAGTGGGGGCACTGACGGCGACGATCGGGTTCACCCCTTTCGCCGCATCGTCGAGGTTCCTGTTCTCGTTCGCGACGGATGACGATGCCGGCAACTGGATCAGCGGGATCGTGGCCCTCCTCACCGCGGTGGTGCTCTGGGCGGTGTGGTCGTGGCTGGTTCGCAGACTGCTCACCACGACCGAGCGTCCTGTGGCCTCTCGCGAGCGCTCCGGTCTCGGCTGGTTCGGCCTGCTTCCGTCGAACGCCTTCGGTGCGATCGCGTCTCGCAGCCTCGTCTACTGGCTGCGTGACCGCCGCTACATCATGAATCTCATCGTGGTCCCGATCGCCGGCGTGCTGTCCGTCCTGCCACTCCTCGTCGCGGGCGTGCCGCTCGAGATCGCCGCTCTCGTGCCCGTTCCGGTGATGGCCCTGTTCTTCGGCTGGCTGCCGCACAACGATGTCGCCTACGACTCCACCGCACTGTGGACGCACGTGGCGAGCGGCGTGCGCGGCATCCCCGATCGTCTGGGCCGACTCGTCCCGGTGATGCTCGTGGCCGTTCCCGTGCTCGCGATCGCTGTGCCTCTCACGATGCTCTGGATCGATGACTGGCGTCTCCTTCTGCCCCTCACCGGCCTCGGGGCCAGCCTGCTGCTGTCGGCGCTCGGCTTCTCGAGCATCGTCTCTGTCATCGCGCCGTACGCCGTGTCGCGTCCCGGAGACAGCCCGTTCCAGCAGCCTCAGCGGCCGACGTCGCGTGGCGCGTACGGTCCTGCTGCGGCGTTCCTCGGAGCGATCCTCGTGAGCGTGCCGACCATCTGGCTGCTCGTGCTCACGATGCTCGAGGGATCGCAGTTCGCCCCCGCGACGTTCTGGGCCGGACTCGCGACAGGGGTGGCGCTCTTCGCGATCGGTGTCGGCGTCGGCGGGCGGATCTTCGAGCATGAGGGCGAGCGACTGATGGAGTTCGTCGAGACCGCGTGACGACCGCCCAACCGGGTGCGTCCGAGGCTAGACTCTCGGCATGAGTACTCCGCTGGACAGCCCCGATCAGGGCGGCGTGGCAACGCTTGATCGCGAACTGGAAGAACTCCTCCGCGAGGAGAATGTCGAGCCGGGCGACCACGAGCGCTTCTCCCATTACGTCAAGAAGGACAAGATCCTCGAATCGGCGATCACCGGTAAGCCGGTGCGTGCGCTGTGCGGCAAGAAGTGGACGCCGGGCCGTGATCCGGAGAAGTTCCCGATCTGCCCCACGTGCAAGGAGATCTACGAATCGATGGTCGGCTGAACTGAACCGCCTCGGCCGCGTCAGCTCGCGTCGACGTAGACGGTGGGGATCGCCGGGTCGGACTTGCTCAGGGCGAGCGCTCTGACCGGAAGCTCCTCCCGCACCCGCAGATGGTGCGCTCGGGCAGAGGCCGTTCCCTCGGGTCCTTCGAACGAGTCATCGATCTCGCCGTTCTCGACGAAGGTCGTCTGCAGCGCCCGCCCGTCCGAATGCTCGGCCGGGGTGTCGAGTTCCTCGAATCCGTCGGAGACGACGACGGTCTCTGCCTCCGCCACCCCGTCGATGAGGGTGCGGAACGCCGCTTTGCGCCCGCCGTGCGATGCCTTGTCGGTCGACGCCTTCGCGACGCCGATCCATGCGCCGTCCGAGTCCTGCCGCGCCACGAGCTTGTAGACCATGCTCGCGGTGGGGTATCCGGATCCCGTGACCACCGACGTGCCCACGCCGTAAGCGTCGACGGGCGACGCGGCCAGCGCGGCGATTGCATACTCGTCGAGATCGCTCGTGACCGTGATGCGTGTTCCGGTCGCACCGAGCTCGTCGAGCTGCGCCCGCACCTCGGCGGCGACGATCGGCAGGTCACCCGAGTCGATCCGCACGCCGCCGAGTCCCGTACCTGCGACGCGGATGGCCGTCTCGACCCCGGCGCGGATGTCGTAGGTGTCGACGAGCAGGGTGGTGTCGGTTCCCAGAGAGTCGATCTGCGAGCGGAACGCCTCCTCTTCGGTCTCGTGCAGCAGGGTCCAGGAGTGCGCGGCCGTGCCCATGGTAGGGATACCCCAGCGTCGTCCGGCCTCGAGATTGCTCGTGGCCCGGAAACCGGCGATGTAGGCCGCTCGCGCGGCTGCGACGGCGGACTGCTCTGCGGCACGCCGAGAGCCCATCTCGGCCAGCGGACGCTCGCCCGCCGCGATGCTCATGCGGGAGGCGGCGGTGGCGACGGCGGAGTCGTGGTTGAGCACGCTGAGAGCCAGGGTCTCGAGCACGACAGCGTCGGCGAAGCTGCCCTCGACCGTGAGGATGGGGGAGCCGGGGAAGTACAGCTCGCCCTCGCGGTAGCCACGGATGGAGCCGGTGAAGCGGTAGTTCTCGAGGTACGTCAGGGACTCGGCATCCACCACCTGGTTGTCACGCAGGAATCGCAGTTCGTCATCCTCGAAGCGGAACTGTCGCAGCAGCGTGAGGAGCCGACCGGTACCGGCGACGACTCCGAAACGTCGTCCTCCCGACAACCTGCGTGAGAACAGTTCGAACACGCTCGGCCGTGATGCGGTGCCGTCGCGCAGTGCGGCGGCGAGCATGGTCAGTTCGTAACGATCGGTCAGAAGCGCCGTGGACGTCGTCATCCGCTCAGCTTAGTGAGGGGAGCCGTCCGGGTCGCTGAGCGTGACGCGCGCCGCACGCGGGTAGGCTGGGTAGTCATGAACGACGCCCCGATCGGAATCTTCGACTCCGGTGTCGGCGGACTCACGGTGGCCCGGGCCATCCGAGCCCAGCTGCCCCGGGAATCGTTCGTCTACATCGGTGACACGGCTCACTCGCCCTATGGCCCCAAGCCGATCGCGGACGTGCGGCGCTACAGCCTCGAAGTGCTCGATTCCCTGGTCGACCAGGGCGTCAAGATGCTCGTGATCGCCTGCAACACGGCATCGGCGGCCATGCTGCGCGACGCCAGAGAGCGCTACGACATTCCGGTCGTCGAGGTGATCGGCCCGGCAGTGCGACGAGCCGTGTCGACGACTCGCAACGGCCGCGTCGGGGTCATCGGCACCGTGGGGACGATCGGCTCCCGCGCCTACCAGGACATGCTCGAGGTGAACGAACGGCTCGAGGTCTTCACCGCGGCGTGCCCGCGCTTCGTCGAGTTCGTCGAGGGGGGCATCACCGGCACGCCTGAAGTGCTCGCCACCGCCGAGGAGTACCTCGCGCCGCTCCGCGAGGCGGATGTCGACACACTCGTTCTCGGCTGCACCCATTACCCCTTCCTGCGTGGCGCGATCAGCTACGTGATGGGGGAGGGGGTGACCCTCGTCTCGAGTGATGACGAGACCGCCGGGGATGTCTATCGCCAGCTCGTGCGAGGCGATCTTCTCGCGTCTCCCGACGCCACGGCCACGTACGTCTACGAGGCGACGGGGGACTCGACGACCGAGTTCACCGCCCTCGCCAACCGCCTGATGGGCCGGGAGGTGCGCGACGTGCAGCTCGTGCAGACCGGTGTCATCACGCTTCCGGAGCCTGTCCCCGGACAGTAGCCCGACCGCAGCATCCGCTTCATCCGCCTCCACCGAAGGAATCCCATGACCAGCATCGTCCGCGCCGACGGCCGTTCCGCCGACCAGCTCCGCGAGATCACGATCGAGCGCGGGTGGAGCAGCCACGCCGAGGGCTCGGCTCTGATCAGCTTCGGCGGAACCAAGGTGCTGTGCACGGCATCATTCACGAATGGCGTTCCTCGCTGGCTGACCGGCAAGGGCAAGGGGTGGGTGACGGCGGAGTACTCGATGCTGCCCCGTGCGACCAACAGCCGCAACGACCGGGAGAGCGTCAAGGGGCGCATCGGCGGACGCACGCACGAGATCTCGCGGCTGATCGGCCGTGCTCTGCGCGCAGTGGTCGACACCAAGGCGCTGGGTGAGAACACGATCGTGATCGACTGCGACGTGCTGCAGGCCGACGGAGGCACCCGCACCGCCGCGATCACCGGAGCGTACGTCGCCCTCGCAGATGCGATCGAGTGGGGACGCGAGAAGAAGTTCATCGGCAAGAACGCGACGCCGTTGCTCGACTCCGTGGCTGCGATCTCGGTCGGGATCATCGACGGCGAGCCCATGCTGGATCTGGCATATGTCGAGGACGTCCGCGCCGAGACCGACATGAACATCGTGGTCACGGGCCGCGGGCTCTTCGTCGAGGTGCAGGGCACGGCTGAAGGAGCGCCGTTCGACAAGCGCGAGCTCGACGCCCTGCTCGACCTGGGCGTCGCGGGCTGCGCCGACCTGAAGGATCACCAGCTGAAGGCGCTCGCGGGCTGATGAAGGTCGTCCTCGCCACGCACAATCCGCACAAGGTCGCGGAGTTCCAACAGATCGTGGCATCCGCTCGCCCTGATCTCGAGATCGTCGCGTATGACGGACCGGAGCCCGTCGAGGACGGTGTCACGTTCGCGGAGAACGCGCTGATCAAGGCTCGCGCCGCGTCGGCGCACACGGGACTCGCGGCGCTCGCCGACGACTCCGGCATCTGCGTCGACGTGCTGGGCGGGTCGCCCGGTGTCTTCTCGGCCTATTGGGCGGGGCAGAAGAAGGATGCCGCGGCGAACCTCGAGCTGCTGCTCGACCAGCTGCGCGACATCGCGGATCCTCACCGCGCTGCTCACTTCAACTCGACGATCGCGCTCGTGACTCCGGACGGAGCCGAGCACGTGGTCGTCGGGAACTGGCCGGGACGTCTCGCGCGCGAAGCATCCGGAGGCGGCGGATTCGGTTACGACCCCATCTTCGTCCCGGACGGACAGCCCGAGGGGGCGGAGCGCACGGTCGGCGATTTCACTGCCGGCGAGAAGCAGGCGCAGTCGCACCGTGCGCGCGCGTTCGCGGAACTGCTGCCGTTGCTCGCCGCTCTCTGAGTCGGCGGTATTCACTACGGTTGACGTACTTCATGCGTAGTGGTTACTCTGACGACATGCGAGAACTCACCTACCACGTCGGCGTCACGCTCGACGGATTCATCGCCGGCCCGGACGACGAGGTCGATTTCTTCCCCGTGACCGCTGCGTTCGCCGACGCTCTCGGCACGGAACTCCCCGACATCCAGCCTGCGCATGTGCGCGCGGCGCGGGGCGGCGCAAGCGCAGCGGTCACCCGCTTCGACACCGTCGTGATGGGGCGTCGGACGTACGAACCCGCACTGCAGGTCGGCATCACAGACCCGTACTCGCAGTTGCGGACCGTCGTGTTCAGTCGCTCGCTGGACGATCCGGGCGAAGCCAACGTCGAGATCGTGCGCACCGATCCTGTCGCGCGGGTCCGCGCGCTCAAGGCGGAACCCGGCCTCGGCATCTACCTCGCGGGTGGGGCCGGGCTCGCCGGGGTGCTTCTCGACGAGATCGATCGCCTCATCGTCAAGAAATACCCGACGATCGCGGGGTCCGGCATCCCGATGGCGAGCCACCCCTTCGCCCCGACCCAGTTCCGTCTCGACCAGGTGCGCTCGTTCGACAACGGGTGCGTCGTGCTCGAGTACTCTCGCCAGCGCTGACGGCCCCGCGGTTACTGAGAATCATCACCATTCCCGACTGGGCTGGGACCCGCCGGCGGGTGTGCGAGCCGGTCTAGCCTGGAGACATGCACGATCATGCGCCCGCCGCGGGCGGCATCCGCTCCGCGAACCATCGCCGTCTTCTGGCGATCTCGCTGACACTGACCGCGACGATCATGGTCGTGCAGATCGTGGGTGCACTGCTGACCGGTTCTCTCGCGCTGCTGGCGGATGCGGCTCACATGTTCACAGACGCCTCGGCTCTGGTGATCGCGCTCATCGCGGCGGCCGTCGCCGCCCGACCTGCCGACGACCGCCGCACGTTCGGATACCAGCGCGCCGAGGTATTCGGGGCGCTCATCAACGCGATCATCCTTATCCTCCTCGCCGGGTGGGTGGGGGTGGAGGCCATCGGTCGTCTGATCAACCCGGGGGAGACCGAGGTGGTCGGCGGGCTGATGCTCATCGTCGCCGTCGTGGGTCTTGTCGCGAACGCCATCTCGATGTGGCTGCTGAGCCGCGCGCAGCGCACCAGCATGAACGTCCGCGGCGCCTACCTCGAGGTGATGGGCGACCTGATCGGGTCGGCGATGGTGATCATCGCAGCGATCGTGATCGTCACGACCGGATGGATGCCCGCCGACGCGCTCGCGTCGATCATGATCGCCGTGCTCATCATCCCTCGAGCCATCGCGCTGCTCCGCGAGGTGTTCTCGGTGCTCTCCGAATCAGCGCCCCAGGGCACTGCGGTCAGCGAGATCCGACAGCACCTCCTCGACTACGACGGAGTCGTCGGCGTGCATGACGTGCACGTCTGGCAGCTCACTCGCGGTGCTCCGGTGTTCAGTGCGCACGTCAGCGTCGACCCGGCTCTCCTCGCCGATGGACGTTCGGCGAAGCTGCTGAGCGACCTCCAGTCGTGTCTGTCGCACCACTTCGACGTCGCTCACTCGACCTTCCAGATCGAGCCCGCGGAGCAGTCCGACTGCCAACCGCACCACGCCTGACGGTCAGGACTCGACGATCACCTCGTCGGGAGTCTTATCCGGCCGGAGGCCCCGCCAACGGGAGTGACGCAGAACGCCGTCCGGGGTCCAGTTCGCGAACTCGACCTCGCCGACGAGCTCAGGTCGGACCCAGAGCGCATCCGACGCATCGAGCGCGGGCACGTCCTCGAGGGGCGCGGAGTCGGTGCGCAGGGGAGCGAGCCGGCTCAGCAGGTCGCGCAGCATCCGGTCGGTGAATCCCGTGCCGACGCGACCGACATAGCGCAGCCGTCCGGACTCGGGGACCGCGAGCAGCAGGGAGCCGAACGTGCCCTCCCGGTCGCCCTTGCCGGGGCGGATACCGACGATCACGACCTCCTGCATGCGGGTGTGCTTGATCTTCAGCCAGGCCGGTGAGCGCTGGCCCGGACGGTACCGCGAGGACGGATCCTTGACGACGACGCCCTCGAGGCCGAACTCGTCGCTCGCCGCGAGAGCGGCGTCGAGATCGTCGAACACGGGTGGGACCTGCACCGGCGCATCGAGGTCGGCGACGACCTCCTCGAGGAGGGTCCGTCGCTCCGACAGCGCCATGGAGCTGAGGTCGTGACCGTTCAGGCGGAGCAGATCGAAAGCCATGTAGACGATGGGCGTGCGCACGACCTCGCGTTCGATCTCGCGGGGCCGGGTCAGGTGCATGCGGTTCTGCAGCATCGAGAAGCTCGGTCTGCCCTGCGCATCGAACGCGACGATCTCGCCATCGATGATCGCATCGGACACGGGCAGGAACGGCGCGCCGTCGGCAGTCAGCTCGGGGTAGCGGGCCGTGATGTCGGTGCCGCTGCGGGCATGCAGCAGCATCCGTCCGTCCGCCCAGGTTCCGATGGCCCTGATGCCGTCCCACTTCACCTCCACCCACGACGGCGAGCTCAGAGTGCGGGCGATCGCGGGCGTGCCGTTCTCGGCCAGCATGGGGGAGATGGAGGGGGGAGACGACGAGGCCAGCGGTGCCGCACCGGTCGTCCGCGGGCGGTGGCGGCTCGCATGCGAGTTCGCGCCGTGTGCGTCGACGCGGGGGCCCGGCGCAGAGGTGGTGTCCGGGGTGCCCTCCTGGGCGGCGAGAAGCGGAGCGATGGGGTCCTGCCCGGAACCCGCACGCTCGAGCACCGTCGCGAAGTCGAGCTGCGCGAGGTCGGGGTCGTCGAGTTCGTCCCAGGTGCGCGGAGCCGCCACCCAGGGGTGCGCGCGACCACGCATCGAGTACGGCGAGATCGTCGTCTTCTTGCCGTTGTTCTGGCTCCAGTCGAGAAAGACCTTGCCGCCGCGCGCGGCCTTGGCCATCGTGCTCGTGGCGAGATCCGGATGCTCGGTCTCGATCAGACGGGCGATCTCCTTCACGACCGCGGATATCTCTGCGCTCGTCTGCTGCCCGGGGAGGGCGGCGTAGAGGTGGATCCCTTTGCTTCCGCTGGTCACGGGCACCGGATCGAGTCCGATGTCGCTGAGCAGGCTGCGTGCGATCCGTGCGACCTCGGCGCACTGGGCGAGCCCGACCCCCGGGCCCGGGTCGAGATCCAGGACGAGCCGATCCGGCTTTCCCGGCATGCCGTCGGAGGCGAAGCGCCACTGCGGCACGTGCAGCTCGATCGCGGCGACCTGCGCGAGCCAGACCAGCGTGGGAACGTCCTGGACGAGGGGATACTCCTTGGGGCCGTCCGAGTGCCGGATCGGCTGTCGGGGGATCCATTCCGGAGCTCCCGGCTCGAGCTGCTTCGTGAAGAACGCGTCGGCGGGAGCATCCGCGGTCCCCACCCCTTCCACCCAGCGCTTGCGGGTCACGGGGCGGCCCGCGAGCAGAGGGAGGAGGTGCGGCGCGATCGCCGTGTAGTAGGCGATGATCTCGCCCTTCGTGGTGCCGGTCTCGGGGTAGACGACCTTGTCGAGGTTGGTGATGCGCAGCCGGCGGCCATCGATCTGCACGTTCTGCGCCTCTGCGACCATGACGCCAGCGTAGTCAAGGTACTGGCCGTGAGCCGCGCGGCTGGTGTTCACTGGGGTCATGAGAACGATCTGGAAAGGTGCGCTCACCTTCGGCCTCGTGAACGTGCCCGTCAAGGTGTATTCCGCCACCGAGGACCATGATGTGCCGCTGCACCAGGTGCACGAGAAGGACGGCGGCCGGATCCGGTACCAGCGCACCTGTGAGGTGTGCGGCGAGACCGTCGCCTACGCCGACATCGATCGCGCCTACGTCGAGGAAGGGCAGACGGTCGTGCTCACGAAGGACGATCTGGCGGCGCTGCCGGCGGAGAAGAGCCGCGAGATCGACGTCGTCGAGTTCGTGCCCTCCGACCAGGTCGATCTGCTGACCCTCGACAAGCCGTACTACCTCGAACCGGACTCGAAGTCGCCGAAGGCGTACGTGCTGCTGCGCAAGACGCTCGAACAGACCGACCGCACGGCGATCGTGCGCTTCACGCTGCGACAGAAGACCCGACTGGCTGCACTCCGCGTGCGTGGCAAGGTGCTCGTGCTGCAGACGCTGCTCTGGGCCGACGAGGTGCGTGAGGCGGCGTTCCCGGTGCTCGACGAGGATGTGAGGATTTCGAAGAAGGAGCTCGAGCTCTCGGCATCCCTCGTAGACAGCTATTCGGCTGACTTCGATCCTGAGTCGTTCGTCGACGAATACCAGAAGGAGTTGCGCACTCTGATCGATGCGAAGATCGAGGCGGGCGACACGTTCGATGTCTCGGACACCTTCGGCGAGGCCGAGGGCGATGCCAAGAGCGGTGAGGTCATCGACCTGATGGAGGCGCTGCGCGCCAGTGTGGCTCGCACCAAGGCCGCTCGGTCGGAGTCGACCGGCGACAAGGCGAGCACGAAGAAGAGCCCGAGCAAGAAGAAGGCGGGCTGAGACAGCGCGCCTTCTTCTGCACCGAGATCAGTGCTTGCCGTCTCCGTCGAAGTCCGGAGCACGGTCGAAGACCTCGGGGTCGAGGGCGAGTCCTTCGGCCTCGGTGGCGTCTGTCTCACCCTCGCCGGCCGCGGCTTCCTTCTTCGCCTTGTGACGCTCGGACAGGTAGTGCCAGAGCGTGATGAGTGCCGTGCCGCCGACGGCAGCGAGCAGGATCAGGTCGATGTAGCTCTCGACGAAGTGCGCGACCGGCGGGATGAAACCGATGGCGTACCCGAACATCGTCAGACCGAAGCCCCAGAGGATCGCACCGATGAGGTTGTACAGCGTGTAGCGGCGCCACGGCATGTGGCCCACGCCGGCGGCGACCGGGGCGAAGGTGCGCACGATCGGCACGAAGCGGGCGAGGATGACGGTGATGCCGCCGAAACGCTCGAAGAAGGCGTTCGTCCGCTCGACGTTCTTCTTGCTGAACAGGCCCGATTCCTTGCGTTCGAAGACTGCGGGTCCGCCCTTGTGGCCGATGAGGTAGCCGACCTCACCGCCGACGAACGCCGAGAGCCCGATGAGCAGCGCGACGATCCACACGTTGATGCCGAACACCCCGTGCTCCGAACCCGCGATCGGGTGCGACAGGAGTCCTGAGATCACGAGCAGCGTGTCGCCAGGAAGCAGGAACCCGACCAGAAGGCCCGTCTCCGCGAAGACGATGAAGCACACCACGAGAAGCGCCCAGGGGCCGGCCGAGCCGATGATCGTGGCGGGGTCGAGCCAGGGGATGAGAGCGGCGTGATGCATGGATTTCCCGTCGTCGTGCGCTGTGCGGCGGTCAAGTCGTCGGTCGCAGGGGGTGCGACAGATCGGTGCGGAAGGTGGGACTTGAACCCACACGCCCTAGGGCACAGGAACCTAAATCCTGCGTGTCTGCCAATTTCACCACTCCCGCGCGCTGGGATAAGTCTACTGATCGGGGGATCGTGCGTTGCTGGGGATCCGCCCGCAGGAGCACCGCCGTCGCTGTGGATAACTCCGGCGCGTGTCGCCCGATCCTTGCGAGGATGCTCGGGTGATCCAGCCCTCCGTCCTCGTCGCCGAGCGCGTTCGTCAGCGGCTCCGCGCCGAAGGAACGGATCCGACGTTCGATTCCTCGGCAGCGCGCTCGGTCACGCTCGCCGAGGTGCGCAAGTTCAACGATCTGGCGCTGGCGCGAGGCGCGGCGGTGATCGACGACGAAGCTGCATGCGTGAGTGACGTGCTCGCGGCGGTCAGCGGCTTCGGTCCGTTGCAGTCGCTCCTCGACGACCCTGAGATCGAGGAGATCTGGCTCAACGGCCCCGAGAGCATCCACGTCGCACGCGGAGGGGTCGCCGAGCGGATCGAGATGCGTCTCACGGAATCGTCGTTGCGCGATCTCATCGAGCGGATGCTGCAGTCGACAGGGCGCCGTGTCGACATCAGTCAGCCGTTCGTGGATGCGTCTCTTCCTGATGGCGCGCGACTGCATGTCGCGATCGCGGACGTCGTCCGCGGATCGTGGTCCGTCAACATCCGCAAGTTCCTGCCCCGGTATCGAAGCCTCGAGGCGCTCGTCGACCACGGGGCGCTGACTCCGGACCTGGCCGCGATGCTTCGTGACGCGATGCGCGCGGGCAGAAGCGTCGTCGTGTCCGGTGCCACCCACGCAGGCAAGACCACCTTCCTCGGTGCGCTGCTCGACTCGTGCGCCGACCGTCAGCGGATCATCACCGTCGAGGAGACCTTCGAGCTCGCGGTGCAGGGACCGGATGTCGTGTCCTTGCAGGGGCGTCAGGCGAGTCTGGAGGGAACGGGGGAGATCACGCTGCGCAGGCTCGTGAAGGAGGCGCTGAGGATGCGACCCGATCGCCTCGTCGTCGGCGAAGTCAGAGATGCGGAGGCGCTCGACCTCGTCCTCGCACTCAACACGGGGGTGCCGGGTGCTGCGACCGTGCACGCGAACTCCGCGGCCGAGGCGCTCGACAAGCTCACGCTTCTGCCGCTCCTCGCGGGACGGAACATCGATCGATCGTTCATCGCGCCGGCCCTCGCCGGCGCGGTTGATCTCGTGGTGCACTGCGTGCGTGACGACACCGGAGTGCGACGGGTGCACGAGGTCATCGCGCCGACGGGCGCGGTGGTCGACGGCCGGATCATCACGCGAACCGTGTACATCCGCGGCGACGAGGCGTCCACTGAACAGACGGCGTGGCGTCGCGGAGGCACTCTGTGACGGTCCTGCTCGGTGCGATGCTCGCCGCCGGTCTGCTGCTGTGCGCATCGCCGTGGCTCTGGCCCCCGCCTCAAGACGGAGGAAGGGTCCGGCACCGCGGACGTCTGACTCGCCTTCTCGAAGAGGGCGGCATGGCATCTGTCAGCCCGCGCACGCTCCTGCTGGTGATGCTGACGGTCGCGCTCGCCGCGGCTTCCTCTGTCTGGCTCTTCACAGCCATCCCGGTCCTCGCGGGCTTGGCAGGCGCGACCGCGGCCGTCGTGCCGATCGTCTTCGTGCGTTCCCGACGCCTCCGGCTGCGCAGACTTCGTCGCCAGCTCTGGCCCGACGTCTGTGACCTGCTGATCGCATCCATCCGTGTCGGACTGTCACTGCCGGACGCCGTCGCGAGTCTGGCCGAGTCATCGCCGACGATGATGCGGCCGGCCTTCGCCGTGTTCGCCAGAGACCTGCGCGCCACCGGCCGCTTCGAGACGAGCCTCGACCGGCTGAAGGCGGCGTTGGCTGATCCCATCGCCGATCGGATCATCGAGACGCTCCGCATGGCGCGACAGGTCGGCGGCACCGAGCTCACAGGCGTCCTCCGCGCGCTGTCGTCGTCGGTGCGCGCGGACGCCGTGCTGCGCGGCGAGGTCGAAGCCAGACAGTCATGGATCCGAGGCGCTGCCGTGCTCGGTGCCGTCGCGCCCTGGGTGATCCTCGGCCTGCTGGTGCTGCGCCCTGAGGGCGCGGCCGCCTACGGCACCGGTGAAGGGATGCTGGTGATCTGCGGGGGAGCTGCCGTGTCGGTGATCGCCTATCGCTTGATGATCCGTATCGGTCGGCTCGCCGAGCCGGGGCGGTGGTTCGGGTGAACCCGATGTCCGCGATCGCCGTCGCCGTGCTCGGCGGCGGAACACTCGGCATGGGGTTGCTCTGCATACTCGCGTCGCTTCCACGGTGGTCGGCAGCGCCGCTGGCTCTGCGCATCGCGCCCTATGTGCGCGATGCGGTCGCCGATGAAGACCTGCCCGGGAACGCGCTCCCGCGAGTCGGCGTGCTCTCCGCGGGTGACCGCGCATTCTGGCTTCGGTCACGTGTGCTCTTCGAACGCCTTGTGGGCGGCGGCGATGCTCTGCATCGGAGGATCGAGCAGGCGGGGATTCCTCTGGAGCAGGGGGCCTTCCGCGGGCGTCAGCTCGGCTGGGTGCTCGCCGGCATCGTCATCGGCTCGATCGCTGTGATCGTGTTCGCGATCACGGGCCGGATGAGCCCGCCGATCGCCCTGCTGCCCGGGATCCTCGGAGCCGCAGCCGGGTTCGCATACGACATGCGGCTCACGGCTCGCGTCGCTTCGCGTCGCGCCCGGTTGACCGACGAGCTGCCGACCACTCTCGAGTTCCTCGCGCTGTGCCTGTCGGCGGGTGAAGGCTTCCTGGACTCGCTGCGTCGGGTGGCCGCGGTCGGCTCCGGCGAACTGACCGATGAGTTCCGCCGCGTGGTGCTCGCTGTCGGCACGGGGTCGCCGCTCGCCGACGCGCTCACGGAGATGGCCGCGCGACTGCAGCTTCCGGGGCTCTCCCGTGCGATCGACCAGGTGACCGCCGCGCTCGAGCATGGCGCGCCGCTCTCGGCCGTCCTGCATGCGCAGGCGGGGGACGCTCGCGAGGACGCCAAGCGGGTCCTCATCGAACAGGCCGGTCGGAAGGAGATCCTGATGCTCCTCCCGCTCGTCTTCCTGATCCTCCCGCTGTCCGTGCTCTTCGCCATCTACCCCGGTCTCTTCATCCTGCGACTCGGCATCGGCTGAGCGACCACGAAAGGACGACATGCACACCTCTCGACCACGGAGCACCACCAGGGATGCCTCGCTCACCCCCGATCTCATGGACGATCTCGTCGGCGACGAATCGGGGGACGTACCCGGATGGGTGCTGGTCACACTGATGACCGCCGGTCTGGTGGTGCTCATCTGGGCGGTCGCCGGCCCGGCGCTCAGCGCACTGTTCGAGCAGGCCATCCAACGCGTCTCCGGTCTCTGACAGGTCTCCCTGATGACTGTCGATCCACCGCGGCGCCTTCTCGGCGATGAACGCGGATCGAGTCCCGTGGAGTTCGTGCTCGTGGGCACGCTCCTCACCCTTCTCACTCTCGCTGTCATGCAGCTCGCGCTCGCCGTCTACGTGCGCAATGTCGTGCACGACGCGGCGGTCGAAGGGGCCTACTACGCGGCCCTGGCAGACACGCCCATGGAACAGGGCGTGGAGCGCGCCCGCGCGGCGATCACCCTCGCGGTCGGGGCCGAGTACGCCCACGATGTGACGGCCGTTCGATCGACGGCACTGGATCGCGCGACGATCGAGGTGCGCGTCCGAACGACGCTCCCCGTGATCGGGCTGCTCGGGGTGCCCTTCGCGTTGGAGGTGCAGGCGCATGCGCCGGAAGAGTCCTTCGATGATTGATGACGAGGGTTCGGCGGCACTCGAATTCATCACGATGGGCGTCATCCTGCTTGTGCCGTTGGTCTACCTGATCATCGCGCTGGGCGCGATTCAGGAGCAGACACTGGGAGTCGGGGCGGCCGCGCGCCACGTCGCGCGCACGATCGTGCGCGCACCGGATGCCGCCACTGCAGCAGCGCGGAGTGAGCTCGTGCTCGCCGACGTCACCGATCAGTACGGCATCGATGAGGAATCGACCGAGGTGTCTGTGGCGTGCGTGCCCGTCGGGACGGAGTGGCCGTCGGCAGGCGCCGTCGTGACCGTCACGGTCACGACGTCGGTGTCCCTGCCACTGATGCCCGCGGTCTTCGGATCGGACTCGGCGGCCGCGATCCGAGTCGAGGGGTCGGCGGTCCAGAAGGTCTCTCGCCTGTGGGGCACGGGATGAGAGGGGCGGGTGACGACGGAAGCGTGCTGCTGCTGACGCTCGGCTATGCCCTGCTGGCGCTCGCACTCATCTTCGTGAGTGTCTGCGCGACCGACCTCTACATCTCGCAGAAGCGGCTGGATGCGATCGCTGACGCCGCAGCGCTCGCCGGAGCGGACGGCTTCACCCTGGCTGTGGACGGAACGACGGCACGGGCGAACCTCACCGATCAGGGGGTCAGAGAGCAGGTCGACGCACTGCTCGCCGCGCTGCCGTCACCCGTGGACCTCGATTCAGCGTCGAGCCCCGACGGGCACTCAGCACGCGTGACCGTCTCGACCCTGTGGCATCCGCCGCTCGTGTCACTGTTCGTGACCGACGGGGTGCGCCTCGAGGCGACGGGGACGAGTCGCACCGCTCTGGGGTGATCGTTCGCTCGGGTCGACCTGCACGAGGGTGACCTCCGCCGGATGCGACGTCAGCTCACCAGACGATCGCGCAGTCGTCGCACCCGCCCGGCGAAGCCCTGCGGCACCTGCGACGGCAGCGCGTCGATCGCCCACCAGCGCACGTCCTCCGACTCGTCGCTCACGATCAGGTCGGCATCGTCGCTGATGACGACGCCGATCCCGATGTCGAGATGGGATGCGCACCGACCGAACGCCGAGGACAGCGCGTGATGATCGAGGTCGTACACGAGCGGTTCCGCGCTGGCGGAGACGTCCACACCGGTCTCCTCCCGCAGCTCGCGCAGAGCGGCATCCGCCACGGAGGTGTCGTCGGGTTCGAGATGTCCGCCTGGCTGCACCCAGAACTGCCCCTTGGCGTGGAAGACGAGCAGCGTGCGAGTGAGTGAGCGGTCGAACACGAGCGCCGAAGCGGTCGCGTGATCGGGACCGTCGTCGCGGGAGACCGGCCCATGATCGTCGGCGAAGAACGTCGCGAAGTCGGCCGCGACATCGCGATCGTGATCCGTCGACGACGGAGCCGCGACGACCAGCCGGCGCACGTCTGCGCGGAGGGCAGCGGTCATGACTCCTCCTGTGTGCTGCGCGGAACGAAACGCGGGATCCAGCGGATGAATCCACCCGCGCCGATCAGGCCGATCGCACCCATCGCCGCTGCGGCGATCGGCAGTGACGCGATCGCGACGATCGCCGACACCAGCAGCGGAGCGGCCGCTCCGCCGGCATCCGTCAGCGTGCGCCACGAGCCGAGGAACGCGGCGGGCTCCTTCTTCGGCGCGACGTCGGCGCCGAGTGTGAGCAGAATGCCGCTCGAGAGCCCGTTGCCCACCCCGAGCACGGCGGCGAACATGCCGAACCACAGGACCGCGGCTTCCAGGTCGTGCGTGAAGGAGAGGGCGAGGAACCCCGCGCCCATCAGCACCATCGCCGGCATAGCCGCCCACAGACGCCCGAACCTGTCCATCACCTGGCCGCTGGCGTAGAACAGGGCGAAGTCGATCGCTCCCGAGATTCCGACGACGAGGGCGATGGTCGAGGCGTCGAGTCCGAGTGAGAGTCCCCACAGGGGAAGCACGACCTGACGTGCCGATCGCACCGCGGACAGCGACGCGGCGGCGAGTCCCAGTCGTCCGAGCACGCTGCGCTGTTGCCACATCGTGCGGAAGATGCCCGCGCGCGCGGTCGTCGGAATCGAGCCCGTGACCGGTTCGCCGGAATCATCCGCGAGTGCGGCGGTGCGCACAGGGGTCGTCGGGGCGATCGTCTTCTCGGGATCGGGGCCCAGCAGCACGAGCAGCACCATCACGACGAGACAGCCCAGGAAGAACCAGATCGCGGCTGATTCCGAACCGAACAGCTGCAGGAGCCCAGCGGCGACGAACGGCCCGATGAAGATTCCGAGGCGGAAGCTGCCACCGAGGAGCGAGAGCGCGCGAGCACGGAACGCGAGGGGAACCCTCGTCGTCATGAACGCATGACGCGCCAGGCCGAAGGCGGCCGCGCAGAACCCCAGGAGGAACACGGAGGCGGCCAGCACGCCCAGCGAGGGGGCGAACACCATTCCGACGCCGGCGAGGATCGCTATCGCACCCGCGATCACCATCGTGAAGCGCTCGCCGATGCGCGCGACGGCCCAGCCCGCAGGAAGGTTGCCGCACAGCTGACCCACGACGAGGGCGGATGCCACCAGGGCGGCGAAGGCGACGTCGGCGCCCATCCGCGCAGCGATCACCGGGATCAGAGGGATCACCGCGCCTTCACCGAGCGAGAACAGCACGGTCGGGAGGTACACCATCGGTCCGAATCGCCTGAGGACCGTGGATGCGCTGCTCACCCGTTCACGCTACTCCCGTTCGAACGCCGTCCCCGCCCGCAGGGGCGGCACGTTAGGCTGGACGCGACATGCTCGAACTCGATCTCTCCGCCGACATCCAGGCCCTGCGACTCACCTACGGTGACATCCGCGAGGTCATCGATGTCGAGACCCTCCGCTCCGACATCGCGCGCCTCAGCGAGGAAGCCGGCGTGCCGGACCTCTGGGACGACCCCGAACGCGCCCAGAAGGTGACCAGTGCTCTGAGCCACCGCCAGTCGGCGCTCGCCAGAGTCGAGGGCATCGGTCGTCGGCTCGACGATCTCGAGGTTCTCGTCGACCTGGCGAACGAGATGGGCGACGAGGACTCCGCGGTCGAAGCACGCGCCGAGCTCAACGCGCTCACCGAGATCATCAATCAGCTCGAGGTGCAGACGCTGATGGACGGCGAGTACGACGAGCGCTCCGCCATCATCACGATCCGCTCGGGTGCAGGCGGCGACGACGCCACCGACTTCGCCGAGATGCTCATGCGCATGTACCTGCGTTGGGCCGAGCGCCACAAGTATCCCGTCAAGGTTCTCGACACCTCGTACGCCGAGGGTGCCGGCATCAAGTCGGCGACGTTCGAGATCGACGCTCCCTACGCGTTCGGAACGGTGTCGGTCGAGGCAGGGACGCATCGCCTCGCCCGCATCAGCCCGTTCGGCTCGGCGGACAAGCGGCAGACGTCCTTCGCCGCTGTCGAGGTCATCCCTCTCATGGAGGAGGCGACCGAGGTCGACATCCCCGAGAACGACATCCGAGTCGACGTCTTCCGCTCGTCGGGTCCCGGCGGGCAGTCCGTCAACACCACCGACTCCGCCGTGCGCCTGACTCACCTCCCGACCGGCATCGTCGTCTCGATGCAGAACGAGAAGTCGCAGATCCAGAACCGTGCTGCCGCGATGCGCGTGCTTCAGACCCGACTCCTGCTGCTGCAGAAGGAGGAGGAAGCCGCGAAGAAGAAGGAGCTCGCCGGAAACATCACGGCGAGCTGGGGCGACCAGATGCGCTCGTACTTCCTCTACGGTCAGCAGCTCGTGAAGGACCTCCGCACCGGACACGAGTCGGGCAACCCGGCTGCCGTGTTCGATGGCGATCTCGACGGGTTCATCTCGGCCGGCATCCGCTGGCGCAAGCGCAAAGACGAGGACTGAGCGACGCTCGTCTCAGCGGTCGGCGCCTTCGAGGGTGCCCGTGATCTCGTCGTAGCTGATCACGATGCACTGGACTGCGCGGTCGTTCATCCGCTTCCATGACGACTCAGTCGGCACGAACCAGTAGTTGTCGAGCTCCGAATCGGCGTAGGGGATGCCGACGAACTCCTCGAAAGCGACGTCGCACCTCTCGGCCGCGATGGTCTGCAGTTCGTCGTCCCCGGGGAATTCGCCCTCTGGTACATCGAAGATGAAATAGACCTCGTCGGTGTGCGGCGCGTCACACGGAACGATCGGAAGCTCGTACACCTCTTCCTCCCATTCGATGAGCGGAATGCAGTGACCGACCTCGAGTTCGTTGACCGTCACGGTCTCGGTTCCCGCGCTGCCGGGAGAGCCTTCGGCGGTGTCGTCGGGTTCTGTGCTCTGGGTCGCCTGAGGGGTCGAGGTGGACGTCGGCACGATCGACGACAGCCCCGAGGCGCCCAGGGTCAGCAGCATCATGGCGATCGCGACGACACCACCCAGCACGGCCACCGCGATGCCCACCGCTCCCGGCCACTTCGCACCCCGGAGGAACAGGGAGATCAGCGAGAGCACGAATCCGATCCCGAGCAGAACCCCACCAGACATCGAGATCGGCGGGATGCACGAGAGGACCACGCCGAGCGCGGCCATGCCGAGACCGATGATGCCGAGCACAGAGACCTTCGTGTTCGCCTTCGGGGGCACAGGGCCGTACGACCCGAACCCTGCCGTCGCATCGTGGGAGGCGACGACGCCTGCCGAGGTCGCGGGCATCGACGCGGGCCCGTACTGCGGCACTTCTGCGGAGGCCCCGGGGGAGGGATTCGACGACTGCCAGGCATAGGGCGGTTCGAAGATCGGGTCCGCTGACGCGGCGACCGTGGGCTCCTCCGTGGCATGCTGGCCGTGCCCCTGCGGAGTGTTCGCCACGGACGACGTCTCGGTGGTCACGGTGTGCTCAGTCCAGACTGCGCCGTCCCACCAGCGCTGTCGGCCCGCTCCGTCGTCGTACCACCCTGCCGGGACCGTCATGATCGCCGTTCCGCTCGGGTCTCAGCCGGCCGACGGAGCGACGTCGATGCGCGCGATGTCGCGTCCGGCCTCGTCAGTGACGACGAAGACGTAGGACTCGCTCTGGGCGATGTCGAAGGTGATCGGGCCGCTGACCGTCTGCCCCGGGTCGAGGAGCTCGTTCGGTGCGCCCGTCACGAAGAAGTCGATCTGACCCTCGACTCCCTCTGCCGTCTCCAGAGAGGTGAACAGCGGGTTCGCGGCCGTCGTGCCCTCGACACCGGTCCACGTCGTCTCGAGGGTCACGTAACCGCCGTTGGTCGAGGGGACGCTCGAGCCGTCGCTGGTCGCCCAACGCGCCTCGGTGACAGTGATCTCGCCGCTCCCGCCCAGGAAGGTGAGTGTGACGGTGTCGCCGATCGTGCCCTCTTCGACCTGCGCGGACCCCGTGCCGTCGTCGGTCGTGCCGTCGTCGATTCCGGTGTCGGAATCGCTCGACGGCGGCGCGGACGGCAGATCGCGCACGGCCTCGGACACCGTCGCGAAGACGATGACGAAGAACATGACGACCGCGATGATCGCGCCGATGATCGAGAGGATGAGTCCGGAGATGCCGGGCCACTTCCTGCCCTTGAGGAAGAGCGAGATGAGCGAGACGATGAAGCCCACGCCGAGCAGGAGCCATCCGAGCCAGAAGATCACCGGGATGCACGACAGGATCGTTCCGAGCGCCGCGAGTCCGAGCCCGACGAGCCCGAGGACCGACGGGCGGGCCGGAGCCACCGGGGTCGTGGCGCCGTATGCGGGCGGGTATCCGGCGGGCGCACCGTACTGCTGTCCGGCGGGAGCGTACGCGGCGGCGCCGGGGTACGAGGGTGAGGGTGCCGCCGAACCCGGGTATGCGGGCGCGGCGGGGTACTCCTGGGGATACGAGGGGGCTGCGGTGCCCGGGTAGGAGGGTGCACCACCTTCGGAGGGACCCGCGGTGTTCGCATACGGGGGCACGATGTCGTCGGTCGGCGTCGGGGACTCCGGAGAGGTGGAACCCTGCTCATGCGTGGTGCCGGCCTCGTCGACAGGGGCATCGGTCACGGGCGCGCCGTATGAGGGCGCGGCGCCCGCGTCCTGGTGGGCGGACGGCTCGGCCGGAGTCTTCGCGTCGGCGCGGGAGTCGGAGGGTGCGGGCGTGTTCCACGACGGGCTCTCGACCGCGGCGACCGACTCGATCGCAGCGGCCGTCTCCGCGGCTGCTGCCGAATCGGGAATCGCGTCGGACGAGGAGTGGCCCGATACGTCAGCCGACTCGGAACCCCGGTCCGTGGTCGCTTCGCCGGTCAGACCGCCGGCCGACTCGCCTGCTGCAGACGGGGCGGATTCCACGATGGGCGCGAAGTGCTCGGTCCACTGGGTGCCGTCCCACCACCGCTGACGCCCGGATCCGTCGTCATACCAGCCTGCAGGCGTCGTCATGGTTCCCCCTCGGAGTATCGTCCATGCTGACGGCACGGATCGGCACCTCCATGTATAGCAGTGGAGTGCGACACGCAGGGGGGTCGAGCGGGGTGTCGCTCGCAGGCAGACGAGGGTGCGCGCTTAGGCTCGAACCGCCATGATTCGGTTCGAGAACGTCACGAAACGCTATCGCGGGACCTCGCGGCCCGCTCTGTCCGATGTCGACTTCGAAGTGCAGCGCGGGGAGTTCGTCTTCCTCGTCGGCGCGTCGGGGTCGGGCAAGTCGTCCTGTCTGCGACTCATCCTCCGCGAGGACGTGCCGACGACGGGTCGAGTCGCCGTGCTCGGCCGCGATCTGCGTTCGCTTGCGAACCGGAAGGTGCCGTACTTCCGCCGCCACATCGGATCCGTGTTCCAGGACTTCCGACTGCTGCCGTCGAAGACCGTCTACCAGAACGTCGCCTTCACTCTGCAGGTGACCGGCTCGTCGCGCGGCTTCATCCAGCAGGCCGTGCCCGAGGCGCTCGCGCTGGTCGGACTCGACGGGAAGCAGAAGCGGATGCCGCACGAGCTCTCCGGCGGCGAGCAGCAGCGCGTCGCGATCGCACGGGCGCTCGTGAATCGCCCCCAGGTCCTGCTCGCGGACGAGCCGACCGGAAACCTCGACCCGGCGACGTCGGTCGACATCATGCAGCTCCTCGCCAGGATCAATGCCGGAGGCACCACCGTGCTGATGGCGACACACGAGGCGGGCTTCGTCGACCAGATGCAGCGTCGGGTCATCGAACTTCGCGATGGCGAGATGGTGCGAGACGAGGTGCACGGCGGCTACGGAGACACGTCGAACATCCCGCGTCTGGTTCCCGAGGAGGTGCGCGGTGCCGCCGCGGCCGCTGCACTCACTGCTGTGCAGGAGGTGCAGCGCCAGACCGCCGACCTCTCGCTGGTCCGCGCCGCGCTCGCTGAGGAGCTCAGCGCGCAGCGCAAGGCGGAATCGGCGTCCGCAGACGCCGTCCCGACCGCATCCGAGACTCCCGAGGCTCAGGCGGCGCCGATCGAGCCGCCGGTGATAGACGAGCAGCCGGCGGTCGCCCTCGCGGCGCGGACGCATCCCATCGTGCTGCCGCAGGTCGACGTCGCCGAGCTCGGGGTGGCCGATCGACTCGGTCTGTCCGACGACGGCACGGAAGAAGTGGGGCCGACGTCGTGAGAATCGGACTCATCCTCGCGGAGGCCCTCGGAGGGCTTCGTCGCAACATCTCGATGGTCATCTCCGTCGTGCTCGTGACATTCGTCTCGCTGACCTTCGTCGGCGCCGCGATCCTGATGCAGGCGCAGATCGGCACGATGCGCGGCTATTGGACCGAGCGGGCGCAGGTCGCCGTCTACATGTGCTCCGACATCTCGGAGCAGGACACCTGCGTCGACGGCGGCGCCTCGGAGGAGCAGGTCGACGCCGTGCGAGCACAGCTCGACGGCGAGGCGCTCGCTCCTCTCATCAGCGAGGTCAGCTTCGATTCCAAGGAAGACACGTACGCCAAGCTCGTCGATCAGCTCGGCGAGGACCAGGCGAGCGTGATCTCGCCCGAGCAGGCGTTCGAGGTCTTCTTCGTCACCATGAAGGATCCCGGCCAGTCGCAGGTCATCTCCGAGGCGTTCAACGGTGTCGCGGGGGTGGAGCAGGTCCAGGATCAGCTCCAGTACCTCGAACCCCTGTTCTCCGCCTTGACGGTCGCGACCTACATCGCGGTCGGTATCGCAGCGCTCATGCTGATCGCCGCCATCCTCTTGATCGGCACGACCATCAGGCTCTCCGCGTACGCCAGACGCAAGGAGATCGGGATCATGCGCCTGGTGGGGGCGTCCAACCGCTTCATCCAGACGCCGTTCGTCCTGGAGGGCGTCTTCGCTGCCTTCCTCGGCTCGGCCCTCGCAAGCGCGGCCGTCGTCGCCGGCGTCCACTTCGGCGTCGACGGCTACCTCCGAGGACGCGTGCCGTTCATCACGACCTGGGTGTCGATGCAGGACGCTGCCGTCGTCGTCCCGGTGCTGATCGGCATCGGCGTCGTGCTCGCCGCGCTGTCGGCGGGTTTCGCGATCCGTCGCTGGCTTCGCACCTGACCCGCGCGCCGGTATAGACTGACAGGCTGTCGTGCGCCCGTGACGGGCACCGGAACCATTGCGCGACGCGGATCAGGAGAGAATCATGCCCAGGGAACGCGGGGAGAAGGTCGTCGCGACCAATCGTCGCGCACGTCACGACTACAACATCGAGAAGTCGTACGAGGCGGGGATGGTGCTCACCGGCACCGAGGTGAAGTCACTGCGCCAGGGGCGCGCGAACCTGAGCGACGGATATGCGTTCGTCAAGGGGAACGAGGTCTTTCTCGACTCGGTGCACATCCCGGAGTACTCACAGGGCCACTGGACCAACCATTCGGCGAAGCGCGTCCGCAAGCTGCTGCTGCACCGTGAGGAGATCGCGAAGCTGCAGCACGCGGTCTCCGCCGGCGGCTACACGCTGATCCCGCTGAAGCTGTACTTCTCCGACGGTCGCGCCAAGGTCGAGATCGCTCTCGCCAAGGGAAAGCGCGAGTTCGACAAGCGCCAGACCCTCCGCGAGCGTCAGGACACCCGCGAAGCCGAGCGCGCGATGCGCCTGCGCAACCGCGTGGGGGAGTGATCAGCGCGCGGGCGTGAATCCGAACACGCGTCCGAGGAAAGCGAGCTCCCTCTCGAGGGCGTCGATGATCGTCTCGCTCGACCGGAAGCCATGGCCCTCACCCGGGTACAGCACGTACTCGTGCTCCACACCACTCGTCGCCAGCGCATCGCGGATCGCCTCGGACTGTGCCGGTGGCACGACACGGTCGTCCGCACCCTGCATCAGCAGCACCGGCACGTCGATCCGGTCGGCGTGTGTCAGGGGCGAACGCGCGATGTAGAGTGCCTCCGCCTCGGGCAGCGGACCCACCAGCCCCTCGATGTAGTGCGCCTCGAAGTCGTGGGAGTGCGCGCTCAGCATCCGCAGGTCGACCACTCCGTATCGGCTGATCCCCGCGGCGAACGTCCCTCCCCGCACCAGCGACGAGAGCACTGTCCAACCACCCGCCGAGCCGCCTCTGATCGCGATGCGGGCGGGATCCGCGAGCCCGGCATCGGCGAGGCCGCGGGCCGCTGCGATCACGTCGTCGACGTCGACCACGCCCCATCCGCCGTCCAGCCGTTCGCGGTACGCACGGCCGTAGCCCGTCGATCCGCCGTAATTGACGTCGAGCACGCCGATGCCGCGGCTCGTCCAGAACGCGACGGCGGCGGACGCCGCGCCGGTCACATGCGCGGTCGGGCCGCCGTGGACGAGCACGATGTAGGGCGGGAGCTCGTCATCCGCGGCCGGAGCGTGGGCCGAGGGATTCGTCGGCGGGTACGCGAAGGCATGGACAGGCCCGTGCGAGCCGTCGACCAGGACCTCGGATGCGGGCGGCATCCACGCAGGATCGGTCGGCGCAGCTCCCGCGACGGCCTCGACGCGACCCGTGTCGACGTCGACGCACCAGACCCCGGGTTCTGTCGTCGAGCCGTTTCCGGAGAGCAGCACGCGGGAGCCCGCGACATCGTCGACACTCACGTGGCCGTCTGCGGGGAGGGGAATGCGGTGGGCGCTGCCGTCGGGGTCGATGACGATGACCCGGTCGCGACCGTTCGTGCGCACAGCCACGACGCGACCGTCGGCGAGCGGGCGGTACCAGCGATTGCCGAGCACCCAGAGGCCGTATCCCGTGTCGGCGTCGTCGTCGATGATCTGCTCCGCCGTGCCGACCGCCTGGGCTCCGCTGACACGCTGTCGGTGCAGAGCCCAGCGGCCCGAGGGATCGTCGGAGTACACGATCTCGTCGTCAGCCGTCCACTCGGGCTGCAGCGCGGCGCGAGTGGACAGCTCTGTGCGCGCGGTGCCGTCCGAGATCACCAACGACGCTCGCTGCCACGGCATCCGATCGCCGGACCACTCGACCCACGCTGCACGAGAACCGTCGGGAGACAGTGCCGGATGAGCGTAGAACGACTCGCCTTCGACGAGGGTCTTCAACAGCGCAGGCCGGTCGGATGCCGACCCGTCGGTCGGGATCTCGACGATGGCGCGTCGGTGAGGGGAGACGGACAGATCCTCCCGCACGGCGAACAGGCGGCCGCTCTGCAGACGCAGACCGCCGTGCGCCGGGCCCGGGGGTGTCAGAGGAACGGGGACACCGCCGCGGGGCATGCGGTGCACGCGCTGATCCTTGGCATCGACGAAGTACAGCGTGCCGTCGGCATCCGCGGTCCACGCCCCGCCGCCGTACTCGTGGACGCGAGACCGAGCACTCCATGGCGCGGGGAGGATCTCGGCACCCGTCGAACTTCGCACGGTCAAGCGACCGCCCTCGGCAGGGATCGACTCACCCCACCAGATCTCGTCAGCCACGAAGGCGCTGCCATCGATCCGCGGAGACGACGCAGCGATCCGGTCGGGGGTGAACGGAGAGGTCCAGGTACCGAACGGCGACGACATGGTTCGAGCCTATGGTGCGTCGACGCCCGCCGTCACCGGCAGGGTGGGAGGGGAGTCAGACCGCGCGCAGCACGGCGACGATCTTGCCGAGGATGACGGACTCGTCGCCGAGGATCGGCTCGAATGCGGAGTTGCGAGGCAGCAGCCAGGTGTGGCCGTCGCGTCGACGGAGAACCTTCACCGTCGCCTCGCCGTCGAGCATGGCGGCGACGATCTCGCCGTTCTCGGCGCTGCTCTGCGACCGCACCACGACCCAGTCGCCGTCGCAGATCGCCGCATCGATCATCGATTCGCCGGACACCTTGAGCATGAACAGGTCGCCCTTGCCGACGAGCTGCCGGGGGAGCGGGAAGATCTCCTCGACCTGCTGGTCGGCGGTGATCGGGACACCTGCGGCGATGCGGCCGACGAGCGGCACGAGCGCCGCATCGCCCACGGGGGTCGCCACATCGGCGGGATTCTCTCCGCTGGTGCCGGGGAGGTCGATGAGCACTTCCATGGCACGGGTCTTGCCGGGGTCGCGTCGCAGATATCCGCTCAGCTCGAGCTGGCCGAGCTGGTGGGTCACGCTGGACAGCGACTTGAGGCCCACGGCGTCGCCGATCTCTCTCATGCTCGGCGGGTACCCGTGACGGCTGATCGACGTCTGGATGACCTCGAGGATCGCCATCTGCTTGGGACTCAGGCTCTTGCGGCGACGGGTGCGCGGGACGTCGGCGTCGGGGGCGGAGATGTCGCTCATGGTGCTCCTCAGGTGTGCGATTCCGGCGTCTCAGTTCGAATGTCGGAGGCCCGTGGTGGGGTGTTGACATCGAAACCGTATCCGAGAATCGCGCCGAAGTGGAAGATCTGTTCGAGCGTGTCGGCCGATTCCCGGACTTCTGTTTCGAAGAACGCTTGACAGATGTTCGAATTCGAAGATAACTTCGGAACGTAGCTTCGCATTCACGGCTCCCGGCCGAGGCGCGAATGCGAACGCTACGCCAACTTCACCGCCCACGCGGTAGATGCAGAGGAGCACGACATGAGCACCATCACCTTCAGCAGTGCAGCAGTCCTTCCGGCTCGTCCGGCGACGCGGCTCAAGCTGACGGCGCGCGGTCGACGTGTCGTTCTCGCTGTCGCGGCCGTGCCGCTCGCAGCCGGGATCGCATTCGCCGCACTCAGCGGCGGCAGTGCGATGGCCTCAGGCGAACAGACCGCCACGGCATCGTTCGCGACGGTGACGGTGATGCCCGGCGACACGCTGTGGTCGATCGCCGAGAGCGTGGCCCCCGGCGCGGATCCTCGCGACGTGATCGGCGACATCACGCGTCTGAACCTGCTGCGCGGCGGCGAGCTGCAGATCGGCCAGGAGCTGGCGATTCCGGCGCAGTATTCGGAATGAACCCGTGAGGGCCGTTCGATCGAGCGGTGCGGCGCGGAAGCGCGTTCACACTCCGTCACCACGAGCGTCTGTGTAGCGAAGGCGGCCTACCATGGGAAGGGTGACTGCATCACTCGCCGACCTCCCTCTTCGCGACGACCTCCGAGGGCTTACGCCCTATGGAGCGCCGCAAGCGCCTCTTCCGATCGCACTCAACGTCAACGAGAACACGCATCCGGTTCCCGACGCGGTCGCCAGTGACATCCTGGACGACATCGCGGTCGCGCTCCGCGATGTCAACCGCTACCCGGATCGCGAGTTCACCACGCTCCGCGAAGGGTTCGCGGAGTACCTCGGTCATGGTCTCGAACCGGCTCAGATCTGGGCGGGCAACGGGTCGAACGAGGTCCTTCAGCACATTCTGCAGGCGTTCGGCGGGCCGGGCCGCACGGCGTTCAGCTTCGCCCCGACCTACTCGATGTATCCGCTGATCTCGAAGGGCACCGGAGCGCGCTGGGTCGCCGGCACCAGGCAGCCCGACTACACGATCACCCCCGAAGAGGCGGCATCGCAGGTGCGAGATGTCGATCCTGACGTCATCCTGCTGTGCTCTCCGAACAATCCGACAGGCACGCCGCTGGGCCTCGACGTCGTCGAGGCCGTGTACGAGGCGTCGAACGGAATCGTCGTCGTCGACGAGGCGTACCAGGAGTTCGCGCCGCACGACGCGGCATCGGCTCTGACCCTTCTCGAGGGACGACCGCGGCTCGCCGTCTCCCGCACGATGAGCAAGGCCTTCGCGTTCGCGGGTGCCCGCGTGGGGTACCTCGCCGCGGATCCTGCCTTCATCGACGCTCTGCGGCTCGTGCGCCTGCCGTACCACCTCAGCGCTCTCACGCAGGCCGCAGCCGTCGCCGCTCTGCGCAACTCCGACGTGATGCTCGGCATGGTCGAGGAGATCGTCGAGCAGCGGGATCGCATCTCCGCGACGCTCGAGGCGCTGGGGTACACCCCGCATGAGTCCTGGTCGAACTTCGTCCTGTTCGGGGGCGTCGCAGAGCCCCAGAAGGTCTGGCAGCAGCTGTACGAGCAGGGTGTTCTCATCCGCGACGTCGGGATCCCCGGGCACCTCCGAGTCACCGCGGGCACCGAGGCGGAGACCACGACATTCCTCGATGCCCTTGCCTCGATAGGATCGGCTTCATGAGCAGCCCCGCCCAGACCCCGCGCACCGCCACGCGTGTGCGCAGCACGTCGGAGTCCACCGTCGAGCTCGAGCTGAACCTCGACGGCACCGGTGCGAGCCGTATCGACACGTCGGTGCCGTTCTTCGATCACATGCTGACGGCTTTCGCGAAGCACTCGCTCACGGACCTCACGGTGCGCGCCTCGGGGGACACGCAGATCGACGCACACCACACCGTGGAGGACATCTCGATCGTTCTCGGTCAGGCCATCCGTGAGGCGCTGGGCGACAAGTCCGGCATCTCGCGATACGGCGACGCTCTCGTGCCGCTCGACGAGGCGCTCGCTCAGGCTGTCGTGGACATCTCGGGGCGTCCCTATCTCGTTCACACGGGGGAGCCTGTCGGTTTCGAGCACCACCTCATCGGCGGCCACTTCACCGGTTCGCTCGTGCGCCACACGTTCGAGGCCATCACCTTCAACGCGGGACTCACGGTGCACGTGCGCGTTCTCGGGGGCCGCGACCCCCACCACATCGCCGAAGCCGAGTACAAGGCATTCGCTCGGGCGTTCCGCCAGGCCAAGGCCCTCGACCCCCTGGTCGACGGCATCCCGTCGACGAAGGGCGCACTGTGAGCAGGGCTCCCCGGGTCGCCGTCTTCGACTACGAATCCGGCAACGTCCACTCGGCTGTCAAGGCGCTCATCGCCGCCGGTGCTGATGCGGTGCTGACGCGCGACCGCACGGAGGCGCTCGAGGCAGACGGTCTCGTGGTGCCCGGAGTCGGCGCGTTCCAGGCCGTCCGCGATGCGCTCTACGCGCACGGCGGTGACGAGATCATCGATCGCCGGCTCGCAGGCGGGCGCCCGGTGCTCGGCATCTGCGTCGGCATGCAGGTTCTGTTCGCGCACGGTGTCGAGCGCGGGCACGATTCCGAGGGTCTCGGCGAATGGCCGGGAGCGGTCACGGAGCTCAACGCCCCGGTGCTGCCGCATATGGGGTGGAATACGGTCGAGCCGGGCGCCGAATCGGTGCTGTTCAAGGGCATCGAGAACGAACGCTTCTACTTCGTGCATTCTTACGCCGCGCAGTCGTGGGAGCTCGATGTCATCCCGCCGTTCCCTCAGCCGGTGCTCACGTGGTCGACGTACGGCGATCCGTTCCTCGCTGCGGTCGAGAACGGGCAGCTCTCCGCGACGCAGTTCCATCCTGAGAAGTCCGGCGAGGCCGGAATCCAGCTGCTCCGCAACTGGGTCGACAGCCTTCGGTCCTGACGCGTCGGCAGCCCGCTGAGCCGCCGTCGATCCGAACCTCGGACGACCGGTCCGTCGGGTCCTCTGCCGAACGGCTCAGAAGCCTCGGGCGACGGCGGCCGCGGCAGAGAGCCACGACCGCTGCGTCGGCGCCGCGAGTGCGCGAAGACGGAGGTGACCGTCGACCATCTCCCGATCGAAGGGGATGCCGACGACTTCGCGCGCGAGCGGCTGATATCCGGCGATGACGTCTGCGACTTCGGCGGGGGATGCCTTCGGGTCCGCCTGGCTGACGACGACCACTGACTCGCGAGCCAACCGTGCGGATCGCTCGTCGCGGTCTTCGAGTGCCTCGAGCAGCAGCGCCCCGGCCTCGGCATGGTCGTCACGTGTCGTCGTCGCCACGACGATCTGGTCGGCGAGGTCGATCATCCGCAGCCACATCGGATCGGACTCGTCGTTGCCGGAGTCGATGATGATCAGACGGTAGAACTTGGCCGCGATCGCGTGGATGGAGTCGACGTCACTCGGCCGGAGCCGATTCTCGTGGGCCAGTCGGACGGGCTTCGACCGCAGGACGTCGTACTTCTCCTGCGGCTGGTGATGCACGAAGTGCGCGAGGTCGGCTGACTGTCCCTGGGCTCCCAGCAGGCGCTGGGTCTGCGGAAGCAGTTCGAGCAGTGTGCGATCGTGCGCCCCCGTCTCGGTGCGCCAGCCGAGGGTGCCGCGGGTCTGGTTGTTGTCCCAGGCGAGAACCCCGGCGCCGCCGTACTGCGCGAAGACCGCCGACAGCAGCACGGTGGCCGGTGTCTTTCCCGCCCCGCCCTTCCCGTTGACGACAGCGACGGTGCGGGGGCCCGGCCAATGGCGGCTCACCGCGTGCTCGTCGTCGCGGACGGCGCGTTCGCGAGCGCTCGGGCCGAGGGTGAACCCGACGCGGTTGAGCAGCCCGCGTCCGCCCTGACGCGCTGGCTCCTCACGGCGCTCCTCCTGAAGGAACGAGCGACGCCCCACGCCCTGCTCGCGCTGCTGACGACGCGAGGATGCCGAGGACGCCGACTCTGCAGCGGCGGCGTTGGGCGCGGACGGGGCCGAGGCGGGCACGGGCAGCGGCGGAGCGGGCGGTACGTCGGAAGACTGGGGGCGCGGCGCCGTGGCCGCCGGAACGGCGGGCCGCGCGGTGCTGTCCTGAGTCGAAGAGCTCTGCTGTTCCGACCACGCGGTCGAAAGCGATCCGGTCGCAGCGGGCGCACCGGAAGGTGCCGGCGTCGTCGGTACCGCAGGGGCTGCGGGCGATGCGGCTGAGGGCGCGGGCGGTACTGCAGGGGCGGCGGGTGGCGCAGCGGGGACCGAAGGCGGTGCGGAGATCGGTACAGCGGGCGTGGCCGGTCGCGCATCATCGGAAGGAGGAGCTGCGGCGGAGGCTGCTGCCCATGCCGCTGCGGCTCGTGTTCCCGGCGCGGGGGCGGGCTGGGGTGCCGGTCGGGGGTGCGGGGCTGTGGGCTCCGCGTCGGGTCCAGCCGGCATCTGAGCGCGCTCATCCGGAGTCTCGGGAGGCAGCGCATTCCCGCGTCGCAGGGGTCCGCCTCCTCGCGCTTCCGCATCGCGCACCATGGAACATCTCCTCACACACCGAAACAGGGGCGTCATCGAGGCTACCGCGTGGCACGGGAGGTTCTCTGCTGTCATCGTTTTGGAGCGGGCCGATACGCGGGCTAGTGTCGATTCTCGTGCCGACGAATCGGTCTCTCCATCTCACCTGAGGACGTCATGAACGACTTCGCGCAGTCTCCCGCTCTCACCCTGCTTCCCGCCGTCGATGTCGCCGGGGGCAAGGCCGTCCGCCTCACTCAGGGTGAGGCCGGCACCGAGACCAGCTACGGCGACCCGCTCGACGCCGCGGGGGAGTGGGTCGCACAGGGGGCGAAGTGGATCCATCTCGTCGACCTCGATGCCGCTTTCGGACGCGGCAGCAACGCGCCGATCCTCCGCAAGGTCATCAAGCAGTTCAAGAACGTCAACATCGAGCTGTCCGGCGGCATCCGTGACGACGCGACGCTCGAGGCGGCTCTCGAGAGCGGTGCGACCCGCATCAACCTCGGCACGGCCGCGCTGGAGAACCCCGAGTGGGCCGCCGACGTGATCAGCCGTTACGGCGAAGCGATCGCTGTCGGGCTCGACGTCCGCGGTACGACGCTGGCCGCTCGCGGGTGGACGAAGGAGGGCGGCGACCTCTGGGAGGTGCTCGAGCGCCTCGAGGATGCCGGTTGCAGCCGTTACGTCGTGACCGACGTCACCAAGGACGGGACCCTCAAGGGGCCGAACCTCGAGCTGCTGCGCGAGGTCACAGCCCGCACCCCGAAGCCCGTCGTGGCATCCGGAGGCATCTCGAACCTCGATGACATCGTGGCGCTCCGCGAACTGGTGCCGCTGGGCGTCGAAGGCGCCATCGTCGGCAAGGCACTCTACGCCGGCGCGTTCACGCTGGCTGAGGCGCTGGATGTCGCAGGGGACTGACGACGCCGGGGACCACGGTCCCCACGACCGTCATGGGTCGCACGAGCACCCGTCCAGCGATCGGGGCGACTCGGCCGGTGTGCCCTGGGAAGGCCGCAGCTTCCAGTCGAACCCTCATGCCGCCGACGACGGATCGGCCGACCCGGTTCTGCTCGACGCGCTGCTGCGTTTTCGGGCGGGCGACGGTGCTCAGACCGAGGTCGTCGACGCGTTCCGTTCGGCGCGGGTCCTGATCCCGCTCATCGCCGAGAAGGGCGAGGAGGGCGTGGCGCCGAGCGGTCTCGCTGTCGACAAGACTCAGGAGCTCTCGATCGTGACGGTCGCGGCTCCCGACGGTCGTCGCGTGCAGCCGGTGTTCTCGTCGGTCGAGGCGATGCAGCGCTGGGACGCGACGGCCCGTCCGATCCCGGTGGAAGCCGTGCGCGCCGCTCTCGCAGCGTCGGCGGAGGAGACGGATCTGATCGTTCTCGACCCGACGTCGGACACGGAGTTCGTGCTCCGTCGTCCCGCGGTGTGGGCAGTCGCGCAGGGTCATCGGTGGGAGCCGAGCTTCCTCTCGCCCGAGGTCTTCACTGCTCTGCAGGAGAGTGTCGCGCATGAACTCGCCGTGATCGACGTCGCCGTCGCGGCTGGAGACCCGGAGGCCCGTCTGCGCGGACCGGAACTGATCGTCATCCTGGAGCTGGTCGACGGGCTCGAGCGCGAGGTGCTCGACGCCGTGCTCGCGCGCCTGGCGCAGCGGTGGGCGGCGGATGATCGTATCGCGGTGCTCGCCGACTCTCTCACCGTGAAGCTGCGTCGCTCGGCCTGACCGGCTCGGTGCTGCCACCGACCGGTCAGCCGCAGCGGCCGGCAGTCCCTAGTTGACCGGGCCTGTCCACTTCTCGCCCGGACCCTTGCCGATCGGGTCGGGAATGGTCGACGCCTCGCGGAACGCGAGCTGCAGCGAGCGCAGCCCGTCTCGGAGGGACCGCGCGTGCATGTCGCTGATCTCCGGTGCGCCGGCGGTGATCAGCCCGGCGAGGGCGTTGATGAGCTTGCGCGCCTCATCGAGGTCGAGCTGCTCCGCCGCGTGCGGGTCGTCGGCGAGGCCGAGCTTGACCGCCGCGGCACTCATGAGGTGGACGGCTGCGGTCGTGATGACCTCGACCGCCGGCACATCGGCGATGTCCCGCGTGGCGGAGGACGCCGCCTCCTCCTGCCGTGCCCAGCGCTCTTCGCGCTCGCGTGCAGCCTCATCCGATGCCTGGTTCGTCACTTCGCCTTGCCTTCTGTTAGACTTTGTCGGGCTCCGGAGCGTCATGCTCCGGTACGAAAGAGGATTCACTTCCCACCCGCGCTTGCCGTTCCAGGCTACCGGGTCTTGCACTCCACCGGATCGCGTCGTCAGACGGGGTCCGGCAGGCAGGGTGCGGAGCCGGCGTCTGAATGCCGGTGGGTGGGACGATTCTGATTTCGCCCGGGGTGCTGACAGCATCCTGGTGGCCGAATCCCATCGTCTAAGGAGCTACGCATCAGCGATCCCCGCACCAATGAGCGCATCCGCGTCCCCGAGGTCCGCCTCGTCGGTCCCGCGGGTGAGCAGATCGGCGTCGTCCGCATCGAGGCGGCGCTGCGCCTTGCGCAGGAAGCAGATCTCGACCTCGTCGAGGTCGCGCCCAACTCGAAGCCGCCCGTGGTCAAGATCATGGACTACGGCAAGTTCAAGTACGAAGCCGCCCAGAAGGAGAAGGAAGCTCGCCGCAATCAGGCGAACACCATCCTCAAAGAGGTCCGCTTCCGCCTGAAGATCGAGGCGCACGACTACACGACGAAGCTCAAGCGCGCCGAGGGCTTCCTCAAGGCCGGCGACAAGGTGAAGGCCATGATCCTGTTCCGTGGTCGCGAGCAGTCGCGTCCCGAGCAGGGCGTCCGTCTCCTCCGCAAGTTCGCCGAGGATGTCGCCGAGCTCGGAACCGTCGAGTCGAACCCGACCATCGACGGCCGCAACATGGTCATGATCGTGGCTCCGCTCAAGAGCAAGTCCGAGGCGAAGCAGGAGCAGAATGCGGTTCGCGACGCCCAGCGCGCAGCGAACAAGCAGGCCGCCCGCGAAGCCAAGACCGACGCCGACGAGCCGGCCGAGGCCGCAGCGGAGTAACTCCCGCCCCCAGACTCCCGCACCGCGGGTTGACACCGTCGCCTGAGAAGGCGCCATACGAAGGAAGAGAAGATGCCGAAGCAGAAGACCCACTCGGGTGCTAAGAAGCGCTTCAAGATCACCGGCAGCGGCAAGCTGAAGAAGCAGCAGGCCGGAATGCGCCACAACCTCGAGCACAAGTCGAGCCGTCGCACCCGCCGCCTCAACCAGGACCAGGTGCTGTCGAAGGCTGACACCAAGGTCGCGAAGAAGCTTCTCGGTCGCTGACGCGCCCGAACGCACGATAGGAACACAGGAAAATGGCAAGAGTCAAGCGGGCGGTAAACGCCCACAAGAAGCGTCGGGTCATCCTCGAGCGCGCCTCCGGCTACCGCGGTCAGCGTTCGCGCCTCTACCGCAAGGCCAAAGAGCAGGTCATCCACTCGCTGGTCTACTCGTACCGTGACCGTCGCAAGCGCAAGGGCGACTTCCGTCGTCTCTGGATCCAGCGCATCAACGCCGCTGCACGCCAGAACGGCATCACGTACAACCGCTTCATCCAGGGCCTCGGTCTCGCGGGCGTCACCGTCGACCGTCGCATGCTCGCCGACCTCGCGGTCAACGACGCAGCGACCTTCACGACGCTGGTCGAGACGGCGAAGAAGGCTCTGCCTTCCGACGTCAACGCTCCGAAGTCGGCTGCGTAAGCAGCTCTTCACCACAGAGGACGCTCTCCTTCGGGAGGGCGTCCTCTGTCGTTCGTTCGGCGTTTGCGCAGGAACGGTCCTGCCGTTCTCTAGACTGTGAACGTGCTGGAGAACCCCCGTTCGCCCCGAGTCCGTGCCGTCGCCAAGCTGACCAAGCGCAGCGCGCGCGCCGAGACAGGGCTCTACCTCCTCGAAGGTCCCCAGGCGGTTCGCGAGGCGCTGACCTACAGTCCTGAGGCGATCGTGGAGCTGTTCGCGACCCCGACCGGCTGGGAGAAGCATCCGGACATCCGCGCGAAGGCATCGGATGCCGGCATCGACGTGGAGTACGTCACGGAGTACGTGCTGAACGCGATGGCCGACACGGTCACTCCGCAGGGGCTGGTGGCCGTCGTCCGGCAGGCGCCCACGTCGGTGCGGGACATCTTCGCGGCATCCCCCCGTCTGGTGGCGATCTGCGAGGAGATCAGGGACCCGGGAAACCTCGGCACGATCATCAGGGCCGCCGATGCGGCGGGAGCCGACGCCGTCGTGCTGACGGGTCGCACCGTCGACCCCTACAACCCGAAGGTCGTGCGCGC
The DNA here is from genome assembly GCF_034045055.1 of Microbacterium sp. CFBP9023. Taxonomy (NCBI): domain Bacteria; kingdom Bacillati; phylum Actinomycetota; class Actinomycetes; order Micrococcales; family Microbacteriaceae; genus Microbacterium; species Microbacterium sp. CFBP9023. The sequence continues at coordinate 28,858 of NZ_JAXCWI010000002.1, read as the reverse complement.
CACGACAGGTTCGCTGTTCCATCTGCCCGTATCCGTGGGCGCAGAGCTCTCGGATGTGGTCGAGAAGGCTCACGCCGCCGGACTCCGGATTCTGGCCGCGGACGTCAAGGGCGAGGATCTTCTTCATGCGCGGGCGGACGGAGTGCTCGCCGAGCCTACGGCGTGGCTGTTCGGCAATGAGGCGCGCGGTCTCGAGGACGAGGCGCTCGCGCAGGCCGACCAGGTGCTGAAGCTGCCGATCTTCGGCCGCGCCGAATCCTTGAACCTCGCCACGGCAGCGAGCGTCTGCCTCTACGAGAGCGCGTTCGCGCAGCGGGCGGCATCCTCGGCCTGATCTCCGGCGGACGAGCGGCCGCCCGTCCTGCTGGTAGGTTTGTCCCTGCTCGAGCGGAGAAGGGGACCCAGGGTCGATGCAGATTCTGATCGTGGAGGACGACGAGCGTGTCGCCGCTGCACTCGAGGCCTTCCTCGCGCGATCCGGGTACGCCACCGTGCGAGCCGCGGACGGAGCCTCCGCGCTGCAGGAACTGGGTGCGGACACCGAGGTGGTGCTCCTCGACCTCGGTCTGCCCGATGTCGACGGCATCGATCTCTGCCGTCGGATCCGCGCACGCTCCGAGGTGCCGATCGTGATCGTCACCGCACGCAACCAGGTCACGGAGCGCATCAGAGGGTTGCGTGCCGGCGCTGACGATTTCGTCGTCAAGCCCTACGACGTCCACGAGCTCCTCGCCCGGATCGAGGCGGTCACACGACGCTCTCGACCCGTGCGGCCGGAATCCGAGGCGCGCGTACGTCTGCAGGATGGCGAGATCGAGATCGACCTCGTCGCCAGGCAGGTGATCATCGGACGCGCTCCCATCGAACTCACTCGCAAGGAATTCGACATCGTGGCGGTGCTCGCCCGGTACCCCGGCGTCGCCGTGCCGAAGGAGAGACTCATCCGCGAGGTCTGGAACACCGACTGGCGCGGCTTCGGACACTCGCTCGAGGTGCACGTCGGCGCGATCCGCAAGAAGGCGGGTCAGCGGCATCTGATCGAGACCGTGCGCGGTGTCGGCTATCGGTTGGCCGGGTAGCGTTCGATGCGCAGACGTCTCGTCGTCGTCTTCCTGGTGCCGCTCGTCGCCATCCTGCTGTCGTTGGGCGGCGCCACGGCGTGGAGCGCGACCCGCAGCATCCAGCAGGCCTTCTACACCGAGCAGCTCGGTGACCTCGGGTATTTCGTGACCAGCGCGCGGCAGGCGCTGCGGTCGGGCAGCGCGACGGTGATCGATGCGGAGGTCGCCCGCTTCCACGAGGTGTACGGGATCGATGTGATCGTCTTCGATCTGTCCGGTGGGGTGTGGTCAGCGGGCGACGGCGGCGGCGAAGTCCTGTCAGAGGACGATGCCGCACGGGTCGGCCTCGCGCTCTCGGGGCGCCGCGCCGAGGCGCCCGAGCCGGTGTTCCCCTGGATCGCGGCAGAGTCCTCGCTCGTCGAGCCGGTCTTCGACGACGGCGACGTGATCGGCGCCGTGATGCTCTCCGCGGACGTCGAGGCGCCACGGACCCAGATCCTGCAGCAGATTCTTGTGCTGACGGTCGTGTCGATCGTCTCGATCGGACTCGGCGTGCTCCTCGTCTTCCAACTCGCCCGGTGGGTGCTCTCTCCGGTCCGACGTCTCGATGAGGCGATGATCGCGATCGAACGCGGCGAGATGGATGCGAGGGTCGCGGAGGACACGGGGCCTCCTGAGCTACGCCGGATGACGCGCGTGTTCAACGGCATGGCGGATGAGATCGAGCGCGTCATGACGCGTCAGCAGGAGTTCGCCCTGAACGCCTCGCACGAGCTCCGCAATCCCCTCAACGCGCTGCTGCTGCGTGTCGAGCACCTCTCGACCGGTCTCGGAGCCGACTGGAAGGACGACGTCGAGGAGACGAGGGAGGAAGGGCGCCGGATGGCTCGCATCCTCGAGACGCTCCTCGGACTCGCGCGCGGCGGACGCGCCGACACGACGATCTCAGCCGTCGACCTGACCACGCTCGCCACCCGCCGCGCAGACGCCTGGAGCGAGGTCGCGTCACAGCGACGCGTCCGGATGCTCTCGACAGGAATGGGCCCGGTGATGAGCATCACCGACCGCACGATCGTCGAGAGCGCGCTCGACGCCGTCATCGACAATGCGGTGAAGTTCTCGCCCGCCGAGTCGGCCGTCGAGGTCGACGCGCACCGCAGCGGTGGACTCTGCGTGCTGACAGTCCGCGACCGCGGCCCCGGCCTGACGCGAGAGCAGGCCGCGAACGCCGCCGACCGATTCTGGCGCAGCGACGACAGCGGCGGGGTTCCGGGGTCAGGGCTCGGCCTCGCGATAGCGACCGACCTCTTGGAGTCGATCGGCGGCGAGCTGCGGGTCGATACGCCGGACGACGGTGGGCTGCTGGTGTCGCTGATGCTGCCGGACGGAGCTGAGGGATGAGCGGGCGGGCTAGCCGCCGCGCATGGTGGCGCAGAGGGGTGGCGACGGCACTCGTGCTGCTGCTCGCCGCCACGAGCAGCGCGTGCAGCGCTCGATCGACGGAGTGGAACGACTCTGCCTACGAGATCGCTGGCGGGGGATCCAACGGGGTCTATTACGCCTACGGCGACGAACTCGCTCGGGAGCTGTCGGAGTCCTTGGGCATCCGCGTGTCGGCAGCCGAGACCGCCGGGTCCGTCGACAACCTCCTGCGGGTGAGCTCGGGGGAGGCCCTCCTCGGCTTCGCGCAAGGGGATGCCGCTGCCGACGCCGTCGCCGGAGTGGGAGCGTTCGACGAGCCCATGCCGGTGCAGGCTGTCGCTCGCCTGTACGACGAGTACCTCCACGTGGTCGTACGCGCGGATTCGGACATCGCCGCCCTCGGCGACCTTGCGGGCAGGACGGTGTCGCTCGGGGCCGAGAATTCCGGCGTCAATGTGATCGCGGCGCGAGCACTCGACGCCGCCGACGTCGACGTCGCGACGATCACGGATCCCCGGCTCGATCTCGGTGAGTCGATCAGCGCGCTCGAGAGATCCGAGATCGACGGATTCTTCTGGGTCGGCGGCATCCCGACACCGGGCATCGCGGAGCTCGCGACGACGACGCCCGTGCGGCTGGTGCCGATCGAGCAGACATGGGTCACCGCGATCAACGCTCGATACTCCGATGCGTATCGGCCGTCCGACTTCCCCGTCGGGCTCTATGGACTCGACGAGTCCGCGCCCACGATGGCGGTGCCGAACTATCTGGTCACCTCGTCCGACACTCCGGACGGCGTCGTACGGGACGTCCTCACGAGCCTCTTCACGGTCCGCACCGATATCGCGCAGCGGGTTCCGGTCGCGTCCCTGCTCGACCGCAGGCAGGCGATCTTCACGGGGCCGGTCGACCTGCATCCGGGGGCCGTCGAGTACTACCGGGACCAGCGGGACTGAGGCCTCAAGAAATCCTCAAGAACTCTCATACCGGCATGTCACTCTGCCAATGTGGGGGTCGATCGCGCTCGATTCAACGGAGAATTCAGATGCCACAGAGCCCACGCCCCTCATTGAGGCGCGGACTCGGCCATTCTCCGGAGTCGTCCTGCGATCGGATCCGGTCGGAGGCTTGCTGCCACGTTCTACTCGGGGGAGGAACGGAGCAGCAGGGACGCCCCCACGGTCCGCGGGGGCGGACCGTGGGGCACTCCGGTTATCGGGCGGGATCGGCCCCATCGCGTGGTTACGAACGTGTAAATGTCGACGCATCACTGTGGAGCCACGTGAGCGACCTGGCTAGTTTGGAGAAATGATGACCACCGGTAAGCCCCTCGTCGTTGTCGACAACGTCCAGAAGCACTACGGCGACTTCCAGGCGCTCACGGATATCGACCTCACGGTGAACGCCGGCGAGGTCGTCGTGGTGATCGGTCCCTCAGGCTCGGGCAAGTCGACACTGTGTCGCACGATCAACCGCCTCGAGACGATCACGAGCGGCACGATCAGCATCGACGGCAAGGCGCTCCCCGCTGAGGGCAAGGGCCTCGCGCATCTGCGCGCAGACGTCGGCATGGTGTTCCAGTCGTTCAACCTCTTCGCGCACCTCACGATCCTCGAGAACGTGACGCTCGGCCCGATCAAGGTCCGCGGCATGAAGAAGGCCGATGCCGACAAAGAGGCGATGATGCTTCTCGAGCGCGTCGGCGTCGCCCAGCAGGCCTCGAAGCTTCCCGCACAGCTCTCCGGCGGACAGCAGCAGCGCGTCGCGATCGCCCGCGCTCTCGCCATGCAGCCCAAGGTCATGCTCTTCGACGAGCCGACCAGCGCGCTCGACCCCGAGATGATCAACGAGGTCCTCGACGTCATGGTGGAGCTCGCCCGCGACGGCATGACGATGATCGTCGTGACCCACGAGATGGGCTTCGCTCGCAAGGCCGCCAACCGGGTCGTGTTCATGGCCGACGGCAAGATCGTCGAGGAGGCGACGCCTGAGGAGTTCTTCACGAACCCGAAGAGCGATCGCGCCAAGGACTTCCTCTCCAAGCTCCTCACGCACTGACGAGCCTCACAGACCTTTGCACACACAGCACACGAAGGAGACGCACATGCGACGCACACGGACACTGGCAGGAATCGGGATCGCGACGGTTGCACTGTTCGCGCTGACGGCCTGCAACAGCGGCAGCCCGTCCAGCCCCGGCGCCGGAACCGGCGGCGAAGAGAGCGAGGACTCCACCTGGTTCGAGGTCGCTGACGACGTCCAGCTCGAGGGCAGCCCGACGTTCGACGCCATCCAGGAGCGCGACAAGGTGATCGTCGGCGTCAAGGAGGACCAGCCCGGGCTCGGCTACCTCGACGTCACGACCGGAGAGCGCACCGGCTTCGACGTCGACATCGCACGGTGGATCGCCGCATCCCTGGGCTACGACGAGGACAAGATCGAGTTCAAGCCGATCGCTTCGGCGAACCGCGAGCAGGCGATCACCAACGGTGACATCGACTACTACGTCGGCACCTACTCGATCAACGACAAGCGCAAGGAGCTCATCGACTTCGCGGGTCCCTACTTCATCACCGGACAGGGACTCCTGGTCGCCGCCGACGCGGACGACGCCGAGGCTCTCGAGGACTTCAACGGCAAGACCGTCTGCTCGGCGACCGGCTCGACGCCGATCCAGAACATCAAGGCGAACTTCCCCGAGATCAAGACGCAGGAGTACGACCTGTACTCCGCCTGCGTCCAGGACCTCATCGACGGCAAGGTCGACGCCGTGACCACCGACCAGGCGATCCTGATCGGCTATGCGGCCCAGTACCCGGATGACGTCAAGGTGACCGGCGGCCTCTTCACCGAGGAGCGCTACGGTGTCGGCCTCACGAAGGGCGACGACGCGCTGCGCACGCACATCAACGAGCTCTTCACCGACGGTGGCGACATCTGGCAGGCGATCTTCGACGCGAACCTCGGTTCCAGCGGCATCGAGGTCGAACAGCCCGAGGTCGACGCGTACTGATCGACATGGGCGGCCCCTTCAGGGGGGCCGCCCATTCACTCTGAAGAAGGGAGGGTGGCGTGGACGTCATCTTCGGCAACCTCGACCTGTGGGGACAGGCGATCAGCAACACGCTGATCGTGTTCTTCGCGGGCGGGATCATCGCACTGATCCTGGGTCTGATCGTCGGGGCGATGCGTGTCTCCCCGGTGCCCATCGCCCGCGGCGTCGGCACGGTGTACGTGAACACTGTGCGCAACACCCCGCTCACCCTCGTGTTCTTCTTCTTCATCTTCGGGTACCCGCAACTCGGGTTGCCCGAACTGTCGAACCTCGTGCTCGGCATCCTCGCCATCGGCATCTACACGGCGACCTATGTGGCCGAGGTCCTGAGGGCGGGTATCAACACGGTGCCCGTCGGTCAGGCCGAGGCCGCGCGGGCCATCGGACTTCCCTTCGGACAGGTGATGGGTCTCGTGATCCTGCCGCAGGCGTTCCGCTCGGTCGTCCCGCCGATGATGAGCGTCTTCATCGCGCTCCTGAAGAACACGACCGTCGCAGCCGGGTTCTCGGTCGCCGAGCTCGCGGCTCTCCGGTCGACCATCAACGATTCGGCCGACCGTCCGGGCAACCCGATGGAGGTCCTTCTCTGGGTCGCCGTCGTGTTCGTCGCCCTGGTGCTGCTGTTGAGCTGGCTGCAGCGATATCTCGAGAACCGTTGGAGGATCGCGCGATGAGCTCTGTACTGTACGACGTCCCCGGACCCCGGGCGATCGCCCGCAACCGGATCATCGCGGTCGCCACCGTCGTCCTCGTCCTGGCCGCCATCGGCTTCATCGTGCTCCGCATGGTGGAGACGGGCCAGTTCTCGGCGGAGAAGTGGTACGTGTTCACGTTCTCCAACGTGTGGATGGGTATCTTCAAGGCCCTGGGCAACACGCTCGCCGCCTTCGCGCTCGCCGCCGTCCTCAGCGTCGTCCTCGGCTTCGTGCTGGCCATCGGGCGGCTCTCCGAGCACGCGTGGGTGCGGATCCCCGTGACAGCCGTCACCGAGCTCTTCCGTGCCGTTCCGGTGCTGGTGTTCATGATGCTGCTCTACTACGGGCTCCCCGTGGTCGGAATCAAGATGGATCCCTACTGGGCCGTCGTGATCGCACTGATGGCCTACAACGGCTCCGTGCTCGCCGAGGTTCTGAGGGCCGGCATCGAGTCCCTGCCTCGGGGGCAGAAAGAGGCGGGCTACGCGATCGGACTCCGCAAGAGCGGCGTGATGCGTCTCATCCTCCTGCCGCAGGCGATCCGGGCGATGCTCCCGGTGATCGTCGCGCAGCTGGTCGTCACGATGAAGGACACGGCTCTGGGCTTCATCATCACCTACCCCGAGCTGCTGTACTACGCGAAGCAGCTGACGTCGCAGCAGGGTCGCCCGATCCTGCAGTCGGCCTTCGTCATCGGCGGCATCTACATCGTCATGTGCCTCATCCTGTCGGGCATCGCGAAGTGGGTCGAGATCCAGACCCGTCGCTCGCCGAAGGTGAAGGCGATCCACGCGGCAGAGGATCCCCGCCAGCACGGCGACGGCACCGACACCGAGCTCATCACCCTGCAGCGCGGGGGCAGCGGCTTCGGCGGCACCGGTGGTGTAGGCGGGCTGGACAGCTCCGATCCGAAGTGATGTCCACCGGCGCGGGGCGACCGCCTCGCGCCGGTAGACTCCTGTCTCGTGTCTGAGTCTCCCGAAATCACCCCGGAAGCGGTCGAAGCCGCCGTGGCGGCCGCGCTCGAAGCGATCGCCGCCGCCGCCGATACGACCGAACTGAAAGCCGCTCGCGCCGCGCACGTCGCCGACGGATCGCCGCTCGCTGTCCTGAACGCCTCGATGCGTCAGGTCGCCCCCGAGAACAAGGCCGCCTTCGGCAAGCTCGTCGGCCAGGGCCGCGGTCAGGTCTCCAAGGCGCTCGCTGCCAAGGAGGAGGAGCTCGCCGCCGCGGAGGTCGCTGAGCGCCTCGAGGCCGAGCGGCTGGACATCACGGCGATCCCCTCGCGCACGCGCGTCGGCGCCCGGCACCCGCTGACCCTGCTGAGTGAGCAGATCTCGGACATCTTCGTGGGCATGGGCTGGGAGATCGCGGAAGGACCCGAGCTCGAGCACGAGTGGTTCAACTTCGACGCTCTGAACTTCGACGTCGACCACCCCGCCCGTCAGGAACAGGACACCTTCTACGTCGACCCGCCGTCGCGCCACCTCGTCATGCGCACGCACACGAGCCCCGTGCAGGTGCGCTCGATGCTTGACCGCGAGGTGCCGATCTACGTGCTCTGCCCCGGCCGCGTGTACCGCACCGACGAGTTCGACGCGACGCACCTCCCCGTCTTCACCCAGTTCGAAGGACTCGTCGTCGACAAGGGGATCTCGATGGCGCATCTCAAGGGAACGCTCGACCACGTCGCGCGTCAGCTCTTCGGCCCCGAGGCCAAGACGCGCTTCCGCACGAACTTCTTCCCCTTCACCGAGCCGTCGGCCGAGCTCGACCTCTGGCACCCCACCTTCAAGGGCGGCGCCCGTTGGATCGAGTGGGGCGGCTGCGGCATGATCAACCCGAACGTGCTCCGTGCGGCGGGGATCGATCCCGACGTCTACAGCGGCTTCGCGTTCGGAATGGGCGTCGAGCGGGGACTCATGTTCCGCAGCGATGTGCAGGACATGCGGGACATGGCAGAGGGCGATGTCCGTTTCAGCGAGCAGTACGGGATGGTGGTGTGATGCGCGTCCCGCTTTCGTGGCTGCGTGAGTACGTCGATCTGGCAGCGGATACGACACCGGAGGATGTCCTCGCAGCGCTCGTGACCGTCGGATTCGAGGAGGAGGACGTCCACCGCTTCGAGATCTCGGGTCCCGTCGTCGTCGGACAGGTCGTCTCGCTCGAGGCCGAGCCGCAGTCCAACGGCAAGACGATCAACTGGTGCCAGGTCGATGTCGGTGAGGCGAACGGCGGAATCCGCGGAATCGTCTGTGGCGCGCACAACTTCGTCGCGGGTGACAAGGTCGTCGTGACGCTTCCCGGTGCAGTGCTGCCGGGGCCGTTTCCGATCGCCGCCCGCAAGACCTACGGGCACGTGTCCGACGGCATGATCGCCTCTGCGCGTGAGCTGGGGCTCGGCGACGAGCACAACGGCATCCTCGTCCTCGCGGACCTCGGTATCGATGCCCCCGTCGGCACAGACGCCATCAGCCTGCTCGGACTCGACGATGTCGCGGTCGAGATCAACGTCACGCCCGACCGCGGGTACGCGTTCTCGCTGCGCGGTGTCGCCCGCGAGTACTCCCACGCGACCGGAGCACCGTTCCGCGACCCGGCCGAGCGCGACTTCACCGAGCTCCAGCCGGGCGCCGGTCACACGGCGATCGTCGACGATGCAGCCCCCGTACGCGGCCGCGTCGGCGCGAGCGAGTTCGTCACCCGCGTCGTCCGCGACGTCGACCCGTCGCGCCCCACTCCGCCGTGGATGATCGCGCGGCTGTCGCTCGCCGGCATGCGCTCGCTCGGCATCCTGATCGACATCACCAACTACGTGATGCTCGAATTGGGGCAGCCGCTGCACGGATACGACCTCGACAGGCTCTCCGGCGGCATCACCGTGCGTCGTGCGACGGCCGGTGAGACGATGACGACCCTCGACGGCCAGGAGCGGAAGCTCCACGTCGAGGACCTCCTGATCACCGACGAGTCGGGTCCGATCGGTCTCGCCGGCGTCATGGGCGGCGGCACGACCGAGATGAGCGACACGACGCACAACGTGCTGATCGAGGCCGCGACCTTCGACCCTGTGACGATCGCCCGCACCGCACGCCGTCACAAGCTGCCCAGCGAGGCATCCAAGCGGTTCGAGCGCGGTGTCGACCCGCTCGTGCCGTTCGTGGCAGCCCGCCGTGCAGCCGACCTGATGGTCGAATTCGCCGGCGGCACGCTCACCGACGAGGGCGGCGCTCTGTTCGCCGAGGTGTTCGTCGCGGACATCGATCTCCCGCGCGGATTCGTGCAGGGGCTCATCGGCGTCGACTACTCCGACGACGAGATCGTCGGCGCGCTCACGACCATCGGCGCAGAGGTCTCCGGGTCGAATGCCGGGTGGACCGTGATCCCGCCGACCTGGCGTCCCGACCTCACCGACAAGTGGTCTCTCGCCGAAGAGGTCGCTCGCATCCACGGTCTCGACCGCATCCCGTCCGTGCTGCCGACGCCGCCGTCCGGTCGCGGGCTCACCACACACCAGCAGGGTCGTCGCCGCGTCGCCGACGCGCTGGCAGCTGCCGGTCTCGTCGAGACGCCCTCGTTCCCCTTCACGACGGAGGCGGAGAACGACCTGCACGGCTCGGCGTCGGGAGAGCATCTGCCCAGCATCCGGCTCGCGAACCCACTCGACGGCTCCGCTCCGTTCCTGCGTCGATCGCTGATCCCCGGGCTTCTGCAGACCGCGCACCGCAACATCTCGCGCGGCCTCACGGACCTCGCGCTGTTCGAGACCGGAGTCGTGTTCCTGCCCGAGCCGGGTGTCGAGTACGGCACGGACGAGGTGCCGCCGCTCGGCGAGCGTCCGTCGGACGACACGCTCGCCGAACTGAACGCGTCGATCCCACCGCAGCACCGCCATGTCGCGGCGCTGTTCACGGGCAACGTCGTGACCAAGCAGCCGGGACGCGCCGTGGAGCCCTACGGGCTCTCCGAGGCGCTCGACGCCGCCAGAGTCATCGCGGCTGCAGCCGGAGTCGACCTCGATGTGGTGCAGGGGCAGCGCGCGGCGCTGCACCCCGGACGCACCGGCGTGCTCTCCGTCGGCGACGTCGAGATCGGATACGTCGGCGAGCTCCACCCCGAGGTCGCCGCCGGAGCAGACCTTCCCGGTCGTGCCATCGTGCTCGAGCTCGACCTCGACGAGGTCATCGCGCTCGGCGGGAACCGTGCGGTCGCCGCCTCGCTGTCGACCTTCCCCGCTGCGACACAGGACGTGTCGCTGGTGGTCGGCACTGATGTGCCGGCGGGCGACGTGCGCGCTGCGCTCACCGAGGGCGCCGGTGCGCTTCTCGAGTCGGTCCGTCTCGTCGACGACTACCGGGGGGACGGCGTCACGGATGGTCAGAAGAGTCTCACCTTCGCGCTGCGCTTCCGTGCGGACGACCGCACGCTCACCGCAGCCGAGGCGACAGAGGCGAAGCTCGCGGGTGTCGCTGTCGCAGCTGAGCGCTTCGACGCGACCCTGCGCGACTGAAGCTCCGCCTGAACCGACCCGCACGCGGACCGCACTCGAATGGTGCGGTCCGCGTGCGCGTGTGCTCTCGGGATGCTGCCGACGCCGCCGAGCCGACCTGAGCGCGGTGGACCTGCGAGGTACCGTGTCGGGATGAGCATCCTGCCCCACAGCACTCCCGCGGCGGTTCCCGATGGTGTCCGACCTATGGGTGAAGCGCCGTTCCTCGAACCCGGCGACCAGATCTCCTGGCACTACCGCAAGCCCGGCTGGCAGCCCGGCGATGCGTCGACCATCACGCCCATGCGGGTGGTCCGCGACGATGAACGCGGTCTGGTGGCATGGCTCGCTCCGGGCACGCTCCAGGAGGGGCAGGGCACTCCGGCGGGCGAGCGCATCCGGACCGTTCCGCTCGAGCGTCGGTGGCTCGATCCGCGTACCCGGATCGTGGAGGAGTGGTGGGGCAACGGCATCCTCCGCATCGCTCCGGCCGGTGTGGCGTGGTCAGTGTGGCTGTTCTGGAGCGATGTGAGCGGTCCCGAGTGGGAGTTCGCCGGGTGGTACGTGAATCTCGAGAACGCGCATCTGCGCACCGACCGCGACACGTATTCATCGGATCACATCCTCGACGTGGAGATCCAGGCGGACGGTCAGGTGCACCTCAAGGACGAGGACGAGGTGATCGCGGCCGTCGAGCAGGGACGTCTCACCTCTGAGCAGGCCGCGCAGATCGAACGACACGCGGACGCGGCGATCGAGTCCTTCCATCACGGTGACTGGCCGTTCGACGCCGAATGGCGCGACTGGCGCCCGGATCCCTCGTGGACGGTCCCGGAACTGTCCGGCCTGTCGGATCTTCGCACGAGCTGACCGGCATCCGCCCTGAGCGGAAGACCCTTCCCCTCGCGCGGCGAAGATGGTGGCATGGGGTCATGACGGATGTTCTGATCCTCGGCGGCACCGGCTGGCTGTCCGGCCGCATCGCCAGACGGCTGCTCCTGAGCGGGGCGACGGTGATGTGTCTGGCGCGCGGAGGACGCCCGTCTCCGGAGGGCGCGAGCCTGGTGCTGGCCGATCGTGACGCCAGGGACGCCTACGATGCGGTGTCCGGTCGGGAGTGGGATCACGTGATCGACGTCTCGTCGAACGCGGCCCACGTCTCCGCTGCGGTCGCGGCACTCGGTGAGCGAGCGGGCCGCTGGACGTACGTCTCGTCGATGTCGGCATACTCCGACGAGGAGACGGTCGGTGCAGACGAGTCGGCGACGCTGCATCCGCCGGCTGAGAGGGGAGACGACGAGTACGGCCAGCAGAAGGTGGCCGCCGAGGACGTTGTCCGTGCACTCGGCGACCGCACCCTGATCGTGCGCCCGGGATTGATCGTCGGGGCGGACGACCCGAGCGATCGTTTCGGGTATTGGGCTGCCGCTTTTCTGCGTGCCGAGGACGGCCCGGTGCTGCTTCCGCCTGTCGAGGAGCGAGACGTGCAGGTGATCGACGTCGACGACCTGTCCGAGTTCGTCGCCACCACGAGGGCCACCGGCGTGATCAACACGATCGGCGATCGGCATCGGCTGAGCGAGGTCCTCGACGCCGTGCGCAGACGTGCGGGGCACCGGGGAGACACGGTCGCGGCATCTGACGCCTGGCTCGTCGAGCACGGTGTGGCGTATTGGGCGGGGGAGCGGTCGCTGCCGCTGTGGCTGCCGAGCGAGATGACCGGATTCATGACCAGGTCGAACGCCCGCTACCGCGCGGCAGGAGGTCGGCTTCGTCCGCTCGACGAGACGATCGCCGCCGTGGTCGATGACGAGCAGGCGCGCGGCGTCGATCGGGACCGGCGGGCAGGGCTCACTCGCGCCGACGAACTCGCGCTGTTGCAGCTGATCGACTGATCGGGGCCTCGCTAGACTGCGATCAGTGACACGGGGTGCCGCATCTGCGGCTGAGAACAGACCCGTCGAACCTGATCTAGTTCGTACTAGCGAAGGGATGTCGCGTTGAGCGATCGTCTGCGTCCTGATTCCGAATCGACCTTGGCCACCTCGGCGGCTGAGCTCCTGACAGGGCTGCGCGACAGCCCACCCTTGACCCATTGCATCACCAACAGCGTCGTCACGGGCTTCACCGCGAACGTGCTGCTCGCCCTCGGCGCGGCGCCGGCGATGGTCGACATCGTCGGTGAGGCGGGGATGTTCGCCGGGGTGGCCTCCGGGGTGCTGATCAACCTCGGTACGCCGACTCCGGAGCAGCGTGCGGCGAGCCGTGAAGCCGCGGCAGGAGCCCTCGCCGCAGGTACTCCGTGGGTGCTGGATCCCGTCGCGATCGGCGCGCTGCCGGTGCGCACGGCACTCGCGCACGAGCTGGCCGACGCACGCCCCACGGCGATCAGGGGGAACGCCTCAGAGATCCTCGCCCTCGCGGGGCTCAGCGCTGGAGGGCGCGGCGTCGATGCGACGGACGCGACCGATGCCGCGGCCGAAGCGGCACTCGCACTCGCTTCGCGGCACGGCGCGGTGGTCGCGGTGTCGGGACCGGTCGACCTGGTGACGGACGGAGCACGATTGCTCCGCATCGCGAACGGTCATGAACTGCTCACCCGTGTCACCGGCGGCGGATGCGCGCTGGGTGCTGTCATGGCGGCGTTCCTCGGTGCGGCGCGCTCGACCGCTGCGGATCCGCTCACCGCCGTCTCGGCGGCGAGCCTCGTGTACACGATCGCCGCCGAGCGCGCCGCGGCGCGGGCAGCGGGCCCCGGCAGCTTCGCCGTCGCACTGCTCGACGCGCTCGCCGCCGTGCAGCCGGAGGACCTCGCCGTCGCCGCGCGTGTGCAGGAGCACGCGCTGTGATCGCGGACCTCTCCCTCTACCTCGTCACGGATCCCACCCTCTGCGGCGCGCGGGGCGTCGCGGAGACGGTGCGACTCGCCGTCGACGGGGGCGTGCGCATCGTCCAGCTGCGCGACAAGGAGGCGACGGATGCCGAGACCGCCGATCAGTTGATCGAGCTCTCTCGGGTGATCGACGGCCGTGCACTGCTCGTGGTGAACGACCGCGTCGAGGCGGCACTGATCGCTCGCGCCAGGGGAGCGCGGGTCGACGGCGTGCACCTCGGCCAGGGCGACGTATCGGTGCTGCGGGCACGCGAGCGGCTGGGACCCGAGGCGATCATCGGGTTGACGGCGAACACGCCGGAGCATCTCGACGCCGTGGCCGCCCTGCCGTCAGGAACGGTCGACTATCTCGGCGTCGGCGTGATCCGTCCCACCGCCACCAAGCCGGATCACCCGCCGGCCCTGGGAATCCACGGCTTCCGCGCGCTCGCCGCGAGGACCGCACTGCCATGCGTCGCCATCGGCGGCGTGGGAATCGACGACATCGAGCGCCTTCGGGATGCGGGTGCGGCGGGGCTCGCCGTGGTCTCCGCCGTCTGCGCCGCCGCCGATCCGTTAAGGACGGCCCGGGCATTCCTCAGCCGATGGAGGGCATCGGGCACACCTCGCGTGCTCAGCATCGCGGGGAGCGACCCGTCGGGCGGGGCGGGGATCCAGGCCGATCTCAAGTCGATCGCCGCGAACGGGGGCTATGGCATGGCGGCTGTCACGGCGCTCACGGCGCAGAACACCAGGGGAGTCCGAGCGGTGCACGTGCCTCCTGCCGACTTCCTCCGGCAGCAGCTCGATGCCATCTCGGACGACATCGTCATCGACGCGGTGAAGATCGGGATGCTGGCGAACACGGAGGTGATCGCCACCGTCGCCGCCTGGCTCGACGCCGTCCGTCCGCCGATCGTCGTGCTCGACCCGGTCATGGTCGCGACCAGCGGTGATCGCCTGCTCGATGAGGATGCCGAGCGCGCACTCTGCGGCCTCCTCGAGCGCGCTCATGTCGTGACGCCCAACCTCGCCGAGCTCGCCGCGCTCTCCGATCGTCCGATCACGGGGTGGGACGACGCGCTCGAGGCCGGGGCCGAGCTCTCCGCCCGCATCGGCGGGGCGGTGCTCGTCAAGGGAGGGCACCTCGACGGCGACGACGTTCCGGACGCGTTGATCGATGTCGCCGGAGGCGTCAGACACGGCTATCCCGGGTCGCGCATCATGACACACAACACGCACGGCACCGGATGCTCCCTGTCGTCGGCCCTCGCCACCCGCCTCGCCGGAGGGGAGTCCCCTGTCGACGCGGTGGAATCGGCGAGAACCTGGCTGCGGGAATCCCTGAGGCAGAGCGATGCGCTCGACATCGGGAGCGGTCACGGACCGGTGAACCACTTCGGCGGCCTCTGGCGACGAGGGGGACTCGAGGCCGCACCCGAGCGTGCCGACCTCCGCGATCGGTGGTGGGACCGGATCGCGCACGTGCGGGCCGACATCGACGAGCTGTCCTTCATCCGCGCTCTGGCCGACGGGACTCTCGACCGCGAGCGGTTCCTCTTCTACCTCCGACAGGATGCGCTGTATCTCCGGGAGTACGCCCGAGTGCTCGCAGCGGCCGCGCGGATCGCGCCCACACCGCACGAGCAGGCGTTCTGGGCTCAGTCGGCGCAGGGGGCGATCACCGGAGAGCTCGAGCTCCATGCATCGTGGCTGGCGCCGGGCGCGGGGGTGGAAGCGGCGACCTTCGCCGTCGATCCGGCGCCTGCGACCGTCGCGTACCTCGACCACCTGCGCTCGGTGGCCTTCGGCGGGGACTACGCCGAGCTCATCGCGGCCGTGCTGCCGTGCTTCTGGCTGTACACCGATCTCGGAACCCGCCTGCACGCGGGGGAGTTCGACGCGTACGCCCGAGACTCGCAGCATCCCTACGCGTCGTGGCTCGCGACGTATGCCGACCCCGCGTTCGAGAAGGCGACGGAGCAGGCGATCGACCATGTGATGCATGCGGCGACGGAGTCGGATGCCGCGGGGCGGCGACGGATGCTCCGCGCTTTCGAGGTCTCCAGCGCGCACGAACTCGCCTTCTTCGCGGCGCCGGCACTCCACGCGTCCGGCGGATGACGGATCCGATTTGCGCATGCCGCGACGAGCGCGCTATCGTCGCGGCATGCCTTCGGCCGCCACCGCTCCTCTGACGCTCGTTCCGAGCGTCATCGCCGTGCGCCGACGCCGCAGCGGCCGCCGACTCTAGGCGACCCTGCGCTTCTGCCTGCGTACGCACGGCGGTCGAGTGCCGGCGTCGCCGCCCCGGTTCCCGACACTGCACCCCGCGTTCGCCGAGGGGTCCGACCGTTAAGGTAGAAGAATGACGTACTCCGTCGCCGTCTCCGGCGCATCCGGCTACGCGGGCGGCGAGATCCTGCGCCTCCTCGCGTCTCATCCCGACATCGAGATCCGCACGGTGACGGCGCACTCGAACGCCGGTCAGCCGCTCGTGCAGCATCAGCCGCACCTGCGGTCGCTCGCACACCTCACCCTGCAGGACACCACGCCCGAGACGCTCGCCGGGCACGACATCGTCTTCCTCGCTCTGCCGCACGGGCAGTCCGGGCAGTACACCGACGCGCTCGGCGACACCCCGCTCGTGATCGACGCGGGAGCGGACCACCGACTGACGTCGCAGGATTCCTGGGACGCGTTCTACGGCGGCGACTTCCACGAACCGTGGGCCTACGGCGTTCCCGAGCTGCTCGTCGGCGGTGTCAAGCAGCGCGAGACGCTGCGCGAGGCGACGCGCATCGCCGCTCCCGGCTGCAACGCCTCGACCGTGAGCCTGAGCCTGGCCCCCGGGGTCGCCGCAGGGGTGATCGACGCGGGGGACATCGTCTCGGTGCTCGCCGTCGGCCCGTCCGGAGCGGGGAAGAGCCTCAAGACCAACCTGCTCGCCGGCGAGATCCTCGGCACAGCCAATCCCTACGCGGTCGGGGGCACGCACCGGCACATCCCGGAGATCCGCCAGGCGCTCGCCGCGGCATCCGGCTCCCCAGCCGACGGCATCCGCATCTCGTTCACGCCTGTGCTGGTTCCGATGTCGCGGGGCATCCTCGCCACCTCGACCGCGCCGATCGTCGGCGATGTCAGCGATGCGGAGATCCGCGCCGCCTGGGAGGACGCCTACGGCGACGAGACCTTCGTGCAGCTGCTGCCCGCCGGTCAGTTCCCGCGCACGGCCGATGTCCTCGGTGCGAACACCGCCCTGATCGGTCTCGCGATCGATCGCGCGGCGAACCGCGTGACGGTGGTCACCGCGGTCGACAACCTCGTCAAGGGCACCGCCGGCGCTGCCGTCCAATCCATGAACCTCGCGCTGGGGCTGCCCGAGTCCCGCGCCCTCTCAGTGAACGGAGTCGCGCCGTGAGCGTCACCGCCCCCGCAGGATTCGAAGCGGCCGGAGTCGCCGCAGGTCTCAAATCGACCGGAAAGCCCGATGTCGCCGTCGTGGTCAATCGCGGCCCGCGCAAGGTCGGTGCGGCCGTGTTCACCAACAACCGCGCCAAGGCGAACCCCATCATCTGGTCGCAGCAGGCCGTCGCCGATCGCGTGGTCGAGGCCGTCGTGCTGAACTCGGGAGGCGCGAACTGCTTCACCGGCAGCTTCGGCTTCCAAACGACGCACCAGACCGCAGAGAAGGCGGCCGAGCTGCTCGGCGTCGGCGCCGGCGACGTGCTCGTGTGCTCGACCGGCCTCATCGGAGTCGGAGACGAGGTCTTCCGCGCGAAGGTCCTCTCGGGCACCGAACAGGCGATCGCCGAGCTGTCGACAGACGGCGGCGATGTCGCGGCCGAGGCCATCATGACCACCGACAGCGTGTCGAAGACCGCCGTGGTCAGCCGAGACGGCTGGACCATCGGCGGCATGGCCAAGGGAGCGGGCATGCTCGCTCCCGGGCTCGCGACGATGCTCGTCGTCATCACGACGGATGCCGTGCTCGAGCCTCTCGAGGCGGATGCCGCGCTGCGATTCGCCACCGGGACGACGTTCGACCGCCTCGATTCGGACGGATGCATGTCGACCAACGATCAGGTCACACTGCTCGCGAACGGCGCTTCCGAGGTGGTGCCCGACCTCAAGGACTTCTCCGCCGCGCTGGCAGAGCTGTGCCAGGAGCTCGCGGTCAAGCTGCAGGGCGATGCCGAGGGGGCCAGCCACGACATCACCATCGAGGTGCAGCACGCCGCGACCGAGGCGGAGGCGGTCGAGGTCGGCCGCTCCGTCGCGCGCAACAATCTCTTCAAGGCCGCCATCTTCGGCAACGACCCCAACTGGGGGCGGGTGCTCGCAGCGATCGGCACCACGAACGCCCAGTTCGACCCGTACGACGTCGACGTCTGGATGAACGGCGTCCGGGTGTGCAGCGAGGGCGGCCCCGACCGTCCGCGCGAGGAGGTCGACCTCACTCCGCGTGCCACGCATCTCGTGATCGATCTCAAGGTCGGCGATGCCACCGCGACGATCCTCACGAACGACCTCACCCACGATTACGTGCACGAGAACAGCGCCTACGCCTCATGACCGACATTCAGGACACCACCCCGGACGTCGCCGCCGTGAAGGCCGCGACGCTCATCGAGTCGCTCCCGTGGCTGAAGAAGTTCCGCGACCAGATCGTCGTCGTCAAGTACGGCGGCAATGCGATGGTCTCCGACGAGCTGCAGGAGGCGTTCGCACAGGACATCGCGTACCTGCGCTACGTCGGCGTGCTGCCGGTCGTCGTGCACGGCGGCGGACCGCAGATCTCCGACATGCTCCAGCGACTCGAGATCCCGAGCGAGTTCAAGGGCGGCTACCGGGTCACCAACACCGAGGCGATCAGCGTCGTGCGCATGGTCCTCACCGGCCAGGTGAACCCGCAGCTCGTCTCGAAGATCAACTCGCACGGTCCGATCGCCACCGGGTTGAGCGGGGAGGACGCCGGCCTGTTCGGTGGTCGTCGTCGCGGTGTCGTGATCGACGGCGAGGAGATCGACCTCGGACGCGTCGGCGACGTCGTGGAGGTCGACCCGACGCCCGTGCTCGATCACCTCGCGGCGGGACGCGTGCCCGTCGTCTCGAGCATCGCGCCCGACCTCGATCACCCCGGCCAGTCGCTCAACGTGAACGCGGATGCCGCGGCGGCAGCCCTCGCCGTGGCGCTCAACGCTCGCAAGCTCGTCATCCTCACCGACGTGCCGGGGCTCTATGCCGACTGGCCCAACCGCGACTCGCTCGTGTCGCACCTCACCTCGGAGGCTCTCATCGAGATGCTGCCGACACTCGAATCCGGCATGATCCCGAAGATGAAGGCCTGCCTGGATGCGATCGAAGGCGGCGTGGATGCCGCCGCGATCATCGACGGACGCGTGCCGCACTCGGTGCTCGTCGAACTCTTCACCAGCAAGGGAATCGGAACTGAAGTGGTCTTGGGAAGCGCAGGGATGAACGCATGAGCAACTGGCAGGATGACGCAGCGAGCGATCTGGTCCTCAACGCGGGCCCGCGCCTGGCGATGCTGACACGAGGAGAGGGGTCCTACCTCTGGGACTCCGAGGGCAAGCGCCACCTCGACTTCCTCGCCGGCATCGCGGTGACCTCGCTCGGTCACGCGCATCCGGTGTTCGTCGAGGCCGTGTCGAGACAGGCCGCGACTCTCGCGCACGTGTCGAACTACTTCGCGACGCCCTCGCAGCTCGCGCTCGCCGCACGGCTGAAGCGCCTCGCGGGCGCCGGGATCGACGGCCGCGTGTTCTTCTCGAACTCCGGCGCCGAGGCGAACGAAGCGGCGTTCAAGCTCGCCCGACTCCACGGGGGAACGGACAAGCCGCGCATCCTCGCACTCGAGAACGGATTCCACGGGCGCACCATGGGGTCACTCGCGCTGACGGCCAAGGCCGCGATGCGCGCGCCGTTCGAGCCGATGCCCGGGGGAGTGGAGCACATCCCGACGACCGTCGAGGCTCTGGAAGCCGCGATCGACGACCGGGTCGCCGCCGTCATCGTGGAGCCGATCCAGGGCGAGGCCGGCGTGGTCGAGCTTCCGGACGGCTATCTGCAGGCCGCCCGTTCGCTCACGCTGAAGCACGGGGCGCTGCTCATCGTCGATGAGATCCAGACGGGTGCCGGACGCACGGGGGCCTGGTTCGGCTTCAGCCACGAGGGCATCACCCCTGACGCGATCACGCTCGCGAAGGGCATCGGGGGAGGCTTCCCGATCGGCGCTCTCGTCACCTACGGTGCGGCGAGCTCGCTCTTCACGCCGGGTTCGCACGGATCGACGTTCGGCGGCAACCCGCTGGCCACCGCCGTCGCCGACGCCGTGCTCACCGAGATCGAGAACGCCGGACTCGTCGAGAACGCTGCGCGTCGAGGCGAGGAGATCCGACAGATCATTGAGGACATCGACTCGCCCCTCGTCACGGGAGTGCGTGGCCGAGGGCTCCTCATCGGAGTGGCACTCGGCGCCCCCGTCGCGAACGACGTGGTCGCCGCTGCTCAGGAGCGCGGCCTCATCGTGAACGCAGCCAACCCCGAGACGGTGCGCATCGCCCCGGCTCTCACGATCGGAGACGCTGAACTCGCCGAGTTCCGCAAGCTCTTCGCCGATTCGCTCGCTGACGTACAGACATCCCTCGCCGAATCCGGAAAGGCCCTCGCATGACCCGCCACCTGCTGCGTGACGACGATCTGACCCCCGCCGAGCAGGCGGAGATCCTCGATCTCGCCATCGAGCTGAAGAAGGACCGCTGGGCGAACAAGGCTCTCGCCGGTCCCCAGACGGTCGCGGTGATCTTCGACAAGTCGTCCACCCGCACCCGCGTCTCCTTCGCGGTGGGCATCGCCGACCTCGGCGGCACGCCGCTGATCATCTCGACCGCGAGCAGCCAGCTCGGCGGCAAGGAGACGCCGTCCGACACCGCGCGGGTTCTCGAGCGCCAGGTCGCGGCGATCGTCTGGCGCACCTATGCGCAGGCGGGGCTCGAGGAGATGGCCGCCGGCACCACGGTGCCAGTCGTCAACGCCCTCTCGGACGACTTCCACCCGTGCCAGCTGCTCGCCGACCTGCTCACGATCCGAGAGCACAAGGGCGAGCTCAAGGGGCTGACCCTGACGTTCTTCGGCGACGGGCAGAGCAACATGGCGCACTCCTACGCACTGGCCGGTGTCACTGCCGGCATGCATGTGCGCATCGCGTCACCTGCGGAGTACGCCCCGCGCGCCGACGTCGTCGAGGCGGCCGACCGCCGGGCTGCGGAGACCGGCGGCTCGATCACGCTGTTCACGGATGCGGTCGAGGCTGCGGCCGGCGCCGACGTCGTGGTCACCGACACCTGGGTGTCGATGGGCAAGGAGGAGGAGAAGCTCGCGCGCATCCGCGATCTCGGCGGCTACAAGGTGACCCCCGAGACGATGGAGATCGCCGATTCCGAGGCCATCTTCATCCACTGCCTTCCCGCCGACCGCGGCTACGAGGTGGACTCCGAGGTCATCGACGGACCACAGAGCGTCGTCTGGGATGAGGCCGAGAACCGTCTCCACGCGCAGAAGGCCCTGCTCGTCTGGCTGCTCGGCAAGAAGGACGCGTGATGGTCGACTCGAAGAACGAAGGCACGAACGAAGGCGCACTGTGGGGCGCCCGCTTCGCGAGCGGGCCGTCGCCCGAGCTCGTCGAGCTCAGCAGATCGACGCACTTCGACTGGATCCTCGCCCCGTACGACATCGCGGGCTCGCATGCGCACGCGACGGCGCTCGCGGCTGCCGGCTACCTCGAACCTGCTGAGGCGGCCAGGATGCATGAGGGGCTCGATGCCGTGGCGCGCAAGGTCGCCGACGGCACGCTGCAGCCCGTCCCCTCCGATGAGGACGTGCACGGTGCGCTCGAGCAGGCGCTGATCGCCGAGCTCGGTCCCGAACTGGGCGGACGCCTGCGCGCCGGACGCAGCCGCAACGATCAGATCGCCACTCTCGTGCGCATGTACCTGATCGATCACGCTCGAGTGATCGCGCGCGACATCCTCCGTGTCATCGACGCGCTCGTCGCGCAGGCCGAGGCCCACCCCGACGCGATCCTCCCCGGCCGCACGCATCTGCAGCACGCGCAGCCGGTGCTCCTCGCGCACCACCTCCAGGCCCATGGCTGGCCGCTCGTGCGCGAGCTCGAGCGTCTCGTCGACTGGCGTCGTCGCGCAGGCGTCTCGCCGTATGGCGGGGGAGCGCTCGCGGGCTCGACCCTCGGACTCGATCCTGCGCTGGTCGCATCGGAACTCGGACTCGATCGACCGGCGGAGAACTCGCTCGACGGCACCGCGGCACGCGACGTCGTCGCCGAGTTCGCCTTCATCGCGGCGATGACGGGTGTCGACATCTCGCGTCTGAGCGAGGAGATCATCCTCTGGAACACACGTGAGTTCGGCTTCGTCACGCTGCACGACGGGTACTCGACGGGGTCGAGCATCATGCCGCAGAAGAAGAACCCCGACATCGCGGAGCTCGCTCGCGGAAAGTCGGGGCGCCTGATCGGCAATCTGTCGGGGCTCATGGCGACGCTCAAGGGCCTCCCGTTGGCCTATAACCGCGACCTGCAGGAGGACAAGGAGCCGGTCTTCGATTCGGTCCAGACCCTCGAGGTCGTGCTTCCCGCGTTCGCCGGCATGATCGCGACGCTGCGCTTCGACACCGAGCGGATGGCGGCACTCGCCCCCCAGGGATTCTCGCTCGCGACCGATGTCGCCGAGTGGCTCGTGAAGCGCCGGGTGCCGTTCCGCGACGCGCACGAGATCTCGGGCGCGCTCGTGCGGGCCTGCGAAGAACAGGGGATCGGTCTCGAGGACGCTTCCGACGAGCTGCTGCTCTCGGTCTCTCCGCATCTGGTCCCCGAAGTGCGTGAGGTTCTCACGATCGAGGGTTCCGTGGCATCGCGCACCGGAGCCGGGGGAACGGCTCCCGTCCGAGTCGCCGAGCAGCGTGCCGAGCTCGTCGCCAGAGCCCAGGCTGCGGCGCACGCCCTGGGCCTGTAGTCGGTTGTGCACCGCCGGTCGACGCGATGTGCGGCGACCGGCGGGGCTCCTCAGTGCAGCGCGACGTCGGCGGTCGACCTCGTCCACCGGGTGAAGCGCACGACGAGTCCGGCGCGGGTCGGGCTGGCGAGGAACGGGCCGGCGGATGCAGCGGCGTCGCCGGTGAACGGAGCGACGCGAACCAGTCGCCAGTCCTCGTCGTCCGCGCGTGCGCGAACGATCACCGCGTCCGGCCACCGGCTCACGCGGACGGTGATCTCTCGGCCGTGCCAGTCGTCGACGTATCCGACGGACCAGTCGGAGCGGATGTCGGTGACGACGGCGCCGAGTCCGAGGTGCTCGTCGGCGTACTCGATGCCCGCTTTGATCCAGTGCTCGTCGTCGATGCGCACGAAGACTCCTGCCTGGTCGAACTGGCCGTCCCATGGCGCGCGGAATGAGACGTCCATCGCCTCGCCCACGGCCAGGGGGGCCAGCAGCGCGTGCTCGGTGTCGTGGACGAATCCGTACGCCGTGTGTCGCCAGGCGTCGCTGCCTTCCGCGGCGGTCACGTCCAGGTGCTCGACCCCGTCGGCGGAGATCGTGGTGAGTGCGGCGGGTGAGTGGGTCCAGGAACCTTCGTCCCACCGGATGATGTCTGATTCAGGCATGTTCCGAGCATATAACCTAATAGGGCATAAATAACAGTTATTCGTGATACGGTTATCACATGGTCATCGCCGTACTCGCCGACATCGTGGGATCGCGCAAGCTCGACGATCGCACGGCGGCGCAGCGCGTGCTCGATGACACGATCGCTCGGGTGGAGGCCGCCCTGCCTCTGGCACATCACCCGCTCACCCCCACGGTGGGGGATGAGCAGCAGGGTGTCTATCTTCGGCTCGAAGACGCTCTGGTGTCGCTTCTCATGATCCAGCTCGCTCTTCCCGACGGCATCTCCTTCCGTTTCGGCATCGGGATCGGCGAGGTGCGCACCGTCGACTCCGTCCACGGCGAGCTCGCCGACGGGCCGGGGTGGTATGCGGCGCGCGCGGCGATCGAGACCGTCCACGCGAGAGAGGCACGCACCGTGCCGCGCACCCGGATCTGGATTGTCGGAGCCCCGGGGCAGGATGAGGTCATGGAGAGCGTGATCGCAGCATCGAACGCCTACCTCCTCGTCCGTGACGAGCTGGTCGGCGCCATGAACGAGCGCGAGCGCCGCCTCACCTACGGACGGATGGTCGGCAGATCGCAGCACGACCTCGCCGCCGAAGAGGGCATCTCGCAGCCCAGCGTCTCGAAGTCGTTGCGCAACGCCGGCAGCGCCGCACTCATCGAAGGTGCGGTCGCGCTGAGGGGAGCGAGCGCATGATCGTCGCCGGATTCATCCTGCTCGCGGTCGGATCCGCCGATCTCGTCCGCCAGTTCGCTCCGCATCGATGGGCCGGGTACCTGACGGTGGCCGTGATGTTCCTGCTGCTCGGCAGCGTGAGCGACGCGCTGCTGCCCATGCTCGCAGGGCTCGTGGTCGGAGCGCTCTGGGTCTGGTGCATGCCGTCGGAGCGCCGCGCACCGCTCGGGTTCTGGCCCGCGGCGCTGCTCGGTCTCGTGAGCATCGGATCGGTCGTATGGCTGGGGGCGCGCACTGATGCCGGCCTGATCGGCACCGTGTGGAACCTCCGTTCACCGTTCGGCGACGTCCCGTTCGATCTTGCGATCCTGACGCTCGGCACCGGTGTCTTCCTCCTCGAGTCGGCGAACCTCGTGGTGCGCGCGGCGCTCGACGGTGAGCACACCTGGCGACCGGCTGAACTGCGTCGATCGGCGATGCGCGACGAGGTCGACGCGGAACCTGCGGCGCCCGAGGCCACCACGCCCGGCGACGCGATCGGCGGCAGGGAGTCGACCGACGCCACGATGGCGGACAAGCCGGGCCGACCGGATGAAGCCACGGCTCTGCGCGACCCGCGAGCGGGATTCAAGGGCGGTCGACTGATCGGCCCGCTCGAGCGCATCCTGGTGATGCTGCTCACCCTGGCTGCGGCGTATCCGATCCTCGCCGCGATGCTGGCGGCGAAGGGGATCGTGCGCTTCCCTGAGATCTCCCGCGACGGTGAGACAGGTGCCAGGGCCGAGTACTTCCTCGTCGGCAGTCTCGTCAGCTGGGTCATCGGGTTGGGCGCGGCGTTCCTCGTGTGGTGGGCGGCGCACACCTGATCCACGGCGGCCCGGCGATTCACCGCCCCTCACCGCTGATAGCCTGGGGCGCGTGTCGAATTCCGCTCTGACGACCGCCCCGCCGGCGATCGACCCCACGTTCGAGAACGTGTGGGACGAACTGCTGTGGCGCGGCCTCGTCCACGTGTCCACTGACCAGGAGGCGCTGCGCGCCCTTCTCGCCGGGGACCCGATCACGTATTACTGCGGCTTCGATCCGACTGCTCCCAGCCTGCATCTGGGCAACCTGGTGCAGCTGCTGACGTTGCGTCGCATCCAGCTCGCCGGCCACAAGCCGCTCGGTCTCGTCGGCGGCTCCACCGGTCTGATCGGCGACCCGCGCCCCACGGCCGAGCGCACGCTCAACACTCGCGAGACCGTCGAGGAGTGGGTGGGACGCCTGCGGACGCAGGTCGAGCGCTACCTGAGCTTCGAGGGCGAGAACGCCGCCCGCATCGTCAACAATCTCGATTGGACGGCGCCGCTGTCGGCGATCGACTTCCTGCGGGAGATCGGCAAGCACTACCGCGTCGGGACCATGCTCAAGAAGGATGCGGTCGCCGCGCGACTGAACTCCGACGAGGGCATCAGCTACACGGAGTTCAGCTACCAGATCCTGCAGGGGATGGACTTCCTCGAGCTCTACCGTCAGTACGACTGCGTCCTGCAGACCGGCGGCTCCGACCAATGGGGGAACCTGACCAGCGGCACCGACCTCATCCGTCGTGCCGAGGGTGCGTCGGCGCACGCGATCGGCACACCGCTGATCACGAACAGCGACGGGACCAAGTTCGGCAAGAGCGAGGGGAACGCCATCTGGCTCGACCCCGAGATGTGCAGTCCGTACCGGATGTACCAGTTCTGGCTGAGCACCGCGGATGCCGACGTGATCGGCAGGCTGAAGGTCTTCACCTTCCTCACCCGGGCGGAGATCGAGGATTACGAGGCGCTGGTCGAGTCCGAGCCCTTCCGTCGCGCCGCACAGAAGCGTCTCGCGCTCGAGGTCGTCGCCACCGTGCACGGCATCGATGCGGCCGCTGCGGTGATCGCGGCATCCGAGGCCCTGTTCGGACAGGGTGATCTGACTGCCCTCGACGCGTCGACCTTGCGCACGGCGCTCGAAGAGCTGCCGAACGCGACGGTCGAATCCGGGTCATCGGTGGTCGATGCGCTCGTCGCCACGGGATTGGTATCCAGCTCGTCCGAAGCGCGACGCGCGATCAGCCAGGGCGGAGTGTCGCTCGACGGATCGCGTGTCGAAGACGATGCAGCCACCGTCAAGGGATCTCTGCCCGGTGGGGTTTCTGTGCTCCGCCGCGGCAAGAAGACCCTCGCAGGTGTCTTCCTCGCGTGAACATCCGACCCTGATCGCCTGACGGCGGTCGTCTGAGAGTCCTCGGACGGCCGCCGTCACGCTTCCACCGTTCACACTCGACAGGAGCCTGCCGATGCCGTTCACGCCGAGTCATGCAGTGGTCGCCCTCCCGTTCATCCGCACGCCGCTCGTGCCCGCCGCGATCGCGATCGGCGCCATGACGCCCGACCTTCCGCTGTTCATCCGCGGGGTCGGCCTCCCGTACTCGTTCACCCACTCATTCGGCAACGTCGTGTGGACCGCGCTGGTCGCTTTCGGGCTGTTCCTGCTGTGGCGCGTCGTGCTGCGCCCGGCCGTCGGTGAGCTCTCTCCGCTCTGGCTGGCTCGGCGGGTCCCTGCCGACTGGTCGCAGTCCGGCGTCGAAGCGGCCCGAGCCGCCGTCGGCGTCGGTGCTCGAGATCGGCTGTACCCGGCGATGCTCGCGGCATCGCTGGTGCTGGGAGTGCTGTCGCACATCGTCTGGGATCTCTTCACGCACGAGGGCCGTTGGGGCGTCGATGTTCTTCCCGCGCTCGACGATGTGTGGGGGCCGTTCACCGGATACAAGTGGCTGCAGTACGGCTCGAGCGTGATCGGCCTGCTCGTGATCGGCATCTGGGGGATTCTCCGGGTGAACCGCGCTGATCCCCGCGAAAGCGTGGATCGCGTGCTGCCGTCGGGCGTCCGAATCGCCTGGTGGCTGTCACTTCCCGCGGTGCTGATCACGGCGTGGGCCCTCGGCTACGCCGGCTACGGGCCGTTCACCGAGGAGTTCACCTACCAGCATCTGGCCTACCGGATGCTGCCGCCGGCGTGCGCCCTGTGGGGTGTGCTCACTCTCGTGCTCTGTCTGTCGCTGCCGGTGTTCCGGCGCATTCACCAGCGCGGCTGATCGGATCCCCAGCGATGGGGGGCGGCGAGATCGAGGCTGGGAAGCGCCGATCGCGCCGTGGTGATCGTCTGCCCTGCGACGTCGAACGTCGCGGTGTGGGCGGCGAGGTCCAGCACCCGTTCCCGCTCCGACCCCGATACCGATCGCGATCCCGAGGACCGTGGCATCCCGAGAAGCTCTGCGGCCACTCGACGCAGCGACGTGCGCACCACCCAGCCACCACCTTCTCGACGGCGCCGCTCGAGCAGCGAGATGATCGAGGCTGCGAGCAGGTACCCGGCACTGTGATCGAGGGCCTGCGCGGGGAGGACCCCCGGGCGGTCGCCGTCCGGCGTCTCGATCATGGCGATCCCGGACTCCGCTTGCACCAAGCTGTCGAACCCCGCGCGAGAGGGGTGGTCGTCGCCCCACGCACTGAGCTCCGCGATCACCAGACTCGGGTGCCGCTCGATCAGGGCGGATGCGGAGAGGCCGAGTCGCGCGAGGGCTGCCGGTCGGTACCCGAGGACGACGACGTCAGCCTCGGCGAGCAGTTCGTCGAAACGCTCGGTTCCGGCGTCGAGCAGCGTCGATCGCTTCCCGTGACCTGTGTCGAAGTGCTGCCACTCGGGCTCGGGCAGCTGCGGGGGATCGACGCGCAGCACGTCTGCTCCCAGCAGTGCGAGCGTGCGGGTGCAGACGGGACCGGCGATCACCCGGGTGAGATCGAGCACGCGGGTGCCGGTGAGTGGTGCACGACGATCGTCGCCGTCTCGCCGGCGCGGCTCCTCGCCGCTCGGGGAGGGCATCCGATCGACCTGGAGCAGGGGAGCGGACCGCAGCTGAGCGTCGTGGATGGGGTCCTCCGGCAGCACGGGCACGGCGAGTCCGCCCGCATCGACGATCCGATCGACAGCGTCGGCGGCCGACTGAGTCAGGATGGCCGCTCGGACCTCTTCGCCCGCTGCGTCGATTCCGAGCCCGAGACCGGTCAGAAGGCGCATCGCGTGGTGGGGGTAGTTGCCATGGGTGCGGATCCACCCGTCGGACGCCCGGAAGAATCCCGAGTGCGGGGACCAGACATCGGGGGCGCGTCCGTCGACGGTGAGCACCCGATCGCTCCGGTACGCGACGGCGATGCGATCGGGGTCGGGGAGGGAGTCGACGCCGGCCGCCAGACACACGGCCCGAACGCTCGCCCAGGCCAGATCCGCCGTCGCGAGGCGCGACTCGAGAGGCACGGCGTGAACGAAGGGGGCGCCGGAATCAACCTCCACCGGCGCGAGCCCGAGGGCGGACCACACGCGGTCCAACAGAGCAGCGGAGGGGGCGCGATTCGGCAGCTGGGTCACGCTGCGATCGTACTCGTGGCGGCGATCTCGGCGGAATACCGGCGCTGGACTGGGAAAAGTGTTGCCACCTGGTGCGGCGACACGCCCGGGGGTGGTGGCCCGATTTGCCAGAACCCCAGAACCCACGTAACTTATTACTTGTTCGCCCCACAGGGAAGCGGAGGAGCCGAGAGCTTCACCCCCCTCAAGCGGAGAACCACCTCCCGATCCACTCACTTGTGAGAACAGACGCCTGCGTCTAGGATGGGAGATCCACCCCATCTGCGGCTGTCAAGAGCTGCGCAGCGGATCCAAGATCCGCGCGGCGCGCTGATTTGACAAGCGGGACGGGATGGCTAAGATAGAGAAGTTGCCCTTCGGGCCTGGTTGTGATGACTGGGTCGTGGGAGCATCCGATCCTTGAGAACTCAACAGCGTGCACTTGTCAAATGCCAA